>NZ_JAOYOD010000001.1:0-1200000 GCF_025833875.1 Reichenbachiella ulvae | reverse complement strand
AGTATCCGCCTCAGAGTTATCAATTCAAAAAACGAGGAGAGGCCTACGAAGTACGAGTTGGACAATTAACAGAAGGCGTCTATTGGACCAAGGAGGTTAAGGTAGAAAAAAGCAATTCTTAGTCAATAGGCTATTCAAATTAACTTGTTGCTTTTTAACCTAAAAGATGACCCAATAAACTATCATCGCCTACTTATTACTATTAATACTTCAAGACCCAAACCTCATCCCCATAACCAGTTAATGATTCGGAAGCCACTTCTGCTTGATCTCTGGTACCATAGTCAGCCAGCGATACACCGAAAAAGGGCAACTCATTAAAGTTGTGCTCTACGAGTTTTACATTCTCTCCTTCTTTGGACAATTTTTTGGCATAATCTAGCGCTAAGTCATCGTCCACACAACTAGAGACGATCACATAGAATCGCTGAGTCGGTGTAGTCACAGACTCGATCTCGCCTGCAGCTCGTCGTTCCTCCTGTGCTGCCAGTTCCTGGAGTTTCGCACTGATCAGTGCCAATTGATCCTTTGGGTAGGTCTCCTTAGACAATATCGCAGAGGCCTTTGTATATAGGGATTGGGCTGTCTCCCACTGCTCTGCTTCGAACGCCTCATCAGCACTAGCAATCAACTTTTCGTATTTCGCCTTGTTTTGAGCCGCTTTCTTCTTTTTTTCTTCCTCTGCTTTCTTTCGAGCGACTTGCTCTAATCGCGCTTTTTCCTTGGCTTCCTGTTCCGGCTTATACATGAAACCATACCAGGCACCAACCAAAACTGCCAGGACCAAAATGATGATAAGAAATACTACTACGGGTTTACTTTTTTGATTAGATGGATCAATCATTGCGTTCGTTTAGGATTAAACAAGTTACAAATCTATGATTTTGTGCGGAACCATCTATATGCAACACAAATGAATAGCTCTTAGCCGCTCATCAAGCTAATTCTTATAGTTCTTACTATTTTCGCCGGATGAAACACCTGCATTGGATTTTGAAAAAAATTACGACAGTCCTACTTTTTATATTCACACTTTTGATAGCTCAGTCCGGAATGGCACAGGTTGATCAGGAGGAAGTAGCTGATTTCACACGAGTGATTGCCTATCAGCAGAAGAAGCCCTTGGCCAGCTTTGAAAACATCATGAGTCAGGCGGAATATGTTCCCGAAATCATAGAAAAGATTTCTAAACCAGCAGAGAAGACCATCAGCTGGGAGCGCTATCGTGGCATCTTCATGACCTCTGAGCGAATAGCCGCTGGAGTAAAATTTTGGAATGAAAACGAAGTAGTGCTGAATCAGGTAAGCCAGGAATCCGGGGTATCGATTGAAGCTATAGTCGGTATTATCGGTGTGGAAACCTATTTTGGTCAGCGTATGGGCAGCTATCGCGTACTGGATGCCCTCTACACCCTAGGCTTTGGATATCCCAGACGTGCTTCTTTCTTCAAGGCTGAATTAGGAAAGTTCCTGGAGTTATGTGAGCAGGAAGGATTGGATCCACTATCCATCAAGGGCTCCTATGCAGGTGCTATGGGCTATGGACAGTTCATGCCTAGCAGTTATTTGGCCTATGCCAAGAGCTACGATCAGGACTCAGGGGCCGATCTTATGAATGAGGTCAATGATGGGATCGCCAGTGTAGCCAACTATCTCAAAGTACACCGATGGAAAGAAGGCCAATCAATAGCCGCAAAAGCAAATAAGATGGAAGGAGCAGAATCACTCTCGCCCCAATCGTCAAAGCCATCAAAATCCACCTCTTACTATACTGAGAGAGGCTATGAGACTCTAGCACCCATGGATGATACTGAATTGGTTTCTTTACAACAGATGGAAATGGAAGATGGAAGTCATGAGTATTGGTTGACCGCCTACAACTTCTACGTGATTACCCGCTACAATCATAGTCCACTCTATGCCTTAGCGGTATATCAGTTGGGGGAAGCCATCAAATCGGCCAGAGAAGAAAAGGAGACAGAATAGAAAATTACCCAGGCACTGAGTTTAAAGGGAACGTCTAGGTGATGTGCCTTATTCTTAATTCATTTTCAATCAACTGAATCATACCAAAATATCATTTGATAATAAGTAATTGAATTTTAGTTCAATAATAGCTAAAGAATAATATTGAAGCCCAAAATTGAACCTAAATTATCTGTAAAATAGGGATCATTAAATCTGGAATCAGGTGCTACGCGCAACCTGTGATATCCGAAACTCAAATCCACATAAATATTTTCATTCAAAGAGTACGTAATTCCTATATCGCCACCATAAATTTTGTATGAATTCTTATCATCTCCGTCTATGTTATTGTATTCAGTGATTTTCGCCCCTATTCCTGCGTCTATTTGAGCGAAAGGTTTCCATCTTTTCTGACCAAAATAATACCTTAGGAAGGTTTCGAAAAACCAGGTTTTATCAATCATTTCATTACTTCCATATTGTTCATTCCGATACTCTAAGGGTAGAGCTATACCAAAAGCAAAATTATCTGACCAAAAGTAACCTATAGTAGGTGTTACTTGGATTTGAGTTATCTTGACATCTAGATATCTGCTCCCCCTGCTGGTGTTTTGTATATTGGTCAACATATTTGACTCACCACCAAACATCCATTTTTTGTGTTCTATTTTTTGTCCGATAACTTCTGAATTGGTAGATAATAGTAAAACAAAAATGAGAGGAAGGGTCAGTTTATGAAAAAGCATGATTAAATAATAATTTTAATAATGCGAAGATAAGGTTTAGATTCAATTTAGCCACACAAGATAACGTTCATAAAAATCTTTTGATTATCGATTTTTATGTATTGTTTCTTCTAGCACTCTGCTTATTATAAGTAATGCTGTTATCGCACATAGAGACACTAACAGAACTTATGGGCTCAAAGCACATCCATACTGACCACCTTGGGAAGTTCACACCCAAGACTGCTGGTGAATGCCGCCTTGTGGGCCTTGTATCTGGAACAGGAGTTCGTCTATGTAGGCGACGCAGGTGTGGTAGATCCTAGTGGCCAAACCCGCCGCATGGGTGTAGACCTGGGATTGAGATGGCAGCTGCTAGATTGGCTCTACTATAGCCAGGATGTGAACTATGCTTATGCACGCGCTTTTTCCATGCCATCAGGCGAAGATTACATTCCCCTGGCGCCAGATTGGACGGCTGTCGGTACTTTGAGTATTTCTGGACGCAGTGATTGGCTCGGTAGCATCCAGTATCGCTACCTCAACCATCGACCCGCCAATGAGGACAACACCATCGTGGCAGAAGGTTATACCATCGTAGATGCGAATCTTGGCTATCAATTCCAATACTTCGATCTCGGCATCAACGTCCAAAACCTCCTAAACACCAAATGGAAAGAAACCCAGTTTGCCACCGAATCCCGATTATTCGACGAGCCAACTAGTGTAGAAGAAATCCACTATACTCCAGGCACTCCTTTCTTTATCAAAGGGGTACTGAGGGTGAAACTATGAATTGCTTCTAGATGACTCTATTTGCCTGTTCAGTTCCACATTTAATTTAACTGTAGGCTAAGATGTCAATTCGATTTTTTCTATTTTTCAGGAATTAGTAATCGTCTTTCCACATGGACTTCATTTTTAGTATCGGCATATTTGCTTGCCTTTTCTTTTTTATTCTTCTTATCAATAAGAAAAATAAGTCCATTCCTGATCATATACTAGCGATCTGGATGTTGGCGATTGCTCTACATTTGACCAGCACTTACATTAATATATTGGGCTATTGGGAGTTGTACCCCCATTTAATAGGTATCACTGTGCCATTCCCGTTTTTCTATGGGCCCATGCTTTACCTGTATATCCAATATTCTATTCAGGATTATTCTCAATTCAAGTTCCTTGATTACTTGCACTTTTTACCGATAGCCTTGTCATATGGCTATATGGTTCCCTTCTTTTTTACTTATACTGAAGAGGAAAAGCGATTGGTGGATCAGGGCCTTGTCAATGACTTTGGACTTTTCTCACAGCTCATGGTATTTGCTTTTATCCTTTCTGGCTTATCATATTCGATCTTATCATATCGCAAATTGAATAAACATGAGCAACTCATCGCTGACAACTTTTCTAATTCTGAAAACCTCGATCTGAATTGGCTCAAAAGCTTCATTTGGGGTATTGCTTTATTATTTATTACAGTCACATTGGTATTAATCGCTAAGGAAGTGATTGAGGTGCCTTTTCCATTTTACCCAGATTTGATATTCTATGCAATGCTAGTAGGCGCGATACTCATGTTGGGATATTACGGTATACGACATCAACATATCTTTACTGATCATGAGGTGATTGATTTAAAATCAATGTCTAATAATGCATACCAAAAATCCAATCTGAAGGAGGAACTAGCAGGAGATAAACATGAACAACTAATCACACTCATGAAGGAGGAAAAGCCCTATCTGGCCCCTACCCTTACCTTAAGCGATCTCGCCGAGCAACTAGACCTATCATCGCATCACCTCTCCCAAATCATCAATCAATTCGAGCAACAAAATTTCAATGACTTTGTCAACAAATATCGTGTCGAGGAATTCATCCAGCGAGCGCACAAAGACAGTCATTTTAGTTTTCTGGCGCTGGCGCTGGATTCAGGCTTCAATTCCAAATCAACTTTCAATGCGGTATTCAGAAAGCAGAAAGGCGTGACACCTTCTCAATATATGAGCGCTCAAATGAAGAAAGCATCCTAACTCCAAGCGAAAAAAGTCACTTTAAAGCCCATTTAGAGGTCTGAGATTATAAATCTGGTCGATTTAGGTCTGTCTATTGTTTCCCTTTGATCCATCATAAACACAAAATCAAAGGAAAACCATGAAAACTCTAATCATCTCTACGCTACTCGTTTTTAGCTTACTCAATCCACTTCAGTCTCAGACACTGAGTCAAAGCATCCAGGGCAAAATCATAGATCACAGTACAGAAGAAGCACTCTTTGGCGCTACGATAATGCTTATAGGTTCTGATCCATTGTTGGGTACAATATCTACCATAGATGGAAGCTTCCGATTAGAAAATGTACCCGTAGGCAGGCAAAGTTTAGAAATCAGAATGATAGGCTATGAGTCCTATCAGGTCAATGAAATACTGGTAAGTTCAGCCAAATCACTTGAGCTCGAAATAGCACTGACGCCAGCTATCACTTCTTTGGAAGAGGTCACGGTGACCTACCAGGCGGCCAAAGAAAAGGCCATCAATGAAATGTCCCTGATCAGTAGCAGGCAATTTACGGTGGATGAGACCCAGCGATACGCAGGCGGGCTCAACGACCCTGCTCGATTAGTATCGGCATTTGCGGGTGTGGCCTCTCCCTCTATCAGTAGCAATGGCATCTCTATACGCGGCAATAGTCCTGGAGGCCTGCTTTGGCGCGTAGAAGGGGTAGAAACTCCGAGTCCCAATCACTTTGCGAATCTCACCCTGGCAGGTGCTGGCGCATTGACCGTGCTTAGTAGTCAAGTGATGGGCAACAGCGATTTTTACACCGGCGCTTTTCCTGCAGAATATGGCAATGCCAGCTCAGGGGTTTTCGACATTAACCTTAGGTCCGGAAATACTTCTAACCGCGAACATACCATTCAAGCCGGGGTATTGGGAGTAGAATTTGCTACAGAAGGCCCAATGAATAAAGCCAAAGGATCCAGCTATTTGATCAATTACCGCTACTCCTCTTTGGGCTTAATTGCTCCCTTCCTCCCCAGTGATGCCGGGATTTTGAAATATCAAGACCTTCTTTACAAGCTAAAAATGCCTACCCAAAAGGCTGGTCAGTTTTCACTTTGGGGAATGGCAGCCTATGATGCCATCGATATGGAAGCTCAGGATTCTACCGAATGGATTTCCAAGGCGGACAGAGAAAACTCTCAAACCCACATGCATCTATTCGCATCTGGCCTCAATCATAAAATCAATCTGGGATCAAAAACTAAGTTGGAAAGTGCCCTGGCCATTTCGGGCAATGGACTATCATTCGAGGAACAATATGTCGATGATCAGCTGATCAGCAATCCGCAATCCTATGCCCAGAAGAATGAGTACAAGATCACCCTTCAGTCGATAGTCACCTCCTATATCAGTGAAAGACACATGCACCGAAGCGGTTTTTATATCAATCATTTGAGACATGACCTGCAAGTAGACGATGCTCCCAGCGTAGACCTGGGGCCCGAAACCATAATCAAAGATCAGGGGCATGCCATGCACTATCAGCTATTTAGTCAGTCGCAATTCCAGTTATCCAATGGATTTAAAATCAATGCAGGCTTGCATTTACAATATTTTGAATTGAACGAAAACTTCAGCCTGGAGCCCAGGTTATCCATACAATATGACCTCAGTGTCAAATCTAGCCTTTCTCTGGCCTATGGACTTCATAGCAAAATAGAACCACTCAGCTTGTATTTCATCAAAAATGACGAAGGCTCAATGCCCAACCAAGACTTAGACCTAATGAAATCTCACCATCTGGTATTCTCTTTTTCGACGCAAATCAGTGAACATCTTCACCTGACTATCGAACCTTACTACCAATATCTGACCCAAGTGCCTGTTGCGCCGGACAGCTATATATCTACCCTCAATATCAGCAACAATCTATTTTTCAATGAAACGCTGGTCAACGATGGAAATGGCCGTAACATGGGCATTGATTTGAGTCTCGAGCGCTATCTACACAATGGATTTTATTATCTAATCAGCGCATCCCTTTTTGACTCCAAATACACCGCAGCAGATGGTATCGAACGCAACACCAGGTTCAACAAAAACTATGTAGGCAACATCGTCTTGGGCAAGGAATGGCAAATGGGCAAAAACAGCAATAACACTCTTGGCACCAGTATCCGAATCAACTATCTAGGAGGCAATAGAAAGGAATCCATAGACGAAGAAAGTTCTCTAATTGCTCAGGATGTAATATATGGAGAGCGTGATGGTGAGTTATCTTTCAGTCAAAAGCAAAAAGATCTTCCGATTGTTTCATTCACGCTTTCTTATCGAAAAAACAAAGCACGTTATTCCTCGGTTTGGTCCCTCCAGGTAATCAATGCCACTCAGACTGAAGAATTTTCAGCCGATATTTTCAACCAGGCAACCCAAAGAGTAGAAAGCCAATACACTGCAACCCTAATCCCTAACCTGAGCTACAAAATTGAGTTTTAATTTAAACTCTAACAGGTATATTATTGGAGTCTTTCCTCTTGAGAAAGGCAACCCTCTCTCCAAGCATTTGAAAGCTATTAAGCCATGTGATATTGCACGTGGCTTAATAATCGCTCCTTTTTCTCTATCCGCTCCAGTTCCCCCTCCAAAAACTCGATATAGTTCGAATCATAGCTTTCTGATATAGCTTCGTGTAAGAGCGTTTTGGCCAATTGATAGTCCTTTCTCAATTCAAAGATCAAGGCTTTCAATCGTAACCACTCTGGAAATATCACTCCCTTAAGCCCAACAGCATAAGCTATCAGGCGAAGAGCATCATCAAAACGCTTCGTTCGGATCATAAGCCAGGCCAAACTTTCGCAAGTCTGAATATTTTCAGGGTCAGCAGCCATTGCCAACTGAAAATAGCTCTCTGCGATATCAAACTTCTGAAACTGCTCCATATAAACCCTACCCATCAGATAGTTGGCACCTGCATGCTCTGCATCATAGCTCAAGGCATAATTCAGGTTTTCCAACACTTCTGTGAAGTTATAATCATAGTCATCCAGTGCCTTTAAATAGTACTGATCTGCTAATGTGATTGACATAATCTTAATTTTAGTATTCTAATCGCCTGATGGAAACCTGCTTATCAGATTTCCTTTGGCTTTTGTATTTCTTACTTTCATAATTGGATTTAAAATCACTTCCCTTAAAGACCCTGATAGGATTTCCCCTATCCAGTGCATCATGATTTTCCCAACTTTCCCTGATCTGTTCTTTGAACTGATCCATGTTTTTCTTTTCTAACAAAAGAGCTAGTCGTCTCAAAGCCTCTTTCTTGTTTTGGATTTGTGATCTATGATTTGATTCAAAGACCATCAAACTTGTAGGCCGATGTATAGCTCTAACAGCCGTACTTACTTTGTTCACATGTTGACCACCAGGTCCACTGGAGCGAGTAAAATCAAACCTTACCTCACGCTCATCAAAAACTAAAGAGCCATTAACATTCATCAATTTGATGCCTATAAACCAATTCTTACGCTTATGATGTCTTCTGTAATGACTTTGTCCAATCCATTGAATAGTACCAATCCACTGGCTTAAAAATTGATCCAGATTATTACCCACCAATTGTAGACTTGCAGATCGTAGGGTTCCATTTTCATCTCCCTTGACTCGATCCAAAACTGTTGTTTTAATACTCGTGGTTTTTGCTTCATCCATCAGGTATTTCAGCACCTGAGCCACCACCCAACAGCATTCTGCAGGTCCTCGACCGGAAGTTATTTGTATGATTCGTTTATCGATGTACTTCATTTCATTATCCTTTATCCATTCTAACCATCATAGGCTTGAATTCACCAATGATATCTACCAGCTCTTTTTGACTGGCCATGACTTCATCTATATTCTTATAAGCGATAGGTGCTTCATCTACACCCCCACCAATCAAGGTTACCCTCTCTTGACTCAAGTATTTGTTTAATGCGCTTTTCGTATAGCAATTCTTCACTTTAGATCTAGACATTTTGCGTCCTGCTCCATGTGAGGCACTGTTGAGACTGGAAGCTTCTCCCTTTCCACGAACGATATACCCATTAGTCGCCATTGATCCCGGAATGATCCCCAACTCTCCCTTCGCTGCTGGTGTAGCACCTTTACGATGAACAATCACTTCTTCTCCATTTGGTCCTTTTTCCCGCCAGGCGAAGTTGTGGTGATTTTCCACTGTCAGTATGGAATCCAAACCTAGATAGTGACTCAAATGATAATGAATCTGATCATGACAAGCTTTGGCATAATCACCAGCCAGATTCATCGACAACCAATACTCCCGACCTGCATCAGAGTTCATGTCTAACCATGCCAAATGCTGAACATGCTTAGGCAACAAACAATCCTTTTGAGCCAAATCAGTGTAGTGCCTCGCCACTGTAGCACCCAATCCTCGAGAACCCGAATGAGACAATAGACCTAAGTATTCACCACCAGGATATCCTAATTCATTACCCTCGTAAAGTCTAACTGAACCGAACTCGACAAAGTGATTACCTGAGCCAGACGTACCGAGCTGTTGAACCGCTTTGCCATGGAGTTGCTTGAGTAATGGAGTCTCTGAGAAAACAGGACTGTCCAAAACCTCGTGCTCTTAAATGATGTTCAAACTACCTCCTGATCCAAAATTGGTTCTTTCCTTGAGAGCCAGCTTGAATTGATAACTGTTCCTCGTCAAATATTTCGGGTTCACATCAAATAGGCTTAAACTCATCCGACAGCCAATATCGACACCTACACCATAAGGTATGACAGCATTCTGGGTAGCCAGAACACCTCCTATCGGCAGTCCATAGCCGATATGAGCATCTGGCATAAGTGCACCATATACTGCTATAGGTAGACGCATGGCCCATTCCATCTGCTGGCATGCATTGCTCATTATGTGTTGCCTTCCAAAAACTCGAAATGGCTCAGCTTCTTCCTTTAATTGAATCTCTTGTTTGATTTCTTCATGATCTTGATCCAAAAAGTATTCTGCAAGCTTGCTCCACACGAAATCATTCAGAAATTGCTCGGGTTCATTCTTAACCACGGACAAAATCTGAAGTTTTTCTTCTTTCGAAGAGTGTTTTAAATGTTTGGATGTAATATCCAGAGCCATGCTTTTTTCTTTACTTGTGTAGTAAGCAATGGCTTTGAGGTCTTTTCCTCTTAATTTATGATTGCCCATTATTACAATAATTAGCACCATGCCAATCAGCAAATACTATAATGGCATGGACAACCCCTCTAAATCAATAGAGTGATCTTTGATTAAAATATAATTGTGATTTGTGTCTAGGGTTGTCCCAAAATACAGGACATAAAAAAAACCCGACCTAAATGGACCGGGCAGAATATACAATCAGCTGCTGACTATTTCAGCCCGGGATTTATTTCGATATGTAATCTATTCTGCACCAACATAATTTCTTGTGTTTGAAATGAGACACAAAAGTAGTTGCTCTAAGAATTAAAAAGCAACACTTTTATCATTTTTCTAAGGTTCATAGACCATCTATCATACTATTCTAAAGTGTACTTTTTTAGATACTTTAACAAACTAACTCCCCCATTCCTCTAGGTTTTTTCAAATTATTTCCACTACTTTGAGTTTCAAAGTACTTTTTATGGAGAAGCAAAAATACCTCGAAGACTTACAAGACATCAAATCGATCATGGATCGATCCTCTCGTTTTATATCCTTGAGTGGAATGTCTGGCGTGGCAGCTGGAGTAGTCGCCTTGATCGGTGCTTACCTGGCCTATCAGACCGTGTATACTGGGCAAGATTACCTGAGCTATCGTAGGGCAGAGATGACTCAGGTAAACCTGATCCTATTAATTGGAATTGCTTGCGGCGTACTAGCCCTTTCGTTGATCGGTGGTTTATACTTCACTCAAAAGAAAGCGAAAAAAGCCAACCTCAAACTTTGGGACAATCAAGCCAAACGTTTAGTGATTAACCTAATGATCCCTTTGGCAACAGGCGGCCTGGTTTGCCTGATTGTTTTGTCCAAGGGCTTTATCGGTTTTGTAGCGCCATTCACCTTGATCTTCTATGGTTTGGGTCTGGTCAATGCCAGTAAATATACCCTTTCAGAGATCAGAAGTTTGGGTATCATGCAGATAGCCTTGGGCTTGATTGGCTGTCAATACATTGGCTTTGGACTGATTCTATGGGCACTGGGTTTTGGTGTATTGCATATAGTCTATGGTATCGTCATGTATAAAAAGTACGAAGCGTGAAAGACATCCTACAAGATCTCAATAAGGCTTTCGAAAACAAGGTCCGTCTCGGAATCATGTCCGCACTGGTGGTCAATGATGCCATGGACTTCAATAGTCTGAAAGATCTACTAGGCGTAACTGACGGAAACTTGGCCTCTCACATCAAGTCCCTCAGCACCAAAGACTATATCTCTGTACACAAAGAATTTTTAAACAATAAACCCCATACCCAATATGCCGCTACCCCACTTGGAAAAGACGCCTTTGTCAAGCACATCAAGGCTATAGAACAACTTTTGAAGAACTAAAAAAATTTACTCAATCACTTTGTATTTCAAAGTGCTTTTAAACCAATAGTTATGAACACACAAAAATCCTTATTCGAAACCATTGCCAGTTGGATCAAGCACTCTATTATGCTAAAACTATCCATCGTTGGCATTCTAATCTTGATACTGCTGATTCCAACCACGATGATTCAATCCATCATAGACGAACGTGAACAAATGAACCGTATGGCGACTGAAGAGGTGAGCTCCAAGTGGGCCAACGAGCAATTGATTAACGGTCCGATCTTGACTATTCCTCTCTCCTACGAGCGAGAAAACAAAGAGGAAATTGAGGTATGGGAGGAATACCTACATATTCTTCCTGAATCGCTAAATATCAATGGTTCAGTTGACCCTGAAAAGCTAAAAAGAGGGATTTATGAAATCGTAGTGTACAAATCTCAGCTCGTACTCAATGGAGACTTCATCACCCATGCGAAATTCGACCGAAAGGACTTGAAGCAAATCCACTTGGATCAGGCGTTTCTGACCATTGGCATCTCTGATCTCAGAGGAATCGAAGATGAAATCAACCTCTCCTGGAACGAACAAAAGTTAAAGGCTACACCAGGTACTCGAATACCCGAGCTCATCTCAACCGGTGTGACCATAGAACTACCGGAGATTAGTTTCATTGATAGTGCTATAGTAGATTTTAAATTCGACCTCAAACTTCAGGGAAGTCAAAATATGTCTTTCGTGCCGCTCGGCAGCACTACCAACGTGGCCCTTACTTCTCCCTGGCCTTCTCCTAGCTTCAATGGGGATTTCTTACCAGACGAAAGAACCGTAGGCGATAAGGGCTTTGAGGCCAACTGGAAAATCCTACAACTCAACAGAAACTTCCCTCAAAGCTGGATGGGCAACAGAGCCAAAAACCAATTGGCCACTGCTCTATTCGGAGTAGACCTGATGCTTCCTCTGGATGACTATCAAAAAGCTACAAGATCAGCCAAATACGCCATTATGACGATTGCGCTATCTTTCTTGGTTTTCTTCCTGGTAGAGATCATCAATGGACGTAAAATTCACCCTTTTCAATATACGCTTGTAGGACTCTCACTCTGTTTGTTCTATATCCTACTGATATCCATTTCGGAGCACTCCAATTTCAACCTGGCTTACCTGATTTCTTCTATAGCCGTCATCGCTATGATCTTCTTGTACTCGTTCAGTGTATTTCGATCGTCTAAACTATCTGCTTTACTCAGTGCTATCTTGATAGGTCTTTACGGCTTCTTATTCGTTACTCTTCAGATGGCAGATTACGCCTTATTGATGGGCAGCATCGGTCTTACAGCCATACTGGCCTTGACTATGTACTTTACCAGAAATATTGATTGGTACCAAATCAACCAAAAATCTGAATAGTTAATCCAAACCATTTGCTTTTGGCCATTGGCATCCCACAAGCCAATGGCTAATAACCAAAAGTTATAAAAACATGAAATCAAAAATCACATCTTACTTCCCTCCTTTAGCCTTCTTCCTTTTCATTCTCTGGATGGTCTGGTCGGCGGATACCAATCATAAGAACTTCATCATGGACATCGGGCACAGCGTTCCTTTTGGAGATAAGATTGGGCACTTTCTGCTGTTTGGGATTCTCGCGCTATTGATGAATACAGCCTTGAAGTTCAGAAAAACAAATCTCAAGTATCGCACCTTTCACCTGGGTTCACTACTGGTATTTGCTTTTGCGGCTATCGAGGAATGTAGCCAACTCGCCTTTCAATCTCGAACCTTCGATCTGGTAGATGTATTGTTCGACTTATTAGGAATTGGGCTGTTGTCTTCTATTTCCTTTAGACGGTATTTGGTCTATCAATTGAGACGTTGGGTTGATTACCTATCAATGAGCTTGCAAGTGGATTGAAGTCTTTAAGGATCTTTCTAGTTCGAAAACCATTACGAAAGACTCAGGTTATTGGCCGACTAATAGCAGGCTTTATATCTTTGACCCAAGACGAATACAGACATGAGCAAGAAGAGAATATTTTTTACTGGTGGGGCGGGCAAAGCAGGTAAGCATGTGGTCCCCTATTTGTTAGATCAGGGATACAGGGTAATGAATGTGGATCTGAAACCGCTGGATCATCCTGGAGTAGACAATTTGATCGCTGACATTACTGATTCGGGACAGATGTTCAATGCGATGAGCTCCTATGCAGGACTGGACGAATTGGAAGGTGGCAAGGGCACGCCTCCTTTTGATGCTGTCGTACACTTCGCTGCAGTCCCTCGAATCCTTATCAACCCTGACAATGAAACCTTCCGAGTCAATACCATCGGCACGTACAATGTAATAGAAGCTGCTGTCAAACTCGGAATCAAGAAAGTCATCATTGCTTCGTCGGAAACCACCTATGGCTTGTGCTTTTCGGATGGACAGACGGATCCTCATGTCCTGCCATTGGAGGAAGACTATGATGTAGACCCCATGGACAGCTACGGACTGTCCAAGGTGGTGAATGAAAAAACAGCTCGCAGCTTCCAGCGTCGATCAGGCATTGATATCTATGCTTTGCGCATCGGCAATGTGATCGAGCCGCACGAATACGAAGAGCTGTTTCCCCATTATTTCAAGCACCCGGAGGTTCGTCGTAGAAATGCCTTCTGCTATATCGATGCGCGAGACCTGGGACAGATTGTGGATTTGTGTATCCAGAAGGATGGTCTGGGCTATGAGGTTTTCAATGCTGGCAATGACCACAATGGTGCCGTCCTGCCCAACAAAGAATTGATCGAAAGGTTCTTCCCTGGTGTACCTCTGTCTCGTGAATTAGAAGAACATGAAGCCCTGTTTTCTAATCGAAAGATCAGAGAAGTACTGGGATTCAAGGAGCAGCACAATTGGCGCAACCACCTCAAGTGGGACGAATAATGCCATACAAACAAGTCACGAAATGAACCAATATTCGCAGACCGATTAAGAGAATTGATGATTTTTTATCAGATAGGCTGCTTGCAGATTCATGTATAGACAATTGTGCAATAGGCAGGTTTAAATTTCTTAAATCTCAGTTTTTCTTCGTATTTTAAATAAGCATCAATTGCTAACACCAGAACCTAAAGAGACTCAACATGCCCTTATTCATGGATATTCATACGGTAGATTCTGATCAGTTTACTGCTGAGGATGTGGTCAAGGCACATATGGAAGACCTGGCTGTTCAGGATCGCTTTGACGTAAAACAGTTGAAATACTGGGTCAATGAAAAGGCCAAAACCATCTTTTGTCTGATGGAGGGTCCAGACAAAGAAGCTTGCAATCAGGTACATCTTCAATCCCACGGCAACACTGCATGCAACATCATAGAGGTATCTGACGATGAATATCAATTATTTATGGGACAAGGTTCGGATATCAATGATTTGGCCACAAGAGATGGCGGTGGTTTAGACCCTGGTTATCGGACTATTCTATTGGTTAAAATTGTTCGATTCGAAAAGACAGCGTCCGATTTTGACAAAAAGCTGAACCAAGCCATTCGTCAGTACAATGGCCGAATCATTCGTGAGCCGAATGCCTACACTATGGTGACCTTTCACCTGGCCAATGATGCGATGGCCTGTGCTATGACTATTCATGATCAACTGGAGGCTCATTGTGGTCATTTGGAATACAGCTTGGCCATCATCAGTGGTAGGCCGGTAGACGAAGAAGGTGATACGTTTTTTGAAGAGACGAAACGCACGGCCAAGGGGCTTTGTGCTCTTGGTTTGCACAATCAACTGTATCTTGACAAAATCACCCAGGATTTATGTGACAAAGAATCCTCCCCAGAAAAGCCATTTACCCTATTAAATCAAAGTGAAATTTCCTTTTTGTTATTGCTTCACCAAACCATAGAGAACAGATTGAATCAAAGTGATTTCACTACCGAGGAGCTATTTACTGAACTAAGCATGAGTAAATCTCAAGCCAATCGTAAAATCAAGAATCTGACTGATCGATCACCCAATCAGATCATTCAAGAGGTCCGTTTACTCCATGCCATTAATTGGATGACTGACACAGGCAAAACGATGGCCGAAATTGCCTATGAGTCAGGCTTCAATAGTCCCACCTACTTTTCACGCTTGTTCAAAAAGCGATTTGGCCTATCCCCTACTGCCTTTATGGCTGAATCAATCAAGTGAAAAACAACTCTGACCTCATCTCTTTTCACAATATTTCTTATCTACTTCTCCACTAGCATCGAACAGAATCAATTGTGACAGTATATGGGTCAATTGTGAATCATACCGCTTACTGATTTCTTCATCTTTGTATCATAAGGTTTGAAAGTCCACTAAAAGATACAAATGATGAAGAAGATAAAAGTAGCCGCCGCACAACTCACTCCTGTGTTTTTGAACAAGGAGAAAACTGTTATCAAAGCTTGTGAAGCTATCCTGGAAGCAGGAAAAAATGGGGCACATTTGATTGTGTTTCCTGAAGCATTCATTTCCGGATATCCGGATTGGGTATGGACGGTTGCCAATGGCAAAAGCGCTGAATTGAATGAGCTATACTTAAAATTGGTAGAAAATGCTGTTTCTGTCTCAGATCATGCCACAGACAAACTTTGTCAGGCTGCCAAAGAGGCTCAGATCAGTGTAGTGATAGGAATGAACGAAAAAAATAGTGAAACAAGTAGTAGCAGCCTATTCAATAGCCTCCTTTTCATCAATGATCAAGGCGTCATCACAGGTAAGCATCGCAAGATCATGCCCACAGGTGGCGAGCGTACCGTTTGGGCGCAGGGAGATGGATCTACCTTTCGATCCTACGACACTGCTGCAGGTAAAATCGCAGGCTTGATCTGTTGGGAAAACTACATGCCACTGGCCAGACAGGCGGTTTATGAAAGTGGTGCACAAATCCTGGCCGCTCCTACCTGGGACAAAAGCCCGAATTGGCTGCAATCCATGCAGCACAATGCCCGTGAAGGTGGAGTATTCTTAATCAGTACCTGTATGGCCATCAAAGTAGATGATATACCTGATGAATATGAATTCAAAAAGTACTATCCAGAAGGACGAGAATGGGTCAATCCGGGAAACAGTTGCATCATCGATCCCAAAGGCCAGATCATAGCAGGACCGTTGGAGGCAGAAGAAGGTATTCTTTATGCCGATATAGACCTCCATCAAATCATAGAAGCCAAACGCATGTTTGATGTAGTAGGACACTATTCCCGTCCTGATGTCTTCAATTTTTCACTCAATCACCACTAAACAAGATAACCATGTCATATCAAAACACAAGAGCCCAGGTACTCGCAGATCGTTTACTTGTAGGCTCCAATTCTCTTGCCACTCTAGCCAGAGAATTATCCGAAGAAGAATGGAACATGCCAGTCCATGGGGATGGCAGGAGCATCGGAGTTGTCATACACCACGTCGCACATGTCTATCCTTTGGAAATCGAATTAGCCCAAGTGCTGGCCTCTGGCAAAGCCATCACTGGTGCGACCAAGGAGGTAGTAGATCAAATGAATGCCGAACATGCTATAGAATTTGCAGAGGTTGACAAAGAAAGCACTATAGCACTACTACTCAAAAATAGTCAGGAGGCCGCTTCTGCTGTTCGCGCTTTTTCCAATGTGGAATTGGATCAGGCAGCCCTTGTATCTCTCAATTCCAATGCACCATTGACCGCCCAATTTTTCATTGAGGATCATGCATTGCGTCATAGCTATCATCACATGAGCAAGATTAAACAAACACTAGAACTATTCCCTATAAGCGTAAATCCCGAAGTGAATCATGGATTACACCAAAAGAGAAAATGACTTGAATTTCAAATCTGAAATATCGAATTCATCAAGTCCCGCAATAGGTCTGATACAAACGATCAAAGCCCTCAGGTACCTCTTGAAGGCTTTGGTCCTGGGCGTAAGGTTGGGAAAGCTTCTCTAGAAGATCATTGAAGGGTTTCATCTTGCCATCCACAGCTTCTTCCAGTGCTTGCTCTACCAGGTGATTGCGAGGGATTACGACTGGATTGTTTTCATCCATCAGCTGCAGTCCTTTTGGGACATCCCTTTCATGCGCCTCTTTCCATCTCTGTTTCCAGCTGATGAAACGCTCATCCTCTAGTAATGCCTTTTCTGTTATGGAATCATGGCGCAGCGAAACGAAGAAGTTGGTATAGTCGATCCTGTGCTCTGCCAATAGCTGCATTAGCTCCTGAACCAGCACGGCATCATCCGGTTTTTGTTGCGCTATGCCTAGTTTGTTGAGCATCATGGAGAAGTATCGCGCTCGGTACATCTCTGGAAATTCATTCAACACAGCCTCTACCCTTTCGATGGCCTTTTTCTCATCCTGATCCAATAGCGGCAACAGGGCATTGGCCAATACCGCCAGATTCCAGTGAACAATCCTGGGTTGGTTGCTATAGGCATAGCGTCCCTGACGGTCTATCGAACTAAAGACCGTGTCCGGATGATAGGCATTCATGAAAGCACAAGGTCCATAGTCGATGCTCTCTCCTGCTATGGAAGTATTATCGGTATTCATCACCCCATGTATGAAGCCCACACGCATCCAGTGGACCACCAGATCTATCTGACGATCGATCACGGACTGAAAGAATTTCATCGCGACATCTTCCTGTCCCACTAGCGATGGGTCATGACGCTGAATACTATAATCCAGCAACTGCTTGAGCTCTTCATCGGACCGGTAGACTCTGGCGAACTCAAAGGTCCCTACTCTGAGGTGACTCTTAGCGATTCGGGTCAGTATGGCCCCCTCATGTTGATATTCGCGTTGGACCTTCTCTCCTGATTTGACTACCGCCAAACTGCGGGTCGTAGGTATGCCCAAATGGTGCATGGCCTCACTGATCAGATACTCTCTCAGCATCGAATAGAGCGTAGCGCGTCCATCTCCCTTTCTGGAAAACAGCGTTCTGCCCGAGCCTTTGAGCTGCATATCATATCGCTGATCCTCTTTAACTATTTCTCCTAATAGGATCGCTCGACCGTCCCCCAACATGGTGAAATGCCCAAACTGATGCCCAGCGTAAGCCTGTGCGATGGGTTGACTGTCAGCTACGGCCATATTGCCCGAAAGCCAGGCCATGGCCTTTTTGGCATCTTGCCAATCAGCGGGCAAATCCAGATCAGCAGCCAACTGATGATTGTACACAAACATCTCTGGGGCCGCTACTGGCACGGGGGCTTGTTCGCTATAAAAGCTAGAAGGCAATTGATCGTGATAGCTATTCTCTAACATGGAGGGAGCAGTTTGAATGATGGGTGAATAAAATGATGCTTCGGTCTATCTATTCCTGATAGATGTGGATTTTAGACTCAGAGTAGAGATCATATACCGCCACCAAAGACTCTCTACCGGTCGATCCCTGATAGCGCTCGTAGCGGTTGATGGCCTGACGGTCTTCCGTGTATTCTGGCAGGTACTTTTCTTCGAAGGCATCCCAGACGATCAGCAGATAGGCATACGAAAGCTTACTCTCCCGTCCCTGTTCCAGCCATTCCTCAAAAACCTCTTCGCTCAGTGATTTTGGATAATCCGATCCGTCGAACATAATATGATTTAAAATGAAGTGGCAAGTTAGAAAGCTACTGCGAGGATGCAAAACGCCGTGCAGTAAGGAAGTTGCTTTCTTTCAAGATTCCCTATATTAGCTTCTATTGATCAACCTTTATTACCATGCCAATCAAGTATTTCCTACTGCCTAATTACCTAAACAAGGACAATAGTTATCACGCCAAGGTCAAAGACCAACGAACGAAAAACATCGAAGACCTGATCGATGAAATGATCGAATCTGGCAGTACCGTCACCAAAGCAGAAGCACTGGCTGTACTGGAAGAATACCACAGTGCGATCGAGAGAAGCATCTTATCTGGAGACAGCGTGTCCACACCACTCTTTCATATCAAATCCTCCATCACCGGTCGGTTCGATTCTGAAACTGACGCTTTCGATGCTTCGAGGCATCAAATCCGGCTCAATGTACAGGCCACCAAACCCTTTCACGAATTAACCAAACGTATCAAAACACAAAAGACCACCCATGAAGCCCCAGCTCCTACTCCCATGGATTTCAAGGACATGGAGTCCATGGTGGTCAATCAGATCCTCACAGCAGGAGGCGTAGCACAGATCAAAGGGAATAGGTTGAAAATAGATCCAGATGACAAGGAAGAGGGAGTTTTCCTCATGGATGAAAAGAAAAACACGATCCGAGTAGAGCAATACATACGAATCAAACCTAAAGAGCTCATCTTCATGATTCCAGAAAGACTAAAAGGAAAGAAATACACGATCGAGGTGCGTCACTATCCCCGAAGATCAAAAAAACTAAGGCGCGGCAAATTGGAACAAACGCTGCATCTAACCTAGAGCAATGGCTCTATGCACTAGTACATTGCAAGGCAATGCTTCTATGAGTACTAACTACACGCACCATGGATCGTACGATCCACGATCAATGGATCGACTGATCCACATACTATGGATCGAGCGATCCATAATCATCATAGTGATAAGGGTAGAGAATACAGAGCTAATAAGTCAATGATCACAGAGCCTTAGGGCTTATCTGATAATTGTTTTGAAGATTAAACCTCTGCTAGAACGTTTTCTAAAAGGATTTTAAGATCAGGCATGACTATTAAGCCCACCTAAATCAGTAAATAATCTGGTTTTTGGGTGTTTCATTTGGCCTTAAATCAAATGCGTTAAGAATTTCAGGGAGCGAAATGGTTAAAAAAATCATACTGTTTGAGCGCAGTGAGTTTATGATTTTTCAATGTAACGAACTGAAATTTAGTAATTTGATTTGCAGTCCCGGCGGGGAACCGCTTGACCTTTTTGCTTCGTTTTTGGGTCAAGCCAAAAATGAAGAGCCTGCTCGGCTTGAGAGCTTAAATCAATAAACAGGTAAGCCCTCCCTACAATTCCTCTGGTCTGCGTACATCCACACTCACCTTCATCTTTTGCTTGCCTACACTGTAGATGATGCCCTTGAGAGGGGTTACGTCTGCAAAATCCCGTCCTACTGCTACACGGATATGTTTGTCGTCTACCAGGAGATTGTTAGTAGCGTCAAACTCCACCCAATCGTGTCCGGGGATGTAAAGGGCGATCCAGGCATGAGAGGCATCGGCCCCTACCATCTTAGGCTTGCCCGGAGGGGGCAAAGTCTCGATGTATCCGCTGACATAGCGGGCCGCCAAGCCAATAGATCGCAGACAGGCCAGCGAAAAATGAGCATAGTCCTGACAAACCCCTTTCCGGGTGGCAAACACCACGGACACGGGGGTACTGATATCTGTAAAGCCCGGCGTAAAGCTGAAGTCCCGATAGATGCGGTCATTCAAATCCAGCATGGCCTCCATGATCGGCCTGCCGGGGGTAAAGGAAAGCAAAGTATATTCCTGCAAGCCCTCGAAAAATTCTACATGCTTGGATTGCAGATAGTACTGACGAATATCGTTGAGTGCCTGTGTGCTTCGCAACCAATCCCGCACTTCTTCCCATGGCTGTGTCTGACTCGGATTCAAAGACATCCAGGCCGGCGACCACAGATTGACCGTACTTTTGGCCGTCACGCTTAGCTTGGCATGTGATCGTTCTATGGAGAAATGCACCCTTTCATTCTCAAAAAAGTCCTGTTGTCTATCGAGATAATTCGGAGTAGGTATGATGATCTGCTCGTGCTCCTCTACCTGTTGAAATGCCAGATTCTTCGGTGTCTGTATCATGATGTTATGACAGAGCGAAGCAGCATTTTGATAAATGTAGTGGGTGATATGTGTGACTATATATTTCATATCTCCGGCAGTGAAACAGATTGAATCATACTGTAGCGGTTGTTGGTATGATTGAAATAGTTTTCATTTACGATAATAGAGGTCTCCCCTAATACTTTGATGATGTCGTCCAAAAAGGCCTCCAGCAAATAATGCTTATGGGTTTTGACATCCAGCATACAAAGCATATCCACCTCGCAAAGACGGATTTGTGTAATCGCGGCGAGTAGTTTCTTTCTCTCAGTTCCCAATTCTCGGGATTGACCAAATTCCTGGGCGGACATATTTTGCAGATGCTCGTCGATCTTCAGCACCTGATAGATCAGCGATCTGGGATTGGATTCATTCACCAACAGCAGGGTCAGCACCGCACTTAATTCCAGATTGGATCTATATCGGTAGCGATAGGTCACCAGACTCTCATTGCATCTGAGGGTATCCTCCAGCAGTGACTTGTTAGTCTCCGCATCAAAACTCTTGCAGAGCATGCTTTTCAGCACCAGACAGGTATTGGTGGCAGATTCGATGAATCGACCGATATTCAAGAGATGCCAGGTCGATTCGCGGGTCATGTTATCGATATTGAGCCCATAGAAGGCCATCATCTTGATGACCATCTGATCCAACCCGTGATAGACATCCGTCAGCGTCGCATCCGAAATGCGCATTTGATTCAGTTCCTCGGAGACACTGTCCAGAATCCTCCAGGTATCCAGACTCAATCTATCCCTTACGGCAAAACCATTGGAGATGAACGACTGAATAGAATGTGCCAGAGTCCCCAGTCGAGACACATCCAGTGTCAGGGACATCAGCTCCTTCTCTGGATTCTTCAATACTTTTTTATCAGTAAACCCTGGCAGGGTTCCTGTCAGATGCGACAAGCTTTTGAGCAGGGTAGATAGCACAGGATCCTCGGTCACATGGATATCCTCATCGGCCTCATTGTAAGTCAGCAGGGTCATACGCATCAGTCGCACCGTATAGGCAGACCGCTCCATGTACCTACCCAGCCAGAAGAGATGCTCCCCTGTCCTACTTGGCAAAATACTGGAAAGTTGCGCCTGGGGCTTCATGATAGCAGGCTGATCTCTATTGATCACTTCATTGCCCTTACCCAGCACCCAGGTGTCTTTGCTGATCCCACCTGTCTGGTTAGATACCATAAACACTCCTTGCTCAGGCGAACTACGAGACAGACCGCCCGGCATTACAGCGTATTTGTTATTCTCTACATCTGCCACGATGTAGCTTCTGAATACGGCGTTTCTAGCTACGAATTTATTGTCTACCCATGCAGGTGTGGTTGAGAAGTCGACACGCTCCTGCCCTACATAGAGATAAGGATTGGAATTGATCTTGGCGATCAACTGACTCTTTTCTTCCGAGCTCAGGTTGCCCCCATATACCGACTTATTTACTCCGTTTCTATATATACTTCTTATGATCAAATCATCAAAATGATCGATCACATATTGCTTTTCTCTTTCATGCCCACACCACCACGTGGCTACAGAGTTCAGGATCAATTCTTCGTTGAACACATGACGACATATCTTAGGAAGAAAGGCCATGAGTCCCGGATTTTCTAATATCCTCACCCCTAATGGATTAATGACCAGGACATTCTTCTGCCGTACGGCCTCCATCAGCCCTACCACACCCAAATGGGACTCGTTCATAAACTCTAGCGGGTCGCAATAGACATCATCTACCCGTCGGATGATCACATCTACCTTTTCGAGCCCCTTGATGGTTTTCAGCCATACATGACCATCACTCACTGTCAGATCCTCTCCGATAGCGAGCGTAAAGCCCATAAATGAGGAAATGTACGCATGCTCAAAATAAGTCTCATTGGTAGGTCCCGGGGATAGTAACACGATCCGCGGGTTGTCCCGGCTTCTCGACGATAGGTGTACCATCGAGTTTTTCAAAGTCTGATAGTAGGAAGTAATCTTCCGGACTTCATTTTCGCGCAAAACATCGGGGAATACCCGAGTCATGGCTGCCCGGTTTTCGAAAGTATAGCCCGCACCAGAGGGTGCATCGGTACGGTCATGCAGTACCCACATTTTGCCATTGGGTCCTCTCGCCAAATCTGCAGAATATTGGATCAACTGCTGCTCCCCTTCGAAATGCACTTTGTCCATTTGTCGAAGGAAGCCTTTGTGGTTGTAGATCAACTCGAAGGGGATCAAGCCTTCTTTGATCAACTTTCTCCCTCCATAGATATCTTTCAGAATGTAGTTGAGCAGCTCAGCGCGCTGTTCCAGACCTCTTTCGATCACAGACCAGTCCTCACTACCAAATACCATGGGTACCGGATCCAAATTCCAGGGACGATTCATCCCATCAGGATCACCATAGATATTGTAAGTCACCCCGTTTTCACGAAGCTGACGACTCACTTCTTCATGACTGGTCTCCAATTTCTGTGGCCCCACACGTTCATAATACTGGGCCAATTTCTCCCACTGGGGCGTAATCGTCCCATCCCTATTAACCAATTCATCTAAAAACTTAGAATGGTTCTCCTCTCTATCACGCAAATAAGACTTAATCATCAGTCATCAAGCTATTTAATTGTCGCTAAAATACAGCTTATTGTTTGGCTTTATATCTTCTTAAGTCCATTGTGTGAGGAAAATCTGGATTAAATACTTCACCCGTCGAAGTGTAGTTCGTCATGATGTTCACCTTGGTTACAAATCGCCCTACAGTCTGCTTAGCCACCACGGTCGGTTCCACCAAATTGATCGAATGACCAAAGTCAAAGAACCTAGAAATTCTGCGAGATTCAGCCTCGTAGCTATTGACTGGAAAAGTATCATAGTTTCTGCCACCAGGATGCGCCACGTGGTATTTACATGCCGCTACGGATTTCTTCGTCCAGGTATCATATAGGTCGATGGTCAAAGGCGTATCTACCCCTATCGTCGGATGCAAGGCCGAAGGTGGCTGCCAGGCACGGTATCTTATCCCCGTGACATATTCGCCCTGTACACCTGTGTTCTTCATGGGTATGCGGATACCATTGCACAGCAGATGATACCTCGAGTCAGTCAATCCAGTCACCTTCACTTGCAGCCTTTCCAGAGATGAATCTACAAAACGAGCTGTCCCTGAGTTAGATATCTCTTCTCCCAGTACATGCCACGGCTCGATGGCCATTTTCAATTCTATATGAATATCATCCACTTGCAGTTCTCCAAGGAAAGGAAACCTGAAACTAAAGAAAGGATCGAACCAGGCCATATCAAAGGCATAGCCAGCATTTTGGAGATCATTGACCACCTCCGTCAGGTCTTTGTAGCAATAGTGAGGCAAGAGGAATTTGTCGTGTAGGGAAGTGCCCCAGCGCACCAGATTGTGGTCATAGGGCTGCTTCCAAAACCAGCTGAGTAGAGCACGAATCAAAAGCATCTGCACCATACTCATACGATAGTGTGGTGGCATATCAAAGCCCCGAAATTCTAAAATCCCCAGCCTGCCCGTCGTGCTGTCCGGTGAATAAAGCTTGTCGATACAAAACTCCGCTCTATGCGTATTGCCCGTAATATCCACCAGTAGATTTCTGAAAATGCGATCCACCAGGTAGTAAGGCACTTCATCCTCCTTCAGGTTAGGGATTTGCTGAAATGCTAACTCTAGCTCATAGAGCATCTCATCTCTCCCCTCGTCTACCCTCGGTGCCTGACTGGTAGGCCCGATGAACTGCGATGAAAACAGATAAGACAAGGACGGGTGATGCTGCCAGTAGGTGATAAAACTCTTGAGGACATCCGGTCTGCGCAGCAAAGGGCTATCAGCAGGTTTGATCCCACCAAGCGTCACATGATTGCCCCCGCCTGTACCGGTATGCCTTCCATCCAGATTGAATTTCTCTGTCGTTAGGCGCGATTCTCTTGCACTTTCGTAGAGCGTATCGTAGTTGGACAGCAACTCCTTCCATGAGGTAGAGGGCTGTATATTCACTTCAATCACTCCTGGATCAGGTGTGATGTTAAACTTCTGAATTCTATTGTCCGAAGGGGGATCATAACCTTCGATTAAAACGGAGAGCCCCAGCTTTTCTGCAACACGTTCTACCGCCCCAGCCAGATCCAGATAGTGCTCCAGATGCTTCAATGGAGGGAAAAACACAAAGAGCTTGCCCTGTCTTATTTCGACCATAAAACTGGTCTTAAAGATTTCGTCTGTGTTGTTATAGGCCCCTTTCTGATCGTGAAAAGAATGGGTCTCATGAATCTGCGGCAGATCCTCCGTTTCAGCAAATGGATCCTTCTCAAAATCCTGCTTTTCCTTGTCCTCGTCCAGGTACTGAATGGAGTCCAATGGCAATCGAAGACCTGCTGGCGAATTTCCAGGTACCAGAAACAAATCCTTTCTTCGGAAGGACCATTTACAACTTTGCCAGCTTTGGTCTGATTCGTCCCAACTCAGGGGAAGTGAAAAACCCACCGGTTTGTCCAGGCCTTCATTAAGCAGCTCAGCCAATTTCTGTCTTTCCAGTGACGACTTTAGGTCCTTCTTCAAAGGATCTACATTGACAGGCACTTTGCTTTCCTCCCAGATGAAATAAAAGGGATCTTCATATGCCGGAAGAATGTTACCGGGATCTAGATTCAGTTCATCTGCCAGTGCATAGGTGAAATCCCTGGCCTCCTTGTCTCCATATCCATAGTCCTTGGACAAATCAGCCATCAATTGGTCGTTTTGCCAGATAGGATGGCCATCAAGACGCCAGTAGCACGCCAGTTTCCACCTGGGTAGAGGTTCACCGGGATACCACTTGCCCTGACCATATTGTATCAAAGCTCCTGTACCGAACTTATCCTTGATCTTATGAAAGAGCACATTGGCCAATTTGCGCTTGTGCTCACCATCTGCATCAGAGTTCCACTCAGGTGCATCCGGATTATCAATTGCCACGAAGGTAGGCTCTCCTCCCATCGTCAATCTCACATCATTGGCTTCCAGATCAGCATCTACCTGATCTCCGACCGCTACTATCTGCTCCCACTGTTCATCAGAATAGGGCTTGGTTACCCGTGGCTTTTCATGGATACGCGTTACTTTATTCTCAAAATCAAAGGTCACTTTCGCCGGTTCCGCAAAACCGGATATCGGAGCAGCACTCTGCGAATCAGGCGTACATGCCAAAGGGATGTGCCCTTCACCAGCAAACAAACCAGAGGTAGCATCCAAACCTATCCAACCCGCACCAGGGATATAGACCTCAGTCCAGGCATGCAGATCCGTAAAATCTTCTTCAGTGCCTGATGGCCCATCCAGAGACTTTTCATCTGCTTTCAGCTGGATCAGATAACCCGACGCAAAACGAGCCGCCATGCCCATATGCCGCAGCACCTGCACAAACAGCCAGGCAAAATCACGACAAGATCCGGAGCACTTCTCCAATGTTTCTTTACAGGACTGCACGCCAGGCTCCATTCGGATGTTGTATTTCAGATGGGCATTGATCATTTGATTAATCGCCACCAGCCAGTCAATGATGCTAATGTCCTTGGTTATCCTGGTTTTAGCCTGCTCTACCATTTCCATCAGCAAAGGGTCATTTTCCGTGAGCTCCAGATAGGGCAAAAGCTGTCTCTTGAGGTTTTCCTCATAGGTGAAAGGGAATTTTTCCGCATACTCCTCTATGAAGAAATCGAATGGGTTGATGACTACCATATCTGCAATCACCTCTACATCCACTTCGAAGTGATCCACCTTATCCGGGAATACCACTCGGGCCAAATAGTTGCCAAACGGATCCTGCTGCCAATTGATGAAATGGTTTTCGGGCTTGATATTCAATGAATAGCCTTTGATAAAAGTCCTGGAATGAGGTGCAGGCCGCAGGCGAATCACCTGTGGGCTTAGTTCAATGTGACGATCATAAGAATACTTGGTGTAATGTCGGACAGCTACTTTGATGGACATAAAAAGATAGATTAAGATTGTTTTCCTCTTTCACAAATCTATTCAATAATCATGCTCCCCAATCACCATTATGTCATCTAGTTAATTGCTATTTAGCACGTTTTGCCAATAGTGTACAGATTGTCCGCCAGCATTAGCAGAATATCATTTTCCAATTGATTCTCAGAGCTAAAACTGTCATATTCTAAAGGATTGTCGAAAATTGTTTGAGGCGAATCGATCAAATCCTTTATCTTGTCTTTCCTCATGAAAATAAACCAGGACATATCACAGTTGATTGAAAGAGCCAAAGAGGCTTCAAAAAACTCCTATTCTCCCTATAGCAAATTCAAAGTAGGCGCTGCTTTAATCAATGATAAAGGACAGATCTACTCAGGATGCAATGTCGAAAACCTATCTTTCCCTGCAGGAATATGCGCGGAACAAACGGCCATTTGCAAAGCAGTAAGCGAAGCAGGCCCTGATTTAAAAATCAATATTTTGGTGGTCTTTACCCCCACTGATGATTTAACCACCCCTTGTGGACTTTGTCGTCAGGTCATCAACGAATTTGCCACTCCAGCCACACGAATTATTTGTGTGTGCAACTCGAATACACAATTAGATACCACATTTGACCAGCTATTTCCATTGAGTCCAACTATCAAAGGTTTGAAATAGTCTTGTTGATTTATTTCAAGTGTATTGATGAATTAATCGTACGATCCCTTTCAATTGTACTGCTTCATTGATTAACTTTTACAATAGTATTTAACTACTCATCCACCTAAGCATGATTAATCGACCTATTCATCTGCTACTTTTAGTAGCCCTAATTTGGCTGTCTTTTACTTCCTACAGTCAGTCTACCTCAGATAACTCACTTGAATTTCATCAATTAAACCAAGGGCTATCCCACAACCGAATCATCAGTCTGGTTCAGGATCAAAATGGTTTTATTTGGGCTGGCACCTTCAGTGGCCTCAACAAATATGACGGCATATCCTTTCGTACTTATGAGTCTGATCGGCAGGACAGTACTAGTCTTCCTGCCAATAGGATCAGCCAGATCTTAACAGATCACAATAATGATATCTGGGTGGCAACATATGGTGGTGGTTTAGCCAAATACAATAGGAACAACGATGGTTTTGAAAGTTGGAAAACAGAAGATGGGTTATACGACAATGTCCTTTTGTCAATTATCGAAGATGGCCATAACCAGTTGTGGATAGGATCTAATAAAGGGCTATGCGTCATGGATAGCACGAGATCTAAAATCAGCAAAATAGAAATGCCTGCTTTTACAGAGGCAAACAATTCCATAGTCAGTTTGTGCCTGAGCGCAGATGGTAATTTGCTCATTGGTTCCAGGGATGCTTTAATGCTTTACAACATCAAACAGAAAGAATTCTCAAAACTGACTGACATCAACGATCAGCCCATTGACATTCGGAATATCGATCATTTATTTCTGGATCATCAAAAACGCATTTGGGTAGCTACAAGTGGAAATGGTCTTTTCCGTCTATCTCCAAAAGGTTCAAAATACAATCGAAAACATTATCTATCGACAGAATCTCCCATTTCCTTGGGGAATAATCGTGTAAAACGTATCTATCAAGACAGTAAGGATCGGATATGGATTGGGACAGAAAATGGTGGTTTGAATCTTTATATGGAGAACCAGGACCGATTCAAAAGATTCCTGCGAGATAATGATGACCCCTATTCAGTTAGTAGCAATTCTATTTGGGAAATCATGGAGGACAATCAAGGAAGGTTATGGGTCGGAACATTCAACCAGGGCATTAACCTTTATGATCCCTACCGAAGAAAATTTGCTCATATGACCCAAAAAAGTGGCGGAAATGGAGGCTTGTTAAACAACTCGGTAACTTCCTTCATTAGTATAGACAAGAAGCAACACTGGGTAGGCTCTGATGGAGGTGGAATCATGATCTGGGATGAAGACAAAGCCGGAAATGAATATTTTCTTAACGACCCCAATGATGAAAACAGCCTTGCCAGCAACTCTGTACTCAGTCTTTTTCAGGATAGCGAAGGAACCATATGGGTGGGTGCCTGGGCAGGCGGTCTTTGTCAATACCGTCCAGAATCTAAAGACTTCATTAGATATATGCATGACCCTAATGATCCCTACAGTATAGGTAGCAATAATGTATTTGATATTGTAGAAGATCAGGAGGGGTATATCTGGGTAACCTCCTTTGAATATGGAGTCAGTCGATTGGATCGTCGCACTGGACAGTTCCTCAACATTAAAGGAGAGGAAGGAAATGACCAGACACTTTCCAACGTTCATATCACCAATCTGGCGACTGATTCAAAAGGAAATATCTGGGTGGGCAGTGAATTAGGACTAAACAAGATTAGCAAAGATGCTTCAGGCAATTACCAGATAAATCACTACAACAGTAAGGCAAAAGATTCTCAATCTCTCAGTTCTGATTTGGTCTTTTGTGTTTTTGAAGATAGAAATAGCAATATATGGGTAGGAACTTCGGCAGGTTTGAACCTATATATATCAGATGAGGAGGGCTTTCAATCCATTGGAAAAGAGGATGGATTTGCCAATGAAGCTATCAAGGACATCATACAAGATGATACTGGGGGATATTGGATCACGACCAACAAAGGAGCCTCCTATATGACCAAAAATGAAGATGAGATCACAATCAGAAACTTTGATGTTGCAGATGGTCTGCAGGGAGATGGCTTTAATCGCAATGCAGCCTATCGCAATCCATATGGCCAGATCTTTTTAGGGGGAACCAATGGCTTCAACTATTTTCAAGAAGACGCCATCAAATACAATCCTAACCCGCCCCGAATCATCTTCACCAATTTTATGCTATCTGGTAAGGACGTAAAAATAGGAACAAAGCATTCCCCACTTCCTCAACATATCAGTCAGTTGGATGAAATCACCCTTCAACCCTCACAGACAGTATTTGCCATTGAGTTTATAGGGTTAAGCCTGACCCATTCTTATAAAAATAGATATAAGTATAAATTGGAAGGCTTTGAGGAGGACTGGAACAAGATAGAACAACTACAACCCATCACCTACACCAACCTGGATCCAGGAGACTATACATTTTTGGTAATGGCCTCCAACAATGATGGCGTTTGGAATGAAGAAGCAACAGCTATGACGTTTCATATTTTACCTGCCTGGTATGAAACACTCTGGTTTAGAATTGGAGCTGTTTTGGTAGTTTTTATGGTAGGTCTCTATGTCTATTATAGAAGAGAAAAACAATTCAAAGAGAATGAAAACCTGCTCAATCAAGAAGTTAAAAAAGCCACAGAAGAAATTAACCTTCAAAATACAAGGCTGATGAGTCAGCAAGACAATTTACAAAAGGTAGTGTTAGACACCAATATGGTCATTAAGGAGGCGGTTGAATCAGGTAATTTTGGAGCTAGGATCGATATGTCTGGCAAGGAAGGTGAATGGAGAGAATTGGGCGAATCCATCAATCGATTATTCGAGGCAGTAGTTCACCCTTTCAACCAAATCAATTTCATTGTTTCCAAGTTGTCAGAAGGGGATTTGACACAGAGATATACTGAAAAAGCCAGAGGAGATATCGAGGAGTTATCTGCTAATTTGAATAAAGGCATGGATGATTTATCCGCCTTACTACAGGTTTGTGTTGACAAAATCAATTTCATCGGGAGTGCTTCTAATGACATGCTGCTTTCCACCAAGGAAATCAATCAAAGCAGTGCTGAAATAGCCAATGCCATATCTGAAATCAGTCATGGTGCCAACCAGCAACAGAACAGAATAGATGATGCCTCCAACATGCTCGAAAACATCAAAAGCACTTCTGAACGAATCAAAGAAAAGGCAATATTGATTAATCAGAATGCAGAAGAAGGAGTAGAAAGTAGTGAAAATGGTATTAAGGACGTTCAGTTTCTTGATCAATCAATGAAACAAATCATAGAACTATCCAATGAAACCACTGATTCAATAGAAGACCTTACCACTCGATCCAAAGAGATATCTTCTGTCATTAAGATCATCAAAGAAATAGCCTCACAGACCAATCTACTTGCATTGAATGCGGCCATAGAAGCAGCCCAGGCGGGAGAAGCTGGAAGGGGATTTTCTGTGGTAGCCGAGGAAATTCGAAAACTTGCAGAAGACTCAGGTAAATCTGCCAAAAACATTGAAGAGTTGATTACAGGCATTCAAAACACCACTAGTTCTACAGCAGGCCTTGTCAATTCAATGGGACATAAAATTCAAGAGGGAGAAAAAGCCTCTCATCAATCTTTGAGTGCATTCAATAATATTTCCAGGTCCTATCAAAGTACACTGATGTTGTCTCAAGAGATCGAAGAAAGAATCATATCTCAAGATCTGGACCTGTCTAACATCCTTGAGGTCATGCGAAATGTAGTCGTAATTGCAGAGCAAACAGCAGCTGGAACTGAACAAATTGCCAGCTCAGCCAACGAGCTGTCATCTGGAATGACCAACTATACCAACAAGAGCCAGGAAGTACTAGACATTGTGAAAGACCTGTATGAGCGAATCAAAATATTTAAACTTGGATCAAAGGAGGTGGCTCAAGAATCACAAAATCGTGTACTTATGGATAATTAAGTCATTCAACCCTAGTTAAATCGTCATGTGCGTCTCAAATTCTAAATTGAAACGATTGAACATGCTAAATTTGACAAGACAGTATAGTAAGTTCGTAAGAGTTAAATTTACTGATTAAGAAAAGAAACTTCGTCTAGGGGGCTTAATTTGCATCCCATAATATCACTTATATTAGACGGAATTTTAGAACCCAACTTTACATATTTTGAGTGCAACTGAATATCTAACATTTCTCCCTTTGCTTTTTTATGGTATTGCCCTATCTGAGCTTTTGAACAAATGGAAACGCCTGTTTTACATCAAAACGCTGTTCATCCCCTATGCTCTGTTTACCATTATGTTGACAGAAATTGCCCTTTACAATGTTTTTGTATTTCATGATTTGATAGAAGGATTGGAAAACATCCCCTACTTCAAATATCTGATTTACCTGCTACCTCCTTTTCTCTTTATGCTAGAAGTGTATGTTTTTACGCCGGATGATGAAACAGATACAGAATCATATTACAGGCAGCACATGCCCAAATTTCATACCTTGATGGGGCTTTTCATCTTATCTCATTTCCTATTTGAATTTGACGAACCTAGTTCTATGATTGGGTCCCGAATAATTTCATCAATATTGGTTATTGGGCTGGGCTGGACACGCAAACCCTGGACGGTATACATCCTCTTTGCTACATGGCTATTCGGCCTATTTTTCAAAATTGGAATTATATAAAACAAAAAAACCGGTACATCGTACCGGTTTCAATATTCTTAATTGCTCCTTCTCTATTAAGGCTTAGCCACAATCTCCAGGCTAATTTTAATATCGTCAGACAGCACCATGTCTTCCATGAAGTGCTCCCAGCTCACTTCATAATCCTGACGGTTGAATACCAAATCAGCTTTAGCAGAAAGACCTTCAGGTCCTACTTCTAATGAAGAGATAGTAGCAGTTTCTTCTTTAGTGATACCTCTTACTGTCAGGTCACCTACCAATTCAGATCCGTTATGTGATTTGATAACGAAAGTTGAAGTAGGATTTTCTTCTACTAGGAAGAAATCACCTGTTGAAAGGTGTGCAACCAAATCAGAAGCTCTTCTTCCGTCTTCATCTTTGTATGAAGCAGAATCCATTGGCTGAATAGTAGTCATGTCAATCACCACAGTAGCTCCTGTGATAGAGTCTCCTAATGTGCTAACGGTACCTTCTGCGATCTCGATTTCGCCATTGTGTCCATATACACCAGCTACCTCTCCTGACCAGGATACAGTAGAAGCCAATGTATCAACAGTATATGTAGCTGCAACAGCTGCCTCTGTTGATTCTTCTGTAGTTGTCTCTTCAGTGTTAGACTTTTTGCCACCGCATGATGCGATCAATACGGCCAAAGCCAGGGTAAATAGTATGGATACTTTTGTGTTCATAGTAGTTGTTTTTAGTTTAGTTCAAAGCTATAAAATAATTATCGGATAATCGATGTTGCAACATACGTTTCATAAAACATTGAGTTACAAACATTTTTTAAAACTCCATCAATTTACTCAAAGGAATTCTTGTGAATTCAACATCTTCCTTATTTGTGGCATAGGAAACATACAAATACCCTTCGAAGATCATGGATTTTGGATAATGATATCCCGGTCGTTTGGCTTTACCTTCTGTACGCAAGGCCTGCAAATCAGCCCCTCCTTTTCTCAAGACAAAAGCTTTATCAAATAGAATCCCGTCCTGACTCAATGATATGACCAATGGTATTCTTACTTTATTCTGTACAGGGTTTCCTGCCATATAGATAGAGCCGTTTGGGATATTACCAGCACTCTGTTTGGTCCTGGCATCAGGAAATGAAGTAGCTACCGGTTTTGTCCAGCTTTGACCCTTATCCTTACTGAAGGAAGCGAATTTCACGAAAGAGCTCTTTTGGTCCCTGAATATCATTACCAGCGTACTATCAGGTCTAATAAAGGTACTAGGCTCGATACAACGTGACACATCATCAATAGAAACATTCTCAAAATCAGCTTTCACCCAATCTGAAACACCCCTTGGATCATCCGTATAAATCGGATTTACAATTAGTCCCGGCTGAAAATGGGCTGCATTTACCAGCCTTCCGGATATCACCTCATGAGGATCCTGCTCAATTATGGCCTTCAAGGTGTCCCCATTCTGCATGGTGACTGCTCTGGGATCACTCCAATGGATCCCATCCTGACTACTGATATAGCGGGTATATCCACCACGTGGATGAGTAGATTCAGGCCATGTATTGATATATGCAATGAGCTCACCATTATGTACTCTCCAACCTCCAGGTGCTGTATACCCCTCTTCTATGCTTTCTGCTAACACCATGGGATCACTCCAGTGGACTCCATCTTTGCTTCTGCTGTAGGCGACCCAGCTATCCAGACCATCCTCACCTACGGCAGAACTCTGCCACTGGCAGTACAAATACCCCTGAAACCCAATCATCACAACATTGTTGCTGAATTTGTCAGTACTATCAGATGGAGAAAACACTGTGACCGTTTCCGCTCCCGTGACAATAGATAGACCTAAGTCCTGTGTCTGTTCTTGATTGAATAAATCATCAGTATGGGAAAGCAGTTTTTCCTGTGCCCAACAAGTAGATATTAAAACGAGTGAAAGAATAGAACTCAGAATAATACAAGAGTATTTCATGCGTATGATTAAGGAATTAAAGATTAATAAAACGAGTAAGGTTAAATGACCGATTGTATAATGCCTTTTTCTATCAGCTGGCGGACTACTGTTTCGGTCATCTCACTTTTGAATTTAAACTCATCTCTGATGTCCAACACATAGGCCTTCAATCGCATTTTGTAGAGCGATCGTCCCATCTTCATTTCATTAATAAAAATAACTGTAATGGGTTTATTCATGTAGATGTAGCGAGAAACTTGAGCAGCTTCGGTGGCAAGTTCCCTTACCATTACCGTATCGATATCGAGAGGCAAATAAACCTCAGCAACAACCTGACAATTGGGTTCTCCAGAGTTGGCATTAGAAACTGCCGTATTCATCACCTCGCTATTGGGGATGGAAACCAGACTATCATCCGGCGTTAGAATTCGAGTTGATCGTAAACCTATCTCTACTACTTCTCCATAGTGTCCCCCTACTTCTATCTTGTCTCCAGAATTAAAAGGTCGGTCGAAAAGGATCATGATACCACCAAAGATATTCTTGAGAATATCCTGAGAGGCAAAGCCCACCGCTACACCTATCGAAGCAGAAAATGCCAAAATAGTGGCCGCCGGAGGCTGAAACACCCCTGCCACTATAAATATAATGACGACTACCCATCCCAGAATCTTAACCACTGGGATCAAACTCTTGATGGTGATGCGATACTGAGTGCTTTTCTCAGCAAGTAGCTCAAGGACTCTCGAGGTAAAGCGAATACCAAAATACCCTACTAGCAGAATGACCAATGTCCAGAAGATCTCCGAAAAGGTCACTAGCTCGGATAAGTCCGGAGCATTATGAGCAATCGAAGGTCCTTTTTTTGCTACAGTATCAGCCACTATAGGTTTTGGGCTAAGTTGTAGGCTATCTACCGAAACTCTCGCTACTGTACTGTCTTGTGCCTGAACTAAAGCTGAAACAATTAGAAATATTATAACAAATAGATATCTCATAATCAGTGAATTAGATTTTTAGAGATCAATAGATTAATTACTCCACGATAAATCACCGGATTGATCATGAATATCTCCTCAGTCAATAGGACAATCCCATCTTCTCTCAAAGCGGACAATATCATGGCAATTTGCTGTTTGGTTTGCTTCATTACTAAGCATAACTGATTGATTTTTAACCCATCATGCATAATTAACGCATGCAATACATATACTTTTTCATTCGATAGAGATTTGAGGAAATTCAAGTTGGGTTTTTCAAATTTTCCTATGGTAATCTCATTGGCGTCCATGTCCCTGGTTGACAATAACCAGAAAAGCAGAGCCATACTCACATTGCTTTTTGCAAAACTGTTGAGTTCCTGAAAGTAATCTTCACTTAGTTTAAGCTGTTTTTCTTCAGGGCTCAATCGTTGAAATTTTTTATCATTAGCTAAGCTTTCATCTTCTTCGAAGGTGATCTTAAAACCACTGATGCAATTCCTTTTCCAAATCAAGTTTACGATTTGCTCCTTTTTCAAATCACTTAGCTTGATTTGATAACTGAAGTATTCATGAAATTGAATGCTCTTGCTCAGGTAATCCCAGGAGTAAATGGTAGAGGTTGACAACCAAAATATATGATGACCAGTTGCAGCTATCAAACTTCCCAGCGCTTCTAAAGCTTCGAACCCTCCCACTTTCCGCAAGTACGCATTTTGCACATCCTCCAAAATCATTATCCTTTTAGGGCCTTCTAGCAAGTGTTTTTGTAATTCTTCGAGACTCTGAAAACTACTTCCCAATAAACTAGAAAACTCAGCCAATAAGTCGATTGTTGAAAATTGATTACCAACGAACCTATGACGTGTGATCTTGTGGCTGAACTTAAGCTTCTTTTCAGCATAGTTAACAAAAGAGGTCAGACCTCCCCATTTTTCTCCTAAAACCACTGTAGCGGCATATCGGCCCATTTTCCAGTTTTCATAAGCCTTGCCCAGAGACTCCAACTCCTTCTCCCTCCCTTCAAATAGTTCCATATCTTCCAATGGTTCTATTTCATAGAGTCTTTGATAAATCGTCGGGAGTTTGTCAATGGCCTGCTGCGATTCGTGAAGAAAATCAGAGACCTGTTTGGTCAATTCTGGCTTACCAGCTGTGAGAATGAACTGCCCGCTTAGACGTTGAATCCTACTTTTAGACAGGTCATAATTTTTTTTGAGATACTGCCAGGTAGATTGGCCTCTTTCCAGCAATTGATCTTTTACCTGCTTTCTTACTTGCTTGGCTTGTTGAGCTGCCTTGGCTTTGGTGATTCTGAGCCTAAGTTCTTTGATATTTTCATTGGCCAAAAGGTCCATGATGCCACGGACAAAATCATCCATGGCCGATTTTATCATCTCTATGTTTTCGGTCAACAATCGATTGATCCCTTCTTCGATCTCCTGAACCCTACCCTTGGCACGCTCGATCCCTTCGATTGCAATTTTGATTGCCTCTTCTTCTTCGGTTCCCTCTTCGATGGAGGAAAGTGCGGAGGTAAGGCTAAAAGTGATAATATGATCTATGTCTTGAGCCTGAACAGTCATTTGACTCAATGTGCTAAAGACCTGACTCTTCTGCTGTGCAATTTGTTTCTGAAAATTCACAAGAATCTCAAAAGTCACCAGCTCATGGATAGAGATCGAATAAAAATCCTCCTTATCCATTGGTTGATCATACTGTCCATTTTTAACAATGATATGTTCCTCCGACAGACCTTGAACATGCTGCACTACCTCTAGTTCTAGCTTGTTTAAAAGGTTAACTATAATCTGACTTGACAGCTTATCTACAAACTGCGGAACCAATACTTTATCAAGTTGCTTGGTAGTCTGATAATGTATGCGTTTAAGCTCCTTCTGTAGGTTATCCTTTGAGTTGATAGTCCCCTCTTCATCGATAAATGCACGAATATCATGAATTACCGGAAACAATTGTTGATTCACCTTTTCAGTCTGCGCCTGATTGAATTTTCCTAATTCTGAAAGCACAGAATGTTTGAGTGCATACAGATCCAAATCCGACCTCCAGTCCTCAAACAAGGCATAAAGTGCGTTTCTCCACTTTAAATCCCTCTGCTCCCATTCTTGTTGACTTTGAACTTTGAGCTTTTCTAGTTTTTGGGTGGATACAGCATTATCTGATAATTCAAGGGTGTCTATTTTGTCCCACTGGTCACAAAACATTTTGGACTTCTCCCCCAAAATTCTAGTTAACTCCTTCTTTAGTAATTGATCTGTTCTGGTATGAAAGGTATCAATGGCGGACACCACTTCTTCATAACTCCATTCATGTTCATGAGAAAATGATAGTGCTTTCTCCTGCCAATCTTTAGTCAACTCGTACTGCTGAATCAAAGCATGATAAAAACCATCTGATAATGAAATAAGATCTGAAGCTAACTTACTTTGATAGTGCTTCAATAACAAAGCCTGAGCAGGTACGATATGAGCCCAATAAGCTGGAGCTTTCTTGTTTTTCCTAAAGAGATTAGCTACCCGTATAGGGAGGGTAGTCAATGACCATATACCTGATTTAGTACCCTTGGCCATCTTGATTACCACAGAATCACCTTCTACCTTACTAAACCTCTCTGCAGCCTGTAGTTCTATGACCTCATCAGGTTGATCATCGATGTATTCCTTAATCCCTGAATGCAGAGACTCAAACTTTTCTTCAAAACGAACTTCCTCAGGAATCTCCCAAACTTTATCTAAAAGAGAATGAATTTTTTGATTGACTTCTGCTTGATAAGACTCCTTTTCATGGACTCTAAATTGCGACAATTCATTCGCAACAGCCACGATCGCTTTCATATGTTGAGTCTGATCTTCTAATTCCTGTTGCCACTCTTTTAGAAACAATTGTCGAATCAGTTCCTCAATGGGTAATGGTATATCTTCTTTTCTAATCTTGATATTCATTGGTTTGCTCAGGTTGAACTATACACAACCATAGGGTGTAAAATAGCTGATTCCATTACGAACTCAAAGGCGGATAGTTGGTCTTTAATAGTAATTTATTAGTTCGCCCGAATCGGCAGTTTGATGATGACATCTGTTCCTTTTTCCAATTGGGATATTACATTAATACTTCCCTCATGATCTTTGATAATGTTATAACTTATGGTTAAGCCCAATCCGGTTCCCTGACCAGGATCTTTTGTCGTAAAGAATGGATCCATGATTCGAGTCATTATTTGATCCTCTATACCCTTACCATTGTCAGTAATTTTTATCACGGCTTCATCCTTTTCTGTAGCAGTGCACAAGGTTATTTCGCCCTCGTTTTCAATGGCATGAATAGAATTTGACAATAAATTGATAAACACCTGATGGAGCTTTCCTACATTGCCTTTAACGATAATGGGGGATTCTGAATACTGACGATTAATTACAATTTGTCTCTTGAACTGATTAGACAGAATCAACAAACAGTTTTCAAGGATATTATGAATGTCACAAGTCTCATCCATTGATGAATTAGTCCGATTGAATTGGTTGAGGCTCTTCACAATAGCTGTTGCACGATCAAGACCGGTTTTCAGCCCCTGCATTAATAGGTCCACATCCTTACTATTGTTTTCTTCCCTGGTCTCCAGGTATTTCTTCAATCCTAGATAGGACCCATGGATAAAGTTCAGTGGATTGTTGATTTCATGCGATACACCAGCTGTTAAAGTACCCAATGAGGCCATTTTTTCAGTCTCAATCAACTTGGCTTGAGACTCCTTTAATTGTACCATGGTTTTGGTCAATTCCTGATTGGCGTGAGTCAACTCCAGAGTCCTTTCTTCTACCAATGATTCCAATTTGTTTTTATAATCCTGCAATTCGATAAAGGCTTTGTGTTTGGTCTTGATCAAATGAATCAACACTTCGTATAAATAGCCAATCCCAAAAATGATGATTGTAACCAATGAACCAAACCCAACTATCAATGTCACCCAGGAAATGGGATTTTGACCGTATAAGTTAAGGTCCACATCTGTTGTTAACCAACCCTCAGAATAGCCCATTGCCATTATGGACATTAACACTAGAAAAACTACACCATAAATGGCTGTAACAATCCTATTTGATATGACTGAAAGTATTACGAATGAAATCAAAGCATATGCATACCCCCCACCGATACCAAAATGATACACGCCAAATAGCCCTATGAATAAATAAAAACAACCTAAAAAATGGGTTTTGGCTAGATGGGACATTTTATTTCTGAGCAGAAATATTGTTAACAACAATACATATAGAAATGTATGTGCAAAGTATATATTGTTCCACCCTATACTAAACCATCGTATCAAACTAGACAGGTAAGCAATTGAAACAAAGGTCAATGTGATGATCAATACTTTATTGATCACCCTATTTTTAATTAATGAGAGTTCATCTTGGGATGTCATGTTTGTCAGATTGAAATCAAAAGATAAATATTATTGCAAATTAGACCATGCACACTTATCATTTTGATCTTATAATATATCTAATCAACAGTTAATTGATAAGTCATCAGAAACTCATTTCCGTGCTTTAGATGAATAATATATTTTCCTTTACTCAATGGGCATTTACTTTCATATAATCCATCTTCATCTAGTTCAAACTCACTGAATGATTGTATAAATTTTCCTGAATAAGACAGGATATCTAGTTTCAGTTTTTCATTCCCCAACTTTTCCAACGCTGAAAATATGATAGTTAGTGACTCTTCCTTTTTGATATTAAGATCGAAAACCTGTGGCATTTGGGGTTCTACACCATAAGCAATGGCTGAATAGTATAACAATGGGGCATTCAGAAAGTAATCTAAACTCTTAGGTTCGTCTACTAAAAGCCACATTGGATCTAATGGGTAGTGATTCTGGTTAAAAATCTCTGACTTGGTAAGAAAATATGCCTCCGTGAAATTTTTCTGAAAGCCCTTGGTATTATCATTGACCTGACCACTGGACCATGTGGCATCACAAAGAAACCATTCTCCATCCAACAGCACTGCATTCCAGCTATGGTTGACGTACCCGGACCCACCGATATTGGCAGCCGCACTTCTACCATATCCATCTATGATTTCGCATCTAATACCTGCATGATAGGCCAATTCTTTAATCAGATAGGCATACCCAGTACATACAGTACTCCTCTTTTTCACTAAGGATTGAATGACCTTAGGTTTGAATTTCTTGTTCCATTCAATTAGAGCTACTGTATCACCGGCATACTTTTCCCTCATTCTTTTGTTTCGAGCATAAAGTGAATAATCATTGGATATATTATCGCAAACCCACCGAAATATCGCTCTAAACTTTTCTTGATCTGTAGAAAGTCCTATTGTTAAATGATCCGCAAGCAACTTTAAGTTTTGAATGCTGTGACCATGTAGAGCCAAAGCCAAACTATCTGCTTTGGAATAATCAGTGCTCTGGGCAAGGCTAAACTGTGGAAGAAAAGTCGAATACCCCAGCACACAAATCATTATCCATAATGGCAATCCCTTTACCATGGTGTCAAAGCATTCCAAATGCGTTTGTACCAGGGAGTACTGGCTTGGTAGCCTCCGACCACTACTACTTCACCCATTATATCATATTCCATCATGACTAGCATTACCTCCAAACTTTCCAGCATGTTTTCTTTGATCTTCACTTCCTTATGTTCAAAACCGATAAAACTAAATACCAACACCTCTCCCACCTGAACTGAACGAGGAAATTCGAATGCCCCATCGATATCCGTCACAGTCCCAATGCTATCGCCTTTGATATAAACACTCGCTCCAGGAAGTGGCTCGTTGTCTTCATCGACTACAGTTCCTCTTAAAGTATGCCCTTGTAACATGGGCTTTTCAGATAGGGAAAAAGATGTGTCTTGCTGTTCCATTTGAACCTTCTTGTAGATTTTAGCTTCAGCATCCTGTTGTCCTAGAAGCAATAGACTAAGAAGGCCAGCAGGAATCCACGACCATTTAGAATTATGGGTTGAAGACAGGTTGTAGTCTCTCAGTTGGTGAGAAAGAAATCGACCACAGCCAGAGGATTGCCCCGATCGAAAGTAAGCTTTGATTTCATCATCAGTCATGACAGTAAAGTCTATGACGTTAGTCTGACAGCTAGAACAATACCCACCTATTTCTGTTTTGTCAAAGTTGCTCCATTTTTCCTGACAAGGTTTTGGAACTGATAAATTGATTTGATTCTTCATCGTGTTTTTACTTTGAGATGTTGGATTCAACTCAATTCCATAAAACAACACAACATTTTTTTGATATCAATGACGAAGGACCATTTAATCTGAGGAACCTGATTCTAGATTTGAATTCCTAGAGTAAAATAGAAGCTCCTTCCATCCGAGGGGATAATACCAGGACCAGGATACCCTGTAGCTCGCCGAGTAAAATAGTTATTGTTCGTGAGGTTATTTACACCCGTCTCGAAACGCATGAATTTGAGCTTATAACTCAGCGAAAAATCCATGATATGATAAGCAGGAATCTCCCCGATCACTCCCGAACGAATGTCATTACTATCTTCTACGGTGGAGTTTTGTGCATCGGTAAACTGTTGACTCAAATAACTGAATTGCACACTAGCCCTCAAGTTTTTATATCCTCCATTAAGGCCTGTTTTCAAATTCACCAGAGGGATGAACTCTACCTGATTGCCCTTTACATTGTTATTATCCTCAACAGCAGAAATGTATTGTGAATAGGTAAATGCGTCGTTCACAAACCACGTAAGATGTGTCTGATTGCGATCCAGTCCGAATATCTCCGCCAGATTCAGCTCTACCAGCATCTCTACTCCATAAATCAACGCATTGCCGATGTTGGTTCTGACACGATTGGCCCTATCATCCAAAATAATTCCAATGCGGTCTTTGTACATCAATGAATACACCCCTATATCATAGGACATGATATCTTTCCATCGACCTCTAAAACCTACATCTGCCGTATAGCCACTTTCATCCTGAATCAATGAATCAACCTGAAAAGTAGGGCTCACCGTTCTGATATCACTAAAAGTAACTGAACGGTAATTCTGAGAAACGTTGGCATACAGCTCCAGATCAGACCTAAACTCCTGACTCAGTCCCAGTCCTAACAATACAAAGTTTCGCTTAAGGTCCTGCTGATCCTGGATGTATTCATCGCTAGTGGCTACATAGTAGGAACCATCCGATTGCGTATTGATGTGTTCGAAACGAATCCCTGGTGTGATTGACAATTTATCATTCACAAATAGGACGTTCTCTCCAAAGAAGGCCAGGTTTCTATTAGGGAATTTATAGATCGACTGGCTACTGTAATCTGGATAGTTGTCAAGATCAAAACGAAAATCTGCATCTTTTTCGTTCGTACCAGGTCCTTGTCTGGATCTATTATTGGCATGGTAATACTTCGAACCAATCAAAAACACCGATTTTCTCCCCAACCATTCATATCTATGCAGCAATCTGGCCTCTGCACCCCAATTCTCAAATTGACCCTTGATCAAATCTCGTGTAAATACGTATTCTCCTTGTTCGTCTATATAATCATCCTCGCTCACGGGATTGAAAACTGAAGGGTCTGAGCCTCTGTACCCTACTGCATCTCTGGATGCGTTCAGTCCAAATAGAGAAAGACTCCAATCTGTCTGATCTCCTATCTTTTGCTCCCACCTTAGGTTAAACAGATTCCAATTAACAGAAAACCAATTGCGCTCCCTATTACTAAACATAGGGTCTGATTCAAATTGTTCATCAGTCAATCCGCCTGCCTGCTGCGCTAGATAGTTCAAATAGGTATAATCAAAACTGAACTTGGTCTTGTCACTGAGTTGATAATTGAAGTTCCCAAAATAATTAAAGGATTGAAAACCCGAATTCGGTCTATAACCCTCTCCTTGTTTGTAATTGACATAGGTATAGTAACTGAATTTACCTATGGTACCGCTGAGACTGTTGAAACTGGTAAACAAGCCAAAAGATCCGACAGTCTGTCTCGAATTGAGCAAGAGACGCCTATCACTCTCAGGCTTTTTCATTTTGAAATTGATGAGGCCACCAAACTGTGTACCGTACTGCAAAGACGCTGCCCCTCTGATCACTTCTATTTCTTCCAACCCTTCTATAGGCGGTGTATAGTAGCTTTCCGGATAACCCAGGACATCAGCACTGATATCATAGCCATTTTGTCTGGTATTGAAATTTGCTGTACGATTAGGGTCTAATCCCCTACCGCCAATGCTCAATTGAAGCCCTCCATCATTGCTTTCATAGATATTTAGCCCAACTACTTGTGCATATACTTGTCTGGCATTGTTAGCAGCACGATTGCCTACCATATTGTCAAGAAGAACAACTTCAGTCTTTTTCCCTGCATATATGGCAGTACCTTCTACTGGTTGTAATCGCTTGAGCCCGAAAATCTCTTCCTTTTTCTGATTGATAACTACCTCTGAGAGCTCTTGAGACAGTTCTTCCATGTTGAAGTTCACTTCGGTATCACCATCTACCCCAACAGGAACCGTAAGTGTCTGATATTGGTAGGAGAAAATAACCAATGTGTAATGGCCCTTCTTCAGACCTTTGAATTCGAAAAAGCCATTAGTATCTGTAGATTGAAATTGTCCATTTTCCTTGAGGATAACCTGCGCATCGCCAATTGACTTTCCGGTGATTTGATCTTTGACCTGACCACTCAATCGATATTGAGCAAATAGGCTATGTCCAACCAGCAACAAGAAAATAAAACTACTACAAACCTTTAATCTCATCCTCAAATGGTAGTATCCAGGTCTTGTGCCCGAATGACTCTTTTTCTTTTGTTAGATCCACACTGGGATCGATATACCTCTTGCTAATTCGCCCATTGAGAGCGACAAAGCTATCTACATATACTTCCACCTCGGCCCATCCTTCTCCTTCGTAGTGCTCTTTCAAAAAGTGAGCATAAGTCAGAATAAAATCCGGTTGTGTGGCCATTTGCTTCTCCTGAAAAGAAGTCAGAAAGACTGTGTTGTCTACATAAAGCCATTTGTTGGATTGTCCATCGACTACTTTGAAAGTTGCCTTACCGGACTTTTCCATCAACATCACCCTCCAAGAAAAAGGATAGCCTTCTTCCGTCCAAAAAAGCTCCCCTGGATACAACAGGTATCTAAATGGGATTAGCAATTGCAGCGCAAAGAAAAGCAATATCAACTTTAATTTAGACTGATTAAAAAGAGATTGTTCATGAAGCTGATATTTATCATTGAAAAACACCTTTGGATCCAATTTAAAAAAGCTCAGGAATGAGTTGATGATCTTGATATGTAGAGATGAATCAAAAAATATCAATGAACTGGCTATCATGATATATGGAAACATACCAATGGGAAACAAAGCGCCAGTAATCATATGAAAGCCCACGATCATCATAAACCCCAACACACGAGTGCGTCTGTTGATCATCAAAAAAGGGATCATCAAATCATAAATAGCACCTGCCCAACTGAATACATATAGAAACCAGCTCTGCTGAAACAATTCTCCTAATAAGGGAAAGTCATAATGATAAGGCAACCAAATTTTTAGAGGCATGGCATGAAACAACCAATCAGAATTCAGTTTGGCCAGTCCAGCATAGAAATACACGATTCCTAACATCAACTTTACCGCATCGATAGTCCATCGAGGTATGAATTGAAAAGCCTTTTTAGGATCTAGCCAGGCATCAAGGGAAAATGTAGCATGGACAGGCAAAAAAATCATTAGAAAGCTCACCAGACTAATGAAATAGTAGTGATTGAGATAGGTCGTTTTATCCATCAACTCTATGTAAGTGAAGGATAGAAAGAATAAAATAATCGATAGCCGATACTTATAGCCCAGAGCCACAGATAGCGACGAAAGCCCGCATAGCAAGAAAATCATATAGGTCCAGCCAGACAGTGGCCTTACCCATTCGAAACCGAAATAAGGAAAGAAAAACTGGGGTTGAACATAAAGCTGATCGATCCAGCCCATGGCCCCAAAACGAATGATGCTGGCCAACATCATCAGTCCGAATAAAACACGAAAGACCGCTAGTGGAGCGGCCTCTGTATGTTCTGTACCATATCGTCTTAGACGATCAGTCACCATCGTTGTCCATATAGTCGACCGCAATACTCATTGCAGAAAGCATATCAACTTTCATAAACACTACATTGCGTTGCAATTCCTGATAGGTTTCAAGCATTAAGGTATTGTCTAATACAACTTGCTCAGAGAAATTATCCGAAAGAGCGGAAGACTTTTGTTCAGCCAAATCAAATTGCTCATTAATCAACTCCTCCAGAGCTTCCGTTTCTTTAATCGTATTGAGATACTTTAAATAACTAAACAAACTCTCACCGGAACCAGTTTGGTCAAAATATTCACCATTAAAAAAAGCTTTGGATGCTTTGAGACTTTCTAAAAACAAAGACTTAGCTATGTCGCTTTGATAGAAGCCTTCTACAGTATTTGGATCTTTCACTCCGGTAAAAACACCTGCTGGATCTCCAATTTTGGCTTTTCTGATATGGCCTTCGAAATAAGATATATAGTCATTCACCAGCTTATCAACTGCACTACTTTTACTTGATCCACTATTGGCGATAAAAGTTTCTCTATATCCTTGATTCCAATTATCAACTACCTGACTGGTAAGATTCAACAATCGATCCACCACATCAGACAAATACTGTACATATGAAGCTCCGCTGTCCCCCTGATATACGGCTAGAATGGCAGCATCATCAGCTCCTAATCCATTGATCAGGTAATCCAAAGCGGGAAAGCCTTGTTGGCTCATTCGGGTGGGCAATTCAAAATTGTATTCCCCGGAAGCTATTAAGTTTTCAATTTGGGCGGCATCAGCCGGAAATGTATTGGTGAAACCCAACAAATAAATAGATTCGGATTGGCCAATCTGGTACATTCCTACCCATTGCCAAGCCTTATATGCTTCTTTCCAACTGGTACGAAGGGTCTGCAGATTAACCTCACTTTGATCCGTTACAAACGCATCTTTTGCCTCGTCAAGCTTGGTTAATTCATCATAATAATGATTATAAGCTGGAATGATCAAATTGTCGGCCCAGTTGGTCAACATGGCCGTGCGATCAAAACCATCATTGGTATCATCACCATCATTGGTTTCACATCCAAAAATCAAAAAGGTTGATAGAACAAGAAGCAATCTATATTTCATACCGAATCGTTATAAAACGCAAAAATGAGGATAGCTTTTACTCTATCCTCATCCTTACTCAATTTTTTTCAATTTAGTTAGCGGCCTGCGACACTGTGAATCCAAATTCAGCAGCAATTTCTTCTGAAATGGAATCCAAAGTTTCTGTACTTACTTCCCAAAAACCATTTCCTTCTAAAAGCTGAGTAATCCAGTCTTCCACCTTGCTAGCCTCAAAATAAGGCGCATCTGTACCTGGCTTTCTGGTAAATTGTAAGCTATTAATGAAGCCCAATCCTTCGGACAACTCATGGAAGGCAGCACCCATACTCTGTGCTTCCAAAGCAGCCTTACCACCTTGCAAATAATGTACAGCTCTAACTGCAATCACCAAGGAAATTTTTTCTCTAAGGATTTCAGCTTGCTCGTCTCTGATGTCATATTCTCCCGCTACAATCGCTGCACGCCCTAGAATAAAAGCTTCAAAAACATCATCAGCAATTCCTGCAAAATCAGAGTCTCCATCTACGCTTGCCAGGTATTTATTTAGGAAGCTATCATCACCTAAGGTAGCAAGTGGGTTAGCTGCATCCTGAGATGCTCCGAAGAGATAACCATAACCTTCGTCCCAGTAGTGCTCCATAGTGGTATATGACTTTCCTTCAATAACAGTACCTGCATCATTGTCTGACACATTCGTACCCGCATCCAGTTTTGCAGGGCTCAGATAGTTATTTATTATTTGGTCAGCCATCAAGGCCCCAATCAAAGATTTAGCAAACATTTGGTTGTACTCCAAACCGTCACCATTGACATACCTTGCTGTAGTTCCATCGAAAATATAACCAGAGGTACCCGCTGCTGCTAAGGTTTCCCAGTTTGGATACACTTCTTCTACTTGAGAACTAATATAGCCGTCCATTAGAGATTGGAAAGCGGCTTTTGCGACTGCATCGTTAGCATAGAAATCAATAGAAGCGGCCGTTTTGCTCTTTACACTTTTGTCCGATGCATTGAGATCAGGATCACTAAAATCATCAGCACCCTCAACATGAGCAAACATAGATTGGATTGATTCTGCAGTTAAAGTATTGTCTTTCATAGCAGCTACAATTTCTTCTGCCATGGCGATTCGCGTACTTTGTCCTCCAAAAGAAACAGTGCTCACTCCTTCTCTGGTAAAACTATAGCTAGTTGGTACATCTATATTATTTGTTTTCTCTTCTTCTGAACATGAAGCTAGCAAACCAATAGTAGCTAAAGCCAAAGTCCAAGTCTTCCAGTTTTTGATCATTTGTATGTCGATGTTTTATTCAGACTAATTTTAAATAAGCTGCAAAACTATTCATATTGAGTATTGAGGCAAGTCTTATTTAGAATAATTACAGATACCACTAACAATTCACTACAAGTAGTGATATAAGTCATTTAAGAAAATTGAAAATATTTTTAGATGAGCCTAAACAAATATTACATTTGCATCGAAACAACAGATATCCATGCTTAGTTACGCAGAAGAAAATTATTTGAAGGCGATCTACCATTTATCCGAGTCAGGTAAAAAATCGGTGAGTACCAACGCTATATCCGAAGTACTCAAAACCAAACCTGCCTCGGTCAGTGATATGATCAAAAAGCTCAGCGACAAAGGTTATGTATCTTACAAAAAGTATAAAGGAGTGAATGTCTCCATCAAAGGTGAAAAATCTGCTTTGCTTGTGATTAGAAAGCACCGTCTATGGGAGGTTTTTTTGGTGGACAAATTGGGCTTCAATTGGGATGAAGTGCATGAAATAGCTGAACAATTGGAGCACATTAAATCCCCTACTCTGGTAACTAAACTGGACAAATTTTTAGGCTATCCTAGAATAGATCCACATGGTGACCCCATTCCAGACGAGAATGGTCAGATCATAAATAAAAGTAAGGTACCTTTAGTCGAAGTTGCATTAGAAAAACAAGTGATAGTCACCGGTGTAGAAAGTTCTGAATCCGAATTCTTGGCCCACTTAGACAAAATCAATATTTCTTTAGGCTCCAAATTGACTATTAAAGACATCAATTCATTTGACGGATCTATGCAGTTAGACATAGTCGGTCACCCAACCATTTTCATCTCAAAACAAGTAGCAGAAAACCTGCTCGTCACAGAATAAATATGAAATACACGCCTTCCATTCTCTTACTCATTTGTCTATCGGTTTTTATTTCTTGCCAACCCAAAGAAAAAACCAGAAACGGAAAAATCAAGGTAGTCACTACCACCGGAATGATCTACGATGCAGTCATCAACATTGGTGGAGATTTGGTGGAAGCCCAGGCTTTAATGGGACCGGGAGTCGATCCGCACCTTTATAAAGCCACGCAGGGAGATCTGAAAAAACTTCAAGACGCTGATATTATCTTTTACAATGGTCTTCATTTGGAAGGAAAGATGGGTGAAGTATTTGAGAAACTAGAGAGAATCAAAAATGTAGAAGCAGTTAGCAGTACAATCCCCGATAGTCTACTTCGTGAAAGCGAACAATATCCGGGCACTTTCGATCCTCACATTTGGTTCGATGTAGCCCTTTGGTCACAAGCCGTACATAACGTCCAAAGCTATTTGGTAACATTCGACCCAGAACATGCCGATACCTATATCGAAAATGGAAAAAGCTATCTCAGCTCCTTAGATTCTTTGCACCAGCAAATACTCGTATCCATCAATCAAATCCCAGAATCACAGAGAACCCTGATCACGGCACATGATGCCTTTGGCTATTTTGGAGAAGCCTATGGTATTGAGGTCAAAGGCTTGCAAGGCCTTTCTACGCTTTCAGAGCCCGGACTAAAAGACATTTCCAATATGGTCAATATGATTGCAGAGGATAGCATTAAAGCTTTGTTCGTAGAAACTTCCGTATCAAAAAAAGCCATTAATGCGGTAATCGAAGGTTGCAGAGAAAATGGATTAGAAGTAAGGATTGGAGGCAGCCTGTACTCGGATGCCATGGGCCCATTTGGAGAATTTGAAGGTACCTATATCGGAATGGTAGATCACAATGTCAGAACCATAGTAAATGCATTGAAATGATAGTAAACGTCGAAAATCCAGTATTAGAGGTACATGACCTGACTGTGACTTATAGTAGGAAGCCAGTGTTGTGGGGAGTAGACATGACGCTACCCAAGGGTTCGTTAGTAGGTGTAATCGGTCCAAACGGCGCAGGCAAATCAACATTGATCAAATCCATCATGGGCCTGGTTCCATTGAGTAGCGGATGGGTAGAAATTTTTGGTACCTCGCTGAAAGAATCAAGAAAGAAAGTAAGCTATGTCCCTCAGAAAGAATCTGTCGACTGGGATTTCCCTGCCTCAGTACGCGATGTAGTTGTCATGGGACGCTATCAAAAGGTCGGTTTATTCAAGCGACCCAGAAAGGCCGATTACGAAGCAGCTGACTATGCCATCGAGCAAGTAAAAATGACTGAGTTTGCCAACCGACAGATCAGCCAACTATCAGGTGGTCAGCAGCAAAGAGTGTTTTTGGCTCGTGCCTTGGCGCAGAATGCGGACCTCTACTTTATGGATGAGCCTTTTGCTGGAGTCGATGCTGCCACTGAAAAGGCCATCATTCATATCCTGAAACAAATGTCAGAGCAGGGAAAAACTGTAGTGGTTGTTCACCACGACTTACAGACGGTGACCAAGTATTTCGACTGGGTCGTACAATTGAATACAAGATTAGTAGCTTCTGGTCCTGTTGAGCAAGTATTTACTCAGGAGCTATTGCAAGAGACCTATGGAGGTAAACTTACGATCCTTTCGGATGTCGGCAACTTATTGAAGAAACAAGATTTCCCAACCAGAGACGTGACATGATAAAGGATTTATTCGATTTCTTTTCATTTCAAGACCCCAATGTACGCTATGTAGCGGCAGGTTCAGTACTGCTCGCCATTAGTTCTGCATTGGTAGGTTGTTTCACCTTCCTTAAGAAAAAAGCCTTGGTAGGTGATGCAGTGGCTCACTCGGTCCTGCCTGGCATCTGCCTAGCCTTCCTTATTTCGGGAAATAAGAATCCACTGGTGCTCATCATTGGCGCCTTTGCCACTGGTTGGTTGTCTTTGGTATTGATTGACTTCATTTCCCGAAACAGCAAAATCAAGGAAGACACATCGATAGGTTTGATCCTATCAGTGTTCTTTGGCATTGGGATTCTGCTATTGACCATGATCCAGCACTCTGGCAATGCTGCACAGACTGGATTGGATTCTTTCCTCTTCGGAAAAGCTGCTGCACTGGTTGGACAAGATCTTTGGGTGTTTTCTTCCATTAGCCTGGTATTGGTTGTGGTTGTTTTCATTTTCTACAAAGATTTTGCGTTGATTTCTTTCGACGAAAGCTTTGCCAAGTCCATTGGTTTTCCAGTTCGCAGATTGGAGTTGGTATTAACAACACTTACGGTTTTGGCAGTGGTGACCGGTATACAGGCAGTTGGGGTCGTGTTGATGGCTGCTATGCTCATCACACCTGCTGCAGCTGCGAGGTTCTGGACAGACAAGTTAAGTTGGATGCTTTTTATAGCAGCCTTTTTTGGAGCTATCTCAGGAGTCAGCGGTGCCTTTATTTCCTATACTGCCCCCTCTATGCCTACGGGCCCCTGGATCGTTTTGGTCGTTTCTATGCTGGCCATAGTCTCATTCTTCGTAGCTCCTGGCAAAGGCATCTTATCCAGATGGATTCGACAAGAAAGAATAAAAATTAGAATCATCAATGAGAATATTCTGAAGCTTTTTTATCAGCTGTCAGAGCAAGACAATAACCAAAGACGAAGCTTTCAAGACCTACTCAAGAAACGACAAATGAGAGAGACCACCCTTCGCAAGGGCCTAAGAAGACTGCACATCCAGGGTTATCTTTCTAATCAGGATGGAAAATGGAGTTTAACTACAGAGGGCAAAATCAAAGGAAGACGAGTAGTAAAACTGCACAGGCTATGGGAAGTATATCTAACCCAATACCTTCGCATAGCTCCTGATCATGTGCATGAGGATGCCGACAACATCGAGCATATCTTGACTCCTGAATTGGAGAAGAGACTTGAGGCGCTTCTCGATTATCCCGAAAGCGATCCGCACAGCTCTAAAATCCCTTACGATCCAAACTTGATGAAACAATAATGGATGCCTTTTATATCATAACGACCGGATCTCTTGTAGCCATGGCCTGTGGCCTTTTAGGGTGCTTTTTGATCCTACGCAAGATGGCTATGGTGGGTGATGCCATTTCGCATGCTGTTTTGCCAGGGATTGTTTTGGCCTTTTTACTGAGTGGAAGCAGAGATTCCGTGATTATGCTGCTGGGTGCAGGAACCATAGGAGTAATAACTACCTTTTTGATAGAGTTCTTTCACAAAAAGGGCAACCTGCAATCCGATGCCTCCATTGGTGTTACTTTCACCTGGTTATTTGCCCTGGGAGTAATTCTTATCTCTGTTTTTGCAGGTGAAGTAGACCTGGATCAGGATTGTGTCCTCTATGGTGAAATCGCCTACGTACCCTTAGATCTTTGGATCGGAAATGATGGCACTATCTACGGTCCACGATCATTATACATCTCAGCAGTGGTTTTGTCGATCATTGTATTGTTCATTTGGTTGGGATACAAAGAACTTCATTTGACCACTTTCGATCCCGCCTTTGCCTCGGCGATTGGCATATCCACCGCACTTTGGCACTATCTATTGATGGGGGCCGTATCGATTACCACTGTGGCCTCATTCGAATCTGTAGGTGCTATATTGGTGGTAGCTTTACTGATTGCTCCGCCGGCAACTGCGTATTTGCTTACTCATAGCTTTAAGCGGATGCTCTTGATCACCGTATTGATAGCCATTTTAGTATCAGCAACGGGCTATTACCTGGCTGTGGCAATCGATGGGTCCATTGCAGGAGCCATGTCCACCATGGCTGGCTTCTTCTTCGCACTTGCCTTAATTTTCTCTCCCACAGATGGATTGCTTTTCAAAAGACAAAAACAAAACAAAAGTGCAGCAAGCCTTAAAAAATCATTGTCAGAAGTTTAAATTTACTCAGGCAGCTACTAATTGAAATGACACGAAAAAGCCAACTTCTCATATTACTATTCACTTGCCTTTCCTTTTCGATGTTTGCCCTGTCACCAGCAGCAGAGTATAGTGTTCTACCCAAGGATATGGGATTGAAATATGAAAGCTATAAGGTGAATGACGGAGACAAGCTATCAATCAATTGCTGGTACATGCCTGCTCCTGGCAGCTATAAAATTGTAATCATCAGTCATGATGGCACTAGAAACATGGGGGCGCACCTTGAGCGTGCTAAACTGTTCGTAGAATTAGGTTTCAGCGTACTCACCTATGACTATAGAGGTTTTGGTGGCAGCAGCACCTTCCCTATTGATCCATACGAGTTCATCTATAAGGAATTCTTTGATGACCTTAATTTGGTTATCAAAGACTCTGAAAAACGTCATGGTAAAGATCTAGTATTATACGGCTGGGGATTAGGAGCCAGTATTTCTCTTCATCAATCCTACCTTCACTCTTCCATATTAGGCACCATTGCAGATGATCCATATGTCAGTTTTGCCAAGCTGGATCAAAAATTCACGGCGATCAATGCTGCCATGAACACTCCCGATTTAGGTTCACCCTATGAGCCTTATTACTTTGTGAAAAAAGATCTTTCAGATGATTTCCGAGGGATTTTGTATCTGCATGGCAGCAACAACCTTCTTGTTAGTGACAGTGACATGAATGAATTGTTCGAAAGAACCAAGTATGAATTTAAAAGCATACATGTATTCAAGAAATCGGCTCGGGCAGATAATTTCACTTTGAATAAACACGAGTACAGCAGACAGGTTTATGCTTTTGCTCTGAACCTCTAATCAACCTGTTTTCTAGTCCTAAAAACAAAAGCCAGAGAAGCCCCTACTCCTGCCCCAAAAACATGTGATTCCCAGCTGGTCTGAGGATTATCAGGCATCAGTCCATAAATCAAACCACCATATACTGCTACGGTAATTATTGAGATGAATAAAGATTTTTTGTCTCCTCTAAAAAGGCCAAACAACATCAGAAAGAAAGCAAGGGCATAAATCACTCCACTCGCCCCTATGTGATAGAATTCTCGTCCAAATAGCCACACCAATATCCCCGTTATCAAATAGGCATTATAAAAAACCGTCGTTGCGATTCTGCTGTAAAAATGAAATAGGGCAGCGCCTAATAGAATCAAAGGTAAGGTGTTGGACATAATGTGATTCAGATCTCCATGAATTAAGGGAGAAGTAATAATCCCAATTAGACCTGAGACTTGCCGAGGATATACTCCCAGAAACCCAAGATCTGTGCCCGAATAAAACTGATAGGAAAAACTGACCCACATGAGAAATGCCATGCGGAGAGGTATAACGGAACTCTTTCTGTATGCTCTTACCATAGGGATACAAAAAAGCGCCAACCTTGAGGTAAGCGCTCTTAATAATTCTTTAGTTAAGCTAGATTAGATCTCGTATTTCTCAGGATCCTCTATCATCTGTAGCTCCATTAATTTAGCCTCTTCATAGCTTACAGACATATAACCTAATATTCCACCAGAAGCTTCAGCTACTTTCTTTGCCATATCTCTCAAACTAGCGTATAGCTTGATAGCAAAGTTTCTATCAACTTTAGGTAAAATAAAATTCAACTTTCTCAACTCTGCAGTGATAGCTTCTGATCTTGCACTTGCATTTTCAGGCATCTCTGCGACATACTTCTCAAATTTTGCTTGAAAGTCCTTCCCTACTTCTCTGTAATATTCAATCAGCTGCTCTCTTGCACGTGCCTGCTTGCTATTTGCAATTTCAACAGCCTGTGCAATTTCATCCTTATCGATCTTATCATCAGCACCAGCGATCAGTACAGAGACCAATACAGGAGCGTTCAACAAAACCTCGATTTCATCGTCTCTCAGTGTTTTAAATTCTTCAACCATCTAGCTAAGTTTATCTTCTAAAATTCATTTCCGAAAATAAGAGAATTCAGTCAATTCAAAAACATTTTTTACATTAATCGACTGATTATCTTAGATTGAAGCCCTTCTTTTTTGCTCCTCAATAAAACCCTTCACTTGTTCAACATCCAGTTTTTTCGCAATGATGGTTTTATCCTTATCTAAGATATAAAGCACAGGTGTGCTTCTAACGTTATACTGTACTCTAAAATTGCTCCTGTATCCCAAATCAGCGTAATTAAGCCAATTGAGATCCAAATCTTTAATGAATTTTTTCCATTCCGCTTCATCGGTATCTGTACATACAGCTACTACTTCGGCCATACCGTCCATTTCTTCATAGACCTCTTTCAGAACTGGGGTTTTCTTCTTACAATGTCCACAAGTGGGTGAATAGAAATATAGAATAATAAAATCCTCATTTATATCATACAGTGAAGTGGTCACACCGGTGGTATCCTGCATATAAATTTGGGGTGCCTTGTTGCCAATCTGATTGTCACGATGAAAAACCATTTCCTTTTTCAATTCCTCCATCATTTCGTCACCAGCCCATGGCGCTTTACCTTTCAGGTAGTATTCATCAGCCAGGTGAACAAAAACCTTATCCATCCCCATGATTTTATGATTTTGATACTTTTGAAATGTAGTTACTAGCAGGTAGCGATACATCTCTTCATTGGGTTCAGCACTAGTCAACAGGTAATCTATTGATGCAATTACGGAATCAGGATTTTGAACTGTTACCTTATCCAAAAACTCATTAACTTTCGCATCAAAAATGGGAGTTCTAAGTACACCTTCGGAACTGAAATCCACGCCGGAAAAATATGCTTTCTTAAAATCTGAATATTCTGTCTTTTTTTGCTCAACTGAAAGGCTATCAGAAGAAAACTGAAATTGAGGATTGAGCCCCATAAGTTCTAGTAATTGAGCAACGAAAGTGTCACCATAAGCTGATTTCAGACTATCTCTTTCCTCCATGTTTCTCTCATTGAGTGACTTCATCTGCTCAAAAACCGCTAGTGAATCTGCCTGAACAGAACTAGAATCTAAACTCTCCGTTAGCAACTTGATTTCCTTCTGATGGGCAATCATCAACTTTTGAAAATCTCTGAATTGCACGTTATTCACCGAGTTTTTCACGTCCATTTTGCCATAAATATCCTCTCGATTGGTCATCAACTCAAAATCCTGTTCATCCACTATTAATTCCATGTAGAATTTAGGCGTATACAAAAAGTAGACTCCTGTCTTCAGATCCTTATTACCTTGAAAACTGACCTTTCCTCCCTTACTTACCACAGAGGTGTCCTGAAGATACTTTTTCGTTCCAAAATGATACCCCAAGTAGGCCACACTGTCCTCTAACCCCTCAACCGTTATATCTATAGTATAGCTATCTTCTTGAGCCCTGCTGAAGGTAGGAATAGAAAAACTTAAAACTATTACTGCAACAATTACTCTCATCATAATTTTCATTTCACTAGGTGCAACGCAAAAAAAGTGATTTTGATATGATATTCTCAATTGCTCTACGCTTTCTTTCAAAGAATAACATTTATTAACAGATGTACATGAGAGCATACTTCATCAATTATGAATTCTAAACTAGCTGTTGTAAATTCATCCAAATTTTTAACTAAATATTACAATTATGAATTTTTCAGCAGATTTAGATTATTTGAACAGAATGCCAGAAGAAGAAATAGATGGCAGTAAAAACGACAATGATGATGATCCCAAATAGATAAAAATGAGGATTAAATTTGCAGCGTTCGAGAAAAATTATTTTACACTTCAGCATTGAGAAAAAATCATACATCAGCAGCATTTCTTTTTTTCTTACTCTTTTTTTGTTTCAGTCAACAAGTGACCCACGGTCAAAAACTTAATCGAAGAGCAGAGATAGACTCTCTTTTTGACCAAATTACTAGGCTATACAATGAGGAAAAATTCGATTCCTGTAATCTTATAATTTCTAATCTTGAAAAGAATAAGAAGGTTCTAAGCATTCGTGACCAACTCAGACTAAGCTATGAAAAAATCAGCGTGGACAACCGTCAGGGAAGATTTCTTAGCTCCCTTGAAAATGCCCAGGAATATCTCGATTTGGTTGAAAAACACCAATTGGACTCCAATAAAGTAGCGAATGTAGAAGCTTACAAAGGCATTAACTACTACTACTTAGATGAATATGGTTTATCAGCAGATGCATTTCTTAAAGCCATCAAATATTTTAAGGAAGTGGGAGACAGCAGGCGATTGGCTATTTGCTACCACAGATTAGCGGATACTTATAGTGAACTGCAAGACTATGATAAAGCCATAGCGTTTATTAAAAATTCGATTGAAACATCAAAAAAATCACCAGAAAACAATCAAACAACGGCTACAAGATATGTAAGCTTGGCTAGCTACTTGATTTATGACAATCAACTTAACCAGGCACAAATTTTTCTGGATAGTGCTCAGTCCCTTTATAGAGGAATACCAACTCCGCTTTTTTACAGACGTTATGGCAACTTAGAAGAGAAAAGAGGCAATGAAAAAAAAGCCATAAACTACGCCAAAAAAGCTGTTAACCTTTGTTTTGAAAACAATGAGACATTGGTTAATACAATAGAAGCATTGCATGCATTGGCTCATTTAAATAAAAAGTATGGTTATCCTCAAGAAAACATAGAGTTACTAGAGGGCTTTCTTCAAGAGTATGCTCTTCAAAAAAGCTATTACCCCCGCCTGACAGAATTGGAAGACTTCCTTTTCGATGCTTACACCGAGACCGGTAAGTACAAAAAGGCAATCACTCTAAGGAGCAGCTTTGAATATCTCCATGACTCTATCCAATCATTGGAGACCGCCAAGCAAGTTGGAATCACTGAAATCCGATCAAATGCCGCCAAACAAGAAGCAGAATTCGAATTACTCAAAAAACAAGATGAACTACATCAGCAAACCATCAAGGCTCAAAACACTCTTTTGTTTTCTGCATTGATAATCATTTTGCTGGTGCTTGGAGTCACTGTAATCATTTATCGCGCATCTAAACTGAACAAGAAATTATCTGATCAGAATAAGGCACAAGCCGAGCGTTTGATTCAGCTTGATGCGGCCAAATCGAGGTTCTTTGCGAATATCTCCCACGACCTCAGAACTCCAATGACCTTGATTATGGGCGGCATTCAGAAAGTGCTGGAAAATGAAAATATTTATTTAGACTCCAAATCTGAAAAACAACTAAGCATTGGATTAAAGAATGGAGAAAGGATCATACATCTGACAAATGAAATCAATGAACTGATCAAATTGGAGGATGGACAAATGCAGATTACCTGCCAATATGTTGACATCAATCAACTCCTTAGTCTTTTTGTAGAAATGTTCAGCTCAATGGCCGAAATCAAAGGGGTACATTTAGCCTATAGTTACAACGAGATCCAGGGAGGAACCATAGTCAGTATTGATCCTCACCACTTCGAAAAAGTTCTATTCAACCTAATTACAAATGGGCTGAAACATACCCAAGCGGATCAATCTGTAACTGTAAGTCTCAGCAAAGTGGAAGATGACCTCTGTATTTCAATTCTTGATACCGGAGAGGGAATACCAAAGGAAAACGTGCCTTACATATTTGATAGGTACTACCAGGCGCCTGACACTACATTTAAGACACAAGAAGGTTTCGGAATTGGATTGGCACTAGTGAAAGAAATAATTGATAAGCATGGAGCAAAAATATCCGTAGAGAGCCGACAGGGTCATGGAACTGAGTTTCGAATCCTATTGAAACAGGAACAGGCCAAACCTGAGGAAATCGTACCATTGAGTCGACTTGACTATAGTTACGAAAAAAGAGAAATCTTCAAAGATATCGATGAGGTTGAGGCCGATTCCAAAACTGCCATTTCCATTGATAGCTTGAAAAATCGGACCAGTAAGATTGCTAAGCAAACCATCTTGTTGGTTGAGGATCACCCTGAGGTTCGCGAATATATCTATGACATCATATCAGATTATTACACAGTTATCACTGCACCTAATGGCAAAAAGGCATTGCAGATGCTGGAGAATGAACATGTAGACCTCATTATCACTGACTTGATGATGCCATGGTTCGATGGATTTGAGCTCTTGGAGGAATTGAAGAATAGCGAACACCTAAGAAAAATACCTGCTCTTGTTCTCTCCGCAAGAACATCAGAGCAAGACAAAGAAAGGGTGCTTAACAATGGAGTTAATGATTTTCTGGGCAAGCCCTTTAAAACCAAGGAACTATTGCAAAGGATCGAAAATCTGCTTAATAAAACTAGCTGGAATAACACTGACCCCTCTGCCCTATTCATCAACAGTCAGGAAACGATGAATGAGGTGGAAAATACCATTCTATTTAAGGTGGAGCAACTCATATTGGAGCGCATGCAAGATCCTGAACTCAGTGTGACCGAAATAGCTGATAAAATATGTATCAGTGAAAGAAAGCTATACCGAATGTTGAAAAAGATGAAGGAAACGACCCCCTTCGAATACATCAAAGAAATCAGACTACAGCAGGCTCATCGCCTGGTTCAGAACAATCAGGTTCATTCGGCCAGCGAATTGGCGAGACTTGTTGGGATGAAGAATGTGAGCAACTTTAACAAGCAATACAAGAAGAGATTCGGTAAAAACCCGTCAGATTTTTTCCAAAAAGTCTAATTTGGCAGGATTTTAAAGAAAAATGGCAGGATTTTAAAGTCGAGTCAGCAGATCTTTACTTCATAATTTTTCTCGAATAATGCTGCTGGCTCCAGAACAAAAGTTCTGGGGTTTTTTTTTATAGATGAGAATCAAATGAATTAAATCTTTTACATTTTTAATTATTCCCAATTTTGATATCTTGGATTCTTATTTAAACCTAATCGTTCAATCATATACAAATGCTCAATTCTTCAGAACAACAAAAGGTCAACAGGTTTATTTTTGGCATCCTAATAGGTGCTCTGATTTACTTTGTTTTGATTACTCTTTTGATTCGTTTTGAACAGGACAGTACTCAATCTAGTATCACCAATTATCATCAAGCGGTTTGGTACACCGTGGTGACTTTGACCACAGTGGGGTATGGAGACATCTATCCCAACACCATATATGGTAGGGTGATTGGCTATGTCTTTGTGTTATTGAGTGTAGGTATTTATGGTTTATTGATAGGACAAATCACTAACCTTGTAACAACAATTAAACAGAATAAAATGCTAGGCTACAACGGAACTGTATTTGAAGATCATGTGGTGATGATTGGCTGGAGTGATTTTGGGCAACTGGTCACTGAACAGTTGATTGGTGCCAGCAAACAGGTCGCTATTGTCACCAATAAGAGAAGTGACATTGACTTGATCTATGAAAAATACAACAAGAAGGAAGTATTTACGCTTTATGCTGATTTCGAGAATTTTGAAGCACTGAAAAAAGTAAACATTGAAAAGTCATCTGTAGTATTTGTCAACCTTACCGATGACACAGAAAAGTTGGTTTTCATTCTTAATATTAAAAAAATATTCGATCGATTAGAATTCGTCGTAACTTTAGAAAATGCGAATCTGAAGAACACTTTTATCAATGCGGGTGTAACCAATGCTATTTCACCTCATGAAATTTCGTCTAAAATATTAGCGAGTTACATGTTCGAGCCAGATGTAGCTGCTTATACTGAGGATATCATGTCATTTGCGCATACGCCTACGGACTATGACATCAAACAATTCCTTGTAACCTATGACAACCCCTTTTTGAATAAAACCTACAATCAAGCCTTTGAGGGAATCAAATCCAAATTCAATGGCGTTCTGATTGGAATGGTCAAAAGGAACATGACAGGAACACGTTTGCTTATTAAAAACCCACACAAGGAATACAAAATAGAGCTCGGAGATTATCTAATCATCATAGTCAATGGAAGTTCGTTCGATGTAATCCAAAAAGCATTCAATGTCCAGGAAGGGTACTTTAAAGAAAGGAGATAAACATGAAGAAAACCATTAAATACTTACTCTACTCAATAGTTTTAACTTCATTGGCATCATGTGAGAATAGAGATGTCAATCACGGTGACGGGCCTAACTTTAGTGAAATACATGAAGACATCAACTATCACTTCGATAGAATTGTAATTGATGATGTCGAATACTTCATTCTGGAGAGAGACAGAAACAACCCTCATGAAGGGTTTGGTTTTATGGCCTTGAATGGAAAGAAAATAAGAAATAATCAGGATTCCATTAAAGCCTATTTGAAAACAATCATGGAGCTTCAAGTAATTAGTGCTGCTAAACAGCAAGGCACGAACAAAGCCAAAATGGAACAATATGCTGATGAACTTTATCAGTATTATTTCAAAAACTCTATGACTCCACCAGATATTCAGGAACAAAAAAAGAGAGATGACCAATGACCATCTCTCTTTTTATTAAAACCATTCAGCTTATCAAAGTTGACTGAAGTGTGGTTTTAACCCTTCTAAAACTTCTTTAGTTCCTGGATCTACAAATCCTGCTGAAGCAATATCTTTAGCCACTTTAACAGCATCAATTAATTCATCTTGCTCTTTGAATACTTCCTCTAGTATCCCACAATTGTGAATAATGGACATCAGAATCACAATAGCCGGAGTAGGTTTCTTACCACTCTTTACTACAGCTTTCAATGTATCTCTAATCTCTTGCTCAAACGCATAATTTGCATTATCCATTCTTTCAGATACCGGGATCCAAAGCAATTTGGTAGATTCTACTTTTAGAATACCTCTTTGAACCAATAGCTCGATGACATCATCCTGAATTTGGTCGAAACTTTTAACCAACCTGGTCACAGTAGCAGGAACAGTTTCACCTCCCCCACCTATCGCTTTCAATACGCTATCCAAAACCTTGTTACCAGTCCCAGTTGTATCCTTCACTACAATCTTTCCACCTTCAAAAGCAATTCTTTTAATTAGTGAAAGTTCTAGAATAACGATAGCTAAAATACCATGATCTATTGAATGCTCTGCTGCCGCCAAAAGTCTCCCTTCCTCGTCATCCAAAGCAATCAGCATTAAACCTTCTGCTAAACTTAATTTCATTTCTTTATTTTTATTCTACTACGAAGTTGCAAATATTATAAATCCTACCCACTATTTCATAATTTTTTCAATAGTCAGACCTTGAACCAGGATAGAAAAGACCACAACGGCATAGGTAGCGGTTACAATAACATCCTTGGCGGGTATAGCATCTGACAAAGAAAGGGCCAACGCTACGGATATACCGCCTCTTAGTCCACCCCATGTCAAAATCATAATTGTTTTTCTCTCAAACTTTTTCCCCATCGCTTTCATGATGGTAATTGGAATAGATACACCCAAAAATCTAGCAAACAACACAACTAATATAGCCACGGGCATGATAATCATGTATTCATCCTGAAAAGTCTGGGTGATGACAATGAACTCCAACCCTATCAATATGAAAAGGATAGCATTAAGCGCTTCGTCTAAAAGGTGCCAGAATTTGTAAACGTATTCACCAGTAGCATTAGCCAAATGATCGCTACGTCCTTGATTACCAATAAATAGACCCATTACCACCATTCCCAATGGAGCGGATACATGAATAAGCTCGGCCAATCTTCCTCCCACCATCACCAGAGTCAAAGTCACAAGAACTTCTAATTCTACATGGTCATTATCTATATAATTCAACAGTTTAAATCCAAGGAAACCAAAAACAGCTCCCAGAAACAACCCTCCAAAAACCTCAGTGGCAAATAGCCCAGCTACACTCAAAGGAGTAATTTCTCCCCCATGCTCTCCACCACCCTGAGCAATACCCAGAATCGTCAAGAAAATAACTACTCCAACCCCGTCGTTAAACAAGGATTCTCCCGCTATTTTGATTTCAAGTCTTTTGGCCAAACCTACTTTCTTTACAAGAGACAGTACCGCAATTGGATCGGTTGGTGAAATCAACGCACCAAACAACAAACAATATATTAAGTCAACCTCTACCCCCATCAATGGGAAAGCATAAAACATAATCCCACCCACTAAGAAGGTCGACATCAAAGTACCCGCAGTGGCCAAAATAATTACAGGTACTTTTTCCTCTAACAAACGAGTAAGGTCTACAGACAGTGCTCCAGCAAATAGCAAGAAATTAAGCATCACATTCAAGAGAACTTCCTTAAAATCAAACTCTTGTATAATATGCTCTGCACCACTAAGTATCGAGGGTGTCACTAACCCAAAAAGTACGATAACTACCGATGATGCCAATGCAATTGCCATCAGCCCGATGGTAGAGGGTAATTTTAAAAGTGTGATATTGATAAGTGTAAAGACTGCCGCTAAAAAAATCAATAAGGTTATTAGATCCAGTATGCCCATTTTGTGCTAAATAGTTTAAATGCTATTGTAAATGTTTGATTCTTGTTTTAATACAATATAGCGCGTCATCCGATGTTGCCAATATACTAAGAATATCTGTTTTGAGTCCAAGACAAGACAATTATTAGTAGCTCGACTGATGCTGCAAAGAGAGACAAAGTATTGATAAGTCCAAAGATAAATTTACAATGGAGTTAAAATATTATACATATCCCCAAATAATCATAAAAAGATTGTCATTTTTGCAATTATACAGCTGAGCACGATTAATCTACGTATTTATATCATTGATTTATTGCAATAAGAATAATTTTGCGGCACAAAAGCACTGTAAAAGTGCAGTTTAAAAAAAGATATAATTTATCCTCGAATGACGGAATCAAAGGTAGCCAACTTTGTCATAGATTTTGACAGTACATTTACTCAAGTGGAAGCCTTGGATGTGCTTTGTACCCTTGTCTTTCAAGATGAAGAAGAAAAGGCTGTGGCGCTCAAGGAAATAGAAAGAATCACCAACCTGGCCATGGGTGGAGATCTATCCTTCAGAGAGTCTCTTGAAAGCCGATTAGCTATCCTAAAAGCAAATAGAAAACATATCCCTCTGTTGATCGAAAGTCTCAGACCATTGGTCTCTAAGTCTTTTCGTCGCAACAAGAATTTTTTAGCTGAGAATTCTGACAGTGTCTATATTCTTTCGAATGGATTTAAAGAGTTCATCTATCCCATCGTAAAAGAATATGGAATCAAAGAAGAGCATGTTTTTGCCAATACTTTTGAGTTTGACGATGAAGGGAATATTACCGGCTTTGACAAAGACAATATTCTATCGCGCAGCGGTGGCAAACCAGCATTGATTGAGTCGCTGAAGCTAGAAGGAGAAATTTTTGTAATTGGAGATGGTTACAACGATTATGAAATAAGAAAGGAAGGAAAAGCCAATCGCTTTTATGCCTTCACCGAAAATGTAGAAAGAAAAAATGTGATGGATTTTGCTGACCACATCGCTCCATCACTTGACGAAATATTATATCATAACAATATGAAAGGAGCACTCTCATACCCTAAGAACAGAATTAAAATCTTACTTCTTGAAAACATACATAGTAGAGGAGTCAAAATTGTAGAGGAAGAAGGATATCAAGTTGAGGTTCATCCTGCTGGACTCTCAGAGGACGAACTTTGTGAAAAAATCAAAGATGTTTCTATTCTTGGGATTAGGTCCAAAACTCAAGTAACGAAAAGAGTGTTGGAGCATGCCAATCGATTGATGTCTATTGGGGCTTTTTGTATAGGCACTAACCAGATCGATCTGAAAGAATGTACCAAAAGAGGAATTACTGTTTTCAATGCTCCTTATAGCAACACCCGCTCTGTGGTCGAGTTGGCTATTGGAGAGATGATCATGTTGATCAGAAACCTGCCTGATAAAATTGCTAGCATGCATCAAGGCAAATGGGACAAATCGGCAAAAAACAGTTTTGAGGTAAGAGGAAAGAAATTGGGTATCATCGGCTATGGCAATATTGGTAAGCAATTATCTGTATTGGCAGAGGCTATGGGACTTCAGGTATACTACTATGATATCGACGAAAGATTAGCCATTGGTAATGCCATCAAATGTACCAGCTTGAATGAAATGCTAGGTGAAGTGGACATTGTTTCTCTTCATGTAGACGGAAGAGATAGCAACACCAACATCATCGGTAAGGAGCAATTTGACGCGATGAAAGAAGGCATCATCTTCATGAACCTATCTAGAGGTCATGTTGTGGATATCCCGGAACTTAAGAAAGCCATAGAATCAGGTAAAATTACCGGATGTGCAGTGGATGTATTCCCTGAAGAACCATACAGTAATGCACACGAGTTCATATCTGAGCTGAAAGGGCTGCCAAATACCATTTTGACTCCTCATATTGGAGGTAGTACTTTGGAGGCTCAAGAAAACATTGCTGAGTTCGTACCGAACAAGATCATTAGCTACATCAATTCAGGTTCGACGACCAACAGTGTCAACTTCCCGAATTTAACGTTGCCTAAGTTACAGGATGCGCATCGATTCATTCACATCCACCACAACAAGCCAGGCATCATGGCTGAGATCAACAATATTTTGGCCTCACACAACATCAACGTGATGGGACAATACTTGAAGACAAATGAAACAGTCGGCTATGTGATCACTGACATTGACACAGATTACAACAAGGACGTAATCAAAGTGATGAAAAAAATAGAGGGTACGATTCGATTCAGAGTACTGTACTAAAAAGTAAAAATCCCGTTCAAATGAACGGGATTTTTTTATGTCTTGCAATCATGGTTTAATTAAACCGATTAAGTAACGATTTGAGCTATCCAAATAATTCAACCTTCCACTGTTATCTCCGTAGGAGTTTCGAACAAGTTCGAAATGAGGCCTGGTTTAGCTACCGGTTTCACTCGTCTATATGTATGTTTATAGTTTAATAAACTTATTGATATACAAGACGACACAAATATATAATCATTAATATCTTTTGTAATAATTTTGCGCCCTTTAAACACCTTATGTCTCTAGGAATTCAATGAACAAAATATTTTTCACTCCCGGCCCTTCTGCCTTGTATTTTACAGTAGAACAACACATCAAAGAGGCGCTGAAGAACAACATTCCATCAATCAGTCATAGAAGCAAACAATATGTCCAAATGCATCAGGAGACAGTTAATGCTTTGAGACAACTCCTGAACCTACCAGAAGGATACCAGATTGGTTTTACTTCTTCTGCGACGGAGATTTGGGAGAGAATGGCCGAGAACTTAATTGACAACAACTCCTATCACTTTGTGAATGGATCTTTTTCAGAGAAATTTTATAAAACGGCAAAGGACCTTGGCAAAAACGCCATTTTGGATGAAGCCGTCCCAGGAAGCAATCACGATCTAACTCAAGCTACCATTCCAGACGAAGTAGAATTGATCGGAGTAGTACAAAATGAAACCAGTACTGGAGCTATGCTTCCGGTAGCAGACATTGAGGCACTCAGAAAAAACAATCCGGACAAACTCTTAGTGGTAGACTCTGTAAGTTCTTTGCCGGTGACCAAATATGACTTCAGTCAATTGGACAGCTTGTACTTTTCTGTTCAAAAATGTTTTGGTCTTCCAGCAGGATTGGGAGTATGGATATATAATGAAAGATGCCTTGAAAAAGCCCAGAAACTCAAAGAAGCTGGCAAGTATCATGAGACATACAATGGTCTTTTGAGTATCGACAAATTTGCACAGAAACATCAAACGAGTTGCACCCCAAATGTGCTGAACATTTATCTATTGGGTAAAGTGGTACAGGATATGTTAAACAAGGGAATTGATCAAATCAGAAATGAAGCCATATATAAAAGCACTTTGATTTATGATTTGTTTGAGAAACACGAAAAACTTTCTCCATTCGTATCAGAAAAGAAATTCAGATCGCTGACTGTAGGCGTGGGCCAGGTAGAAGGCGGAGCAGAACCATTGATGTCAGCTTTGGCCGACAAGGGGATGCAAGTAGGTAGTGGATATGGTCCATTCAAAGGTCAGCACATCCGAATTGCAAGTTTCCCGACACACTCTAAGGAACAAGTAGAAATGCTTGTAGATACCATCAATGCTTTGGATTTTTAATACATCACTTATTCATAGATCATGAAAAGCTTCAAAAAAATACTAGTTGCCTTAGATCACACCGACATTGACAAGGAACTCATCAAAGCTGCCTCCTTTATTTCTACATTGGCTAAAAGTGAGGAGGTTCGTTTTATCAACGTGATCAAAAACACTAATATTCCAGAACACATCAAGAAGGAATTTCCAAATTTGATGGAGGACGCTCTGAAGGATCGTAATAAAGAAATTGCCTTAAAAGTGGATCAACACTTCGAAAATGATTCGTGCAAGACAATCATTGAGATCACTTCTGGACAGCCGACCAAATGCATTTTAAAATACAGTGCTGGTAAAAACACTGACCTCATCATTATGGGTCGAAAAAATGAGAAAAAAGGCGGTGGAGTGTTGATTCATAGAGTAGCAAGACGGGCGGGTTGCTCATTGCTAATCATACCGAGGGGATACAATAAGAAGGTCAATAAAATCCTGGTTCCTATCGACTATTCAGATCATTCCTTAGATTCAGTCAATCAATTGATCGAATTATCTGAGGACAAGATACCGAAGGTTAAATTGGTGCCTCAGCATGTGTACCAGGTTCCTTCTGGATATCATTATGCTGGCAAATCATTCAATGATTTCGGGAAGATCATGGAGGAAAACAGCATCAAAGAATATGAAGCCTTCAAAACCAAATTCAAAGAAACTGATTTGGATATTGAACCGATATTCACGCTGGATCGAGAAGAGGATGTGATTTCGACGATTTATAAAACAGCCAAAAAGATCAGAGCCAATGCCATAGTAATTGGTGCGAAAGGGGTGACTAGCACCTCTGCCCTATTTTTAGGTAGTAGTGCGGAGAAACTTATTCAGCTGGATTCAGAAATTCCACTCTTTGTCATGAGAGCAAGAGGAAAACAAAAAGGCATCATAGAGTATCTACTGAAATTATAACATAAAAAAAGCCCTTAGAGATTCTAAGGGCTTTTTTGTTACTTTTTCTTCTTACTATAAAGTCCGTCCAATAGCAATTGAGCCCCTGCTGGATTGGTGGCCAAAGGGATATTGTGAACATCACAAAGTCTCATCAGCATTTGAATATCTGGTTCGTGAGGGTGCTTACCGTGCGGATCTCTGAAGAACAATACAAGATCTAATTTTTTCTCAGCTACCAATGTCGCAATCTGAGCATCACCTCCCATAGGTCCCGAAAGGAATTTCTTTACCTTCAATCCGCCTTTCTCTGCATGAGTACCTGTGGTTCCGGTAGCTACTAATTCTGCTCCATCTAGTTTATCATCATTGCCTCTTAAGAAACCTACCATTTCGGCTTTCATTCCATCATGGGCAATCACTGCAATTCTCATCATAATCTTTCTTTGAACTTTAACACTTAGACCACAAGATAAAACAAGTTCGTGATTCACGAAACTATAGTATCAGCTTGTGGTCTAAGAAGATTTATATTATTTCCAGCTCTTGTATTGATTGATCAAGCCGTTTGTAGATGCATCGTGCGTATCAACTGGCGCATCACCTTCTAGCTCCGGCAAAATACCACCAGCCAATTGTTTACCGAGTTCTACACCCCATTGATCAAAACTGAATACATTCCATATCACCCCCTGTACGAAAATCTTATGTTCGTACATTGCGATCAAAGCACCTAGATTGAATGGAGTAATTTTCTTGATCAGTATGGAGTTGGTGGGTTGATTTCCTTCAAATACTTTGAATGGCATCAACAAGTCAATTTCCTCTTCGGTTTTGCCTGCATCCATCAATTCAGCTACTACCTGCTCCTCGATCTTACCCTTCATTAGAGCTTCTGTCTGGGCAAAGAAGTTGGCCAATAGCTTTGGATGATGATCTCCGACGGGATTCTGGCTTTGAGCAGCTGCTATAAAATCAGAAGCAATAAACTTAGTTCCCTGATGGATCAGTTGATAGAAAGCATGCTGTCCATTCGTGCCTGGCTCTCCCCAGATGATTTGTCCAGTTTGGATGGCAATAGGATCTCCATTTCTGTCAATAAATTTACCATTACTCTCCATATCGCCTTGTTGCAGATAGCTAGCAAAGCGATGTAAATACTGATCATAAGGAAGTATCGCATGTGATTCAGCCCCAAAGAAGTTGTTGTACCAGACGCCCAACATGGCCATGATCACCGGCAAGTTTTCCTCAAAGTCGGTTTCCCTAAAGTGTAAATCCATAGCCTCTGCCCCATCTAGCAGCTGCTTGAAATTGTCAAAACCAATGGTAAGGGCAATCGAGGCACCAATAGATGACCATAGGGAATATCTACCTCCTACCCAATCCCAGAACTCAAACATGTTCTTAGAATCGATACCAAAAGCCTCTACAGCTGCTTGGTTAGTAGAAAGGGCGATGAAATGCTTAGCGATTTCTGCTTCAGACTTGGCGGAATCCAAAAACCAATCTTTGGCCGATTGGGCATTGGTCATAGTCTCCTGAGTAGTGAAGGTTTTAGAAGCTACGATAAACAAAGTCTCTTCTGGATTTACTTCCTGCAGCACCTGATATAGATGTGAGCCATCGACATTAGATACAAAGTGTGCTTTCACTCCTTTAACCCAGTATGGTTTTAATGCTTCGGTAACCATATAAGGTCCAAGATCAGAACCACCAATACCAATATTCACAATGGTGTTCAGTGATTTTCCACTATATCCTTTCAGCTCACCTGCATGGAACTTATTGGCAAAAGCTTCCAACTTCTTCAATTCAGTTTGGATCAAAGGTCTCACATCCTCACCATCTACTTTCAATGGTTCAGAGCTGTTGCTTCTAAGCGCAGTATGAAGAACCGCTCTATTTTCCGTTTCATTGATTTTTTCGCCAGTAAACATGGCTTCAATGGCCTCTTTCAACTGACATTCTTTTGCCAATTTGATCAAGGATGCTTTTGTTTCCTCATTGATGATGTTTTTTGAATAATCAACTAGAAAGTCTTTCCATTGGATAGAGTATTTTTTGAAACGATCTGGATCGTTTTCAAACATATCCACCATTGGTTCTTTTGAGATTTCGTCGTAGTGCTTTTCTAGTTCTGCCCAGGCGTCTGTCTGCGCCGGATTTACTTTTGGAAACATATTCGTTCTTCAGTTATTATTTAGATTTTAACTCCTAGTCCTGAATCAGTGCTATTACTTCATCCAGGTGATTGACGACATGATCAGCAGCTTCTAGATCCTGATTGCCTGAGCGGTGATTCTGATAGCCGATGACTTGCATACCTGCCGACTTTGCTGCAAGCACACCATTCTTAGAGTCCTCGATCACCAAACACTCATCAGGCCGACTTTTCAATTGCTGAGCAGCCTTCAAAAAAATATCAGGATTGGGTTTTGCGTGTTTCACATCCTCACTACTTACAAATTGATCAAAGTAGTTTGAGAGGCCAAATTTATCTAAAACCAAACGAATATTATAGCGCGAAGCAGAAGAAGCTACGATCATTTTTTTATTCATCTGATATATCGCTTCCATCAATTCAAGCACACCATCTATTGGATTCAATTCTGATGTTTTGATTAGTTCCAGATAGCGATCATCGGATTCTGCAGTCAACCTCATCACATCATCTTTCCAACCATAACTCTCGACTATAAATGCCCATTTTGTCGAGGTTTTCGCACCCACATAGTCTCTATGAATTTGATCAGGCAGATCCACTCCTCTTGCCATCGCCATTTCATGAACCACCTTTTGGGAGATGGGTTCACTATCGATAATGACACCATCCATATCAAAGATGACGGAACTAACAGATTGAAACATTAAAATCTAAAACAGAAATAGCCCCACTTTAAAATCAATTCCCAGTGGAGCCGGGAAATCATCAAAATTCCAGATCAAAGATTCATTGGTCACTACTTCTCCATCATATGAATTAATTTCAGGTGTAGCCTCTTTGATCACATATCTATAGCTCAAACTAGGCTCGAGAAAAGCCCGTTTCTGAGCAAAAACAAAGCGGTAACCAATTTTGGCGTAATACATATTGGTTTTAACCTTGTAGTCTTCAGACACATTCCTATAGTAGCGTTGATTCCCATCACTTATTCTCAGAACGTAATCCGTACTAAAATTAGATTCAGTTATGGAATAACCCGTAGCAAAATAGGGTTTGTGATTTCCAGGTAAGATATAAATTTTAGCCTCTCCATATGCTCTGTATCCGTATTCGAAATCAATGTATTCTGAATTAAGGATTTGACCCATCATGTATAGATGAGGCGCTGCTGTATTGCTTGCATCATCTATATGTGAGCTCCATACCTCAGCCCCAAATAGTGGCCCAGCTCCTACTCCTATACCTATCAGTTCTTGAAGCGTCGCATCAAAGGAAATAAGTACACATGGATTATTGCTCAACAGAGGAAGAAAGTCTATCCCTACTCCCAAAGAAAGCGGTTTATTAGCTTTAGACTCGTCATTCTGGTTTTCTTGAGCCCATAGACAGGAACTACTTAAAATCAGAACGGCTGACAGGATTGATCGAATTTTCATTAGTTATAGTTTAGTTGGCTGATAACTGATAATGAACCATCCGACCCGACAGTCGCTTGTACGAGTCCATCCTCAGTATTAATAATTAGGTTTTGGCCATCTCGAATAAAATCTCTGGCCTTAATATCACTATAGCTTAAGATCTCTACAGCTTCAGATGGTGTACTTACATCAAAGACCTTCATACCATTTTCTCCTTCTCCGACATAAAGCCAATCATCAAACAATACCAAGCCATAGGGTGAAGTCATATTGATAGATTTCATTTGCTTTGGATCACTCAAATTGCTCACATCTATAATGTCCAAAATATCTTCAGCACCCCCACATATACCTCCTGACCTTAAGGTACTATATGCCACCTGACCATCAGTCACTACTGGATCGCAGGCAGTAACATGCCTGTAAACAGACACATATTCGGGTCGATCAGGGGAAGAAATATCAAAAATCAATACACCTGTCTGAGTACCCACAAATAAGGTTTGATCATATCGATAAATTGTCTCCAATTCGGAACCCTCCCATCCATAATAATCAGAATAAACTTCCCGGACATTCTCAAAATCTGTAATATCAAAAGCCATCAATTCGTCCTGATCTATTACATAGAGATGTGTATTGGTAATGTGAAACCTGGCGATAGATCCTCCTTCAGATACCCCACTATCAAATCCAAAACCATCTAAACCAGAATCCTCGCAGTTGGTCAACAACAAGGTAAGTGCTATAGCGAAAATAAATAGTCGTTTCATATCAATAGTAACATTGTGGGTTATACAAAGTGGTTCGCTCCCATCCTACCACTACACCATTTTCATTTTCTACACATTCGAAATATACGCCTGTTTCGGGTGGTAAATTACCTGAAAGATCCCCAAATACCCCTCCGCTTCTATTGACAGATAGGCTACCGTCTTGCATGATTTCAATTGCCAACAGATCTGAGCCAGAATCAGCATAAACTACATTGTCCTTGACGGCTATGTTATTGTTGTAAGGAATGACAAAAAAACCAGACTTCACTGGTTGACTCGGATCTGTATTGTCAATGATATGAAAGCCCTGATTGTTTTCATTGATCAGAATAAGTCGACCATATTTTGTAATATTACCCGGATTGGTAAAAGGCCGTGCATCTAATATCTCTACTAGAGAGACTTCCTGAGAGTAAATAGGTTTATACCCTTCAGTTTCCCTGACATCAAACTCAGGGATGTATTCATAGTCATCACAACTATTAAGTCCTATTGAAAGAACTATTGATAATACTATTATTGTTTTCTTTATCATAGGTCGGTTCATGAGTTTAAGTAAATGTAGCTGAGATTCTCTCAACAATCAATCACTACTTGTCGTGATTTTTCAATCGTTTGATATACCAATTGAGGCCAAAAGCCAATATCCAAACTCCGAATGCAATCAGGGAGTATTCGAGTTGTTGGGTTTCACTACGGAGACTAACATAAAAGGCCCATAAAGCACATGCGAACATACCCCAATAGACAACCATCAATAGCTTTAACTTATTCATCCGCACTTTTCCCTTTTAGTATTTTCAAATATTCCTGAATGTCATCATTCGCTACCAATACAGCCAAATTGTATTGCTTGAGCTTCCACTCTCCTTTTTCCTTTTCCAAAACTCCAGATCCCCTACAGGGTCCCATCCAGGTATCTAAGGTTTCTTCGAACCAGGCTACTTTTTCATTCGATGAAAAAAAGACCTTTCTCCTTGTCGCTTTGAAACTCCAGGCTTTGCCTTTATCAAAGTAAGGTTTGCTGAAACCATAGAACTCTTCTTTGGTCCAAACTTCTGAGGAGTCAGTGCCTAAAAAATATCCATCATCAGCAAGTAAGTCAAAATATGAATCTGCATTCGCTTCGCTAGCGGCTTGATGCCAGGCATCCAACAGTTCGTTGATGCGCTCTTCTTGAGCCAAACCCATTAATGGAGACACACAAAACAACAAAAAGGTCAATGTCCTTCTCATGATTTTTGCCTTACTTTTAAATAATTCCCTTCTTCGGCTATCACTTCTATTTCTGTATCCTTATCTATATACTCCCCTCGACTAGATGCATCATAGATAGCATCTTCAATCATCACCTTACCACTGGGACGCAAAATCGTGTAGGTATTACCCGTCTTACCTATGAAAGATTCTGTTTTAAAATTTGAGGTATAGCCCGCTTTTGAATCCAGAACATTGGGCAATGCAATTCGATCAAAGGCTTTTGATTGTGTCAACCTCACTCCCCCAATGAACATCACTATAAATGCTCCAATCAACCCTAGCAGAGCTGTCATAGCAGCCACAGCTATATTGCCAGTTGGTACAAAAGAGAAATCAAAAAAGTCATTGTTGACCATGATAAGCACCAATGAGCCTACTGACAAGAATATTCCAGAGATGCCGGCTATGCCGAACCCAGGTATGACAAAAATCTCTAAGGCAATCAAGACCAGCCCGATAAAGAAAAGAGCCATCTCCCAATATTCTGCCAACCCATTCATGTAATAGGGAATAAAGTATAAAACCAATGCAACTAGGGCGGCCAGTATAGGAAAACCCACTCCTGGTGTCTGTAATTCAAAATAAATGCCTCCCAGAATAACCATAATCAAAATCCCACTAACAAAGGGATTGATGAAAATGGATACAATTCTTTCAGACATACTCAGCTCGTATTCATACAACTCATATTCTTCGATTCCAGACCGACTTACGATTTCTTTAAGATCATCTACCTGCGCTTCACAAAACCCATATTTGATGGCCTCAGAAGTAGAGAAAGTGATGACCTTGCCTTCTGTAGAGATACTATCAACCTCTATCGTTTGATCTACCATTGCTTCAGCTATTCTTGGATTTCTACCGGTCGCTTCAGCAGTAGAGCGCATGATGGAGCGCATGTATGACTGGTATTTGTCTGGTGCCGCACTCCCGTCCTGTGTCACAACAGTAGCAGCTCCAATCGATGCCCCTTTGGCCATGTATATACTATCGCAAGCAATAGAAATCAATGCTCCTGCTGAAGCTGCATCCTTATTGATAAAAACGTATATGGGGATTTCCAATTCCAGCACTCTGGTTCTGATATCATCGGCATCATTCAATGCACCTCCATAGGTATCCATTTCGATCACCACCAAATCAGCCTTCATCTCTTCGGCCTTGTCCAGGGCCAGTTCTGTATATCGATTGGTTCGGGGATCAATTTCTGCATCCAGTTTCATTAAGAAAACTAAAGTACTGTCGGCTTCAGCCCAACTCAAAAGGGGCATTAGCAGTAAACATAGAATTGGAATAATGTTGGTTTTCATATTACTATTGGATTGATGATTGGAAACCTTGTCTCTGGCAATATTAATTTCGTAATTTGTCTTTTTTAACATCAGCAAACAAATATTTTGTCTACGGATCACGCCCTTCAACATTTGGAATTAGAGGTCAATGGGCCTATCATGTATATGCTACCCTCCAATTCGGGCAACGAACTAACCATTGAGTTTATCGATGGAGAATTGCCTAGTTTTTATCTCATCGATCTGCAATCACGAGAAATCAAGAAAGAACTAAAACTTGATAAGTCATTCGAACAGGTCATTCTGAAGAGCTTCTCCTCAGAAAGGATCATAACCCAAAGGTTTTCAGATCAAAACAACCCAAATTCAGTAGAAGTACATTGTTTCGAATGGAACAACCCAAGCCCCACTTACAGCCAAATCAATACACAAATATTGGATGTAGGCTCAGACTGGCTGCAATTGCCGCACCCACATTTTCAGGGTAAAAAAGTAATCATAGATCTGAAAAACAATGAATCTATAGACAAAAAACCTATTGAGACTCAGTCTGAGTATAAAACCCAATTTCCGGTGGCTTATTCGAATCAGTCCAGCTATTTCGAATGGTTTCAGAAGCTATTTAAAAAGCACAACAAAGAAATACTCCGTTCCTGCGAATTTCTGAAACATTCAGAAAAACTGATCATATCCTATTATACCAGGGAAGATGAGACAGTTTGTAATTACCTTTCTGTTTTTGATACCAAAGGCACATTACTGGACAGCTTTTTGCTTGCCAAAGGGCTGAAAGGAATCGGTAAAGACACCTTTTTTGTTTGTCATAATCAACTCATCTTTGTCACAGGAAAACAAACGCTTAATGTCATTGAATTATAAAGTAACCTTAACCTTCTTTTTTCTTTTGATTGGACTTGTGTCTCAAGCTTCTCCAATGGACAGCCTGCGTACAGAGAAAATCAAAGGACAAAAATTCATCATACATAGAGTAGAGCCTCAAGAGACTCTGTTTTCTATTTCCAGAAAATACGGAGTTTCAGTAGACGAAATCAGAAAGTACAATCCGGAGGTGAATGACGGCCTTAAGATGTTTACCGTGCTCAAAATACCAACAGGTGAAAAGAAAGGACTCTTCAGTCGAAATAAAGAAGAAAAACCGACAGTCCCTACCCCAGATGATTTTGACAAGTATCATATCGTTCAACCAGGAGAAACGCTTTTCGCAATTTCCAGAAAATACGAGATGTCCGTAGACTCCATCCGCCAAATCAATCAATTGAGCTCCAATGAAATTGGAATTGGTGATACACTTTGGATTCAAAAAGCCCGAGTTGATCTTGCACCGACCGAAAAAACCACCCCTGATAAGCAGGAAGAAAGAACGGAAAAAAGTTTTCATATCGTGGCAAGCTCTGAAACCTTGTTCTCCATCTCAAGGAAATACAACTTAGCTCTTGATTCTCTTAGAAAATACAATAAACTCAATTCTGACAACATAGGAGTCGGTGATACGCTTTGGCTAGAAGGTTTGAATGATAAATCCATGGTGGTACAATCTGATCTGGCAGAAGAACCTACAGAAGAGTTAACTCCAGCACCATCCACATTGGACAGCAGCCAGTACCACACTGTAGCACCATCTGAAACCATGTTTTCCATTTCGAAAAAATACAACCAAGATCTGGATTCGCTAGTTGCATGGAACAATCTGGAATCATACAACCTTAGCATTGGACAAAAGCTACTTGTTGTTGCTCCAAAACCGACAAAAGCTGATTCAACTAAAAAGACGCCCCAATTGGCAGAGGTTAAAAAGAAAGAAGCAGCATTGGACACCATCTTTGTCAAAACCGATAACTCTCCCATCAAAACCACTGCCAATGTAAATCAGGAGGGTAAAATAGAAATTAAGCAAGAAGGTTTCGCGATGGAAATCGAGGATACTGATCACACTACCAAATACCTCGCGCTACATCGAGACGCGCCTCCAGGTACATTGATGAAAGTGATCAATCAAATGAATGGTAAAGAAGTGGATGTAAGAGTGGTAGGCAATCTGCCTGAGAGTGGGCTCAACAAGAATGTGATGCTTCGAATCTCACATGCTGCATTCTTAGGATTGGGCGCTCTGGATTATAAAATCCCAGTTCAGGCTTCTTATGTCGAAAAATGATTGATCAAAAACTCAAGACATTTTTAGATCAAAAAGTAGAAGAATACAATCAGCCAGGCTTCATTGCAGATGACCCGATTTGTATTCCCCACGAATACAGCAAGAAGCAAGATATTGAGATTGCGGGTTTGTTTGCAGCCACACTGGCCTGGGGCTTGCGAAAAACCATTATCAACAAATGCCACGAATTACTGGCCTTGATGGACAACTCCCCTCATGATTTTGTACTCAATCATTCGGATCAGGATCTTAAAGCCTTTGTTCATTTCAAGCACCGTACATTTAACTATACGGATACATTGTACTTCATTTCCTTTCTAAAGCATCATTATCAACAACATGATTCTCTGGAGCATGCTTTTACTCAAGGTTTAGAAGTGGATTTATCGACCATGTTAAAAAACTACCATCAATACTTTTTCAGCTTGGAATATGCCCCGGACCGAACTAAAAAACACGTATCCACACCTGCCAGAAAATCAGCCTGCAAAAGGCTCAACATGTATTTGAGATGGATGGTAAGACAGGATCATTGTGGGGTTGATTTTGGAATCTGGAAAAATATAAAACCAGAAAATCTCATTTGCCCCTTAGACGTTCACGTACAACGAACGGCACAAAAACTGTTATTGCTAAACAGAAAGCAAAGTGACTGGCAAGCCGCCACCGAGCTGACCGAGAATTTAAGAACACTAGATCCAAAAGATCCGGTCAAATACGATTTTGCCTTATTCGGATTGGGCGTGATTGAAAAATTCTAAAATAAAAAAAGCCCACATCTCTGCGGGCCTCATATATCGTTTAATAAGTATTTCAGACATTCCAATTTTCTGGATCCTTTCGCCAGGCAGCTAGAGATTCCATTGCTTCTGGTTCAATGTATTTTTCATTTTTTGCGATATCCAATAAGACATCGTATCCAGATAGAGTAAAATAATCCACCTCTGCAGCTTCCAGGTTTTTATCAGCTTGTGGGAAACAATATGAGAATATGGCAGCAAGACCTAAAACCTTCATACCAGCTTCTCTCAATGCTTCTATGGCCTTAATAGAACTTCCTCCGGTAGAGATCAAGTCTTCAATCACTACTACGTTTTTTCCTTCCTGAATTTTACCTTCGATCCTGTTGGCCGTACCGTGCGCTTTGGCCTTATCTCTCACGTAGATAAAGGGAAGATTCATGTTTTCGGCAATGATCGCTCCCTGAGGGATACCAGCTGTCGCAACACCGGCAATTACCTCTACCTCTGGGTAGCGCAATTTGATATCCTGCACGAAGGCATTCTTGATCATGGTACGCAGATCAGGATAGGACAAGGTCATACGATTGTCGCAGTAGATGGGTGAGTTCCATCCCGAGCTCCATTTGAATGGTTCCGAGGGACTTAACTTAATAGCTTTGATTTTGAGCAACTCCGATGCGATTCTTGATCGTAGTGCCACGTTAGATCCTTGATTACTCATGCTGCGAAAATAGCAAAACTTTAAGCTTTTCTGTCAATTATATTCTCTAGACTTTTCTAATATTGTACGACTAGTACATATTCCTTTTCTTATGAAAATATACATGAACGAAATCCCAGTAAGGATCAGAGACAAGAGAAAGAAACCTCTCAAGTTTTACGACCTCATTCTGGATGATTCCGAGACATTGATTCCGCTTGCCAAATTGAAAGGTCATGTATTGCTGGAAAACAAACCTGATAGTGCTATCGACAAGTTGCTCAAAATCATGACCAACAAGAAACACCAAAAAATCAAAAGTGTAGAAATAGTGGTTCAGGATAAAGAAACGGCTAGAAACTACCTTGTTTCCCATTTCAACCTAGTCGAAGCTGCTGGTGGAGTAGTAGAAAAAGGAAAGAAGATATTGTTGATTCATAGAAACGATCTCTGGGATATCCCAAAAGGGAAATTGGAAAAGAATGAAAAGACCAGAGAAGGTGCGATCCGTGAAGTAGAGGAAGAAACAGGTGCCAAGGTGGAAATCATAGAAAAGATCTGCTCGACCTGGCACACTTACCTGATGAAACAAAAATATGTGCTAAAAAAGACACATTGGTATCGAATGCATTGCCTGGATGACAGCAAAATAAAACCACAAAAGGAGGAGAATATAGATGCTGCCATTTTCATGAGTCGTTCAGAAGTAGATGTAGCGATGTTTCATTCATATAGAACGATAGAGCAAGTCATCAAAAAACATAGGAGCTTACAGGACAAGGTATTGACCTAAGGCTAATTACACCTCATAAGGTACAAAAGGGCTGATGTCTCCATCATATTTGTGCACTTCTCTGATAATTGTCGAGCTGATGTGTGCCCATTCAGGTGAGGTAATGAGAAAGACAGTCTCTAATTTATCATTCAGGTATCGATTGACCTGTGCGATGCTGTTCTCATATTCGAAATCTGTGGTATTTCTTAATCCTCTCAGCAAATAATTGGCATTATACTTTTCTGCAAGAGAAGCAGTCAATTCATTGTAGGTAATAACAGATATACTGGGATCATCAGCAAAAGTTGATTCAATCCTATCAATCATGTAATCAATTTCGAAGTATCTCTGCTTCTTGGAATTATGACCAATGGCAATGATAATCTCATCAAAGAGAGCAGAAGCTCTACGCACGATGTCCTCATGCCCCTTGGTGAAGGGATCAAAAGAACCAGGAAACATTGCTATTTTCTTATCAGCTGCCATCTCGTCGCGATTTAGTCGCAAAGGTGCATACTGAACAGATCGATATGATGATGATCAGGAATCTCATCAAACATGTAATTGAACCTTAAGAAACCAGGTTTCTTGCCCAAATTCACATTTCTAATGTATTTCCTTAACAGCGCCAAAGATTCACCTTTTTCAGAAAGACTACCCCAAAACACGACGGGCTGGGTACGCTGATCCAATTCAAATTCTTTGAAAACCAGCATAGTATATTTCAACAACTCCTTACTGGATTTGATAGAAAACTGGTTGTAGTAATAAAGCTGACTGCTTTGAGACACAAATACGTGAAGCACATTTCTGTCAAGAATGCAATACACATTCTTACCTTCAGTAGCCCCCTTTTGTCTAAGAATAGCTTCTATCAAAGAACTGCCCTGATGCATCACAGTTACATCAATAGCGGGATAGAGAGACTCCACCCAGCTCACCAGGCGTTTGTCAGCGGCGAAAGCATTGACAACATTAGACGACTTGTGCTGATAATAATATTCGCCCTCAACATTCGGGTTGACTACACAGTTCAACTTCAAGTATTCCCCAATAGAATCAGGAATAAAATGCGAAGAAGGCACCAAAGAAAATTTATGACTTTTCAGCGATAGTTTCACTGATTTCCAAAACCCTGCTTTAAGCAAATGATGGTTTTCAAATAGGTTCGCCAATGCTTTCAATCTAGCATTCACGGTCTTGATCTCCAAAAGCAGAAAATCCTCAACCAATAGGCAAGAATTATCCTTGGAGTCAGTGACACACACCTGTATATCTCTAATTCCTATTTGCAATAAAAGACAATAGTCGTGTAGTTTATCTACATCGAATCTATTGTCTTTTACTCTTGATACTAATTTGTATAACGTGGATTTTGTTGTCTCCAAAGTTTTTATTCCCAGTTACCAGCTGTTGTTACATTAGTTCTAGAACCAAATCTAAGAGGTTTCCTAGTTCTGGCTTCATTCTCTTCTTTTCTAGCAGGGTCAATAGGTGCAGGGTTTTTAACTTCAACCACATCTATTTTAACTCCACTCTTTTCAATTTCGTCAGCCCACATTTCAAACTCTGCATCCTTTCCAGGAACTTTTGAAAGTGTTTCTAAATTAAACTTAGGGTATTTTTTAGCAGAAAAAACTGAATCCTTAACTAAAACTGTTCCCAATGTATCGAATTCTACATAAACACTATCCGCACCATAATCCAAAGTGATGATATGCTCTACTCTATCTACCAAATAGAACTTACCTGTATCTATGAAAGATTTTAATTTATCCCAATCACTAGTGTAGTTACCATTCACAGACTGATAAGCGATTTGAGCTTCTCTGATCATAGACAACTTTTGTATTACCGCTTTTTCTCCTCTCTCAATACTCTCAGCCTGATCAATAGAGGTAAAAATACTCTTTCCTAGATATGCTGCTAGAAGAAGTGAGATTATAAAAAAGACAATAGATATGATTTTAGTTTTCTCCATCCTTGATTCAATTTTTTGCAAGTATAAATATTTTTAAAGTAATTCTTTTTTTAAGGTGGCGCTATTTTAGACATTATTTCTAAAATTAAAAAATCCCTGATATCTGAACAATTCGTCAAGATTTCGAAGGTTCTGAAACACAGGATGAAAGCAACCCTTTGGAAGTTTTTTTATTTCTTCTATTCCCATCAATTTGTATTGATCTATCACTTGCCCCCCTTCCATTTCAGGATCAAAACCTAATTGAAGATCACCTTCCACAGTGTCCACAGAAAAAAACAGCTCAATGGCATGTAATTCACCAGACTTGAATTCTGAAAAGAACAAAAACTCACCGACTTTTGCCTCTACTCCTATCTCCTCATTAAACTCACGTATAAGCGCCTCTTCCAGCCCTTCGCCAAACTCAACCCCACCTCCTGGTGGCAACCATAGTTCGTTGGCTTCATTGAGTCCTCGGTGCCTCAACAATAGCAGCTGGTCTTGACGTCTATACAAGCCCATGACACGGACTCTTACCCTTTGTCCAAAAATACTTTTGATTTCTTCACTTGACATGAAAGCCGATTCTTATCATTGCACTTCCCAATGGATGGGAAGTTAAAGGTTTTTCGAACAATACCACAAACAAGGATATATTGCCGCTACCCTCCGATATACTAAAAAACAAATTTGAGCATGAACCAACTGCAAGCCAGCTGGCCATGTTTGAAGAATTTGATCGCTTCATTGAAGCCAAACATGAAAAACCCACCTTTGTACTGCAAGGCTATGCTGGTACGGGTAAAACCACCATTGTCGGAGCATTGGTTAAAGTTCTACCTTTATTTAATTACCGTTTCGTTCTATTAGCTCCTACCGGTAGGGCCGCTAAGGTTATTAGTCAATATTCCAAAAGAACAGCATTTACTATCCACAAGCGAATATACAAAACCAAATCCGGCAAGGATGATCACGGCCCTGTCTTTAGCAAAACCAAAAACTACCAGAGCAACACTGTTTTCATAGTAGATGAGGCCTCCATGATCAGTTCTGAGAGTGATTATCAAGGAGGAAATCTATTGGCAGATTTGATCAGCTATGTTTTCGAAAAGGAAAACAACAAGTTGATACTGATTGGGGATATTGCACAGCTCCCTCCTGTCAAACAGGACAAAAGCTTAGCACTGGATCCTGACTATCTCAAGGAAGTTTACCGACTGAATGTATTTGGTACGCAGCTGACCGAAATCACCAGGCAAGCTGAAGGAAGTGGCATCCTGGTAAATGCCACCTCATTGAGAAATGTACTAGGCACCAAAGATCAATTGATAAAGCTTCATACCCAGAAACACCCGGATATATTTCGAATGACCGCCGAACGGCTAGAAGACGGCCTCAGATATGCCCATGACAAGTACGGGATAGAAAATACGCTTATTATCTGTAGGTCTAACAAAAATGCGGTGATGTACAATCATTATATCCGTAACAATCTACTCTATCGGGAAGAAGAACTAGAGGCAGGCGATCTACTAATGATCTCTAGAAACAACTACAATTTTGCGACAGATGAAGTACCATCTGGTTTCCTGGCTAATGGTGATTTTATTGAGGTGAGAAAGATCAAAAGGGACGAAGAAATTCACGGATTCAGATTTGCCGATTTAGAAATCCAACTCGTAGACTACCCTGATGTAAATCCATTTGAAGTCAAAGTGATTTTGGACGGTCTTCACATGTACAGTCCATCACTCAATCGCGAACAAAATTTAACCTTGTATCAAAGTGTATTGAAGGATTATCAGGATTTACCAAAAGGTAAACAGAAAGAGGCCATGAAGGAGGATCCCTATCTCAACGCACTCCAGATCAAATATGCCTATGCCCTGACCTGTCACAAATCACAAGGTGGTCAGTGGGACGCAGTATTTGTGGATCAAGGGTATTTAGGAGAAGAGTTCGATCCGCAAGATTTCATCAGGTGGTCCTACACCGCAATGACACGTGCCAAGAGCGAACTCTTCCTTGTCAATTTCGACAGTAAGTTCTTTTAAGATAGATTAGTCAAAATGAAGTTCTATTGAGAATCGCGAAAAGTTCCCATCCGTATCTTTACTCAGAATAATCAGCGACAAATGCTCATCTGTTGCCAATTGATCCAGGTAATCCTGTGACACTATAATACTCTCATTGGCCAAAAGGTCCTCTATCCGAACTGACTCAACTCCTCCTAGTTCAAAATCCTTTTCGTATACAGCCGTCTCAGCTAAGGTCCTGGCATGACTGTGATCATGATCCGCAAGTTCCAAATGTTCTACATATACAGTCACATGCTCAATGGTTCCTACTTGATCTTCGATCAAACCATAAAAACTTAATGCAGCCCCTGCAGTGGCTTCATAATGAGTCACCTCTTCACCTAATTCATTTTCAAAATGCGTGATCGCCATGGATGTATTGGTAATCCATATTTCTCTCTCTTGACTTGATCCATCCTCAAATGATGTCCCGTTACCGACCGCATCAGTGGCTTGTAATACGACGTGGTAAGGGCCAGCAGTTGCATCTTCCGCAACCAATATCTCATGATCCAGATCAAATAAAGTACCCGTCATAGACAAGCTTTGGTTAATGGAGAATGCAGCCAATTTTCGACCATGGCCATGGCCATTAAAGTTATCATGAACAGTAATATTGAGCATCCCCAAATCTTCGTCATCTGTAACCGTTCCTATCACATGAATATGCGACCCAGCTTCTACCAAATCACCTTCATGGGGTTCTACTAGTGTTATTACCGGAGCTGTAAGATCGGGAACATTATTATCTGATTCACAAGCAAATAATGCAAAAGCGCCTAAAAGTAACAATGAATTCTTCTTCATTTTATTATGTTGATTTTGAATGATTAAACAATGGTATATGAAGGGACACAGAAAAATTGCGCCCCTGTTCTGGCAAATTCAGGAGTCTATATCGACTCAAGTGATTCATATAAGTCTGGTCTAACAGATTGCTAGCCGAAAGGAACAAATTGACTTCCTGATTCCCCAGCCTAAATCCGGTTCCAAGCGTGGCTCCCAAAACGAAGTACCCTTCGGTAACTCTCTCATTTCTATCTACCCTGTTTTGATCCCAGACCCATTTGGCATTTAAACCAATTTCTAGATCCTTCATTCCCTTACTTCCAAACTCCCATTCATAATCAAGCTCTGAAAATAGGGAAGCGGGAGGAGTCAGGGGCAGTGGAAGATAGGTCTCCAAATTATAGTTGTAGATGTATTCGAAAGCAGTCTGCCAGTGCAATTGATCTATTGGATGAAACTCTAGCGTCACCTCTGATCCAGCAAAAAAGGCATCATGCTGCTTGTATTGAAAAACCTGGGTACTTTCAAAAAACGCATCCTCATCCAAACTTGTAGAAAACTGTGGGGAAGGTGATAAATAAATAAAATTGGTAAAATAAGAGGCGAATGGAGTTACCACTAAACTAAGGTTTGATTTCTGATAGCTCAGGCTCAAATCCCCTTGCCAGCCTCTTTCTGACTCAAGATCAGCATCCCCCAATTCATGTCTAAAAGTCCCATGATGAATCCCATTAATGCTCAACTCATTTGCTGAAGGCACTTTATAACTACTACCAATATTCAACTTGGCGTTGAAAGAACTGCTCGGATAATAGGAAAGACCTATAGCAGCCGAGTAATTCCCGAAATTTCTGTCTACTTCGGGATTTCTCTCATAATAGCGTATCACATTTTGATCCGCATCCACTATAGGTTGGCGAAAACTCGATATATTCCTATTGGCATAATCGATTCTCAACCCTCCTGTAAGTGTCATATGCTCCCACCAACTATGTTCTTCGTATAGATAGGCTCCAATGGCCGACGACTTATAGTCAGGTATCAGATGTTCAAATCCTTTGACTTGATTGACCTGATATTGACCCTGAATGCCTACAGTTCGACTATGATCGGCATGTTGATGCAAATAATATCGAGCATTGAGCGTGACAGTCTGCAAGTCCAAATGCAAGGCCAAATTAGGGTCGCCTGTTACCAGCTGACCATTGTGGGGTTGAGATATTTCCTTTCGGAGATTTCTTTGATAGCCCAGGTCTAATTCAAGCCAATTCCTTCCTAAAAGCAAATTGGTGTTAGAAATCACCTTGAAATGATCCGTTTCTTGCCGTGGCTGATCGATATTCCTTCTATTTCCGTCAGGATCTAATTGGTATAGTCCCTGTATCCCCACCACACCTGGAAACAATCCCACTCGCTGTTGGAAATTACTAATGGTAAGCGTAGAATGTCCCCAATCCTTTTTTACTCCAGCCATGAGGCTAAAATTCCTTTCTCGTCCAGCCGTATTTTTCAGATGTTCATCAAATATTGGGTTGATAGTGCCATTATAATTAAACTCATCCGCTGGTACACGGTAGTCTCCAAAGTCCTGCGTACTAAACCTTGCTCGGTATACAAAGGCATTCATTTTACCTTCTATGCTCGTGGATGTACCCAATAGATGGTTATTAGATTTGTACAAGAGTTGGAGGGTCCCCTTATGCCCATCAGAATTGGGTACAGCTGGCGGAAAGATATTAATCACACCTCCTAACCCGTCTGAGCCATATTGGAGTGACGAGGGACCTTTAACTACTTCTACCCTACCAGGCTCGAACATATCGATCTCCAAACCATGATCACTACCCCACTGTTGTCCTTCCTGTTTTATTCCTTTGTCATTGACAATGACACGGTTGAAGCTCATGCCACGAATAACGGGTTTTGATATTCCCACACCAGTATTGATGGTGTTGACTCCTGGCAGATTCTCTAAAGAACCTACAAAAGAGCCTTTACGATTCTTCAATAAGAAATCGGTATCCAAGATTTCCATTGAAAGGGTCTGTTCTTTAGGGCCAGTTTTATAATGATTGGATTCGATGAGCACTTCGTTCAACTCCAATGACGTAGGCTTTAACCTCACCTCTATCAATTCATCGAATTCATCCGCTCCTATGACCCGCGTAACCGCCTGATAACCCAAATAACTAAAATGTAAATGATAGTTGGCCTTTCGAATGCCATCCCAATAGAAATACCCATCAGGATTAGTCAACACCCCACGCTCCAACTCATGTATCTCAACGATTACACCAGGAATCCCCTCCTTAGTTTCTTCATCGATCACCCTGCCCTCAAGACGAGACTGAGCATGAGAAAAAATTGACAATAAGACCAGGTTAACTATTAAAATCCACTTCATGTTCTGTCAACCATTACAAGCTCTACACAAACCATTTAGAATCATGTTTGAGTCCTTTATTATATAGCCTGGGATCTCAATTCGAGGAACATGATGTGTCGGCAGACAATCTACATTGCCGCACTCATCGCATTTGAAATGAACGTGATCATGATGATGGGCTTCTGCATCACACTTGCTATCACAGACGCCATACCTAGCCACACCAGAATCATCCGGTATTTTATGAACTATACCTGCTTCAATGAAAGTATTAAGTGTTCTAAACAAGGTCACACGATCATATCCAGTCAGCTCATCCTCCAAAACCCTACTTGTCAAAGCATGTTTTTTTGATTTAAATAATTGTAAAACATCTAACCTACAATCAGTTACCCTGAGCTTGTGTTGCTTGAGAAAATTCTTTAGTTCTGAAAATTGCATATCGGTGGCAATATTAGACTTTTTGCAACACTATTGCATTAAATAAAATTGATTCTTTTACTTTCTTTTATCAGAAGTGACATCATCGTAAATTGCACGACATTAAGCAGCATTACCGGAAAGATTACAATTACAAGAAATAACATTACACGCATGTGTGATGACTGATAAAACGACGAATTAATTATGATCAGGAGGATAATGAACGCTATTAACAATTTGAGCTTGGGGGTAAAGATCAGTTTGATTCCTATCCTTTTTCTCTTGCTCTCTGTTATCAATTTTTACATCATATCTCACTACAGAAACCAGCAAGCCGCTGACACGTTAGTGGTAGATGTAGCGGGCAGACAGCGAATGTTGTCTCAAAGAATAGCTTTTTATTCTCAACTAGTGGCTATCGGAGACCCATCAGCCAAAGAAAACCTTCAGAAAGCAGCTGAACTTTGTAACAAATCCCTTAGCGCCCTAAAAAATGGAGGCCAGGCACCAGGACACCCTGAAGGCACATTACTCCCTCCTACCTCTAGTGCTTCCATGGATATCTTTTCAAAAACAGAAAATCTATGGTTACCCTATTTCAATCATGTTAATAGCGTACTCAAACAGAAGAATACAGCAGAAATCAATGAGTCCGCTCAAGCTATTGCTTCAAGTGCTACAGACATGTTGAAACAATTCAATGCTTTGGTTCAATCTTATGTCCGAGAAAATAAGGAAAAGCAAAGTTTCTTAGATGTGATCCAATATATCTTGATTGGATTGAATCTATTAATTATCGGAATTGCCATTTGGTTGACCAACAAGAAAATTACGCTTCCGATTCAAAGAATTCTAGAAATAGCCAAGGACCTTTCTTTAGGCAAATTGAATTTGACCTATGCCCGAACTGGGAATGATGAATTGACTAAAGCCATTCAAAATCTTCATGTCCTTGATCAAAACCTTCTAAGAGCTTCAGAATTTGCTAGCCATATCGAACAAGGAAACCTTGACACGTCCTTTGAGACATTGAGCGAGGAAGATCAGCTAGGACAATCCTTGCTGAATCTTCGTGCCAAACTCAAACTAACCGTGGATGAATTTGAGCAGGTGGTGAAGGAAGCTGGAGAACAAGGTAATTTGAACTTGCAAATTGAAGTGGATCAAAAGCAAGGTGCATGGAAGCATTTGAGTCAGGCCATCAATCATTTGCTATCCAATATCAGGACTCCTATTTCAGAATTAAAAGTACTTATTGAAGGTCTGGCTGCTGGTAATCTGACAGTGGAGTACCACGGAGATGCCAAAGGTGATTTGAAAGCGTTGATCGACAGTCTGAATGCAGCCATCAAAAATCTTCACGACCTTATTTCAGAAGTTCAGACAACCACCAATACTGTTGACAATCATACGACTGAGATCTTGAGTCATGGTAGTGAGATGAATATTTCTTACAGCGAAATTTCATCAGCGATTGGCGAAATGAACCAGGGTGCTCAAAATCAATTGCTAAAAATTGAAGAATCTTCTTCCACGATTGAAAATATAAAGAGATCCTTTGACCACATGGCCAATTTGTCCAAGATGATCGATGAGTCTGCTACCAAAGGATTGGAAAGCAGTTCGAAGGGTAGACAGAGTATTGACGAATTGATCAAAATCATTGACACTGCGGCACAATCTGCCAATCAGGTAAAAGACTCAATGGAAATCTTGACCAACAGGTCTCAGGAGATCGAAAGGGTCCTTGGTATCATTACTGGTATTGCTTCTCAAACAAACCTTTTGGCGCTTAATGCGGCGATAGAAGCCGCTCAGGCAGGTGAATCTGGAAGAGGATTTGCAGTAGTAGCAGAAGAAATCAGAAAGCTTGCTGAAGGAGCCAGAAAATCGGTAAACGAGATTGCAGATTTGGTAAGCGATGTACAAACAGACACCGCCTCTGCTCAGGATCTGATGCTGACCATGAATAAGAACGTAAAAACGGGGGTTAAAGCCTCCGTGGAAGTGGCCAAAGTATTCGAAACCTTGTCTGATTCGTCGAAGGAAACCTCTGTTAATTCAAAAGAGATTTTGGATACGGCACAGAATCAAACACATAACATCAATTTTATGGTGAGTAGCAATGAAAACGTAATCATCATTGCAGAAGAAAGTGCTGCTGGATCAGAACAAATCGCGAGTTCTGCTTCTCAATTGGCTTCTGGTATGGAGGTATTCATGAACAAAACTCAGGTTTGTAGAGACAAAGCCAGTGAATTGAAATCTACAGTTGGCAAATTCAAACTACATAAATATCAATCTAACATGAAGTTAGAAACTGCCGAGGTAGATTAAAAAAAACTGCCCTGAAAATCAGGGCAGTCTGCAATACCTCTTCGTAGTAGTAAATATAGAAGCTTGCTATTTTTTTCCGTTGCTCTCAGAAAAATGTGCATGAAACACTTCTTCTGATACTCCGGTCTTAAAATGATCAAACCCGACCAATTTTAAATCAATTCCTCTGTTTTTGCTATTGATTTTAAAATCTTCTATCAGCTCCATCACATCCCAATGTATTTCCTGGGTTCGCGTGGCATCAATGATTACTTCGCTATCATCGGGTAGCACATTAAAAGTCTTTATGATACTTGCCTTATTCAAGAAAGTCACATTGTCCGACAAGGCTATTGTGATAGGCTGCCCTTCCTTCACATGATCTGGATCAAAATGATATGGGGTTTTGAAGTTATTCCACAGAATAAACATAATTGCTACTACAAGCCCCATCCCGATTCCCATCAGAAGATCTGTAAATACAAGTCCTAGAATTGTAATAATGTAAGAATAAAACTGATCGTTACCTGTTTTATACATTTCCACAAACATGGATGGCTTAACTAATTTGAACCCTACCACTATCAATACTGCAGCCAAACTGGCCAATGGAATCATATTCAGAACCTGAGGAACCGCCAATGCACATATCATGAGGAAAATACCATGAAAGACAGCAGAAGCCTTTGTTTTACCTCCTGATTGGATATTGGCAGAACTCCTCACGATCACCTGAGTAACAGGCAAACCACCTATCAACCCTGAAACTGAATTCCCAATCCCCTGTGCCACCAATTCTCTATTGGTTGGTGTGATTCTTCTTTCTGGATCCAATTTATCAGCTGCCTCTACACTCAGCAAGGTTTCCAAACTGGCAACCACCGCTATGGTAAACGCGACAATATATATTTGCTTTTCACCGATCATAGACCAATTAGGCGTTGCAAACAAACCAAGGAACTCATCAAATGAAGTAGTCACTGGTATAGTTACCACATGATCACCATGTAGAGATAAGGTAGGGATAGACTCAAACACCAAATTCAAAACAATACCCACAGCTACTGCCACCAGTGGACCATTGACATATTTGGTAAAGGTCATTTTCTTCATAAAAGGCCTTTCCCACAGGATTAAAATGGCCAGTCCCAAAAAGCCAATAATTACTGCGCCTGGAGTAATATTTTCAAAGGCATAAAGTATCTCAGAAAATGTATTGTGACCATCAGGCTGAAAGAAATCCATGTCTCCTTCTGGATCAGCGTCATACCCAAAAGCATGTGGGATTTGTTTTAAGATGATGATAACTCCGATACCCGAAAGCATACCTTTGATCACCGATGAGGGTAGATAATAACCTAAAACCCCTGCTTTGGCAATCCCCAAAACTATCTGTAATACACCTGCAATCACGACTGCAAGTAGAAAATTCTCAAAACTTCCTAATTCTGTGATTGAATTAAGAACTATTACTGCCAAACCTGCGGCCGGACCACTTACCCCAAGACTAGAACCTGAAATAAGTCCAACCACAATACCCCCTACAATCCCTGCAATAATTCCAGAAAAAAGTGGCGCTCCTGAGGCAAGCGCAATCCCTAAACAAAGTGGCACTGCCACCAAAAAAACAACTATACTAGCTGGCAGGTCCCTGCTGATATTCGACAGGAATCCTGACTTATGTGAATCATTCATTAAAGTGCGTTATTAATTGCTACTTGAGCAAAATTTGAAATCAATTTCTTATAAAAATTAAGGTTAGCTCTAAGCTAATAAAAAATGATCTGGGGGTGGGTTAAGCACCGTTTGGCACCTCTCCGAAAGTTTAAAAAGATAGTGGCAAAAGGCCTTTTCGGCCATATTGAAATCTACTAGGAACACAAGTTGATAAAGAAGAGGAGACTCTACTTGTAGTTTTTCCTTCAATTCCTCATTTTTCTCTTCCGATTCCTTCTCATCCAGGTCACTATTTTCAATAGCAAAATCATGATTAGATATAAAGATTTCAGGAAGAACGGTATTGAGAAGAAACAAACATGAAAAGCATACAAGAAATATCCTGAAGCCTATAAAAAAGATGTTTGGTTTCATTTAGTCCCTAATTACGGATTGTGTATTCAAAGTAAACCGTTATTAACCAAAGTTACAATAAGTAGTTTACCTAAGTTACCATTCAATTTTAATCCTTGGCAGGCAATTCTGGAATATAAACCTCAAAAGTAGTTCCCTTTTGTAATTCTGAATGGACATCTACTGTTCCATTCAACTTGGCAATAATTTCCTTAACCATATACAACCCTAATCCTGATCCGTCATTGAGAGTTGTAGCTCTATAGAACATCTTGAATATATCACTGATATGTTTCGGGTCAATACCCAATCCATTATCCTGAATTTCAATTCTGATTCCCTCCAACAACTTTTCAACTTTGATACTTACCCATGGATTCTTCACCTTATCAGGAGCATGATGCTTAAAGGCATTGGTAATCAAATTACTCAAAACTATCTTCAGTCTTCCACGATCCGAATTGAATATTAGCCCTTCAGGAATATCTATATTATGACTAATTATTTTATAGTTTTCCGTAAAACTAATCCCGTGTAGAATGCTATCAATTAACTCCCTCAAGTCTATTTCCTGGCTAATCACACCCAGGCGAGCATTTCTCGAATAATCTATTATATCCTTTATGAAATCATCCAAACGCATCACGCTGGACTCAATGTGATTGAAATACATATTTAAATCACCAGACTTATCCGAACGTGCTATATGCACCAATCCCAAAATAGAGGACAACGGAGAACGCATTTCGTGCGAAGCACTATAAACAAAGCGATCCAACTCTTCATTTACTTTTTTCAGCTCTTTGTTTTGACGATTGATAAATGAAAGCCTCCATTCATATATCGCCCATATAAGCAAGAACACGAAAATGGCTACAAGAAGCAAAAACCATATAGTTTCATAAAAATATGGCTTGACAATAAACTGAAGAGAGGCTGGTTCTGAACTCCAATGTTCTCCATCATGACTTGCCATAACCTGAAAGGTGTATTCTCCTGGCCTTAAATTGGTGTATTCAATCTCACCAAGAGTGGTAGGCTCACTCCATTGACTATCAAACCCTTTCAACATGTACTTATATACATTCCTTTCCGGAGACAAAAAGCTCAATGCAGCAAACTGAAAAGCCAATCTTTTCACCTCAGGATTTACTTCTAGCTCTTCCTGAGTTATGATAGCCAATTCCGTTTCCTGATCAGCAATCATATGTCTAATAATCACATTAGGAACATAAACTTCATCGCTCATTTTTCTAGGATCCAGCACACACACGCCCGCTAAAGTAGGAATCATAATTCGACCATCTTTCATTTTAGTTGCTCGAGTGGCACCTGTACATTCTTCATTGTACATGCCGTCATTTTCGTCCAAAACCTGATACCCAAGCTCTGAAATCTCTCCTCTTTTGTAGGCCTCAAATTCTTTTGTACTAATACGCAGGACCCCTTTGTTTGACGTCACCCAAATACTACCAAAGTCATCTTTTATGATATCAAAAAAGGTTCTACTAATTGGATCATATTTTAATTGAACTAGATCAAGGTTCTTACCATCGAAATACACAATACCAATCGTGGACGCCAGTAATGCCGTTCCATCCTCATTCAAATCAATATTGAAAAACAAGACACCAGAATCGTCCTCCTTGAGATGGTAAATCTTCATATCACCATCTGGACTCAAAACTGTCAACCCACCACTATGAGTACCCAAATAAAGATTGCCTGCTGCAGACTCCTCAATGGATAAAATAAAATTTGATTCTAGTCCATTGTCGCGATTATATATCTGCTTGATCTCACCATCTCTGAATTTGACCAATCCACCAGACCTGCTCCCAAACCAATAGTTTCCAAACTGGTCTTTATGAACTACTCTAAAATTATTGGCAGGCATACCTTCATTGATATCATATACGCTCTCTTCTCCATCCTGGTAGTGAATCATGCCACCATAAGTGGCAAACCACAAACTACTGTCTGAATCAAATAGTATATCTCTAACCCCATTGTCATACAAATTGGATTTGAGCTCAAGTCTTTGGCAAACGGAATCACATATATCGATATAAGGTTGATCAGTCGTCACAAACCTCCTACCATCTTGAGACTCATAGACTACAAATATTCTATCCCCAGAGATTGTGGGCTTCAATATGGTACTAACTAAACTTTCCTTGAATCTCATGAGCCCAGATCTATTGGAAGAGACCCAAATGTTCCCTTCATTATCAGAAGTAATCTTAGAAATTCGCACCAAATCGACCCCTCTTTTGGAGGCAAGTTTACTCAGTTTTCTACTGTCTTCATGAAACTTGAATACACCTAACTCAGAACCTAACCAAACTGCTCCTTCATTATCAAGAAACAGTGTATTGACATAGATGTCTTTGAGCTCAGGATAGCTCAGAACATTATTGGCTGCATCAATTACCTGATACCCCCCATTGTTTCCGACATGTATTCTTCCATACGCGTCTACTCCTAGTGCATTGATTGTATTGCTGTGTAGTCCGTCTTTTACTCCAAAATGCAACGTATCAGTTGCACTGATAGAATATACTCCCTGCCCCTCTGTACCTATCCATATCGCTCCATTCTTGCCCTTGCAGATAGATTTAATGGTCAGCTTCCCTAATTCTTCTTCAAGAATACTTTGACTATTATTTCCACTTATTTTGATCAAGCCCAGATTATCAGTACCGGTGTAAATATTATCATTCTCATCTACCAGGATGCATCTAATAGATTTTGGCTCAGGTCCCTGGGAGATGTTGAGTTTATCAAACTGTCCATTCTTAAATTTAATAATACCATTTCCCTGTGAGCCAAGTAGCACTGTACTGTCAGACAATTCAGATACACTGTGGAAACCATCATTGTCGAGAAAAGGAAAATGATTTTTATCGTATACCTCGATTCTTTCCGTATCATAGATCATGACACCATTAAAGGAGGTCAACCAGATAAGTCCTCTGGAGTCCTGATAAACTGAAGTAATGTTATTAGAAGTGAGACCGTCTTTAGCTGTCCATTGATAGATACTATAGTCGGTTAAGTCTCCTATTGCTTGAACATCATCGCTATAGGCCATTGTAAAACAACCCAGCATCGCAATTAAGCCAAGTAAACCCTTCCTGATAAAACTATTCAGACAGCACACACCTTTCAAAACCAATCTTTCCATCCTCTATTGGGTGATCTCGAATAAATATTTAACTAATAGCTGATTAAAAGAGGGACTATGAAATTGCTGCATTCTTTGATACCTCAAATGAAAGTTAACCAAATATTATTCAATAGATGACAATATTTAGAAACAAAAAAGCCGTCTCTATGAGACGGCCCGTATTTAAAATTCTACAATAACAAATTCGGTACGTCGATTGGCTGTTCGGCCTTCAGGTGTACTATTGTCTGCGATTGGGTTGGATTCTCCATAACCTTTAGACTGAAGTCTGCTCTGCTCTATCCCCGCCAATACCATGTAATCAACTACGGCATTCGCTCTAGCCTGTGACAATCTTTGATTGGCATCTTCAGCACCCACATTATCTGTATATCCACCTACTTCGATCACCATGGATTCATTGTCTTTCAACAGCTGAACTGCCTTATTCAATTCCACATAGGAGATTGGTTTAAGCTCTGCACGACCTGACTCAAAAAAGATATTGTTCAATACCACCTTGGTTCCTTTTTCTATCGGCTCTAGCAAGATATCCTTTTCGATTTCTGCATAGCTCGCATCTTCAGGTAGATCAAAACTCTGTGAGTAAAAGAAATACCCCTCCTTGGTAGCAGACACACTATAGCTACGACCTGCAGGCAATACAATCAAATACTCTCCAGTCTCATCATTACTTTTATTCAAGGCGATCAATTCTCCAGTTTCCAAATCTTCAACCAAAACAACCGCACCAATTGGAGCCGAATTGTTGGCATTGGCCACTATACCCTGTACTACAACAGATGGTTTTGGCTTTAGATGATCAGGCAGCTCCATTTCGAAAATATCGAAGTTACCTTCATCTAACCTAGAAGAGGCAAAATAGCCCATACCAGAAGCCGAAATACTAAAATTGGTGTCATCACCAGAAGAATTAATTGGCGCCCCTACATTGATTGGTATCCCCCATTTCTCATTTTCAAACAAGGAATAAAATATATCCGATTGACCATATCCTGGATGTCCTTCCGAAGCATAATACAGAGACTTACCATCAGATGCCAAATACGGACTCTTATCACTTAAAGGAGTGTTTACAATACTTCCCAGGTTACAAGGTATACCCCATTGACCATATTGATTTAAAGTAGTCATATAGAGGTCTGAATCCCCATAACCTCCATCTCGGGTAGAAGAAAAAATGATTCTGGTACCGTCAGAACTAATGGTAGGCTGAGAATCCCATGCCTCGCTGTTCACCACATTACCCATATTCTTTGGTTCGGTCCATTTTCCATTTTCAAAATAAGAAATGTACAGATCGCATCCTCCAATGCTTTCTTCACGACCACATCTTACATACACCATAGTCAAACCATCTCCAGTGAATGATGACCCAAAATCATCAGACATCGAATTAATTGGCTCTGGCATCAATTCTGGTTCTTGCCATTCATTGTTCTCAAAACTTGAGAAATAGACATCCTCCCCAAAATTGGTCAAACGAGAACTATCTTTGATATAGTCAAACCCACCTTGTCTAACACTGGTAAAGTAAAGTCTGGTACCAGTTGGATTAACCTGTGGAGTGTAGTCATGTAGTTCAGAATTCACTTTGGTAAGTGGCTTAGGTTGTTCCGTGCTATTGCTGGATGCTCTGATCTCAGGGCTTCTCTTAGCATACTCGATCCTGTTTTTTGCCAAATGTTTAGTAGCCATTTCTTTTGGCTCATCTGGAGTCATATCATAAAATTTCTGGTAATAATCCTGTGCTTTCGATAGTTGCTCCATATTCACATATGCATCAGCTATGTGTTTATAAAGCATCGGGTTATAATCAGGATTAATGGACTCCAACTTCTTGAAACAATAGATCGCACGATCAGGATTTTGATCCGCTACGAATGAAAGACCTGCATAGTACCAGGAGTTTTCATGAGTGCTCCTGTATTTCAGAGCTTCCTGAAAATTCTCCACAGCACCTTTGTAATCTCCTTTTTTGTAATCCGAGATTCCCCCTCTGTAGGCATTCTTAAATGCTTCATTTAGACTAGTGGTTTGAGCAGTAGCTACCTGCCCGAGCACCATGAAAAGCGCTATTATGTAATAACTGATTGATTTCTTCATGAATTGATATCGTTTGATTAATTCTAAAGTTAGGACTTTTGTTGAAAAAAAGAAGCAAATATAAGATTGCACTTTGAACATAGCGCTATATGATGATTTTAATATTAATGCTTGATCCGGGCTAAAGGCTTACTGCATCGCTTCAAATGAAAACCTTTGGTCCTGATTGTAGTAAATCCTGAAATTCTGAAGGTCCATCAACATATTCATCTTTGAATCCATCCAGTTCATCCTTAGTTTCAGCTGAAAGTAGTTCGACCATCTGATCCAACACAGAACCTGCCACCATGTATGGAAACTCAGAAAAGACCAATTGATCGCCAACACAGGCCGCATAAATCTGACATTCTGAGACTTCAGAAACAGCTTTACCAGAAACTATACAGTTTTCGATCCATTTATAAGCCTGTAAGGGATAGGCTTCATTCATTTGATGCCGATGCTTGTTCAAGTCCATGTTTTGAGCAAAAAACTCCATCAACTTGGCCATTGAGTCTTTTGACATCATTGTTTTCATGCTCTCAGCGCAGTTCATGCACATCGCATATTCGAAAAGCGTCGAGTAGGAATCATAACTACCATATGGTTTCAATGCTTTCTCGATGATATAAGGTCGATCCCCTCGCATCAAGTCGCTTTCACATTTGATGCATTTATCAAAATAAGCTCCGGTAAAATCACATCGAAATATTTTGGGTATATCTACAATTCTGGATGTCATATAAATAGCTATTTGGCTCGAAATTACATTTTTTAAGCAAACGATAAGTCTAATCCCCATTCTATTAACAGATGGATTTGCCCCTCAAAATGAGTAAACCTCTACGATTTCGATCAATTAAGGAGATAATACCAGTTGAATTTGAAAGCTATTCAAAATTAATTTTGAATTTAAGCATCAGAATCACTAAATTCACTGGCAATCAGCAACCTATAAATGATCAGATATTAATCCATCTTTATATTATTACCCCCTAATTCGTGGAAGATTAATTGCTATGGTAGTCTTCCCTAAAGATGTCCAAACCTCCTACTCAGGAGGTTTGTTTTTTTATCAAACAATAAAAAATTCAATCCGAAAGACCAATTCACACCTTGAGCAACAATAATTGTAAGATCAAGCGTTTGGTAGTAAAACTAAAATTGAGCTAAATTCAACATATTTGCAGATCGATAAATAGACAGCTATGAGAAAAGTTTTACTGGGATTAATATTCTTAAACCTACTGCCTTTCATCACTCTTGCTCAAGAGACAGAAGAAGAGGATCCTTTTGCAGAATACTCTTATCTCTGGGAAGATCTGGATAAAAAGAAGAAAAAGAAACGCAAACAAAAGGAAGAGGATTCACAAACACAGGAAGTGGCTCCTGCTGCAGACACCCTCATCACTGAAGAAGCACCCGTGGTATCAGACACGTTGCAACAAGAGGAAGTAGCTGTAGATTCTTTGGACAACTCCCCTGCTATCGCCTCTGACACCACTGTCCAGCAAAAATACATCTTTGTAGACTCTACTACTATCGAGGAAGAAACAGGTCCAACAGCTGATGAGCTAGCAGAACTGGAACAACAAAAACAGATGCAGGACTCGTTAAAACAAGCTAAAAAAGAGGCCCGCAAAGAAGAACGGGACAAAAAGAAAAAAGATGAAGAACCTGCAGAGGATTTCCGAGCAGGTCTACCTCCTATGAATAGCTCTTCATCAATCAACGGAGGTTTTACTTACACCATGATTGACGGCAAAGCCTATGCGGGTCTAGTACTGGCTCCAGAGCTCAACCTGGGAAAAGTAGGTGTAGGAATTGATGTGCCTATCCTATATGGCATAGACGACCAAAAGATTCGAACTGAAATGTTTGAAGACGGCGTGGGAGTCGCAAGACTCATTCGTTACGTCAGGGTTGGGCAACAAAAAGTAGACCCGATTTACGTAAAAGTAGGGTCTTTCTCCAATACCATGATTGGATACGGAGGATTGATCAACAATTACTCCAATAGTATCAGCTATGAAAAAAGGAAGATTGGATTACACTACGATTTCAACTTTAGAGGTTTGGTTGGGCTCGAGGGATTATATTCTGACTTTGATCCCGCCTCCTTCAACTTATTTGCTGTAAGGCCTTATGTTCGTCCTATGAGCTGGACGGCCATTCCGATCGTTAGAAGCCTTGAGATCGGCGGATCTTATGTCTCAGACAATGACCAAACCAAACTACTAAGTACAGAATCTGGGGTAGCGACTAGCTATGCATTGACCCAAGAAGGTATATCAGCATTCAACTTTGACGCTGGGATGACGCTTCTTCGAATTCCTTTTATTCAAATCGATTTGTTTGCCAACTATTCAAAACTCAGTGTCCAAACGGATGCCCTATTGGATTCTATTAATACTTTACAGACCAGTGGTTCGATCATGATGCCATCAAGTGAGTTTGAAGATGGTTCCGGTTTCAGTGCCGGATTAAACTTCAGGTTCCATTTCATTGCAGACCTATTGAGTACTGATTTACGAATTGAAAGACTGAATTATTCTGATTACTATCTTCCTCAGTTTTTCGACACCTACTACGAAATCAACAAGGACGCCAAAATCATGTCGCTAGCAACCGCTGAAAGCATGCATGGAATCTATGGAAGTCTAACGGGTCATGTACTAAAAAAATTGAGTCTGGGAGGCAGTCTGATGATTCCAGATAAAATCAGTGAATCCGCTCCTGCTACAGTCACCCTCAATGCAGATGTGGACAGGTTATTTGACAAATTTTCGATACATGCCAAGTATTTCAAAGGTGGCTTGACTGATTTGGGAGATGCATTTACCTTGGACGAAAGATCATTGGCCAAAGTGAGATTTGTGTATCACTTGAATCGATTCATAGTCACAGGCGTTGACTATTTCTACAGTTTCACACCTACTGAAGATGGTTATAAAGCCACGCAATATGTCTCGCCGTATTTTGGAGTGAGCATTCAGTTGTAAGAAATCAGAAAGCCATCTTTTTGGATGGCTTTTTTTCTTTCAAATGGCTTTAAAAAGCACTTCAGCTGAATCAGGGCAAAGGGCTGAAAACTGCTCAGAGGCCCGTACACCTTCTGGGACTTCCTCTCTATCCATTTGAGAATAGCCGAGTCTAAGAAAGTATGCTCCAGCCGATGTGGTCAATAGATACAAAGAACGAAAGCCCTGCATTTTGGCCTCTGTTTCAAGGCAGTCCACTAAGGCTCTAGCAAGCCCTTGTGCTCGGAAATCATCATCAACCACCAATGACCTCAACAATCCCACTCCCTGACAAGACTCTAATCCTATACAGGCAATCAATTTTGATTCCTTTTTGATTCCAAAAAAATTGATCTTACCCTTGTTCAAATCATCAGATGTGAGTTTGTTGGATGTCAACAATGAAACTACTTCTGGCAAATCCTGCTCGTCCAACCTCTGTATCGAAATATTCATGATCTCCTATTATTAATAATGATCGCCACTGCCAGATTGGGAACCCAACAGAGCCAGGCCACAATTTTATAAGCAACAATGAATTCATCTAGGCTGAGCGCCAATATAGGAAGCCAAATTCTAAGCGTCACGGCTGCCATGGTCAAAGCATAGCTATATATCATCCATTCCTCATGCTTCTCTAAGCTACCTAATTTCACTTTAAAATAGGCATTGGCAGTGGAATAAACCCATAAAAAACCCAAAGTCATAAACCCTAATGAGGAAACCCAGCCTCCATTGGCATAAAGGCCTATGTAAATCCCGGAAACTCCAGATAATAGCACAGAAAGAACATAGACTCTCCCCACCCTTCTATGCCAATTCAGATATTTGCTTCTAAGTTTTTGAATGAACTGTGGCCAACCTATCAGTAATGCCAGACCACCTAAAGCGATATGTATGTAAAAAGCCCATTGCCAAAGCGATTCGTTCAGCAGATCGACCGGCTTGCTAGATAGAAATCCAGCATTAGCATTTTGTGTTAAATATATAAGAGGATATAATCCAATAATCGTACACAGGAAGCACAACAAATACCAAAGACCTGACTTGATTCGAGAGCGAGAGGCAGTACCCATGGCTCAATATCAATTCAGCAAGTGGGTTTTGAATTTATCTATCAAAACCTTCTCTTCTTGCACCACCCCATCATGCGCTTCTGCCACCTTTTCTAGCAAATCTATGAATTGCTCATAATGAGAACGGACATCATATCTACAAAATACCGACATGGCCTCCTCAAAAATACCATCTGCATCTGAATCCAACTCTCTTTCGACCTCAAAAGACAATTCCAACTCTTGAGCCCACTCGTGATCATCTATTACCTTGCGAACCACGGCTAGCTCTTCCTCTTGAACTTCGCCATCGCTTTTGGCTACCGCATATAAGATTTTACCAAATGTGTCTAAAAGTTCTTTGTCTAATTCAATCATGGGGCTTTATTCTTGATATTGGTAAATATAACAGGATTGAGAAAAAGCAGGGAGCAGGCTCAAATTATTTTAATCGCTATTTGTGATTCATATTACAATATTGTAATATTACTATATGGGAATAACCAAAACTGAAGGCTTTGCCATCAAAACCTTAGAAATGGCCGAATTGATTAAGTCAATTGGTCATCCAGCACGCCTTGAAATAGTTAAATTCCTGGCCAATAGCCCTTCTTGCATCTGCAACGATATTGTGGATGAATTGCCTTTGGCTCAGCCCACCATTTCGCGACATCTATCGGAACTAAAAAAGGTTGGACTGATCAAGGGAAGTATATCTGGTAATAACATTTGTTACTGTCTGGATGAATCTAAATGGAGCGAATTACAATCATACCTAAACCAAATTACCGAAACACTCAAAACAAGCAGTGAATGCTGTGATTAAATCACTTTAAAAATGAACAACTCTAATTTCCCCAGAATGCACGTCTCTTTCTACGTGTCAGATATCACAAGTACGGTTAATTTCTACTCTACCTTTTTTGGGAAGCCTGCCAATAAAATAAGGAAGGGGTATGCCAAATATGTATTAGATGCTCCTGCACTCATCATATCATTCATAGAAAATAAAGATCGAGTCAACAGCGCATTTGGTCACCTTGGTTTCCAGGTTGAAACAAAGGAAGAAATGGAAGAAAGACTGAGTATCGCTCAAAAACAAGGAATAGTCGACAGAGAAGAAATCGGCACTTCATGTTGCTATGCTGTTCAGGATAAGTTTTGGGTCAACGACCCGGATGGTTACCAATGGGAAGTATATTATTTCCACAAGGATGCTGAATTCAACGACCCCAAATATGATGAAGCGGATGCTTCTGCCTGCTGTATTGTTACAGAAACAGTAGAATCCAAACCAAAATTGAATCTATCAGAAATCAAAAAAGAAGAAGCTAGTTGTGAGCCTGGATCTGGCTGCTGCTAAGCATACGTCGTATGAATACACTTAATCAATATATCGAATCGGTAAAAGGAGAATTCGATTCTATCACACCAGAAAGAAAACAATTATTAGAAAAGATAGCTGCATTTGTTAAAGAGAAACAGGCTAATGATCAAATAGCTAATCTAACCCTAATCTGTACGCACAATTCACGCAGAAGCCATTTGTCACAGGTTTGGACACAGGTAGCAGCGAGACACTATGGTCATGCTAATGTATTTGCGTATTCGGGAGGTACGGAAGCTACTGCCCTCTTCCCTTCTGCAGCAGAGGCTCTCGAAAAGGCTGGGTTGCAAATCAAGAAGCTATCTCATGAAACAAATCCAGTTTATGCCATCAAGTATGATGAAAATGAACCAGCTATCATTGCCTTTTCGAAAACCTATGATGACCCATTCAATCCACAAAAGGGATATGCTGCTGTCATGACCTGCAACCATGCTGATGCCAACTGCCCGGTGATTCCTGATGCAGAAAGATTTTCATTACCTTTCGAGGACCCTAAAGCTTTTGATGGTACTCCTCAGCAACAAGAAAAATATGAAGAAAGATGTAGAGACATTGCCAGAGAGCTGCTCTATACTTTCTCACTGATATAAATAACAAAACAGCCCTGAAATTGAACTTCAGGGCTGTTTTGTTCTAATTAACTCTCAGGCAGGATCGGAAATTTCTTCATCAATTTTGCGATCTTTTTATTGATGTCTTTCTCTCTTTTGTTCGGCTTGCTTTTCACTACTGTGGTGATCACACCTTGCCATATCAATGATTTAGTTTCCGTATCGTATAGGTCCAAAACTAATGTTCCTTCGTTATAATCAGTTTCTGTGTAGGTGGTGGTAGCTGTACCCATTCCTCCATAACCATAGCCATAGCCATAGCCCCATCGTCCTCCATAACCCATGTTATTATTATAGGTTGTATAGGAAGACTTACTGGTTTTCTGATCAACTGACACGAATAAAGTAACAACCGCATCTGCGTTATCTTCTACCAATTCCAATCCCCTAGCGTCAAATTGAGATTTTAGCGCAGATAAAACCCTTTTCTTATCTATTTGGTTTATTGCTTCATCACTATCTTCAACCCATCCCGCAAACTTGTAAGTTTTTATTTTAGAAAAATCAGCATCCTTGTCATAGTCACTTTTTATTTGAGAATAAGTAGGATTGACAAATGCGCAGCAGAGCAGTAGCAGCACTCCCAGACTTAATAATTTACTTTTCATAGTTTCTATTTAGTTTAAATTAGACTTAAAATATTTTTGCAACACCCAGGCCAAAAACCCAGGAATCATATGCATCAAGCTTAAAATCTGTCATCACATTGACAGCCAATTCCCAGTTGTTGATCAACTCCCATGAATAGTCAGCCCCTACTCTGATTAGTGTCAAATTTTCCTCCGGAGCAAGCTCGGTACCACCTCCAGCCAGGATAGTAAGATGTTTGCCAATCTTCCTACTTCCCACCACTACCAAAGCTACAGGTCTTGTTCGATCCAATTTGATTTGATTTTCACTTTCGTATTCAAAACTTTCAATTACCATTTCCGAATGTAGACCGATCGACCAATTGGCATTCAAGCGAAAATCATAATCTAAACCCCAACTGGGTAAAACAATCCATGCTTTATCTCCTTTTGAATTGAATCCATTCGCAACATGCGTATGGCCCAATACTATCATTACTTTATGTCTATGAAACTCCTCTGAAGATCCTGATTCTTCTTGGGCCCATAGCTGAGAGTACAATAGACTGAAAAACAAAACTAGCCATATTCTTTTCATTATTTTATTCATTTTACCATCCAGAACCAAAATCACATTAGAACCTGACAGATCTACTCTTATTAGCAGGCCAGGCCAAATTTTCGGAACAAAAGTTACCTAAACCCAGCACCATAATTATACACCCAATCTGCACCTGAAAAACCTTGTTCCTCCGAAATGGCTTTAGCAACTCCAGTAAGTGCAAACGCACTCCATCGTAAACTAAAATCATATCGCTGTTCTGTTTAGACCTGAAAGGCCTGAACACCTTGATATCGAGATCTGAGTACACCTTCTCAATTGAGCTGGCATTATAAAAATGTGCATCATCAAATACTTGTCTACCAGTGTCACATGCAATATTGCCTTTTATCATCCTTACCAATCATCAAAATTTGAAATGCCACAATTATTAATAACTCAAGAAGAATCTAACCTATGTAGATCTAAAGGGTAATAGCATCATACTATTTCAATTCAAAAGGATAAATCACCTTCCAATCATCTTTCATACTTATTAATTTCCACCCTTTATTATTGGCTACATCTAAAGCCTCATCAAATTTACCCACATGCGAATCTCGATCGTAAGCAAATTCCCTTTCACTGTCTGTATGATGTACATATAACATCATACTGGGACCTTCTCCGGCAGCAGTCCATTGCTGCATAGCTAAGTCTCCATCAGAATTGCCCGCACAAAGAATAGGCCTACGACCAATAAAGCGCCAAATCCCTACAGGTTTGCCCTCCTTATCATCAATAAAATCAATTGAAGGCTTCCTAATAATAACAGGGTTATCCCCTTGCATCACCAGCTCTGTTTTAATACTACTACCAACTACTTGATCTCTTGGTATCCCATAAACATCTTCTACCCATGGCCTCATAAATTCAATCCCACCACCAGAAACTATAAAGGTTTTAAATCCATTTGACCGTAAGTAAGTCAACAGCTCTAGCATGGGTTGAAAAATCAAATCTGTATAAGGACGGTCAAAATGAGGATGACGGGCAGAACTAATCCAATCCGTTACAAACTTCTCAAACTCATCTGTACTCATACCTGCATGACTGGTCATTAGGATTTCCATCAACTCCTTCATCCCAAAACCAGAAAGAGTTTTCATGTCATTAGTAAGGATCGCCTGATAGGGCTGTTGCTCTTGCCATTCAGGATGATTCTCTGCCATATCACGTATTCTGTCCAAGGCAAAGAATAACTGAAAGTATAGGGGTTGCTCTGACCATAACGTGCCGTCATTGTCAAACACTGCCACACGCTCAATTTCAGGCACAAAATCCTTACTGGCAGTATCAGTAACAGACTCTACAAAAGATATAATAGCACTTTTGTTCTCACCTGAATTCCATGATGGTAATGGATCCTTAATTGCCTGCTCAAGCGTTTGAGGCTTTTGACTGCAATAAGAATGCAATCCAGCATATATGTTTGGGGAGAAGATGGTAATTTTATTCATAAAAGAAACAGAACCAAGCTAAACTTCCTTACTGATTTGTTTACTCTTTGAAAATAAACACTTTACAACAAATATTTAATTGTTTCATATTAATCTTACATTAACAAGTCTTCATACTGCCTAAACAATTATTCCACTCAATTTCAACGGCTTGTATTCTCAGTTTAGACTGACGTCAATCCCTTAACACAATTACCACTACGGCTTTATATATCCTGAACAAACCACAACTACACAAACAATATCCATAGTGGTCAAACCAAGAGCATCACACTCAGAGATAACCTGATAAACATAAATATATAAACGCCCCATTTATTTGTAGAAATTGAGCAGAACTATCATTAATAAACTCTTCCTGAAAAGGAATCCTGAAAAAATTAATTTGGAACAAGCGATTTTGGCATCATTTTTCCATGAATATTTACCATTCAACAACAATATGAACTATGAATAAGCTAAGTATACTTTCCCTTCTTTCCGCTATGATTCTTTTTTCTTGTCAGGGACCTCCTGGTCCAACAGGCAGACCAGGACAGGATGGACTGGATGGTGTCAACGGAGAAGAAGGATACACCTTCGAATATATATTGGACTTTGAGGGACCAGATTATGCAGCCTTATTGGACCTGCCCGTTGACTTTGTCATGTATGATTCTGATGTAATGCTCGTTTATCTACTATGGGAGGTAGAACAGGATGGCACTGAAATATGGAGAGCGTTACCACAAACTCTTTATTTTCAAGACGGTATGTTAAGCTACAATTATGACTTTACTAAATACAATGCATCGATTTTCCTAGATGGAACAGTAGCTTTAAACACTTTACATTCAGACTGGACCCACGATTGGATCGCCAGGGTTGTAGTAGTCCCAGCGCAGTTCGTAAATGCACGAACGACCATAGATTTCAACAATTACAACGAGGTAAAAGAATACCTGAACCTCTCAGATTCGAAACTCGCATATCCAGGATACACCAAAAGACCTGAATAAAAACAAGGGCTTCAAACAAATGAAGCCCTTGTTTTTTCTATTTCACATCCACGTCCATCGGACGAAATAGATTATAATTGATACCGAGAATACTAAAGAAGCCCGACTCCTGGGTGATACCATTGGCGTAATTCCTGCCCAAACTGGCACTGACGAAAATGGATTTAGACAATTGATAGTTGGCATTGATGGCCAATCGATAAGTAAAGTCCTCTTCTACCCTGTTGATAGGCTGACCAGTTGAATTAAGATCCATGAATTGAACTTCATACCATCGAGCTACCCCTTCGAAAGACAAACTGATATTGTCCACGTCCTTCACAAAGCTAAGCCCCAGATCAAAGTTAGAGGCAACAGAATCCAACGTAGAGCTCATGTATCGCGCAGAAAACACAAATTGATTGTCTTCGTTGATTTTTTCTGAGGCAGTAGCCCAAAAACCCAACTTCCTTATTCCACCCTCCTGACCGACTTGCTTCGTTTGAAAAGAAGAAGCTCCTCCCAACTCAATAATCAGACCTACTCGCTCTCTGGTTTGTTCAATCAACTTTTCATCGATATTCTTCGATAAATAAGCCTCATTGATTTGCTCAGCAAACGCTCGGATTTCACTTACATCATTACTCGCATCTGTTGTATAATTATCGTCTATTTCCAAAACTACCTTCATCAACTCCTCCTTCATCTTTTGATCATAGCCAGCCTGAGTCAGGTTCAGCAATAGCTGATCTATTGCAGCCTTCTTATTTTTGAAGCGCATAGCCATAGCTCGCATGGCCAAAATCAATGAAGAAACACTGGCTCTTGATCGAACTTGCTCAACCGCAGCAATAGTTTCATCAGACAGGTGTCCTTGTAGCAATTGAAACCTGAAGCCCGCACCCATAAAAGACTGATTAAGAGCTGTATCCTGAACATTGGCAAAAGAAATCCTAAAAGTTTGTTTCATGGTCTGCCAGGTGCCCGGATTCACATACTGTTCATATGTTAAACTAGGTTTGCTTTGAAGCCAATAGGGAGCAAATTCCAAACCTATATTCGGATTCAACTTGCCATTTTCATCAAATGAACTCATCAGTTGAGTGGTCAATTCCGAAGGGCTGGTAGGTCTCAGTACCGAAGTGGGTTCAAAATCCAAAATGGCAAAAGCAGGACTACTTGGGACTTCATGATGAATATTACTTTCCTGACCATACAGGCAATGGACCCCAAACAAACAGAAAATCAGCCACAATGATCTTCTCATATCAAGTCAATTATTAACGTATAACCTACCACATCCTTGTCCTTGTCTACTTTTTTGGAATAAGGCCCAAAGGTTTTCAAATCATCCCCACCTTGTTTCAATAACAAAGTAAAACTGGTCCAGTTCGTATCTGCATTCGTATCGACTACTGTACAGGTAGCAATCAATTGCTTCCCCTTCAATCCAGCAGCTTCTCCTATTTCTACCTCACTATCTTGGCCCAGCAGATTGTTTCCTAAAAACACACTGTGACCACCTGTCTGTCCATTCCCAATTGTCAATTTTGCACGAATCACTCCATGATCAGGCAGCTGCACCTGGTCTTCAATATCTACATAGCTCGTCTTACTCATTTTTATTAATTTATATACAATTATGAATTACTTGGTTTGCATCGTCCCTCTCAATTTCATGAGTTTGCTCAATAGGTCGAACCAGAAAGGCGCTCCCAGAGAAACCGCCAATGCTGTGATCAAATAGCCTCCCGGGTGGGACAATAGCAACCAAAGCATGTAATGCAGTTTATCAATCCATTCTACAGTCACATGCCCTTCTTCCTGTTCAACTTTCAACACACGATTGGCCAAGGAGACTTCCACCCAATCCGGACAGACGATTTTAGAGTTACTTATTTGCAAGGAATCCGGCAACCAGCCTCCCAACCCCAAAACGCTATGGGCACTCGTCATATCTGCTTCCAATGAATTTTTGATCGCAAATAAGGTATCAAGTCTTTGATTGTAAGTCATCGCATTCGTATTGTAATCCTTCAGTGTAGCTATACTAGCCGAGTCAAATCGACTCGTATCATTGAGTAAGGTAGAATCCTTAGAGATCAAGGCAAAATCCGCATATCGGTTATTTTCTATGTAAGCACCAGCGAGCTCGACTACTTTGTCTCTGGCATCTTTGTCGTAGGATAGCTTCTTGATGATCGTAAAGGTATCCGCATTGAATATCCAGGCCATCATAAAACCAATGATCAAGAGTATTTTTTGCATGCGCTGTTTATACCATTCGGTAGTTTGATCCATCGTTCGATCAAACCAATTTTCTAACTCATGTTTGAATTGAATCACTTGCTCCTTGCCATCGTCTATTCGGTTTTGACAATCTTCAAAGATTCCTTTCACATAGGCTGCCGTACTTGGACCCAAAATTCTATTTACATCCTGTACATAACCATCTAAATCTGGCTTAGACACACTCAATTTAGACAAGCCACTTTGGATCTTCTCTAATTCCGTATCCCCCTCTCCTAAAGCCTTAATTCGGTCCAAAAGCACCTTACTGAAATTAGAGGACTGAATGGCAGATGGGTTCAAAGTCGCCTTTCTCCCAAGATATTTGACTTCCTGATGGTCGTAAAAATTCCTGATCAGAAAATTAGAGACCTTCTTGGGCATGATATTGCAATGTACCTTGATATTGGTGAGCCATCCTTCTTTATCATCCTCATCGTTGATCATTCTGTTGATGGCCTCTTTGAGGTTTCTGGCACGAAGACTCAGGTTAGTCGCTACAATCTCTGCAATCAGAGTAGCAAACAAGCTATATAGCAAATAGATGAAGACCAATCCGATCACCACATCTAAAGCAACACTTCCAGTCATAGGATATAATTTGAAATGATAATTCTAATAAAATTAAGCTTGAAGCAATGATTCGATAACAGTCTTCGAATCATTACCATAGACCCCGTCTACGGTCAATTGATTGTTGGCCTGTAGCAGCTTCAAAGCACTCAGTGTTTTGTTGCCAAATGAACCATCAGGATCACCACAGTTGTAACCCAGCTTATTGAGAATTTGCTGCAATTGAATGACTCCTTCTCCCTTATCATCCTTTCTAAGATATGGATCAGGGATCGAAATACTCACTTCTGCACCTACTCTCCGAAAACCTAGCACCTTTTTGGTATCATAGCCGGCCACAGACACTGCATTGCCTTGATTACCGCCAAGACAAAATATCTTCTTTTTATCTTGAGAATGCCCCAGGTAAAAAGCCACATGACCTTTCCAGGAATGAATGCTCTCCCGCCAAAAGACCACTATATCTCCGGGCTTTGGGTCATCGGAGCTATCCTTACCCACTTGCATCCAGCTTCTGGCATTGGCTTTTCCGCTCTTCTCATATTTCAGTTGATCACAGCAGAAATTGACAAATATGCTGCACCATGGGGTTTCATCGTCTCGTACGCCTGGAAAGTTTCTTTGCTGTGCATATTCGACAATTCTCGGATTGTGCTCAGCTCCGGGTATCTCAGTAGTACCCAGTTCCACAAAGGCAATTTGTAGTAATTTACTCATGTTAGGTAGTTTTGGTTAGTTAAATCTACGGGCTCCAATTGCCATTATCTAATGAACAATCAAAATATACCCTATTTTAGGGATCAGTAAATATATAAAAAAGAGACGAACCAAATCAATCTTAACCTTATAGCTCCAATCAACCATTAAATCCAACAGGTCAATCCAATTGATAATCAACAATTTCCCATACCGATGAGCAGTCAAATCAAATCCATTATCAATGACACTTTCCCAATCTCTGATACGGCATTTCGGCTGATTGAAAAGCACCTCGATTATCAGCATTTGGAGAAGAATACGGACTTCATCGTCCGTGGAAGAAAGAATAATTTGGAGTATTTCATACTCAACGGTATCTGCAAGAGTTTTGTCCTCAACCCTGACGGAAAGGAGATTACCATTTCGTTTTTCATGACCCAAAGCATACTATCCCCCAGACAAATCAGAACGACTGCAGATCGATCCAATTTGAGTTTCAGATCACTTACTGATTTGGAAATAGCTACCATCCCGGCAGACACATTCGAAAACCTGATGATCGAAAATCTGGAAATCAGAAACTTTGCCAACACGGTACTACAACAAGAATTGATCAGAAAAGTACAAAAGGAAATCGGATTGGCATCTTTGACTGCCAAAGAAAGACTATTGGCCTTTCGGCAGGATTATCCCGGGCTGGAAAACTTCATCCCACACAGCGACATAGCCTCATACCTTGGCATAACTAATATTTCATTGAGCCGACTCAGAAGTGAATTGGCACGTTAGATGGTTTTTTATCATTTGTTAATGGAGCGGATTTGGTCACATGCTAGCTTTGAATTGTAATTAATTCAAAACGCATGAAAAAGCTATCTATCAATCGAACCCCCAGCATATCCCATATATTCATTCTATTCTTAGGTTCTCAGCTGGTTTTAGGTCTCATGTTTGCTTTCACCTTTCCTGTCATTCATAGCCAGATGGGAGACCGCACTTTTGATTTGAGGACCTTTGGATATTCAGTTAAAACTGCACAGTCCCTGGTTGACAAATTGGATGCAAGTACTGCCCAATTCTATTTGTTTCCTCAACTCTTCCTATTGGATCTTATTTACCCTTTTTTACTCGCACTCTTTCTATATACCTTTCTGCTGAGGTTGAAGAATCTGACCGGATTAGCGAGTCAAACCTGGTGGCTTTGGATAAGAGTATTGCCTTTTGTTGCCATGGTATTTGATTATCTTGAGAATCTAGGCATTGCTATCATGATCACTCATTCAGGCCTACTTCCCCCTTCCCTCGTTCGATTGACCAGTGCATTTACTGTAACTAAAGGCCTGTTCACAACCTGCAGCTGGATAGTTGCTCTTGCACTCTGCATTGCCTGGTTTTGGCAAAAAATCAAATCCTCAAATAAAAGGTTAGACCATAAAAAAATAGAAGTCTAGACTTTACTCTCCGTGGCGAGCCGTTGACTTTCTTCTTCACTAAAGAGTCGTGATCTGATGATAAATCGAACACCCATAGGAATCTCCAAGGAAAAACTAGAACCTCTGCCAGGCGTAACATCAAGGGTCAGATGCGTGTGCTTCCAATATTCATATTGATCTTTGGACATATAAAATGGACAACCTTCGACCACCCCTAATTTCACATCGGAGGAGCCGATCAAGAACTCTCCTTCTTCAAAACACATGGGTGATGATCCGTCGCAGCAGCCCCCACTTTGGTGAAACATGAGCTCTCCATGTTTGGTTTTGAGTTCTGCGATGACTTTGGCGGCTTCTTCTGTGATGGATACTCTTTCTATATCTTGTTTCATATCTAAAAAAATAATGGAGAGAAGCCTGAGCTCCTCTCCAACCATTATTGACAATTGACGCTATCTGCTAAAAAAATCCTAGCTTCTTTTTATCGTAAGAGATCAGCATATTCTTAGTGTTTCGGTAGTGATTCAGCATCATTTTGTGTGTCTCTCTACCAAAACCTGATTTCTTGTACCCACCGAAAGGCGCATGAGCAGGATAGGCATGATAGCAGTTGACCCATACACGACCAGCCTTAATCTCTCTCGGCATCTGATAGATCTCGTGTGCATCTCTGGTCCACAAACCAGCCCCTAATCCATACAGCGTATCATTCGCAATCTCCAGCGCCTCCTCTGCATTCTTGAAAGTTGTCACAGAAGTAACCGGCCCGAAAATCTCCTCCTGGAAAATTCGCATCTTGTTGTGCCCCTTGAAGATGGTCGGCTCGATGTAATAGCCATTTTCTAATCCGCTGTTCAAATTAGCAGCGCCACCGCCACATAGTACTTCGGCACCTTCTTTCTTACCAATATCCATATAGGATAGTATTTTCTCATATTGATCGTTAGAAGCCTGAGCACCCATCATGGTGTCGTCTGCTAGTGGGTGACCGAGTTTAATCGCTTTGGTTCGTTCAACGACTCGTTCCATAAAGCGATCATAGATCGATTCATCCACCAAAATTCTGGATGGGCAGGTACAAACCTCACCCTGATTGAGGGCAAACATGACGGCTCCTTCTACACACTTGTCAAAGAACTCATCGTCTGCATCTGCTATGCTTTTCATAAAAATATTGGGAGACTTACCCCCTAATTCCATAGTAACGGGAATCAAGTTTTCGGAGGCGTACTGCATGATTAGTCGTCCTGTTGTAGTCTCTCCTGTGAAAGCCACTTTAGCCACTCTTGAAGAGGTAGCCAGGGGTTTTCCTGCTTCTGGACCAAAACCAGTGACCACATTGATCACCCCCGGCGGCACCACATCAGCTATCAATTCCATCAGTGCCATGATACTCGTTGGCGTTTGTTCAGCAGGCTTCACTACGGTGCAGCAACCAGCCGCTAATGCCGGAGCGATTTTCCATGTGGCCATTAGCAGAGGAAAGTTCCAGGGAATAATTTGTCCTACCACTCCTAATGGCTCCTGGAGGTTGATACTCACCGTATGCTCGTCATGCTCAGACATGGTACTTTCGTCCGCACGAATAACTCCAGCAAAATACCTGAAGTGATCCACGCACAAAGGCAAATCTGCTGCTCGGGTTTCTCTTAGCGCTTTACCATTGTCCAGCGTTTCGATTCGAGCCAGTGTTTCCAGATTCTCTTCTATGATGTCGGCAATTTTGAGAAGGACATTGCTACGAGCGGCAGCCGAAGTTTTGGACCAAATAGGAAAAGCCTTGTGCGCGGCATCCAAGGCTTTGTTGATATCGACTTCATTGCCGCGAGCCGCTGTGGTCATGACCTGACCATCTACTGGACTAATGTTGTCAAAGTATTCTCCGGAGTTGGGCTTGACCCATTCTCCACCAATAAAATGGTCGTACTGAGTTTTCAATTTTGGGCGATCGACGACCTGATAAGGTGCAGTTAATGTTTCCATAAGTATGTATAGTCTTTTGATTAAATAATTATGCTTTGACCAATTTCATGATATCAAAATGACTTCTGTTTGCTCTGAGTCTAAATCCTTTTGCTCTGCGTCTATTCCTTTAAAAAATCCGCAACATCACACCTTATATCTGCTGGATTTTTTGCATATTGTTAGTTACCAGCTTTTTTATTGAGAGATTACAAAGCATGATGATATGAAAAAGTTTCTGATAGATTCATTTCCTACCCGTGATGAGCGTTCACTTTTTACGTTGGTGGAGAACCGAACTGCCTATTCTTATGACATGTGCGAACTCAATCTATTCGAGACCCACCGTCAGGCCGAGAATGTGAATTTAATGTTTGATCATTTTGTACTCACTAGCATGCTGAGCGGTAAAAAGGTGATGAAACTGCCAGAAAAACCTTCATTCGATTATTATCCAGGAGAATCGGTCATACTGCCACCCGGAGAAATGATGAGCATCGATTTTCCAGAAGCCAAAAAGCACAACCCCACACAATGTATCGCGCTGACCATCTCAAATGAAGCCATCGTGAAGACAGTAGACGTTCTGAATGAGGTTCACCCTAAGGCACAAACCTGGGGTCAATGGAACATAGACCCATCCATTTTCCACCTAACCAATAATATGGAGCTATCCGACACCATCAATCGCATCATTCGCATCACCAAAAGCGAACAGGGCAAGGCCAAAGACCTGATGGTCGAATTGACCTTAAGAGAAATGCTGATTCGCTTGATGCAAACACAAGCAAGAGTCGTTTTCGAAAAGTCCTATGCCCTACTCTCGTCAAGCAATGCGCTGGCCCATACCTTACATTACATCAAAAACAACCTGCGTACTAAAATCGATATGAACAAGCTCGCAGATCAGGCATGTATGAGTCGCGCGAGTTTTTTCAAAAAGTTCAAGGAGACCATGGGAATCACTCCCTCCCAATATATCCAAAAGGCACGCATCCATCTGGCGCAAGAGCATCTGAAAGCTGGAAGCACCAGTATCTCCAAAGCTTGCTATGCTTCTGGATTTGAAAACCTATCGCATTTCACCAAAAGCTTCAAACAGGAAGTAGGAATGACGCCCAAGGAATGGCAGTTGCAATACGCCTAAAGTCTAATTCCATTTCAGATTTGGCAAATCTGACTTTGATATCTGAATCAAAACGGGGCTTTTGCCAGGTTCTAACCAAGCCGCCAGGGCTAACAAATTTTCTTTTGACATAGCCGTACAGCCCAGGGTAGCAGAACCGGGACCTCTCCATACATGGAGAAAAATGGCACTTCCTTTTCCAGGGACTGCAGGGCTTTGATTGTGCTTAACCACTATTCCGAACTCATACAAGTGATCCTTTCTCCTCATTCTTTCATAGGAAGTCCAAAATGCCTTAGGATTATTTGCCTGATTCAAAGGAATGCTTTTCCAGCTATTATAATCCTCCGACTGACTATCATCTATGAAATAATCTCGATCCGTCGCTTGCCGATAGGGATAGCTCGTTTCAATGAGGGATGTCTCTGCATACCCAAAAGAGGTCCCCAAAAGGAATATACCTGCTGGCGCCTTCCCGTCTCCTTCGACTTTTTCCGGCTGTCTGCTTTCATGCAAGCCTTTACCCCATGCCAAACCATTTTTACCCAGTACCACAGGTATGGGCGTTCCTACTTGCTCCCATTCACTTTCCACTCTTTCGTATCGTACCAGTTGGCCTGTCGTAGCATTATTGTTGGCAGACTGTACCCAAATGATCTGGCTACACGATGCTGGAACATCCAGTCCATTTAGACTTGATTGCGCACTTAATTCGGATAGGAATACCAGGGAAATAAGTAAAACCCTAGCGACCATAGGAGTCATAGTAGTCATCATAATACTCCTCATAATTGTACATCATATCAATATTATGCGCCTCTACCTCAGTGAGCTTGTCTCGTACATCTATGGACATAGGGATGTACCAGTCTTTCGCATCAAATATTCTTCTGATTTTGATATTCTGAAAGCTATATCCATGTCTCGCATAAATTTCATTTCTCCTCAATTCAATTTCTTCTGGCAATAGATTCATGGCGTATGCTGGTTCGAGATATTCCGAAGAGGTTTCTGGGTAATCACCGGACTTCCTATCGTATTGAAAAGCTCTTTTTTCTAATTGATAATTCTTCGCCGAAACGGTATTTTTATATGGTGCCCAGGACCCTGACAGAGACATATCTGACAAGTCTATGGTAAACGTAAATTCACCATCATATTTATCATCTCCAGGCTCGAACATTTTGATAGCGAACAAACTATCGGAAAAACTTTTAATTGTTCCTTTGATGGGTCTAAAATTCCCTGCACAGACACTATGTCCGTAAATAGAATCACCCTCAATATCCGAAATGGCAATGTTAATTTTGTTCTTTCCAAAAGCCCCAACCCAATAGCCAAACAAAGGATTTTCTGAAGCATCTATTTTGTAGATGTTCTTTTCAATGATCTTTTGTGATTGAGGTTTGGCTGGACCAATTAGCCTCGGATCCCTTTCCAACTGCAACCCAGCCTCCTGAACGGTAGCTTCAGCTTTTATCTCTTGTTTCTTCTTAGGTGAAGAGCAGCCTAAGAATAGACTGGCCATTAACATTGCGGCAAGCAGAATATTAAATTTCATAGCAATTTGAGTTCAATTAATACTGAGCAAAATACTATAAATTCGTAGTTCGACTCGATGAGATTCAAAATAAATATCGCTTTACTTTCCTTCTTTAGCTTTTTGATGCTGAGGATTACCTTGCCCTATCTGGCATTTGATGACCATACGGCATTCCTGAGAATCAAGCAGTGGGTCATCGACAATTCACTCTGGAAAACCGCATTCTATATTCATGTACTTAGCAGTATGTTTTGTCTCATAGCTGGGTTCACCCAATTCTCTAACAAAATACTTACCCGATATCCAGTATGGCATAGAACCATGGGGCAACTCTATGTGGGCGTAATTCTATTTTTATCTGGTCCTTCTGGCTTGATCATGTCCATTTACGCCAATGGCGGCTTCATTTCTCAATTAGCATTTACCAGTTTGAGTCTCTTATGGCTGTACTTTACTTTTCAAGGATATTACCAAATCCGAAAAGGTAACTTATCACTGCATCAGCAATTCATCATTAGAAGTTACGCCCTGACCTTATCCGCATTGACTCTTCGTGCATGGAAATGGGTGATCGTACTGCTCCTAAGACCTCACCCAATGGATGTCTACCAATGGGTGGCCTGGCTAGGCTGGGTCCCCAACCTGCTGATAGCCGAATGGTATATCAGAAATAGCATGAAAAAATCAATCGCTCTAAAATGAACCAAATACGAAATTTAACTCTTTTACTGCTCCTTAGTATTTCCGCTTGTCAGCCAGCCGAAAAACAACAAACCTCTACTGATCAAATAGAAGTTGAAAGCATTCAAGTAGCTCCAGATGAACCCAGATTCGAAGCTCTTGACATCTCCAATTGGAGTGATTCTAGTTTTGTGGATCTGAGCCTTCTTTCCAATTCTTTTGTATATGATATGAAATATGCGGGCTTGGACAACTTCCTCAAAGAAAAAGTCTACCCATGTGCTCATTGTCTATTGAGAAAGCCTGTAGCATTGGCATTGATAGAAGCCAACGACTCTTTGGCCCAACACAACATGCAAATTCTGATATTCGACTGCTATCGCCCCCTATCAGTGCAAAAGAAGATGTGGGAAATATATCCCAAACCCAGCTATGTCGCCAATCCCAAATATGGATCAGTTCACAACAGAGGCGGTGCTGTAGATATTGGTTTAGTGTCAGATGCAGGAGAGATTGTTGACATGGGTACTGGATTTGATCATTTTGGTCCGGAAGCACATCACAGCTATAGCGATTTACCCATTCAAGTAAAGGACAATCGAGCCTTACTTCGATCGATCATGATGCATTTTGGATTCAACCCTATTCGTACCGAGTGGTGGCATTACAACTATCAGGACAACAAAAAGTTCGAAGTATCAGACTTCCCTCTGGACTGTAATTGATCCGGACAGACTATTCAGGACTCGTTCAATCGGCATTGAATGATCTCGATACGATCACCGTTGATTTGATAGACCAAACGATGCACCATATTGATTCTTCGGGTCCAGATGTATTTCAAGTCATAGCTCAGGGGCTGAGGATAGCCCTTGCCTTCGTAAGGGGATTTCGCGATATCCAAACATAATTCATCAATCATCCGCTTGATATCTGGACTATTTTTTTGCCAATGAATGTAATCCAACCAGGCCTGTGAAGAAAATTTGAGTCCGGCAATCATGAGGTTTTAGGTAAACTCTTTTCAAATCCCGCTCCACCTTTTAGTTCGCTCAAGGATTCAAAAATCCTATCTGCATTTCTAGGGTTACGAAGTAAATAGAAAGTTTCGAGCATGCTATCATAATCGGCCTTAGACAAAACGACCACATCCTGACCATGTGCCCGAGTCACCAGCAATGGCATTCTATTATCCATTACTTTGTCCATATAAGATTTAAGATGTTGGCGAAAATTGGTGTAACTGGTATGTTCCATAGCTTTGATTTTTTAACAATATAATCAAAGCTGTACATAATATCGTACTATTTAACTATCTAATTACCAACAGTTACCATGTCCACCATTCAGCCTTTACACCAAAATAGTATCCCCAACGATCTGAACCGACCAGCTGAAGATAGGGCGAATACCGGGCATTCATGGCGGCATCATTGTAGCGAGCAGCAGAAGCCACAAACCTAAGGTGGGGACGTGCCCAAACGGATCGAGCTCCGGTCGGCGCTAAAGTAGGCACCAGGCTCAATTTTGTCATGGCATACCAGGGTTCATTACCATCCTTCCTTTCCGAATGATGGAGCTCCGCCTGCAGATGCAGTTGATCGGTCAGGTACTTTACCGCCTTTACTCCCAGTGTCCAATCGGTTTTCGAGTTATAAACTTCCCTACCTAAATAGGTCTCGGCCAACCCATTGGTACGAGCAGCCCCTTTGCTCCTATTCAATACTCCGTAGGCATTCAGGCTCCAACTTTCTCCGAAATTGACTAAGAAATGATCTACGATATGCCAGGAATAGGCATCCTTGAACTCATAGGTATCCAGATTGGCTGCCCCGAAGGTATTCCAGGTGCGAGAGTTACCACCATCCCCTCCATTGGCAATTCCTGATCCATATCGAAGGGCCAGATGATTGAAAGACCCTGCTGATAAACCAGCGATTTCATTCCATTGATGTTTTACCCCTAGTACCCATCCATCATCTCCTGGGTAAGAAGCTATGATATCTGGATCGTTGATATCTAATTCTTCATCAGAGGGGTCCCCCATATGATGCCATTCTCCCAAAACCGTCAATAGATCATTTTCCTTGAGATGAAAATCATGCTCAAAGGCAGTCACTATTCGCTGCCTTAGTTCCAGTCCAGGTGTTCCAGATTTGATATTCAAAAAGAAATAGGGAGGAACCGTGGATGTCGTATCTGAGGATGAAACAAAAATGGCACTGACTCTAGAGTTCTTGTACTCCGCCCCAAAGCCCTGACCCGAATGATCATTGAAATAAAAATAGTCAGCCATATGCACGTCTCCTCCCCGATACAATCGAGATCCCACCCAAACATTCAAGTTAGGCACTAGAACATGCCTGGCCTCTATGAAGATCTCAGGAAATGCCAGTGTCAGACTGCTGAATGCATCGCCTGTGCTCGAATTGCCAAAATATTGAAGGTTATTAGAATATAGAGCAGAGCGAATTTGTACTACGATCTCGGTGGAATCTTTCGGATAGTTTTCAGGCTTGATGTAGAACGCTACCCCAAGCTCCATATAATCCTGCTCCTCCATTCGCCCTCCGATACTTCCCATACTGTTCAGGTTCAGTCGGCGACCTTCGGTAGACTCAATGGTCGGCATCCAACCCACACCGATTCGACCATAGCTCCCCAGACCAAAATCTAAATGATCGGTTTCTAAAAACCTTTGATAGGCAATGGAAGTCTGTGCAATAAGAAGTGGTCCTGAAAAAATCAGTAAAATTAAAAGTCCAATCAGGTATTTGGCTTTCATCTTTGGTTAGGTTGATTAATGAATAATGCTACGAATTGAGTTCCCTTTTACATATTTCAATCAATCGGTCCTTCTTCAAAGGTTTGACAAGGTAATCCTTGATTAATTCAATGTTTTCTGCTTTGTCTATGTCCCTGTAGTCTATCGAAGAAGACAATATATAAATAGGCACAATCTCTATTCCCAACTTTTGATAATTCTCAATGAACTCCCAGGCATCCATGATAGGCATGTTGATATCGAGAAAAATTAAATCAGGCAACTCTACATCTTGGCGCAATTGCTCGATGGCTTCCTCCCCATGTAAGAACATATGAACATCCACATCGGAATCGAAATTGCCCAACATTTTTTTCATGATCCTTTGTAAGATCGGATCATCATCGATCACATATACTTTTCGCCTTAATTCCATTCTGATTTTATGTGTTAACACAAGAGTTTCCAATATACAACAACTCCTATTATTTGGTCAACTCAAAACATCATTTTATCTCACCCATTTTTCAGTATTGCCAATATTGTTTCATAAAAAAAGCGCCTCCGAACCACCAGAGACGCTATAAACCAGCTATTCAATCGACATAAAATCTTTTATTCAATAAGAACCCAAACTATGTTTCCCTCTCAAAGATTCTGATTAGAAATTCACTTACATATAATTCAAATGGTTGACTTCTTCTAATCGCATACCCGTTCAAATACCTGATTATTAATCCCTGTGCTTATCCATTCAATTGATAGTTTCATCAGTTTATTTCTGGCATTCAACACATTTCAAAATAGTAAGGCAGACAAACACAATAGCATTGCAAGCCTAACATCAGCTATACCCTCTTTGTGATTAAGGGCAACAACCAAAAACAAATAATTGTTATGAAGAGACTTTATTTTTCGACTATTGTATTTTGCCTATTTGGCATCAATCAGATTTATGCTCAGGGCTGTGTAGCCATCCGAGGCTTTAGTGGCTGTGCTTCTGGCATGGGCAACACCTTCGGAGTTTCAGAAGGTGAATTTTTCACTTCCGCTGGTTTTCGATACTTCAAATCATTCAGACATTTTAGAGGAGCTGAAGAGGAACACGAGCGAATCGAACAAGGTACCGAGGTAATTAACCACAGCTATTTTCTTGACCTATCCATCAACTACGGTATTACAGATCGCCTCTATGCAACAGCCATTTTGCCTATGCTCTACCATGACCGGTCCTCGATGTACGAACACGGCGGTAATCCTCCCAATGGGCTTGGCGAGCGCCATCATACCAGCTCATATGGCTTGGGAGACATCCGCTTGGGAGCGGGATATTGGCTCCTAGACCCCAACCAGTCTAACAAACACAATCTCGCATTCGGGCTTGGTGTAAAACTCCCTACCGGAAAGTATGATTATAAAGACACGTTTTATAATCAGTGAGACAATCGAGATCAGGAAGTAGAAGCAGTTGTAGATCAATCAATCCAACCAGGCGATGGCGGAACTGGGATCACGGTAGATGTTCAAGCCTATCAAGTGCTGTCTCATTCGTTTGTAATCAGTACGAACCTTTTTTACTTATCTAACCCGCGAGAAACCAATGGCGTATTGACTCGCCGAGGAACAAGTGAATTTTCATGCCCGGATCAATATGCCGCTCGTCTGGGTGCATTCTACAATTCACCCATCAATGGTTTGAGTCTATATGCGGGCGGCCGATTCGAAGGAGTTCCTGCAGAGGATTTGATTGGCGGCAGTGCTGGATATAGAAGACCTGGATATGCCCTCTCTGTAGAGCCTGGAGTAGTATTGAGCAGAAAAAACCTCGCTTTAAATCTAACTGTACCTTTGGCTGTATACAGAAACCGTACTCAGAGCTATCAAGACAAACAAAGAACCAAAGAAACCGGTGAATACCGACATGGCGATGCTGCTTTTGCAGATTACGTTCTCAATATGACCGTTACGTATCGTTTTGGTGGATCCAAACACACCGGTATGCTCAGGGACATGGTGCCTGAATGGAATGAATTGATTAACAAGGATTGATTTATTATGTAATGAAGCTCACTAAAAAGAAAAGCTACTTACAAGTCAAGTAGCTTTTCTTTATGAACTAATCTTTAAAGTGCTTTGATATTAACTCATCCAACAATTCTTTACTCAAAGGTTTTGCGTGATAACTAGCCACATGACTTATGCCATCTGCTTTTTGTATATCGTCTGGATTTTCAGAAGTCGTCAGCATTACCACAATCACATGATTCTTGTCCGAAAGAATCAAATCCTCATATACTTCTAAAAACTCCCAACCAGACATCCCTGGCATATTGATATCCAGAAATATCATATCAGGCTTGATCCAACCATCCAGTTCTTGATTTTTCAGGTAGTCAATGGCCTCCTGGGCACTTTGACAAACCACCACATGGTCAGCACTTTTATTTCTTTTGATCACTCGCTGATGAAAAAAATTATCATCCGGATTGTCATCAACCAGCATGATACAATTCAATTTTTTAGTCATGAGTTATTTTTGGTATAGTAAAGTTAAAGGTAGTTCCTTGTCTTTCTTCCGATTCAATCCAAATCCTACCGTTATGTAATTCTACGATTTTTTTACAATAAGCCAAGCCAATACCATGCCCCTCATATGTATTCGCGGGATTGAGTCGCTGAAAAATATAAAATACCCGATCAAAGTTCTTCTTAGAAATCCCAATACCATTATCCACAATGCTAAATTCATATGCCGATTCAGTGACTTTGCACATAACTCTCACCTGGGCTAACTGATTCTTTTTTCTAAACTTGATAGCATTAGTGATTAGATTCTGAAACAACTGTCGAAGTTCGACATCATAGCCTTTGACTATTGGCAGTGATCCAATCTCTATTTGCGTACCTGTCTCTTTGATTAAATTATTCAAGTCAGAAACTACAGTGGCCACTAGTTGTTCACAATCTACCTCGGCCACTTGTCTACCTACTCCCAAACGAGAATACTCCAGTAACGCCTTTACTAAAATCACCATTCGATCCGTAGCTCGACCAATGGTATTCAGATAACCCAAAGCCTCTGAATCCAATTGATCCATACAATCCTCCTTGATTACGGTGATAAAATTCGAAATAGTTCGAAGAGGTTCTTGTAGATCATGTGAAGCGATGTAGGCAAACTGTTCGAGTTCCTGGTTTCGGTTTTCCATCTCTTTCACTTTGGCCCGAATACTTTCCTGAACCTTCCTTTCTGTGATGTCAATAATAGAAGCCAATACCATTTGGCCTTCATCCGTAGTTATAGGATTAAGTCCAATCTCAATTTGAACTTCTTTTTTATCTTTTCTAAGACCGAACAACTCACGTCCGGCTCCCATGGGTCTCGTACTAGGTGCCTGAAAATAACTTTCTCTATGATCTGGATGCTTTTCCTTGAACCGATTAGGAATGAGCATTTCAAGACGATTTCCTATTAGTTCTTTTTTCTGAAACCCAAAGAGCCTTTCTGTTTGTGCATTAACCAAAGTAATAATCCCATCTTGATTAACCAATATCATAGCATTGGGGGCAGATTCAACTACCAATTTGAATCTCTCTTCTGCCTTCTTACGCTCTGTTATATCAATAATAGAAGCTAAAACCAGGGTGCCTTCTGTCGTTACTAATGGATTCAGACCAATTTCCACAGGAAATTCTGATCCATCCTTTCTCAGTGCATATAAGTCTCGCCCAGCGCCCATGGATCGCACCGAAGGAGATGAAAAAAACATATCACGAAAACGAGGGTGATTTTGATGAAACCTTGGAGGAATGAGTATTTCAATTAGTTGACCAATTAATTCTGTTCGGTCGTATCCAAAAAGCTGTTCTGACGGTTTATTGACATAGGCAATCTTGCCTTCCTTGTTGATCAAAACAATGGCATTAGGGGTCGACTCGATCATGAGCTGAAAAGTCAACTCTGAGTGTATGGGTTTTTCTTTCATAGCATAGCATTATCATTTCACCTGAATCCAGATTCAGAATCCAATTCCCCTTAAAATGCTGCTGCCTGATCAAAGATTGATCATATGAACTTCAAATTAAATAATACTTCGATAAGGAACAATATTAAAAGTGAATAACAAAAAAAACCGCAACATGGAATCATGCTGCGGTTTCTAAAAAATTTTGGCCCTATTTCGGAGGAAATGAAACTGCACCTCAAGATATTTCTATCAAAATCAATATAAAATATTAACCCCAAGATCGTAATCAGCTATAATTTCTCAAGTTAATCTCTAATCAAGGTTCGATGACAGTTGAGCCTTGATTTTTCAGTTTAGCTAATCGGGTTTTTTGAAATTCAATAGAAACTACGACATGTAATCCTGATATTTGCCACGGATTAGTTTGAAATATATTCTATGGAGTTAAAAAAAGGCATTAAAGCAATCAACACTGTCATTCACGAGTGTTTGAGAGAGAAAAAAGAAGCGGTAGTTGCAGTAGTAGATAGCAGCGGGGAACTCGTAACTTTTGCCCGTACAGATCATGCCCCATTGAGTTCTATTCAACTGGCCATCAACAAGGCCTATACGGCAGCCAGAACCAAAAAAACTACTGAGCAGTTGGCTCAAGAGCTTTCTGAAAAAGACCCTAAAGAAATCAGATACTACGACGACCCAAAATTTGTTTCCTGGCCAGGTGGCATCCCTGTATTTGGTCTCAATGAGGAATTTGAAGGGGCCATTGGAATTAGTTCTGGAAATGACAATGAAGATATCGAGTTGGCTAAGATTGTAATAGAATCAATCAAGCCACTCCCACCCAAAGAATCCAAACTCAAACTTTACTCCTAACAGGATATGCATATAGGTGAATTTAACACCCTCAAGGTTAATCGTTTTACAGACAATGGTGCTTATCTAATAGACGAGGAATCCGAAGAAGTACTCTTGCCCAACAAGTATGTAGCAGAAGGCCTGGAAATAGGTAATGAAGTCAAAGTGTTCGTGTACACAGATTCACAGGATAGAAATGTGGCTACCACACTCACTCCATTAGCTCAGATTAAGGAATTTGCCTGTATGAAGGTCAAGGACGTATCTCAGTATGGGGCTTTTCTGGACTGGGGATTGGAGAAAGACCTTTTCGTTCCTTTTAGCGAGCAAGACCGAAGATTGAAAAAAGGACAATGGGTAACGGTCTATACCTATCTGGATAGTATCACCAAAAGAGTAGCTGCCAGTGCACGAATCCATCTTTTCCTTAGTCGAGAAATCGAAGGGCTAACCGAAGGAGATGAAGTCGAAATTGTGATTGGCGAAACCACAATCAACGGCATCAGAGTCATCATCAATCAGAAATATCAGGGTCTGCTATATGAAAATGAGACCTTCGAGGAGCTGATAAAGGGTAGTAAAAGAAAGGCTTTCATCAAAAAACTAAGGGAAGATGGCAAGATTGATGTATCCCTCAGAAAAGGAGGAATGCACGATCTGGAAGCTGGAGCTCAAAAAATACTAGATTATCTGGAATCACATGATGGTACCCTCCCCTTGCATGACAAGAGTAGTCCGGAAGAAATTCAGGAAATGCTTCAAATGAGCAAAAAGAACTTCAAAAAATCACTTGGGATCCTATACAAACAAAAGAGAATCAAACTAGAAGACGAAGAGGTAAAGCTGAGTTAACAAAAAGTTTATTTAGAATTAGTTTAAATAAAATTTGCATCCATCAGGATTGCCTTTATTTTTGCTTGGAACGATTCTAAATAAGCAACAAGTGCCGTTAACTCAAACTGTAATCATCGCTGACACCAATTACCTAAGTTTACAGGGTTTGCAACTCATTGTAAGCGAACAACCCGATTTAGAATTAGTTGAATCCCTAGGGCAATTGGATCAGGTCAATCAGTTTGAGCAGAATGACCACAACATCTATATAGTCAACATCAGTAGGGACACAGACATGCTCTGTCGCAAAGCTCTGGAATGGAACCGTAAGTCAAAAGTATTAGTGATATCGGATACAAGAAATGAATTCCACATTCAGCAGCTTTGGAAAAACGGCATCAACAGCATAGTCACCAACCACTGCAGCGAAGACGAAATCTCTCAGGCAATCAGACATCTCGCGAATGATGAGAAGTTTTATTGCAACACCATTCTTGACTTGCTGACAGACAGTAAGAATAAGACAACCATTGAGGAACTCACCAATAGGGAACTCGAAGTACTGGATTTAATAGTAAAAGGCAAGAGCTCAAAGGACATATCCGAAGAATTATTTCTAAGCCACCATACGGTCAATTCTCATCGAAAAAACATCCTAAAAAAACTCAATCTCAAATCTCCTGCTGAATTGATCATCTATGCCTTAGATCATGGCTTTAGTCAATAATGGTATTTTTCTATCATTTATTTGAATTATAACAACAACAGTTCAAGCCGATCGTTTTATTTAAGTTAGTTTTAATGCAATAACCAAAATCTAACTTATGACCATCCGAACTTTATCCTTTTTGTTTCTTCTCCTATCGTCGCTGACTCTACAAGCACAAGTACAGGACAGCTCATATATTGATGAATTGAAGGAAGAAATAAGCATTCTAAAAACCACCGAGCTGATTCAATCCATGTCTCAACGCTCGGAGATCATGCCTTCCTATCACACTGAACTAAAGGCGCTAATTGCCAAGCAAGCCTATGATTTTTGGGTAGAAAACGAAGGCGAAAAATACGTTTCACATAAAAACGTATATGCTGCGCTCTATTATGCCAACAAGTACCTCAACTATGATTCGACTACCTTTCAATCTTACAATCAGGTCATGGCACATAGCGAGTCTGTGGTATCCCTCAAGTTTGGGCCTGATTCCAGTACATTTTATTCCGCTGGCTCAGATGGCAGGGTACTCAAATGGAACCTGAATGACATCAAAGGAATACCCACAGTGCTTTATCAGGGCGATCATCTAATCAAATCGATAGACGTCAGTCACGATGGTCAGATCCTTATGATTACTTCCAAGTCTGACGGAATATTCTTTGTAAAAACTAAAGATATCTTAAGCGAAGGTGAAACGATCAGCCATGATCCCGAGTTAGTACAGAATGCAACCTTCTTCCCCAACGAATACAAATACCTGACAGTCAATCAATCGGGTCAAATCAGAATCAAAGGTTTCAATGTCGATTCCACGCTCAACAGAAGCAACAACCAGGCAGTAAACACCATCATGATAGATGAAAGTGGAAAAGAAGTATTCCTAGGGGGTAAAAAAGGCCAGCTAGAAATCATCAATGACCGATCAGACTCCTCCTATTTCATTCCAGAGCTTTTTGCCATCAATGCACTCGCCATCAGCCCGGACAAAAAGCTCCTGGCCATTGGTCGAGAAAAGGGGGATGCTGTACTTTATGATTTGGAAAAGAAGAAAATCAAAAGAATCATTTCCGGTCATCAGTCAGCTGTGACTGACGTAGATTTTAGCAACGACAATCAACATTTACTCACTGCGAGCAGAGATGCGACTACCCGTATTTGGGATATCAATAACTCTCGGGTGATGCCATTAATCCTGGATGATCATGAAGACTGGGTTTTCTGTGCCAAATTTACTCCAGATGGCAAACGGGTCGTAACAGGAAGCAAAGACAAGCATATCAGAGTCTGGACCATAGATTTCGAACAACTTGCCGATCGCATTTGTCAATTGGTGGACAGAAACCTGACCGCTGATGAATGGGATGAATATGTCGGGGACACCTTTTCTTACCAAGAAACATGTCCCAACATCGAGAATTAATCTCAAGAATTTTCTACTTCAAAATTTTCGGATAACTTTGAAATCACTTTAGGGGTGCCCACGGGATCGTGGCTGAGAAGATACCCTCAATACCTGATACTGGTAATTCAGTCGAAGGGAAAAGTTCAGCACATCTTTAAATGTGGCTCCTAAGGTAAAAATTGATTCATTATGAAATTCAAATTGAACAACGAGGAGCTGAACCGTCAGGAAAGTCAAATTGAACTGATTCCTTTATTAAAGGAAAAAAAACTGTATATTGATAGAGGAATTGCAGTGGCTATCAACGACGAAATTCTCCCCAAGTCCAATTGGGATAATTACCTCGTAAAAGAAAACGACAATATTTTAATAATCACCGCAACTCAGGGTGGCTAAAATAAAAACTATGGCTAAAGTAGATCAAATTCCAAGAGAAGAGAAAATCACAAGAGACCCCTTCCCCGCTTCGAAAAAAATATATGTCAAAGGAGAGATTCATGACATCAAAGTAGCGATGCGTGAGATTGAGCTCAATGACACAGTGCTAAAGTTTAACCCTTCTGCCCCTAAAGAAAAAAACCCTGCAGTCACTGTCTATGATACCAGTGGTCCATACACGGATCCTAATGTGGACATTGATGTTAGAAAAGGACTTCCTAAACTCAGAGAAGAGTGGATATGGAATAGAAATGATGTAGAAGAATTAGAAGGAATCACATCCAATTATGGTCAGAAAAGATTGAATGATCAATCTCTGGATGATTTAAGGTTTGAGTACCTGGCCAAGCCGAAAAGAGCAAAGAAAGGCCAGAACGTGACTCAGCTTCACTATGCCAAAAAGGGCATCATTACTCCGGAGATGGAATATATCGCCATCCGTGAGAATCAAAAAATTGAAGAGTGGAACCACTTGAACGTTCAGCATCCGGGCGAAAGCTTTGGAGCGAATACTCCAAAAGGAAAAATCACTCCTGAATTTGTAAGAGATGAGATTGCCGCTGGACGAGCCATCATCCCTAACAACATCAACCACCCGGAATCAGAACCGATGATCATTGGTAGAAACTTCCTGGTTAAAATCAACGCCAACATCGGTAATTCTGCTGTTAGCTCTTCCATCGAGGAAGAAGTAGAAAAAGCAGTTTGGGCCTGCCACTGGGGAGCTGATACCATTATGGACCTCTCTACTGGTAAGAACATTCACGAAACACGTGAATGGATTCTAAGAAATTCTCCAGTGCCGATTGGTACTGTGCCTATCTACCAGGCTTTAGAAAAAGTAAATGGTAAGGCTGAAGATTTGACATGGGAGATTTTCAGAGACACTTTGATTGAGCAAGCAGAGCAAGGTGTGGATTATTTCACTATCCATGCAGGTGTACTTTTGAGATACATTCCACTTACTGCCAAGCGCGTAACCGGTATCGTATCTAGAGGGGGATCTATCATGGCCAAGTGGTGTTTGGCTCATCACAAAGAAAGTTTCCTCTATACACATTTTGAAGAGATCTGTGAAATCATGAAAGCTTACGATGTAGCCTTCTCTTTGGGGGATGGTCTTCGCCCAGGTTCATTGGCAGACGCCAATGATGAAGCACAGTTTGGTGAGCTGGAAACTCTTGGAGAACTGACGAAAATCGCCTGGAAACATGACATACAAGTGATGATAGAAGGTCCAGGTCACGTACCTATGCATATGATTAAAGAAAACATGGAAAAGCAACTAGAAGAGTGCCAAGAAGCGCCTTTCTACACGCTTGGACCATTGACTACTGATATTGCACCAGGTTATGACCACATTACTTCTGGTATTGGGGCTGCCATGATTGGCTGGTATGGCTGTGCGATGCTTTGTTATGTTACGCCTAAAGAGCATTTGGGTCTCCCAAACAAGAAGGACGTAAAAGATGGAGTAATTACATACAAAATTGCTGCCCATGCTGCAGATTTGGCTAAAGGTCATCCTGGAGCACAATACCGTGACAATGCCCTATCGAAAGCAAGATTTGAATTTAGATGGGAAGATCAGTTCAACTTATCACTAGATCCAGATACTGCTAGAGAGTTTCATGACGAAACCCTACCTGCAGAGGGAGCCAAAGTAGCTCACTTCTGCTCGATGTGCGGACCTAATTTCTGCTCAATGAAAATCACACAAGATGTGAGAGAATTTGCAGCAGAAAACAAACTCACTGAGCAAGATGCCCTGAACAAAGGCATGGAAGAAAAAGCGAAGGAGTTTACGGAAAAAGGAAGCGAAATATATTTAGAACAATAATTGAATATAGTTATCATCACACCGGAGACGCTGGTGGAGCATGAGCTGGCAACTTGCAATCAAATTTTGGAACTCCCAATTCGCTTGCATGTTCGAAAGCCACATAGCTCGAAAGATGATCTAAGACAATATCTGGATCAAATAGACCCAGAGTTTCACAAAAAGCTTAGCCTCCATCAACATCACGATTTGATGGAGGCTTATCCTAATGTTGGATTGCATTGGAAATCCCACCAGAAGGTAAATCAGTCAGCGAGTCTTCGATCAAAGTCATTTCACTCAATTGAGGAAATAAATGAAGAAGATGCAAAACTTGATTATGCTTTTTTGAGTCCTATATTTAATAGTATCTCTAAGCAAGGGTACAAAGCGGCATTTGATGTTTCAATACTAGGAGAAGCATTAAATATGAAGCACCCCTTCCCTATCTATGCTTTGGGTGGAATTGACTGGAACAATTTCAAACAAGCACAAGAGATGGGATTTGCGGGATTCGCAATGCTTGGAGCTTTTTGGAATATGAATGATAACGAAAGACGCTTCAAATTACTTAAACAAATAACTCATGGCAATAGTAAAAGATAATCTGGTACTGAGCATCGCAGGATTCGACCCTTGTGGAGGAGCCGGTATTTTGGCCGACATTCAAACCATGCACCAATTAAAGGTGCAGGGCATGGCTGTAGTTACAGCACTCACCTACCAAAATGAAGATGACCTTTGGGGTATCGAATGGAAAGATTTTGAACCTATCAAATCACAAATTGATGCGCTTTTGGCCGACTATAGCTTTTCTGTAGTCAAAATCGGTATCATCAATGGATTGGATTTGCTCAACAAACTGCTTCAATACCTTGAAAAGAGAATACCTGATGCAAAAATCATTTGGGATCCAGTTCTGAAGTCTTCATCAGGTTTCGACTTTGTCAAAAAAGTAGAATCCGATCAGTTTCAGGACATCCTAAGAAGGGTTCACTTGATTACGCCTAATCGTTGGGAGTTTGACAAAATCTCTGCGGCACTAGGCTCTGAATCATGGCCTACTAATGTCCTGAAAAAAGGCGGTCATAGTGACACTGATGACACTAGTGATTTTTTGATCCTAAAGGACGGAAAGGAAGTAAAAATCACCGGAAATAGAATCGAAGGCAAAGACAAACACGGTACAGGCTGTGTACTGTCGTCTGCAGTAGCTGCAGGACTCAATAAAGGTGAATCACTAGAAGACGCTTGTAAAAACGCTAAAGCATATACAGAAAAATACCTTCAATCAGGCTCAGCTAAGCTTGGAAGACATTTTGAAATCGAAGCATGATAAGCAGATTGCATTATATCTCTCAGGAAACAAATGGAAAAAGTCATGTCGAAAATATAGAAGAGGCATGTAAAGCAGGAGTTGACTGGGTACAATTAAGAGTAAAAAACAAAACAGATGATGAGCTTTTGTCTATTGCCAAAGAGGCTAAGGAAGTTTGCAAAAAACACAAGGCCAAGCTCATCATCAATGACCATGTTCAGGTAGCCAAAAAGGTAAAAGCCCATGGTGTGCATTTGGGCAAACAAGACATGGCCCCTAAAGAAGCCAGGGAAATCCTTGGAGATCGACCTTATATCGGCGGAACAGCCAATACCTGGGAGGATATCCAAAGGCTGGCAGAAGCGAAGGTTGATTACATAGGATTAGGCCCATTTAGACATACTGAGACCAAAGATAATCTTAGTCCTGTTTTAGGAATAAAGGGTATATCTGCAATCCTTAACAACATGATAATAGAGGACCTCCATATACCAATTATTGCTATTGGAGGCATACAGGTTGAAGATGTTTTCGACCTGCAATTATCAGGCTGTCATGGAGTGGCAATTGCATCATTGATCAATACTTCAGAAGACAAGAAAGAAACAATCACCGAAATCAAATATTGCTTACCAGATGGAGACTTTTAAAATAGCAGACAAAGAATTCAATTCCAGATTGTTTACAGGGACAGGTAAGTTCAAAAACAGCCAACTGATGAAAGAAGCTCTTGAGGCTTCTGAATCTGAGTTGGTTACGGTGGCACTTAAAAGAGTAGATGTCTCAGATGCAGATGATCAAATTCTAACGCATCTGAACCACAGTCGTATCAATCTTCTTCCCAATACTTCTGGCGTACGTACTGCCAAAGAAGCGGTCTTTGCAGCTAATCTGGCTCGCGAAGCATTAGAAACCAATTGGGTGAAGCTGGAAATCCATCCCGATCCCAAGTACTTGATGCCAGACCCGATAGAGACGTTAAAAGCTACGGAAGAACTGGCTAAACAAGGTTTCATTGTACTGCCATATATTCATGCCGACCCAGTACTTTGCAAACGACTAGAAGATGCAGGTACTGCTGCCGTGATGCCTTTGGGCTCCCCTATCGGCAGTAACAAGGGGTTGAAAACCATCGACTTTCTAGACATCATCATAGAACAAGCCAACGTACCCGTAATTGTAGATGCCGGAATTGGAGCACCTTCCGACGCTGCGCGTGCCATGGAGATTGGAGCAGATGCTTGTCTGGTCAATACTGCCATTGCCGTATCAGACAATCCAGTACAGATGGCCATTGCCTTCAAAACTGCAATTGAAGCCGGACGCATGGCCTATGAGGCTAAACTAGCGAGTCCTGTCAAGCATGCTGCTGCTAGCAGTCCATTAACAGCATTTTTAGATGAGCTTTAAAGAAGTATTTGATCAATACCACTGGGATGATATTAAATCATCCATCTATAACAAAACAGCAGAGGATGTAGAACGTGCACTCCGTCATTCAGACAGAGACATAGAAGACTTCAAAGCCTTGATCTCTCCTGCTGCGGCTCCCTATCTGGAGCAAATGGCGCAAATTAGCCATGAATTGACTTTACAGCGATTTGGCAACACGATGCAGCTATATGCCCCCTTGTACCTGTCCAATGAATGCCAAAACATATGCACCTACTGTGGTTTTAGTCTGGACAACAAGATCAGAAGAAAAACCCTGAATGATATTGAAATAGCGAGGGAGGTAAAAGCGGTCAAGGACATGGGCTTTCAACATATTTTGCTCGTAACTGGAGAGGCCAATCAGACTGTAGGAGTTGACTATATCGAACGTGCCATCAAACAAATCCGTCCTCATTTCGCCAATGTCAGTATGGAAGTACAACCTTTGGATCAGGAGGACTACGAACGTTTGATCCAACAAGGTTTGCATTCGGTTTTGGTATATCAAGAAACTTACCACAAGGCTGACTACAAAATCCACCACCCCAAAGGAAAAAAATCAAACTTTTACTACAGATTGGAAACTCCCGATAGACTGGGTAAGGCGGGTATTCACAAAATGGGCTTAGGTGCATTGATCGGTCTGGAAGACTGGAGAGTTGATAGCTTTTTTGTAGCTCTTCATCTCGACTATTTGGAGAGAAAATATTGGAAGACCAAATACAGCCTTTCCTTCCCAAGGTTAAGACCATTTTCAGGTGGATTAGAACCAAAGGTTGAAATGGTTGACCGTGAATTGGTTCAGCTGATTTGTACCTATAGACTTTTCAATCAAGAGGTAGAACTCTCACTTTCCACTCGCGAAACGAACCAGTTCAGAAATCACGCTATCAAGCTAGGGATCACCACCATGAGTGCAGGATCAAAAACCAATCCTGGTGGCTATGCAGTTGAGCCTCAATCACTAGAACAATTCGAGATTTCGGATGAAAGAAGCCCTGAGGTCATTAAAACAATTCTAGAACAAAATGGCTATGAACCAGTTTGGAAGGATTGGGACTTGGCTTTGGAATCGGCCATTTGAAGGCGATAAATGCAAAGTGCATGGCTGGTGTTTGATAAGTTTATATAAATTAGTGTAAATGAACTTACTCATCAACCATTAAAAAAATGAAACATTCTAAATCCACTAAGGCTATCCTTTTAGCTTTATCACTTATTTTCTTATCGCTAGACAACTTTGCTCAGGATTACGTAGCATGGGCAAGAACAGGAAAGTATTGGTCACTCATTGATCAATCAGGTAACACAATCATTGATGCAAATAAGGAAATCAGGAAAGTAAGTCCTTTTTACGCTGGTTATGCGCATGCATTGATTGGCAAAAAATGGTTCTATGCTTCTCAGGACGGACAATTAATTTCCACACCAGACTTAGAAAATGTAGATATATTTAGCGAAAACAGAGGAGGATTCGAATTGGACGGTCTCTGGGGGTATTTTGATGAAAACGGTCAAATAGCCATCACTCCTAAATACGAAGCAATCAAACCATTTAAAAACGGAAAAGCATGGGTAAGATTAGATGGGAATTGGTTTTTAATTGATAAATCTGGGTCTATTCTATCTCAAAGCTATGAAGACTTTCACTATTTCAACAATGGTTATGCCCGTGTTCGTAAGGGAGACAATTGGGGATTCATCAATGAGCAATACAAAGAGGTAGCAGGCGGTTTAAAATATCAAAAAAACGAAGATTTCTATAATGGAAAGGCATGGGTAGAATCTGGTGGACTTTGGGGGGTAATTGACGAACAAGGCAACTATGTCATTCCACCAACATTTGAGAAAGTTAGTGGCTTTTTCAAAAAAGATTACGCTGTTGTAAGAAAAGGAGATTTCTTCGGGATTCTTCATGTAAGCGGCAAGGAAATACTCCCCACGAAATATCAAGCTATCAAAGGGTTTGATGAAGGAGTGGCAGCATTTAAGGAGGGGGATTTGTGGGGATTTGTTTCCATGGATGGAGCAATTGTTTCAGGCGCTAGTTTTGATGCTTTCAAAAAATTCGATAATGGAAATGCCAGAGTAAGAAGAGGAGATGAATGGGGTTATCTCACTCGTTCAGGTGAAATCAAATTAATGGGCCAATTTGATGATATTGATGACTTTGTAAATGGGAGGGCAAAGGTTAGAAAAGAAGATTTTTGGGGATTTATTGATGAGAATTTTCAAATTGCCATTACTCCACAGTATGAAAAAGTAGACCATTTCTATGCAGAAAGCACACAAGCTTTAACTACAGAGGGTAAATGGATATTCATTGATAATAATGGAAATCAATTACCTGGCACCAGTTCCTATGAACGAGCCGAAGGTTTCTTTAGAAATTTAGCCTCAGACACAGATTATTCTTGTGAACAAGATCCCTTCAGCAATGTTATCAATAAAACAGGATTTGGTTTTTCATTCAATACGTCCTTATTCAGACAAGCAGACATAATGCCTTTAAATGTGGCTAGAGTTAATATTGATGGGGATTGGGCTTATATCTCAAAAAATGGTGAGATCATTGAATCCAATCTTGATCATGCAGAAGCATTTATCAATGGGTATGCTCGGTTTGAGAAAAATGGAAAATGGGGTTTCTTAGATCAAAACGGACAAGTCGCAGTTCAACCTCAATATGATGATGTCAAAGACATGACTGAATATTGCAAATAAGAGATTTGGCTGGCTCAATATATTAGAGCCAGCCTAACGCTTTGAAACCACAGGTATCTGTCATACTCCCCTTTCGCAACGCTGCATCAACTCTACCTGAAGCAGTTGATAGTATAATAAGTCAAAGCCATTCGCCCGTTGAACTCATTCTGATAAACAATAAATCAACTGATTCAAGCCTTCAGATTGCCCAAAATTATTGTAATCAGCATAAGCACATCCGACTTTTACATGAGGATCAAATCGGGGTTAGCCATGCTGCTAATAGAGGTATGAACGCCGCAAAGGGAGAATATCTAGCAAGAATGGATGCCGATGACATATCTTATCCTGAAAGGTTAGAATCTCAGGTTCAGGAATTGATTCGGCATAAGGCTGACATCTGTGCCACTCAAGCCGATGTAGTCATCAAAAACAACAAGGGCTTTCATCATTTTGTAGAATGGAGTAATTCAATTCTTAGTACAGAGGACATTTATGGAAATCGATTTGTTGAATTCCCCCTAATTAATCCTACACTAATGATTACAAAATCATGTTGGGAGCAAGTTGGGCCTTTTTATGACGAGGATTATCCTGAGGACTATGAATGGTTTCTCAGAGCCCTATACAAAAAGATGAAAATCATCAAGTTAGGCAAAGCACATTTGTTTTGGAGAGATTCAGAAACACGGCTAACTCGATCTTCTGAAAAATATAGCACCGATGCATTTTTCAAGATTAAAACTCACTATCTATCAAAAGAACTAAAGGATCGGCAACAAGCATCAGTTTGGATTTGGGGTGCTGGAAAACTGGCCAGGCAAAGAGTAGAATACTTAAAGAGCTATCAAGTTAAGGTTGAAGGATTCATTGACATCAAGAATACAAAACAGCATTCAAATTATAGATGCATTCATTATGAATCAATAAGAAAAGAGGAACAGCCCTTTATTCTTAGTTATGTAACCAACCGAAATAAGCGTGACGAAATAAAAAACTTCCTGCTTACTAAGGGATACATTGAAGATCGAGACTTTCTACTAATGGGCTAATCTTCCAAAAAATGATGTCTCTGAAACACATTCTTAGGTGTGATAGTGATGGAATAATCCCCTTTCCTATTTTTGACAGACACTTCTAGATCGTTAAAGCCAAATACATAAATATTGAACTCTACATTGAGATCTATGACATGAGTAAAAGCCTTCTTGAGTACTCCCCAATGCCTGCGCATCTCATCTTTCTCATGTTTGCTCAAGTTAGAAGTATGCTCATGTATGCTACCGCTTGATATATAAGACTCATTCAAATCAACATGTACTTGCCCCATGCTTGTATGAGAGATCTTCAAGGCCTGGCTGTATAGATGATGAGCCAGTAACTCATGGTTTTTGAGAGTCAGCAAATGAGATTTCGTTGAGTCATCTTCGATATCATCATATGGAAATTCTCTCCTAACCCATTCATCAGAAACCTCAATCACAGAAAACAACAAGGTATCATATATGGCCATGTTATAGATGCTAATTGGCACCATGATCATGGTAAAAGTCTGATGTTCTGTAATATGATTAACATATACATCCACATCATCCCCGATCCTTACATCTCGTTTATTTAAAGAAATATCATCTAGAAGGTGTCTTTCTTCTTCCTTAATAAATTGTTCCACAAAACTCTTGGAAGAAGCCAATTTATGAATCATATCTTCTATCTCTTCGATATGATTCTCTTGGATATACTCTTGCATTGACTCCCCCATCTCAATTTCATTTGATATTTTTTGGGCAAAAATCTGAATTTGAGAGAAGAGAACGAATAATAAAACGTAGCTGATTGATTTTACCATTTTGAAGTCTCTCTACTCTATAAAAGTAGATATATCAATAAAGAAGTTATTTGAGCTTAACCCCGATCATACATTTTGAACTTTCACCTGACAACTGTTTTGTTATTTTTTCAAATTGCTCGTTCATAGAGGCATCAGTCATTCCACGCATATACTGAAGAAAAGAAACCCCTTCGGTAGACGAATCATTTGAAGGGATAATCTGGTTCACCATATTTTTAGAAATAAAATAGGCCTTGGTAACACCATTTGCTGTATGCACTGACAATTTCGGGTTGTTGTTTTCAACAATATGATAGGCTTCTTTATCCCCATTCAACATCTGCAGTTTACCCTCTGTATCAAAATAATACATACTCTGATTGGATCCGCTATATGAGATTTCCTTGGAGTTCAAGTCAATTATGGCCATTGAAATATCCATTGGCTTCATAGGAGCATCATTTCCCTCAAATTTATTTCTGATCTTCACATAAAGTTTACCTAGTATTTCTGCAGAATCTAATTTGTCCGACTTATATACAATTTCGGATAATGATAAACTGATATATGATTTGACGGCTAGAGATACATTCACATTGTCTCCAATATCGAAACAAGCCATAGCTAACTTCCCTTGCTTTTCACCGAACCAATATCCGTACGAATTATCTGCATTGTTGTCAAACAAAACGAAACTATCTGAAATCAATTCTTTCAGATCCTTATCACTAGGTAGAATAGACTCATTTAACTTCAACATTGAATCTCCAACATCTGCAGTCTTTGGAGCAGTTTTTTCACTTTCTTTTTTCTCAAGTGCTTTATCAAATTCAGCCTTCAACTGGTCTCTGTCCCATGGCTTAACCAAATATTTATCCAAGCCAAATTCGTTGACTGCTCTGATAATTGCGCCAATATCACTAAACCCTGTCATTATCATTCTGATAATATTCGGGTGCTTTGGTACAATCTTAGCCAACAAATCTACCCCTGACATCTTAGGCATTTGTTGGTCTGTGATTATCAGATCTACCTTGTTTTCGCTTAACATTTCCAGAGCTTCAAAACCACTGGATGCAGTTAATACATTATAATCCCTTTTAAAGGCATGTTGAAAAATTCTGAGGTTTACAGGCTCATCATCCACATACATCACACTGTACTTCTTGACCGATTCCTTCTTCTGTGGACGTTGTAATATTAATTCCATATCTATCTACCCTAGCTCAATTGGTTTTCTAAAACTTTCTCGTCTAATTCTAACTTTTTCGGCAATTTAATAATAAAGGTTGTGCCTACTCCCATTTCGCTTTCCACTTCGATGCTACCATTATGTTTTTCTATAATACCATGTGAAATTGAAAGCCCTAACCCCGTGCCCTTTCCTATATCTTTTGTTGTGAAGAAAGGATCGAATATTTTCTCTTTTACCTCATCAGGAATACCTGATCCAGTATCTGAAATTCTAATTTCAATTTTGTTCTTATCAATATTTTTGGTTGCTATGGTAATGGTTCCTTCATCCTCCATTGCATCCAATGCATTATTTACCAAATTCACAAAGACTTGATTTAACTGACCCGGAAAGCACTGAATTTGTGGGATGCTTTCATCTAAGTCCATGACAATCTCCGCCTTGTTTTTATACTTATTCTTCAAAATCAATAAAGCAGAAGAGAAGCTTTCATTGATATCCGCATCCTTCACTTCCGCTTCATCATGTCTACTAAAGGATCTCAAGCCATTAACAATTTCTGTAATTCTGGAAATACCATAGTTAACGTCAGCTAATAACTCTTCACTAGCATCCTGAATTTCATTCAGGCTCTCTTCATCTTCCTGTAATACAGCACGATACTTCTTAATATCATCAAAATCCTCTAGCGCCAATACCTTTTGATAATTCTCTATATAGCTCTTAATTTCATTGAAATTCTGAAGCAAAGACTGAGCACCACTAGATACGAAGTTGATCGGGTTGTTGATTTCATGAGCAATACCAGCGGTCAACAAACCTAAAGAAGACATCTTCTCTGCTTGAACCAAATGTACTTGTGTGTTCTTAATTTCTTTATTGGCTTTCTCCAGTTCTTCTCTGGTTTCCTGTTCCTTCTTCAACAAAACTTTCAAATTGACATGAGCCTTTTTCAACTTGTTGTTCATGGCCAACATAGCCTCTGAGCTTTTCTTCAATTGAATATTTCGATTCAAGATTGTTTTTTGCTGTTCAGCCAGGTTTTTGTTTTGTTCCTGAATGGTCTTACCTGTATTATAGGTACGATAGAAAGCCACAGCCAGAATGGTCAATATCACTATCGACCCGATAATAACTATGTATTGTAATACCTTAGCTTGCTCCGCTTGCTTAGTTTCAAATTCCTTTTGTTGACGTAGGATCTCTCTTTCCTTCTGGAGAATGTCTAATTCCTTTTGTCTTTCAGCTTCTGCTAGTCGAGTCATCTCAGCCTCCAACTGAAGCCTTTCCAATTGCTCTTCGTTTAATTTTGCCTTTGCAGCCTGCTCCAGCAACATCATTTCTTGTTTTGCCTTCTGAGCTTCCAGCTCAATCTGCTGCAACTCTGCCTCTTGCAATTTACTTCTTTGCTCTACTAGCTGAAGTTCTTTTAGCTTTTGCTCGGATCTAAGCCTTTCTCTTTCCTTAGCTAAACGCTGGTTTTCTTCACTTGAAATTTCTGCTCTGGCCTCCTGCTCATAACTCTCTGCTAAGTTTTCACGTGCCATCGAAACTTTTGACGGATATGGATCTGAATCTCCAACTTGCAACTTTACAGCTTTGTAAAGTTTATTGTATTCTTCATATTGACTATCCAATCCTCTTTTCTTGTACATGTCCGTATATACTTTGTAGGAATGCAAAAGAGTCTCCTTTGAATTTTTATTGACAGCAATGTTTTCTGCAATAGACAGTGCATCTGTAGCCACCTTGTATTCTCCGAAATCCACTGCGATTTCTGCCTTCTTATTTTGAAACTTTGCCACGTCCATGGTACGTCTTAACTTTTCACTTTTCTGGATGGCCTCATCAAAGGTGGTCATTGATTTCACAAAGTCATCATTCATCGCGTATGCAACTGCTTGATTACCTAAATATTCAATCTTATTTTGATTCTTTTGAACGGCGATGTTTGCATATTTTAGGGCATTTCGATCATCTCCTAGTTCTATATACTGCCCAGAAAGCAAATCAGCAGCTTCAGCAATCTGCCGAGGGTTTCCTCTATCCTTGATCCTCTCATAATACAAAACCCCATACTTAATGGCGTTCTTAGTATTACCTAAAATCATATATTGATTGAAAAGTTGTTCATTTGCCTTTCCTACGTAGGAATACAATTTATCATTAACGGCAATATTCAAAAGCCTTTCATAGGTATCAATAGCCTTCTCTGTTTGATTTGAAGTGACATAATTTTTACCCAGGGCTTCAATCGCATTGGCCTTACCCTGCTTATAGCCAGTCTTGTCATAAATTACAGAAACCTGATAATAATAGTCGCTCGCCTTATTGTAAGCTCCCATACTTGAATAGGTATTGGCTAAATAGAAATATCCTTGTGCAAGATTATTTTGATTGCCTGTGCGCTTGGATGCTAGTACTATCCCAAGAAAATTATTGATTGCCTTTTTATAATCCTTTTTTGACAAGTAGATGTCCCCAAGAAGAGATTTGAATTCAAAAATGAGGTCGTCATTATTAAGTGCCTCAGCCTGATCCAGACCAAGCAAACCATACCCTAAAGCCCCTTCTAAATTCCCTCTTTTTTTGTTGTATTCAGTTTTCTCCAAAAGTGATCTAGCCTCATCTTCGGAAATTTCCTGAGCCTGAGAAACGATAGTCATGAATACCCCTACGACTAAAAATACAATTGGCCTCACTTTTTTCATATAATGGATTAATCCCCTCTATTAATTTTATCCTCGCTCTCAGTTTGCGAAAATACTAAGATTAGGGAATTTCATTTTATTAAATTTCTAATAAATTCCAATCTCAATCGAGACTAATACAATTTGCCTAATATATATGCTTTAACAAAGATTATTTGATAAAACCTCGAATATTTTCGACTAACAACGGGTATTCTTCTATGGATTAAATCCTAAACTGACCGATTGGACAATCTCGCTAATTTGTACTAATCGAATATTTCTAGTAAATATTCCGATATAATCTAAACCCTTATACATCTAAATATTACTACTTCAAGCACTCATTTTATAATCTTTCTTACCAATTGTATTTATCCGGTCCCATCATATTCTATTTTCTCCAAACCTAAATTTAATTGAACTTATCCAATATTTTTAAGAATTATTCGATCCAAAAATCAATTTTATTGCACATATCCAATATTTGTTTTGATTATTTGAATTTAACTTCTATATTTACATATGATCAAAAGATAATAGCCATGTTTAAAACTCTTTTTAACAAAAACAGCGATACCAGCAAAAAATTAAAATTGAAGTTCAGCAAAGAAGATAATTCTTGGCTTGTCTTAAAGGGGCATAGTATTATGTTCATTGGTCGTGAAGAACAGTGCAAAACGTATATCAGCAACTTTAGCTAAGGCAAGAGCTAATCTTCACCTGTCAATCAACCTAAAAGACAAAAAAAGGGAGATCATTCGCATGATCTCCCTTTTTTAATTCAATAGATTGAAAACCTATCAACCTGTATTTCTCATCGCACTTGCTATCGCATTGATGGTCAGCATCAACTCGATTTGAGTTCCAGAAGCTTCTTCGGTTTTACCCTCTTCTTTTTGTTTTCTCCATTTTTTCAGCAGTTGAATCTGCTTCTCGTGCAGATGCTTCATCAATGGAGCTCTCAAGAAATTAGAGTAGTAGTGATTCTTACGACGTTCTTCTATTCCTTCACCTAATAGGTCAAACAAAACATCTCTTGTCAATTTCAATTCCGTTAAGAAAAGATTTAAAAACTTCTCTCTTAAAGCTTTATCCTCTACCAGATCACCGTATTCCTTCATGATTTGCTCATCAGTAGCTGCTAGTGAAGTATCCACATTGGTTAAGACATATCTGATAAAAGTGTCATTGGCAATGGCTTTTTTGAAGGCCTCATAGTCAGCAGGGCTACTCTCTTTTAGATTGGTAAAAGCAGTACCCACGCCATACCAGCTAGTCATATGATAACGCGATTGGCTCCATGAAAAAACCCAAGGAATAGCTCTCAAATCCTCCAATGTATTGGCCCCTGTCCTCTTAGCTGGACGCGAACCAATTTTACTCGTTTCAATCGCATCGATAGGTGTTGCAGTTCGGAAATACTGTACAAACCCTTCTTCATGAGTCAAAGCTTCGTAATGTTCCTTGCTTTTAGCTGCCAAACTATCCATGATACTGGCCAACGGATGATACTTACGCTCCTGCTTCTTGTCTACAAGACTTTTTGACAAGGAATTGGCTACCAATAATTCGAGGTTGTATTCCGCGTTTACCTTGTTCTCATATTTTTGTGCAATGGTTTCGCCTTGCTCTGTCAAACGAATGTTATTCTTAATAGAACCATAAGGAAGAGCTTTAATGAAGTAATGAGTAGGTCCAGAACCTCTACTGATAGATCCTCCTTTACCATGGAAGAATACCAAATCCACCTCATGCTTATCAGCTAATTCAACCAAAAGGTACTGAGCTTTGTACAGATTCCATTGACTGGCAATGATTCCACCATCTTTGTTGCTATCGCTATAGCCAACCATCACTTGTTGACTGGCTTTTTCTAATCCTTTTTCTTTTCTTAGATATTCTAAGCTTCTAACTGTGAATTCGTGTTTAAGGAATCCTTCTAAAATACCTGGTCCATTTTGAAGATCCTCAATAGTTTCCAACAGAGGCACGACAGGAACTCTACAAACCAATCCCTCTTCAGTATTAATAACTATGCCGGCCTCTCGAGCTAATAAATAAACGGCAAGCAAATCAGAAACTGAACGAGTCATACTCACGATAAAAGACCCGATCCCCTCAGTACCATACTTATTGATATGCTCCTCAACCACTCTATAACATGAGATTACTGCAGAAGCATTTGGACCGAGATCTGCATTTTGATGCGTAAATGGTCTGCTTGATTTCAATTCGTTACTTAGGAACGCTACTCTTTTCTCTTCAGACCACTCAGAGAAATTACGATCCTCTACTTGTGCTGCTTCTAAGAGCTGCTCGATGGCCTTATCATGGAAGGCAGAATTTTGTCTTACATCTAGTTTGGCCAAATGGAACCCAAATGTTTCCAAACTACGAACCGCCAGGTTCACGTCATCGTAGGCGATTGACACTGCTCCAAAGGCTAACAATTCCTTCTTCAGTAGATTTAGGTCCTCCAGCATATTTTGGGCATACACATATCTACCTGGCTCTTCAGTCAATTCGGTAGCATGTCCACGTTCCAGATTGATTGGCATCTTGGCAATCACCAAGTTCGCAAATTGTCTAAAGCACTCCCCTTTGTTTCTATCAAAGGCTTCAAACCCTCTATCACCTAAATCATTGATCATCTGATCAATTCTGGTTTTGAACTCTGCACTGCATTCGTTGACCTGATGCGTAAAACTCAAATGCTTTACCAGATTGGTCAACTTTCTATTCATTACCACGAAAGCATTCAACCTCAGGCTTTGAAGGGTTTCTGAAGTAACTGATTCGGTTACCAATGGGTGACCATCTCTATCTCCTCCTACCCAGTTACCAAATGTGATTTTTGGAAAACTGTGATTCTCCAACAATGACTTTTTGCTAAGACCTACAGACGACCAAGCCTGGATCAATCTTCTGTCTAATACAGGAATCACCTCAGGAAACACATTCACCATATAGTGCAAAATGTTTCTCAATTCAGACTGAACATCTGGCTTCTCCAAATAGATCTCACCAGTCTTCCAAATTCTGTATAAAGCGAGTTTGATATTGTGTCTAATATTCAGCTTTTCATTGTCTGAATACATTTTATTTTCTCTGTTGACGAGCAAGAGGTATAGATCTCTGTGATGATCTAATACTGTTGCTCTTTTGGCTTCAGTAGGGTGAGCAGTCAAAACTGGCTCGACCACAGTGCTCGGCAATTGCTTCAAGATATCCGCTTCGCTGACTTCACTGTCCAATAAATTCTTAAGGTTGTTGGCAAACAAGCCATGAACGGCTTCATACTCCTCATTTTCGATTCTTCTTCGATTCTGAACGGCACCATTGACCTCAACCATATTCACCAATTGGAATACCAATGAATAGAGCTGGATGTGCTTGGCGGTCATTTCCTCTCCTGATTTAAATGGGAAGTCGTTAATAAAAGGAATATCCTTTGCTATCTCTCCTTCTCCATTTTGTTCCAAAATATCTTTTAGACACTCGAGCAAAAACTCAAAATCGTGATATGGTTTACCCAGTCTCTCCTTTACTTCTGTTAGAATTTTGTTCATATGACCGCTAATTAGAAATTTTATATTAAAATCGGTGTTTCTCTACTATTTCGACATGCAATTTAGGGATTTATTAACTTCATTCACACTCATCCAGAGTTATATTAAAAATGATGTCTAAAAGCATCTTCTTATGAATGATTAAACTATTTTTTCGGAGTTTTTAAAAGGCTTGCTTCTTTAGATGCAATTTTTTGGTTAGAATTGGCCTTACTTTAGAACATTACTAGATCAATTAAGAATAATGGAGAAATACAAGTGTATTGCGATCGATGACGACCTGGTGTATTTGGAGATATTCAAAAAGCTGGCCGAGAGAGTGGAATGCATTGATTTGGTAGGGACTTTTAGCAGTGCAATCGACGGTGCTGTAGGGGTTTCCAAATTGAAGCCAGATATTTTGTTCCTTGATATTGAAATGCCTTATCTCGATGGATATGAGACCATATCTACTTTGGAAAGCAAACCAAAAATCATCATCGTATCCTCTCACCTGGAATACGAAACAGACGAATTGAAAATAGACGTTAAGAAATATGTACGAAAGCCTTTAGAAGGTCCTGAGCAATTGGAGCAAATTGTAAAGGAAGTCATGGCTGAGTAATCAGAAAAAGCTTCAATATAGAAAGAGCCAATCATGTTTGTGATTGGCTCTTTCTTTTTAGAACGAAAAGTTCAGCCCGTTGCTAATACTATAAACCGTCTTGTTAATGTCAATGATGGGTTTATCCTCATAATGTACTGAGCCAGCCACCAAAAATGAAAAATGCTTGGTAATCTCAAATTGCATAAACAAATCAGCACTCATCCTATGCCTAAAGTCGGAAATGGCCTGATCATAGCCGACCTGATAAAAACTGATGAACGATAAAGTGGTTGTTTCACTTAGGTACAAATTACTTTTAAAATAATTGGAGGACTTCACCATGCTAATGCTGACGACTTCACTGACAGCATCAAAGGTCTCCCATTTCTCATGTTCGTAGAACGCACCTGTACCTAAATCTATATCTATCCCCATTTCACTAACAATCTAACCACCAGAAAAGTAGTCGGAGTAATCAGTCGTCACATCCAGGGTGTTGATATTGAGAATCTGAGCCAGTGACACAAAGGGAAACATAACGAGACACAAAGGAAAGAGGACAGGTTTAAATCGAATCATACAGGTAAGGGTAGTTTAGTACTAAAAATAGAGAATTTAAAAAGAGAATGGAAGTAGACCAAAGGATGAATATGACCAAAGTACTACCTTCGCACTTCGATGTTAGAAAACAATGAACTTCTGGAGATAGTCTATCAAGACGAAGACTTTGTGGCGATCAACAAGCCCCATGGGCTGCTGGTACATCGGAGCAAAATGGCCGCTAACACTGATAGATTTGCTCTGCAAGAGCTTAGAAACCAGCTGGATCGACATGTCTACCCCCCACATCGACTGGACAGAAAGACAGGGGGCGTTTTACTTTTTGCCTTGAATGAGGAAGCGCTGCACCATATTAGAGTGCAGTTCGAAGCACAAGAGATCAGCAAGGAGTACTTGACTTTGGTAAGGGGCTATACCGATGACCAAGGCTGCATAGACTATGCCTTGACCAACGACAAAGGAAAAACCCAAGACGCCATCACCCACTATGAGACGCTAGCCAGGACTGGAGATAGAGGTTCCTTTTGGCAAGCATGCTACCTCGCGATATTCGCTGGTCAAAGCCATACCCGAAACGGGTCGAATGCACCAACTCAGAAAACATTTTGCTCACATATTTCATCCTATCATAGGTGACAGACCACATGGCTGCAACAAACAAAACAAGCTTTTCCTCGAACGCTGGCAAATGAACACCATGCTACTGCATGCGACCTCTCTCGAGTTCAAGCATTTTCGAACTAAGGAGACTGTACGCATCACCGCAAAGCCTCAATCCGAATTTCAGCGAATGATGGATATGATGGGATTGGGCCACATTTGGTGAGGGTCGGTTACCATGGGTCAGCATATGGAACTGGTTAATCCATACAAGGTGACCGAGAAGTCTAAGGCAGGGCGTCTTAAGAAACCATCGTCACTTCGACAGAGCAGAGGAAGATGACCATCTTCTCATGAGACTAGAATTCCCAATCGGATAGTTCTGGGATATAAAATGGCATTCCGTGCTTTAGATGTGAGCATTACACCCGCCTGCCAGACGAATAGGAATCTCAATCATGGTTTCCAGCCTCAATTGGGAATGCGACAGAGTGGAAATGTGGCAAAATTTCCACTCCCCGCAAAATATCTTGTCAGACCCCCAATTCATTCATAGGTGTTGTTGGTACTAGTATTATTTTTCAATAATTCTTGATTTGTGCATAAATCCATTTATCAAGGTTTTTTCGCCATCAGGTCTTAAATGCACTTTCCACCAGTCATAATTTTCATCTCTCCAAAATTTGAATTCAACACCCTCTTCAATCCTATATACAATTTTAGAATTTGAATTCGGTCTACTTCTTACATTCGTATAACCATCAGGGTCATTAATTACTCCAACGATACCTGAATAATACCATTTTGGAATAGTTTCATCATCATGCATGTAGTCCCAGTAATAAGAGTTCAAGCATCTTACTTTATCGGCTTCTACTTCAGATATTTTTCCAGTCTGGATATCAGCTTTCCAGGCTTTCTGTATTTGGTTAAAGTATTGAGGTTCAGCAATATTACCTTCAAATGTATATAGTGCAAAAACCTGATCATCTTCTTCTTGTTCAAATTCACAACTGATGAAAATTCCGTTTCGTCTAATTCCAGCAATGGCTTTAGTAAATATTTTATCTGATACAATATATTTTCCTGCTGTCCTTTTGCACAATATGAAACAGACATTATGGTCATCTCTGAACTCAAACAATAGCCAAAAAAGATCTATAGATCGGGCATCTACAGATTGATATCGAACTTGCCTATGATTCAATTGTATTCTGCTTCCCAATGTTAGTTCATGAATTTCATCATCTAAGAGAAGATAGTATGACCCGTTAGCGATTGGCTGCTTTGTATTGCCGAGACCATCATTCAATTCAAATTTTAAGTACTCTATATCATTTATGATTGTATTAATGGGGACTTGACCATATGATTCAGTCATACCGATTGACAACAGTATGATTAAAATGGAAATCCAGATATTTTTCATGAGTAGTATATTAATGCCAACCGGATATCTGCAATTTACCTTATGAATAGTGTGCTTTTACCCGATTGTAAGTGTTTATAAACGTTTAAAAAATGTTTTCCCATTCTCGAATTGCTGCAGAAATCAGGCCCCAAATCTACTTAGTAAAGCCAATACTAATCTATCCAAAGCATACATCCCAATGGATGAGATGATTACTAAACCCACAGCCAACTATCCGTCGATCAACTTCAATCAGGATTCGTCCAAATGTAGTCAACTGATTGCAGCACTAAACACCCCTGGCTTCAACTGTAAAGGCAAAAGTTCCAAATGCAACGCCCAAACCTCCAACTGCAATGGTAAAAGTTCCAACTGTAACGCCCGAACCTCCAACTGTAACGGCAAAAGTTCCAACTGCAACACTGAAAAATGGAAATGTAATGCCTAAAGTTCCAACTGTAACGGTAAAAAATGCAACTGTAACGGCCCCAGCCCCAACTGTAACGCCAAAAGTTACAACTGCAATGAAGAGAAATGTAAGTGCCATCCCCTGGCCGCCTCAAGGGGAAATTGTATTCAGAAATTTTAATGCTCCCTACCTAAACTCCTACCCTAAGCGCCCAGCTACGAAACCGGTACTCCAGGCGGCTTGAAAATTGAAACCACCGGTGATGCCATCTATATTGAGCACCTCGCCTGCAAAGTATAAACCGGGTACCTGACGGCTGGCCATGGTATTGAAGTCTACCTCTGCCAGGTCTACGCCCCCGCAGGTCACAAACTCCTCTTTGAAGGTAGTCTTGCCACTGATCTCGTAGCTGTCGTTGCACACCACGTTGATCAGGCGATTCTTGTCTTTCTTACCGAGCTCGTTCCAGCGCTTGTTGGGGTCTATTTCTACTCTGTCAAGCAAATAGGCCCAGAGTCGCTTCGGCAGGTCGAAGGGATTGATATTGGAGATCTGTTTCTTCTCTATGTTAGGCAGCTCTGACTGTAGCTGCTCTCGGGCCTGATTTTCATTGTCATAGGCAGTCCAGTTGACCAGTGCGCTGAATTGATAGTCCATCTCTGCCAGTTGGCGCGCTCCCCAGGCCGATAGCTTCAGCACAGCGGGACCACTCAAACCCCAGTGCGTAATCAGCAGCGGTCCTTGTTCCACCAGTTTGCTTCCCTGGATCTTGACAGTAGCCTTGGGTACCGCAGTACCCGATAGGGCGATGAGCTTTTTCTCCGTCGGGATGTTAAAAGTGAAAAGCGAAGGAACCGGCTCCACTATCGCATGGCCTAATTCCCTGAGCCAATCGTAACCACTCGATTTAGGGCTCCCGCCAGTGGAGACTATCACCCGGTCATAGGCGCTCTCCTCACCTTGAATGCTGATCATGAATCCGTTATTATCAGGCTTCAGATTCTCTAGTCTTTGTTTCTGGAGTATTTGAACTCCCAATTTTTGGGACTCATTGCGCAAACAGTCGATGATGGTCTGTGAATCGTTGGTCACAGGAAACATCCGACCATCAGGCTCGGTTTTCAAGCTCACTCCTCTCTGTGCAAACCAATCGATGGTCCCCACCCGATCGAAATGCGCAAAGGTCTTTTTCAATTGCTTACTCCCTCTCGGGTAGTGTCTCAGGAAGTCGGCTCTGGATTCGCAGGCATTGGTCACATTGCAGCGTCCCCCGCCTGAAACCTTTACCTTGGACAGGGTCTTGTTACTAGCCTCTATGATATCTACAGATGCATCCGGATGATGCGTTTTGCAAGACAATGCCGCAAAGAATCCCGCGGCTCCCCCTCCTATGACTGCTACTTTCATTTCGCAATATTAGTACTAGATACTAGTATTTAGTAGCTAGATGCCAGACTTTAAGTATTCGATGTGCTTTAATTCAATCCCATCTACCCAGTACAAAGCCCTCTTCACTCTTAGGCATTAAACCTTCAACTTTGAATCTTAAATCTAAAAACTAGCATCTAGCATCTAATTCTTCTACCTTTGCGCCCTTATTAAAACAAGCGTCTATGATTTCAGCAAATAATGTTTCCCTTCAGTTCGGTAAAAGAATCCTTTTCGACGAGGTAAACATCAAGTTCACACATGGCAATTGCTATGGGGTAATTGGTGCCAACGGAGCGGGCAAATCTACTTTTTTGAAGATTTTATCGGGAGAGATCACTCCTAACTCGGGCAATGTGGTGCTGGATCCAGGCAAGCGTATGGCTGTGCTGAAGCAGAACCACTTTGAGTTCGATGAAGAGACGGTTATCAATACTGTGATGCGCGGGCATACTGAGCTATGGGCCATCATGCAGGAAAAAGACGCCCTGTATGCCAAGCCAGACTTTAGCGAAGCAGACGGGATCAGAACCTCTGAACTAGAAGAGAAGTTTGCAGAGATGGACGGCTGGAACGCTGAGCCAGATGCTGCCAGCCTATTGAGCGGTTTGGGTATCAGTGAAGAGAAACACTACCAGCAGCTAAAAGAATTGCCGGGTAGTTTGAAAGTACGTGTGCTTTTGGCGCAAGCACTATTTGGCAACCCAGACCTACTGATCCTCGATGAGCCTACTAACGACCTGGATCTGCAGACCATCAGCTGGTTAGAAGATTTCCTTTTGGAATTTAAAAACACTGTGATCGTAGTATCTCACGACAGACACTTTTTGGATACGGTATGTACACACATTGCAGACATTGATTTCTCTGCCATCAAGGTATTTACGGGTAACTATTCCTTCTGGTACCAGTCGAGCCAGTTAGCTCTGAACCAGCGCAGTTCTATGAACAAAAAGGCGGAAGAGAAAAAGAAAGAACTGCAGGAGTTCATCGCTCGATTCAGCGCCAATGCTGCTAAGTCTAAACAAGCGACCGCCAGAAAGAAACTATTGGACAAAATCAATATCGAGGACATTCAGCCTTCGTCGAGAAGGTATCCTGCTGTGATCTTCACTCAAAAACGCGAAGCAGGTGACCAAATCCTGGAAGTGAAAGAGCTGACCAAAAAGTCTGGTAGCAAGACCTATTTCGAAAATTTGGACTTCTTCGTAAACAAGGGAGACAAAATCGCTTTCCTCGCCAAAGACAGCACCGCCATTACACAGTTGTTTAAGACACTGATGGGTGAAGTAGAGGCAGACAGCGGAACTTATAAGTTTGGCCAGACCATCACTACTTCATATTTACCTAACGAAAACGAGGCTTTCTTTCAATCTGACGAAAACCTGATTGACTGGTTGAGACAATACTCTGAAGGAGAAAAGGATGAGGTATTTATCAGAGGCTTCCTGGGCAAGATGCTATTTTCCGGAGAGGAGACGTTCAAGAAGTGTAACGTGCTATCTGGAGGTGAAAAAGTGAGGTGTATGCTTTCCAAGATGATGCTGAACGAGGGTAACCTTTTGATCCTAGACGAACCGACTAACCACCTCGATCTGGAATCTATTCAGGCGCTTAACAATGCGTTGAGAGATTTCCCAGGCACGGTGCTGTTTACCTCACATGACCATGAGTTCGTGCAGACAGTGGCCAACCGTATCATCGATCTCAAAGATGGCAAAAACATAGCCGACAAGCTTTGTTCTTTCGATGACTACATGACCGAATTTGCAGAAGTGTAACAGTAAAAAACTTCCAAAATTGAAGGCCCGCTCATGTGAAATGAGCGGGCTTTTTTTGTTCATATCCGTGCAAGACCGTTAACTCAATGTTATTTTTTGTAAAGAATTGACAATTGAAATAGTTGCTCTAGGATACTTTGAGCATTATTCTTACCTTGAGTCTGTTTAATTATTAACTGAAATCCCTAAACTGATATGAAAACTACCTCCCTTGTTCTCGTCTTTGTATTTTTATCACTTCCGTCCTTAATTTTTGCACAGGATACTGTAGTCCTAAGCAATGGAGATGATATAGTAGGAGAAATAAAAGGTATGGACAAAAGTGTCCTAACCATCGAAACCGATTACTCTTCCTCTGATTTTGAAATCGAATGGGAGAATGTGGTCGACCTCACTTCAGCCAGTGTCTATATCATCAATTTAAAGGATGGTAGCAAAATAGATGGCACGATCAATATCAAAGCCAAGTCTGCAACTATCAAGGATGAAAAAACCGGCGAAAGCAAAACTGTAGCTCTCAATGAAGTAGTATATCTGAATTCGGTCAGCCAGGGCTTTTGGGACAAAATGAGTATCTCTATAGATGGAGGCTACACCCACTCCAAGGCAGGAAATAACAATCAATTTACTCTTAGGGGGAATGCCTCATACCTATCTACCCGTATCAACCCTGACATCTACTTCAACTTCGTACAAAGTGCCATAGACGCCAACGATTCGGTACGTGCCGAGTCCAAAAGAAACAACTATGGCGGTAACTTCAGAATATTCTTTGCCAAATCATGGTTTGGAATCTTTGGAGCAGATTACCTGACATCTGATGAGTTGGGGCTGGATTTGCGATCTACCTACACACTTGGTTTGGGTTACTACCCTATTAAGAGCAACAAGATGTACCTCAACGTATCTGCCGGTGCTGCCATCAACAATGAGCAGCTGATGGACACGAGCCTGGGCGACAACAACACCAGTACGGAGGGTTATTTATCAGCCGAGTACAATGCTTTCAATCTCAATGACATCAGCATCGTCAGTGACATCAAATATTACCCAGGCCTTTCCGAGCAAGGAAGACACCGTGTCAACTATAAGTTGGATGTGAAGTTAGACTTACCACGAGATTTTTATATCGGGTTTGGTTACACCATCAACTACGACAACATGCCAAGTTCAGAAGGTGTAGATGATTCTGATTATGTGATTCAAACCACCATCGGTTGGAGTCTGTAAGGATAACTCCTTCCCTCCCGATAAGGTCAGGACTTAGGGTCAAAAACACCATTTAATAAAATCAGACAATTTGTTATTGAAGGAATCCAACTCTGCTTAGGAGAATCTCCTAAGCAGTTTATTCATTCTCCTAAAATTCACATTTGAGTCTTACATTTAGCTGAATTAAAGAGCAGCTTTTGTACTTTTAAATTTGTGAATACAGTCAAGAAATTCTTCACTCTCTTTTATGCTTTTGTAGTACTGCTATGTGCATGGAATGCACAGGCACAAAACAATTCAGACAAGGAAGAGATGATCCAAAAAGCGGATCATCATTTCTACAATGAAGAGTTTAAGAAAGCCCTTTTGCTCTACAATCAGATATTGCACGAGTATCCGGACAACCACTACATCCAATATCACAAGCACATAGCCAATCATCTCATATATGGTCATGAATCTACGATGGATTCGCTCCGAGAATATGAAAGGAACGAAGGCAAAACGGACAAGTTCTACAACTACTGGCTAGGTCGGATACATTACAAAAGCTATGAGTTCGATCTATCTGAAAAACACTATCAGGCCTTTCTGGATCTGGAAGCCTACAAGACCGAAGAAATCACCAATGAGGCCAAAAAACGCCTGGAGCAAACCAAACGCGCCAGGCAATTCTACCTGAACACCAATGACTATGAAGTGATCAATATGGGACCTCCGATCAACTCATCGGCCGCTGACATTTCCCCGGCTTTTTTTGCCGATCACAACGAATTGATCTTTAGTTCATCAAGATTAAAGCCCTCCCACCCACTTAAAGAAGAAACCAAAGGAGTTTTCACCATTTTCCACTGTATCAACACAGGCTCTAGTTGGCAAAAACCTACCGCATTGAAAGAACTAGGGACATTTGAGGAAAACAATGCCAAAATAGAAGTGGTCAACAACGATGGAAGACTCTTTATGTACATCAAGGACGGAGACCGTAGCAACCTATTCTATAGTCAGCCTAACGGAGAGGACTGGAAGGTACCCACTGAGTTTGATCCTAAATTAAAGGAAGCGCATATTGCCTCCCATTTCTTTATCAATGATGAAGAAACAGTCATCTATTTCTCGAGCCCATCGCCTAGAGGAGATTTGGATCTATACCAAACACATTTCGAGCCCGGCAGCCAGTCCTGGTCTAGCCCTGTCCCTGTTCCCGGAGATATCAATACCTCAGCTGACGAGGACAGCCCTTATCTCTCTCATGACGGAAAAAGCATTTACTACAGCTCTAACAATCCAGATCTATCTATTGGCGGATTTGACATCATCCAATCTGAATGGAACGCTGCGAGCAATAGCTGGAGCAAAGTCAAAAATGTAGGCTTCCCTATCAATACGATCGACAATGAGATCAACCTTCAGTTGAATCCTGATAACATCTCTGGTTTCTTAAGTTCGGACCGCATACATGGGAAGGGCGACTATGATATATATTACTTCCACAAACACGGCAAAGTGATCGCCAAAGGCACGGTCTATGATAACAGCACAGGCAAACCTATACCCGAAGCACAGGTCGACATGCGGCCCGTCACCAACGCAGACGAGCATTTCAAAACGTACACAGATGCCAACGGGCAATACAGCATGGAAATCTTTTCCAAAGAGCTATTCGATGCGGACATCACCGTACTGGGGCACAAAGCCTACAGCGAACAGGTAGTTTCTGATCATGGAGACAGGAACCGATTGTTTGTGCAGGACTTTCATATTCAAGTACCCGAGGCGATAGAAGAAACGGACTACCTGGCACTGTTTGACCGAAATAAAGAAAGCCAATATGAAAAGCTGGACATGATGGGTAGCAAGTTTAGAGCCGGGCAAAAAGTGATGTTGAAAAACATCTACTTCGATGTTCATTCTGCCCACCTCACGCAGGAGTCCAACGATGCTTTGAATCATTTGTACCAGACCCTAAAAAATAGTCCCAAACTGAAAGTAGAAATCGGAGGGCACACTGATAACACTGGTACTCTGGCAGCCAATATGGCTTTGTCATTGGAGAGAGCCAATGCGGTAAAGGACTATCTAACCAGCAAGGGAATAGCTGCCTCTCGACTGATCACAAAAGGCTATGGCCCCAATCAACCACTCGCCTCTAATGACGATGAAGAGAACGGTAGAGAACTGAATCGAAGAATAGAGGTTAGGGTTTTGAATTAAGCTTCAATACCCGCTATTATTTATATTTGTCCGACCAAAACACAACGTAGATCCATTTGAGAACATTCATACCAATCCTTTTCCTACTCTTTCTCTGCAATAACTTATTGGCTCAAAATCCAGATACGGTATTCCTGTCCAATACGCATGTGGTTATTGGAGAAATCCAGAGTATGGAATATGGTGTACTCACGATCGAGACTGAATACAGTGAAGATGATTTCACCATAGATTGGGAGGAAGTAATAGGTGTCAATTCCAGTTCAGAATTCATCATTATGCTGAGGAACAAATACAGGCTAAAAGCCAGTCTTTCGATGGATGCCATCAATCCCGACTACATGATTATTTCTTCTATAGAAGGCGCCCGAATGTTTGCACAATTCAAGGACATCGTCTACCTCAAATCTTCAGAGGATCGGTTCTGGGACAAGCTTTCATTTGATATAGATGGTGGTTATTCCTTCACGAGAGCCAGTAATACCACGCAATTTTCAGTCAATGGAAAAGCCAATTATACCGACACCCATTTCTTCATCAATACCTACAGTAGCGTCATATACAACAAAGTCTCCGAGGACACTACCACAATCAGTACCTCTCGAAACAACTACGGTTTTACCGCTCAATTTTTCTTAAAGGGAAGCTGGTTCATCATTGGAAACAATGACATCCTACAGAGTGAACAGCAAAACTTAAGACTTAGGACCACAGGACAAATTGGCCTTGGAAAAATGCTCATCAGAAACAATAAGGTATTTGTGGGAGTAGCCACTGGCCTGGCATCCAACACGGAGAGGTTCTACAACACAGATGATAAAGATCAATCCTACGAATCCTTACTGCAGGCCAATATCAACGCCTATGGATACAAAGACTTGCGATTCTCTGCTCAAGCCCAAGTATATCCCAGTATAACTGTAAAAAAACGAATCAGGGCAAACTACACTGCCACATTAAAATATGATCTTCCGCTTGATTTTTACATTGGGTTGAACACCACACTCAACTATGACAACCAACCTACTGAGGACGCCACCAATTTTGATTTTGTCTTCCAATCCAATGTTGGTTGGAGTTTCTAATACGACATTCAATCCTAAGGCAATTATCATTTGCACCATATAAATTTGCACTCAAACGAATAATAGCAGCCATTTATGTCATTGAACTTATCGAAGCTCAACTCACTCGCCATTTTGTTAATATTTACAGCTACCACAGCTATTTCCCAAACCCCATCAGATAGCACCACACAGATTAGAGCAACTGGAGAAAAGGACGTAATCATATTGAATAATGGCGACAAAATCGTGGGTAATATCAAATCACTTGATAAGTCAAAGCTGAAATTCAGCACAAGCTATTCCACAGCCAACTTCTCCATCGCCTGGACAGAAGTCACAGATCTATATAGCAATGATTTTTACATCATCAATCTTCGTGACGGCAAGAAAATCACGGGTTATCTATCCATTTCGAATGGTAAGGCTACCATTAGCAGCGCGGACTCTTCCTTTACCATCAAAACAGACTATATGGAAGTCGTCTATCTTAACTCCATTAGTCAGGGATTTTGGGACAGCCTATCATTGTCTATAGATGGAGGGTATACGCACTCTAAATCCGGCAACAACGACCAACTGACCTTTCGAGGCAATGCCTCCTACAATTCCGTCAAATTTAATCCTGACATCTATTTCAATTTTGTATCCAACGCCCTGGACGCCAATGATTCCATCAGAATTAGGAAGAGAAGGCAGAATTATGGAGGCAATTTCAGAATGTACTTTGCCAAATCATGGTTCGGTATCACGGGTGCCGACTACCTGAGCTCAGACGAACTTCAACTCAAGTTAAGATCTACCTATACACTCGGCTTGGGCTACTATCCTATCAGGACACACACCATGTACCTCAATGTATCCACTGGTACAGCGATCAACTATGAGATCATGGACGAAGAAGCCCAGTCTGAAGAAAATACCAGTACAGAAGGGTTCTTGACAGCAGAGTATAATGCTTTTGGTCTCAATAATGTCAACATTGTGAGTTCCTTGAACTACTACCCAAGTCTAACTCAAGCCGGGAGACATAGAGTCAATGGTAAAATTGATATGAAGTTTAATCTTCCATTAGACTTCTATATAGGCTTAGGTTATACAATTAACTACGATAGCAAACCTTCTAACGTGGAGATCTCCGGTTTTGATTATGTTTTTCAGACCACAATCGGCTGGAGTTTATAAATAATAGAACTCATTAAATTTCAGTAGTTTACAATAATTGTTACGCTTAATACGTCAGACGATTTTTAGGTAGTATGAGTCAAAGCATAGGAAAAACTACTAAATCAACACACCTATACCATAGGTAATTCCCCTATATAATAAGTAATCTCATTAAATTCACTGTGTTTTCGCAGTACAGATTTGCAATTGACATGTAGCTGTCCATATATTGAAGATCGAAAGACTGTGTCATAGCCTGACATCAACACTGACTTAAAGCATGCAGCATGAAAGAGTTAATAAAAAAATGCACACTTGCGATGATCGCGACTGTCGCCTTTACTTCTCTATTTGCCCAGAGCGAAAATTTCGAGCAGGGAGAGATAGCATTTAATGAAGGGAGAAAAAGAGATGCCCTACTTCTGCTTAACAAAGCAGTGCATAATGACATTTACCTGATGAAGGGAAAGGAAATCCCAAAAGCATACGCTTATTTGGCAATCATAAGAAATGAGTATCTCGAAAAGAAACTTGAAGGAGGAACCTTATCTACTTTAAAAGAAAACCCGGGCCTATTGAACTCAACAATTAGTGATGTCAAAAATGCCTTGAAATTTCAAGACAATGGGTCTAAGCTATTGATCAACAGAGCACAAAGTCAACTGATCAAAAATGCAATGACCGTTGGACATATCGTGACTGATTCATTGTTAAAAATCGATCTGGACAACGATCTCAGCAACGCGCAAAACTTGGCCACAGTATTGAATTATGAATTGAAAGACCTATCTGATATTGACAAGGAAAATTGGGAACTTCATGATATGATTGGCCTGTCTTACTACATTTTGGATGAAAAAGATCTAGCTATGCTAGAATTTAAAAGAAGTAGAGACATATACAATGAGCAAGGGGCTACAGACCTTTCGGACATCCATCTTTACAATTGCATCTACAGCACACAATACAATTATAAAGTGACAAAAAACTATGTAGAAGCATATGCAGCCTCAGTAGACGGTAAGAAGTTTGTTGGCCAAATGATGCAAGAGGTAGATTCTGACAGCATACATCACTTGAAAAAATTAGCTACAATGGATGGAACATTTAGTAGCATTCAGGATAGAGTAGAAAACATGAATATCATCTCTTCCACTAAAGAATAAAAAAAGCAGACTAAGTTACTTACATCCTCAGGGTTCAAAACTCTGAGGATTTTTTTTGATTAAACTTTTTTAAGAGAGACGATAAAGGTACTTCCTTTTCCCAATTCACTCTCACAAGTAATCTCACCTCCCATAGCTGTCACAAATTTCTTCACAATAGAGAGCCCAAGTCCAATAGACTCCTCATTGCCTGTAGGGCGTGCACTCAGCATCTGATATTTAGTAAAAAGCTTCCTCATATCCTCTTTGCTGATCCCCAACCCTTCATCCTTGAATTTGACCAACCAATTACCATTATCAGCTTCTATATATACCGTGATTTGAGTATCAGCATTACTGTACTTAATTGCATTGGACATCAGGTTATCAAATACTTGTAAGGTGTATTTGTCATCGATATTAGCAAAGTGCAGCTTTTCATCCACCTCACATACTATCTTTATTCTCTTTTGATTCGCTACAAAACGATAATTGTTAGTCACCTGATGTGCCAACTTACCTAAATCATGCCTTCCTAGATTCAGGTTCACCTTCATTTCTTCTATAGCAGAGATATCCATGACACGATCTATCATATCCCTCATCCGATCCACACTGTCATTGAGCATATTCGAATAAGTCAACTGCTCCGAATCTTCCTTTAGGTTGACCAAAGACAGTAAACCTTTGATATTATTAAGTGGACTCCTCAGATCATGAGCCACTACACCCATCAGGGTATTCTTTTCCTCATTTATCTGCTGAAGCTTTTTATTTTGTTTTTGCAGAAGGAAATACGCTCTACCCAAGGTCAACCCTAATACTGCAGCCATGGCCAGAATCACATAAAGACCATTCTTATCAGATGTTTGCTTCTCAATTTCGTATTCCAGACGCATAAAATCCGCCTGCTTCTTGTAGTCAAGCATCTGAAGCTTCTTTTCAAGCTCATAATTGGAGGTAATTCTTGCAATCTCACTGGCCTCCTTTTCACTCATAATAGAATCTTTGGTCGCTTGATATGCCTCATAATAATCAAGTGAGCGAGAGGCGTTACCCATTTTCTTATTTGCCTCATAGAGAGCAAAATAGGTTCGCTTGAGTTCATCAAGCAATTTTGTTTCTTTGGCAAGCTCTTCTCCTTTCAAAAGCCAATTGATTCCTTCTTTAAAGTTAGATTGTGTAACATACAACACCCCTTTATTCCTATAAGCACTGGCTAGCAAAGGCTTATTCATGCATTCATTGGCAATGGCTATGGACTCATCAAAAAGCTGGAGTGCAGAATCATACTTAGCTCTCTTAATGCATAACCTCCCTAAACCTTCTAATGGGTAAGCTAAATCGCATCGATCACCATACTTTTCTGTCAAAGCATAGGCATTTTTGATAGCCATAAACGACTTTAAGGTATCTCCCATATCCATATAAAGTTCTCCAAGATTACCTTGCAGGTAGGATTCTAATTCATTGAATCCATGAATATGTGACTTTTCGATTGCTGTCCAATAAAACTCCTTGGCCTCTTCTTTTTTACCAATTTGATCATATAATATGGCAAGGTTGTTTAATACCATTACCTCACCATTTACGTCTCCACTCCTTTCAGCTGCCTCCAGACATTTATAATAGTATTTGAAAGCCTCACCCTGTTTAGCAGTTTCTTCATAGATGATACCTAACAGGTTAAAAACGTGCGAAGCATCTTTTCCAATCAAATGATTTTGATAGATCCCCTCTGCTTCAAGTGCGTAATCAATAGCTCTATCATTTTGACCAATGGCATTGTACAATCCAGAAATTGAATAATTAACCTGAGCAGACCTATAATAGTATTCTATGGAATCAGAAAATTGAAGGGCTTCCTGGTAGTAGGTAAAAGCAGAATCAATAAAATTTTGTTCATCCAGGTTAAGTGCCAGACAATACAGCACATCAGCCTTCAATTTTAGGTCGACTTTATCATTGGCATAAGCTAGAGCTTCTGTCAAATACTCTTTGCTTTCTATATACGCCTGGTTTTCACCCAACTCATTGCCATAATAATAGGCACTCCTGGCTTGGCCAGCTTTATAGTTAAGTTGCTTAGAAAGAAGATATGCTTTTTTTGCAATATCGAGATTATCTGAGAGGGAAGACGCGCTGTCTAAAACTGTCAGGAGCAAATCAACCTTCTCCTGATCATCAGCCATTGATTCTATTTTCAAGAGCACACCATTCCCATTACCTTTTTGCGCAAAGGAAGAAACTGCTATAGCTAAGAAAAAAACCAGAGTGGTAAGGCTTCTCTGCATACCTGATGAACTAATCATTTAAGTAAGATCACTTTACATTTTCTCGAATAAAATGATACTCTTTAAGTCCAATAATTTAAATGATTATTCGTCCTTATCTAATGATTTTTCAATATCAGATTCCAAATCATCAAGTTCAATTACTTTACTATCATGATCCAAACCGCCCATTCCAGTCGGATCAATACTCTCAATATCTTCTAAATCTTCTGGCTTTATTTCGTCCGAATCTTTATTCTCCTCTTCCATATTAATTATCGCTTTTTGGTATTACGGGTATTATCACTATTATTTTGGTACCTACTCCCTCTTCACTTTCTAATTTAACATCTCCTTCCAGCTTAATAATTGCACTTTTCAATAAAAACAACCCTAAACCGGACCCATCAACTTCATCATTAGCTCTGTAGAACATATCAAACACTTTTTCTTGATATGCCTCGCCAATACCTATCCCATTATCCTCTACAATGATAGCAAAATAATCCTCAGACATTGAACGAACCGATACCTTTACATATGCATCTGAGATCCCGTGCTTTGAATACTTGATGCCATTTTCAAGCAAGTTCTGTACAACGGTGTTTATCAAGCCTTTATCAGAAAGGACCTTTAGATTTTCCTCAATATGCAATTGAAAATCTATGTCATTAAAGTTCGGATAGTAATGAAACGAATCCAAACATTCAGTGATTAAATCTTGAAAATTAATCTCTGTAAACTGTAATTCCCTTGAATTTAATTTGGTGAGCTCCAACAAATCCAAAATCGTCTCATTCAACCTCTTCAAACCCCTATGGTACATGTCAAAATAAAATAGAGCATTCTCTTCCTTTATCTCGGCTTTCACCACCTTATTCAGTTCTATCATAGAGGTCAAGGGACCTTTAAGATCATGAGACACCCGGGATACAAATCGTCTCAATTCCTGGTTCTTTCTCTCCGTAAAATCAGCCTTCTCTTTTTGTGCTTTTGCATCGCGCTCCAGAGTCTCCATGCGCCACATGGACTCCAGCGATTTGATACGGCTCTTGGTACCACTATTAATCACTCGAGATTTACACTCATGGAACTGTTCGTGATAGTAGAGCGCCTTTACTAGCTCCCCTTTTTTCTTCGAGATCTTGTACAAATATTCAAATGCATGGTATCGCACCTCATCATTATTCAATTTCTCTCCACACTGTAGCGATTCCTCGATACATTTTAGACTCTTGTCCAAATCATCTAATTCAAAGAAGATTTTACCCAGTTTAGCATGACACATGGCGGCACCCAAATATTCGCCCACATACTTATGCTTGTTTAGACTTTGACTGATATAGTCTAGCGCCAGCTCAAATTGTTTTTGATGGAAATGAATTTTACCCTTACCATAATATGCAAAGGCCAAGCCTCTTTTATCCCCTGTTTCCTTTTTCAGTTTGATACTTCGGTCTATCAGTTCTTGAGCATGTTGGATATCACCCTTTCTTAGATACAATGCCGATAACGAATTACAGGCATTAGACTCTCCATTTTTGTCTCCTATTTCTTTACTGATGGATTGACTTTGGTGATAGATCTCTTCGGCCTTTTCATATTCCTGAAAAGATTCATAGATATACCCAATCGCCTTTAAAACTCTTGATTGACCAGGAAGGTCTTCCAGCTGCTGAAGGATTCTAAGACCATCATATAGATACTCTAATCCTTCGTGATGCCTGGCAGATTTGTAAGCCACGCTACCCAAGATATAATAGGTCTCTGCTATACCTTTTTGATCATCTATTGCCTCAAACAACTCCTTTGCCTTATGAGCGAAGTTGGTCGCTAAATCATGCTTTGCAGTGATCATATAAAACAACCCTAAAAGACAACTAGACTTAGCCTGTCCCTGCAAATACTCTAACTGAATCGCATATTCGCGTGCTTCAGACGCAATATTGATTGCCAACTGAACATTACTGACTCTTGCCTCTTGGGCATATTCTAACATCGAGTCTATTTCAGAAATAGTCTTTGCTGTTGAGTCTTTGGTGCGGTTTGGTAACGGATTTGGTTGCATTATTTTTAGTGCTACGAATGTTCATTCGCATCTCAAATAATACAGGTGGATGATAAATATAGATGTATTGAAGTAAAATCCCTAAATAGAGCAATTAATTTTTTGATTATCACTTACTTATATGACATTACAACAAACTAAAATATGACATTAAGCATAAAGACAACCTTACTTTTTGCTAACCCATTTGCTCTCCGATAGATAAAATCGCCAGAGCTTGTTTGCATCTTTACCCGCATAATCAACCCCTATTCTCTTTGAAGCCACAACATCACCAAGCTTATCTTCTTCATTAGCTTCAATCCAAATAGAAGAATCAATCAAGGAAGACTTATCATGCAACGTATTAATCCCCAATGCCTTGGTCAATTTTCCCGGCCCATTGCTATTATTATTACAGCACTCAATCGGTTCTATTGCTCTGATCAATACTGCTTCTGCAACATCAGCCTTATTGGTCACTACATTGAAGAGGTGATGAATCCCATAACACAGGTAGACATAGGCATGCCCACCCTCCAAAAACATAGTTTCGGTGCGTTTAGTCCTTTTTCCATTATACGCATGGCATGCCTTATCGTCATATTGACTATAAGCCTCTGTTTCTACTATCATCCCTTTTCGCAGCTCTCCATTTAGATTCGTTACAAGAAACTTCCCCAGAAGATCCTTTGCTATTTCAACTACATCTTCGCGGAGGTAAAAGGATTTTGGAAGAATTAAAGGGTTGTTCATCATATTTTAATAACCACTCGTCGGATATGCCGTATATTGGACGAGTAATAATAACAATCAAACTTTATTGATAATATGAAACATAACAAACTTTTTTCTATGGCCTTAGCTGCTACCATGATGCTAATTGGATCTGTGGCTATGGGACAAATTGAAACTCCTGCACCAAGCCCAGCAGGGAAATCTTATACCAAAGTGGGTTTAACAGACATTGAGATTTCCTACTTCCGACCACAAATGAAAGGCAGAAAGATATTTGGTGAAGGTAATGATTACCTTGTACCCTTTGGTCAGAGATGGAGAGCAGGTGCTAATTCAGGTACTGTAATTAGCTTCAGCACTGATGTAAAAGTAGCAGGAACTGATGTAAAGGCTGGTGAATACTTGCTATTCTTGGCTCCAGGTGCTAAAGAATGGGAGGTCATTCTATACAGCGACAAGTCTCTAGGTGCCAATGTAGGTGGTATCGAAGATGAAAAGATTGCCGCAAAAGCGATGATCGAAGCTGGAAAATTAAGCGAAACGGTAGAAGCTCTAACTTATCAGATTGCAGACTTGAGCGCTGATAGCAAATCTGCAAATATTCAAATGGCTTGGGAAAACACTGTTTTAAATATCCCTGTGACTGTAGACTTTGACGATGCAGTGATGAAAGCTATTGCTGCAAATACCAAAGTAAATCCGGGTAACCTGATCACAGCAGCAAGATATTACTATGATACAAATAGAGATTTGGATCAAGCATTGGCATGGGTCAATACTTACCTCGCAGAAGGAGACAATGGCAAACAATTTTGGAATCTGTATTTGAAAGCTCAAATTCTAGCCAAAAAAGGAGACAAAAAAGAAGCAATCAAAGTAGCAAAAGAATCGAAAGAATTGGCTGCTAATTTCCCAAGTGGAGACTTTGGTTATGTCAAAAGAAATGAAGATCTAATTGCTTCTTTGAAGTAATAATTCAACTATTTCAGATAAAAAACGGAAGTCTAAAAAGGCTTCCGTTTTTTTTATTCCTCACTTTTTGTGGCTTTCTTTGAAAAAGAGAAGATAGTCACGCAACTAAAAGAAGTTACCAAAACAGAAAAATAGAAGCCACCCACTATTATTTGGATAATTTCTAATTCATGAAAAGAGTCATCATATTAAGCCTATTAGGTTTGTTGTTTTTAAACATCCCAACATCCTATGCGCAGCTCAGAGTAGATAGAGTGATCCCTCCCTCCTTCAACGCAGCTGCTATCATCAAATATTGTGACCATCCTGTGGGCGTCAGATATGGTGTACCAAAGATTAAAATCCCAATTCAAACCTTACTGAATGATGACCTTTACATTCCTATCAATCTGAACTATCATGCCATAGGTGTCAAAGTAGAAGAGGAAGCAACCTGGACGGGTCTGGGTTGGCATTTGGATGCAGGTGGATTCATCACACGAATCGTACGAGGAGAAAACGATCTGGCATTGGCAGACGGCAAGCAAAACAGAAAAGCCCTTGGTTATCCCTTTGAGCATATCAAACCATGTTTTGATGATTGTGAGGAAAATGAAAACAGTGAGTTCCATACCAAAGTATGTGAGGGTCAAATTGATTCTGATCCAGACATTTTCTTCTTTAACATTTTAGGGATGAAAGGAAAATTCCTTTTAACTCCGGATCATGACAGTACAATAACCGCACTGACTGTAGACATTTTGCATCCGAGAAAAATGACAGCAGAGTTTAACCTCAAAAGCAACTCATGGAAGGTAACGGATCACCTGGGCTACCAATATTTTTTCAAAAACCGTGAAGTTACCCAATCGCTAAGTACCTATTTAGATTACAAATTCGATTCTGATTCCATGAGTTTTGATTTCGTGACTCAAAAGGCAACCACCTCGTGGTATATGAGCCGTATCATTTCACCCAAAGGAAAGGAAGCTAAATTCAAATACTATGCTTACATAGATGGGGAGTCAAAATATTTGAGCAACAGCGCCTATCACAAAATGAACATCAATGACGAAGATATGTGGGACGTTCACTATTCCTCCTATTGCTTTCCAGACAGCATAGAGAATGTACGAGTTACTTCAGAATATCTACATTCAGATGTCTATCTAAAAAGCATCCAAACTGGTGAATATGTGGCCAATTTTAGTATCAGTGAGCAAGAAGGCATCAGGCCCAAAGACAGCATATCTGGCGCGGGAAGCAATCACTACATCAGGTCTGTGGAACTGGGCTATAGAAGACAGCAACTCAATCAAATACAAGTACTGCAAGGCGGAAACCCTATTACCACTGCAAACTTCAAATATTCCAAATTCAAGTCTAATTCGATCGTAGAGAATCCAATACTCAACCATCGATTAAAACTAGACAGTCTCCTTCTCACCAAATCGGATAAGCTTAAAAAAATGGGCTTTGACTATGTAGAAAATTTTGGTTTACCTTCAAAGGAAAGTCACGCAAGGGATCTTTGGGGTTACTATAATGGGGAAGAAGATGTGAACAATGTGACACCTTCCGACTTCTTTAATTATAGTCAGCCAGAAAAATTACTTCAGGAAGAAGGCAAAACCAAGCACTACTCTTTGGAGCACATTCAAGAAGGGGTTATCAGTAAAATAGATTTCGGAGGGGGCAAAACACGAACCTATAAATTTGATCATCAGGCCTTTTTCACAGTTTCGAATGAGATATCAGATTATTTCACCGAAAAAATGAAGGAATCAAATTTCAGTAGCCACATCAAACCTTATGTATTCGGAGGCTTGAGAGTAAAGGAAACAGTGGAATCCTATCCAAAAGAAAAAATCTACAAAGATTACTTTTATCAGATCGATGGCAAAGAAATTGGCGAGCTGGAGATCACACATTACAACCATGCACATGATGGTTTGGATCACCGGAGTTCTGGAAATCACAGCGTGAAGTATCCTCAAATCAAGATCAAGACTGGTAAATTGTTTAACGGACATAAATTTTAAGCCATGAAAACGACACTACTTACCCTATCAATCCTACTTTCAAGCCTTGCTCAATTATCTGCTCAAGAAATGACTGGTGTATTTTTTGATCCAAGAGATGGCAAGGAGTATGAGACTATTTTCATAGAAGTGGAACTAGAAGGCGGTGCTACTGTAATGAAAGAATGGTTAGGGCAAAACCTGAACTATGCGATGGAAGATGGGTCCTATTGCTACAACAATTACGAAGAGTATTGCGACACATTTGGGCGGCTATATCATTGGAAGGCTGCCTTAAAAGCTTGCCCAGCAGGGTGGCATTTACCCAACGATTTGGAAATTAGTGTCCTCACTAAAAAGCACGGAGGCACCAAATCTGCAGGCGCTTCCTTTAAAGAAGGAGGAGAAAGTGGCCTCAACCTGATCATGGCTGGATTTGGGGAGGCAGACGGCACTTTTATCGATGTAGGTGTCAATGGTTACTACTGGAAAAAATCAGAAGGTAGCGATTCACCAGGTCTACTCACCATTCACAATGGTGTAGATTACTTCACAGACGAAAGCATCGACGCATCACATAGAAACAGCGTGAGATGTGTCCGTGACTAATACCATTTAGTAATTCCTTTTTCGTTCCCTAAATATCTTCTGCTACCCAAATAACGACTTTTGTTGAACTCATCATAGTTAGGAGATTCAGGATCTACAGAACTAATTCTCACTTGTTTCGAAGCGTGGATGAAACTGCTATCTCCCATCCATAGCCCTACATGCGTCACACGCTGGCTGGTCGAATCAGTCGCAAAACGACCAAAGAAAAGCAGATCACCCTTTTCCAGTCCCTCAAAGTTCAAATCCGGATCAACTACCTCTCCAGCATTCACCTGCTGCGAAGCATCTCTCGGGATTATATATCCATTCATCAAATAAGCCGTTTTGGTAAAACCAGAGCAATCCATGCCTTTTGTAGAGGTTCCGCCCCACAAATACGGTGAGCCTAACAGACTCTGCGCATAGCTAATCACCTGCTCACCAGAGGGCTCTACCCCTTCCCTCCAATCTTGAAAATCACTAGCCTCCGATTTTCTCACAAAACCCACTCTTAGGTCTGGGTAAGAAACCTTATAATATTGGCTTGATTCTCCTAGTTTAACCAGTCGCCCGCCCAATACAATATCAGATACGATGGCTGTTTCCTCTTCGTCCTGATACACATTACCATAATTATTCATGTAGATGATTTGAGGCATTTTGCTCCATCGCAGTTGTTCAGAACTGGTCATTAATTGTACTCCACCATGATCGACCCACGAAATGTAGTCATCTGGTGTTTGTATCAGGTACCATTCTTCCAATCTCTTGAGCACCTTCAACTTCATACCCAAAAGTGCCTGAGTAGCCAATTCGGAAGAATGCCTGGAGTCAGAACGGATATTAGCTACCGAATTGTTAACAATAGCATAGGAAGAGTCCCCTACAGTTGAATCTGGAAGCATATGGACTTTATCTTCGACCTCTATCCCTTGCTTGATCAAAGATGCTCTTAAAACTGCAACAGCTTCTGGCTGATCACTATCTCCCGTCAGCACCCAACTATCCTCTTCCCTATCCAATTCAATAGTAAAAAGAGCAACGCGCTTATCAGGCGCATACACATTCTTGACACTATCCCTTAGGAGCGAAAAGCTTTGTTGTTTAGCAGCGTCATCATTAGCGCAGCGAGTAAAAATGAACAGCCCAAAAATGAGCATACCGAAAGTCAAGACGAAATTTTTAAACATAGGTGCTAATCTAATAGCTGAAAATTCAATCTTCAATTTTGACTCATTAAAACATTGCTTACCTAGGTTTGGGTTCTTAGCTTTGCCATCCGATTGAAAAAGAAAAGATTCAACTTTAATTACTCATAGTAGACGTGCAAAAACCTTCGATCCCAAGAGGAACCAGAGATTTCGGACCAGAACAGATGGTCAGAAGAAACTACATTTTTGATACTATCAAGGCGGTTTACCAAAAGTATGGTTTTTCGCAACTCGAAACTCCTACCATGGAAAACCTATCGGTACTCACTGGTAAGTATGGAGACGAAGGGGATCAATTGCTTTTCAAGGTATTGAACTCGGGCGATTTCTTATCCAAAACAGAAGCAACTGACTATGAGTCTGGAAGCAAAAACCTACTACCCAAAATCTCTGAAAAAGGTCTTCGATACGATTTGACTGTTCCTTTTGCACGCTATGTCGTTATGCATAGAAATGACATCTCTTTTCCCTTTAAGCGTTTTCAGATCCAACCTGTTTGGAGAGCTGACAGACCTCAGAAGGGACGATACAGAGAATTTTATCAGTGCGATGCGGATGTAGTCGGAACAGATTCTTTGCTTTGCGAAGCTGAGATCATCATGATGATCAATGAAGTTTTTGACAAACTAGGATTGAAAAACTTCACCATCAAATTCAACAATAGAAAGGTCCTCAGTGCCATTACTGAAGTAATAGGTGCGCCAGGAAAAGAAACAGAATTTTGTGTAGCTATTGATAAGTTGGATAAAATCGGAAAGGACAAAGTGATAGAAGAGTTGGTAGAAAGAGGTTTTTCTTCTGAAAACTTGAGTCAACTCGATCCAATCTTTGCTACCAATCAATCGATAGATGACAACCTGAATTTTCTCAAAGGCTTCTTTGCAGCAAACGAAACTGGACAAAAAGGAATTCAGGAAATTGAGGAAATTCTTACTTATCTAAAAGGCTACAGCATTGACAATCCACATTTGGAGCTTGATTTGACACTAGCAAGAGGCCTCTCCTACTACACTGGTAGCATATTCGAGGTAAAAGCCAATGACGTGAAAATTGGCAGTATCTGTGGAGGTGGCCGATACGATAACCTTACGGGTGTTTTTGGATTGAAGGATGTATCTGGCGTAGGTATCTCCTTTGGTGTAGACAGAATCTACGACGTATTAGAAGAATTGAATCTATATCCAGAGTCACATGCTTCTTCACTTCAAGCAATGATCGTCAATTTCGGAAACGAAAGCATGATGGCTGGCATTAAGGTCATGCAGGCCTTGAGACTAGAAGGGATCAACGCTGAGCTATATCCAGACAATGCCAAAATGAAGAAACAAATGAGCTATGCCAACAACAAGGCGGTACCATTTGTGATCGTAATTGGGGAGGATGAAATCAAAACTGAAACCTATTCTCTGAAAAACATGGCCAGCGGAGAACAAGAGTCACTCAAATTGGAGGAAGTTATTTCGAAAATCAAGAATAGTCACTAGATTGAGAATCGATCGTTGGAGACACAGCACTTGAAATCAAACATTTACATCCAGCTTACATTTGCATTCGTTCTTTTCCTCTTTTCAGGACAAGTAATGGGACAATATGCCAGTATTCAGAATCGCTTTGAGGTGGATTATATCAAGGGCTGTGCCGGTTGGCAAGTCAATGTAACTATCAATGATCCGGGGGGAGTTTTTGACAACCCTAGATTTTGGTACACAGGATTTGACTCTAATCAAACCCCTACTACCAATCTGAATCACATTTTCCCGGATGCGGGCGAGTTCTATATCGCAATGCTCGTGAATAACACAGATGGGGAATTTGAAAACAATCAATTGGATTCTATCCTCGTAGAAGTGATTGAACCTGCCGATCCACAATTCATCATCAGAAATTGTGATGCTCATCAAGTCAAAGTGCAAATCACTGACGATTTCTATGATCGTTATCAAGTTAATTTCACTACTACTGACTTTGAAATCGTTGATCCCTTAGACACAACCTCAGCCTATAACTATGGCATACAGGGAGACTATCGGATAGAAGTTCAGGGCCTATTCGACAATGCTGCCCCCAACTGCACAGTCATCAATGAAGGCTTTACTAGTATTGAAGAAATAATAGATCCAACTCTTACTTCCATTGAAACAATCAGCAATGATCCAGCCACAGGTCAATTGCAAATGGCCCATACACTTGGTGAACACACCATCTACCAGCTGATGGAATCTATAGAAGGAAGTGAGAATTTTGATTCGCTTCAGGAAGTATCCGGAGCAGAAACTCTCATCAACAATCAAAACACGGTGAGAAGCTTTAATTGCTATCAAATAGAAACCTATGACGCATGCAATGAAGTAATTATCCCCTCCAATATTTTATGCTCAGTTAATTTCCATTTGGAGACCAGCGAAGACGGTAACCTCATGGTTTGGGATACCGATGAGACTCAAGCCACTTCGTACAATTTGATACGAAACGATGGATTATTGACTGAAATCACAGACCCAACGATCAAACAATTCAACGACACCTCCGTCATCTGTCAGGAAGAGTATGTTTATAATGTACAGGCGCTTTTTTCTTCGGGATCATCACTAGCAAAGGACACGGCGATCATTGCCTCCAGGTCAGGAGAGCTTCCACCTATTACGGAATATCCGAGTTCTACTTTCAACCTGGACAATGAAGTCGTACTCAACTGGAACACACCTGACGCAGAACAGATTCCATTTCGTAGATATATCGTTCAAAAAAGGACCAACAATCGAAGTTGGCGTTTTGTAGCCATTGCTGATGACACCACGTATATAGATACTGATCCGGATTTTTTCGGATTGCAATCCTATCGAATCACCTACGACGATCAATGTGGTAATGAGGCGACTCCCTCTCCTATTACTCAACCCATCTTAGCTTCTCAAGTTGGCTCAAGAGGAAAAATTGTAACCTATAGCTGGAACAAGTACGAAACCTGGATCAACGGAATCAGGAACTACACCATAGAACGACTGGACTCAGCTGGTAATATCATAGAAGAGTTCCCTGTACTTAGCGGAAGGAACAAAGATGTTGAGTTTGGAGCGAATGATCTGGACGCAAAATACATTCGAGTACGAGCTGAATCATTGGACGAAACACCCTTATTCACCTATTCCAATGTGATTGAATCACGATTAAAAACAACTATGTTTTTGCCCAATGCGTTTACTCCTGACGATGATGGACTCAATGATTATTTCATCGCAGAGGGGCCATCCGTATTCAATTTCAGAATGGAAATTTATAACAGGTGGGGCATTAGAATATTCGAAACCAGCGATCTGGTAAATGGTTGGGATGGCAAACTCAATGGTGAAGAAGCCCCCGAAGGTACTTATATTTACAAAATATTTTTTGAGGATGGAATCGGTAAAGATTACGAGCAAATGGGCTCATTCATCCTTTTACGTCAATAACAAAATCACACGCCATGTTTGATATGATGAAAATGATGGGCAAAGTCAAAGAAGTGCAAGCCAAAATGAAGGAAGCACAGGCAGAATTGGCCCAAATAGAAGTGGAAGGCGAATCAGGTGCTGGTCTGGTCAAGGCTGTGGTAAATGGTCAAAAGCAACTTCTGAAAATTGACGTGGATGATTCATTGGTCAATACTGCAGACAAAGACGTACTGCAAGACCTAATCGTAGCTGCTGTAAACAAAGCCACAGAGGCAGCTGACGAGAAAGCCAAAGAACACATGAAGCAATATACCGAAGGTATGTTGCCAAATATCCCAGGCATGGATCTGGGTAGCATGTTCAATGGCTAAAACCGCCATTGTCATATTAAATTTTAACGGGGTAGACTTTCTCAAAAAGTTTCTAGCTGGAGTTGTAGCCAATAGTCCGGAAGGAGAAGTGATAGTAGCTGATAATGGCTCTACAGATGACTCTGTGAGCTATTTAAAGCAACACTTCCCTCATCTGCGTCTCATTTTATTCGAATCGAACCACGGATTTACTGGTGGATACAATCGGGCCATTGCCGAGATCGATCACGAATACTGTGTATTGCTCAATTCTGATATAGAGGTTACTCCCGGATGGCTCAATCCCATTACGGAATTTCTGGATCAGAATCCCCATGTTGCTGCTTGTCAACCCAAAATTAAATCTTACGATCAGAAAGATCATTTTGAATACGCAGGAGCTGCTGGTGGCTTTCTCGATGCATTGGGCTACCCTTATTGTCGAGGAAGAATGTTCGACACACTAGAAGTTGACAATCAGCAGTATGACAATCCCGTGCAATGCTTTTGGGCCACCGGAGCTTCCATGTTTATCAGAACAGACATCTACAAAAAACTAGGAGGTCTGGATGAAGAATTTTTTGCGCATATGGAAGAAATTGACCTCTGTTGGCGCATTCAAAAGCATGGATTGGAAGTTTGGTGTATCCCACAAAGTGAGGTATACCATGTCGGAGGCGGCACTTTGAATAAGAGTAATCCCAGAAAGACTTATCTCAACTTCCGAAACAATCTGGCTATGGTCTATAAAAATGAAAGGGCAATGAAGTTGGCATGGCTCCTCCCCCTTCGATTTACTTTGGATTTTATATCCGGCATTCAGTTTTGGGTGGAAGATTCTTTTGCTCATTTTCAAGCTGTACTTAAAGCGCAAATTGATTTTGTTATGAGTATTCCGCATTTGAACCAAAAGCGAAAGCAGTTCAAAAAACAAATCAAACAAACTTCAGTCTCTAGAAACAGCACTTCAGTTGTTCTGCAATATTTCATTCGAGGAAAGAAACATTTCAGTAACTTCAACTGATTGAATCACAATTCAACGAATATTCTTATCAAGTAATCCACACAATTCAACCGTCTATCTAATTCCTGAAATTACTCAGTTTGAAATGCCTAAATTAGTTTCATTAAACTGCATGAATGATGGACTACAACAAACTCAATCAACTGATAGAAAAAACTGTGATCATCAAGCATCACATGAACAAGCATGGCAAAGATCCACTACTTGTTGAAAGCCTCAATGATTATTTGACAGAAATCAAAATCCATTTTGGTGAATTCCTCTACGAAAAGCTATTCGAATCTTATGAGGATTACTTTGAGGATAACGAGATGGAAAGTATCGAAAATTATCTTTCAGGGGAGGTATGTGTCTATGGAGATGAATTAGATCAAGAAGATCTTTTGCTGAGTATCAAACCTTCTCCTTTGCGCATTGAGGTTTCAGACCCGTCTCACCAGTATCGTAATATTTTGTGGCAAGGATGATTTTAAGGGAATTGCAAGATTGCCTTTGTGATTTTAAGTACAATCACCTAAACAGCTATCAGGTATATACCTATTTTTTCAAATCAATCAAGAATTAGCTTCATACAACACAATATTGCCTCTAACTTCACATTACAATTCATATAAATAATTGTGTTTTATTAAGACCAAAACACAAGAAATTGTTAATCAAACTAAAGAAGCATGTTGAAAATTTTCTATCCAGCTATTTTAGCCCTAGGGCTAGCTACCATTCTCTTTTCATGTAAAGATGATGATGACAAAGGCCCTACTGAAGGAGTCGTAACAGGTACCGTTCTGGCCTTAGATGATGCCCGTAGTGTTCAAGGTGTGTCTGTCAGTGCCTTTTTTGCCGACAATAATGAACCTACAGGAGTTAGCACCACAACAAATGCCGATGGTGTTTATTCAATCAACCTGATGCCAGGTACCTACTATTTAAGATTGGCCAAATTAGGCTTTCAAGAAGTGCCCCCAGTAGGCGTAACCGCCATTCCTTTCACTATCGTAGAAGGAGAAACTGTTACACTCGATTATGATTTGGTGGCCAGCGCTGTAATTGACGGAGGTGCAATCTCTGGAACAGTTTCTTCTGATTCTGAAATGATATCAGGCGCGCTTATCATAGCCACTGATGCAACTGGTTCTTCATACTCAGCTGTTTCTGATGCAGAAGGTAACTATACAATATTAAATGTCCCAGCTGGCACATACACAGTGCAGGCCTGGTTGTCAGGTTACAATGGACAAAGTGCCGATGGTACAGTTGAAGCCAACAGTATCACCGGAGACATTGATATCCTAATGACAGCTGGTGTTAGTGCTACATTAGATGGTTCTGTCAAGTTCCTTGCTACTGGAAACAAAGCTGTGGATGTCTCTCTCATTCACCCAAGCACACAACAAGTAATCCCTGGCTTATCAGTATCCACAGAAGGAACCTTTACAATGACCGACATTCCTGATGGAGAGTATTTAGCTAGAGCAAGTTATAACAACGATACGCTGGTTGTAGATCCAGACTTCATTGTTAAGTTTGGTGACCCAGTGGTCACTGTATCAGGCGGTGCTGTTACAGTAACTCAAGGAGACGCTACCAGCGGCGTGTTGGATTTTGCTGTGACTAACTCTGTACTACTGGACAATCCATCTAATACAGCGACCGAAATTGTTCCAGTAGAAGTATCAGCAGCTGGATTGACTTTCACTTGGAAGCCTTACTCTAGTACTTCTGATTATGTAGTAGAATTGCTTGACATCAATGGCAATACCATTTGGGGTGGATTTGACAACAGTGGTGACATACCAGTGAAGGTAATAACCACTACGAGTACATCTATCACTTATGATGGGCCAGCACTATTGAATGGAAGAACCTACAGATGGAAAGTATACGCAAGTAAAGACGACAAATCCAACGGTGGCTGGAGCCTAATCTCAATGAGCGAAGATCAAATGGGATTAATTAAGATAATTGAATAGTAAATAATAGTTTTCTATTTTAAAAAGTCATGAGAGAAGTTCTCATGACTTTTTTTATCTATCCTTCATGAATTTACCTACAAATGTCGCAATAACTACTACTAAATAAAACTGCCCTAATAGCCCCACCAATATCACCATATTTCGTGCGGCTGGAATCAAGGGTACAATCTCACCATATCCAATCGTCAGCATGGTAATGAAGCTGAAATAAATTAAATCTTGTGTAGCAGCTGGCCCTTCCGAGAGATTCGAAAAGGCATTATCAAAAAAGAAATTAACAATCAAAAACAACTGTGCACCTATAAAACCAATCAAAATATAGCCGTCAAGAGCACCTATCATTTCGTTTAAACCTACACTCTTTTTTCCTAGCAAATCAGAAAACAATTCTACTGCCACAATCCCAATAAAAGCAGCAAACAAAAACAAGCCAAAGGCATAAGCAAATCCACCAAAAGTACCCAGAGCTACAGCTATAAAACCAAATGCTCCAAGAATCCAGAAAGCCTTTCTAAACTTCTGAACGATCAACATTAACGCAGCGAAAAGGAAAAAGTCAAACACCGGAGCAATAATAAACCCCCAATTTGTAGACACCAACGGGCTCAAAAATAGTCTGGACATGATCACTATAAAGAGGATAATGTATCGGTTCTTAACCAAAGGGTGATCTGTATTCTTTTTCAGAAATAACATTTATTAATTCGTTGCTTGCGATGCTTGATAATCTTCTTCTGTCAACCAACCACCACCAAGTGCTTTATAGAGCAAAACATAGGAACTTAATAATTCACCTTGCACTGCTACAAGTGCTAACTCCGCCTCAAATGCCTGTCTCTGAGACTCCAAATACTCCAGATAACTGGTGATTCCTTTGTCATACCTTTGACTACTAAGAAACTGTGCATTATTAGCCGCCCTAACATGATTGACTCTGGCGGCATATTCCTCTTTGAAAGTTTGAATAGCTATCAATGCATCTTCTACTTCCCTAAATGCATTGAATACCGCATTTTCATAATTCAAATAAGCCGATTCGGTCCTAAGTTTTTCGATTTCTACCTGTCTCTTATTTTTGCCCCAATTGAACAATGGTCCAAACAAATTCAATCCGGCTGACCAGGCTGCACCAGCTGTATTAAAACTAGCCAATTCGTTACTTACCCCACCCAGTGCAGTGAGACTTATTGAAGGAAAGCGATTGGCTTGGGCTACACCTATTCTTGCGTTCTGAGCAACAATCTTTTGTTCGGCCAATGCTAGATCAGGTCTTCTAAGTAGCAACTCTGAGGGTAGACCCAAAGGCACATCCTGGTTGACTACCAAACTATCAATATGAATACTCCTGGCTACCTCCATTGGATTATTTCCTATGAGTACATTCAGTGCATTTTGTGTCTGCGCAGCAGCACGTTCAAAAAGCGGAACTGCCGATGCAGCAATGGCTTGTTGAATTTCAGCATGATTAACATCTATCTCTGCAACTATCCCCTTGTCGTACCTGGCACGGATCAGATTCAGAGAGCTATCTCTAAGAGCCAATGTTCTTCGTGATATCGCTACGCTTTCTTCATATATTCTTAATTGAAAATAATAGAGGCAAATTTGACTGACCAGAGAAAGCCTCAAATTTTGATATCCAAATTCAGTTCCCAGATAATCTGCCAAAGCAGCCTCATTCAATCTTCGCAACTTACCCCAAAAATCAATCTCCCAACTAACAGCCCCAGCTGCCAAATAATTCCCCATGGCCTCATCATTCAAAAAGCCGGAATAAGTCCCATAATTCAATTGTCCTTGAAGATTGAGATCCGGATATAAGTTTGCTTTTTGAATTTTATACTTAAGGCGTGCTTGTTCTATACTATTAAATGTGGCTTTCACCTCTCTGTTGCTATCCAATGCCATCCGTAGGAGCGAATCAAGTACTGGATCATTGAAGAGCTCCCACCATTTGATATCTGTTAACGAATCTGATGGACTCGTTTGATATAGAAATACTTCGGGTGCAATTACCTCAGGACTCTTGTAAGCTGGTCCCATCTTACAAGAAGCAAGTAAAAGCAACATGATCAAAATGTAAAGGGGTAATTTATTATGCATTTGCTTCATCCCGTTTCTTTTCATAATTGAACAACTTACCTACCAAAACAAATAACATTGGGTACATAAATACACCAAGGAATGTCGCTAGCCCCATTCCTCCAAGCAAGGCCATACCCATCACTTTTCGGGCCTCAGCTCCAGAACCAGAAGCTATTACAAGTGGAAATACTCCTAGAATAAAAGAAAAAGCTGTCATCAAAATTGGCCTGAATCTTGACCTGGCAGCTCCTATGGCCGCATCAAATAGGGATAATCCTTTTTTAAATTCATCATTGGCAAATTCCACAATCAAAATGGCATTCTTAGCAGCCATACCAATCAGCATCACAAAAGAAACCTGAGCAAAAATATTGTTCTCAAAACTAGGGCTCCCCAATCGTGCCGCCCATAAGAAAAACAAGGCGCCAAATATAGCAAACGGAGTTCCCAATAGAATACTTAGTGGCAATGACCAGCTTTCATACTGAGCTGATAAAATAAGGAACACAAAGACCAACGAGAACGTCAATATAACCCCAAGAGAACCAGAAGCCTTTTTTTCTTGAAATGACATGGCATTCCAAGAATAAGTCATATCAGCAGGCAACACTTCGGCAGCCGTTTTTTCTAATGCCTCCATAGCCTGCGCCGAGGTAAACCCAGGAGCCGGGGCGCCGGTTACTTCGATGGCTCGGAAAAGGTTGAATCGATTGGTGTAATCCGGGCCAGCTATAGGTTCAATATTGACCAAAGTCGCTAATGGTACCATTTTCCCAGTATTACTCTTAATAAAAAAATTGCTAATCTGAGATTCATCCACGCGATACTCAGGTTCTGCTTGAATATAGGTTTTATATAGTCTTCCAAATCGGGTAAAATCATTCACATAACTTCCTCCCATAAAAGTGCCCACAGTTTGATACAGTTCCTCTAGATTAACCCCCAATTTAAGTGCTTTTTCCTTGTCAATGTCCATATAGCGCTGCGGTACAGAAGCTTGAAAAGTAGTAAAGGCATTCCCAATTTCAGGTTTTTGGTTAGCCGCTACAATAAACTTCTGTGCATTCTCCTGAAGATATTGTGGAGAGTTCCCCATCATATCCTGAAGCATAATGCTAAAACCTGATCCATTGCCCAAACCTGGTATTGCAGGCGGACCGAAAGAAAATGCCTGTGCGCCTTTTACTTTGAGATACAGAAATTGATTGACTTGTTGAATGATCTCCTTGACAGTTCGATCTCTTTCACTCCAATGCTTGAGAGAGACAAACAAGAATCCATTGTTGGAAGACATCGCTCCTGATAGCATGCTAAAACCTGTAGCATTGGTGACAAAATCAACTTCTGGTATTTTCATCAATGCCTGTTCTACATCTTTAGCAATCACATCTGTGCGTTGTAAAGAAGCGGCATTAGGCAATTGCACGTTAACGAAAAAATAGCCCATATCCTCTTCAGGAATGAAACCACCCGGAACCAATTTACCAAAAACAACTGTTGCTCCAGTCAGGATCAACATAAATACAACCCCTCGTTTGAGTTTGCGAGATACAACTTGTGTGTAGCTCATATAGGCATCGGTGGTTCGATCTACCCCCCTGTTAAACTTATCAAAAAACCATCCTAAAGGTCCTTTGAAGGGCTCGGGCTCTTTTAATAAAATAGAACACAATGCTGGACTCAATGTCAAAGCATTGACAGATGATACCAAAACAGAAACCACAATTGTGATGGCAAACTGTTGATAGAGCAGTCCAGTAATACCAGCCATACCTGCTACCGGAATAAATACGGCCACTAATACCAAGGTAGTTGCAATTACTGGAGCAGTTACTTTGCGCATGGCATCCAATGTAGCCTCCTTGGCACTCATACCATTCTCTATATTTACCTGCACCGCTTCCACCACCACGATTGCATCATCTACCACAATACCTATGGCTAGAACTAATCCGAGCAAAGACAATACATTGATAGTAAACCCTAGTAGTGGGAAAAAGATAAAGGCTCCAATGAGTGAAACAGGGATAGCCAAAGTTGGAATCAAGGTCGCCCGCCAATCCTGAATAAAAATAAATACTACCAGTACAACCAAAATCAATGCGATGATCAACGTAACGACAATATCCTTAATACCCGCAGTTATTGGAGCTGTGGAATCTAGCGAAACATCATATTTCATAGACTCAGGAAAGTTTCCTTCGAGCCTATCCATTTCTTTGATTACATTTTCAGCCAATTCGACAGCATTGGACCCAGGAGCTTGATATAGCGCAATGATTGAAGAAGTTTCTCCATTCAGTCGCGTGAAAGCATTATAAGTCTCAACACCTAAATCGATTGTGGCTATATTCTCCAATTTGACTTGAGAACCATCTTCATTGGTACGAACGACGATATCTCCAAATGCCTCTGGTGAATTGAAACGCTCTGGCAACCTCACTGTGTAAGTAAACTCAGTTCCCTTGGGCGCTGGTTCAGCACCGAATTTCCCGCCTGGCACTACTATATTCTGCTGGTTGATGGCCCTGAGAATCTCAGGAACAGTAATCCCCAATTGTGAAAGCCTATCTGGCTTAATCCAAATACGCATCGAGTAGTCAGAAGCACCCAAAACATTGACTCTACCTACCCCCTTGATCCTAGCCAATTGATCCTTGATATTAATGAGTGCATAGTTTCCTAAAAAATCCTGATTATATCGTCCGTCGGATGTCAGAGCTATTAGCATCAGAATATTAGGCAATGATTTCTCAGTAGTAACCCCCAGCTTTTTTACGGGTTCCGGCAACTTGGCCGTGGCAGCAGACACTCTATTTTGAGCTAGGACCGTATTCATATCCGGATCAGTGCCAACATCAAATGAAATATTAATGACCATACTGCCGTCATTGGCATTGGTAGATTTCATATAGATCATGTTGTCCACCCCATTGATCTGCTGTTCCAGAGGGGTAGCTACCGATTCTTCAACATTGACAGCATTGGCCCCAGTGTAGTTGGCACGTACCTGAACAATCGGTGGTGTTAGGTTGGGATACTGCTCTATGGGAAGGTCGAGAACCGATACAGTTCCGACAATCACAATCACCACCGCTATGACCATCGCAACGATCGGTCTATGAACGAAGAAATTCCCTTTACTATCAGACATAAACCTTTACTCTACAGATGAAACACTATTGAACACTGTGGTATCTGGTTGGATTTTCATTCCAGATCTCACCTTCTGAAGTCCCTCCAAAACGATTTGGTCTCCAATCTTCAGACCACTTTCGACCAGCCACAAGTCACTGACTTTTTCTCCTAACTTGATCGGAACTGATTGTACTGTGCTACTATCGGTAACCATCATGACTGAAAATTGCCCTTGCATCTCGGTGACACATCTTTGGGGTATGGCTATTGTATTCTTTTTTTCTTCCATTTTGACTTTAACTCGCGCAAACTGACCCGGACGAATGATACGATCCGGATTTGGGAAAGAGGCCTGAACCAGTATGGCTCCAGTAGTAGCATCCACCTCCCTATTCACAAAGTCAACTTTTCCCTTATATGGGTGCACCGAACCATCAGACAAAATCAGACCCAATTCAACTGGATCCCTTTTCACACTATCCGATTTGAACTGATTCTTATGATCTCTAATATATCTTGCTACTTGTAAGTATTCTGCTTCAGTAAGAAAGAATTGAACCCTTACGGTATCAATTTTAGAAATCGTATTTAAAATTACAGGATTAGGATCACGTCCTACAAATTCTCCCACTCTTGCATTAGTCTTACCTATAAATCCATTGATTGGCGATTTAATTTTACAGTAGCTCAATTGAATTTGACTTGATCTAAGGTTTCCTTTGGCCGCATTGAGAGAAGCCAAAGCTGCATCCCTTTGAGCTTTAGCAAAATCCAAATCACTTTTACTCACCGCATTGATCTCAGCCAACGGTTCATAGCGTTTCAATTGATTTTCAGCATTGGCTAATTTGGTTTTTGCTTCTGCAACTTTTGCCTGCTGACTCGACAATTCGGCCAAAAGAGGCTCAGGATCAATGGAATACAAAAGCTGATCTTTCTTTACACTTTGTCCTTCCTTGAAATGAATATCTAGAAGATATCCCTCAACTCTTGCTCTAATTGGAATGTCTTTGAGCCCATACACCTGACCTACAAACTGTCGATAGAGAGGAACATCATTCGCTTTAACCTCAACAACTGGTATCACCTGTATGGGAACCTTATTAGTTGGTTTGTTATCGCATGAAATAACTAGCAAACAAATACAAGCAACAATAATGGATTGGCGCATAGAAATAATTAAAGTTAGGATAATAATAGAAACTAATAACTCTACGATGCCTAATTTAGGAACATATTTATTCAATCATTAAGGATGGGGAGTCTTTTTAAAATCAATAAGGCTTTATAAATTGAATCCTGATTAAAATCACATAAAAATTGAACCTAGTAGCCAAATTATTCCTCGCATTTGTAATTATTCTTCAGGGTTGTGTCATGTCCAAAGATTTGGTTTTGGATGCCGTATGGGAAAAAGACAACTATGAACCCCTTAAATATCGCAAAGTGATTGTTTTTGGTTTTTCAGAAAACATGGAGAAAAACAAAAAGTTTGAGATCAATGCAGTAAAGGCGCTAAAAAATGAAGGGGTTTTGGCTACACCAGGACATGAGGTTTATGACTTTTCTCAAGAAGGCCGTGTTAACCCGCATCATTTAAAAAACTACCTTTTTTCTCAAGGTTTCGATGGAATTTTAACTGCTTCGGTCATCGACAATATATCCAAAGACAATGAAGAAATAAGTGATCAAGAGTTGGAAAAATACTCGGAGGGCATCTACAAATTTGACCAATTCTATCAAAACAGATACAGCGAGATCTCTAATGACACACCCTCTAGCAACAAAGTTTTAGAAGCCAATTTCTTTTACATCATGGACCAAAATGATTTTGATGGTAGCGGTTTGGTATGGATTTCTCATTTTCAAATCAAAGATGAGTTAGAGGCGAATTTCCCAGTCGAAGATTACAGCAAGCGAATTGTAAAAAGCCTATTTGAAGATCAGGTAATCGTAAAAAAGTAACGATCTTGTACTATGATATATTAAAGACTGAACTTCAAAGACATGAAAAATCTTGCCCTAATTCCATTACTATTCGTCTTGATTGCATGCCAAAGCAAAAAGAATGAAACAGAAAAAAGCTATATGGTGGAGAATACAGAACTCTCCGCAGCAAAAACTGAGAAAGAAGATTTAAAATTCAAAAGCACAGGGATTCAAACCATCTATTCAGCCTATGCTAGCCTACGAGATGCCCTAGTTGAAACAGATTTTGAAACGGCTAAAAAATATGCTCAGCAATTGAGCATTGCACTAGAGTCAGAAAGCAAAATGCAAGAAGCCGGTATTGCGAGCAACATTTTCTCAGCTGGGGAAATTGAGATTGCTCGAAGACACTTTTATGAGTTAAACGAAGGTATGGAAGCAATTCTAGAAGGAAACATTGAATCGGGAAAAATCAATAAGTGCTACTGCCCTATGGCTCTGGACAATAAAGGAGCCAGTTGGTTTAGCACCAAAGACGAAATTAATAACCCCTACTTCGGAGACAAAATGCTAAAGTGTGGAGTCATCAAAAAAACATTGGAATAGATCAACTTTCCGTCATGTTAAAGGCCGAGCAATCAAGGTGAATCGCTCGGCCTTTTGTCTTTATTTAGCTAATCAATCGGGTCATTTGATTTATCTATTTTAAGGGCTGAGATAGTCACTCAATATCCTATATCTTCGTGAAAATTTATAGCATATGATCGCATTGATATCCCCGGCAAAGACTCTAGATTTTGACAATAAACCATCTGTAGAACATACTTTTCCGCGTTTCCCAAAAGAAACCAAAGAGCTGATTTCTGTACTTAAGGAAAAGAAAGTGGAAGACTTGCAATCGCTCATGAGCCTAAGCGAAAACCTGGCCCAGCTCAATGTAGAAAGATACAATAGCTTTAAGGCAGCTCACAATGAGAAGAATTCTAAAACCTGTCTACATGCATTTAAAGGAGACGTCTATTTAGGGCTTGAAGCTGAAACTTTGGATGACAAGGGTCTGAACTTTGCTCAAGAACATCTACGCATACTCTCTGGTCTTTATGGATTACTGCGTCCCCTAGATTTAATTCAGCCATATCGTTTGGAAATGGGAACCAAGCTGGCTTTTGACAATCACAAAACACTATACAGCTTTTGGGAAGATAAAATTGCTAAACTCCTCCTCCGTGATCTGAAAAAGCAAGGAGATGATATAGTACTCAACCTGGCCTCCAACGAATACTTTAAATCCGTTGACCGAAAAGCGCTGAAAGCAACCGTGATCAACACAGAATTCAAAGACTTTAAAAATGGCCAATACAAAATCATCTCCTTCTTCGCCAAACGCGCAAGAGGTCTAATGGCGCGCTACATCATCGACCATCAAATCAACGATATAGAGAGCCTCAAAGGCTTCAACTATGATGGCTACTATTTTGATCCCAAGGAATCCTCTGATACCAATCTAGCTTTTAAGAGAGGTTGATTTATAAGTAGCTAGATCTTAGGCACTAGTGTTTAGATTAATCCAGACTAATGTCTTACTACTAAAATCTAGCTAATATATCACTCTGGCACTTCTTCTCTGCCATCAGCATGAAGAGCGAAGCGTCCTTTGGCAGGATCATGGACTTGCTCAGCTTTTGACCAGGGCCATCCACCAAACTGCGTACGACCATATTCGAGCATCGTTTGATGAATCTGCTCCTGCGTATTCATCACAAACGGTCCATGCTGAACTACGGGCTCCTTGATTGGTTTACCTTGCAATAGCAGTACATGACACTCTTCAGCCCCGCCTTTCAGAGTAAGCTCCTCTGTACTATCTACGTCTACCAAATGATAGTCAGGAATGACTTGTCCTTCCATTTCTAACCCTGTACCCTGATAGAAATAGAGCGTACGTGTGGCTTCAGCACTTTTTGCACCTGGCAACATCAACTCAGCTCCAGGTTCTAGCTTCATAGACCATATCGCCACTTCATGATCGGTATCTGCAGCCCAGGAGTCTGGTGCTGGTGCCAACGGCTGTTGATCACCGAATGCCCCTGCTATGATGCGCGCGCTAGCTTTTGCGCCATCCGTTTCCTGCGTTACTACAGGGATCTTTTCATTCCAAAGCATAGCGAAGTGAGGCTCAACCAGTTTACTCTTAGCCGGCAAATTCAACCAGATTTGAAAGATCTCCAGGGTATTACCATTATCTTTATTCAGCAAAGGGAACATCTCTGAGTGCTGAACTCCTCGACCGGCGGTCATCCATTGCACATCTCCATCGCTGAAGCGACCCGCTGCTCCCAAAGAATCCGAGTGATCTACCACACCTTCTTTGGCAATAGTGACGGTTTCGAAACCTCTATGCGGATGGTAAGGAAAACCTGGCACTTTGGTACCATGATACATTCTGAAGCCATCCTTAATAGAGAAATCCTGTCCAATATTACGTCCAGCTAAACTGGCATCTGGTCCAAAATCCTCATTGCCTTTGGGATACAAATCCCTATGGTGCGCACAAAAAAGAAATGGATCTTGTGTCCTCCATGGAAATACCATGGGCTCTATATTTATAATCTTACCTGACATCTTCTGTTGTTTTATGTGTTACAACATATATACAATATACAAAGAAAAATGTTCCGTATTTCACTGTTTTTCCTCATTCAATCAACGGAAACTTTTCACCACGTATTTTATCCAAAAGGGCATCAGCCTCCACCCTCTTATTCATTTGCTTTTCACTAGCTGTTCGACTATTCATATAACTAATGATGGATTCGAACTCATTCATCATGATTTCATTGGCTTGATTTTCCCGCAACCAGTCCAAATGTGCACGTATCTCTGAAGTAGCACTTTGCTTCTCCCTATCACTCAGATTCACGATGTTGTAGTAAAAGGGTCGATCCAGCATATTCAAATAGATGTCATTGACGGATATCAATTCTTTTTCAACAAAGTATCGATGTAGCAAGCCTAATCGTCCTACATTAAATACACTGACCGTCGGAGCAATTTCGAGTTTGACATGTGGACATTCTTTCTTGATCTGCCGCATATTGTCCACCAGCACCTCCCATTTCAATCCTTTTCTGACATACTCACCTCTTTCTTCTATTTCGTCTACACTGACGGAAAGCTGAACCTTTTTAAATTCTTTCCAGAATTCCAGGACATGCTGATTCTTCAATTTTAAAATGGAAAGATTTGTATTATACCTAAGCAGGGGTTGCTGACCAGACTGACACAGCAGATCCAATAATTGATAATGCTCTTCCATCATCAGTGGCTCTCCTCCGGCAAAATACACCTCCTCCACCTCTTCAGCCAACTGCAACACCCCCTGGATTATCTCACTGTTGTTTTCCGTAGCACGAATGATCGCTTGATCTGCTGCGGTATTCTTCAGCGCTTTGGCTTCTTTGAACCAACTAGAACTCGCTCCATGCCAACAAGTCCTACAGCGAAGATTGCAGAGATTAGAAAATCTTAAATCCAGATATACAGGTTTAGTATCAACCTTTCCTTCATTATCGAGAATTGACTGACTCAAATCAGGGTACCTTGCCAGTGTTTCGGTTCTCATACTGGACTTGCCAGAAGCTTCTCTATTGAGACATGCTGCACACCTTTTATCCACCCCAGATTTTATCACCTGCTGACGAAAGTCATTGATACTTTTACTCTGCCATATTTCGGAAACACTATCTTTATTCAAATTACCAAAAGTCACTGAAGTGCTGCAACAGGCCTTTATAAGGCCCTGAGTATCCACATGAAGATGCAACCAGGGCATAGGACAAAATTTTTGGTCTGAATATTGATAACCCATGAATAGAAATATGAAATTAGGATAACATTTTCGATGCAATCTAGTTTTAGTATTTCAAAAGCATTTGATTATTTTAGTCACAAAAGGAATAAAAATGAAATTGAGTTTTATCAAAGCATACCTGTCAATATTCCTCCTGTTGTCCGGCCCTAGTTATGCCCAATCCAAAAATCCTGGTGATGGCAAAGAAAAAAAAATGAAAGCCGAAAACCTGGAATATAAATTTAAATTGGGGTGGTTCACGTTAGGTGGCGGTAGCCTGAGCTTTCAGGAGAACTCAAGGATCATCAACAATGACTACCATCATGTGGTGAAGGCTCATGCGTATACCGATGGGATGGCGGCTTTTTTCACAGATATGGATGACGACTATTTATCGATCATAAACAGTAAAAGCCTGCAGCCTTACTTTTCAGAAAAACATGTTACGATCAAAAATGGTTTCTGGGATCAGTGGAATCAATTTGACCGTGAAAAGAATATAATAGATGTTAAGGCTATCAAAACTAAAAAGGATGAAAAGGATCCAAGAGCATGGAAAGTAAACATGACAGATGATAGCTACGACATAGTCAGTACTCTCGTCTACTTCATGGATGTCAACTGGTTTAGAGTCCCCAAAGGTGATACAGTAACCATCAGGTGCCACTATGACAAAAAAGTCTATCCTGTATGCTTGATCTACAATGGAATCGAAAAGATCAAATTTGAAGAAGATAAAGTAAGTGCACATCGCGTTCAAATCTACTTTCCAGAAGACAGAAAGTATACCGTAGGCAGACCTATCTTTGGTTGGATGTCCACAGATGGACGCAATATCCCACTGGTGATTCAATCCAAAATGGCCTTTGGTAACGCACGCTGTGAACTGACTGCAATTGATGGAGAGGATCCCGATTTTTAAAGATCCATCTCCCTCTTAGCTCCTAACGAAAGATTAAACACCAACCCAAGCTGAAAACGATTGTCGGAAGTAATGGTACTTCGGCTATCGGTATTAAAGTACTGGGAAACAATCATATTATAATTCCCCATCAGCATAACGGGTCCCGCATAGGCCTGTAAACCTATTTGGCCCATAGTCACTTTGCCGCCTGTATTGATTTGCTTGAAGCCCTCCTCAGTGTGCATAGCAGACTGCTCATAAACCATCCCCACATAAGGTAGCAAACTGAATTCAGGCTGGATCAAAGCATAATAAACCTTAGCCAGCGCATTGAATTGATTTCCGATACGATAATCCAAATTATTCTTCGAATTGATCTTATAGCTTCCTTCCAGATTCAATCCCCAGTTTTGGTATTTGACAGTATAGATCGAAGCAACCAAATAATCCAAACTACCCGACCCCAATTGAAAATTGCGATTGATGATCTGATCTTGATCTTCTGCATCATACTCACCCAATGGAAATTTCAACCCCGCACCCAACAATAACGAATGATTCCACTTTCGAAAATTCTCACTACTGGTGTTGAAAAGATTATAATAAGAAAGCAGGATAGGGTCTCCGATCCCATTGATAGAAACTTGCTGGCTATTGCCATCCATTTTGTTGATTCCATAAGGAAGAGAAGCTGTAACATACCATTTGGAATTGATCATATAACGCCCCATCAGCTCTACCATCTGGTACGTATCATCAGAGTATTCGTCTGCGAGCACCTCATTATCGATCGAAGCATGGAACTGCGCCTGACTGTACCTGAAGCCTATAAAGTGCGACGGGTTCTGAGACAATATCCCAAAAGAATAAGCGCCTAACTGGCAACCGCAAATATCGCAGGCCCAGGTAGAAAATGAGGTAAGAAGAAAAAGGGTTGTTATTAAAATTCTCATGGAGCAAAAAACAAAGGGTTGGAGACGAAGGATTCGTCGGTGAGTGTTTCTAAAAAGGCGATGATATCAAACTGTTCCTGATCGGTCAAAGAAATACCCAACCGGCCATCAGCTTTCAAGCTTGCATCAAGAGTTTGAGCATCTTTTACTGCTTCTGCATATTGATGCAGCACCTCCTCCAAGCTCTTGAAACGCCCATCATGCATGAAGGGAGCCGTAAGGGCAATGTTACGAAGGCTGGGCGTTTTGAACTTACCCAAGTCTTCGTCACGTTCCGTGATCAGATAGCGGCCGACATCAGTAAACTCACTGTCCAGACCATTGTTGTGAAAACCGCGATCCGTAAAGAGTATCCCTTCATGGCAGCTAGCACAATTGTTTTCGAAAAGCGCTAAACCTCTAAGTTCCGCCTCACTCAAAGCCTCGCCTTCTAGCAAGTATTGATCGTAACGCGAATTGGCTGACACCATCATCACCATGAATTGGGACAAAGCGTGCAGCATTCTGGCGCTATTGATTTCCTTTCCTTCCCCAAAGGCCGCAGCAAACTTCTGCTGATACTCTGGATCGCTTTTCATATCTTCTATCACCAGAGCAACATCATGATCCATTTCTAACGGATTAGCAATTGGATTGAGGGAAATAAAATCCACATGCACCACACCACCATCCCAAAAGAACTCATTGACGAAAGCCAGGTTGAAAATGGGAGGCGCATTTCGCTCTCCCAGCCTACCATCAATCCCAATACTCAATCGATGCTGCGGATCAGCAAAAGCCACACGCTGATCGTGGCATGAAGCACAAGAAATCGTACTGTCACGAGATAGTAGAGGGTCATTGAAAATGAACTTTCCTAATTCGAACCCTTCTTTTGTCACCGGATTGTTTTCAAATGTATAAGTCGCCTCAGGAAAATGCTCCGGTTGCTGAAAACCAAAAGGCACCGTGTTTTCACTTCCATGGTCACAGGAAAATAAAAACACAGCAAAAAACACCGATACAAACAGCCTTTGCATCAAAGTGGATTGTTATGCACGTGATCAAATGAGAACATCAAGGGGATGTTATCAGCATATACAGAACCTGCCTGAGGGTGATGAACGCTGTTTTGAACAGAGAAATCAAAGGTTTCTCCTCCATCTAAAAATTTAGCGATATCCGCAACAAGGTGAATCTCTGGTTTGAAATCCGGACTCACCAGTATTTCATCCATATCAATCGTGACTGTTCTTACATTGTTAGGTGAACCCCATCCACCGATATGATAACCAAAACCTCGTGGATTTTCTTCTTCAATGGTTTCACCAAAGGACTCACCGTCGCTCTGAGGCGATTGCCCTTCTACTTTTATTCCAATGTAGCCGCTATTCCATGTCCAGAACATTCCATCTAGTATGATGCTCGCACCCTGATCTACACCTTCTTCCTCTATTCCGATCTTGAAACTAATTTGATCATAGATTCCAGGCATGATTCCTTCTATGGTCACATTTTGACTAGAGAGGTTGGACTCATCTACCAGATAATAACCGTTAACATCATCCCCTGCTATTACTAGATCATCTGCATAATAAGCACCTTCTGGCCCTTCTAATACAATTTCACTCACGATGTATTTGACCAAAGTCAGGTTATAGTCCTGAACCTTGGCAGTCGTAAAAGGGTAATCTTCATTGTATGGGTTGGACAAAATACCGGACTGCTTCTCTCCTACTACATTATCGAATTTGATCTCGATTGTACCAGCACTATTAGAATCATTGTTTTCTTCACATGAGGATAGCAATGCAAAAGCGATCATTCCCCCTAGATAATATATGTATTTCATTTTTGATCGAATTAAAAGTTGTGAGACATCCTACCTGCCTCATTCTTAAAAGAATTTTTTAGACTATGCATGAATTGCTATTTCTAGCTCAACGCCATGAATCAAACGAAGAGTAGAGGCATAGCCCTACCATCAGCTTGCGTTTACCGCAAAACTTATGGACACCAATAAAATCATTCAATCAAGCCCGGGGTGGGACGAAAACTTCGGATAGGAATGTAGAAAGCACAAAGTGTAAAACACGGTCCTGATAAATAGGCGAGCTCGTATTGACAGAACGATCAAAACTGATCATTTCTAATAGCTGCGCAAAAAATGAGGGAGCCGACTTGATATTAATGCTCTCATTTTCTTTGTCCTGTTGCTCTTGTGCAGCCTTTAATTTTTTGGCTAGATAACACTTGCCGTCACAGTTGAGCATGGGTTTGTCACGGTTGATACAAAGGACTTCAGCGATATAATCACGCCTCATCCCAAAATCCATATAAATCAGCGGCACAGCCAATGTACTAGCAAGGGTATTCAGAGCCAGTATAAAGATCAATATGTCCTTTGCTATTTTCAAGTTGAGAGCAAAAATGCTTCAGGTTTTCTCAATAGCCAAGGTAAGAGAGAGAATAAATACTTATTCGAATACCCTGCGTCTTTTGAGGTAATCTACAACCTTACTCATTGGCAGCTTTTCGCTGGCAGGACCACTCCGAATGTAGAAAATCTCCTCTCCTGTCTTTGGTTTCAAATAAGCGGCAATTGTTGAAGGTTTGACCTGAATGTATACCAGATTCATCCCTTCTACACTTCTGACTCCAAAATCTATAAATTGAAAATAACTGGGACCAATATGCTCTTTGATTAGATTTTTGACATGGAGCAAACATTTATCTTCATTAGGAAAACGGTCAGCATTCAGCCCTAAAAATTCTCCTTCATCATCTACTCCTAAAAACAATAAGCCGCCATCAGTATTCAAGAAAGCTACTACACCTTTGAGCCAGGCTAACTCTATTTCCTTACCAGGGTTGTTCGAATGCAAATTCATTCTAACCGTGCTTTTGAATTCGACCTGACTACCCTCACCCTGAGCTATCCATGATTTCACACTAGATTCAAAGTTTGACATCTCAATCTCTGGTGCTTCGATCTGAGGTTTGGCACGTCGAACTAACCAAAACGCTACTAATATCCCTAGCAGAACGATCATGACAGATACCACTCCGACTGAGGCAAAATTGTTACCTAGCACTGTGAAGAAATTCCCCTCTCTTGTGAATGTAGCCAACCATATGCTTCTCTGAGTGATATGTAGGGGCTGTAAACCTACCCAGTACTTATCACCTGACCACTCAAAACTATTGCTTTGAAAACCTGCAGAGTCTGACCAAACATTGAGTACTTTATCAAAGTATTCATCCAGTTCAGTCGTAGAAACAAAAAACTGAGGGGAGTGATTGGGATCAAAAACCTTCTCCTCATCATTAAACAAAAAGGACTGGGAACCACTACCTTTCCCAAAGGTAGAAATACGAGTAAAGAGATTTTTTAAAGGAATATCCACGGCAGCTACTATGGTACCCTTGGTAGAATCCTGCCAATTGACCACTCCACTAACTCCCCAATCCTGACTATCGCTAAAAGAATAAGCCTTAGTCCATAGTGGTCTTCTTATCTCCACCTCAGACATACCTAATTGATACCAGGCTCTGGTTTTCGGATCATAATCCAGCTCTTCCTCCCGATCAGCCAGAACCGTCATTGTGCTATCAATAGTGACCCAATGATACAATCCAGTTTCCTTCTGATAGTACCTATATAGCCAGTTGCCTTCTAGCTGAGTCAAGTAATAGGAGTTCCCTAATGTATCCGCAATGGACAAACCTGAAATAAGCTGAAGCTCCTTAAGCAAGGGCATCAATTGTGCAGTTAACCTCTGAGGATCGTCTATCAATAGCACCTCTTCCCTGCCCCAATCACTGAGAATGGCAGCCATACGATCAATCGGATTGTAGAAGGCCTCAAAGTGCTCCATCGATCGATCGGACAATTCCTTAATGGCTTGTTTTGATAGCTCTGTTCTGGCTTTTTGAATGGTGACTGTGACATAGCCCAATAATGCCAAAGCCACAATAACGATCAATACCGATAGATTTAAAAAGAGCTTTTTAAAACGGGGCTTCATAAGTATAAATTAGATGCGGCAAATATAATTGATTAGTCCGACCAGAAAACACCCTCTAATTAAAACAAGTTTCTACTGAAGGGTAGTTATTCTATGTTGGACCATTAAATAATTGGCTATCAACAAACTGAATCCAGCATTCATTCGTTTAATAGTCACAACACAAACCCAAAAAATGAACATCTATGCTTTCATCATACCGATTGTATTGGTACTGCTGTTGGTAGAGGTAGTCGTAAGTATCAAAACTAAAAATGGCTTCTATCCATTTCAAGACACGATTACCAATCTGGCCACTGGCATAGGTAATCAGTGCGTCAATCTAGCGGTGGCATTTTTTGTACTCAAGTGGTACGGTTGGCTCTTTCAATTTGCCCCCTGGCAGATCCCCACCAATTGGTATACGCTTTTGATCCTTTTGCTCCTCCAGGATTTTCTTTTTTACTGGTTTCACCGGACGGGGCACAGCATCAATATCTTTTGGGCTGCCCATATGCCTCATCACTCTTCAGAAGAAATGAATCTATCCGTAGGAATTCGAGCCAGCTTCACACAAAGAATCTTTCAGTTCCTGTTTTTCGATTGGATATTGGTTTTAATAGGCTTCAGTCCAGAGGCGATCTATGCAGTAGCGGCCGTTCATTTGCTACTGGCCTATTGGCATCATACGCGGCTGATCAAGAAACTCGGATGGTTCGAAAAATTCTTTGTAACTCCCTCCCACCACCGGGTACACCATGGTGTCAATCCTCAATATATCGACAAGAACTTTTCAGAATTCCTGATCATTTGGGACAAGCTATTCGGAACCTTTGAAGAAGAAAAAGAAGAAGTCTGCTATGGGGTCACACATCCACCCCGTACCTGGGACCCTATCTATATCAATTTCCAATATTGGAAACAGCTTTGGGATGATGCCATAGCAGCCCCTTACTGGTGGGACAAGTTTCGATTATGGTTCATGCCATTAGGTTGGCGCCCCAGAGGCTTGGAAACCCAAAAAGTCGACCGAATCGGATATACAAAAGAGGAACAAGTGAAATATCAAAGCGAGCAATTCAGCCACCTCACACCCTACCTTATTTCACAGGTCATACTTTCTCTTGCTTATCTATTTGTCACAGTGGATCTGTCCAGTCCATTGACGGGACTCAATCGCTTTTTACTATCCATAAGAATCTTTGCTATGATCATCAGCTGGGGAGCCTTAATGCAAGCCAAAACCTGGGCCATTGTTTTAGAAGTAGCCAGACTCCTCTATATGGGATTAGTGCTTATTCTGATCTTGAATAAGCATCAAATAGCTGACTGGACCAGTTTCATTACTATACTTACCGCATTGAGTATCGGCATCAGTATACTTTACATCGCCTTTCGAATCAAGAAAGATCAGTTGGAAACTAGTAGTATTTCTTCTTGAGCCAAAAAGCCACACGAACCAATAGAATCAAGGCGGGCACCTCTACCAATGGACCTATCACACCTGCAAAAGCCTGACCTGAATTCAATCCAAAAACAGCAATAGCGACAGCAATAGCCAGTTCGAAATTGTTACCAGCTGCTGTAAAGGCGATAGAAGCATTTTTATCATAAGTAGCACCCACTGCTTTGCTAAGGAAGAAACCAATAACAAACATGAGCGCAAAGTAAATCAATAGCGGAATGGCAATTCTAAAAACGTCCATAGGGATCTGAACAATCAACTCTCCTTTGAGCGAAAACATCACTACAATAGTAAAAAGCAAAGCAACTAAGGTAATTGGTGAAATCTTCGGTATAAAACGCTCTTTGTACCATTGCTCTCCCTTGATAGGCACCAAAATCACACGACTCAAGATGCCAGCGATAAATGGGATTCCCAAATAGAGAAAAACACTCTCAGCAATAGTAGCTATCGAAATATCCACAATCGCTCCTTCCATCCCGAAATAGGGAGGTAGAACTGTAATGAATAGCCATGCATAAAAACTATAACCAAATACCTGAAAGATCGAGTTCAATGCAACCAGACCAGCCCCATATTCAGAATTACCATCCGCTAGGTCATTCCACACCAGCACCATCGCGATGCATCTGGCCAAACCGATCAAAATCAGTCCTACCATATATTCCGGGTAGTCTTGAAGAAAAATAATGGCAAGCACAAACATCAATACAGGTCCTAATACCCAGTTGAGAACCAGCGAAACCATCAGCGTTTTCACATCTCGAAAAACAGCAGGTAGCAACTTGTAGTTCACCTTCGCGAGTGGCGGATACATCATCAATATCAGACCTATAGCAATTGGCACATTGGTCGTACCTACGCTCAAAGCATCTATAGCTGTGGAAATCTCAGGAACTATGTAGCCCAACCCCACACCTATGGCCATAGCTAAAAATATCCAAAGGGTTAAATACTGATCTAAAAATCCTAATTTCTTCGCTGACATGATCTACCTATATTTTTATATCGCAATATTACAATATTAATACAAAAAAAAAGACCGATAAGAGAACTTACCGGCCTTAACCTAACCTTCTTCAAAACAATCTCAATTAGACATGAATCATGCCAAACCATAGGGTTGATTGGAAAATATACCCGATGAGCCGTAACCCACCGGGTAACCAACCTATGATAAACTAATTCTTTTTACACATCAATTCACGACAGAATTGATCAACATATGATGAGCGACTAAGAGCTCTTGAGCATTCAAAGGAGCTCCTTTTGTATTTTCCAACAGAGCCAACATTTCATCACTATTTCCTAAGGGAAGCATCTCTTCATGTCTATCGATTTCTTCCACCCAATTCACTATATTTTGTATAGCCGTTCTTTCTATTTCTTGATTTGCTATAATTTCCATTATATTCTTTTTTAAGTTAAACATTGGTACATGGAGGAATATCCAAGCACTATGCCAATGGCTCTAGGCAAATCACCTAATTCAGTAAATCCTTGAGAAAAAGTCAGATAATGTCCAGATTGATTTGAAAGCCTTTAACTTCGCCGTATGAAAATTTCTAATAATTCAGTGGTAGCTATTACCTACCAATTAAAAGAGAGCAACAAAGAGGGCGAAATCATACAGGAAGTTGACAACAAGGAGCCATTTGTCTTCTTATTCGGCCATAATCAGGTTTTACCTCAGTTTGAAGAAAATTTATTGAATCAGGAAGTAGGCGCTAATTTTGAATTTGAAATCAAAAGCGAAGACGGCTATGGCGAACCCAATCCTGATGCAATTGTCGATCTACCAATCCACATATTTCAGGTGGAAGGACAATTGGCCGAAGCAGTGAAAGTAGGTACTTTCCTACCTATGAACGACCAGGAAGGTAATCCAATGCAGGGACTAGTTTTAGAAATTGGAGAGGAAACTGTTAAAATGGATTTCAACCACCCTATGGCTGGTGTAGATTTGTACTTTACCGGCGAGGTTGTAGATGTAAGAGAGGCATCTGCAGAAGAAATCGATCATGGTCATGTACACGGACCGGGAGGACATCAACATTAATCCTCAACAATAATCAAAACATCAACAAACAGCGATCCCAACAGATCGCTTTTTTTGTATCTCGATCAGTACCAATTATCCTCACATTTCCGAATATTCTCTCTCCAGTTCTTCATCCATTCTTCCTTTTCATTTTCTCCGACAAACAAATAGAGCTTACCATTGAGAATCTCAAAAACTTCAGGATCGGTATTGGCAGTAAAACCCTTTGCCACCGCATACCCACAGTAGCCCCCATATTGTGGTGCATACTGATCTGGGGCAGATTCGAATAGGCTTCTATTCTCATCCGATGAAAACAGCCACTTAGCCTCATTCCATTCCACAGAAAAACTATCAGATCCAGGCACTGCTTTTCCTACTGTGAAGTAGGCCACAGGATCATATCCGTTGATCGCCTCATTGGACCAGAAGGACATATTGACCTCATCATGTCCCCATGATAAAGGAGTCACTCGCAGGATTCTAGAAAGAACAAAGGATAAAGTAAATATCACCAAAAGGGTGAGTAAGAATATTTTCAGTAGTCGGTTCAATTTTGTTTTCAGGCTATCTTCTATCCTAACTGTTTGATGAGCTTCATATTATAAATATGAAATAAAATTTATTGGTCTTCCTGGACTTTTACACTCTCTAACTTAAAAAGTCTAATGTCGGCAATAAAAGTCCCAAAGGGTACTAAGGAAGCGAACAAAGCCAGTGCAGAAGATAGAAAAGACCATTTGTACTTATAAATGCAGACCAAACAAAAGATGATATACAAAATGAATAACCATCCATGAGCCATTCCTACAATAAAATTAGGTTCTGGTATATCCATCACATATTTGAGTGGCATGGTAATTCCCAACAACAAATAGCTAATCCCTTCTAAAATCGCCAACAACCTCAACTTCCCAATACTTGTAGATAAATTCATAACACTAAATCGAACCCTGATATCAAATAAAAGGCGAAGTTAATTCTGAATTAAACCTTTCTACACTTATAGAATTGTCTTATTCTGTCAAGGGTACACATATCATTGATATAGATATCATCTGTTCCAAAAAACCAAGGTCATTCTGGAATTAAGTTCCAAAGAAAATTTGGGTTTAAACGCTGATATAGGCTATATTGAATCTTACCAATCTAAAATTAACAAGAACATTATGTTATTTCGATGATTCACAAATACCTCTTTAGACCTCCCCTGTATCTTAAGTTCCTAGTTGTCAGCGGGCTCATTTTCCACGCAATGATGAGTACTGCACAAATCTCACAGCCCAAAAAATACATGGAGCCTGATGAACTCTTTGACATTTCCTTAGAAGAAATGTTGAATGTAGGGATTGTGTCAGCATCCAAAAATAAGCAGGGTGTGCAGGACGCACCTGCTACTGCCTATGTATTTACCTCAGAAGACTTGATGGTGAGAGGTTACACCAACCTTTCAGAACTGCTGGAGGATGTGCCAGAGGTGGAGTTCCAGCGCAATGCAAGCCCTCAGTTTAGAAACAACATCACGGTCAGAGGCATCAGTGGGAATGAAAAATTACTCATCCTGATGAATGGTATTCGAATCACACCTGCCACAGGCGATGGCTATGCCCTCAGTACCAACCTAAGTTTGACCGGTGCACAAAGAGTGGAAGTGATCATCGGTCCAGCCTCAGCGCTGTATGGAGTGGATGCATTCGCAGGTATTGTCAATATCATCACCAATGAGAATCAAGAAGAAGAATTCGTATCGGCAAGCACAGAATATGGAAGCTTCAACACCTTCAATCACAACCTTCATGCACGGGTTCAAAAAGACAACCTAAGCATCAGCCTAACGGGCAACCTATATAGTTCAGCAGAACCTAACTATGCAGAGGAATTTCCAGAAGAATACAAATGGTACAATGAAAATCGCAGTAACCTTCCTTATATCGTACCAGAATCACCTTATTACAATGAATTGTATGATATCAATGACTTTCAGGTAGGAGCTGGTGAAAGCTTTCATGGTGGGCCTTTGTCTCTGGACTTCAACATGCCCTCACGATCGCATTTCATTCAGACTGAGGTCAATTTCAAAAATTTCACTCTAGGCATCGTCAATCATCAGGACGAACACAGTACGAGCTACGGTGTAGACCCAAGGTATACGCTATACGAAGAAGACGGTCAGGTTAAAACCACCAACAACATCATCTACGCCAAACACCAATTCACCTCATTCAATCAAAAATGGGGCATTGGATCTACGATTACTTTGAGTCGCTATGAACTAGACGAAGGTTCTCATTTCGTCAATGCAAGCAGTCGTTGGCAGAGAGGCTATTTCTACAGTCAGGCACAAAGTTCTAAGATCGAGGAACAGTTCAACTACAATTTCTCAAGCAAACTATCTGTAATCGCAGGTTTGAGTTACGAATTATTGAACTCTCTGCCGCAGACAGGACTATCACCTACTCCGTTTGATCCAGAGCAGCCTGCGCCTCTCCAGAACTATTATTACATTGGGGCGGCTGGATATTATGGTATCTATGATTTGAATGATGTGACTTTTTATGACGACCTCACGGTTAAACAAAACTTCTACTATATTCAATATCACAACATTGGCACCTATGCCCAAATGCTGTATCAGCCCTCTAAAAACCTGAGCGTAACAGCGGGGATCAGATATGACTACAACTCTAGATTCAAGGCTGCATTGAATCCACGACTGGGCATTGTCTATTCTTCATCAAATAAGAAACACCGAGCCAAACTACTATATGGAGAATCCTTCCTATCTCCCTCTCCTTACAAGTCATTTGTACAGGGAGGATCCTTTTACGCTTATGACCCGAATGAGGACATCCGATCTGCTGATTACTTCCGAGTTCCCAATCCGGACTTGAATCCTGAAAAGCTGAGATCACTAGAAATGAGCTATCAGATTTATCTGCTCAAAAACCTTTCATTGACCCTCAGTGGTTATTACAACTACCTCACGGATTTGATAGATCTAAACGGTGATTCTGATTTCAATGAATTGACTTACAATATTGATGCTGCCAGGCTAGAGACCTCTGTCAATCAAGGGGAAGCGGAAGTCTATGGCCTTACTGCCAGATTAAACTCTCTGATGAGACTTGGACCAATTACAATCAAAGGGCAAGCCTCCTATTCAGTCAACGACGGATGGATCTCATCGCAGTACGACTTCTTCGACGAAGACCAACCCATTCTCAATTATTCGCAATACCAATACAAAGGCTTTCTTGATATCATATACAACAAGTTCTATACCTCTATCAAGATCAACGGAAGAGGTCCTTCTCTTTCACCTATGGTGGACAAAGTTTCTTATGAATATTTCGAAAGCCCAGCCTACACCATTGCTAATGCGAGTCTGGGATACCAAATCATTGATTCCAAATCCATCAATTTCAGAGTGTATTCCAGAATTTTCAATTTGACCAACACCACTTATTACCACAACTATGTGGGACGTGATGATGGTATGCCTTATGTACCACAGGACCCAATTAGATTTCACATCGGAACTGAATTGACATGGAAATTTTAAGAAACAGATATAGCCTCATACTTCCACTTGTGGGCCTTTTATGGTCCTGTTCAGACCCTTTGCCAGAAACAGATGCTCCCTATCTGGAAGGCGAATGGATAATAGAAGAAGTAGATATTTCATTAGATATCCCTACTTATGTATCAGGTATTGATACTGATGAGGAGGTATTTGAGCTCGATATTCCTGAGGAGGTTCAAACTATCGATATCCTCTACAGCCGCGAATTGGGATTCATTGCCAATGAGGTCGATTACACGGACGAAATTGACTTTGTTGATTCCTACTCCCTTACGTTTAACTCCTCAGGATTGTACAGATTGGAATCAAAGGAAGAGTTCTTTGGACTAAACCTTTTAGAGTTTCTCTTTCAATATGCGGGTGCAGACATGATCATGGAATACTTCCCAGGCGAGAATTATGAATATGATTATGGCAATGGTGAATACGAAATTTATGAAGAGGATTATTCTTTCTTCATCGAGATCAGCTACTTCTATTCCAATTTTGGCGAAGGGATACCTGAAGGAATCTGGGAAATGGCCAATGGTAGTGAAGACTTGCTTTTTGATTTCAAGGATCCACTATACGGCGAAGGGCTCAATCTATGGCAAATAGAATGGATTGATGATGAAACCATTCTCCTCTCTAAAAGCAACGAAGCGGCAACTCTATCTTTTGATTATTATGAAAAGAGCGATTACTTTCTAGATGGTTTTGGAGATGAATATGAATATGAAGCAGAAGCAAGTGGCGAAATGTTCATCAATTCGGCGAGCATATTATTGAAACTTAAACAATAGGCGTGTCATGCATATTCGTACTCTTGTCATACTGCTTCTCAATTTTACGATGGCTTTCGGAAACAACGAGACCACCGTATTCAGGCAATTGGCATCTTATGATTCCAGGTCTGCTGCCAGCTCCCTCGAACAGTGGTATCCTACTAACGAAACCGATGAACAGCTCAAAGCTACCGCTGAGGCCTATTTAGATTTATTGAAGGGAAATCAGGAAATGGCCGGTTCCAAACTTGAATCCATCTATACAACTCTAAAAAATGAATCAGGAGTTGACAAAAAATTGGCCATTTATGTAGACAGGGCTCTGGGTTACTCGCAATTCATGGACGGAAATCTGGATAGCGCCTACGTCCACTATTGGCCCGCTCTACTTCTGATCCGGGAACAATATGGTACCAAATCGCCCATCTACATAGATCAACTCCGGTTGGTGATAGAATTGTTTCGTGCACAAGGGAAGCTAGGGGTAGCACAAGAGATGCTCAGCACCCTTCACGACCTTAGCAAAAAAGTCTATGGAAAGGAAGATGCCAAAACCATAGAAGTACTGGCCCTCCTGGGTTCGATTGGGACCGAAATGGCACGCTTCGATGTGGCGGAAGGCTACTTCAACCAATGCAACCAACTCACAGAAAATGCCAGTACTGACCCAGAACTCACTGCCAAATCGATGAATTTGGTGTATCAATCTGACTTCTACCTCACGAAAGGAAACTTCACTGTAGCTGAAGCATTGAACAATGAAGCCCTGAAAATACTAGAGCACATCTACCCGGATTTTCATCCTGCCAAATCGCAAGCTTACCTCTTGAAGGCCAAAATCTACATAGCGATGAATAACCTGAACGAAGCGGGAGAAACCCTGAGCGAATTGATTGCATTCCAGAGAAGCTACTATGGAGAGAATCATCCGGTACTGGCCAAGTCGCAGCTCGAGTTGGCCGATGTATTGATTCAGCAGGGCTTTGCGTCCAGCAGTCAGGACTTACTTCAAAACTGCCAAACCATATTAGAACCATCGGTAGGCACCTCACATGCCGACTATTGCAGATTACTGATCCTAAAGGCACAGGCCATCGCTGAGGCGGAACCACAAAAGGCCAAGGGGTATTTCCTGGAATCTATAGCTACACTGGAGAAGAATTATGGAAAGTCACATTTTTATCTAGCGAAAGCCCTTTCCTCCTACTCTGCCTTTTTGTATCAAGCCAACAATCTGAAAACAGCCGAAAAGCAAGAAAGAAAAGCTCTGGAGATCCGTACCACCCTTTTCGATTTTTATCATCCAGACTATGCCAATTCGCTTTTCATGCTGGCCAAAATCAACCTGAAGGCTGGCAACAAAAAGGAAGCCAGCATCTACCTCAAAAAAAGCGCGGAAAACTACCTGATTCAGTACAACAAGTACTTTGCGTTCTTGAGTGAATACGAAAAAGGGCAGTTCTATGAGCTACTATTACTATTACTATTACTATGCCTTTTTCGAAACGAGCAAAGAAGAGCAGCAGACCTGGATCAATCAGGTATTTGACTACCGATTGGCTAACAAAGCCCTGCTGTTTCAGTCGGTCAAAAACCTAAAAGAAGCAATCTATGAACTCAATGACCCTGCCCTCATGGAGGCCTATCTACTCTGGATCAAAACCAAAGAGAATCTGAGTAAACTGAATAAAGTAGACCACCAAACCCTGGCAAAAAGCGGACTGGACAAAGACAGCCTGCTCGAATTATCCAATGAGTTGGAAAAGAAAATTAGTCTGAAGGTGGCAGTCAGTAAAAACAACAAACGAGACATGGATCTACTGAACTGGCAGTCAGTGGCCAATTCGCTTTCTGAAGATGAAATGGCCATTGAGATCATCCGTCTCAGAGACTTTGATGTCAATACAGGGCAGTTTACGGATAGTATCAGATACGCCTGCCTGGCGCTGAACAAACGAATGAACAATGGCCCAAAACTGGTGATGCTGGAGAACGGCAACCAGATGGAAGTCAAACAATTGAAAACTTATCGAAACCTGGTCAAATTCAAAATGGCAGATGAGGTTTCTTACGATGTATTCGTCAATCCATTGATAGAAGGATTTAACCGAGACATGCGCAAGAACATCTACATGTCGCCTGACGGGGTCTACAACCAGATCAATCTCAACACCCTGCTGAACACTGAGACCAATGAGTATTTCATCAACGAATACAACCTGCTCCTGCTGTCGAGCCTTAGAGATCTTATCGAGGAGGATAAGCCCAATTACCAAAGCAACACCAGCAGCGCTGAGTTTTATTTCTTTGGCTATCCTAACTACCAGTACAATCCGCTGAAAGGGGAAACGGAAGGAAGCCAACCAGCAAGTACAGATGATGGAGGCGAACGCAGCATTCACTTTCAGATGAAAAACATGATCAGTCGTGGAGCTGAAATCACCCTCCTACCCGGTACGCTGGAGGAGGTAGAGGCGGCATCCGCCATTGTGTCGGACCATGTCGAGGAAGAAGTCATCACAGGTAATGAGGCTACTGAAGAACGAGTAAAGGCGCTAGAGAGCCCAGGTCTGTTGCATATCGCTACGCATGGTTTCTTCTTGAACGAAGATCCCCCTAAGACAGAGCCTTTTATCTCCGACGACCTGACGACCATCCAACTCAGCAACCCCTTCATCAATCCACTGTTCAACTCTGGGCTGATGCTAACAGGAGCGGCACATGCCTATGACAGTCTCGTATTATTGAAGGAATTGGTGGCGATCCAATCGGGAGGTATAGCAGAAGATGGCATCATGACCAGCTATGAGGTAATGAACATTAGCCTAAGAGACACGAAACTGGTGATCCTGTCTGCCTGCGAAACTGGCTTGGGAAAAGTCAAAAGTGGTGAAGGGGTCTACGGACTACAGCGTGCCTTCCAAACTGCAGGAGCAGACGCAGTGGTAATCAGTCTATGGAAAGTAAGCGATGCGGCTACCAAAGATCTGATGATCCTCTTTTACAAAAACTATGTAGAAGGCAAAGCCCCTCGGGATGCCTTTGTCGCTGCACAGCAAGAACTCAAAACGAAATACGAATCTCCCTACTATTGGGGTGCCTTTATCTTCGTGGGTGGTTCTACGAGCGAAGGCATGATCAAGCAGCCCCTCTAAGCTGCTGAGCGATTGACAATAGAGCTAAAAACACAAAAAGCCTGCAGGTATTCATCCGCAGGCTTTTCTATAAAAATAATCAAGGGCTAAAGCATCTCACAAATTGGTATTCCTATCAATTGGCGCGAACCTCTCGGCGCATAAACCATAAGTAGGAAATACCGAAACAAAGCAATGTCGCTGCAATCAAACCCGTCAGCTGCGGCCAAACGACCAGCAGACTTTGTCCCAGTGGCAAGGGGCTCGGTATACTACCATACATCTGCTCCATCGTCAGAGGACCAAGGCTCCTCACCTTCGGCATCAGCAGTGTGGTAGTGGCATCACTGTAGAGCTGGCTCGGCAGTATGCTCATCCACTTTTGTAAGAGGTACTGATACTGCGCGGCACGTTGCTGGGTCAGTATGGTGGTTGGGATCACTGCCTTCACTAGCAGCTGCACGATCAACTGATAAAACACAGTGAAGAACAACCAAATAGATAGCCCCGACAAGGCCGATGTAGCTGCTTGCCTGAACCTGACTGAAAACAAAAGCGACAAGTTGAGCCAGAAGGCTACATATAGCACACTTACCAGCATGAAAGCAAAAAAGCGCATGAACTCCTCCATAGTAGGCACCAGCCCTGTCACCAACATCCCGATCCCCATCACCAAAAAGCCCAGCGCAAAGAGCATCACTCCGATGATGATCAAAGCTGCTACGAACTTCGAATTGATCAGGTAGTCCCGATGGATGGGCTGTGAGAGCACACGACTCAGTGTCCCTCGGTTTTGCTCCGAATTGATTGCATCAAAGCCCAGTGCGATCCCCAAGATCGGACCCAGGAAACTAATGAATACCATAAAAGACGGCATGGAACCATCCGAAACGGTAAATAAGCGCAAAAAGAAAAAAGCATCTTCGGCATCTATGGCTTTGATACTGGATCCCAGGTTGGACAGTGCCGTGTATAGCGAACCCACACAGGCCAGCGCCAACAAAGCCAGCAATAGGATAAAACGCCAACTGCGCACATGGTCAGCCATTTCTTTGCCCACCATCACCCAAAAAGGATGTGTCGTCCGGGCTTTCTTCTTTCTAAAACCTCCGAACCATGGATTGGCGGTCGGAGCTGTAACTTGTATCGTGTCATCACTCATTTTCACCTCCTTCAAAGTATCGTTGATAAATTTCGTCCAGCCCCAGTTGCTTCTGGCTCAGATTGATCAAATCCAAATCAGCCGCTGCGATCTCTCGAGCTATCCTTGGCGAACTATGCCCCGTGCAAGTGATTTGGAGCCTATCCTCTTGTCGCTCCACGGTTTTTACCTCATCCAGAGCTGAAATCTGCTGAATGGCCTGCTCAATTTTGGAAGGATTGTCTGCAGACACATGTGCCTCTACTCTCTGTTCGCTCTCTGCGAACAGCTGCTGGGACAGCGACTCCAGATCTCCTTCTGCAATAAGTTTTCCTGCTACGAAAAGCCCCACACGGTCGCAGACCTGCTGCACCTGGTGCAGATGATGGGAAGAAAGCAGTACGGTCAGTCCTTCCTCCTTGCTCAGTCGGGTGATCAAGGCCAGGAGCTCCTTCACCCCTTTTGGGTCGATCCCTAGGGTGGGCTCATCCAGGATGATCACCTCCGGGGATTTGATCAGGGTGTCGGCCAGTCCCAGGCGCTGACGCATACCACGAGAGTATTGGCCTACCTTCTTATGGGCTGCTTCGGTCAATCCCACCTTTTCCAGCATTTCTTCCGCCTTTGACTCTGCCTCCTGTAGGTTGAAGCCATTGAGTCTGGCCAAGTAGACGAGGTTATCCAGCCCACTGCGATCTTCGTAGAAACCTACGTTTTCTGGCAGGTAGCCCACTTTTCTTTTCACCTCTACCGGCTGGCGTGTGGGGTCGATCCCGCAGACACGCAGGCTACCCTCACTGGGATCCGTCATCCCCATGAGCATCAGTATCGTGGTGGACTTGCCCGCTCCATTGGGACCGAGCAGCCCGAACACCTCTCCTTTTCGTATTTTCAGATTCAGGCCATCGACGGCAGTATGTCCCGGGTAGGTCTTGACCAGATTTTGGATGTCTATTACCTCCTCAGACATGGTCTACCTCCTTCCGTATTTCTTGAACAGATAGCCCAGGCCTCCTATGACCGCCAGGATAATCACAATCCCCAGCGCCCCGGACCACCAGCTGGTTTTGACCGACACTCTAAACGATGCATCCGAGTCTACCTCTGGGGATTTCGCCTTCATCTTTACGACATAGTCTCCGGCGATGGCCTTGTCGTAGGCTTGCAGCGTGGCATATACTGTTTTGGACTGTCCCGCCTCTATGGCTTCTATCTCTTTGGGATCAAATTGCACTTCCCATTTGCTGGGGTTGGTCGCACTCAGCTCTACATCTTTGAGGGTCGTACTCCCGGTGTTTTTCACCAGCAGCTCGATTCGCTTGGTCTCTCCAGCAGTCAACTTGGTACTGAGTAGTCCTGTAGGAGTGGTCAATTCCATCTCGTAAGAGCCCGTGATCACGACCTCCAGGTCCAGATCCGCCGAGGTATTGGAGTTGACGGCTTGTACGGGTATGCTATAGGTTCCTTCTTTGATCCCTGTCGGTGCGGTGATCTCTATGCTGACATTCTTGCTCCCATTAGGATCCACGTTGACAGAGGTGGCCTGCTTGTGATTGGGTTTGAAGATCACTCTCCAGCCTCTGGGGGCTTGAGATCGTAGAGAATAGATCTGAGGCTCTACGGTATGATTTTTCAGCTCCGTATTGAAGGTAAAGGAAGAGGTCGCATGTCCCTGCATATTGGGCTGATCGCAATGAAAGTCCGTTTTGAAGGTGCCCTTTTCCGACACCAGTACGGTCAGTGGCAAACGTGAATAGCCCGCTGCATTGACATAAAAGGTGTACTTTCCTTTCTCGATTTTGAGTGGGACCTGCACCTGCAGTTTGAAACTCTTCTCTTCGTCTGGCTTTACAGCCAACTGCTCGATGGTCCAACCACCGGATTGCAAACTATAGTCCCAGTCTTTGGGGAGTCCCGTGACAGAGATACCCACATCCCTGATGGCGTGACTGAAATTGACTACCTCGACGGTATAGTCTATCGACTCTCCCGGAGGTACAGATATTTTGGTGTAAGGAGTGTAAAGCTGAACACTCTGAGCCAGTGCGACTCCACTGACTAACATAAGGATCCACCCCAGGGTGAATGCCCGATAAAACGACCACTTAGTACGTGTTGACATAAAAAAACAATTCTTTTTGTGAAACAATGGTTTAATTAAATCCTGCCTGTCTACGACAGACAGATACGCCGAAGCAACTCGTATAACAACTAGCTTATACTTGGCAATATGTAATGAACTTTTTCGCCAGCTAAACTAGAAAGCGAAGACGATTGTATACAAATAAGTGCCGTTAAAAGATGTTAAAGCGCTTTTAATGCTTTTCGGGTGTATCATGGCCATGCCAGCGCTTTTTGGGTTAGACCCGATGGGCGAAGGATTGACCGCTGTTCCTTAATGATGAAATTCAGGAATAAATTATATGTAATTACGGCTTAGATTTCTCCAAAGTCGAAATGACACAACGTGGTGGTATGAACGAACAGCTGAAGTTGAAAAGTCTTGTGCAGCTCTGTCATTTCGAGACCTAACATTTGATACCCAACCGCACAAAAGGGAATGACGAAAACTGATCGGATGTATAGGTAGCCGGAATTGAAATGCTAAAACAGTTGTGTCATCTGCCATCAGGACAGGCTGGGATCTAAGGCGGTCCTAAGATCAAGAAACACAAATCCCCCCCGTCACTTCGACAGAGCAGAGGAAGATGACAATCTTCCCATGCGACACCCCCCCTCAATCGTTAAGATGCCCAAACACCTGAGCAACAGCATTCCCCAGCACACTGAAGATGAAAAATGTATTTTTGAATCCTAATTAATGAACTATAGGCTTTATACGCCCACCAACTCAAAACTTCAGAATTGTACAAAATCATTAGCAAATGTTATTATTTAAAGCTTTTTTTACCTCTATTTTAACAAAACAATCACCTAATCTAATATAAGCATGGGTAAGAAAGAGATTTATAGCATAGCAGGTAAATTGAAAGGCCATCATGATTCGGACATCAACGGAATGATTGACACTTGGGAAAACCTTTTAGTTAGCCTGGATCAATTCAAAACTAACATCCATGACATTGGTTTAGAATATGCTGAGAAAAATCACCTGACGACCTGGATAGTCGACACCAGCAACTCTACAGGTGTGTTCAAAAAAGAAATTCAGGGGTTTATAGAAAGTGTGGTAGCTCCAAAATGTGCTGAAATAGGTATTAAATATTTCTTCGTCGTTCTGCCTCAATCGGCCATAGCTAAGCTTTCCACCAAGAATGTGGCTAAAATAAATTCAGGCCAGGAGGGTATGCAAACCTTTGAGGTGGCTAGTGTCGACGAGGCACTCAGCATGCTACAAGAAGTTAAATTAAGCAGTTGATTCCATTGTAAGCCATTCAGAGTACGGGAGTATTCCTCTGTTATTGCCGTACTCTGCATGGTTCTTATGCTGTAACTATCCTGCAATGGTTTGCGCTTCTTATGAGTAAAAAACCAAAATACCAATGTGACAACCTCCCCCATTCGTCAAATTGCCCAAACATCCATGTGGCAGCATTCCCCGACTAGCAGAACCTCCGAAAATTGGTTTTTCTTCATTCCCCAACTTGCAGAAAGCCCAAAAATTGATTTTTCTACCTTCTACAAACCTGCAGAAGGCCCAAAAATTGATTTTTCTACCTTCTACAAACTTGCAGGAGACCCAAAAATTGGTTTTTCTACCTTCTACAAACATGCAAAAGGTCGAAAAATGCATTTTTCACAATCCTCAAGCCTGCGGGAGGCTGAAAAATTGGTTTTTCTACTTTATGCCCCTAAATGATTGTCTTGGCTCTAAAATCTAAAGTCTAGAATCTAAAATCTTGATTTATCAAACCTTCACATACGCCGATCCCGCTTCCATCGTGGCGTAGGACTTGATCTCTTCGAACTCCTCTTCGGACAACTGGTTTTTGGCTGCACCTTTTTTCCATTTGAAGTCCGGCCCCAACTGCCACCACTGGCTGGCTAGCTCTTTGGTTTCGTCCAGATTCACATCGAAGTGCTCGATGCACGACTCACAAGTCATCCATATCGCTTCCTTCTCAGCGGTCTTTTCGAATATGATCTTGCGCATATTGGTAGCCGTCTGATCCTGATTTTTGAAATGTGAGGTGGTGTAAGACAAGGTATCTGGCTCCACCATTTTGTGATCCCAGTATCGTTTAGAGGCTATTACTTCGGCAGTAGAGAGAGCAAAGCCATCTTCCTGATTCATGATAGACTTGCATATACTGCAGGCCGCCTTCTTCTGTTTTTTCTTTGGTTTGAATATATCGAATAGTCCCATGGTCAAATGGTTTTGAGTTTTTGAATCTATTATAAGATGTGTTGATTATTCATTTAGTTGCATCTCTTCGAAAAATATTACGCTTGTAGGCAAATAATTTCTTCCTACTTCCCTTCAAGAATCAAAAATCCCCTTTAACATTGCGGTGATTATTGGTTTGCCTATGGATTTCGTCCATGAGCGATTAAAAGGGAATTCGGTGATCCTCCAATAAAAGGAAAATCCGAAGCTGTCCCCGCAACTGTAATCCTGATCTCGATACGTCGAGATATATTTTTGATCCCCAATACCACTGGTTGCACTCAAATAGCCGGGAAGGTCATCAAAAATCAGGAGAGCCAGGAGACCTGCCAATCATCTTAAATTTACAGAGCTTTCGGGTGAAAAGTCTTTGGATTCGACGGAAAGCGGTTTCCTAATAATCTTTAGCAGCTCTGTATAAACGAACGAATATGCGGAGTATCATTTTGATCGGACTAGTGGTATGCAGCTGCCTCAGTGTGCATGCACAGCAGGACTCTATCTGGCTGGAATCTGTGGATATCGTCTCCTACAGACTGGAGACTTTTGCGTCTGCTGATAAGGTGGTGCAGATCGATTCCTCCATTCAGGCGATGCATCAGGGCAACTCCATGGCCATGCTGCTCAGCCTCGCCTCTCCTATCAATATTCGTTCCTACGGGCTTGGCGGCCTTTCTACTGCTTCTATTCGTGGAACGGGCAGCAATCAGACAGCAGTCATATGGGAGGGCCTTAACCTCCAGAGCCAAATGAATGGCAGCCTGGACCTGAATCTGATCCCGGCTTTCATGATTGACAATATCAGCATCCAAAGCGGCGGCAGTGCCTCCATGTTTGGGTCTGGCGCCATGGGAGGCAGCATTCAGATGAGTAGCCGATCTCAATACAATAGCGGTTTCGACCTCAGCTTACACGAGACTATTGGCAGCTTTGGTATGAATAGCCATGGAATGAAGACCCAGTATGCCACTGACAAACTCCGATTGGGCCTCAAAGGTTTTTATAAGACTGCCGAAAACGACTACAGCTTCTACAACAACTTCAATCAGCGAGAAGAAACGCAGGAAAATGCACAGGTCAGACAGTGGGCCACTGCGCTAGATTTCGGTTACCGATTAAGCGACCGACAAGAACTGCAAATCAAATATTGGTATCAGGATAATCTGACCCACATCCCACGAACTGCGGCACAGACCGAAACGCAGGCCATTCAGCAGGATGATTTTCATAGGGCTGTCATCCGATGGAAACAAAAATTGGGAACCAAAACACAGCTTCATTATCATTCAGGCTATCTGCGTCACCGTCTGGAATACGACGACAAGGTAAGCACGCACTCCAACAGCCACTCTAGCAGCTATATCAATGAGGCCAGAGTAGAACATCGATGGGCCAATTGGTACCAACTAGAACTGGGTGCCAACTACACCTATGAAAATGCCCTGACCAACAACTATTCTGATCTGAAAGAAAGAAACCGACTGGCGTTTTACTTCTCCAATGCCTTTTTGATCGCAGACAAGCTGGAGCTGAACCTGCTAGGCAGACAAAGCCTAATAGATGGTGAGGCAGCTCCTTTCCTCCCTACCCTTGCTCTGAACTACCACGCCAGCAACTGGCTCAACTTGAAAGCTAAAGCGGCTCGCAGCTACCGACTGCCTACTTTCAACGACCTCTACTGGACCGGCGCTTCTCATGGCAATCCCGATTTGGTTCCCGAGTATGGTTATAGCTTTGATTTAGGATACAAAATCTCCCCTACTATCGAGCCGCTTTCTGTTGAGTACGAAGGCACACTGTTTTACAACCACATCAAGGACTGGATCCTTTGGGTATCTCGGGGAACTGAAGGTTGGACACCAGAAAACAAAGAGCAACTCTGGTCCTATGGTCTGGAGCAAAACCTAAAAATCAATTATAGCCTGAGCACAAAGAGTTCTATTTTGCTGTCAGGAAACTACCAGTTTGTACTCTCCACGCTGGAAGAACCCAGCCAGTTCATGCCCGAACTGCAAACCACCTATACCCCCAGACATCAAGGCAATGCCTTCCTGGCTTATCGCTTAGGCTCCTTTCATACCCATGTGAACCTATCCTATACAGGCAAGCAATACAGCGATGAAGGCAACATCGAGATCAGGGCATTGGATCCATACCTTATCACAGATTTGGGTCTGGGCTACCAGCTTCGTTTGGGACAAAAACACCACCTGAACGCCTCTTTGCAAGTAAAGAATTTATTCGACACCTCCTATGAGGTACGCCGAGCCTACCCAATGCCCGGTATCAATTATCAATTCAGTTTAGTTTATCATTTCAATCAAAAATATATATGAAAACAAATACCCTTTTTAACACCTGGATTAAGTATTCCGTATTTGTCTTAGCCTTAGTACTCTCATCTTGTTCTGAAGATGAGGGTACGGGCTTTGTACCTGGCCAAGATGGCTTTTTTATTGTCAATGAAGGCGCATGGGGCAATGCCAACGCCAGTCTTTCCTATCTAGACAAGGCGACAGGTTCGGTTAGCAACAACCTCTTCGAAACCGCGACAGGAAAACCATTAGGAGATCAGGCCCAGTCCATGACTATTTTCAACGATCAGGGATTTATCGTTGTGCAAAACTCCTCTAAGATCGAAGTAATCAGCACCCTTGATTATTCATTGGTAGCTACCATAGACGAAGAGCTGCCGTCACCGAGATATTTTCTAGGAGTGGATGCCAGCAAAGCCTACGTTTCTGACTGGGGCGCTGACGGATCAACAGGGACGATCAAAGTAATCGACCTCAGCACTTACACCGTGACCAAAACCATAAGCACAGGAGCTGGTACCAACCAAATGGTATTGGTAGGAGATCGCGTCTATGCTGCTAACTCCGGTGGATGGAGCTATGACAATACTGTAGTGGTACTAGACACCAACACGGACGAAGTAGTCGCAACCATCGAGGTAGGTGACAATCCATCTAGCCTTGTCCTGGACCAAAACAACAACGTTTGGGTAACCGGATCAGGCCGATCTGTATACAACGAAGACTGGAGCTTGAACACAGAAGAATCTACTCCAGGATTCTTAGCCAAAATCGATACAGACAACAATACTAGTCAACTCAAAATCGAAGCACCAGCCTTGGGCGTAGGCCCTAGTCGACTTTTGGTTGATGCGACTGGCGAGACGCTGATTTTCAAATATCAGGGGGGTGTTTACACTGCGAGCATCAATATGAACATAGCATCTGCCAACGTTCAAGACTTTCACAACTTGTTCAATGATGAGAATATATATGGATTGGGAGTAGACTTATCTACCAACCAAATCATTACAGGGATAGCACCAGATTACACCAACCCAGGGTCTATCAAAATCTACCAAATAGATGGCTCTTTCATCGAAGAACATACGGTAGGCATTGGCCCGAACGGGATTGCTTATTAAGAAACCCTAAGTCAACCGAAGATTATGGCGAAAGGAATATTCTAATTTGAGTACCTTTCGCCTTGTCATCGGTTAGAAAATTTCACATCAAAGTTATGATCACCTATATCTCCGGAGGGGAGCGATCCGGAAAATCCCGATACGCACAAGACCTGGCACTAGAGCGTACTGCAAAGCCCATTTATCTCGCTACTGCTAAAAAATGGGACGAAGAATTCGAAGAACGAATTTCCCGCCACCAGAGCGATCGAGACGAAAGATGGACGACCATCGAAGCGCAAATTGAGCTATTCGACGCACTGCCCATGGATAGAGTGATCGTCATGGACTGCGTTACCCTTTGGCTAACCAACATCTTCTCCCACTGCAAATATGAAAGGGACCCCTCATTCGAACTGGCCCAAAAAGAATTCCAAAAACTACTGGATTACCAGGGACATCTGATCATTATTTCCAATGAAATCGGAATGGGGTTGCATGCGAATTCTAAATCCGCTCGCAATTTTGTAGAATTGCAGGGCTGGACCAATCAACTCATCGCTCGTCATGCAGACGAGGCATTTTTCATGGTATCTGGCTTAGCACTTCGACTCAAATGAGAACATTCAATATCCATACTCCCAAAGATGACCTGCTAACGGACATCCAAAACAAAATCGATTATAAAACCAAACCACTAGGCTCTCTGGGGCTACTGGAAAAAATTGCCGCCCAAATCTGCCTGGTACAACAAAGCCTAACTCCCACCCTGTCCCATCCGGCCATCATGGTTTTTGCCGGAGATCATGGGCTCAGTGAAGAAGGAGTCAGCGCCTACCCTGCTGAAGTCACCCACCAGATGGTGCTCAACTTCCTGTCGGGAGGTGCCGCGATCAATGCGTTTTGCAAACAGCACAATATCGATCTTCAAATCGTGGATGCAGGTGTCAATCATCACTTTAATTTCGATCCACATCTCACGGATAGAAAGATCGCCATGGGAACGCAAAACAGCCTGAAAACGGAAGCGATGAACCAGATCGATCTGGAGCACGCCATCAACATCGGTTCCTCGATGGTCTGTCACAAAGTGGAAGAAGGCTGCAACATCATCGGATTTGGAGAGATGGGTATTGGCAATACCTCTGCCGCCAGCCTGCTGATGGCTGCTTTCACTGATACAGACATCATAGACTGTGTCGGACGGGGTACCGGAGTAGAATGTGAAGCACTGGATCACAAAAAAGAAGTATTAAAACAAGTATTCGAAAAGCATCAGGATAAGATCAAAGCACCTTTAGACTATTTCCGATCAGTAGCAGGACTGGAAATGGCCATGATGCTCGGGGCTATGCTACAGGCTGCAGAAAGCAAAATAACGATCATGGTAGATGGATTCATTGCTACCTCTGTTTTCCTGACCGCCAAAAAACTTTATCCTCATATTCAGAGTTACGCGCTGTTTTCTCATCAGTCCGATGAATCAGGACATAAACATATGTTGGAATACCTAGAGGCCCAACCCATCCTACAACTGGGCATGCGCCTGGGCGAAGGAACCGGCTGTGCCATGGCCTACCCCATTATTCAATCCAGCATACAATTCCTGAACGAAATGGCGAGCTTTGAAAGCGCCCAAGTCTCTGGCCAGTCATGATCAAAAAGGAAATTCACGTATTTTTTACCGCGCTGATGTTCTACACGCGCATCCCCTGTCCCAAATGGGTCGATCACAATCCCGATTACCTCAATCTGGCCACACGATACTTTCCCTTAATTGGTTGGATAGTCGGTGGATTGGGTGCAATCATTCTTTATGCTAGCTCGCTGCTTTTCTCCATAGAAATCGCCCTGCTCCTATCCATGATCACCACTATCCTGATCACAGGAGGTTTTCACGAAGATGGATTTGCAGATGTATGCGATGGCTTTGGTGGGGGCTGGACACGCGACAAGATTCTAAAAATCATGAAGGACAGCGTACTGGGTGCCTATGGCGTCATTGGGCTGATTCTGATATTGACACTAAAATTTTTCAGTTTACGAGAGCTGGTAGAATTAGAAAATATTCAATGGCTTTGCGGAGTGATGTTAATCGCTCACTCACTCAGTAGAACCAATGCAGTTTGGCTGATGAGCAGAAGCCAATATGTGAGAGAAAATGAGGATAGCAAGGCCAAACCGATCGCTAAAAAGATGACGAGCACTACCCTGATCACTGCCAGCGTGTTAGGGCTCACGCCCTTGCTACTCTTTCTTGATCTCAGAGTTTTGTCACTTATGCCAGTCCTTGTCCTTGTCAACCTTTACCTCAATCGCTATTTCAACAAATGGATTGGAGGATATACGGGTGATTGTTTGGGTGCTGTGCAGCAGATCAGCGAAATTGCCGTTTATCTCAGTTTTTATCTTATATGGAAATTTATCTAGTCAGACACACAACTCCCGATGTTCCCAAAGGCACTTGCTATGGCCAGAGCGATCTCCCACTTGCCATGGGATATCAAAAAGATCTCGCCCAAACCCAAAGCTTACTCCCAGAAAAACTAGGTGCTGTGTATTCCAGCCCCTTGCTGAGATGCAAAACACTGGCATGGGAGCTAGAGGGAGAGATCAATTTTGACGCAAGATTGAAGGAATTGAATTTCGGTGACTGGGAGCTAAAAAAATGGGAAGACATCCCCAAAGAACAACTCAATCCATGGATGGAGAGCTATGTAGAACTAGCCCCACCCAAAGGCGAGTCCTATCTTCAGCTGGCAGAAAGAGTCAAAGCCTTTTGGAACGAGCTATTGGAAAAAGAACTAGACACCGTGGCTATCATTTCACATGGTGGAGTCATTCGCGCTTTATTATCCATCATTCTTGATTTGGATCTGAAGAACAGTTTCAAGTTGCAGATCGACTATGGCAGTGTGAGCCAGGTATCTATCAACCAGAAACAAATTACCATTCAATACATCAACAAAGTATGAAACCCATCCCAGTATCAGTCAGTTGGAGCGGCGGAAAAGACTCTGCCTACATGCTGTATTTATTACTCAATGACCCAACCTATCAGGTAGTCGAACTACACACTGCCCTATCGGCTGATCTCGACAGAGTCTCCATGCACGGCGTACCCAAAAACATGATAGAAGCACAAGCAGCATCGTTTGGTCTGCCTATTCACTTTCTCTCCATTCCGGAAGACAAAAGCAACGACAGCTACGAAAAAGAACTGGCCAAATACTATGATAGGATTAAAAAAATGGGCGTCTATCATGTGGCATCTGGAGACATCTTTCTGGAAGATCTGAAAGTCTATCGAGATAAGATTTTTAGCACACATTCCATCACAGGGGTTTACCCTCTCTGGAAAATCCCGACCGATGAATTGATCACTAAAATCCTGAATATTGGATTCAAAACAGTAATCTGTACAGCGAAAAAGGAATTGTTTACGGAATCGATATGCGGGAAAGTCCTGAACGAAGAGATTATCCAATCATTTGGACCTAAAATAGACCCATGTGGAGAAAATGGCGAATTCCACTCTTTTGTATTCGACGGGCCGATATTCAATTCCCGAATTGAATATGAGATTTTGGACACGTTAGAAAAGACCTATGTGGCACAAACAACGGAAGGAGAATTGCGCAGTACTTTCGAGTTTGCCGACTTGAAGTTAAAACGCTAGCTGATCAATCCGAGAGGCTCTGATTCTGAAGCCATCTTTCAAATTGGTCTAATGCCTGAATCAAATTCAGCTTGTTGGCTTTCAATTCATTCAACTTAAGACTCTGCTGATCTTTGACGGGCTGTTGTGAGGAGATGAATTTCATTAGCGAATTTTGCATGAGCCCCACAAGCACGGCTTCAGATTGCTCCTTTCTTCTTTGCGCAAATCCCCCATTTTCCTTTCTCTCACCACAAAAGTCCAAAATCCATTCTTTGATTTCCTTCATTCCCGCTCCCTCTGTCGAAGAACAGGTCAATACTTTTGGACTTTCCTCTGTTGAAAGGTAATGTAAGGCCTCCCTCAATTCCATCTGCGTGCGTTTGGCCTCCTTGATCAGATTATTATCTGCTTTATTGACCACTATGCCATCCACATGCTCCATGATTCCCTTTTTAATCCCCTGCAGCTCATCCCCAGATGCGGGCTGGGCCAACAGGAGAAAAAAATCAACCATCTGTCTGGCTACTGCTTCTGTTTGCCCTACGCCTACCGTTTCGATAATGATTCGATCAAATCCAGCAGCCTCACATAACAACATCGTTTGATAGGTTTTGGCGCCAGTACCTCCTACGTGATTCAAGGAGGCACTTGGCCTGATATAAACATCCTTTAGTCTGCTCAACTCAGACATTCGCGTCTTGTCTCCCAAAATACTACCTCCACCAAATGGACTACTAGGATCAATTGCGAGGACTGCTAGCTTGTGCTTATCTTCTATCAACGTTTGACCAAAGGCCTCAATGAAAGTGCTTTTTCCTACCCCTGGAGCTCCACTTATCCCTATTCGAATGGACTCCTGAGCCGGAAGACTAGAAAGTATGCGCATGGCCAGCTGATGATCCTCTTCTGACTGACTTTCTATGATAGAAATGCTTTTGGACAACACATTCCTATCTCCTGCTAATAAGCCGTCCCGGTAATATTCAAACTTTTCCCGTCTCATTTAATGATCAATCTATTCAATTTAAGATTTAACACACAGAATAATAGCGCCATAATGGGCATGGTAATTTTTTTCTATTCTTAAGAATGCATATGTTTATAGCTTAATATTTGGTGTTCATCGAGAAAAATTGAATGATGCACCTATTAACTTTTGTTATTTCTAATTTTACCATTCTTGGTTACTAACTAAGAGTCAGAAAGATAAATGAACGAACTTAACCTTTAATTGGCCCTAGCATGTTTAAAAAATTCTGGTTAGACACCATATTCGGACTACTATTCATTTTAGCCATTGGCGGTATAGTTAGTCAAGTTTTTGCTTTCAAAGTATTTGATGTATTCGATCCCATCGGTGATGCCTTTGCAGATATGGAGAGTACAGATATCGTGTTTTCTCAGCTAAGGGAAGATCCAGTTGCTGAGGAAGATATAATCATGGTCAATGTAGGTACCCTAAACCGACAAGGGATTGCTGACCTAATCAACATTATCAATGCAGCTGAGCCAAGAGTTATTGGAGTTGACCTTTTCTTTTACAATCAAAAGAAAGACACCCTTGGAGATTTGGCCTTACAGTATGCCTTCTCTCAAGTGGAAAACTTGGTTTTAGTGAGTAAGCTATTAGAACCAAATGAGGAAAATTCATTCGACTCGTTGGCTACCTCTCACCCGATGTTCAATCAATATGCTGAAACAGCCTTTGCTAACTTTATCACAGGGGCAGCAGATCAGGAGGACATCAAAGTATGTAGAACTTTTGCCCCTAAGGAAATGGTAAATGGTGAGATTGAGTATTCTCTTGCTGTTAAATTAGTCCAATACATGGACTCCGTGAAGGCTCAAAAATTTCTAGATAGAAACAAAGATGTAGAAGTCATCAATTACCGAGGCAATATCTTCGACTATGGTGCAACAGAAGCGCCCATCACCTATTTTGCATTGGACTGGTATCAGATATTTGATGGGCAGTTCGCTCCAGAATTGATTAAGGACAAATGTGTACTTTTTTGCTTCATGGGGGCTGAACTGGGGGACCGTATCGCGCTTGAGGATAAATATTTCACTCCACTAAATGCCAAATATGCTGGAAAAGCACATGCGGATATGTTTGGGGGCGTAGTTCATGCCAATGCCATGTCGATGATTTTGGCCGAAGATTACATTAACGAAATGGATGACTATTTGGAATATCTATTGGCGATTGTAATATTGTACCTCAACATCATTGTTTTTGTTTTTATCTACAAGGTGATGCCAAAATGGTACGATGGTTTGACAAAACTTATACAATTAATCGAAGCTTTTGCGTTATTCACATTAGGATTGGTTGTATTTAACGTATATAACTACCAAATAGATAATACTTGGATGATTTTAGGCGTTCTTATTGCGGGAGACGCATTAGAGGTTTACTTTGGCGTGTTTAAGAATCTTTTCACAAAAGAAGGCCGAAAAGAATTGACCCAAATCAATAAATTGTAAATTTGTAATTCATTAATACATTATATCATGAGAACTAAACTAATATTTTCAACTCTTTTGATATTCTTTCTAGTCAATACCAGCTTTGGACAAGGATTCGTCTTTAGAGTGTTGGCCAGTAAGGGTGCCAATCAAGTTAAAAAAGTGAATGGAGAAACAGTGCCTCTGAAAACTGGAGCGACACTAGTGAGTGGCGATGAACTGATTGCAGCGAGCGGCGCTTACATCGGATTGATGCATAAAACAGGACGAACTATAGAAGTAAGAAACCCTGGTGTGACTAAAATCACGGATTTGGAATCGAAATTAGCCAAATCTCAAAATGACGTAGCAAACAAGTATGCTCAATTTGTGATGAACAGAATGAGCGACGATGACAATGTAAATAGTAACTATCGTCAGAATATGAAGGCTACTGGAGCAGCAGAAAGAGCAACTGGCGCAGGTGCACTTAAAGTGATGCTACCAAGTTCAGTAGACATATTGAACCCAGAGGCAATCATCAGATGGACTGAAGCTCCAGAAGTAGAAAATGCTTCTTATGTAGTAAGCATAAAGAACATCTTTGATGAGGAAATCTATAAAGCTGAAACGAACTCTACTAGCATGGCTATCAACTTTGACAATGAGAATTTGTCAAATGAAAGATTGGTAATCTTAAGCGTTAAAGTGAAAGATCAAGGAGACATCGTTTCTTCAGACTATGGAATCAAAAGAATATCAGCTGAAGACGCTTCTTCTATCAATGAAAATTTAGAAGAACTAAAAGCTCAGGTTCCTGACAATTCTGCACTGAACAAATTGATCTACGCTTCATTCTATGAAGAAAACGATCTTTTACTAGATGCACTTACTCAGTACGAAGAGGCTATTGAAATGTCACCTGAAGTAGACGACTTTAAAGTACTATACGATGACTTTTTGATCAAGAACGGTCTTCAGTAAGAACTAGAAAAACACTTAATGAATGAAGCCGCACTTGAACAAGTGCGGTTTTTTTATGCCTTAAAATTAAGAGAGGGAAACCTGAACCTTCTAAAGAAGGGGATTATCAAGAAACATTACCTGCAAGCAAATAGAGTACCGCCATACGAGTGGCTACTCCATTCTCAACCTGATCCAATATGATAGAATGTTGTGAGTCCGCCACATCACTGGTGATCTCCACCCCCCTATTGATTGGGCCTGGGTGCATAATCACGATTTCCTTGTTCAGACTGTCCAGCAACTTCTTATTGACCCCAAAGTAGAGCGAATACTCTCTAAGGGATGGGAAATATTTGATTTGTTGTCTTTCCAGCTGGATACGCAGAATATTAGCTATATCACACCACTCTAGCGCCTGACGAATATCTGAAACCACTTTGACGCCAAATGATGACAAGTACTTTGGAATGAGCGTAGCAGGTCCGCAGATCATAACATTGGCCCCCAGCTTTTGCAAGGCAAAAATATTAGAGAGCGCCACCCTTGAATGTACGATATCTCCAATGATAGCCACATTCTTCCCTTCCAGATCCCCAACTCTTTCTCTCATGGAATACGCATCCAATAGCGCTTGAGTAGGATGCTCATGGGTACCATCCCCTGCATTTACAATATTTGCATTGATGTGTTTGGACAAGAAATGTGGTGCACCGGGAGAGCTATGACGCATGACAATCATGTCCACCTTCATAGCCAAAATATTATTGACCGTATCCAGTAGCGTTTCTCCTTTTTTGACCGAACTACCAGAGGCCGAAAAATTGATCACATCTGCTGACAACCTTTTTTCTGCCAGCTCGAATGAAAGTTTCGTTCGAGTGGAATTTTCAAAGAAAACATTGGCAATCGTAATATCTCTAAGAGAAGGAACCTTTTTGATCGGTCGGTTGATTACGTCTTTAAAATTGTCTGCAGTTTCGAATATCAGTTGAATATCTTCCTTTGTTAGATTTTTGATACCCAGTAAATGCTTACTACTTAAATGACTCATTATTTAGACTTATCAATCAACCAAATTTTATCTTCTTTCTTCCCTTGCTCAGTAAGTTCCACCAGGACCTTCTGAGATAGCACAGTATTCACTTGCTTGCCTATATAATTCGCTTCTATAGGAATATGACGACTGTGAATTCGATCTATCAGTGTGAGAAACTCCACTTTTGACGGTCTGCCAAAAGCACTCATCGCATCCATGGCAGACTTAACCGACCTCCCTGTATATAGTACATCATCGATGAGTATCACATTTTTATCCTCAATAATGAAGGGAACTCTAGTTTCATTAGGCTTTAGCGGCTCGTCTCTCCTTCTAAAATCATCGCGATAAAAAGTGATATCCAAATACCCCAATTCTATTGGCTTCTTGATGATTTCTTCGAGCTTAGACTTGATTCTTTCCGCCACAAAAACTCCTTTAGGTTGAAGTCCTATCAGAACTGTATTTTCAAAAGGAAGATGATTTTCAATCAATTCATGGCAAAGACGAGAGATTGTAATATCAAGATGCTTCTTATTGAGTAGGAGTCTTTTTTGCATGGGATTCAAATTAGGCAAATATAGAGAGTCCCCATGCATTTAGAAAAGGATTTCAAACGAAGATTCGAGGGATTTTAAATCAATTCTCTACCTTATTGATATAGAACACTTTTCGATTCAATTCTACTCCGGCATCTTCTTTATTCTTTATTTTCTGCATACCATAGGCATAAAATTTATCTCCATACCACCATTTTACACCTTGCATACCTGAGATATTTTCTCTTACCTCATCCTTTTCGTATTTCAACTTGATGCTATTGATACTCTTCCCTTCTAATACACTGTCTCCTTGAATCATCTTCGTCTTCAGTTCATTATCAAAGGCATACATCAATAGGATTCTATCCTCCTCTACACTGACTTGTACATTCTCAATCAAAGGAAACACCATGACATCATTGATTTCAAAACTGTTATCCCATAGGATTTCACCGTCTGGACTAAAACCTACGACTATCGCATGAGTATAATTATAGCCTAGTAACTTAGGTTGTGCATATCCCGGCTGTTGACCTGCCTGCTCATAGGGGTTCATCATACTCCCCTGAATACTAGTACTGCTCGAATATTTGGGATAATACGCCTCTCCTATCAGTATGTATTCGCCATTTCGCTCTACTATATCATGAACCATCAAGCGATAGTTGAGATTAAAATCTTTGCCACTATCCTTCTTTTTCTCAATCTTCCTCTTCATTTTCGACTCACGTCGATCAGTCATATAAGCAAAGAAATTTTCCAGATCGGCATAGCTATGATACTTCACAAACTCCTGTTCACCATAAACGAGTTTGGCAATATAAATACCTCGTGAGATGTCAGAATTCCTTGCCGAATAAGTACCTGCTATGTATTGAATCCCATCATCAAAATCAGTTGGGACACCATCGATTAAGCTCTTTTCATATTCTGTTTTCAAACTACTCTTGTGTATTGTTCTACCCTCATCAGAAAAAACCTTCAGCGAAATAGTAATGTTGCGTTTCTGTGCTTTTTCATTCAGAATTACAGTAAAAATCCCCGCTTCATCATTGGTAATGATATCTATGATCTCACTTTTGTTATTGTATACGCCTGGTAGAACTTTGGGCTTATTTTCTTCTAGTTGATAGAACAGCACGACGGGTCTATTACTGGATTCTCCACCAAAAATCAACGAATGACCAATAACCTCAAAATGAGTCAAACTCATGGGCAGCACTGTATTTACATGATAATCAGATAGCTTACCATCTTTCTTATCTATTTTAATCACATACAATTCTTCTAGCTTGTACTCGTCTTTTGTAAAAAGAAGAAAAAAGGATTCGCCGTTGAAATCGTGCCCCAAAAAATCCATTCCATAACTCACACTCAAATCCACTTTCCATTGTTCGACCAGTGCTGTGTCCAACATATAGAGCGCCCAGGCATGTCCATTATCTGTCCTAATACTGGTTTCCCGAACGATCATGACACCTTCCTGATCGGCTTGTACCAACTCAAACCTCAAATCCTGATTGGACACCTCGTATTCTACCCGCTTTGTCTGAGAGATCAAGGATGCCAGGGTATCATTGTCTTGAGACCAAACATTCGATGTGCTGATCAAGATCAACAGCATGTATAGAAGCAATTTTCTGCACATATTATTCTGCACCCATTTTTAAAATGAAATTAAACTCAAATTCTGTCACCGGCTGAACTGACAATCTTGAAATCTTCAGCAACACCATATCTGAGAGTTCCTTCTCAGCCTTTATTTGATCTAGCGTGACTGGCTTTTCCAGTTTTTTCACTGGCTCGAGATCCACTGCTACCCATCTATCATCATCTGTGGTTGGGTCGGGATAGTGCTCTCTCACTACCTTAGCAATCCCTACGATAGACTTTTCCTTCACACTATGATAAAATAATACATGATCACCCTCTGACATAGTTTGCATATGCTTTCTAGCCGCATAATTTCGCACTCCATCCCAGTGATCCCTGCCTAATTTGACCAGATCATCCCATGAATATGCATTGGGTTCTGACTTCACAAGCCAATAATTCATAACCTTACTTTTTATCTAACTTAAATTGCTAAAAAAACTGCAATTAGAAAAACAAAAGGCATGTAATACGGCTATTTGTTAGGGATATAAATAAGCTGAGACATATTCTCCATGTTCAGCATTTCTTTGGCCAAGTCCTGTAACTTTTCGGCAGTCACATGATCAATTTTCGAAAAGATAGATTCTAAGGGTTCAATCTTCCCAAAATTCAAAATGCTTTTCGCCATCATCAGCATATAGTGTTGATTGTTTTCCTCAGCAATCGCCAACTGCCCTTTGATTTGTTCTTTGGCCATCTGCAACTGTTTCACACCTAAGGCCTCATTTTTCAACCTTTCGAACTCCTTGTGCACGATGTCCAGAGATTTCTTCACTTTCTTTGGTTCTGTAGCATAAAAAAGCGCAAACATCCCCGTATCAGAAAAGGACATGAAATTGCTCTCCGCATGATACACCATCCCATGTTTCTCTCTCAGGGAAAGGTTGAGCTTAGAAGTCATGCTTTGCCCTCCAAGAATATTATTCAACACAAAAAAAGGAATCCGCTGATCCGAATGGGTATCAAATGCGCGACTGCCTAAAGCTACATGAGCCTGCGTGATGTCTTTATGCTCTGTGATTTTCTCCGGACTAAAACCATTGACCTGCACCCTTTCTCGGTTCTTGCGGATGACTGGAACCTCTTTCAAATATCTATTGATTGATTTCAACAAATCATCCATAGAATAACTGCCTAAGGATGAAAACACCACTCTGGAAGTATCCAGATTTTGATCGAGAAAGTTCTGAAAATCTGTAGAATCAAAAGCACTGACACTTTCTTTCGTGCCCAGAATATTATCACCCAAGGTATGCCCTTTGAACACCAATGAATCTAACTGATCTGCGATGGCATCCTCTGGATCGTCGAGATACATGCTCATCTCTTCCAATATCACCAATCTCTCCTTAGCAATCTGGGACTGGGGAAAGGTAGAGTTGAATGTAATATCGGTTAAGAGCTCAACTGACTTATCAAGATGCTTATCCAAAACAGTGGCATAGAAACAAATTTTCTCCTTGGTAGTGTAGGCATTCAGCTCTCCCCCAACAGACTCCAGGCGATTGATGATGTGATAGGCCTTGCGTTTTTTGGTACCTTTAAAGGCCATATGTTCCCAAAAATGAGCTATACCCTGCTGCCCCTCCTTTTCATCACGGCTACCGATATCCAACATCACAGCACAATGAGACACCTTGGTGTTCGACACCTGCTTATGCACTACACGGATCCCATTTGGCAATTCTACTAAGTCGTATTCCAATTCCTTCTTTGCTTCTAGTATGAACTTCAAAATTAGATAAAATTAACCGACTGAGAGTGCTATTTACTTTCTGTGATTAATTTCACGATTGTAAGTCCGAAGACTTAATTAACAATTATTTTTACGAATCAAATCAAACAACATTTGACATCATGAAATATCATCCGATAGACCCCAATTTGTTCATCAAAAACCGAAAGAAATTCAGCTCCCGCCTCAAGCCTAATTCGGTTGCGATCTTAAACTCCAGTGATATTATGCCTACCACGGCAGATGGAACAATGCCTTTCAAGCAAGACGCGAATATGATCTATCTGTCAGGTATCGATCAAGAAGAAACGATATTGTTGATTGCACCAGATTTTCCTGACGAGAGTAAACGCGAAATCCTATTTCTTCGCAAAACCAACGAAGAGATTGCCATTTGGGAAGGTCATAAGTACACCAAAGAAGAAGCAAAGACTGCCTCGGGAATTCAAAACATCATGTGGTTGGATGCTTTTGAATCCACCCTCAACACCATCTTAGCCGAGAGTGAAAACATCTACCTGGATAGCAACGAGCACATTAGAAACGCTTCAGTGGTGGAAACCAGAACAGACCGATTCACAAAATGGTGCCAGTCAGTTTACAAACTGCACAACTATGAGAGAATGGCTCCCATCCTCACTGACCTGCGATGCATTAAAGAGCCTGAGGAAATCAAGCAACTACAACATGCTTGTGACATTACCGAAAAGGGATTTAGAAGAATTCTTGAGTTCACTAAACCAGGCGTCTGGGAGTATGAAATAGAAGCAGAATACATATATGAATTCCTTAAGAATAGAGCTACGGGCTTTGGTTACGAACCTATCATAGCGTCAGGTGCCAACTCCTGCGTATTGCACTATGTGGAAAACAACAAGCAATGTCAGGATGGAGATTTGATACTGTTCGATGTAGGAGCAGAATACGCCAACTACAATGCAGATATGACTAGAACCATCCCTGTCAATGGTAAATTCACCAAACGACAAAAGGATGTTTATAATGCGGTACTAAGAGTAAAAAATGCTGCTACAGAGATGCTGGTCCCAGGCAATTCTATTCCGGAGTATCACAAAGAGGTGGGTAAGATTATGGAAAGTGAGCTTCTGGCTTTAGGTCTTTTGAAAAAAGTGGATATCGAAAAACAGGATCCGAACTATCCCGCATATAAAAAGTATTTCATGCACGGCACCTCCCATCATCTAGGTATCAATGTGCACGACGTGGCTAGTATCTACAAAAAATTTGAACCAAACATGGTTTTCACTGTAGAACCTGGCATCTATATCAGGGAAGAAGGCATCGGCATCAGACTAGAAGATGATATTGTGATCACTAAAGACGGTCATAAAAACCTGATGAAAAATATTCCGATCCATGCAGAGGAGATTGAGAGCTTAATGAATCAGTCTTAACTCATTTTCGATTTGGAAACATGGCTTAGAAAATTGTATATTCGGAATTGTTTAAACCTTTATCAATTTTCTAAGCTATGACTTTTGAAGTAAAACAGCAGGAAGCCTATTCCCGAGGCGAACTACTACTGAGAACTTTTTTGGGTGCCATTTATATTGGCTTTCCACATGGATTTATCCTTTTATTTTTAGGACTTTGGGGCAATATTCTAAGCTTCATCACTTTTTGGATCATCCTATTCACGGGTAGCTATCCAGAATCCTTTTTCGAGTATCAGCTCAAACTCTTGAAATGGAGCACACGTGTCAATCTGAGAATGAACAATCTCGCTGACGGTTACCCAGCTTTTGGATTAGAGACAGAAGATGACGCGTTCCAATTAGAAGTCCCATATTCCGAAACCACTAGCAGAAGCTCGGTACTCATTCGATTTTTGTTCGGCTGGCTTTATGTGATATTACCGCACATGTTTGTTCTAATTTTCAGAATGTATGCGACATTATTCCTCATGTTTTTGGCCTTCTTTGCGGTACTATTTACAGGTAAATATCCAGAATCATGGTTTCGCTTTAATGTTGGGACCATGCGATGGACCATGAGAGTGAATCTATACATGGCCTATATGATAGATGAGTACCCTCCATTTTCAGGAAAATAATATGGAATATTACAATCTCGAACAACCAGAGGAGTTAAGTAAAAAAGAAAAAGAAGACGCCATGGGCGCCTATCTGATGATGTTTGCGGCAATGGGAGCTGGTCTCCCCTTGCCTATCATCAACCTGGTTGCTGCGGTTGTTTACTATTTCGTTCAGCAGAAAAATTCGCGGTTTGTCAAATTCCATAGTCTGCAGTCGCTATATAGTCAACTTCCCACCACACTGGTAAATGCAGGAGCATTATATTGGACTCTTCAGATTTTCTTTTTTATGAATCTAGAAGTGACAGATCCCTACATAGGGTACCTGATCATGGCTGGTATTCTTAATTTGCTATACTTCATATTTAGCATCGTGGGAGCAGTCAAAGCCAGGAAAGGCCAAATGTATTATTTCATTTTCTTTGGCAAGCTTTCCTATCACCAGGTGTATAAAGTAAGAGCCGAAGTAGACAAGAAAATAACCAATCAACCACCCGTTTAATATGATTGCCAAGATCTGGAAAGAATTGCTCGTATTAGTGGCCCTGTTTGCCGGACTATGGCTAGCTTTTTCTTATTACAATTATGATGTAAATCGCAATCCCTTCGAGGTTTCTGCTAAGACAGAAAGGGAAATGGCAGAATTCATGAATGATTACATGTTACAGGATTTCGAATTCATCCATAACAAAGCAGCCGACTCTACCCTCCAGGTTATTCTCGAAAGGCTTACTCAAAACATGGACACCGTCTCATATGACTACCAACTTCATATAATCAAAGAAAGTCAGATCAACGCATTCACATCCTTGAATGGAAATATTTACATTTTTTCAGGATTAATCGAGGACTTACAATCTGCGGAAGAATTGGCTTTGGTATTGGCCCACGAAATCGGACATGCTGAAGAAAAACACGTAATCGAGAAAATAGCTAAAACACTCGGAATGGAAGCCTTTTTCTCTATTGCGACCGGTGGTGATCCAGTGCTTATCTCAGAACTCGCCAAATTAAGCATGTCAACTGCATTCGATAGAAGAAATGAAGAAGAAGCTGATGATTATGCCCTAGACTTGGCCGAAAAAAGTCAAATCAACCCAAGAAGATTAGGTCAATTCTTCATTAGAATGAAAGCCAAGAAATCTTCCATCATGGATGACCTCTCCTTTTTCAGTACACACCCGTTGGACAGCGATAGAATCAAAAAAGCCTCCGATTACAAAATTTCAGATGATTTTGAAGAGCAACCCATCCCCATAGATTGGGAGCGATTTCAAAATCTTATTTCAAGTTAATTTTTATCTCCTGCAAGTTTCACTTAGGGGATTTTCTTAATTTCAAAGGCCTAGAGCAGAATACCTCAACCTTTAGCTCTTTATACCTAGAATCCTGTCTACATTAGCATTTAGCTGTTTTCCTTGATAAAGGAACGATTTGTAGCTAAATTATAGTTAGTCTGCTTAATACAGCGAAAAGCCTACACCTAACTGAATCCCGTATGATTTCGACTAAAATTACTACATATTATGAAGGCAGCATTCTTGACCCAAATTTTGATTGGCCTGACCCTATGTTCTGTAGCTCAGGGCATCGTGCAAAATCAATATGAATTTAAATCCATAACTGTAGACAATGGCCTTTCCAACAACCACGTGGGAGCCATTACTCAGGATCAAAATGGCTTCATTTGGTTCGCCACTGACAATGGGATCGACCGCTATGATGGACAAACCATTGTCCCCTACCGACATAATCCCGATGACTCAACTTCCCTTTCTTCCAAAACCAATAGAGAACTATTCTCGGACAGTAGAGGAAATCTGTGGATTGGAAATAGTGAAGGTCTAGATCTTTACAACCCTTCAATTGATGGATTCATTCACTTTGATCGAGATTCCATCAAGGTCAATATGGGCAGAGTCAATGCCATAAAAGAAGACAAGAATCAATTGCTATGGATCGCCTCCAACAATAGCTTATACACCTACAATTTGATAAATAAGGAATGCAAAAACATTATCGAATCTAACCCAGATATATTTGCAAACACCCCCACTGGCAACATCACCAAACTTGATATAGATAAAAAAGGAAACATTTGGTTCTCAGTTTATAAAAAAGGTATTTATCTCTTTGACCCTGATGGTAAAACAGTCAGAGGATTTACACATGACAAAAATGACCCGACTACCCTAAGTGGTAATCAAATCGAACACATTTATGAGGACAATTCTGGTAATATGTGGTTTGGCACCATGAATAATGGTCTGAATCAATTTGATTTTAATACCAATAGTTTCAAAAGAATTATTCCCGATCCCGATAACAGCTACACCACTCGTGTGAGGGCGATTTTCGAGGATTTAAAAGGAGACTTCTTTGTAGGGACCAGAGGAGGGCTTTTCAAGAAACATGAATCCTCGGATGAATTTTATGAGTATGCCACATCTGATCACAAATTCTCCAAACTTTCTCAAAATTCCATCCTATGCAGTTTTATTGACCAGACTGGTTCTCTTTGGATCGGGACTTATGCTGGTGGTGTTAGTTGCTGTGATTTGAAGAAAAAGAATTTCGTGTGTTATACAGCAGATTCTAAGGACAACTACTTCCTGAACTCACCAAATGTATATGGCATAGCGGAAGATGATTTTGGTAATGTCTGGGTGGGGACTGACAATGGAGTCAATGTTCTCGATAGACAAACAAGTAAATTCAGGGTCTTCACACATGACTCGGATGATCAAAACACGATCAGTTACAACGACAGCAAATGCCTGGCCAATGCTGGCAATGGTGATATGTGGATAGGAACTAACCGAGGGGGACTCAACTTTTACGATTTCAGTAACAACAGTTTTACTGCCTATTCTGCAAACGATAACAAATCAGGTACGCTAACCACAGATAAAATTTATGGGCTACTATACGACCGAAACAAGAATCTCTGGGTATTCAATGGGTCTGGAACCGGAAGTATCGGATATCTAGACATGCTACCTAATGGTTCTGACGAGTTTATCCATATGAGCGACCAAGCTTACTTTGGTATGTTAGAAGCAAAAGATGGTAGCATTTGGATAGGAAGCGACAATGGCATTCTGTTTAAGAGCAATGACTCTGACACCTTTGAAAAAATCGAAAATGAATCAATAGATTTTGTTTACTGCATTGAAGAAGACTCCAAAAGCACCATATGGCTGGGAACAAACAATGGAATCCTAAACTATGACCGAAACACGGGGAACTTTACACATTATAACCAAATAGGCGGTCACAAGCTACGCGTAGTATATGGCATCAAAGAAGATCAATCAGGCAACTTATGGGCAAGCACGGAAGAAGGGCTTTTGTTTCTAAGAGACCTGATTTCAGATCCAGAAAATGCCAGCTTAACCTTGTTCGATCAATCAGATGGGCTACAAAGCAAACAATTCAATTATAACTCCTACTTTTCAAACTCTTCAGGTGAATTGATGTTCGGAGGAATAAACGGCTTCAACATTTTCAATCCAAATGAAATCAACTTGAACAACACCCCACCAAAACTGGCCTTTACAGATTTAAAAGTTTTTAACAAAAGTGTAAAAGTTGGTAAGGAGGTAAACGGTAAAATTCTCTTGAAAGAAAGCATTGCTGACACAGAAAAATTGACATTTTATCATCAGCACAACCTTATCACAATAGAATTCGCAGCACTCCACTTTGCCAAGCCGACAGCTAACACCTATCGCTACAAAATGCAAGGGTTAAACGATGAATGGGTGGAGACTAGTTCATCAAGAAATTTTGCAACCTACAATAATCTCCCTCCGGGCGATTACACCTTTCTTGTCAACGCCTCCAATTTAGATGGAGTCTGGGCCGAAGAACCGATCAAGATTGATATTGAAGTCATACCTGCATTTTGGGCTAAATGGTGGTTCCGAACGATTCTTGTAATCATTATAATTCTATCGGCCTTATGGTTCTACAGAAGAAGAATCAATCAGCAGAAAAGAAGTCAGAAACTCCTAAACATTAAAATCAATCAAGCCACTAATAAAGTAAATGCTCAAAATGAAGAACTTCAAGACCAAAGTAAAAAACTAAAAGAGGCTATAGAGGAAACCAACAATGTGGTTCAGGAAGCACTTGAGTCTGGCAATTTCAATGCAAGGATTTCATTAGAGGCCAAAACGGGTGCTTGGAGGGATTTGGCTCTTTCCATCAATCAATTATTTGATTCGATAACCACCCCATTCAACATCATTAACCACCTCATTAACCAGATGGCAGAAGGTAATCTAACAGAAAGATTCGAAGTGGAAGCCAAGGGTGATATTCTAAGGCTAAAAAACAACCTGAATAAAGCCATGGATAATCTGACCGAACTAGTGGGAGACATCAATGATCGATCCTCCAGTTTGAAAGTATCTTCTGAGGACATGTTGGTAACGAGCGAACAAATGAAAGTCAGTACTGAAGAGATCGCGAACGCCATTGGTGAAATCGCTAGAGGAGCTCAAGATCAAGTTTCCAAAATAGACGAATCCTCCAATCTAATAGAAGGCGTCATGAACTCGGCTAATGAAATGGGGACCAGAGCTGACGATATCAGCAACACCGCCAAACTGGGTGTAGAAAAAAGCGATACGGGTATGCGACTGATGGAAAAACTGAATGCCACCATGAGTAAAATCTTAAGTTTTTCAGAAAATGCTAATGAGGCTGTTACTAATTTGAATGTAAGATCACAAGAGATATCGAGTGTGCTGAGAATAATTAAAGATGTAGCTTCTCAAACCAATCTACTTGCCCTTAATGCTGCCATCGAAGCAGCTCAGGCAGGTGAAGCCGGAAGAGGTTTCGCAGTAGTAGCAGAGGAGATTCGTAAATTGGCTGAGGACTCAAAAAAATCGGCTGCAAGCATAGAAGAGCTGGTCAATACAGTTCAGGCTGATACAAAATCAACTGTTGAAATCATCCATGAAATGAATGAAAGCATCAAGGATGGCGAGGAAGCTACCGGAGTGTCTATGGCTGCATTTAAAGAAATCTATGCCTACTATGAAGAAACATCTTTAAAGTCTGATAGAATTGTAAAAGACACCCATCAACAGACTGAAGACATCAATCAAGTAGTGAAGTTAATATCCTCCGTGGTAGTCATAGCTGAAGAGACCGCCAGTGCGGCAGAAGAAACGGCTAGTTCATCCTCCGAACTTTCTGCAGGAATGATCAATTACCGTCAGAAAAGCGAAGATATCTCCAAAACCACAGACCTATTGAAACAAAAAGTGGAACAGTTCAAATTGAACAAACAACAAGATACAAATCCATTAATTGATGTTGAGAGATTTTACAACTAAGAGTAACAAAAAAGGGAGGTCAAATGACCTCCCTTTTTTCAATATATCTTGTTTCTTATAAACCAGAAACTTCAGCCTCTCTATGAATCTTCTTCACCAAGCCTTGTAGCACTTTACCAGGACCACACTCTACAAATTCCACAGCTCCATCTGCTACCATCTGCTGTACAGACTGTGTCCATCGGACCGGGGCAGTTAATTGTGAAATCAAATTAGCCTTGATTTCCACTATATCACTATGAGGTTTAGCATCATAGTTCTGATAAACCGGGCAAATTGGAGTACTAAATTGGGTAGACTCAATTGCAGCAGCCAACTCCTCTCTCGCAGGCTCCATCAATGGACTATGAAAAGCACCCCCTACTGGTAAAGGCAAAGCACGCTTGGCTCCAGCCTCTTTCATTTTCTCACATGCGATCTCTATACCTTCGTTGGTTCCGGATATCACCAATTGGCCAGGACAGTTATAATTAGCAGGCACTACCCCTTCTATTCCTTCACATAGTTCTTCTACTTGCTGATCTTCTAATCCCAGAATAGCCGCCATAGTCGATGGATTCATCTCACAAGCCTTTTGCATCGCAAGAGCACGCTGAGACACCAATTTCAATGCGTCTTCAAATCCTAAAGTCTGATTAGCTACTAAAGCTGAAAACTCCCCTAAAGAATGACCTGCTACCATATCAGGCTTAAACTCATCATGCATCAAAGCAGTAACCACTGAATGGATAAAAACTGCCGGCTGGGTCACCTTAGTTTCTTTCAATTCTTCCGCACTTCCCTCAAACATTACCTTAGCAATGTCGAATCCTAAAATATCATTTGCGGTATCAAAATAAGATTTGGCCTTCGCTGAACTATCATACAGTTCCTTGCCCATTCCTGTAAATTGAGCTCCCTGTCCAGGGAATACATATGCTTTCATGTGTAACTTTTTGTTTGCGAGGGCAAACTTAGGCAAAAGCACTCATTCTAAAAACCGTTCCTTATGGTTAGCAGGCGGAAGCATACAAGCATCTGTCATACCAAACCACTTGTAGCGATTCTTGGCTATGATTTCATAAAAAAAATCAGAAATAAAACGAGGTACCAGTAAAAACACTCGGCCCAAAGACCACGGTCCCTTCAAAAATTTAGAGATTTTTAATGCGGCAGTCGATTTTGCTTCTAGTTTTCCTTTACTCAAAAACAAAATACTCTCTGTATAATCAATAGGGAAATTATGCTCCTTCAAAACCCTCGCTCCCAGCTCAGATTGAAGAGGAGTAAATTTCAATTGATCATTTTTCTCGTGATCTAAAACAAAATTGACGGAGCTGTTGCAAAATTTACAAACCCCGTCATAAAGTACCAAGTTGTCCAACTCGGCTATCTCACGATGTTGATCCATCCTTTGTATTTCTTATTTTGATCCTCCGGTCTTAACACATTAAATGTCACCTCCAGACTGTAATAATAAACACCAGACTCAAGTTCTCTTCCAGAATCAGTTGTCCCATCCCAATTGATTAGAATCTCCTGATTTTCTTCTGAACTTGATTCTTCTGTTGAATTATACGAGTATAACAATCCCCCAGTTCTATCAAAAACATTAAAAATCACTTCTTCCACAAATCTTGGGCAATCTGCATAGTCAAAACCAGAAATAAAAGTTTCAATTTTCGGGACCTCTCCCTCACCGTTTACATTTCCTGTCCTACTGTAAAAAGGTGTAAAAACATCATTTATTCCATCACCATTTGGAGTGAAGGTATTAGGCATCTTAATAGACGGACAATTGTCACGACAAATCTTCTCAGATCTAGCACTGATATTTCCAGACCGATCTACAGCAGCTATCTGATAACATCCTTTAAATGAAGTTAATGGTAAAGGATTTGCAAAGCCCCCCGAAGACGGCATCTCGTCATGAACAAAATCAGTCCCTTCCACATTGACTAAAAATGGCAATTCCTCATCGGTATCTTCATCAGCATAATAAATATTGTAGCTACTAATGTCATTGTCGCAACTAGACGCCCCATCTTGATTCCAGAAAAGATGATTAGAGAAGTCGTTAAATTCACATTCCTGCATGGCCAGAAAACTTTGGCAATCAAACGAATCGTCAAAACTAAAATCCACAGGTGTACAAGGAGGAATGGTATCGTTGGGCTGGGCTCCTAAGATTTGTGACTTGTTTAATAATGGATCATAGGTGGCCAAATCTGGGTTTCCATAACTTCCCTTGGTCTCAATATAGTATCTGTAAACCAATTCATCGCTTAAGGGAACTCCATTAAATGAACCATTATCTACATATACGAACCCTTGTTGACCTACGTGAGTAGAATCAATCAAATACAAATCGTCAGGAAAAAAATCATCTACATTGTCTCTCCATATTCTATGATAAGGTTGATCATCTAATACGTTGGACCATGGCACTTCAGCATTCCATCTCAAGGTGATTTTTTCCACATCAGAAGTCGCATCTAACCATGGGGAAGAGGCAGGGAATGATGAATCTATATAAGTGCCATTGTTTTCGTACACATAGATCAAATAATGATAAGGAAAGGCAGTTGTATTTAAACCTGTATCAGTAAATTCAGTGGCAGCAATATTGGTAGCAATGGTATCTCCATCCTCCATCCCTGACAGTCCCTGAAACCTAACCACATCATAAGTGTAAGGACCAGGGAAAAGTACTGGATCCAAATCGAAAGGCTCCTCCCATCTGACATAAATTTCACCATTAGTCTCTGAAGTATTTGTTACATCGACATTCAATATCACGGGTGCTTCTACACCTATCTGAGCACATGCTTCTGTAGAAGCGTAACTCTCCCCACCTCCAGGCTTAGGAAAAGTGGCCACTATTCTATAACAGTAATTGGCTCCAGGTGCTAACCCCATGCCATCATCCCCATCTATATAGCTGGTGATTTTATCACCAGCAAGGGAGTTGTTATTGACAACATCTATTAACTCATAACCCGCATTGGCAGGCATACCTACCACACAATCTTCCGGTAAAAAATCATAACTATCTACTCTTCTCCAAATTTGAATCTTGTCTGCATTGCCACAAGAGTAGCCATCCCAATCCAATTGAATTCTGCGCTGCGACAATTTCGTGGCAGTGAGCCCTGTCGGTGCTGGAGCTACCACTCTGATCAGCCATGTTTTAAAGTCTACCAAACGCGCACCAATTGGAGGCTCATCTCTGGCTTTAATTTGAATCTCATAAGGACGCTCTCTCACGTGAGCACAATCAGTCTGCCACTCAAACTCAATTTCTGCCGGTACAGGCTGAACCGTCGGAGGGTCCGGCGAGAAGCTGGCTGGACTGACTAGAAATTCCAAAGGGCCACCAAAAGCCTCTAAGGTAACCGGATGTCCGTCAGGATCTGTTGCGACTATAATCTCAGATATAGTTCCCCCTGCTTCCACACATATTTCCATAGGTTGAATGATTTGAGGCGGGTTATTATCTGTTTCCTCAATTATGATCTGCATATCTCTAACCACAGATCCCAATTCAAACCATTCTCCTTCTAGTTGTCGCCACTCTTTGACCACAAAGGCCACATTGTACTCTCCCATCAAACCGGGAGCGTCCCACTCTAAGGTACCTGTAATCGAATCTATCTTAAAAGTAGGAGGCCCATCACGTTCTTGATTACCTTCCAGATAATTGGTATAGAAGGTTGGGTCATTTGGATCTTTATAATCATTGACTTCTCTATCAAATCTTTGTTTTGGAATGGTAATATGGTAAGACAAACTATCTCCATCAGGATCATAGGCTCCGGGATTATGTAGAAAAGTTGCTCCTTCTGCTCCCTTATCCACAGGGGGAATCAAAAAAACCGGCGTATTGTTGATACCAAATATTGGATCTATTAAAAGGGCCGTTTCTATATAAAAAGGTGTATCGACAGAATTGGACATATTTACGACACCCGCATTTCTATTAGATTCCTGATATCGAACCACATATCTACCGGGCCCCTGAAAAGTATGTATTACAGTAAAAACATTATATGCCACCTCATCTTCCAACTGAATAGTTAAGTTGCTTTCAGAAATTTCAGCCAAATTCCCCCTCACTCCGTCTCCGAATTCGATTTCTCCTCCTCCGAAAATAACTGAAGACCCCGTATCTGTATAACCAATCACTGAAAAACGGTAAGTCAATGTGGTACTCGAAATACGTTCTGCAATAATCTCGCCTGCTCTAATGTGCGTAGCGAAAGACCTGTCTGCTAAAAAAAGCAAGAATGTCAAAAGAAGTAAACACTTGATTCGCAATGAATGGACCATCAATATTGGAGCTTTGTCATTTAACTGGTTCTACCTAAACTTCATCAGTCTAGTAGTCAAATATAAACTGAAACTGATTCAAATCTATGTACTTTTCAAAAGGCAGACACAACTAAGGCGACAAAAAGCAAGACAATGTCATAAGAAACAAAGCCAAAAGTTGCGTTAAGCAACACGCTTTTTATAACAAGGGCTATTCCTTCTAATTTATACCCAGTCTAAATACCCCAATTGATGATCTATTACATCCATTGGATTGTCAGATTAGCCCCCTGAATATATCTTTACGAAAAATTATTCTACTTATTCAAAAATCAAATCATGAGTTGGTTTACACAATCGATTTCCGGCACGATAGGCAAAAAGTTGCTCATGTCGCTGACTGGATTATTCTTAATCCTATTTTTAGTAGTTCACCTGGCAGGTAACCTTCAGCTCTTAATGAATGATGAAGGGCAAGCATTTAATATGTATGCTGCCAACATGGCTAACAACCCTTTTATAAAAGTGGTTTCTTATGGAAACTTCTTCTTTATTTTGGTCCATGTGATCGATGGTATCATATTGACCAGGCAAAACCGTGCAGCAAGAAGCGTAAGGTATGCTGTATCGACCAAGGATTCTAAAAGTAGCTGGGCCTCAAAGAACATGGCTTTACTTGGAATCATCACCTTAATATTCATCATAGCTCACTTAAAGGGCTTTTGGTATGAATTCAAATTTGGTGATATCCCAAGTGTAACTTACGATGGTGTGATGTACAAGGATGTATATCAGATTGTAAGTGCTGCCTATGCCCAGCCTCTCTATGTTGGATTCTATGTAATCTGCATGGTCTTTTTAGGGTTTCACTTGTCGCACGGTTTTTCTAGTGCATTTCAGACCTTAGGTTTGAACCACAAGAAATACACTCCTTTCATCCAGAAACTTGGCATGCTGTACTCTATTTTAGTTGCAGCTGGATTTGCAATCATTCCGATTGTGATGTTTCTGAAGTGAGATAGTTTAAAGAATTAGAAAATTAAGAAATTAAAGAAATGGCTTTAGATTCAAAAATTCCTGAGGGACCATTAGCTGAGAAGTGGACAAAACACAAATTCAAAAGCAAACTGGTCAACCCAGCCAATAAAAGAAAATATGACGTAATCGTAGTAGGTACCGGTTTGGCTGGTGCATCCGCTGCTGCCTCTTTTGGCGAACTGGGCTACAATGTCAAATCATTCTGCTTTCAAGATAGCCCACGTAGAGCGCACAGTATCGCGGCTCAAGGGGGTATCAATGCAGCAAAAAATTATCAAAATGATGGAGACTCAGTTTTCCGTCTTTTCTACGATACGATTAAAGGGGGTGATTATAGAGGCCGTGAGGCAAACATTCACCGTCTGGCAGAGGTTTCTGTCAACATCATCGACCAGTGTGTAGCACAAGGGGTTCCTTTCGCTCGCGACTATGGTGGGCTATTGGACAACCGTTCGTTTGGTGGAGCGCAAGTATCACGTACCTTTTATGCCAGAGGTCAAACTGGACAGCAGCTATTATTAGGTGCTTACTCAGCATTGAGCAGACAGGTAGCTAGCGGTAAAGTGAAGCTTTACGCCAGAACTGAGATGCTAGACGTAGTGATCATCGACGGTAAAGCTCGCGGTATCGTGACAAGAAACCTGATCACAGGTGAGATCGAATCGCACTCTGCCCACGCAGTGGTATTAGCAACTGGTGGATACGGTAACGTATTCTTCTTGTCTACTAATGCAATGGGATCGAACGTAACTGCCGCCTGGAGAGCTCATAAAAAAGGAGCATTCTTTGGCAATCCATGTTATACGCAGATTCACCCAACTTGTATCCCAGTATCAGGTGATCACCAGTCTAAGTTGACTTTGATGTCTGAATCACTAAGAAATGACGGACGTATCTGGGTTCCTAAAGAGGCAGTAAAAGGATTGAAAGCAGCTGATGCGGCTAAAATTCCTGAAGAGGATAGAGATTACTATTTGGAGAGAAAATACCCTGCATTTGGTAACCTAGTACCTCGTGACGTGGCTTCTCGTAATGCGAAGCAAATGTGTGATGCAGGAAAAGGTGTAGGCGCAACTGGTTTAGCCGTATTCCTGGACTTCTCTGATGCGATCAAAAGAGACGGAGTAGAAACTATCAAAGGAAAGTATGGTAACCTTTTTGATATGTACAAGCAAATCACAGGTGATGACCCATACGAAATGCCAATGATGATCTATCCTGCTGTACACTACACTATGGGTGGTCTTTGGGTTGACTACAACCTGATGACTACTGTACCTGGATTGTACGCTGCTGGTGAGGCCAATTTCTCAGATCACGGTGCTAACAGATTAGGAGCAAGTGCATTGATGCAAGGGCTGGCTGATGGATATTTCGTGTTGCCATATACGATTGGTGATTACTTGGCTGACATGCCATATGACAAAATCCCAACGGAACACGAAGAGTTCAAAAAAGCTGAAAAAGAAGTAAAAGATAGAATCGAAAAACTTCTAAGCATCAACGGTAACAAAACTGTTGACGACTTCCATAAGGAACTAGGAAATATCATGTGGGAATACTGCGGTATGGCTAGAAACGAGGAAGGTCTCAAAACTGCTAAAGCGAAAATCAAAGAGCTTCGTGAAGAGTTCTGGAAGGATGTAAAGGTGCTGGGAGCCAATGAAGAATTGAACATGTCATTGGAGAAAGCCAATAGAGTAGCTGACTTCTTAGAATTGGGCGAGTTGATGATCGACGATGCACAAAACAGAAAAGAATCTTGTGGAGGTCACTTCCGTGAAGAATCTCAGACACCAGAGGGTGAAGCGCTTCGTATAGATGATGAATTCTCTTACGTTGCTGCCTGGGAGTACAAAGGTGAAGGCCAAGAAGAAGAGCTACACAAAGAGCAATTAGAATTTGAAAATGTTAAACTGACGCAGAGAAGCTATAAATAAGAATTGACATGAAAATAACGCTAAAAGTTTGGAGACAGAAAAACCCTAGCGAAAAAGGGGCATTCGAAACCTACCAAGTAGATAACGTATCACCGGACATGTCTTTTCTTGAGATGTTCGACGTATTGAATGAGGACCTTACCAGAGAAGGTAAAGATCCGATTCACTTCGATCACGACTGTAGAGAAGGTATCTGCGGGATGTGCAGTATGTACATCAATGGCAAGCCTCATGGCCCTAAAGATGCTATTACAACTTGTCAGCTACATATGCGTAGCTTCCAGGATGGCGAAATCATCGTGGTAGAACCATGGAGAGCTTCTGCATTTCCTGTTTTAAAGGATTTGGTAGTGGACAGAAGTTCATTTGACAGAATCATTCAGGCAGGTGGATACACCAATGTGAATACCGGCGGTGTTCCTGATGCCAATGAGATTCCAATTCCAAAAACCATTGCTGACAAAGCCATGGACGCAGCACAATGTATCGGTTGTGGTGCTTGTGTAGCAGCATGTAAGAATGCTTCTGCAATGCTATTCACTGCTGCTAAAGTTTCTCAGCTTGCTTTGTTACCACAAGGTCAGGTAGAGCGCAAAACACGTGTAGAGAGAATGGTAGCTCAGATGGAAGAAGAAGGATTTGGTAACTGTACCAATACAGGTGCATGTTCTGCAGTATGTCCAAAAGAAATTGGACAGGAGCACATAGCTCGTATGAACAGAGAATACCTGGCAGCTAAAGCTACCTCAGACAACGTTTAAGAATCAATAAACGAACAATAAATACTTGAAACGAGTCTGCAATTGGTCAACAATATGCAGGCTCGTTTTTTATTTCCCCTCTGTGGAAAACTTCCACTTCCCTCCTCTCCCTTTCGATAGCATAAATCACTACTTTTAAGGTCGGTTTGATCTTCAGTCCCTCCGAATATCGAACCTTGAATTTTGAATCTATAATTCACGATCATGTACCTGATTTTTGATACCGAGACCACTGGTTTACCTAAGGATTACAACGCACCTTTAGAGGATCTGGACAACTGGCCCAGGCTGGTCCAGCTCGCGTGGCAATTGCATGCCAATGATGGTTCGCTTATCGACAGACAAAACTTCATTGTCAAACCAGAAGGTTACACCATCCCCTTCAACGCACAGAAGGTACACGGTATCTCTACCGAAAGAGCGGAAGCAGAAGGTCATGATCTGAACAAAGTACTAGACGCTTTCACTGCTGATCTACAACGTACCGAAGCAGTCGTCGGACACAACGTAGAGTTCGACCTCAACATCGTTGGTGCTGAGTACCTCCGCAAGGAAAGAAACAATGATCTCAACGGGATCAAAGCCCTTGACACCAAGGATGAGGCGACAGATTATGTTGCCATTCCCGGTAGAGGGGGAAAGTTCAAATGGCCAACTCTAACAGAACTTCACACCAAGCTTTTTGGTGAAGCTTTCGAGGATGCCCACGATGCGGCATATGATGTGGACGCTACTTCTAAGTGTTTCTTTGGATTGATTACAGAAGGAGTCATTGCCCCACTAGATGATACGGCCAAGGAAGACATCGTCTATGAAGCACCCAAATTAGAAGCTGCCAATTTTGCGGTAGAGGAAATGCCTACCATTGAGACGCCTCCAAAGGCCACTCAGGCCGAAATAGAAGCTTTGGATGATGTGCCATTTACGCATTTGCACGTCCATTCCCAGTATTCTGTACTTCAGGCTGTATCGGAGGTGGATTCCATCGTCAATGCAGCTAAGAGCCATAACATGCCTGCTATTGCGCTGACCGATCATGGCAATATGATGGCAGCTTTTCACTTTGTACGTGCTGCTCTGAAGGCAGAAATCAAACCAATTGTTGGCTGTGAGTTCAATGTTACTGATGATCGAAAAGAAAAAAGCAAACAGAACAACGGCTTCCAACAAGTCCTCATAGCTAAGAATAAAAAAGGCTACCACAACCTAGCCAAAATGGCATCCATCGCCTTCGTAGAGGGGTTTTACTATGTCCCGAGAATTGACAAAGAAACCATAATTCAATACAAAGAAGACATAATAGCTACCACGGGTGGCCTGTGGGGAGAAATCCCATTTACAATCCTGAACTATGGGGAAGAACAGGCTGAAGAAGTCTTCCTCTGGTACAAAGAACAGTTTGGTGAGGACTTTTATGTTGAACTTAACCGTCATGATGTAGACGAAGAGAATATTGTCAATGAAGTATTACTTCGCTTTGCCGAAAAGCACAACGTAAAATACTTCGCTTCCAACAACACCTACTACACAGAAAAGAAACAAGCCAACGCGCATGACATTTTGTTATGCGTAAAGGACGGAGAGCACCAATCTAAACCCAAGAGGTATGTAGGTAAAAGAGGAAGAGAATACCGCTATGGATTCCCCAATGAGGAATTCTACATCAAGTCACCAGACGAGATGAAGAAGCTCTTTGCAGACCTCCCAGATGCCATCAAAACCACCAATGAGATCATAGAAAAGATCGAGGCATTTGAGCTAGAAAGAGATATCCTCCTTCCTGCCTTCCACATCCCAGAAGAATTTCAAGATGAAAGAGACAAAGAAGATCCATCACTCAAGCTAGGAGAAAACAACCTCCTTCGTCACCTGACTTATGAAGGAGCCAAGAAACGCTACGAAGAAATCACCCCAGAGATTGAAGAAAGGCTGGACTTTGAGCTGGATGTAATTAGAAACACCGGATATCCGGGTTACTTCCTGATTGTGCAGGACTTCTGTCAGGCAGCTCGCGACATGGGCGTATCCGTTGGTCCAGGTCGTGGATCTGCAGCAGGATCGGCAGTCGCCTATTGTATTGGAATCACAAATGTAGACCCGATTGAGTACGACTTGCTTTTTGAGCGTTTCTTGAATCCAGAAAGGGTGTCCATGCCCGATATTGATATTGACTTTGATGATGAAGGTCGCCAGCGTGTGATCGATTATGTAATCAATAAATATGGCGCAAACCAAGTAGCTCAAATCATCACTTATGGTACCATGGCTGCTAAATCTGCCATCCGAGACACCGCACGCGTGCTAGAATTAAATCTGAGTGATGCAGATCGCCTGGCCAAACTCGTACCAGACATTAAGCTCAAAAAGCTTTTTGGCCTCCCAGAAAAGGAGTTGGCAGACAAACTAAAAAACAATGCAGAGGCCATTCAAATGGCCAACGAACTCAAGCAGATTGCTGCTGGAAATAGTGAAGAATCCAGGGTAATCAACCAGGCAAAAGTACTGGAAGGGTCGGTTCGTAATACAGGTATCCACGCTTGTGGGGTTATCATCACACCAGATGACATTACCAAATTCGTACCTGTAGCATTGGCCAAGGATTCGGACATGTACTGCACCCAGTTCGACAACTCCGTAGTGGAAGATGCAGGGCTACTAAAAATGGATTTTCTGGGTCTAAAAACCCTAACCTTGATCAAAGACGCCTGTCGTCTGGTCAAACAACGCTATGACAAGGATTTGGATCCTGACTCCTTCCCTATTGACGATCAAGCCACTTATGAGCTTTTCCAACGTGGTGAGACCGTAGGGATATTCCAATACGAATCTCCTGGTATGCAGAAATACATGAGAGAACTGAAACCCACGGTTTTTGCTGACCTCATCGCTATGAACGCCCTCTATCGTCCAGGTCCATTGGAGTATATTCCTTCTTTCATTAAGCGAAAGCATGGGGATGAGGAAATCATCTATGACCTTCCGGACATGGAGGAGTACCTAAAAGAAACCTATGGTATTACCGTCTATCAGGAGCAGGTAATGCTTCTCTCGCAGAAATTGGCAGGGTTTACTAAAGGTGAGGCTGATATGCTGCGTAAAGCGATGGGTAAAAAGATTTTGGCGCTCTTGGAGAAACTAAAGCCGAAATTCATCAACCAGGCTGCAGAAAAAGGTCACGACAAAAAGGCCTTAGAGAAAATATGGAAGGACTGGGAAGCATTTGCGTCCTATGCCTTTAACAAGTCTCACTCTACCTGCTATGCATGGGTGGCCTATCAAACCGCGTACCTCAAAGCCAACTACCCCGCTGAATACATGGCTGCCGTGCTTTCGAACAACATGAATGATATCAAGCAGGTGAGCTTCTTCATGGAAGAATGTCAACGCATGGGGTTGGATGTATTGGGACCTGACGTGAACGAATCAATCATGAAATTCAATGTGAATGATCAAGGGCAGATTCGTTTTGGATTGGCAGCTATGAAGGGCGCTGGTGATTCGGCAGTTAAATCACTAATCGAAGAACGTGAAGAAAATGGTTTATACAAAGACATTTTCGATTTAGGCACCAGAGTCAACTTACGACAGGTCAACAGAAAGACGCTAGAGGTAATGGCTCAGGCAGGTGCATTCGACTGCTTCGAATCCTATCACCGTAGACAGTATTTGGTAGGAGAAAACAATGAACCGAACCTAATTGAAAAGGTCGTTAGGTATGCGCAACGCATGCAAGCAGAAGAAGCCAGCTCTCAAGCCTCACTATTTGGTGGAGATTCTGGGGTCTCTGTTCCTACTCCTACTGTAGCGGAAATTGAGCCATTTAGCGACCTGGAGCAACTGAAACTAGAAAAGGAAGTTGTTGGTCTGTACATCTCAGGGCATCCATTGGATCAATTCAAATTTGAGATCGACAAATTCTGCAATACTGGAATCGGTGAACTGAACAACCTGCCAGAACTTCAGAAAAAAGGAGGTAACATCCGCATGGGAGGAATGGTAACAGCAGTGAATCATCGCCAAACCAAAACAGGCAAACCTTTCGGTACTCTAGAAGTTCAGGATTATACAGACACATATACTTTCTTCCTATTCTCTGATGACTATGTCAAGTTCAAAGAATATTTCGAGGTAGGCTGGTTTTTATACATTCAAGGAGGAGTTAAATTGAAATGGCAAGGCCCTGATCTGGAGTTTAAAATCAATTCCATTTCTCTCCTGACTGATATCAGAGCAGAAAAAACTAAAGGAATTACCTTGAACCTACTTCTTGACGATATCAACGAAGATCTGATCAAAGACATACATGAAATAACCTCTGAAAATGAAGGTGAAGGATTGCTGAAGGTGAACATTATCGATCCAGCAGCCAACATGAAGGTCAATCTGATTTCGAGAAAAGTAAAAATTAGCACAGAGGACACCGTCATAAAAAAACTAGAACAGTATGAAAAACTGCGCTATGACGTGATAGTCTGATAACCCCAATAATAGCAAACACACTCTAAATACATGAAACACCTATTACTATGGACATGCCTACTAGGCAGTCTATCAACTATTGCTCAATACAAAACCGAGACTAACCTCTCCTATTATTCAAAAACTGAACAAAAGCGGATGATTATCTAAAAGAGAGATGCGTTCTCGACCTGTACTACCCTACAGATTCAATTGAATTCGCTACAGTAGTTTGGTTTCATGGAGGGGGGATTACTGGAGGCAATAAGGAAATCCCAAAACGACTAACCGAGCAAGGAATAGCTGTAGTTGGGGTAAATTATAGACTTTATCCTAAGGTAAAAGCGCCAGTCTATATAGAAGATGCAGCAGCTGCCATCGCCTGGGTTTTCAAAAACATAGATAAATATGGTGGCGATCCTAACAAAATATTTCTTTCTGGTCATTCAGCAGGGGGCTATTTAGCGAGTATGGTAGGGATGGACAAAAACTATCTCGCTGCACATGATATTGATGCCAATTCCATCGCAGGTTTGATCCCGTTTAGTGGACATACCATTACCCACTTTACCGTTCGTCAAGAAAGAGGAATCGAAGGCACACAGCCTGTAATCGATAGCCTTGCACCTCTATATCATGTCCGAGCAGATGCCCCTCCTCTTCTTTTGATCACAGGAGATCGTGAATTAGAACTACTGGGCAGATATGAAGAAAATGCCTACATGATGCGAATGATGAAGGTTGCAGGTCACAAAGACACCAGAATATACGAGATGGATGGCTATGGTCATGGAATGACAGAGCCGGCTTTTCCTCTATTGATTGAAGAAATGAGAAGGGTTGTTAAAATGACAATAGAAGACACTCATTAACCGCTAGTATTAAGCTTGTTGTAAGTCAAAATCCATGAATATATCTTGCGGAGATTTTGAAAACAATCCCAAAAACAATGAAAAGGATAAACAGGTATTTGACTTACTTGTCAATCACTTCTGTTCTTCTCATAGGATGTCAATCCGAGGAGAAAGATACGACTATTGAGCCTGAAGAAAATCAAGAATATGTAATTGATAGTTTCAGTCCCAACAAAGGAGTAGTAGGGACAGAAATCACCATCAAAGGGAATCATTTCGGTAATTCTGATGAAAATGCCGTAATCTCTATCAATGGCAAACTTGCGCCTATTGTCAACTACTCTGATACAGAGATCGTGATCTCAGCACCAGACAATCAAAGAGAAACCTCAGCATTGATTAATCTACGAATCAATGGGGTGACCAAATCTACTGAATCAGCATTTACATATCCTTTGCCTGCCATTAGTTACATCGATAAAGAATACGTACTCATTGGAGAGGTTTTTACTATTAAGGGTGAATACTTTGAGGCAGATACTGAAGCCTTTGATTTGATGATAGGAGGTTTTCTACAAGAAGTCACCAGTTCAAGCCCGACAGAAATGACAGTTGTTTACAGTGGTGATAGCCCAGTAAATTCGGATCAAGAAATAATGATCTCAATAGATGGATTCAACTACCTATCTAATTTCACAATTCGAAAAGCGCTACAGTTCGAGCTTACTGATCACCCACTTAACTCGCCATTTCTCGACAGAGGGGCGATTTGTCCTGGAAGCGTAATTCAGTTAAATGTAAACGATAACAGATCTACATCTGGAAGCAACATCAATCCTGACGCAACCTTTTTCCTGAATGGTTCACTTGATCAAGAACCAAGCTATTGGCCTGAAGGCAATGGATCAAGAACCTATTACTATCGAATTCCCTATGAAGCGAATATGGGCACAGCAGAATTGACTGCCTCAACATATTGGGGACAGGAAATAATTTCAAATTTAGAAACAGAATTGGTAATCGAAGAAGGTACTTTCACTCCGTCCCAAAATACTGCAGGTCGTTCCGCATTTATCACAGTAACCTTGAGTCACTTCTTTCAAAGCCCTCAAACAATGAAGTTCACTTTTACGGAGGCTAATTCAGATATCGAAGTAGAATCTAGTAATCTGGTTTTTGAGGATTATAACGAGGATTATACCACTCCAATTTTGGTAAGGGTGCCAGCAGCAGCGGGAACCTATACCATGCGTGCCTACACACCTGAAAAAGAATATGAGCTAAAAGCCGATGGAGATGCCACAATAGTGGTTCAGTAATAAAAAGGCCATCGAATATTCGATGGCCTTTTTATTATTTCAGGATACTTTCTATCCTGTCCAATTCATCTTCAGTAAAAGAGGTGTTTTCTAAGGCAATTAAATTCTGCTCTAATTGTCTGACACTGCTGGCTCCTAACAGCACTGAGGTAACCACATCGTGTCTCAATAACCAAGCGACAGCTAGTTGTGAGATCGACTGATTTCTTTCCTCGGCTATCACTTTGAGCTTTCGTACCTTCTCTATTTTTTCTTCTGTGACCGCATCCTGCTGTAAATGTCCAGAATCCTTTGCGGCTCTTGAATCTTTTGGGATACCATCGAGATATCTGTCCGTCAACATACCCTGAGCCAATGGAGAAAAGACGATAGAACCTTTCCCTAATTTCTTGAGCGTATCTAGCAATCCATCCTCTACCCATCTGTCGAACATCGAGTAGCGAGGCTGATGAATAATAAATGGCGTTTTCAATTCTCTAAAAATCGCTTCAATGGCCTCAGTTTGATCGGGCTTATAGTTCGAAATTCCAACATAAAGGGCTTTCCCTTGCTTCACCAGTTGATCCAATGCCAAAGCAGTTTCTTCCACAGGTGTATTGGGATCCGGACGATGGGTGTAAAATATATCTACATACTCCAATCCCATTCTTTTCAGCGACTGGTCACATGATGCGATGATGTACTTTCTACTTCCCCAATCACCATAAGGACCATCCCACATCGTGTAACCAGCTTTAGAAGAAATGATCATCTCATCTCGGAGAGAGGCAAAGTCCTGATTCATGATCTTACCAAAATTCTCTTCTGCTGATCCTGGAGGTGGACCATAATTATTCGCCAGATCAAAATGAGTGATCCCCTGATCAAAGGCATATTGGAGCATTTCTCTACAATTTTCGTAGACATCTACATGGCCGAAATTATGCCACAGGCCTAAAGAAATTTCAGGCAATAAAAGCCCGGAATTACCACATCGGCGATAGGTCATTTTCTCATACCTATCCTTACTTGGTACATATGTCATTTTACAATTAGTTTTGAATTCTTTGGTCTCACAAACCTAACACAACTTTTTAGATTCTGTGTTTTCCCAAATCCCCTTTGGGATAATAATACTGGTCAAGCTGTCCTATTCCCATTCGAATTTCCTTCCATGCATTCAATCTCAATCGAATGACCGCCACACCGCAAGTAGGAATATTATCAAATCGCTCACCAGTCATGCGATTCACAAAGGAAGTAAAACCTGGATTGTGCCCCACTATCATCACATGTTTAGAGTCTAAAGGCGCTTCTGATAAGACAGAAAGAATTTCTTGTGGTCCTGCATGGTACAATCGCTCAGTATATTGGATAAGACTCTTGTTAACCGACAAAGCATCAATGAAATAACCAGCAGTTTCTTTGGCACGAACTGCCGTACTGCTAATCACCAAATCAGGTTGATCTACCTCAGCAGCATAAAGTTGAGCCATACGCGGTGCGTCTCTTAAGCCTCTGTCGTTGAGAGGGCGAGCATGATCAGTCAAGTTTGGGTAATCCCAACTAGACTTGGCATGTCGCACTACGGTTAGATATTTAACACTTGATTTCAAGCTTTCTTTTTTCTTGAATCAAAAAACGCCGTGATTTCTGATAAACTCATGCTATTCAGATTGGAGGCTTTTGTTAGACCGCCCTTTCTGGCGACTTGCAGGCCATAGTACATGTCCTCATAGCCCCTCATCTCGTGTGCATCAGGATTGATACTGAGCATAACCCCTTTCTCTAGTGCATAATCTATCCATCTCCAATCCATATCCAGACGATAAGGACTCGCATTGATCTCAATTACAACCCCTCGTTCGGCACAGGCATCTATGATCGCCTTATGATCAACCGGGTACCCCTCTCTTTGTACAAGTAGCCTACCAGTCATGTGACCTAAAATCGTAGTGTGTGGATTATAAACAGCCTTGAGCAACCGATCTGTAGCCTTTTTTACATCCATATTCAGTCCAGAATGAACTGACGCCACTATAAAATCAAAGGATGAAAGTACCTCCTCAGAATAGTCCAAAGAGCCATCTGCCAAAATATCAGATTCTATCCCTGAGAAGACTTTGAATGGAGCCAACTCCTCATTGAGCTGTTTGATTTCATCTTGCTGTCTCTGCACATCAGCGTCCATTAAGCCACCTGCATAGACTGCTGTTTGACTATGATCAGAAATCCCCAGGTACTCATATCCCATTTCCTTGCAATGTTCAGCCATTTGCCTAAGCGTATGTTTACCATCGCTGTATGTGGAGTGGTTATGCAAGATTCCTTTGAGGTCTGACATCTCAATCAGATCTGGAATCTTATCATTCTTAGCCCAATCGATCTCTTTGCTTCCCTCTCTCAGTTCTGGTACGATGTACTTCATGCCTAAACTTTCATAAAAGGCTTCTTCTGATGGAATCTCCTTCTTCAGTTCGGAATGTATAGTCATTTTTTCTCCAACAGGAATATGCATATGCCTCATTGTTCCAGTGGTTTCTATCAAGCGATTGAAATATCTTTCAGGCTTTACAAAATGAATTTTGATTGGACATTTTGCAGCATCATGCCTTCCATACCAGGTCACAGGACCAGACTTTTTCTCTTCTTCAGACATGAAAGCGAGCTGATTGATCTGCGATCGGGTCTTTTCAAAATCCTCAGTTGCTACCACTAATTCTAACAAATCGATCACTTCCATCCTCCTACGAGTCTGACCCGTTTCAGAGCATTGAGTTACTTCCTTCCATGCGGAAAATTCTTCTTCCAGCTCTTTGACCAAGCCATCGACCTGAGCGTATTTCTCAGAATACCTATTACTAATCAAAAACGCCACTGCAGCTTTCAATGTCTCCTGAGACTTCTCTGCAAAGCCCTTCAACTTGGCTACCTGACCGGATTCACAGAGCAACAACAAATCGTCCAGTGTTTCCACTCCCCCTTCTTGCCAAAGCACTGCAACCTTTTTAGGCCCGAAACCTGAGATCCCTAGCATCTCCACCACTCCATCAGGAGTCAACTCCAGATACTTATCCAGATTCTCAAAGCTCCCAGTTTCGTTGAGTGAGGCGATGTTAGCCGCCATCCCTTTTCCAATCCCCTCAATTGCCAAAAGTTCGTCTTGAGACATCTCGGCTAAAGATTCATCCATACTTTTAATCAAGTCTGCAGCCGCAGTGTACGAACGGGTTTTAAATGGATTCTCACCATGCAACTCCATGAGTTGAGCGGCCAATTTCAAGCTTTGTCTTATCTCTGAATTTGTCAATGTATTGGGATTATGAATTGAAACTTAGTTTCGTATTATGCCAATGCAAATACGAAAGTTAATAGAAAAATAGATGAAAGATCAATGGCCATTTTCATTGAGTAAAGGTGCTAATCAACCGCCACTCAATATAGTCGAAACCCAAACCACTGATTATAAACCTAATAACTAATCATTATTAACTATTAACTCCTGAATTCTATAATTCAGGTTAAAACTACGAATTGCCTAAGGATTTACTTAAAATATTGAAGTAATAATTAACATTGCCGGGAAGTTAAAAGTATTTCTATCTGAGCAATACAATTACATCTCAATACATCCAGGAGACCAAAAGACCAAACAACAAGCAGACCAAAATAAATGGGCATAGTAATCAAGCAAGGCAGTATTTCGGGAATCATCACCTATCTGGGTGCCTTCATAGGATTTATCAATTCTGTCATTCTATTTCCTGCCTTTTTGAGTACCGAACAGGTTGGATTACTCAGAGCTATTCCCTCCATTGCCTTCATGCTCCTCCCTATGGTCCAGTTGGGAACAGCACAAGCGTTGCTCAAGTTTGCACCTGAATTAAAGAAGAAAAGTGAAGGAATTGCACAGCTATTGGGCTTAATAAGCCTTGGAGTTCTCATTGGCGCCATTATAGTTACGATTCTAATCTTGGGTTTCAAAGGTCAGTTCATTCAATTATTCGTAGAAAAATCTCCTTTGATCAATGATTATATACATGTAATCATTGCCTTAATTTTTATAGTTGCCACCTATTCCCTATTCGAAACCTACAGCCGCATCTTGCTCAAGATCATTGCAATGAATGTGATCAAGGAAATATTGCTTCGATTGTTTACCAGCCTTTTAGTCACCCTCTATTTTCTTCAATTCCTAAGCTTGACCCAAATGGTCAATGGCTTAATATTAATCTACGCATTGGCACTTTTGGCATTAGTACTTTACATCGCGTATTTAGGAGAATTAAAGATTTCCTTTCAACTAAAAGGACTCGATAAAGATTTTATCAAAAGAATCTCGAATTTCAGTCTGTACAGTATGATAGGTGCAAGTGGTGCCTACATTATTCTGAATATCGACCAGCTCATGGTTTCTTCTATGTTGGGACTGGACGAAAATGGTATTTATACCACTGCCTTCTTTTTTGCCATCATGATAGAGCTATCGAAGAGAGCCATTCTGCAGATTACAACACCATTGATTTCAGAATCTTTCGAGAATGGTCGATTGGACGAGATTCAAAAAATGCACCGTCAGCTTTCGATCAATCAAATGATCGTGGCTTCCCTTTTCTTCATTGGCATAGTCGCCAATCTAGACAATATTTATGCTTTGATGCCCAATGGAGATGCCTATAGTCTTGGTAAGAATGTAGTAATCATCATAGGTTTGGCAAAGCTGATAGACATGACCTTTGCCAACAACAGTGAGATCATAGTGATGTCCCAATACTATCGATTCAATGTGATTACCATCGTATGCCTTTCAGGAGTATTAGTACTACTCAACTGGCTTTTCATCCCCATCTATGGAATTGATGGAGCAGCCCTGGCCTCCTTGATCAGCATCTTCTGCTTCAACCTGATCAAAATGTTTTTCATCAAATGGAAACTTAAAATCACGCCTTTCACCTTAGGCAACTTGAAAGTCTTAGTGATATTGATTGTGGTGTTTTCAATTGGCTATTTCATGCCTAATATGGGGCCAGCTTTGGTTGATGCATTGATACGGTCAGCCATCATCACTTTGATTTTTGTGTCGCTAGTATTGATCTTCAAAGTATCACCCGAAGTAACAGGTATCTACCGCAAACACATCAAAAACAGGATTTTAGGACTTTGATTCAGTCATCTCATTGAGTACCTTGGCCAACTGACCAGTCAATTTTCTACGAGTATAGTTTTCCATATTCTTAACCGGAACATGATACATTCCAGATTGGAATCTTTGATAGGCCTGCTTTATCCTCTCTTTTATAGTAACGACATCATCATAGTCAACTACAGCACCTAAATTAGCTTCATTCAAAATTGTATTAACATCCGATACTTTTGAACCAAAGGCTAGCACCTCTCTCTCTGCAAAAAAATATTCAAAGAGTTTCCCTGGGATTAGCCAATCGGCATTGTCCGATCGATTCATGAGCAAGAGCAACACTGAAGATTGACTATACTGCTGCACCACCTCTTGATGAGAAAGGTATTTTTCGTATTGCAGATTCTTACTCAGTCCTGATTTCTGTAAAGATTCGAGAACATCCTGACTGATCATTCCAGAAAGAAAGATCCTCAGCGATTTGGCAAAACCATCCAATTCCTCGCATAACTGCTCAAGCACCTTCCAAAGTGCTGATGGATTTCGCATATCATTGAGCAAGCCCATATGAGATAAGGTAAAATACTCCTGTGAAGCTGGCTCTCTGATGTAATCTGTAAAGTCACTTTCATCTACGCCATTTGTAACCATGGCAGTTTGGATTCTATCTGACTTTTCTTGAAAGAGACGCTCCATTGCAGGCGTACAAGCCAGCACGCGATCCGCTGATTTCATGACATTCATTTCCAACTTTCGATGAATAGATCTAGCCCACTCACCTGTCTTCAAATCATCCAAGATATCCCAATCCGACCAGGGATCCCTAAAATCAGCCAACCAGGGAACTTGACATTTTTCATTTAGCTTTCTACCAATCAAATGCATGCTATGAGGTGGGCCGGTAGTTACGAGTGCATCAACAGGATTGCGATCTAGGTAATCTGATAAAAATTGGACTGAAGGTTTGACCCAAAAGCGTTTGGGGTCAGGAATGATCAAATTTCCTCTCGCCCATATCATGGCTTTCGTGATCAGGGACACTTCATCTCCCTTTTTCACCACCCCCTGTTGCACCTTATTCGAACCCGTCAATCTAGAAAGCTCCCAAATAGGAAAACGAATCACCTCTACCGAATTAGGCACATCAGACTCCAGCGATGGGTCTTGAATTGAAAAGTCTGGATTCTCTGGGGTAAACACGATTGGTTCCCAGCCAAACTCACTCAGATACTTCACAAATTTTAGCCATCGCTGCACGCCTCCACCTGCACTTGGCGGCCAGTAATATGTAATAACCAGAAGCTTTTTAGGCATAGAGAAGAATTAGATAAAAAGCGAATTAAACAAAAATACGACAGGCATTAGCCAAAATATGAGATTTTGAAAAATACGCAGAAAAATAATTACGTACTGCGGCAATTGGATATTGTTATTGATGAATTTGTACCAAAATATCGTTTACTTTGAGCGCCGAAACAACGCTACCCAAAAGCAAATTATTAAGGGCAAAAACTTTTTACACGTTTTAATTCTATGAAAAAAATTGCTGTATTTACTTCCGGTGGTGACTCACCAGGAATGAACGCTTGCATCAGATCAGTGGTCAGAAGCGCCATCTACATGGACATAGATGTTTATGGAATCAAGTATGGCTATGACGGTATGATCCGCGGCGAAATTGAAAAAATGGGTTCTAACTCAGTGAGTAATATTGTACAAACTGGGGGTACGATTTTGAAATCGGCCAGAAGCGAGGAATTCAGAACCAAAGAAGGTAGAAAAAAAGCATACGAGAACTTAAAAAAGCACGGGATCGAAGGTATCGTTGCTATTGGCGGTGATGGTACTTTTACTGGGGCTAATTTGTTTTACGATGAGTTTGGTATTCCTGTAGTGGGTGCACCCGGCACTATCGATAACGATCTGTTTGGATCTGATTACACTATCGGATTCGATACAGCGGTAAATACAGCGCTAGATGCGATTGATAAGATTCGTGACACGGCAGCTTCTCACGATAGAGTTTTCTTTATCGAAGTAATGGGACGTCACAGTGGTTATATTGCCATTCAATCTGGAATTGGCGGGGGAGCAGAAATGGTCATGGTACCAGAAACCTCTACTACGATAGATGATGTAATCAGCAAACTGAGAGAAGGTAGAGACAATAAAAAAGGTTCATCCATTGTCGTAGTGGCCGAAGGTGATGCACAAGGTAGTGCGCACGAAATCGCTGAAAGAGTAAAGGTACACACACCAAACATGGACATCAAAGTGACCAATCTGGGGCACATCCAGCGCGGGGGCGGACCTACTGCCTTCGATAGAATCCTGGCTTCTCGTTTGGGATTAGCAGCTGTAGAAGGTCTCTTGAATGGTCAAAAAGGAGTAATGGTAGGTATCATCGACAACAAAGTGACCTATACCAACTTGAAATTGGCTATCTCGAAATCAAAACCATTAAATCAGGAATTGATTCGTTTGACAGATATTTTGAGTATCTAATCACAATTGGATTAGACCTTAACAAAAAAGGAGAGCTGCTTATGCAACTCTCCTTTTTTTATATCCTATGTCTTAGGTCTTAGTTGATCATCTACCTAACAAGGCATAACCTACTGAGAATTGGAACATCGCATTCTTCATTGATTCAATGCCTGATGCATTATTTGCATCCTCTACCATATCTGTAAATCCATTGACGTATCTCACGGTAACATTAAGGTTAAAAGGAAGATCCACACCTACACCAGCAGCAACAGAAAAGTCGCTACTCGCCAAATTACCTTTCAGCTCTTCAGCTGCTCCTTCATAGTCATCTGTCAACACCATACCAAACTGTGGCCCTGCGTGAACATTAAACATTTTCAAGAAGTTAAATCTAACCAAAATAGGAACCTGCAAATAATTGGTTTTTATAGCACCACTGGCACCATCAATAGTTACATCAGCTCCTTGCACTGAAAAGTAAGCTTCAGGCTGAATCCCCAATGGCCCCAAGTTGATAACTCCATAAGCGCCAAAGTGATAACCCGTTCTTGTATCCGCTACTTCTTTAACAGTACCACCAGTAGTGGCAGCATCTACAGATGATGAATTTAGGTTCAACCCTGCCTTTACTCCTAATTCAAATTGAGCTTTTGATTCAAATGAAATCAAGGCAAACATCACCACCAACGATAGTAGTCCAATTTTGATTCTGTTTTTCATGTCCTTTATTAATTGTTTTATTGAGTGAATTTGTACAATTCTTCCTACAAATATTAATAAAAGGAAGAAAAATTAAAGACTTAAGGCTTTTAATAAATATCAAAGGCTAGAGAAACCTGTAAAAGAGAGGTGTTGAATTGCGTTTGCTCCACAGGATGTAAGTAACGCAGAGAGAGATCAAAACCACTCGGAAGACCAATCCCTACCCCTCCCAGATAGGCATAGGATATTTCATTGTTCTCTAACGGCAACTTTCCTGCATCATCCTTCTTATTCAACAACACACTTCCTTGAGCTCCTCCCTGAATATAAATTGGCTTTTTAATGAAGTATTTCATAACGACAGGCACTTGAATAGATTCTGTCGAAAGCCCTTTTTCGTACCCCTTCCAGGTCTGAGTACTATATAGTCCCTCAACCGAAAAACTTGTCCTTTTGCTCGCATCATACTTAAATACTGGTCCAACATGATAGTTGTTGCTAATAGAGGAAAAATCAAAAAAGGCATTTTGAATATTGACTCCTCCTTTCACTCCCACATTGGCCCGCTGACCCAAACAACTCCCTCCACAGAGCCCAATAATTAATAGCAATACAGGTATTCTCATTCTCTATTTCCTCTAGGTAAATAACAATGTAAGTAGTTAGGCAATCGAGCATTACCAAATAGAGTGCCACAAAATAAAGATGAGGATTATTAAAAGCGATGAGTTAAAATCAGGGTGCCATACTTATGTCTTTTCCCTCCTTCAACCTCTCGAGTTAAAAAGGACCATTGAGCATGAAAATCGGTTCGATTGGTGCTGAGCATCAAACCTAAACTATGTCGAAACACCCATTCTCTGGATTCTCTGACAAAGTCAGAAGGGGTACCAATCAAGTTGCCATCAATGGTTGCATCATAAAACACCCGCTTAACTTCAGGCTGATAAACAAAAAATATCTCCTTGTATTTTCGTTCATCAGAGGTGATTCTTCCAATCGATGAATTACTTAAGGTGCTATTCCCTAAACTCAAACATCTTCCCATCCTGAGTGAACTATTGAAAACCAATTGATTTTCAATGGAACCAAACTTCGCTCCTAGCTTTGAAGAGATAGCTATACCGGGAGAATAAAACCATTCTTTGTTCACGCTGGAAATGAATTGAAGTATTGGGGTATCATTGATTTGATAATTATCCCAGCCTCTGGGGTGTACCCAACCGATAGTTCTATGTAGGTTGTATTGTATATTCCCTATTCCTGTCTTGGGGCCCAACCAACCCATATCTGCACCCAAGGACCAAACAAACGAATCCCAAATACTGTTATACAAAACATTGGCATAAATAAGACCGGCATAGGGCCTATCTATTTCATCGGCAACAACACCTTTTAGGTCGTAAGGATTGAATATTTTAGAAATCAGTGACAGCTCCCAGGTGGACTTCTCCATAGAATCAAATCTGAAGAGATTGTTTAATTTACCATCCTGCTTAGTTTGCTGTCTATAGCCAAAAAACAACCCATTGGTATAATAGCGATCACCCGCATCAAAAAACAAAAGGTCATTATCAAACTGAAAAAAAAGCGCTCTTTGATAAGTCAAGGAATCCTGTGCATTCGCCAGTTTCGAACTCACCAACAGCAAAACCAACAAAAGGTATCTTAGTTCTTTCAAATGCAATCTCAACAATGGACCAAAATGCTTGAGCAGAGTGCCAAATCTGTTGTAAAATTGCAGCAATGGGACTGGATTTCATAAAAAAGATCGAAGAAAGAAAAGAAAATGGAGGATTGAGAAGTCTAAAGACTGCCGATCCTACCTGGGTTGACTTTGTTTCCAATGATTATTTAAGTCTAAGCAGATCGCAAGCCTTATTTGATCAGATTAGTTCCTACTCCTATGAGGGCATCACCAACCTGAATGGGGCCACAGGGTCCAGGCTGTTGGCAGGCAATGCCGAATCAACCGAAAACCTTGAACTTAAACTCGCAGATATATTCAAAGGAGAGGCCGCCCTCTTGTTTAACTCAGGTTATGTTGCCAATCTGGCTTTGCTGTCCGCTATACCTCAGAGGCAGGATACAATTATATATGATAGTCTGGCACATGTTTGCATCAAAGAAGGAGCAAAACTCAGTCCTGCCAAAACCTTTTCCTTTCGACACAATGACGCCAATGATCTGGAGGCCAAATTAAAAAAGGCGCAAGGTCAAGCCTTTGTAGCCATTGAGTCCATTTATTCCATGGATGGAGACATGGCTGCTTTTGAAGACCTTATCTCTGTAGCGAAACAATACCGGGCCCAATTGTTCATAGATGAGGCGCATGGTACCGGATTGTATGGATCAAAAGGAAGCGGAAAAGTCTGCGAGCATAATATTCAGGATGAATTCGTGGGTCGAGTTTACACTTTCGGGAAAGCCATGGGGGTTCATGGTGCCTGTATCGTAGGCTCACGAGAACTCATTGAGTACCTGATCAATTTTGCCAGGCCTTTTATTTATACCACTGCACTACCTGTGCATAGTATTTTTTCCATCGATGCTGCGTTTAATTATATCGAAAGGCATCCTTCATTGCAAACCACTAACCAGAGCCTTATTTCCTATTTCAATGACTATTATGACAAGCAAATAGGAATTCATACCGAATGCCAAAAGCTTGAAAGTCATACCCCGATTCAGCCTATTATAATTCCTGGAAATGAAAAAGTAAGAAAGATTTCTCAGCAGTTTCAAACAGAAGGCTTTGATGTAAGAGCCATCCTATCTCCTACCGTTCCTACCGGTTCCGAGCGACTCAGAATTTGCCTCCACAACCACAACAGTCAGAAGGAAATTAAAGAATTAATTGATTCACTATCTTCGCAGCTATGAGTCAAAACAAGCGATATTTCGTGACTGGTATCGACACAGATGCAGGCAAATCCATAGTCTCGGCCATACTGGTCCAAAAACTAAAAGCAGACTACTGGAAGCCTGTTCAGGCAGGCGAACCTACCGACAGCAACTTCGTCCGTTCGATGATCGACTCTGACCTGGTCATTCATCCAGAAGGCGTCATTTTGGAGCACCCCATGTCTCCACATGCAGCAGCGGAAAGGGAAAATGTAAAAGTAGAACGAAAGCAATTTTCTGTTCCTGAGACAGAAAATAATTTGATAATAGAAGGAGCGGGTGGCCTCATGGTTCCTATCAACTCCTCTGAATTTGTCATTGATTTTGCCAGGGATTTTGATGCTGAAGTAATACTGGTATCCAGAAACTATCTGGGCAGTATCAACCATACTATGCTTTCCATTGAATATTTAAAGTCCAATGACTTCAAAATAAAAGGTCTCATATTCAACGACGAACCAAATCCTGAAACCGAATCCTTCATACTTCAGTATTCAGGTATTCCATGTTTGGGTCACATCCCCAAACTCAAAGAAATTAGTGCAGAAGAAATAGCAAAACAGGCAGACAATATCCAGATATGACTACCGAAGAACTATTCAGAAAAGACAAAGAACTAATTTGGCATCCATTTGCCCCACTCAAAAACCCATTCGAGTACATTCCACTTGAATCAGCAGAAGGAGTCTACCTCAACACCAAGGATGGTAGGCAAATCATCGATGCGATATCTTCGTGGTGGGTCAACATACACGGTCACTCCAACAAAAGACTGGCAAAGGCCATCTACGATCAGGCCCTAAAAATGGAGCATGCCATTTTCGCTGGCTTCACTCATGAGCCCGCCGTTCAATTGGCTGAAAACCTCATGAAACTCTTACCTGATTCCTTCAGTAAGATTTTCTTTTCTGACAATGGTAGCACTTCTATCGAGGTAGCCCTCAAAATGGCATTCCAATATTGGTATAATTTGGATCAGAAGCAGCGAACACGAGTGATTGCTATTGATGGGGCCTATCACGGCGACACCTTTGGCGCTATGGCTGTTGGTGGACGAGGGAGCTTTACTAAACCCTTCTTCCCTTTTCTTTTCGATGTGGACTTTATTGACTTCCCTACTGAGGAGAACAAAGAAAAAGTATTTGAACAACTCGAAAAATTTGCCTCAAGCGAAGAATGTAGCACCTTCATTTTCGAACCTCTTATTCAAGGGTCCGGCGGCATGCGTATGTATTCAGCCGAGATACTGGAACTGATGATTACTATTGCCCAAAAACATGGCATTATCTGCATAGCCGATGAAGTCATGACTGGCTTTGGACGTACAGGTAAGGCATTGGCTACAGATTACGTATCAAGTCATCCAGATCTAATCTGCCTTTCCAAAGGCATCACAGGTGGAACTCTACCACTCGGCATCACGGCATGTAACAGTAAAATTGAAGAAGTATTCCAAAGTGATTCATTTGCCAAAGCCCTACTTCATGGTCACTCGTACACAGGAAACCCAATGATCTGTGCAGTAGCGAATGAAAGTTTTGACATTTTCACATCCGATGAGTGTCAAAGCAATATCCAAAGAGTACAAGAGCAACATCAAGCATTTGCTGACAAGCTCCGAAGGCTCAATTGCGTCGAAAACGTAAGAGTGCAGGGCACGATTGTAGCATTTGACCTATGTGGATTTGGAGAAACAGGATATGAAAGCGAAGCAAGAAAAGAAATTTACCCCTACTTTTTGGAAAAGGGTATCCTCATCAGACCACTGGGAAATGTGATCTATTTAATGCCGCCATATATCATCACCAATGAAGAACTGGAGAAGATTTACAATGAAATATTCATCTTCCTAAAGAAGTTCGAGTGATATGAAAAAGAAATCCAATAGGGTATTTTTAGCTAGTTCCATAGTATCCTTGGCCTGCTATGGAAGTTATTATATGCCTACTGGGTTTCTCCCCTTCTTGTCTCTTTTCTCAATTGCCATACCGCTAGTATTAACTGGCAACCTGCTCTTATTGCTCACTGCACTATTGGCTAGAAAAAAATGGTGGGTGTTTCCAGCAATTAGCTTATTGTTGGGAACTAATTTCATACTTGAGAGTTATGCTTTCAACACAACTTCTCAATCACATGACTTCAGCTTATTGGGATACAATGTAAAAAGCTTCAGAGAGCACAAGCGCTATGACAAATTCTCCGGAGAACTAATCAACTGGTCAGTCAACGAGTCAAGCGATATTAAGTGTTTTCAAGAATACAGCACAAACCCTCGATGGAGCGCTCTGGACATCACTAGCAAAATGATTAATAATGGCTATCATGCTCATGTTTTCAAGGCTAAAATGGAAGGAGATCATGCGCCCGGCATGGCTATTTTTTCCAAATTCCCTATCATTCATAGAGGGTTGGTCTGGGAGAGTATCGGTAGACCAAATGCCTGCATTTATAGCGATGTGTTGATTGATAAAGATACCGTTCGTATCTACAATATACATCTAGAATCCATGCAGCTAGAATTGCATCGTTTGAGAAAAATTAAAAACCTATTTTCAACAAGCACAGACATTCTTTCCAGAATAATAGATGGCACTAAAAAGCATAGTCAACAAATCGAACAGACCATTCAGCATTGTCTATCCTCTCCCTATCCCCTCTGTCCTGGCAGGAGACTTTAATGAACTACCCTACAGCAACAATTATCGACAATTAGATAGTAACTTTCGATCCTCCTTTCACCAAGCAGGTAGTGGTTTTGATTTTACACTCAATAACCTTTTATTCTTTCTTAGAATCGATCATCAATTCTTTGGCGAGGGGTTAGAAGCGGTCGATTATGATGTCAATAGAAAAGCCCGGATATCAGATCATTTTCCTACCCGGGCTCTTTATCGTTTTGAATGATGATTAATTAATCAGATATTCTGACCATATAGACTTTAGCATCATCCTCCAGTATTTCTCCATCTTCCATGGCTATCAATATATCATCTTGCATCATCCAATACTCATCCCCGTCTGATTGATAGGAATCTGTATCACTTATGATTAGCTGGCCTTTGCTGTTGATGTACCACTCTCCGGTCTCCACTTCTGATTCAGATCCAAAAGCCGAAACATAGATTTTGCAAACATTGTCATCCAGGAACCTGAATTTAATATCAAGTTCGTCTAAGATACCATCAACAAAAGATCCCGTTGCCTGCATAATGATGCGTGCCATCACATCATCTTCTTTCTCTATCTCCTTCTCAATAAAATCCTCTCCCAATTCAATTTTCATTTGCCATACACCACCAAGATCTCTTTCCTTAACCTTTTGAGGCTGGGCATAGGAGACTACACTAAAAGTCATAGCTGCTACCCATATTGCGATTGTGCTTTTCATAATTATTTATTTTGAGTTGACCATATGTTTATAACAGGTATTATGCATTACAAGGTACATAACAAAAGACAATACTGCAAAACAACTCGAAAGGTTTCAGTTCAGCAAAAAATATTTAGGCTGCCGAGGGCTCTTTAATTTGAATTCTGGTTTTTGGCAAACTTTCAGGATACTCTTTTTGGATGAAGGAAATGAGTTTTTCTCTCACATGAACCCTCAGATCCCATGCTGTCGGAGAATTCTTTGCACTCACTAGAATTCTGCTCTCCACAGAAAACTCCTTGGCATCCGTCACTTGAAGTACTTTTACCTTGCCATCCCAAAGTTCAGTAGCAGCTAATATTCGATCCAATTCATCTCTCAAAGCATCGAATGGTATCGTATAATCAGTGTGAATAAAAACACTCCCAATAATCTCAGCAGAAGATTTGGTCCAGTTTTGAAAGGGCTTTTCCAGGAAATATGTAGTGGGTACGACTAGCCTTCTTTTATCCCAGATTCGAACTACTATATAGGTAAGATTAATCTCCTCAATCCAACCCCATTCATTCTCAATAATTACTGCATCGTCAATTCTAAAAGGTTGAGCGAATGCAATCTGAAGTCCTGCCAGCAATAAACCCAGCACCTTCTGAGCTGCAAAACCCAATATGATACCAGCAACCCCCGCCGAAGCAAAAAGCCCCAGGCCAATTTGACGAATCCCCTCAAAAGAAATCAAAATCATCCCTGCACTGATCAAGGTAATGAAGAAAACCAGGATTTTGTAAAGCACCCTGATCTGTGTATGTACCTTGCGGGAAGTCAGGTTATCCTCAATCGAAACATCATAGTGCTTCAAGAGTATTGACTTACCTAACTTGGCTAATACTATCAGAACCCATGCAACCGATAGCACTATCATTATTCTACGAATAGGCATCCAATAAACCAGTAACTCGTCAACAACTGGTTGATCTACTACCGATATAATGGAGGTAGAAAAGAGAAAAAACAATAAGACTAAAAGTGGAAAAAGGAGTCTGGATAGTTTCGGCATTATGTTTCATTTTGATGAAATCATAATCATGCTGAATCCTAAAGATAATAGAAACAAGATAGATTTAAAAAGTACAGGCTGGTGCACAACAAAAAGACCGATTCAAAATCCGAAATATGGACATTTGATGATCGAATGATTAGCTTTGCCGAAATTTTAATTCTTAGCAGATATGTTTGATAATTTAAGTGGAAAGTTAGATAAGGCATTCAAGAACCTGAAAGGGCAAGGCAAAATCTCTGAAATCAATGTGGCAACTACTGTCAAAGAGATCAGAAGAGCGCTTGTAGATGCCGATGTTAACTACAAAGTAGCTAAGAATGTTACCGACACTATCAAGGACAAAGCGATGGGACAAGATGTCCTCACTGCTGTATCTCCAGGTCAGTTATTGACTAAGATCGTATCGGATGAGCTGACTCTATTGATGGGAGGCTCAAAAGAAGAAATCAATTTACAAGGTGACCCAAACATCATTTTGATTTCAGGTCTACAAGGTTCTGGTAAAACCACTTTTACCGGGAAACTTGCTAATCACCTTAAAAGCCAAAGAAATGTATTGTTGGTGGCATGTGATATCTACAGACCTGCTGCGATCGATCAGCTGAAAGTGCTTGGTGAACAAATCGGAGTAGACGTATATGCCGAACCTGATAACAAAGACGCTCTAAAGATTGCCAAGAACGCGATCAAATACGCAAAAGAAAACAATAAAAAGACCATCATAGTCGATACTGCGGGACGTCTGGCGGTAGACGAACAAATGATGCAAGAGATTGAATCTCTAAAGAAGAACCTGAACCCTGCTGAGACTCTTTTTGTAGTGGATGCCATGACAGGTCAGGATGCTGTCAACACAGCCAAAACCTTCAACGATCGTTTGAACTTTGACGGGGTTGTATTGACCAAGATGGATGGTGATACACGCGGGGGTGCTGCACTTTCGATACGTACGGTAGTAGAAAAGCCTATCAAGTACATTTCTCACGGTGAGAAAATGGAGGCCTTAGATATCTTCTATCCAGAAAGGATGGCTAGTAGGATCCTTGGTATGGGGGATGTGGTTTCGTTGGTAGAAAAAGCCCAACAAAACTTTGATCAGGAAGAAGCCAAACGTATCCAGAAGAAAATCCGTAAAAACAACTTCGGGTTTGACGATTTCCTTTCCCAATTAGAGCAAATCAAAAAAATGGGTAACCTGAAAGACTTAATGGGAATGATCCCAGGAGTCAGTAAGGCCATTAAAGACATTGATATAGATGATGATTCATTGAAGCCTATTGAAGCCATCATCAAGTCAATGACTATCACCGAAAGAGAAAACCCTGATTTGATCAACGGCAGCCGAAAGAAAAGAATTGCCAACGGTAGCGGTACTTCTATTCAGGAGGTTAACCAGCTATTGAAGCAGTTCGATCAGATGCGAAAGATGATGAAGACCATGAACAAAATGGGTGGAGCCAAACGTATGATGTCAGGCATGAACCTTTTTGGCAAATAAGAGTGAAAGACCTTCACGGACAGGCAATACTGGATTACTACAAAAAGGAAGACGCCTCGCCCCTACTTCTTCACAACTCCTACGGCGAAACCGAAGAAATGCCTGTTGAGGTATTTTTCAGAGAGCATGAGGACTTTACTGAACTTGAGAATACGGCTATTGGTGCGTGCTATGGTAGCATCCTTGATTTGGGGGCTGCTGCTGGCGCACATGCATTATTCCTTCAAGCACTAAAATTCGATGTTACTGCCCTTGACATCTCTCCAGGCTGCATTGACACCCTTAGAATGTCTGGGATGAAGAAGTTCAGTAATGATGATTACAAAAAGCATAAAGGAAAATACGATACCATTCTATTACTCATGAATGGCTTAGGCTTAGCTGGTAAATTAGATCAGGTTCCTGCGCTCCTCAAACATTGCCAAAGTCTTCTAAAAGAAGGAGGACAAATCCTGGCCGACTCCTCGGACATATCCTATTTGTATGAAGATGGCACCCCAATGCCAGATGGGTATTTTGGAGAAGTGCGATACCAATACGAATACAAAAACCAAAAAGGGGATTGGTTTGATTGGGTATACGTCGATCAAGACAAGCTGAAAGAAATCACATCAGAATTAGGCCTGAATATGGAGATTTTATTCACTGACGAAAATGATCAATACCTGGCAAAGATCTACTAAAAACGAGATTTAACGAGCTGCCTAAAACGATACAAATGAGCCACGGCGGCCAGAGTCAAGCCTACCAATAGACCAACCCAAACACCTGCACTCCCCCATTCAAAAACAAAAGCACACACATAGCCAACAGGTATGGCGATCACCCAATAGGTCACTAATGTCACATAAGTAGGCACTTTCACATCAGCTAAACCTCGCAGCACACCCAAACCCACCGTCTGAACCCCATCAGATATTTGATAGAGTGCTACAATTACTAGCAATACAGAGGCGATTTCAATGACCTCCTGATTATCCACATACAACTGAGGCAGCCAATGTCGACCTAGCACCAACAACAGGGAATAAAATGCCATTAGTGCAACGGTCATGATAAAACATGTCTTACCAGCCAACATAAGGTTATGTTCATCCTTTCGCCCCAATTGATTAGCTACTCTGATACTAGCTGCAGACGCAATACCAGTAGCAGTCATGTAGGTAATTGCAGAAAGATTCATTGCAATCTGATGCGCAGCTAGTGGCAAGGCCCCCAACCAGCCCACCATAATGGCAGATGCACTAAAGGCGCCTATTTCAAATACAAACTGTAATCCAGTGGGACCACCTATTCTTAAAATTCTTTTGATCACTTTCCACTCAATCTCTATTGAGTCCAAAACACTTACATATCTTCTGAATCGATGATAGCGCACGACAAAAACGCCCATGGCAATCGCTTGAACAACTCGAGATATCAAAGTAGCATAGCCTGCCCCTACCATCCCTAAGGCAGGACACCCAAAATGACCAAATATGAACACATAATTGAGGAAAACATTGAGCACATTACCAGCAATAGATATAACCATAGCTTGTCTGGTCATTGACAGGCCTTCTGCAAATTGTCTAAAGCCCTGAAACAGCATCAAGGGTAACAGACTTATCCCTACCACTCTATAAAATGGCAATGCGCCTGATACCACCTCCTTTTCCTGTCCAAGAAATGGAAAAACCTGTTCGGCAAGCAGAGAAAAAACAAGTAAGAGAATCCCGAGTATGGTACTATAGACCAATCCATTCTTTAAAATTGAAGCAGCGCTTTTCTTATCATTTGCTCCATCTGCAGCCGCAACCAAAGGGGTCATCCCATATGAAGCACCAATTCCAAAAAGCATAAACAAGGTAACTACGCTTAATGCCAAAGAGACTGAGGCCAGAGGTATTGGCCCCAATTGTCCCACCATCACACTATCTGCTACCGAAACAGTAATGTGACCGAGCTGGCTCAATATAACCGGATAGGCCAGCACAATATTTTTCTTATAATGCTCTTTTAGTGTCAATGTTGTTTGGGATTAATTCATTTTTTCGCTGAACGGAATAATTATCAGGTTAAAACAACCTATATCTCCTTCAACCCTTTTTTCAGCCTCACTTCTTCCTTTTAAAGGCTTTCATCTAAGAATTAAAGCCAGTTGTCGATTAAATAAAAGTTTTAAGACTCAACAAGCTTTATTTGCTTCATCAACAAAATGCGCCAGGTTATGATTTATTTATGGAGAAACAGTCTGGAAAAACGACTGAAAGCAGGTTCTAAATCAGCATTGAAAAATGACTTTCAATCCCATCCAGCAGGAACGATAGATGTACTGATGAGTCTAGAGGCTGACAACTGGCTTTTGGCCAACCGAATCATTCAGAAATTCAACCCCGAAATAGAATGGGCTGTACAGTACATCCAATCCTAAATCAATCCCTGATCCATCAAAACCTTCACCTTTAACAATCCTGCCATACTCAAGCTATCGGTTATTTCGCCTGACATTACCATTTCTATGGCTTCCTCAATAGGAAGTCTTTTGATGGCAAGATCCTCCGTCTCATCAAACTCTGTCTCACCTTCTGTGAGTCCTTTCGCGACATAAATAAAGCCTTCCTCATCAGTAACAGAGTTAGAGGTATGAATCCTTGCAATTCGCTTCCAATCAGCTGCAGTTAACCCTGTTTCTTCCTTCAACTCTCTTTTGGCACCATCCAAAACATCTTCTTCCAGTGGAACTCCACCCATCGGAACTTCCCAACTGTACTCATCCAAAGTATAACGATATTGTCCAACGAGCCAGGTATGACCATGCTTGTCTATAGGAATCACCGCCAATGCCCTACCCTTGAAGTGCACCTTTCCATAAATCCCTTTCCCTCCTTTTGGATTGATTACCTGATGCTCTTCGACCCTAATCCATGGGTTAGAATAGATTTCTTTTTCACTGAGTTTTTTCCAAGGATTTTTCATCACAAAAAAAGGCGCCTTAATTGGCGCCTTAAATATTTTTTAGTTCCAATTAATCTTAATGTTCTCCCTCTGGTCCTTGGTGAGCGTATGAGTGGATGGTTTTCTCCGTAACAGATAGTAACAAAGCAGAAAGAATGAAAACCATGTGAATCACAATCTCCACGTAGATACCTTCATTACCTTCTACAAGAGAAATCTCCCTGTAGTCAACAAATTTTTTCAACAGCTGAACCCCAGAAATAGAGGCGAGAGAGGTTGCCAGTTTAATTTTCAACATACCTGCATCCAAACCTTCTAACCATAGGGGTTTATCCTCATGCATTTCTACATCTATTTTAGAAGTAAAGATCGAGTAACCTCCAATAGAAACCATCACAACCAGGTTCATCACCATAGAGATATCTACCAAACTCAAAAGGGTAAGCATCACTTTGGTTTCAGTTTCTCCACCAATTACTTGATGAAAGAGGTGTACAAGTTCATTAAAGAAAGTAACCAAATACAAAACCGCCCCTACAATTAATCCACCATACAAAGGTGCCTGAACCCATCTACTCCAGAAGATGATTCCTTCAAATGTATTCTCGAACCAAGAAAAAGCTTTACTCTTTCGTGCCATAGTTTTTTGACTGTTGATTATCAATATTATTCAATAAGGCTAAAATAAGATTAATTTTCTTTTCTGCCTGTCCCCACTACATTTTATTTCCTTTAGTAATAGGATCCTTTGTCTTCAACTTAGAAAATCTAATGACACAAGTCCCTGCTATCAAGTCATGTAAAGCCCTACGATCAGCCCTAAAATAAATCAAGAAAAAACCAGCAAAACATGGAGCCAAGGAAAGGAACTTAGCTAATATTCGCAACAAAGCTCTTCCCATAGAAATCCCCTCCTTTGTTTTATAATCAACCACTTTCATTTGAGTATAATGCTTACCAACGGTTGCATGCCAGCTAGTCCTCTCCAAAACCGAATGATATATGCATACAATCACAAAACACAATGCGTAATAAATCCAATCTATCGAGATCAAAAATGAAAGCGGAAATAATAAAAGAAGCAAAACCGTGAGATCAAGGTTGTATGCAAGCAATCGTTGTGAAAAGTCTGCAAAATGATTCAAGTTCCTATTCATATTAAGGTTTCGTACAATTCAAATTTGCTTACAAAAGTATTGAATCAAGTGATCTAATTGATTAATTTGATGCTTTCATATTAACTAAACCTAAAACTTATGAAAGCGCTTAAAATCATTATTCAAGTAATTGTCATTTCGATGGGAGTTTTAGCATTAATCGGCTGGTTCCTCCCAAGAGAAGTATCACTCGAACGAAGTATCTCAATCGATGCCTCACCACAGAAAATTTACGACGTAACCAAAGACTTTAGACAGATGTACAATTGGTCTCCCTGGCATAAAATTGATCCGGATGGTACCCAATACGAATTTGAAGGCCCCGATGGAGAAGTTGGGATGAAGATGAGTTGGGAGAGCGAACATGAAAAAGTAGGCAAAGGAAGCCAGGAGATCATAGAATTAGAAGAATCGGAGTTAGTCAAGACTGAAATGTATTTTGAAGGATTTGATGCTCCGTCCTACGCTTCATTCATCATCAAAGAAGAAAATGGTAGCTCGAATGTAACCTGGACTTACGAAGGGGATTTAGGTCCTAATCCATATATGCATTATTTCGGGTTAATGATGGAAAGTATGTTAGGACCATCCTACGAAGAAGGCCTTGCCGATCTAAAAACATATGTAGAAGGCCTACCAGAAGAAATAGAGCATGCAGAAATGACAATAGAATCAGACTCGACTATGATGGGTATTGATTCTGTATCTGTTGATTTATAAAGAATATAAATGGCCAGAACTTAATATAGATACCTGGCCATTTCCTTTTCTATTCTCAATTAGAAAAATGGGAATAAAGTTCAACTAATTTTCTACCCTCATTTTCCCAATTCATATCTCCATCTATAGTTGCTTTTTTTGCATTCACTCCCAATTCCTTGTATAATTCAGTTTCCTGATAGAGTCTTAATATTTGTTTGGACAAATCCTCCGCATTTTCTGCCTCAAATACCAACCCAGCCTTACTAAGCTCTACTGTTCTCTTCAAAGGTTTGCAACTACTCACTATTACCGGTTTGCCCACCATCATGGCCTGAAACAGCTTATGTGGTATAGTATGATCCGTATGTCCAGATTTATTGTGAGGTATAATATTCACGTCAGACATATTCATGAAAGAATAAAATTGATGAAAGGGACGGTAGCCCCAAAGTTCCACTCTTCCCTGCAAACCATTTTCTTCTACCAAACTTTCCAGATAAGATCGAGTATCATCCGAGCAGTTACCAATTATCAGTACAACTATGTCTTCATGGTCCTTTAAAAAAGCCATTGACTTTACCAATGTATCGACTCCTCGATGGGGACCTACATTACCTGTATAGCTTACAATAAACCTACCCTTGTACTTTTCAAACACCTGAGGATCAACCTCCTGCTCCAAAAAGTATCGATCCTCCATATTGGACACTACAGTTATTTTATCTGATTCAAGGCCCGTTTGATCGAGCAGCCTTTCTTTCATCTCATCTACCACAGCAATTACATGATCTGCTTCTTTAACAGCGTCCTGCTCAAACTTTTGCCAGTGGGGATAATTGAAAAACATTCTATTCTTCAATCGAATCAGTGGATTCTTTCTCCATTTAAACCAAACTGAAAGGGCGTCAGGATAGTTTTCATGAAGATCTAAAAAAACAGGCACTGGGCTCACGGACCTGGCCGTGAAAAACAGTGGCAAATCATGAACATGAACAAAATCAAAGGTCTCTTTGGAAAAAAGATTTTTAAGAAATCTACTGAATAGTGGATTAATCCTGGTCATAGACAAGTACATATCCAGGAGACCTTTCTTGGCAGTCGACTCAGACCCTTTAAGTCTCAAAACTCTTACGCCCCCAACCTCTTCTTCCAACTTTTCGTCTTTTCGGGCCAGACAACAAAGCGTTATTTCAAATTCGGCCTCTAACAATGATCTTGATTCTTTTAAAACCCTGATATCCGTTGGATAAGGTTCATTTAAAAGCATTAGTATTTTACGTCCCAAAGAGTTCTGGTTTTTGTTTGAAATAAAAGGTTCATTTTCGACAAAAATAAGACAATTTAGCAGCATAGAAATCGAATTTGATAATTGATTAAAAACACGATATGCACATAGTCATTATAGCAGGTGCCAGACCTAATTTTATGAAAATCGCCCCCATAATCAGAGAGATTAACGCTCGAATTAGTAAAGGCGAAAACTTCAGTTATGATTTAGTTCACACGGGCCAGCATTATGACAAAAAAATGAGCGATACATTTTTTGAGGAATTACAAATTCCCGAACCTGACATCAATTTGCAGGTAGGGTCTGGGACACACGCCCAGCAAACAGCTCAAATCATGGTCAAATTTGAAGAATTTCTTCTTCAAAAGCCTGAAACTAATTTGGTACTAGTGGTTGGTGATATCAACTCCACAGTGGCTTGCTCTCTGGTTGCAAAGAAATTGAACCATAAGGTAGCGCACGTGGAAGCAGGATTAAGATCCTACGATCTAGAAATGCCAGAAGAGATCAATAGAATGGTTACAGATTCCATCTCGGATTATTTCTTCACTACTACAGAGGACGCTAGCAAGATCTTACTTAGCGAAGGAAAGAATAGCGATAACGTTCATTTTGTAGGAAATACGATGATCGACACCCTGGCATATAATCTAGACAAACTAACTCCTCCAGACTTTTTAGAAGAGAAGGGAATTGCTCCAGGAGAGTTCTTTTTATTAACACTCCACCGCCCTTCTAATGTGGATTCATTTGATCATCTGATCGATCAGCTTAAGTCTATTGATGAGTTTGTAAAAGACAAAAAAGTCGTTTTCCCAATCCACCCAAGAACTCTTAACTCACTTAAAGAGAGGGATCATTCTTTTCAAAATATCGAACTTGTAGAACCTCAGGGATACCTTAATTTCATTTATCTATTAAAGAACAGTCTGGCCATCATCACTGATTCGGGTGGGATTCAGGAAGAATCGACCTTCTTGAAGGTACCATGTCTAACTCTTAGACTAAACACAGAGAGACCCGAGACCATTACCATCGGCTCTAACATTTTAATTGGAAACGATATGGAATTGCTCAAAAAGTCCATAGAGCAGATTTTAGCCAAACAATGGAAGGAGTCAAAAATTCCCGATAAATGGGATGGAAAAACTGCCGAGCGTATAATTGATGTTTTAAAAAGTAAATTTTAAGTCATGTCCGAACAGTTTATCGGGGAATACATTCAAAAATCCTCTGAGAGGTATCAAAAAACCATCGCTTTTCTTTCTGACAAAATTGACAAGGAAGAAAGCATCTTGGACTTAGGCCCTTCAAATCCTCTTTCAGATCAAATAAAATCTTTAGGGTACGACATTCAAAACACTGCCTTGGGATTAGACCTTGATCTGGACAATCAATCGGTAATCGATTCGAAATGTGATGTATTGACTGCTTTTGAAATCTTTGAGCATCTGGTTTCTCCTTTTCCAATTTTAAAGGAAACCAAAGCAAAAAAACTAATTGCATCGGTTCCATTAAGACTATGGTTTTCAACTGCCTACTGGAATGAAAAAGACCCTTTTGACAGGCACTATCACGAATTCGAACCCAGACAATTCGATATGCTTTTAGACAAAGCAGGATGGAAAATACTGGACTCCCAAAAGTGGGTGGATAAGGCAAACAAAATTGGCCTTAGACCTATTTTGAGAAGATTTGTTCCAAGGCATTACATCGTCTACTGCGAACGCAAATAGTTATTATTCCTTACTCTTTCCCACAAAAGCATAGCCAACATATCCTAAACAGGAAAGAATAAGCAGCACATTAAACACCCAGGTAATCGTATTACCTATACGGTAAGATGATGGGGCAAAGGTGAAAACAATTTTGTGTTCCCCAGCTGGTACTTCGAGTGCACGAAGCACATAATTAGCACGCAATATCTTTACTTCCTCACCATCGATCGTTGCCTTCCAGCCTTCGGGATAGTAAATTTCAGAAAAGACAGCTAAGCCAGCTTTATTACTACTGGATTGATATACCAACTCATTTGGTGCATAGGATGTCAATGAGATTTTTGAAGTGCTGTCATTCACTATTTCCGAGACTTCAAACGACGACACGTCGACTACTGCTTCTTCTTTCGAGTCGAAAGTAGAAATAGCAGCGATTTCCTCATTGGCATTATTCACTTTTATGATTTCAGAGACAAACCAGGCATTGCCATTGGCAGATGGGTTCGCGATAGCTGCTCTAGCTGATTCACCTGCCTTGAAATATTTGGTATTGAGCATATTGAGCACATCAGCATTTTCGAAATCAAATTTCCCTTCTTGTAAACCTGCAATCACCTCTGATACCTCCGGTGATATTTCTCGCTCTATCAAATCCTGATACCTACGCATTTTTGCCCCATGATAACCTCCCACCGATTTGTGGAAATAGGATGTCTTAGCATCGTTAAAAGGGTTCATCAAATTCAATACTCGGTAATCCGGATCCTGATCCTTTAAAATGCGCTGATCTGCCTCAGTAGCTACAAACTCATCCGCTTTTGATTCCCGGACAAAGCTATCACTGTTCAAAAAACGCTTGCTCACTCCCATCATATCTATCAATATCAGCAGGATGATCACTCCCATTCCCAGCGATTTTTTCAGCTTATCCAATTGCACAAACCAGATCACGGCTGCTGTAGCGACTACAAAGAACAACGATCGAAAGGCATCTACTCTCAAAAGAGATGCTCTATCCTCTCTCAAGGCTTGCAAATACCAATCAGGATAAGAAGCCAATCGTGCATCGATAGCTCCCCTGTATGATCCAATACCTGCAAACAGCGCTGCTAGCAAAGCAAAACCACCAGTTATACCCATGGCAATGAAAAATTTCTTTTGCGTCTCCTTATTCCAATCCAGACTCAATAATTTTTCTAATCCAGAAAAACCAGAAATGATCATAGCCACGATGGCAATGATGATAACGAAAGTAACAGATCGAAACTTGTTGTAACCAGGCAAATAATCGAAAATGAGGTAGTTGAAAGTTTGGAAATTGTCCCCCCAACTCAGTACAATCGAAAGTCCTACTAGCACCATGACCCAAAGCGTATGCTTTCTTTCTAGAAAGAACAGACTCAAAACAAAAAGAAACACCACAATCGCCCCAGCATAATAAGGTGCAGTCAAAGGTTGATCACCCCAATAAGCGGGTGCATTTTCGACCTGTTGCTGCAACTGCTGGCCACTCATCCCTTGTTTTCTTAATGCCTTCTCCAGATTGGAATTCTTCCCTAAATCCTGTTGTGAGGACCCTCCGAAAAAATTGGGAATAAAAAGCACCAACGGTTCCATGATACCGTTGCTATATTGGAAAGCATAATCCTTTTCCAAACCTGTCTTTTCTCCTCCACCTTGACTGGTCAATTCAGACTTTCCTCGCATCGAGTATGGACTATATTCCATGATCGTCCAAAGCCTACCCGTATTGGCCCCCAATGAGATTATTACAGCAACGACAAGGATCCCTACAGTTTTAGCAAAATCAGCAATTTTCTTTTCTTGAATGGCTTGAATCAACTGGAAAAGGCCATAAACCAACACCATGATCATTAGATAATAGGTGATTTGCAAGTGATTGACACGTAGCTGCAAGGCTAAACCCAAAGCCGTCAATACAAAGCCCAACCATTTTCGATTGGTAAATGCCGCATGAACACCCGCCAGCACTAATGGCATGTAAGCAACTGCCGTGACTTTAGAATTATGTCCAGCGCCAATGGATATGATATTAAAAGCCGTCAAACCAAAAGTCAATGCACCTGCCACAGCGAGCCATGACCTGACGCCAAAGACCAACAACATGACATAACATGAAATAAAGGCTATCAAGATGATCCCTGTTGGATGTGGGAGATAAAAAGAAATCAGCTTATGAATTTCCTTGGTCAGCTCTCCCGAAAACTCGACATTGATTAGATACCCGGGCATCCCCCCAAACATGGAGTTGGTCCAAAGTCCCTCTTCACCCGTTTGTTCACGAAACTCTTCTAGTTCTTGCGCACTCCCCTTCCACTGCATAATATCATGCTGAGGAAGTGCCTTGTTTTCCAAAAAAACAGGTGAATAAAAAACGATAGTCACTATCAGAAAAATGGCTATTGCAGCCAGGTGAGGAAGAATATCCTTTTTAAAATCAAAATGCTTCATCGAACGATCGGGATTTGAAAATTTTTCAAGTCGTAATATTATAAAAACTGGAGGGGAATAGATTCTACCTCTCCAAATATCTCTAAAAAAGATGGTGTACGTTAGGCATTCACTTCCTGCTATTCAGTAGCTGATAAGTTCAATCGGTCCATCAAATAAATCTCAAACCTGTGCAACTAAGTAAGATTTAGCATCATCATATAGTCAAAACCTACTGATCTATGAACACTGCACTCAACTTTGAAGATGACTTGATCCTCGGGATAAGAAACAAAACAGGATTCCAACAACTGGAAGTCATAAAAATAAATGCACACAAGGACTGCTCGTCCGTTTTGGCCATGCTTGTTTTGAAGCATGATAGCAGAGTGGATTTGCTGTGTAGACAAAACCATAGCATCCTTGCCAAATTAGTCGCTCAGGAACTCGGTATTTCGCAACATCAGGTGGGAATGCACCTCTCTTCTCAATGTATAAACGGGGCAAAATGCTGTCAGGCCATTCAATTCCTCAGTGCCATTACTCGTTGTTTACTCACTAGAAGCGCCGCTCACATCTGGAATATCTCTCCTGCAGAATGCACCTTACGGGCGGGAAAAGTAAGGCAGTTATCGAAAGATTTTAGTTTTGAATTAGGTGAGTTGATCGGTATGGCCAAAGAACTGGACATCCCTCAGCATGCGGAATTGCGTTATCAATTCGAGGGTTTAGAGATCTGAGCAAATCAGGTAAAAAACCAAAGCTTGATAGCCATCCCGGAAACTGCCACAACCAAAAAATATCGCACCCACTTCTCTCCTTTGTCCACACTCCATCGACTGGCAAACCACCCACCGATTGCAGTTCCTGAACCCAGTATCAGACCCAAAAGCCAATCTACCTGCCCTTCCCAAATGAAAACAACCAATGAGAAAAAAGTATACACCAGTGCTACAAAAACTTTGATGCTGTTCACTTTCACCAGATTCATTTTGTTGACTAAACTCAGAGTAGCCATGATCACAAAACCAATTCCAGCATGAATAAACCCTCCATAAATCCCAATGAAGAAAAAGAGAATGATGCTGGTCCAGCGTTTCTTTGGTGATAGGTCTTCATCGGTAAATTCTCTAGGCTTGGCCGTCCCAAAAACCGTCATCAACAAAACCACCACCATTACGATAGCCAGAATACGATTAAAAAGTTCCTCGCTTATATCTATGGCCACCTTTGCCCCAATCACTGCCCCAATCAATGAGGTCACAGACAACCATATCGCAAAAGGAAAGGCTGAAACTCCTTTGCTCTTAAATCCGCGAACAGCAAAAATATTTTGCATGAATATCCCAATGCGATTGGTACCATTAGCTACTGGCGCAGGCAAGCCCATAAAGATCAATACAGGAAGGGTCAATAGTGAACCTCCACCGGCCATCACATTGATAAAACCAACAAGGATCCCCACTCCAAATACGAGTAAATAGTGATAATACTCCATAACGATTATAAGGCTTTCACTTCTAATTGATCGGGACAGATTTCGAGCAACTCGCTCTGAGTTTTTTGCAAAATGGGATGAACCAAATCAGCCGCAATTTCCACCAAGGGTACTAAGGTGAATCTTCTATTTTGTATCTCAGGATGAGGAATGATGAGATTACTTTGATTCACGACTTGATCATCAAAATAAAGCACATCAATATCTATCAATCGAGTGCCCCACCTTTCGTATCTCACCCTTCCATGTTCCTTTTCTATGGTTAGACAAAGACGAAGGACCTCTATGACTGGCAATTCCGTTTCAACCTTGAGCACTTGATTCAAAAAATCGTCTTGATCTTGCTTGCCCCAGGCAGAAGTAAAATAAATCGAAGATGATGTAATAACCGGTCCAATTTCAGTACTAATAGATTCAAATGCGCGACGCAAATTAGTTTCCTTCTCACCTAAGTTGGTTCCTAAAAGCAAGTAGCATGTACTCATGAAAATAATTTAAATAATTTTAAGCCGCGAAGCTCTCAGAAAAGTTTTGCAATATTCTCATTTTTATTGAAAACAAACTTGTATGTCTTTTATTAAATCAGTTTTATCAACCCTTGTCGGCCTGATCATTTTCAGTGTCGTCGCAGGCATCTTTTTCATCGCGATGATCGCAGGCTTTGTAGCCATGAGCGAAGAAAAAGTACCTGAAGTCACTTCCAACACTGTTTTAACCATCCCGTTGAGTGGATTGATCATGGAGCGAGTGCCAGAGGACCCTTTCAAAGATTTGTTTCCAGAGTCCTCAGACAATAACATGGCACTTCTAAACACGCTTGCTGCCATCAAATACGCAAAAGAAGACGACAACATCAAAGGCATCTACCTCAAACATGGAGGTATCGGAGGGGGCTACTCTTCTTTTCACGAAATCCGTACCGCACTCGAGGATTTCAAATCAAGTGGAAAATTTATTTATAGCTATGCGGAATACATGTCTGAAGCCAATTACTACATCGCATCTGTAGCAGACGAAATCTATGTAAATCCTGCCGGAGCGATGGAATTCAATGGTTTGAGTGCGAATGTTACTTTCTTCAAAGGCCTGCTGGACAAACTGGATATCGAAGCTCAAATCTTCAGAGTAGGTACTTATAAAAGCGCAGTTGAACCTTTCTTCAGAAAAGACCTCAGTGAGGCCAACCGTGAGCAAATGACCTCATTTATCAACAACATCTACGACAATTACCTCAAGGCTGTGAGTCAATCTCGAGGAATCGAGCTTGAAGAGCTTCACATGATATCTGATCAGATGAAAGCCAGAGAACCTGAAGATGCGCTTGAATTAAAACTGATCACAGGTGTAGGCTATGAAAATGAATTCATAGCCAGGATGAAGGAAGAAATGGGATTGAAGGAGGATGACGATATCAAGACGGTTAGCCTTGGAGGATATTCTAAAGTGGTCAATGATAAGTACTCCTCTAATAAAATAGCTGTGATCGTAGCTGAAGGCGAAATTGTATCTGGAAAAGGAGACATCAGTCAGGTTGGATCTGAAAAATTCGTAAAAGCGATTCGTGATGCCAGAGAAAGCAAAAGAGTTAAAGCGGTAGTGATTCGTGTCAACTCTCCTGGTGGGTCAGCTCTTGCTTCTGATGTCATGTGGAATGAAATCATGCTTACCAAGAAAGTAAAACCTGTCATTGCCAGTATGTCTGCGGTTGCAGCTTCTGGAGGCTATTACATGGCTATGCCTTGTGATACGATAGTCGCACAGCCTATGACCATTACAGGTTCCATCGGGATATTTGGTATGATTCCAAATATGGGTGGCTTTCTAGAAAACAAACTGGGCATCACTAATGATGGAGTAAGTACAGGTCAATTCTCTAACCTGTATCGGGTTTCGAGCGCATTGAATGATGAGGAAAAACAAATCATCCAAAACTCAGTGGAAGAAGGTTATGAAACCTTCACAAGCAAAGCGGCCGAAGGAAGAGACATGAACATCGAGGACCTAAAAGCAGTCGCCTCTGGAAGAGTCTGGACTGGCGAACAAGCCAAAGAAAAAGGCCTTGTAGATGTATTGGGCAGCTATGAGGATGCCGTTCAATTGGCTGCAGATGCAGCTGATCTTGGCGATGACTATATGGTCAGCTACTACCCTGCTCTCAAAAGCAAATGGGAAGAAATACTAGGCACAATGGCAGATGAGGCAGAAGCCAAAATCATGAAAACCCGATATGGCATCCTTGCAGATCAGGTCGAAAAGGTAAAACAACTAGAATCTTTCAAAGGTATTCAAGCTAGGATGCCATTTGAATTAGAAATTAAATAGTTTTACGATTCAAAAAAGAATTGTACCCTTTTGGGCATAGATAAAATCTAAAATCAATGATCATAAGAAACGATTGGACGAGAGAAGAAATCACCGAGATCTACAACACTTCAGTTATGGATTTGGTGTATCGAGCAGCCACTGTTCACAGAGCCTACCACGATCCTAACGAAGTTCAGGTTTGCACACTATTGTCTGTTAAAACTGGTGGATGTCCAGAGGATTGTTCCTACTGTCCACAAGCAGCTCGCTATCACACGGATGTGAAAGTAGAAAAGTTGATGGAAGTAGATACGGTTATCAAAGCAGCAGCAGAGGCAAAAGAAGCAGGAAGTACTCGTTTTTGTATGGGAGCTGCCTGGAGAGAAGTTCGAAACAATAGAGACTTTGACAAGGTTATAGAAATGGTCAAAGGAGTGAACGGTATGGGAATGGAAGTATGCTGTACTTTGGGAATGCTAACTGAAGATCAAGCCGAAAAGCTGAAAGATGCCGGTCTGTATGCATATAACCATAACTTGGACACTTCAGAAGAGCACTACGACGAAATCATTTCTACTCGTACTTATGATGATCGTCTGGATACAATCAAAAATGTTCGCAAGGCCAAAATCTCCGTTTGTTCTGGAGGTATTATTGGTTTAGGAGAAAAAGATGAAGACAGAGTGGGAATGTTGCACACGCTAGCTACGCTAGAAGAGCACCCAGAGTCTGTACCTGTCAATGCTTTGGTACCTGTAGCCGGTACTCCACTAGAGGATCAACCAAGAGTTTCGATTTGGGAAATGATCCGAATGATAGCAACTGCCAGAATCATCATGCCTACTTCTATGGTAAGATTATCTGCAGGACGAGTGAGAATGACCGTCGAGGAGCAAGCCCTTTGTTTTTTAGCCGGAGCTAATTCAATCTTTGCTGGAGACAAATTGTTGACCACTCCAAATCCAGAAGAAGATGCCGACAAGAAAATGTTCCAGACTTTGAATCTCAAGCCTAGAGCTTCTTTCAAAGATCAGAATGAACAAACAGTAGATTTCAAACAAATTCCAGAGCAAGAAGAGGCTTAAGGAATTTATCTAATAGAAAAGGGCTGCATTGATGATCAATGCAGCCCTTTTTTTATTTCTATCAAGCCTTCTTAATTCAAATTAGGCTGAGGTGTCAATCGTAAATACGGCTTCACTTCCTTGTAACCCTTCGGAAACAATTCATCTGCCTGTTCATTCGTCACTGCAGGTACGATTACACATTCCTCCCCTGCCTTCCAGTTGGCTGGAGTAGCTACTTTGTGATAGGCTGTCAATTGCAGCGAATCAATCACACGTAGCAATTCGTCGAAATTACGACCTGTAGATGCTGGATAAGTGATTGTCAATTTCACTTTCTTGTCAGGGCCGATCAAAAACACAGATCTTACTGTCAGTTTATCATCCGCATTCGGATGAATCATACCATACAATTCAGATACCTTTCTATCTTCATCTGCTATGATTGGAAAATTGACAGTTGTGTTTTGTGTCTCGTTGATGTCCTTGATCCAACCTTTGTGGGATTCAACTCCATCAACACTTAATGCTACAACTTTGACATTTCTTTTGTCAAACTCGGCCTTATAATTAGCAGCTGTACCTAATTCGGTGGTACATACTGGCGTATAGTCAGCAGGGTGTGAAAATAATATACCCCAACTGTCGCCTAGCCATTCGTGAAAGTTAATTTCTCCTTCTGAGGATTGCGCGGTAAAGTTTGGAGCTTCGTCTCCAAGTCTAATGTTACTCATGGTTAATAAGTGATTATATTAAGAAATAATAAAGTGAAAATTCTAATCCTATGGGACTGAAAAGGAATTCAATCCAAAAATGATTTTAACAACAACAGCAATAAAGTGTTTTGTTGCAGAACTGAATAGAGTCGATAAATTTTCTCATTTTGATAAAAATTTTATCATTTTGAATGAATAGTTCTAACGAAAATAAAAACTAAGGGTTGAAATGCAGAAGTATTTTTTGGTTAAATGAATGATTCGCACATCTATCAACCCAATCAATCCCCTGTTTAACAAGAACTTATCACCATACACTACTTAATTACAATTTACACTTTTATTTTTCATCCAATATTCTGCATCATATTTGCGTTAAGGATATGCAGTTGCAGGCAACCGGCTATTACGAGAACATTTAGTTATTTTAAACTTAAAAACTTCATTTATGAATATTAGGAAAACATTGAAACCAGTTGCACTTTTTGCTTTGGCTGTTGGTATTTTGGCTTCATGTGACAGTGAAAAACAAAGTGCCAGAATTCAAATCAGCCTTGTAGATGCCCCTGGCGATTACGATGCAGTGATGATTGATATTGAAGATATCCTTGTCAACACTAGCTCGGATGAATCAGACGAATCAGGATGGCAATCATTAGACACAGCAGAGCCTGGAATTTATGATCTGCTTAAATTAACCAATGGTGAGGAAGCCTTCTTAGGAGAAGTCGAGTTACCAGAAGGCCAACTAGGTCAGGTAAGATTACTATTGGGTGATGAGAACACATTAGTGATTGATGGAGAAGAAACCGCTCTAACCGTACCATCAGGAAGCCAGAGTGGATTGAAGCTGAACGTATCAGCAGAAATCACAGGCGGTGTTACTTACAAATTGATTTTAGACTTTGACGTTGACAAATCAGTGGTTAAAGCTGGAAATTCCGGAAAATATAACCTGAAGCCTGTGATTCGTGCTGAAATGGAAGCTCAAACTGGCGCGATCAGCGGTACAGTTGCTCCATTAGAAATAGGTTCTACTGTATATGCTATCATTGGTGAAGACACCATTGCTTCTACAGTTCCTGATGAAACTGGCGAATTTCTATTACGAGCATTGGACGCAGAAACTTACAGTGTTTCAGCAGCTCCAGAAGAAGGTAGTGGATATGATGGAGCTACTGTGGATGGTGTTGCTGTTGTAATTGGTGAGGTGACTGATGCAGGTGAACTGACCATGACAGAAACTGTCGTAGAAGAAGAAACTCCTACTGAAGAAGCAGGAGAATAAATAAAAAACTTTGATGAAACACTAAAGTCCTTGCATTCAGCAAGGACTTTTTTTATATCCATACCTAATGAATTTAGATGTATAGACATCTTTTATATTATAATAAATATTATCTATTCACTAATCCCCTATTCAATTCCCGATAAATCTAATTTTGCAAGCTTGAATAACGCAATCAGATATTTTGAACTCCGCCTGTTCAAACCTTTATGCTAAGAAAATTAATAGCAGGAGCTTTGCTTCTTTCAGTCATCTTACTCCTTGGTTTCCTATTTTGGGAACAAGAACTCCAGTATTCCTTTCCAACTCCAGTCCCAAATGATTATCAGATCGTACCCGTTAATCAATCACTGGTGATACCTGATAGTAGCCTAGCTCCAATTGACCGACCTGTTTTCTACCACTTTTTTAAACCAGGGTGTCCCTGTTCCAGGTTCAATGTCAAACATTTCAATAGTTTGAAAAGAAAATTTGAATCCAAAATGGACTTTGTAGTTGTAGTACCTGAGGGAAGTGATTTTGAGAAATCCCTATCTTATTTTGACAAGGAATTGACTGTAACAATAGATCAGGGAATGAAGCTCGCACATACTTTCGGGGTTTATTCCACTCCACAAGCAGTAATAGTCAATACCGACAGAAAATTATTCTATCGAGGCAATTACAATAAGGCTAGATACTGTACAGACCCTGGCAGCAATTTTGCACAAATGGCAATAGACTCATTGATGATGAATAGAAATGCACCAGATTTCGGATTACTATCTACTATATCGTATGGGTGCGGATTGCCCGACAATGAATTTAAACTTTGGAAATTAACCCTTTAGTCAATGACAATAGACCAAATATCGAAAGTGCAGATAGCACAGATTTTAAAACCACACCACTTAGGAGCTGACATCTATATGTCACGGGTACTCATGGTGCATGCAGGGCTAGCTATATTTCTGGCTTTTTTCTATGACACGTGGATCCTGGCACTTTCTGTGGGGGCTTTGTCTCTCATCGCGTGGTTTGGCACCAAAGCCTTGCTACCGAAGCACCAGCTTCATCGGTATGTAGGCAGCACCTTTCTCGGAATCTATGTAGCCTTATTCATCTATCAAATGCACGGTCTATTCGAAATGCACTTTTTTGCTTTCATCAGTGCCGCCATCCTCATCATTTATCAAGATTGGAAACTTCAAATTCCATTGATCGCTTTCATTCTTATTCATCATGCGAGTTTTGCTTACGCACAGTTCATGGGGGTTCCAGATGTGTATTTCACCCAATTACAGTATATGGATCTTCAAACTTTTATTTTTCATGCAATACTCGCTACAGCCATTGTAGTAATTTGTGGAAAGTGGAGTCAGACTTTCCGACAAAACACCTTAAATGACGCCATTGTCAAATTGCACCTAAGATCATCAAATAAAAAGATGGCCGACATTAACAAAGCGCTTCATGCAGTAAAACAGGAACTGAAAAAGAAAAATGAAGAACTGAACCAAAATAATGAAGAGCTCAATGCGCAAAATGATGAGCTAGTAGAAACCACAAGAAAACAAATGGAGATCAATGCCAGACTAGCCCAAACAGACATCAAATCATTTTAGAAGCAACATGCCCGAGCAGTCCTCGGGCATATTTCTCAAAAGTCAACTGGTTAATCACGCAATAGATTTTCCAATACCAAAAGGTCTGTGGAATTATTAGCCCATTTCGAAGTAAAAAGCTCTGGGACAGGCGAAAAGGTATAAGTGAAAGACCCAAAGATTAAATCTTCGTCTCCATCCTGATCCACATCAGCAGACTCCATCACTAACCATCTTCCCTCATTAGACACGGGAAACACACTAGGCACAAACTCCATCCCCTCAGTATCTTTATTCTCCAAATAAATAATAGATTGATCTGTTGTTTTTCCGTAATCAGGGAATGTAGACATTAAGGCAAAGTCCCAATCGCCATCTTGATCAAAATCTCCAGATTTTACCCTGGTGGCACCATTCATAGGGTAGAAATAGGCCTCATCAAAGTTATTTTCTCCTTGATTGAGATAAATACGCATACCGTGATAAGGCTTGAGCACAACCGAGTAATCGGCATTATCGCCATTGACCGTTACGATATCCAAATCACCATCTCCGTCAAAATCTAATAACTCAAACCAGCTGATTCCATAAACCGGACTCATCGACACCAACTGCTTCAACGAGAATGTAAGATTCTCTTCCTGATAAAGAACATAGATTCCTTCCCTTGCCTGTGAAGCAACAAATATCAAATCTAAGTTCCCGTCTTGATTCATATCTTTCGCGATCACACGTATCACACCAGGCAGACCATACAATGCTTCCTTGACATATTGGCCCTTAGGATCCTTTTTCAAAAGCGAAAGTTGACCCGTCAAGTGTCCAAATTCACTGATAACAAATTCTAGTTCACCATCATTATTCAAATCTCGCACCAATGTATGCACAGGACGATGAAGGCTATCTACTAAAACAGTGGTGTCCCCTTCCACTTTTATCAATCGCCCTTTTTTCTCTTCAGAGGGGTTTAAAACGCCAATTTCGGTGAGATAAGAAGCCTTAGAAGTTTTGGTATAATCTATCACAGTAGTCTCCCAGTCAAACCTTAGCGTCCTTTTCGTAGATAAAAAATCATATTCAAATAAACGTCCTGATAGATCCTGAGCCAAGACCGCATGTGTAGATTGATCATAACCCAATCTAACAACATAAGCCCCTCCGGCATCATCCAAATTGACCTGATGGGATTTAAACTCCAAATTGGTTTCAGTAATGGTTGGTACATCATTAATCACTGAATCAGGCGCCAATTGGATGATGTATTCACGCAATATTCGCCATTCCTCCTGACTCAGCATGGCTTGAGTTGGATATTGACCTGACCTGATGGTCGCTTCCATTTTCCGATAGCTCATCCCCTCATAGGGATTATAGCCTTCTTCTCTAATTCCCATCTTAGCAGCCATTTCTGGCAAAACATATTGATCCCAGGTTTTTTTAGGCAAATCCTGAATTTCTACAGCTTGATGACATGAGGCGCAATAGGTAGTGTATAATTCCTTCCCGCTTCTTTTTTCGCTCTTTTTAGAGCATGACAAAGAAACAATCAACAATAGCAGAGTGGACAAAACCAGGTTTGGGAGCTTTTTCATTTTCATTAATTTGAAAGATAACCATTAATGCCAGTTCTTACATTCAAAACCTTACGCTTTGGGAGCAGATGGATTCAAATCTCAACCCAAACCTTTAAAACCCATATGGATTAGAGCCGTTGGTATATATAAGCATTATTTGATAACTAAAGACAGAAAACATGAAAACACAAACTTTTGATACACTTTCGGAAGCGATGAATGCCTTAACTAAAGAGGGGTTTAAGGAAAACTTCATTCCCAAAGAGAATTCCATTCATGCCGTCTTTTCAGATAAGCATTACCAGCCACAAGAGCTAAAAATTACCCGCAATTTCAGATTCGAAGGGATGACTAACCCTGGAGATTCAACTGAATTATTTGCCATTGAGGCCAAAGACGGAACCAAAGGAACCATGAGTATGAACTATGGAGCCAACGGTCATCAAAATGATGAATTGATCAAAAACATTGAAATGGTCGATAACCAGAACTAATAATTCAGTTCCCGGCTTTTGACATTGCGAAACATCCCCTCGGATTCATAGAATTTACCTCTCTCGATCATCCCGATGTATTCCGTTTCGCCTTCCCTTCTTTCATAGACGTAATCTTTGCCTAGATAATCCAAAGAATACAAATCAAAGCCCATGGACACATCGGCATCTCTTACGACTAATGCATCGAATAGCATGCCAGTGTGAGTTTTATAATTGTGGTCGAGATAGAAGTATAAAATATGGCCTTCCTCAGAAACAGGGTCAATGATATGCTCTGAGGTCATTTTAGTGTCATGATTTATAAATTCGATTTTTCGCCAGATAAAATATGGTGATCCTTTGCTGGTGAAAAGTTTCCATTTGTATCGGTAAGTGATATCGACATTCTCAAATGTGAATTTCACTTTCCGATAATAAAACAAGTTGAGTGAATCTATATAATAGAGAAGTATGATAATTGAGATGATAATAAAAAACACAATCCCGAAAATAACTACCGGCTCGTTTAGTTTTAGAATGTTGGCAATAACAGGATTCATACTCAGGTTTTCAACTTAACATCAGGTTACAGACAATCAAACGACAGAGTTCTGTCAATTGATCATAATCCCGATAACTTTTTATCAAAAATAAAGCTTTGGAACTTCAATAAAGATAGACAAGTCCATACTTTTGTTCAAACTCTGAGAAACAATATGGAATCAGGTGTACATACCACGAAAGAAAAAGCCTTATCACTAAATCTAAACGAATCAATTTATGGATCATTAGCGGAAATTGGCGCTGGCCAGGAAGTCGCCGCTAATTTTTTCAAAGCAGGAGGTGCTTCAGGTACCATTGCCAAAACCATGTCGGCCTATGACATGGACTTTTCGGATGCCATTTATGGACAGACGGAGCGATATGTCTGCCAGGAAAAGTTGATGAAAATGCTGGACAAAGAGTATGGCCTTCTTTCGAAAAGGTTAACCGCACGTGCAGACAAGAGCAAATTCTTTGCATTTGCCAACACCATCGAAACCATCAACTTTAAAAAGACCAATCAAGGGCACGGTTGGTTGGGGGTTAGATTCCAATTGGAGCCTAACGCGCCGCACAATGATATCATCATACATGTTGTATTGAAGGACCCAGAGACGATTTGGCAGCAGGAAGTTTTGGGTAAAATTGGAGTTAACTTGATCTATGCCTGCTTCAACCACAATATCAATCCTGATAGAATGATGGTTTCTATCGTGGACAACATAAGTGAAGGACGAGTAGAAATTGATTACTTCAAACTCTCTGGCCCAAGCTTTAAGCATGTAGACAACCGTTTGATGAGTTTGAAACTAGTCAAATATGGTTTAACTCATGCAGCCATGTTTGATAAGAACGGAAACAACCAGCAGCCATCTACTTTCCTTTACAAAAAGAATATCTGTGTTCTAAGAGGGTATTTCCGACCTGTCACGGTAGTGAGTGAGGATATGATTGAGTCTTCCATCAACGAGTTCAAAAAGGACGCAAAAGTTGAGCATGACAAAATATTGATTACCACTGAACTGACACTGAACGATCTGTCTATGGATGGAAAAATCGACGAAAACGATTTTCTGGATAGAGTCGAGCTACTCAACTCTCTTGATCACAATGTATTGATCTCTAACTATACCGAACATTATAAACTTGCCGCATTTCTTTCCCAGTTTACAAAAGGAAAACGCATGTCCTTCGTAGTGGGAACAGATAATCTGCGCAAACTATTCGACGAGAGCTATTATGAAAGCCTGAGAGGAGGACTTTTGGAATCCTTCAGTCGATTATTTGGTTCTAATGTCAAACTACTCATCTACCCTACCCTATACAATGGTCAAATTGAGACCTCTCTGAATTTTGAGCCACCCAAGCATTTAGAGCACTTGTACCTCTATTTGAAGGAAAATGACTTCATTGTGGACATTGATTCAGCCAAAAGGAACATACAGCATGTCCAATCCAACGAGGTTTTGAGTCAAATAAAGTCTGGAGACTCTGGCTGGGAACAACATGTACCAGGGAAAGTTGCCAGTATGATCAAAGACAACAAGATGTTTGGCTACAAAGCCTAACGACAAAATAGAATTCAGACCGTTCATCAGGTAATTTTTACTGATAATACATTTTCGTATATCTTCGTGATTTAACAACAAAATTCAAATGGCCGCAAGAGGAAATTTTAGCAATCGATTAGGTTTTATTTTAGCAGCTGCAGGTTCTGCAGTGGGATTGGGTAACATTTGGAAGTTCCCCTTCGAGGTAGAAGCTGGCGGTGGTGCTGTCTTTGTGGTCTTATACTTGATCTTTTGTTTTGCTCTGTGCTTCCCTGTGATGGTTACTGAGGTAGCCATCGGTCGAAAAACCGAAAAGAACCCAGCGGGTGCATTTGTAGCATTAGGCTTCCCTAAATGGAAATATCTCGGCATATTAGGAATCGTCAGCGGTATCATCATACTTTCTTTCTATAATGTGGTTGCAGGCTGGGCATTCGGCTACTTTTTAGAGATGGCTCAGGGCAACTTCGACATTGGCAACAACTTCGGAAGCTACATTACCAACATATGGCAAATTGGGTTGTATGCAGTGCTATTCATGGGAGCGACAGCCTTCATTGTTTCAAAAGGTATTGCCGGTGGGATTGAAAAAGCCGCAAAAATATTGATGCCAACCCTGATCGTTATGATCTTAGGTATTCTTGCCTATTCATTCACCTTGCCCAATGCCATGATCGGTATCGAATACTATTTGGTACCGGAATTTTCTGAAATCAACCTTAGAGTAATTGGTGGAGCTTTGCGTCAGGCCTTTTTCTCACTCTCATTAGGTATGGGAGCTTTGATCACCTACGGTAGCTACCTTTCCAAAAATGAAAACATTGTAAGCTCGGCAGCCTCAATCACCCTATTCGATGTGGGTATCGCTTTTTTCGCAGGGTTGATGCTTTTCCCACTGGTCGCATATAGTACAGGTGGCGATATGAGTAATATACAAGGAGGTGCTGGCTTGATATTCGTGACCCTTCCAGGTGTTTTCGAATCTTTAGGACCAGTCTTAGGTATAGTTTTAGGTGCATTCTTCTTCCTATTGCTATCTTTCGCTGCATTGACTTCTACTGTATCCCTACTGGAAGTTCCTGTGGCCTACATTGTGGATGAGTTCAAAGTAAAAAGAAACAAGGCTGTTATTATTATGGCATTGATCATTTTTACAGCAGGACTTCCTTCCTTAGTAGGCAATGGATATAGCGAGTTTTTCACCAAATTCATTCATTATATCGGAGCAGAAGAACCGACTGACTTCATGACCTTCCTTGGGCATTTGGCTGATATTTCCTTGTTGCTGGGTGGATGTTTGATTGTAACATTTGCGGCCTACGTTTGGAAAAAAGAAAATCTACATGAAGAACTAGAACAAGGAAATGAAGGATACTCTTCTTCATGGCTCAAGACCTTCATTAACATTACAGTAAGTTATGTTTGTCCGGTCTTACTAGCACTTCTATTCGTTTTGGTAGTTCTAAACAACTTCTTCGGAATAGATATCATCAACTAAAAGCTGTATTTACTTTTTGACGAAACTGTCTAATTCGCCTTCCAAATTGATAGAATAATCACCAGGTTCCAAACGGCGTAAGGGAATTTCCTTGGCCGTTCCCTGAAGGATAATCTCTCCGCTGCTATTCATGATCTCGTAGCGGGCTTCACGTGAGAAATACATCATGTTCGTAACTACTTTAGGCGAAAACGTGACACCTATTGGATAATGATAGTATTCGATTTCTTCGGAGTAAAGATATCGACCATCTGGTAATTCATAGCGAATGCGAAATTTATTTCCACCATCTGCTAACTTAGGAATATAAGCATAGGTTGCTCCATTGAACCTACCTTTGGGTCGAACCATTTGCACTTCATCCCAATAATCATTTTTCAATTTCTCAATTACAAACTTCCCCTCTTTCCTATCCCCTTTGGTGTACCAATGGAGAACAGAATCCCTCATCACTAAGCTATCAAATTTGAAAGATGAGTAATACAAAACAGCCTCAGGGTTGACAATGCGAGGCTGGCAACTATCGGCATGAATAACCTGAATATGGACAGGACTGTACAACTCTACTTCATCAAGATTCAGCCTGATTGCGGTAAGGTTTACATTCACCTTACTCTTCTTTCCATTGATCAAAATAGATTGAACACAAAAGCCAGCCTTTGAAATGATGTATGGATTTTTGACATAAACATCCTCACCTTTGTTGACTCCAGTCAAAACAATCTCCTGAGCCTCAGCGAGATGGGCAGCCAATAAAAAAATAAGCAAGCAAAGGAATCGTGCTATCATTCTTTGAATTTTCATATCCTAAATTGTAAGAAGCCTTGAGCGCTGGCTGAATGATCATCGAAACAATCATAGGATTCTTTACTTCTTCTGAAATAAAACTATATACATAATTAGATAATTCAAGGAACTTTATCTAGAAATAATACAATTATAACTCAAGCGTCTTTTTTTAACCATCATTAGCAAAACAACTAGATTATTGAAACATTAATTGCGTGGAAGCGATTGAACTTACGTTGGTCTTGATAAATTTGACATTCATCCAAAATTGGCGAGCATGAGACGAATTCTTTTCATTCTATTTATTGCCCTGGCAACTCAGGCACGTGCTTCCTACCTTTTCTTGCCCATGGACGAAACCCAGTCCAATCATTTGAAAGCCTATGGCATAGCCTACTGGGTGCTGGAAAATGATGTAAAAGTAGACTGGCTTCTCAATTACAAGGGCGGGGCATTTATGTTCAAATATCTGCAGGCCTTTGAGAATGAGCTGATCATACGTGGTGTTAGCTATCAGGTAATATCCGATGCACAAGCCAACAATATCCTGGGAGAAATCGCCAGCCCTTCATCTAACATGGATGCCATGACGCTAGACAAGGTCCCTAAAATTGCCGTTTACTCACCCAAAAGCAAACAGCCCTGGGACGATGCAGTTACTTTGGTACTGACCTATGCAGAGATACCCTACGATGTGGTTTTCGATGATGAGTTGATGTACGACGAATTACCTAAGTATGATTGGCTACACTTACACCACGAAGATTTTACGGGACAGTATGGACGGTTCTACCGAGTCTATCAGCATTTCCCATGGTATCAGGAGCAACAGCGAGAATATGAAGAATCTGCACGTAAGCATGGGTTCAGCAAAGTTTCTCATCTCAAACTAGCGGTAGTTAAAAAAATCCAGGCTTATGTAGCCAGCGGAGGATTCCTATTTGCGATGTGCTCGGCTACTGATACTTACGACATTGCCCTGGCTGCCGAGGGGGTAGATATCTGCGAATCCATGTTCGATGGAGACCCTATGGATCCGAAGGCTCAATCTAAGTTAGATTTTACCAATACTTTCGCTTTCGAAAACTTCATTTTGGAAAGAAACCCTTACGTATACGAATTTTCAAGCATCGACACCTCTCCTGCCCAGCGGGGTCTGAGAGAAGAAAACGACTACTTCACCCTTTTTGAGTTTTCTGCCAAGTGGGATCCAGTACCGACCATGTTGACTCAAAACCATGACCATATCATCAAAGGATTCATGGGGCAGACTACTTCATTCAAGAAAAATCTCGTCAAATCGGATGTAGTAGTATTGGGAGAAACCAAATCAATCGATGAGGTTAAATATATTCATGGGGTCTTTGGCAAAGGGTTCTGGACTTTTTATGGCGGTCACGATCCTGAAGATTACCAACACATGGTCAGCGAGGAACCTACAGACTTAAATCTTCATCCAAATTCTCCCGGATATCGTTTAATACTGAACAACATTCTGTTTCCAGCTGCAAAGAAAAAGAAACAAAAAACTTAACTATCAGATGGTCAAGGACACAGTTCTTAATCATTGCATTAAATTCGAATTGAAAATCAAAACACCTATTAAGTACATATCATGGACAACAGAAAATATTTACCATTTATCCTAATTGGAGCGGTTGGACTTTTTGTCATAATCAGTCTATCCTCCAGTTTATTCTTCAAAGTAGAACCAGCAGAACGTGCCGTAGCATTCTACACCCTTTCCGGTGAACTTGACAAAGACAACATCATCACACCAGGGTGGCATATCAAAGCTCCATGGACCAGCATTTACACTTATGACGTATCAGAAAGCAAAGTGGAAGAAAGCATGGATGTCCTGGACAAGAATGGCCTTTCTATCAATGTGGACGTATCCGTGCGTTTCACTCCTATGAAAGATAAAATCGGCGAGATTCAAGAAAATTTCAAAGGAAACTATATCAATGTACTTGTGATCCCTGAAGTAAGGTCATCTGTAAGACAGGTCATGGGTAGATATACAGCCGAAGAAATTTATTCTACGAAAAGAGCTGAAGTTGAAACAGCCATCAAAACTGAGACAGAAACCACACTGGCTAGTTCTCAGAACAATGTAATCATGAAAGCATTGCTCATTCGTTCGATCAATCTGCCTGCACAAATCAAACAAGCCATCGAAATGAAGCTTCAGCAGGAACAGGAAGCCTTGGCTTATGAATTCAAATTGCAGAAAGAACAAAGTGAGGCAGAAAGAAAAAGAATAGCTGCTGAAGGGGAAGCTCAGGCCAATAAAATTGTTAATTCAAGTTTGACTCCTGAGCTTTTGAAAATGAGAGGCATTGAAGCCACCCAAACCTTGGCAAATTCGCAAAATTCTAAGGTGGTAATAATCGGAAATTCAAAAGATGGCCTACCCTTAATATTAGGGGACAATTAGACTTCTTTTTGAGGCAAAAAAGTTTAAATTCGCGTAAATTTTAGTCGTAAACATATTCAGTAAATAATGTCAGAAATAGCAGAAATCAAGGTAGGAGATAAAGTTATACAACTGCCAGTCGAAGTAGGTACCGAAAACGAAAAAGCAATCAACATAGGTACATTACGAGCGCAATCTGGACTGACAACATTAGATCCAGGGTATAAAAACACTGGAGCAACCAAAAGTGCCATTACTTTCCTCAATGGCGAAGAAGGAATTTTGAAACACAGAGGATATAGCATCGAAGAGTTAGCTGAGAAATCAACTTTCATCGAAGTAGCTTATCTTTTGATCTATGGCAACCTGCCTACCAAGGCGGAGCTAGAGAAATTCCAGGGGGAAATCACGACTCACACGCTGGTTCACGAAGACATCAAAAAGATATTGGAAGGCTTCCCTTCTACTGCACACCCAATGGGCGTACTGTCTTCTTTGGTTACTTCTCAAACCGCATTTTATCCTGAGTCATTAGATCCTAACAGATCGGTCGAAGAAGTAAACCTTAGCATCATCAGAATCATCGCGAAGATGCCAACGTTTGCAGCTTGGGCTTACAAAAATCAAATTGGACATCCAGTAGTATATCCAGACAATAGCCTGGACTACTGCAGCAACTTCTTGAAGATGATGTTCTCTTTGCCTGCAGAAGATTATCAAGTGGACCCAATCGTTGCGAAAGCATTGGATACGCTATTGATTCTTCATGCAGATCATGAGCAAAACTGTTCAACCTCAACTGTGAGAATTGTTGGTTCTTCACAAGCAAGTTTGTATGCTTCTTTGTCAGCTGGTATCAATGCCCTTTGGGGACCACTACACGGTGGAGCCAATCAGGCAGTGATCGAAATGCTGGAAGCAATCAAAGCAGACGGTGGAGATGCGGACAAATACCTCGCTAAAGCGAAAGACAAGTCTGATCCTTTCCGTTTGATGGGCTTTGGTCACAGAGTTTACAAGAGCTTTGACCCTAGAGCAAAAATCATCAAAAAAGCTGCAGACGATGTATTGGACAAATTAGGCGTAGATGATCCAGTATTGGATATCGCAAGAAATCTGGAAGCTAAGGCATTGAAAGATCCTTACTTTGTAGAAAGATCTCTATATCCTAACGTGGACTTCTACAGCGGTATCATCTACAGAGCATTGGGTATCCCAACTGAGATGTTTACAGTAATGTTTGCCCTAGGTAGACTACCAGGTTGGATCGCTCAGTGGAAAGAAATGAGAGAGAACAACGAACCAATTGGTAGACCAAGACAGGTTTACGTTGGCGAGACTGATAGAAAATATGTAGATATCGACAAACGATAATCTTAGCATAACAATATTTCAAAACCCTGAAGGAGTTTCTCCTACAGGGTTTTTTTATACCCCTTTCTGAAGTATTTTAGCTTCGAATTAAACACTTAGACATGTACAATTTCTTATTATATGCACATTCATGGCTCAGATGGGTCATTTTAGTATTAGCACTAATTACTATTGTTAAATCTTTTATAGGAAGCCGTGGAGGTTTGACCTATTCCAAATCTGACAAAGCCATTTCTTCCGCATTTGTTGGCTGTATTCACTTAATGTTCTTACTCGGACTTGGCCTCTATTTCACCAGTCCATATGCTTTCAATGCATTTGGAGGAGACACTTCTGTGATGAAAAATGCTACCTTGAGGTATTGGGCGGTAGAGCACGTATTCGTCATGTTAGTTGCCATCGCGCTCATCAGCATCGGAAAGGCCAAAGCCAAAAGAGCCACTGTAGATCAAGAAAAATTCAAAAAACAACTGATCTTTTTTGGTCTGGGTCTCATTGTGATGTTGAGTAGAATTCCATGGACAGAAACTGCAAGACTTTTTAGATTTTAAACAATCACCAACCTAACCAACTATGAAAAAGCACCTGTTTATCATTTGTTTTTTAGGGCTTTCGTCCTTCTGCCAGGCCCAAACTGACGTTCATCTCAACATTGTGAACCTGCTCTTCTTTGAAGCATCAGGATCAATCGAAAAAGGTTTGAACAAAAACATTAGCGTAGGAGGTTTTGCTGGTTATTTTTATGGACTTCCGCATGGAGCAGAAGGCCCATTTTTCCTAAGTAACAATGGAGGTGAAAATAAATATTTCCACATTGGTCCAGAGGTGAAGTTTTACGTTTACCCAGATGGGAGTCTAAACCGATTCTTTGTTGGGGCATATGCCAGATATACTAATGGCAAAGCGACCTCTCCAGATAACTATGGAGGGGAAATCTCCTCACGATACAACAAGGGATCTATGGGACTTAGCCTTGGAAGCAAATGGGTGACAAAATCCAACATTATTTTCGGCTTCTTTGGTGGAATAGACAGAAACTTTGTCTCTAATTATAACAACGAACGATATTTAGGGACTAGCCCAGCCGATGGTGATGATGAATATTTCGGTTACAGAATAGGAGCACATATCGGATATCGATTCGGAAATAAATCCACAGACAAATGAGAAATAAAATAACAAAAACAATCGCAGTGCTTTGCCTAACATGGTTTGGGCATCTATCTGCACAGGCCCAACAAGATTTTCAAATCAACTTGAGCAACTTGATCCTGTACGAAGCGGCTGCCAGTCACGAAGTAGCATTGAGTCCAAATGCCACCCTATCTGCTTTTGGCGGGTACGTATATGGCTTTCCCGGGCAAGATGAACACAGGTATTATTATATAGGACCTGAATTGAAGTTTTACCCCTTCCCTACAACCAAAGGGGCAGATTTGTTCTTTGTAGGGGTTTATGGTCGATACAAAAGCGGTTATACCGAGACAGATTTTTATGAATACGGTGAAATACCTGGAACTCCGGACTATCTTGACAATAACCAAACTCAAGACGTAGATTTTCAAAAGTTCGCCTTTGGATTTGATATCGGCATCAAATGGATCACTGACTCCAACATTGTTTTTAGCTTTAATACTTCGTTAGGAAGAAATGCTTATTACAATTATGACTATGATGTGTTTGACGCAGAATCTATTGAAAACCAAGTCAACTCATCTACTTATGAAAACTCCTATTCTAGTACTAGCGGCCTTGACAGTAAGTACTGGGATTTCCGCATTGGACTGAATGTGGGTTATCGTTTTGGTGCGAAGAAAACTACTGATTAGGAAATATTCCAAAATTATCTTTCAGGCTTTTGTATACCCAGTGAATAGGCATACCTACCACTGAGTAGAAAGAGCCTGAAATTTTTTCTACTCCGACCATACCAATCCACTCCTGAATTCCATAGGCACCTGCCTTGTCCATGGGCTGAAATTGTTTGACATAAAACTCAATTTCTTCTTTACTCAATGGCATCATCGTTACCACCACCTCATCGCTGTAGCTAAGTGATTTTTCTCCATCAGAAATACAAACCGCAGAAATCACCTGATGCTCCTGAGCTGACATGGCCTTTATCATCTCACAGGCTTCTTTTTCATCAACAGGCTTACCTAGAATTTTTCCATCATGCACCACTACAGTATCTGCAGTTACTATTACCTCATCCTGAAGCATAGCCCTACAGGCCGCATTCTTTTTCTTGGCCAAAAACTCAGCTACTTCAGGAGCAGGCATATCACCAAATGACTCATCGATATCCAGGTTTCGGACTGCAAACTCATATCCAACGTCACGCATCATTTGTTGCCTTCTGGGAGATCCAGAGGCTAATACCAATTCTTTCTTCATTTACTTATTAATAAGACTTCCTAGAAGCCCAGGCCATGGATTTTTGATTGGTAAAAAATGGAGTTTTCGTCCCTTCATCCAATGAACTCACAGCAGCAATTGCCGCAGCAAGCATCGTTGGCTCATCCACCTCTTGCAGTATTTCAGGCTGAAAATACTTACCCACAAACCCGGTATCAAACTTGCCAGACCTAAAGGCTTCATGATTCAAAGCAAACTTACAAAACTGAAGGGTAGTTTCGACTCCTCCTATTCGGAAGTTGTTTATGGCCTGGATCAATCGATCAATTGCCTCTTCTCGATTGGCTCCTTTTGCTATTAATTTTCCAATCATCGGGTCATAGTGAGTCGTGACTTTCATCCCTAACTCCATCCCATCATCTACTCTTACGCCTGGCCCTTGTGGTCTCACATACACTTTCAGCTCCCCTGTTGAGGGTAAAAAATTATTCTGAGGGTCTTCTGCATAAACCCTTACTTCTACGGCATGGCCATGAATCTTTAATTGATCTTGCTCAATACTCAGTTTTTCGCCTCTTGCCACCTTGATTTGCTCTTTCACTAAATCTACTCCAGTGATTTCCTCAGTCACACAATGTTCCACTTGAAGTCTCGTGTTCATTTCCAGAAAATAGAAATTCAAATCCTGATCTACCATAAACTCAACCGTTCCTGCGCCTTCATAGTCACAAGCCTTGGCTACACGGACTGCCGCCTCACCTATTTCCTTTCTTTTTTCTTCGGTCAATACTGCAGATGGGGCCTCTTCTATTACCTTTTGGTGTCTGCGCTGGACACTACACTCCCTTTCAAATAAATGTATGGTATTCCCATACTGATCTGCTAAAACTTGTACTTCTATGTGTTTGGGGTTGGTCACGAACTTTTCAATAAAAACCGCATCATTCCCAAAGGCAGAGGCAGCTTCACTTTTTGCTCTTTCCATCATGGATTCAAGTTCCTGTTCTGACTCGATGATACGCATCCCCTTGCCTCCTCCACCAGCAGAAGCCTTGATCATCACAGGGTAACCAATCTCCTTGGCCACTTGCTTAGCCTTGGACAAATCTCTAACAGCCTCGTTGAGGCCGGGGACCATAGGAACCTGGTGCTTTTCTAACAGTTGTTTGGAAGTCAGCTTATCCCCCATCAACTCCATTGACCTTGCGCTCGGACCAATCAGTTTTATGCCATTATTGGCAAGGGCATTGGCAAAGAGGGGATTCTCAGACAAAAACCCATAGCCCGGATGTACTGCATCGACATGTTGCTCCAGGCACACTTTTACTATTTTATCAATGTTCAGATAAGAAACCGAAGCATTCGCCTCACCCAAACAAACCGCCTCATCCGCATACCTGACATGAGGTGCATTGCGATCGATATCACTGTAGACAGCCACGGTTTGGATTCCCATTTGTCTTGCAGAGCGCATTACCCTCAGGGCTATCTCTCCTCGATTGGCAACCAGGATTTTTTTAATCTCTTTCATTTTGGGTGTGATTTTTGTTTTAAGTTGTTTTGACTATTATTTGACCTGTATTTTAAATGTATATTCACAAATTGGGTCTAGGGCTATTGCCAAAGATTCTGAATATGTTAAATTTGCACACATTTTAGTATTGATCAAGATCATCTTAGAACAGTAAATTAATGGATTTATTTGAAAAATTTTCGAAGGACATGGGGCCTCTTGGGCAACATTCAGACATGGATCACACGAACTATTATATGTTCCCAAAACTGGAAGGCCCGATTGCTCCTCGTATGAAATTCAGAGGGAAGGAAGTATTGACTTGGAGTTTGAACAACTATCTTGGTCTAGCTAATCACCCTGAGGTAAGAGAAGCCGATACAAAGGCGACTGAAGACTGGGGACTTGCCTACCCTATGGGTGCCAGAATGATGACTGGTAACACCGTACATCATGAAAAGTTCGAAAACGATCTTGCAGAATTTGTACAAAAAGAATCATGTATGCTTCTTAACTACGGTTATCAAGGCATCATGTCAGCAATAGATGCAATTGTAGGGCGAAAAGATATCGTAGTATACGATGCTGAGTGTCATGCATGTATCATCGACGGATTGAGACTTCATGTTGGTAAGCGTTTCGTTTATCTGCACAACGACATGGAGAGTCTTGAAAAACAATTGGTAAGAGCTGAAAAACTCGCTAAAGAAAATGGTGGCGGTGTACTTGTAATCACCGAAGGTGTATTCGGTATGTCGGGTAGCATGGGCAACATCAAAGGTGTGGTTGAGCTTAAGAAAAAATATGAGTTCAGACTGTTGATCGACGATGCGCATGGATTCGGTACTATGGGACCAACAGGTGCTGGTACAGGCGAAGAGCAAGGTGTTCAGGATGGTGTAGACCTTTACTTCTCTACTTTTGCTAAGTCAATGGCTAGTATTGGTGCATTTATCGCTGGAGACAAGAAAGTAATTGATTTCTTGAAGTACAACGTGAGATCTCAAATCTTCGCTAAGTCTCTCCCAATGCCATTGGTAATTGGTAACCAAAAGAGATTAGACTTATTGAAGTCTAAGCCTGAGCTGAAAGATAAGCTTTGGACGATTGTTAATGCCATGCAAAAAGGCCTTAAAGACAAAGGATTCAACATTGGCAACACGCAATCGCCTGTAACTCCGGTTTTCTTGAATGGCGCGTGGCAGGAAGCTGCTAACATGATCAAGGACTTAAGAAACAATTATAACATCTTCTGTTCGATGATTGTGTACCCTGTAGTACCTAAAGGCGTGATTATGCTAAGAATCATCCCAACGGCTGCTCACAGCATGGACGATGTGAATGAAACTATTTCTGTATTCGAACAGATAAAATCAAAACTTGACAAAGGAGTTTACCAAACTGACGAAGTTGGTGAATTAGCTTAGAGCATTTTTTTTCAAAAAACATGCTCTATCATGCTGATTTAATGTTTTTTGATATAAATTGCTCCCCTTGTTTAATATTCAATAACCTTAAATTATAAAACAATATGGACAGATTTAATGAAGTAAAAGACTTGATCTTAGGATTGGAAGGAGATTTCGAAAAATTCTACGACAAAAAGAATCAAGCTGCTGGTACTAGAGTAAGAAAAGGTATGCAAGATCTTAAAAACCTTGCTCAAGAGATCAGAGTTGAAGTTCAAGACATCAAGAATCAAGGTTAATTGAACCCAGAAAATTAAAAAAGGGAGTAGCTTTTCAAGTTACTCCCTTTTTTTATGTTCCATTTTTTATAATTCTCAGCCTAAATCTTCTTTTCTGCTGCTTCAATCAGTCTATAGAGCTCATCAGAAGCAGGAACCAAAGGCAACCTCAAATAGTTCTTGATAATACCCTTGGCCGCTAACAGTGCTTTGATACCAGTAGGGTTTCCCTCCATGAAGATCAAACTCAACAGCTCCACAATTTTCGAATTTTCCTCCTGGGCCTCTTCCATGTTGCCCGCTAACATGGCTCGGATCACATCAGAAGTCTCTTTAGGCTGTCCATTAGCAATCACCGAGATCACACCATGACCTCCCGCCTCCATGAAAGGAATAATCAAATCATCATCCCCTGAAGTCAGGATAAAATCCTCAGGCATTCTTTCAGCTATCTGCTTAGCCTGCTCTACGTGCGTCCCTGAAGCTTCTTTGATTCCAATAATATTAGGATGTTCGGCCAGCTCTAATACTGAATCAGTATCAAGGTTGACACCTGTACGCTTCGGCACATTATACAATATGATTGGCTGCTTGGCCGCATCTGCTACCGCACGATAGTGAGCAATCAAACCTTCCTGTCCCGGACGGTTATAGTATGGACACACCACCAAAAAGGCATCTACATACTCATCAAAATTTTGAAATTGGCGAACAAGCGTACCTGTACTGTTACCTCCCAATCCATATACCACGGGAAGCTTCTTCTTATTTTTTGACTTGACAAAACGAAGAACTTCTACCCTTTCGGCCTCACTCAGGGTTGGTGATTCTGCAGTGGTGCCCATCACCACCAAATAATCCACTCCTCCATCACTCACATGATTCACCAACTTCTCCAGGGCCTCAAAGTCTATCCTTTCATTCTCATCGAATGGTGTCACTAACGCTACTCCTGTACCTTTAAACTTATTGTTCATTTCTTAATTCCTTTAAATAATGATGCACTTCACTCAACAAAGCTCTGAAGTCACCCTTTTCATGATTAATCATCATTTCAAAATATTGGCTCACACCCTCGGCATAGAGTCCTACTCTGCATTTGGCCTTTGAGGTAGCCAATATATTCATCGTATACTTATCCAACCCTTTGTCCAGTGAGAGCAGATAATCAAAAGGCGCTTCTTTGAAGTCCTCGACTATTTCTAAACTCCACTTTCCATTGGATTTTAAATGTCTTTCGCTGAAGAAAGGGTAATCAAAATTATCCTTCTTCTTCGTTTTGGGAATAAAAGTGATGACCTGCACCGATTTCCCCTCTTGGGTTAATTCTTCTATCCACTCATAGACCAGCTTGTGATTCTTCTCAGTAGAATAAGTATAGAGAATACCAAAACGTTTTGCATCCTGGTAGGCTTTAGAGCCTCTCTCTGACTTCTTCCTTAGAGCAAATCTGGTCTTTAGTTTAACTAAATATTTGCCTATCATATCAGGTTTGGATCATCCCCTCAAAGTCACTCTCGGAGATTATTGTTATTTCAAGTTTATTCGCCTTTTCAAGTTTGGCTGGACCCATCTTATCTCCGGCCAATAGGTAATCTAGCTTAGCAGAGATAGATGACACCACCTTTCCTCCATTATCTTTTATCAATTCCTTTAGCTCATCTCTACTATGATTTTCAAATACTCCCGAGATGACAAAAGTCTTTCCTTCCAGCAAATCACTAGATGTTTCAAATTGAGAAGGATCTACCTCCATTTGCAATCCAGCCTTCTCTAACCTTTCGATCAACTCTTGATTTTCTGGCTTGGCAAAATAATCCAATAAGCTCTGCGCTATGCGATCTCCAATCTCAGGCACAGCAACTAGCTCTTCAAAAGAAGCCTGACGAAGGGCCTCCATATTCTTGAAGTGCAAAGCTAATTTTTCCGCTACGGTCTTGCCCACATATCTTATCCCCAATCCAAACAACAGCAGCTCAAAAGGAGCCTGCTTTGATGCTTCCACTCCCTTCAATAAATTTTGGGCGCTCAATTCTTTGAAGCCATCCAGATTAAAAACCTGTTCGTAAGTTAGATCATATAGATCTGCTACATTTTTTAAATAGCCTTTGTCATACAACAGCTTGATGGTTTGATCTCCAATCGAATCAATATCCATTGCCTTTCTATGCACAAAATGCCCTACCATCCCTTTGATCTGAGGCGGACAAGCCTCAATATTAGGACAATAGTGATTGGCCTCCCCCTCTACGCGCACCAACTCTGTATCGCATTCAGGGCAATGAGTAATGTACTCGAACTTGGGCAGAGACTCTTCTCGCTTGCTCAGGTCAACTCCAGTTACTTTAGGAATGATCTCGCCTCCCTTTTCTACAAACACATAATCACCCACTCTGAGGTCTTGTCTTTCGATCTCGTTGGCATTGTGCAATGATGCACGTTTAACTGTAGTGCCAGCCAACAAAACAGGTTCTAAGACTGCCACTGGAGTTACTGACCCAGTACGCCCTACCTGATAGACCACATCATTCAATCGAGTCAAAGCACTCTCGGCTTTGTACTTATATGAAATAGCCCATCTTGGATTCTTGGCCGTAAAACCTAATTCATTTTGCTGATCCAGGCTATTGACCTTAATTACGATTCCATCTGTTTCTACATCCAGGTCGTGTCGTTGTGTCTCCCATTTTTGGATATAATCTATGACCTGCTCTATGGTATCACATTTCTCATAAGTCTGTGATACATGAAAGCCCATAGACTCAATTTTCTTGATCGCATCTTCATGGGTAGCGACCTGATTGTCCTCACCCAACAGGCTGTACAGATAACAATCAAGTTTTCGTGCTGCCACTATCGATGAGTCTTGCATTTTCAAAGTGCCCGAAGCAGTGTTTCTTGGGTTGGCAAGTTTTTCTTCACCATCTGCCTCCTTTTGTTCATTCAAAGCATGAAAAACGGTACTTGGCATAAAAACCTCTCCTCGTACCTCAAATTCAGCGGGATAATCTTCTCCTCTTACTTTTAAAGGAATAGAACGAATGGTCTTGGCATTGGCCGTGATATTATCCCCACGAGTACCATCCCCACGGGTCACTGCTTTTTCCAACTTACCATTGACATAAGTGAGACTGATGGCTACTCCATCAAATTTCAATTCACAGAAGTATTCATAATCATCTGTTCCCAATCCTTTTTTTACCCGCTGATCAAATTCCCGTAATTCATCTGCAGAATAGGTGTTGGCTAGAGAAAGCATGCGATACTTATGCACCACCGTTTCGAACTCCTTGGTCACAGTTCCCCCTACTCGCTGAGTGGGAGAATCGGACTGCTTCAGATCAGGATACTTCCCCTCCAGTTCTATGAGCCTATTCATCAACTGATCAAACTCATAATCAGACACTTCAGACTCACTCTCCTGATAGTATTGATAGTTGTAATGGTCGATCTGCTGACTCAGTCTTTTGATCTCGATATTTGCTTCCTCTCTCGTCATTGAAATTCGCTTAAAAAAGCGCTGACAAATTTATAAATTCCTGCGAAGGAAGCCCTGCATATGTTCATTATTGGAAGCCTATTTTAAATATTTAACTAATTCCATATAAACTGTTAATTAATGCGCTCTGATCTCTAAATTTGCACCCGCATTAAAACACAAGGAAATTGTCAAATATTTTAGCCATAACAGGACGACCTAATGTCGGTAAATCAACTCTTTTCAATCGATTAGTCGAACAGAAAAAAGCCATCATGGATGATGAAAGCGGGGTTACTCGTGACCGTCACTATGGCTTTGGTCAGTGGTCTGGCAAGTACTTTACGGTCATTGATACTGGAGGGTATGTGACGGGTTCGGATGATATATTCGAAGCACAAATTCGTGATCAAGTCAAACTAGCTTTAGACGAAGCAAGTGTGATTATTTTCATGGTGGACTGCAAAGACGGCATGACCGATATGGACAAGGATTTTGCGAATATCCTGAGGGAGCTAAAAAAGCCCGTTTTGGTAGTAGCTAACAAAGCTGACAACCCAAACCTGGACATGCAGTCAGCAGAGTTTTATGGGCTAGGACTGGAAAGCGAAGTATTCCCTATTAGCTCTGCCAGTGGTTCTGGTACAGGAGATTTACTAGACAAAGTAGTAGAACATTTTCAGGACGATGATTTAGAAAATCCAGAAGAAGGGATTCCAAGAATTTCAATTTTAGGTAGGCCAAATGCAGGCAAATCCTCTTTCCTTAATGCCCTTTTGGGAAAGGATCGCTCAATCGTAACAGACATTGCGGGAACCACTCGTGATGCCATCAATACTCGTTACAAGCTTTTCGGCAAAGATTTTATCCTCACCGACACGGCAGGAATCAGAAAGAAAAGCAAAGTCAAAGAAGACATTGAGTTCTACTCAGTTTTAAGAGCCATTCAGTCGTTGCAGGACAGTGATGTCTGTGTCGTAATGGTAGATGCCACACGTGGCTTTGAAGCACAGGACATGAACATCATTACTCTGGCGGACAAGTACAAAAAGGGTATCATGATCATGGTGAACAAATGGGACCTGATCGAAAACAAGGAAAGCAATACTGCAGAAAATTTCAGAAAGGAAATCTTGGAGAAATTAGGCAAACCACTTTCTTACATTCCTATTATTTTCACCTCTGTGATCGAAAAACAAAGAATCTTTCAAGCCATCGAATTGGCCATTGAGATATTTGACAATCGTACGAGAAGAGTGTCTACTTCTGAACTCAACGATGCTATGCTACCTGAGATCGAACGCTACCCACCTCCAGCCACCAAGGGTAAGCACATCAAAATCAAGTACATCACTCAGTTGCCAACCAGAACGCCATCTTTTGCGTTTTTCTGCAACTTGCCGCAGTACATCAAAGAACCTTATGAACGATTCCTACTCAACAAGTTGAGGGGACATTTCAATTTTCAGGGAGTACCAGTCAAAATCTATTTCAGAAAGAAATAATTGAGAAACGAGAAGCATCGATCGGCTTTTGAACGGCATCTGCCCGCTTTGGCAGTCGATTATTGCTTTGAGCTCTGGCAGCAACTGAATTTTAATCTAAAGATCACCCCCAACCGTAAGAGCAAATACGGAGATTACCGCTATGACCCAAATACGGGAAAGCACAGTATCTCCGTAAATGGAGGGCTGAACCCCTACGCCTTTCTGATTACTTACATTCACGAAGTGGCGCACAAAACCAATTTTGATATACACCAAAATAAAGTCAGTCCACATGGTAAAGAATGGAAGCATCAATTCAAGAAACTGATGATCCCCATGCTTCGAGAAGATGTTTTCCCTATGGATATCCTCAGACCTTTGGCCCGTCACATGAAGAACCCTAAGGCCACCAGTGTATCAGACCCTGAATTATTCAAGGCACTACGTGCTCATGACAAGGGAGGCAGCAGCACTTACCTTAGCGAAATTGAAATAGGTCAGAAATTTCTCTTCCAGCAGAAAATCTATCGCAAAATTGAACATCGTAGGACTCGGGTCCTCTGCGAGCACAGTGACAGTGGTAAGCAGTACCTTATTTCTGGATCAGCACCGGTGAGTCCTTTTAAAAATCAATAATCACAATAATAATGTCCGAAGGAACAATAAGAAAAAATATACAAGTGGGTGCCGAAGTAGATATAGTACTCAAAAAAGACCAACGAAGTGGCAATCTCACGAGAGGCATCGTTGCTAAACTACTGACCAAGTCCCCTAATCATCCTCATGGCATCAAAGTCATGTTAGAAGACGGTCAGGTAGGTCGAGTCAAGCATATCATCGAAGATTAAATCAAGCGTTCCTTGATAGACTTGACATAGGTTCTTCCTACAGGAAACTCCATACCATTACTCACACAAAGAATTTTCCCTCCAGACTCGTTAGACTTCAGTCCCTGAGCCTTACTAAAATCTACAATGTAGGACTTGTGTATTCGAACAAAATGGTTCGGAACTTCTTGCATGATTTTACCCAATGATTTATCACTGAGATAATGATTTTGATTATCTAAGATGATCTCCGCATAGTTATTGGCTCCTTTGATTGCACAAATTTCTGACAGAGCCAACAATCGCTTTTCACCCTTGTGACTGGCTGTAAGATGAGTCGTGACCACAACCTCCTCCTCTTCGACCTCCTCATCCTCAAAATATTCGATCAATAGGATAGCGACATACCCTAACACCATCAACAGGCCGACCTCAATATACCAAGTCACAAATGATGTGACCAAAAGCAACCCTATCAAAACCCAAGATTTGAACTCTCTATATCTAGAGCTGATCAACAGGATACTTAAAACTGGAGCAGTAAAGAGCAAATAATATTTCGCCTCACTGTAATTGGAAAACATATAAAAGTAGGCTGCAAAAATTAACGTCAAAATAGGCAAGACAATTTTCCTGAATCGAATCACTGATGATTGGGCAAAAGCATAGTTGATGAGAGTCAAAGCCAGAAACAGGATCACTAAAGCATAGGCCACCAAACGATACTCGTGCCAGGTGTAGGGGTAGTTATACAGGGTCTTTAGGTAATTGATCACCAAATACATGACCAAAGCGACAATAACCCACATAGCATCCCTTTTTCCTCCTTTAATAAATAAGGAAAGTCCGATAATAAGCAGCAAGCCCAAAGTCATGGCCACACTAGAAAACTGCAAAACAGGCTGTATGGCAAATTGGCTCCCATCACCTAATATCACCCCTGCAAACAAGTCCCCTTCAAAAAGCGATCGTTCGCTGTGCGCTCTAAGCTCAACTACATGAAGGCCTGGCGCCACCCCTACGATTCCCAGAGGTTGTATGTAATGAATCCTACCTGCTTCTTCAGGGTCACCATTCTGCCCAATCAGACGCCCATCCCAAAAAACATCATAGGAAGCGCTCAACCCAAAAAATAGTGCATTGTAATTCACTTCATTAGAAGGCACATCCAGTTCGCCCCGAATCCAAAAATCATCTTCGACTGGTATCTCCTGATCCCAATTTTCTCTATCCAGACTGTAAGACAATCGTGCCCATCTCACTTCTGAACCAAAAACGTAATCATTGCTACTGTATAGAAGGGCTATCAAGACAAAGGTGATCACAATTACCAGCACAACAGACAGACGCTCCCAGCTCCAATGCTTTCTTAACTTGTCGTTCACCAATTGTATCTGTCGTTGACCCAAAAAAACCTTCATGATCAACAAATATAGATCACTATTGCAACATGGCAGGTTGAAATCCCTCGCCTTGACTTTAAATCATAAACATCATAAAAACATGAAATCAAAAAGCATCTTCATCCTCTTCATTCAACTATCAGTTGGTCTAACTCTTATTCTTTCTCACAGCTTCAAAGCCAAAGCCCAAAGCAACCCCATGCTAGGACTCTGGGGAGTAGATCTGGTAACAGTGGGTGATAGAGACGTCACTCCAACGGCCAAGTGGTTTCGTTTTCGTGAAGACATGAGTTGTGAAGCAGGGAATGGTTGGACACAAAACCTGATCGGAACCTACACCTACTCAGATGGTACTTTCAAACCTACCAATAAAAACCAACCACTAGATCCATTCGGTCCTTTCAAGGTGACTTTTACCGATGACAATATGTTTTGGGAACGTGAAGAAGAAGGTATGCGCGTAAAAGTAACCTTGTCACCTATCAACAAATTCCCAGCTGCACCAGCAGATCAAGTCATCGGCTTATGGGATCTACAAATTGTCAAGCAAAAGGGAAAGGACATCACAGCATCCTATGACCCGAAGGGACTGCAATACCTGAATGTGAGATGGACCAGGCAATACGATGTTCGGTTAGCAGATGGCAGCCAGACCAGAGGATTTTGGCATATGGATGCGCATGATCCCAGACTCAGTTTGGTCAACTATGACAAAGAGGTACCTGTTGAACAATACATGATTTATACAGTGGGCGACTCACTGATTATGGAATCTTTGGATAAACAAACAGTGATGACTTATCAACGGATACTAGAGAGGCCTTCCTAAATTTCTCAAAGAACTCATCTTTTGTTGAAGCAAAATCGTATGTACTAACACCTATTGATTTTGCAAGAGGTAATACAAAAGAGAAAAATGAGTCAGGAAACAGCAGAACTGAAGCAAATAATCAAGGAAAGAGACCAGCAGCTCAAAGACAAACAGGAAGAATTAGAGGCCCAGAGAGGCATGTTATCAGCTGCTGTAGAAGAACTAGTCAAAAAAAATAAGCGACTAGAAAGCACACTGAATGAACTTCAACATGGAAATGAGGAACTTGAAAACCTCCTTTACCATTCGTCTCATGGATTGAGAACACCAATCACCAATGTGATGGGACTGATTCAGATCATCAAGGCAGGAGACATAGAGGACAGTATCAAAGAATACATCGACCAAATAGAAGGGCAGGGCAATCATATGATCGAAATTATGAATGCCCTGTCTAGTTTGGCAGACCTAATCAACTACAAACCTAAGAAGGAAGTACAGTTAGAGTCCTTCTTCATCAATGAGCTCATCAATGATCGAATAAACTACCTAACACCACTAGCTAAGGAAAATCAGGTAACTATTGATTATCAAGCCTTGGAGAATCAGCCACCACTTCGCTGCTCCAAGTTTGCACTGATGGAGGTAATCAAACAAATCATGATGAACGGAATCGTGTTTCGTGACAATAGCAAGCCAGGTTATCTCTCCATTTCAGCAGAGAAGAAAGAAAACCAACTCGCTATTTACATTGAAGATGATGGAGATGGTATCGATCCCGAAACCCAACCTAAGATATACGAAATGTTTAGTCGAGGCTCAGAGAAATCAGGAGGAAGTGGGCTTGGTTTATTTATTGCTAAAAAGGCTGCAGAAATCATTCATGCTGATATCAAGTTTGAAAGTAGCCAAAAGGGAACCCGATTTATTATTAACATAGACTTGCCGCCTGACAGATGATCCTAATCTAGAGACAAGGCTTCTTCCAGGGTATCAGCATACTGTATAGATAGGTCATGAAAAGGCGCATCTGGGTATTTCTCATCGATTTGTTGTCTACCTAACTTGACACTTTGAGAAAACACCAAATCGTCCGGCAGTATTTTCACATGTCTGACTAGACCTATCTTAGCCATTTCAGACTTCCACTCCACGAAATACCACTCCATCGAAGGCTGATGAAATACTTGAAGTGAGGTTTTATCAAAAATCAATTTGTCAATTGACTTATCCTTAACCAAGTCAGCCACTGACAAGAACACTTCTTTGAATTCTTCTATTGGGATGTAAGACGCGCTTGCCTTTATCAACCCCACCTTAGGATGACTTTTGACCCAAGATAAATTTGCGCACCTAAATTCCCTGTACAATTCGATTTCTATACCTGCTGCTGAACTCTTCATCTCTCCAATAATACTTACTCCCCTTTTCTTCCAGAATTTTCAAAAATATGGGATTAGTACCAACTTACAAAAATTGAAGTTGAATAACCATTGGAATCCATTAAATATCCAACAGTTCAGGACTGAAATTTTGAAGAATGGTCTTTACTAAAAAAGATTATTGTGCCAAAACGATGATATCCTTTGGATCAATAATTGATCGCGAATACCCTTTTTGGGTGAGACGAATCATGGCTCTTCCTATCTGAGTCGTATTCACAACTGAATTTGGGGCAAAGAACTTGATCAGTTTGACCAACCACATGAAATAGTCGTACATGAATTGATAACTCCTGGTTTTTGATTTGATCCCTCGCAAGGGGATGATTGCTCCGGGACGAAACATATAAGCCTGACGAAATCCCAAATTCAAGAGGGCATTCTCAGTTCTACCTTTTACTCTGGCCCACATGATCCTGCCATTTTCTGTTGAATCAGTACCCTGACCTGAAACATAAGTACAAGTCATGTTTGGGTTCAAGGATTGCAAAGTTTTCGCAAGTGCCAGGGTATAATCATAGGTGATGGTTTGATATTCCATTTCATTGAGACCTGCAGCACTGATCCCCATACATAGAAAACAGGCATCATAGCCTTTCAACCTATCCTTGATGATCGTGTAATCGTTGAAATCATCATGAATGATTTTTTCCAACTTAGGATGTTCGATATCAATTTCGGAACGACCGATCGTAAGCACCCTCTCAACTTGATCATCGTCCAAACATTCAAGTAAAACACCTTTCCCTACCATTCCGGAAGCTCCTGTTATGATTACATTCATAGAAGGAACTAACTCTTAAAGACAGGGAAAGGTTGCGTGGCTTATGGTTCTTACATGTCTCCGGGTGCTATAGGGGCAGGTACCACATTGCTTACTGCAGGTATACTCTTCAAATAAGCAAAGATCGCCGATACATCTTCATCTTTTAGGTTGACATAATTGGTCCAGGGCATAGGTGGTAACAGCATGCGACTGCCATCCAGCCCCTTGTATTTCCCTTCTTTCAATGCCTTTGCAAATTGCTCTTCGGACCAGTTGCCCAAACCCGAGGCATCCGGTGTTAGGTTGGCAGCAAAGGTCATACCCCAGGGTCCTATTGCAGCAGTCAAGTCTGGATAGAACATGGAGAATCCCTGAGCGATCATCTCATGTTGAACCTTCATAATCGGACGATCAGACGGATAGCCAGAGAGCATCAATTCCGGTATGATCTCAGGTCCCTTTGGTCCCATTTGCTTGGGAGAATGGCAGTCATTGCAGCCCATGGTTTCTACCAGATAAGCTCCGCGTTCAATCACAGATTCCTGAGAAATTTCTGGTTCAGGAGCAGCACTTTCTTCCTTGGTTTGATTTTGGCTGGCGCATGAAAATAAGACCGAGCACATGGCCATGCCAGCAAAGAGTTGTAATAAGTTTTTCTTCATTGTCTAGTTATTTATTGATCAACCAAACTACGAAAAAAAGAAAGGAAAATTGACATCAAGACCCACTTTGTATGTAACAACATTTAACATCAAATCCTTTGACATCTCAGCCTTTGACATCAGACATTACCAGATCAACTAAATCATTTCAGTCGCATGACTGATGTCTCCCGCGTACTTCACACATTTCACTCCAAAGGTCTCCAGAAAGTCTACACCTTCATCCATTTCCAGCCCCTTGTACTCTGCATAAGATCGGAGATAAACCACCTCTTTGATTCCCATGGAAAAGATAATTCTTGCACAAGAAAGACAAGGTGAAAGGGTAACATACAAAGTAGATCCTTCTACAGAAGCCTGGTTCTTCACCGCATACAAAATAGCATTTTGTTCGGCATGAATGGCAAGCGAACAACTGCCCTTCGAATCTCTGGCACAACCCTTTTCGGGGAACTCATCATCACAGTTGTGAGTGCCAGATGGAGGCCCATTGTAACCGATAGAAATGATCCGAGTATCCTTGACCAACACCGCTCCGACATGGCGTTTGATACAGTGTGATCTCTTGGCCAGATTCACAGCCAACTCCATAAAGATATCTTCAAATGCAGGTTTGTTCATGCCTCGTAAATTTCAGATTCTAAATTAAGCAACTCTCAACCATTTACCATGAATCCAAGCCAAAAGGACACCCAACCTTCGGATGATCCTCGAAAGACGATTGGAAAAGAAAATAACAATGGAAAGAAATTATCACTTAATCAATAACTTTATTTAAACAAAATCAAAAGTCTCATTTACAATATCTTAAACTATACTCATAAATATTATCTATGAGCGTAAATTACAATATTTCAGCCTTTCATATGTTTTATTAAATTAGAAGAAAGTATTAATTTGCCTGAAAATAAAAACATTACAAATCGAATGAGTCAAACCTCCATCCCCCTACCAATCGACTACTCTTACCTATACGAAATCAGTGACAATGATCGAGAGTTCATCAAGGACATGCTGGACACTGTGATTAAAAACACACCGGGAAATCTGGATGAAATCGAAACTGCGGGAAATCAAAAAAAATGGACTGAATTGGCGCGAGCGGTGCACAAGCTGAAGCCCTCCCTTCTTTTGCTCAACATCGACTCTTTGACTGCTCATATCAAGAGACTAGAAGCAGATGCGAAAGGTCAAATTGATTTGGAATTGATACCAACAAAAATCGCAGAGCTCCGAGAACTCTGCGACTTGTTAGTGAGTGAAATTAAAAAGGATATCGAAGCAGACGCTTACTGATTATTCCCATTCAATAGTAGCGGGTGGTTTAGAGCTAATGTCATAAACCACTCGGTTTACACCCTTCACTCTGTTGATAATATCATTAGAAACTTTGGCGAGAAATTCATAAGGCAAATGACACCAATCGGCTGTCATACCATCTACACTAGTCACCGCTCTCAAGGCTACTACTCTCTCGTAAGTTCTCTCATCTCCCATCACTCCAACTGACTGCACAGGTAGCAACATAGCACCCGCCTGCCATACATCATCATAGAGTCCTTCGTCCTTCAATCCCTGAATAAAGAAGTGATCTACTTCCTGAAGAATTCTCACTTTCTCCTCGGTAATATCACCCAAAATTCTGATCCCTAAACCAGGACCTGGGAAAGGATGTCTTCCCAAAATACTTTCGTCTATTTCAAGGGTTCTACCTACTCTTCTCACTTCATCTTTGAACAAAGTATTGAGTGGCTCAACCACCTTCATTTTCATCTTCTCTGGCAGACCTCCTACATTGTGGTGAGACTTGATGGTTACGGACGGTCCATTGACAGACACCGACTCGATTACATCTGGGTAGATCGTTCCCTGACCCAACCATTTTACATTCTGAATCGCGTGGGCTTCTTTGTCGAAAACTTCAATAAACACCCGACCGATGGCCTTTCTCTTATCTTCCGGATCCGTGAGTCCCTTCAATGCTGCGTAAAAGTCCTGTGAAGCATTCACCCCTTTCACATTTAGCCCCATTCCTTTGTAGGATTCCAACACCTGCTCGAACTCATTCTTTCTCAACAAGCCATTGTCTACAAAAATACAATGCAGGTTCTTTCCTATGGCCTTATGAATCAACATGGCCGCTACTGACGAATCCACTCCGCCTGACAGTCCAAGCACGACCTGATCATCTCCTAATTGTTTCTTCAAACCTTCTACAGTCGCCTCAACGAACACATCAGGTGTCCAATCCTGGCTGCACTTACAGATATGCACGACAAAGTTTCTGAGCAAAGTCTTGCCGTCATCTGAGTGAGTCACCTCTGGGTGAAACTGAATCCCCCACATCGGGTATTCTGTACTGTGGAAAGCTGCCACTCTCACGGAATCAGTACTGGCAATTACTTCCAGTCCAGCAGGCACTTCCAGAATGGTATCTCCATGAGACATCCAAACCTGAGAACCAATATTCACTTCTTTAAGGAGTTCGCTGTGTTGATCAACCTTTGATAGATTGGCTCTACCATACTCGCGGATTTCAGAAGGAAGAATTTCTCCTCCCAGCTTGTGTGCGATCAGCTGTGCCCCATAGCAAACGCCCAAAATAGGCACTTTGCCAACCAGCTCGTCCAGATTGATGTCGGGATTTTCTTCCTGTCTTACTGAGCAAGGGCTACCGGATAATATCAAGCCTTTTACTCCCTCGTCGAATTCAGGGATCTTACTGAAGGGATGGATTTCACAATAAACATTGAGTTCCCTGACGCGTCTAGCGATCAGCTGTGTATACTGGGAACCAAAATCGAGAATGATGATCTTTTCTGCCATGCGCAAAATTAACACGGTCATTCAATCGAACAACCTTTTTTGCGATTTGATTACAAGAAAATATCTCCTGAATTAAAAGGCACTCTTTACCATTGTATGGCGTACTTCGCATACAAGTTGAGCGCAGGCAAAACCTGACTGTAAGTTCGGCCGAAACCTGGAATAGAGAAGGTATCTAGCGGTTCTTGTTCTTCATACTCTCCCATCACCCTGATCCTGACATGAAAACCCAAATGCAAACCTTTCCAAACTTGCTTTTCAGAACTCAACACCACTTCATACCAAGTGGCTGTCTGATCTTTTCTTTCAAAAGGAATACTCAGGTCATCGTAGATCCCAGAGGCACTAGCCACCTTCACGGTTCCTTTATCAGAAAAATGAGATTGGGCATATCGAAAGCTCAAGAACATATTGTTCCCCGGTTTCATGGGCAACTTATACCCTATCCCGCCTCTGTAATAGTAACCTTCCGAAACATAGCCAGTATTGATATAAGCCACATTGGGTTCCAGAGTTGCCATTCCGTACTCTCCTGCCACGATCAACTTATCCCAAAAATCCAGCTGTAATCCTGCTTCGTATTTCATTTCCGTGGGAAGGACAAACCCCAGAAGCTTGCCATAATCAAATACGAAAGCCGCCGAACTGAGCACAGCATTTCTATCATCAACCACATTACTTTCACTAATGGCAATCTCCACTGACGTACTGTCTTGCTCCTGAGCAAATGCCGTCAGAAGAAGACAGGCAAAGATTGAGGATAATATCAGCCTTTTAGAAATACGCATATATCGTGGATTCAACATCTATACAATCAGAGCTTCTGCAACTCAATCTCAAATTATCAAAATGCTCATCTCTATTGATAAGCTCCTCATTAAAACCGAAGGTTTTTACTACCACCTCATCATACTCATTGGTAATTACTGCTCTTTCGTAGTACAAAGTCATGAAATAGATTTCACCCGCAATATCTAAGGCCAGAAGCGAACTATCTGCATTCATGTCCAGAGGAATCGGCCAGCTTGTCGCACTATCTGTGTAGTTCACTACAAGGTTATTCATTCGATTGGTGATGGAGTTAATCTTCACCTCACCATTGAGTATTTTTGTTTGCACTTTTTTCCAGTAGGTATTATGAGCACTGGCGATTGAGTCTTCGACTTCAAAATCATCATAAACCGAATTAAGTCGGGCTAATTCGGTTTCCAGCCTATCTCTTTCGTCTTGCAAAGTTTCATCTCCATTATTGATAGCATTGATCACCTTTAGCAAACTATCCGCCACATTGCTGGCTGAATCAGAATAGTAAGCCAATGTATCATCCAGATCAGACAGCTCAATGGCAATAAGAGCCAAAGTATCCTCTACTCCTCCCTCCTTCTTCAAGCTGTCATAGTTATACAATACCAGATTAATGGTAGGATCATTTTCTATATAGCTCTCATTTTCCTCGCAAGCCCAAAACAGCAGCATCACGATCAATACTGTAGCAGCCGGCCCTATATGCTTTTTCAAATGCACTTTCAATTTCATCAATGGCAAACTTAAGGCATTAGACCAATTTTTCTGTGAGTCCTGGGCTTCTTTGTCATGTCCTCCAAAGGATATTTTACTACATCTTCATCTTTGTTCGCTAAAATCAGAAATCCGATTATATTGCAGCAATGGTCAAAAAGCTTTGGATCCTTTCATTTCTGTGGGCAACCCTATTCAATCTCTACGGTCAAAACATGGTGATCAATCCCAGTTTTGAAGAAATCTGGGAGTGCCCATACACCATGGATCAAACCAAGCTGATCAAAAATTGGTTTCCTTTCGGAACCGCAGATCCCTCTCCCGATTTTTTTCATGGTTGCGCAGTAGATGGATTTATGGGCGTCCCTCACAACATGTTTGGGGAGCAAAAAGCCAAATCTGGTGAAGCCTATGTGGGAATGATTTGTTATCTCACATCCAGGAGCGGCCGTGGATGGAAAGTACCTGTCAACCATCGTGAATACATCATGGTACAGTTGACCAAACCTCTGGTTGCAGGAAATGAATACTATGGAGAATTTTGGGTCAACCTGGCAGATGCCTGCGAATTTTCCATCAACAACATCGGCATGTATTTTACCCGTGACATGCCCAATTTTGATTGGCAGGCCATGGAGTTCGGCTACTACAAGGCTCAGGTCCAAAGTGATCCCAAAAAACAACTCGACGACAACAATGGTTGGACCAAAGTCTCAGGCACCTTTGTAGCCAAAGGTGATGAATTAGCGCTAACAATCGGAACATTCAAACCTGACAGCTCGCTCACAACGAAGAAAACCAAAAGAAAATTCATTACTGGCAGGGACAAGAATTTGCCCAAACACCTCCAACCTATGATCGCATACTATTTCATAGATGATGTTTTGGTGAGACCAGTAGACCCCAACGAGTCCATCTTTCCAGATCCATTGTTAGCTCAGCAGCCTGTAGACGAGGAGCATTTCGGTCCAGCAGAAGTAGGCAAGCGCTTTACCTTACAAAATATCTATTTCGAATTTGAAAAAGCCAATCTGCTAAGAAGCTCCTTGCTAGAATTGCAGCGATTGGAAGACTATCTGGTCAAGAACCCCAATATCAAAATCCAAATCGAAGGACATACGGATAATGTAGGCTCCAGAGAATTCAACGAAAAGCTTTCTGAAAAAAGAGCCAAGGCGGTAGTGGACTACCTCGTCCAGCATGGCATCAACGAATTTCGACTAGAATACGTCGGTCACGGCAGCAAGTACCCAGTAGTCCCTAATGACACACCGGAAAATCGATCCCTGAACCGAAGAGTGGAATTTACAATTCTGGAGAAGTAATTAGAAAGGCGCTGCTCCTCCATCTCCAGCAGGCTCGTCATCATTGGCCTTGGATTGGAAAGTCATCGTACTAGGCGCAGAATCAAAGCTAGATGCACCATCAGAAGGGAACCCTCCGCCATAGTCTCCGCCCATCAGACCACCATCCAAATTGGCAAACTTGGTGAATCGTCCGATAAACTTCAGCTTCACATTCTCCAGCGAACCGTTTCTGTGCTTGGCGATGATTACCTCACCAGTACCCTGTGTCGGCAGTCCATCTTCATCCTCAGTAATATCGTAATACTCTGGACGGTATAGGAAGATTACCATATCCGCATCCTGCTCGATCGAACCTGATTCCCTCAAATCCGATAGCATTGGACGCTTATCTCCTCCCCTGGTCTCCACCGCTCTACTCAACTGAGACAGTGCCAAAACCGGGACATTCAGTTCCTTAGCGATTCCTTTCAGCGCACGGGAGATCGATGCAATCTCTTGCTCACGATTACCCGATCCACCGCCACTTTTAGAGGTATCTCCAGACATCAACTGCAAGTAGTCAATGACAATCATCTTGATATCGTGCTGGGCCTTGAGACGTCTACATTTCGCTCTCAATTCCAGAATACTCAAACCAGGCGTATCATCAATAAAGATTGGCGCTTCGGTCAACTTTGAAGTTTTGTGCACCAGCTGCTCCCACTCGTGATCAGCCAGGTTTCCTTTCTTAATCTTCTCACTTTCTAACTCTGCCTCTGCAGAAATCAGACGATTGACCAGCTGAATCGCCGACATCTCCAAAGAGAAAATAGCTACAGCTTCACCAAAATCTACAGCGGCATTTCGCATACAAGACACTACAAATGCCGTCTTACCCATACCAGGACGTGCCGCAATAATCACCAAATCCGATGGCTGCCATCCTGCAGTCACACGATCCAGATCCGACATACCCGTAGGTACACCTGTCAGTCCTTCCTTCTGATCCTTCTTGGCTTCTATTTCTAATATGGCCTCATGCATCAATTGCTGCATGCCGGCATAGTTTTTCTTAATATGTGATTCGGAAATCTCGAAAAGAGACTGCTCTGTACGGTCCAGGAGTTCGAATACATCCTGAGTATCTTCAAAAGCATCCTCCTGAATCTGCGCAGAGATACGAATCAATTCACGTTTGATAGACTGCTCAGTGATGATACGAGCATGGTACTCGATATTGGCAGCTGAGTTGACACGAGTGGTTAGCTCCGCCAATTGATAAGCCCCTCCTACCACCTCCAGCGTTCCGTTCTTTCGGAGTTGCTGAGTTACGGTCATCAAATCGATCGGCTCTGACTTATTAAATAGCTGTACGATCGCCTCATAAATCTTAGAGTGAGCATCTTTGTAGAAACTCTCTGGCTTCAGGATATCGATGACAGCAGTCAAAGCATCCTTTTCCAGCATCAGGGCACCTAATACAGTTTCCTCCAGATCCAATGCCTGCGGCGGCACCTTACCTAGCTGTACAGAAAGCTCCTGTACACCCGGACGATTTCTTCTATTTCCTCGATTCGTCCCTCTATTGGCTGCTGTATCTGATCCCTTCGTATCCATTAACTATTACTTTTCTCACTCTAGTTTCTAACATGCAAAACTACTCAATAGTCTGTGACAAATCTTTGTAGTCCTTAGTGTATTCTTAACATTTTATCCACGAAGTAGAGTGACGACACAGACCGCTTATTTCCGTCCATTTCAGCCTTTCAGAACTTATTATTTGCTGGCCTGAGTATTTGTCTTAATTTTGGATAATCTATCACAGAAAGCATGAATAACAACTTTCAAAAAGTACACATTATAGCAATCGGCGGTGCTGTCATGAGCAGCTTGGCCATTGCACTCAAAAACAAGGGTTTAGCAGTAACAGGATCTGACGACAAGATCTATGACCCGTCCAAAAGCCAACTAGAGGCCAACCAGTTACTCCCTGCAAAGGAAGGTTGGGACACAGAAAATATCAATGCAGACCTGGATGCTGTCATAGTAGGCATGCATGCCAAAGCCGACAACCCAGAATTAAAGAAGGCACAGGATTTAGGATTAAAAATCCTTTCCTATCCGGAATTCATTCGCTCACAAAGCGATAAGAAACAAAGAATTGTCATTGCAGGTAGCCACGGCAAGACCACCATCACAGGTATGATTGTTCATGTCCTGCAGTATTTCAACAAACCCTGCGACTACCTATTAGGGGCCAAAATCAAGGGGATAGAAAACACCATCCACCTATCGGATGCTCCTATTATAATCATCGAAGGAGATGAATATTTCACCTCTCCACTAGACCCAACTCCAAAATTCTTAAAGTACAATCATCACATTGCACTGATAAGTGGTACGGAGTGGGATCACATCAATGTCTACCCAACGGTAGATAGCTACGTGGAGCAATTCGAAACTTTGGCAGACAATACACCAAAGGCGGGTTCGCTGGTCTACTGCGAGGATGACCGCATGGCGATGATCATTGGTAGTAAGGAAAGAGGAGACGCGAAAGGCATACCTTATAAAACGCCTAAATACAAAGTGGAGGATGGCACTTACTATCTGGAAGGCAAATACCCACTCAAGGTTTTCGGTAAGCACAACATGCAGAATATCGAGGGGGCTAAAAAGCTGCTAGACTTGATCGGTATTACCGAAGAGCAATTCTTCGAAGCAATTCAAAGCTATGAGGGTGCGAACAAAAGAAACAACATTCTGGCTTCTAAAGAAGGTACTACTGTGTACTCTGATTTTGCGCATGCTCCTTCTAAACTAAAAGCGACTGTACATGCAGCTAAAGAAAGACATCCAGAGAGAAAACTCACCGCTTGCTATGAGCTACACACTTTTAGCAGCTTAAACAAGGACTATCTGCCGCACTATGCAGATCGTATGAAGTATGCAGATGAGGCAATCGTATTTTACGATCAAGCTACTTTAGAATCCAAAGGTGGAGAAGCCATCACAGAAAAAGAAATTCAAGACTACTTCAAAAACGACCAACTGAAAGTCTATACTTCTACGGAAGAATTAAAAGCTTATCTAGAATCTCAGAACTGGAACCAACATGACTTGCTCATGATGAGTTCGGGACATTTTGGAGCCATGGATATGCAAAGCCTGGCGGACAAAATCGCCGGCTAATCCCTATTCACCGACAAACACTATGCAATTAAAACTCAAGAATCCCCTAGCTGTATTTGATTTAGAAACCACAGGAACGAGCATCACACAGGATAGAATCGTAGAGATGTCCGTGGTAAAAATGATGCCTGATGGGGAACAGATAGTCAAAACCAGAAAAATCAACCCGGGCGTACCGATTCCGATCGAGTCCAGTTTGATCCATGGCATCTATGACAAGGATGTAAAAGACGAGCCCAGCTTCAAGTCTATTGCAAAAGACCTGTCCAATTTCCTGGACGGTTGCGACCTGGGCGGTTTCAATTGCATGAAGTTTGACATTCCGCTGCTAGTCGAAGAGTTCTTAAGAGCTGATATAGAATTTGATATTTCTAACCGCAAACTGGTCGATGCGCAAAAGATCTTCCACATGATGGAAAAACGTACCCTGACTGCAGCCTACAAGTTCTACTGTGGAAAAGTACTCGAAGGAGCCCACGGTGCAGAAGCCGATACCCTGGCCACTGCTGAGGTGATCAAAGCACAAGTGGAGCGATACAATGGTGAAGAGGTCGTAGACTCACTGGGCAAAAAGATTGGCGTGATAGAAAACAGCGTAGACAGCCTTCACAATCTATCTGCCTCCAAAATGGTCGATTTGGCGGGTCGCTTCGTTTTCAACGATGATGGAGTAGAAGTATTCAACTTCGGCAAACACAGACACAAACCTGTGGAAGAGGTGCTCAAGATCGAAACAGGCTACTACGACTGGATGATGAAGGGTGACTTTCCTCTGGATACCAAAAGAAAACTGACGCAGATTAAACTCAGAGGATTCAATATGAAATAAGTTTGATCTGGTCGCAAAAAATAATGCCCAGTTTCGAGAGATTATCTCCTGAAACTGGGCATTCTTATTCTAATACTTTTTTATCCTCAGTCTTACAAACTAGACTTAAAATTCTCCTGGTATTCAGCCCATGGAGTTTCTTTGTAGTTGTCATCCCCGTAGTAGGTTATGATCTTTTCGAAAACAGGTGCTTCCAGATACCCAGGCACTGGAGACAACATTCTAAACTGCTCATCCATAAAAACCACAGTAGGGTAACTCATTTTACCTTGCAGAAGTGAATAGGCCAATTCATGAATTCCGCTGCGACCTCCTTCTACCCATTTGAATGTATGACCATCGAATTCGATATCTTCCTTCTGCTCTGCATTCAGTTTGACAGGATAGTAATTCTCATTCAGGTACTTAGCGATTTTAGGATGATTGAAGGTGGCTTTATCCATCTTCTTGCACCAACCGCACCAGTCCGTATAGACATCTATGAATATCTTCTTAGGTTTCTTCTTATTAAGGGCTACTGCTTCTTCGAAGCTATACCACTTCACCAGGCCTTCTTCCTGCCCTTCTTCTACTGATTTAAAAGAAGTAGCTGTTAAGCCCAACACCATCAATCCCAACAATATAACATTCAAACGCTTCATATCTATTCTTTTTTGCACCTCTTACAAAGGTAGGAAATTCAATTCAATACTAGGAATACAGATTTAGGATACAAAAAGTTTCGCGACTCAATGTTTTTGTATTTACATCTCAAAGTCTTAATTTCAAGCAAAAGAAGCTTATGGAAAATTGCAACAAATGTCAAAAACGAGCGGTACTCAAATGCAAAGGTTGCGGTAGAGTATGGTGCAAGGCTTGTCACGAGGAAGTAGGCAAGCCTGGATTATTTGCAGGCAAATGCGGCGCTTGTGATGGGATAGTAGTCAGAATGGAACACGTCTGATCGCGTCTGGGAGGCATTACCCTCCTACCAGCTCACGCAAGTTATGCATGAAGCTCTCCCATAATTCTTCGAGCTCCTCTTCATCATCCATTTCCGAAAAGTCAGTGACACGGATAAAAACCTCCTGTGTCAATTCATTCATATCAATTTTGAACTCCAGGTAGTTTGGTTCCTCATCATCTGAGATAAATTCGAAACGAACCTGACTATTGGTGCGATGAGAGACCATGCGAGCACGGCTTTCTTCTCCATCCCAAATAAAAGTATAGACTTTGTCTTCATTGATATTGACATCATCTGCAAACCACTGTGCCAGCCCGCTAGCGCTTGACATATAGGGATATAACATTTTTTTAGATGCCTTGATTTCGAACTCTCCTATATACTTGTATTTGCTCATAAAAAAAGCGATCAAATGCTGTCGAATAATTTTTCTGTAAGCTAACCAATTTTTTTTCTAATCCGCCATTGATAATTCAACATAATGCCTAGATTTGCACCTCCAAAATCAATGGCGAGGTAGCTCAGTTGGTTAGAGCGCAGGATTCATAACCCTGAGGTCACGGGTTCAACTCCCGTCTTCGCTACGAAAAAGAACCCTTGTATTCTTGTAATATAAGGGTTTTCTTTTTTTAAAAAAGACTTTTCAATTATTAATTACGAGAGGCAAATCTTAGAATCGTTATGAATATTCTCCTCATATCACACGGCGATAATTCACAAAAAAAATAGATTTGCAGGCGATTCGTTCATTAAAGAAAATCCCACACCATGGCAGACTATAATCACTCTGAGATAGAAAAAAAATGGCAACAATACTGGGCCGACAATGAAAGCTTCAAAGCTGAAGTGGACACCAGCAAGCCAAAGTTCTACGCATTGGATATGTTCCCCTACCCTTCGGGCGCAGGACTGCACGTGGGGCATCCGCTGGGCTACATTGCATCCGACATTATTTCGCGCTACAAGCGCACCAAAGGATTCAATGTATTGCATCCTATGGGATTCGATGCCTTTGGTCTACCGGCTGAGCAGTATGCGATCCAAACGGGTCAACACCCGGCTGTTACTACAGAAGAAAACATCGCTCGCTATAAGGAGCAATTGAAAAACATCGGTTTCTCCTTTGACTGGAGCAAAGAGCTACAAACCTGCAACCCAAACTACTACAAATGGACGCAATGGATTTTCATCCAGCTGTTCAACTCGTGGTATGACTACAAAGCAGACAAAGCCCGCTCGATCGACGAACTGATCGAACTGTTCGCAGCAGAAGGGAATGCCAACATCCAGGCTGCCTGCGATGAAGACACCACCCAATTCAGCGCGGCTGACTGGCAAGGATACTCTGAGAAAGAGCAACAGGAGATTCTACTCCAATACCGTCTGACCTATCTATCGGAAACCACTGTAAACTGGTGTCCGGAGCTGAAGACCGTACTGGCACAAGACGAAATCAAAGACGGCTACTCTGAGCGCGGGGGACATCCTGTCGTCAAAAAGAAAATGAAGCAATGGAGCATGCGCATCACGGCTTATGCTGAACGTTTGCTTCAGGGGCTGGAAAAACTGGAGTGGTCTGAGCCACTGAAAGAAATGCAGCGCAACTGGATCGGAAAATCCAAAGGCGCAGAGATGGACTATGCCATTGAGGGACACGATGAGAAGATCACCGTCTTCACCACCCGTATCGATACGGTATGTGCTGTGACCTTCCTGGTGCTGGCACCAGAGCTGGACCTGATCGAAAAAATCACCACAGACGAGCAACGTGCTGAGGTAGAAGAATATGTAAAAGTCGCTCGCAACAAGTCTGAAAGAGACAGAATGGCCAACGTGAAGCAAGTATCAGGTGCCTTCACCGGAGCTTATGCCATCAACCCATTCAATGGGGAGCGCACGCCGATCTGGATTGCCGACTATGTATTGGCAGGCTATGGTACAGGGGCTGTAATGGCCGTACCAGGCGGTGACCAAAGAGACTTTGATTTTGCTAAGCATTTCGATCTTCCTATCCTACCTGTCTATGACGGTATGGATGTAAGCGAAGAAGCAGATGCGACCAAAGAAGGAAAAATCATCAACGAAGGAATCCTTGAGGGGCTGACTTTTCAGGAAGCGACTGACAAGGCCATCGCCTTTTTGGAGGAGAAAGGTATCGGTAGTGGTAAGATCAACTATCGTATCCGTGATGCCATCTTCGCCAGACAAAGATACTGGGGAGAGCCCGTGCCGATTTATTTCAAAGACGGTATCCCTTACCCCGTGGCTGAATCGGATCTTCCGATTTTGCTACCAGAGATTGACAAATATCTACCTACAGAGGATGGAGATCCTCCACTAGGCAGAGCAGAAAACTTCACTTACACCCCAGAGGGTGAATCAGAAGCTTACCCACTAGAATTGAGCACCATGCCGGGCTGGGCTGGGTCGAGCTGGTATTGGTACCGCTATATGGATGCCAACAACGACGGGGCATTCGTAGCGGATGAGGTGCAGAAGTACTGGAAAGATGTGGATCTCTACATCGGAGGTACGGAGCACGCGACTGGTCACCTCCTCTACTCTAGATTCTGGAACAAGTTCCTTTTCGACAAGGGCTTGGTGCAGGAGGAAGAGCCATTCAAAAAACTGGTGAATCAAGGTATGATTCAGGGGCGTTCTAATTTCGTCTATAGAGTAAAAGGAACAAACCAATTCGTTTCACTCAACAAGAAAGACGAATACGAGACCACTGCTATGCATGTGGATGTAAGCCTGGTCAACAACGACGTATTGGACACTGAGGCATTCAAAGCCTGGAGACCTGACCTGAAGGATGCTGAATTCATCCTGGAGGATGGTAAATATGTATGTGGCTATGAAGTAGAGAAGATGTCCAAGTCTAAGTTCAACGTAGTGAACCCAGACGACATCATCGAAAAATACGGAGCGGATGTGCTGCGCATGTACGAGATGTTCCTTGGACCCTTGGAGCAATTCAAGCCATGGAACACCCATGGAATTGATGGGGTATCGAAGTTCCTGCGCAAGGTCTGGAGACTCTTCCACGATGGCAACAACGAATGGAATGTCTCTGACGACAAAGCCAGCGCAGACGAACTAAAAACGCTGCACAAGGCCATCAAGAAGGTAGAAGAAGACATCAACAACCTTTCACTCAACACCTGTGTGAGTACACTGATGATTGCAGTAAATGACTTGAGGAGCTGTAACAAGCGTGAGGTTCTGGAGCAACTGGTTGTGATTCTTTCTCCATTTGCGCCTCATTTGAGTGAAGAGCTTTGGGAGAAGCTGGGTCACAGCGGCGGAATCAGTACTGCGAGCTACCCGAAATTTGACGAGAGTCTATTGGTAGAAAACAGCCATGAGTATCCTGTATCGATCAACGGTAAGGTCAGAACCAAACTGAGCTTCCCTGTAGACATGGACACCGCTGAAATCGAAAAGCAAGTACTGGCCGATGAGACCGTAGTAAAATGGACTGAAGGCAAGCAGCCTAAAAAGGTGATCATCGTGCCTAAGCGAATCATCAATTTGGTATTGTAAGCGATTTCTATAAAAAACACCAAAGCCCTCAATTGCACTGCAGTTGAGGGCTTTTATTTGTCATTAACTTGCAAAAGAACCATCTGCATTAAAAATTCTCTGTGAAGGTTCTTTCAAAACTTAATTCGAAATTATTGACTTGATATCCTAAACCTGGATTCTGAATTAGCCTTCTAAAAAAAACATATTTTAGTTCTATTCGACCTGTTGCCAATTTCCATTTAACATGTCCAGATTGCACATTCCATTCAGGGCCCGGTTTTTTAATCTCATCTGGTTCACCAAACTGATTGATTAAATAATCCATATAGTTATGAAAACGAGAAACAAAAGCATCTTCTTCATTTGTCAGTTCTTCAAGAAGTACAACATCCTTATTAGCATTCCAGCTGGGGTTATAGAAACCATGATAATATCCAACTCTAATTAGTTTATCAAAGTCAACATCAAGATAATACCAGACGTGAAGTGGAATAGGGAATTCACTAACCTCTCTTTTGAATATTACAGCAACTATTGGTTTATCCAAACCTGAGTCCTCCTTGCCTAAAATCAAATAAACAGTATCCTTAATCGTAGATTTTAAATTTTCTTCATAAGCAACTGCTTCTTCAAAAGAATTGATATCTAAATTAATTGGGACTTGGGATTGCGCAGAGAAAAAAGAGTATGCACAAAGGAAGCATAATGAAATTAATGAACGCATAAATACAATCAACCTATGAATAACTATCGATTTCCAGTAACAAGAACAATTTAAGACTTCCCTCTATTAAGACATAATTTTGATTAAAATACAATACTAAATACCATTGAGTAAGTAGGTAATATTCAGTCCTTAATCATTCAACTTGATAAAATCATTTTCAGAAGCCATTAAACCTGATATTTACCAACAAAATCCTTTTATAAACCTTCTATAATTAGTAGTATACCTCTGATAAATTCTTAAACCCGACACAGCATGTCAGAAAGCCTTACGCTAAGTATCAACCAAAAAGCCCCATATTTCAAACTTCAGGATGTATATGATCGCGAAATCGATCTGCAATCTTATCGGGGCAAAAAAGTATTGGTAGGATTTTTCCGTCATGCAGGTTGTCCCTTTTGCAATGTGCGGGTACACCGCCTGCAGCGCAAGATGGAAGAATTGAAAAGTCTGGGACTGGAGATGATATTCTTCTTCGAATCGGAAAAGGAAGTATTACTTTCCAAGGAGTTTCATCAGAAGATCTCCCCCATCCCCTTGATCGCAGACCCAGACAAAACCTGGTACGATGCCTATGGAGTAGAATCCTCCGCACGAAAATCAACCATTAGCCATGTGACCCAGTTTTTTCAGACTGTCGTCAGAGCCAAAATCAACGGGCTACCGGTACACATGATGAAGGGCAAGGAATCCATCAATACCATACCTGCCGAGTTCCTCATAGACGAAAAAGGAGAAGTCAAGCATGTACACTATGCCAAGGACCTCAATGACCGCATTCACCTGGATGTTATCTTCCAATTCGCCAGGACGGGTAAAGTAGGCGTTTGATAATACAAACCAAGGTCGCCGAGGTTCGGAACCTCGACGACCTACCAAAAAACATCCATCGTAGACTAAAAAATGAATATCCCCACTCAAAAAATGCCCTCCTTCAAGTAGAAAATGAGTACCATCAGCCAGAAAATGTATGTCGCTAGCTGGAAAATGACCTCCCTGAACCAGAAAATGGATATCCTCAGCTGGAAAATGACCACCATCCAGTAAAAAATGACCATCCTCAATCAAAAAATGGGTATCATAAGTTAAAAAACGGCCTTCAACGGGCCAAAAAAGCCTATTTAACCCAGAATTATCACTAGAAAATCTATTACGAACATAAACTGCTTCAAATCAGTCGCTTCGCTAAGTTTCACTCAATCACCTTAGCGGTGCTAAGCCCCATTCGTCAAACTTCCTGATTTATTGCATTTTAAGCTCTCATTACAAAGTTCTAATGACAAATCTGGGTTTAAGCACTAGTAAGCCGATTACTTGGAGTAATCGGCTTACTCAGGTTGCTAAAAAAAACTATCAAATGGCAGGATTTTAAAGCTTTTTGTCAGGATTTTAAAGTCGGGGTTAACGTAATTAGCCACTGAAAACATCCATTAACCTAAACTGAATTCACATGGTGGCAAAATGAATTGACGCAAAGTACCCAGGCACTAAAACAAGCCGCACAAGATCAACAATCAGCTCAAATAAAAATCGGCAAGACCTGCCCCCCACTGCTACGACAATGTAGTCCCTCGTAGGATTGTAGATAATTGAACCGCCAAAAACATAGTTGACCCAAGTGCTTTGACGTAGCACAAATCGAAAGCCTCCTGGACGGGAGGCTTTTTTTTACTACTCGACATCTATAGAAACCGCAGTAATTCGTATCTTAGATTCAAACAAAAATCTAAAACATATGATATTAGGAGTATCCGATTGGTTGAGCAAAAAGCTAGGCTGGAACGCCACCACCATACGTGTCGCATTCGTGATCGCATTCTTATTCTTTGGAGCCGGGCTAGGGCTTTACCTGATCCTTTGGCTGGTCAAGATCTTTTCGAAGTAAGACTTAAAACCCCTCCTCCAAAAACTTAATTTCATAAGGCAGGTTCACCACGGACTTTCCTCCTTCGGGTGTCACAAATACCGTATCTGAGATACCAAAGCGACTCTCCTTGGCGAACTTAGACTCAGGAATCTCGATATAGGAGAGCACGTGAAAGACCATGTTCTCCTTCAGCACCGTCTCGTTGCCTTTGATCAGCGAGATCATGTGTCCCTCGCCCCAATCTGGCGCAAAGGCAGTACCGACAGAATACCCCGAACGGGAAGTTTGCTGACCTCCAAAGGTATTCTTCTGGATTACGGATTGATTGACTGCATCTACATCACTAGCGGTCACACCCGGCTTCATCGACTTGACGGTCGTCCGTAGTGCCTCGGCCAGGATGGCTTCTACTTCCTTGTACCAGGGCTCCGGACGCCCGAGATAGATGGTCCGCATCGTAGGTGCATGGTAGCGCTCGAAACAGCCTGCTCCCTCAAACAAGATGAATTCGTTGGGTTGCAGCGTACGGTTCATGAAAGTCGCATGGGCCAGATAAGAACGCGGACCCGAGGCAACAAAAGGCGGCATGGCCATGTAGTGTCCCCCCGCATCCAGTGCGCCATGATAAAAGCCCGCAGCTATGTCGTTTTCTGTTTTACCGATATGGGCTTCTTTCAAGCCCTCTATCATCCCCATATGGGTAAAGATCCCAGCATTCTTCAGTTTCTTGATCTCCAGCGTGGACTTGACCATACGGAGCTCCTCCACCATCCCGGATACATCGATCCATTCAGTTTCTTTGATCTTCTGCTTTACTTCTGTGAATTCGGTATTCCTCAGAAAGTAACTGTGCAGCTCCACCCCGATCTTCCTGCCGACCAGTCCTTCTTCTTTGAAACTATCTCTGAGCACATCAATCGGTTCCTCATTGTCGCTGTAGACGTAGCTATGTGACAGGTAGGTACGGGCATCCACATTGGGCTGCTCCAGCCCACGCAGCACCATGAAAGGCTCCTGCTTCAAGGGCACGATCATCGCCTGAAAATACCAATAGCCCAGCGTCTGATAGCCCGAAAGGTAAAAGATGTTTTCTGGCGTGGTGATCAAGGCTGCATCCAGCCCTTTGGCTGCTATCATCTCGCGTACCTTCTTTAGGCGGGTCTCAAATTCCTTCATCGGGAAGATGATATCCTGACGGCTGTAACCTACTCCTTCAATTTTGAGATTCTGATCGTTTAGATCTCCGACTTTTGTGTATCTGATATTCATGAATTAAGCGTTTTGTCCCAATGATTTAAAATTATTTTAGTGGCTTCAAAGGCCTGTTCCATGGCCTCCTCTCGCACATATTCGTCTGGATGATGTCCCGTTCCACTCTCGATAAAAAACAGCGCCGCATCTATGCCACAGGAGGCGATCACTCCGATATCCTGGCCCGGCACAGAGATCTGTCCTGACATGACTCGACCCTCAAATGCCGCATTCAGCACTTCTTCTTCCATCTGAGTGGAGGCAAACAATATAGGCGCCTTTCTGGAAAGCTCCTCTCTATGGTCGTGGATGGAATTAGGAGTTGGGATCTGTGTGGCATTCTCCACTCCTTTCATCCCTTCTAGCGTGGCGCCCCGTACATCGCAAAAGCAAGAAGCCTCGTGCCCTTTCAATTCCAGTTTAGTTATAGTAGCTCGAACCTCATCTGTATCTAATGCGTCGTTGGCCGATCGATCGACTGCCAACACGATCTGCGCCATGTAGGTCATCAGGTCGCTCGGAGTGGTTTGGATCATGATATCTGTATGCTCACACCCCCCGCACAGCGCGATGAGTTTGGACTTATGTTCGGGATGGACCCAAAGGTTTAATTTGACCCGATCAGGAATACTGGTCGTAGAGGGATCCAAAACCTCCCAATAGCCAAACTTAACAGGAAAGGGCTGCTCGACTAGCTTCATGATCAATTGAGCAGAAGCCACCAGTGCATCCTTTCTAATCTCACCCATTGGCGTTGCACCCGAATGTCCCGTTTCACCATGAATGATGAGTTCATAGCCCATCAATTGCTCCTCTACGAAGCTGGGCTCCTCTGCCTCTATCGTAAAACGGATATGACCACCTACGCCCCGCATCACGCCTATGTGAGGTTGGCCATCTGATGCTTTCGCCCGATTTTGCAACTGCAGATATTGCTCGATATGGACTTCCAGTGCCTTTACATATTCTTCAGGATTCAGTTGAAGCGCCTGTAGTTTCTCTCGGGTCAACTCCACACTTGCATCGCCAAAGAACTGCTGAATCGCTTTGGGTAAAGACATACTCGAATCATAGGCCAGCGTCATGTCCTGCAGCTGTTGCCAACTATAGTGCCCCGTGATGGCCTTGGATCCAAATGTGGCTGTAACTCCCGGGCTCTCTTCTCCCATGCACACCAGTATCTCCATGGAATACCTGGGTTGGATGCCCTCATCCTGTAGCCATCGCACATATTCCAGAGGCAAGATCACCCCCAGCACACCATCGTAGCGCCCCGCATCAAATACCGAATCGAGATGCGAAAGTACCAGTATTTTTTTCTCACTTGCTCCCGGTAAGAGTCCATACAGATTTCCCAATACATCGTATCGCGTCTGCATACCCAGTGCCTCCATTTCCTTGCGAAAATACTCGCAGCGATCATAAAGCAGGCGTGTATACGCCAAAGCTGAGCATTCCCCTTTCGGATTGAAGCCCAGCTCGAAGATGGTATTGGCATGTCGAAACAGATTCGACACATATGGATCATTTTTCACCATAGCGCATACTTAGATTGAAAACTTATTTCGGTATGTTGACTACTTTGGAATTCGTAAATGTGGTCACTCCTTCCCTACCAAAATAGACGCCATAACCAGAAGCCTTGATCCCTCCGAAAGGCACGGGGAAGTTGGTGGCGACCTTGGTATTGACCGCCACGTTGCCTGTTTCCAGCAAGGGCACGATCTTCTCTGGCGTCTTTGTATAGACACTCGCGCCCAACCCATAAGGCGTATCGTTGGCATAATCGACCGCTTCCTTGAGGGATTTGACCTTGTAAACTGCTGCTACCGGCCCGAAAACCTCTTCCTTGGAGGGCAGCATGTCACAATTGACATTGCTCAAAATGGTAGGCTCGATAAAAGCCCCGCTGCCTTCCAACACTTTGCCTCCATAGATCAGTTCGGCCCCCTGAGACAAGCTTTGCTCAATCTGGCCTTTGACCAAATCTCTGGCCTGGTGTGTAGCCAATGGCCCCACAGTCGTAGCTTCATCCATCGGATCACCTACTTTCAGTTTCTTCGTTTCCAATATGAAAGCAGCCATAAAATCATCATAAACTGCTTCATGTACGATAATCCGCTTGGCTGCCACACAGCTCTGCCCTGTATTGCCAAAGCGTGCGCCGACAGCTCCTTTGGCTGCTTCTTCCAAATCTGCATCTTGCAGTACCACCATCGGATCAGAACCTCCGGCATCTATCACTGCTGCCTTGAAAGACTCACCCGCCAGACTACCTACTCTGCGTCCGGCCTTTGTACTGCCGATAAAGGTCACCCCTTTGATATCCGTATTCTTCAATATCTCTTCGGTCTGTGGAATGGTCGTGAGTACCGGGACAAAGATTTTAGCCGGTAGTTTCAACTCTTCTACGATCTTTTCCATCTCCAAAATACATCTGGGTGCATTGGGTGCAGGCTTAGCCAACACCGAATTGCCGATGATCAACTGTGGCACAATCGCCAGCGTCGCTTGTAGAAAGGGGTTGTTCCAGGTAGAGATGAACAATACGGGTCCGAGTGGCTCCTGATGGATTTCGTAGGTCAACTGTGGTGTATCTACGACTTCCTTTTTCAGCCATTCCTCTCCCTGATCTGCATGATAGCGAGCCATGTCTGCACATTTCTGGATTTCAGCTTTCGATTGCGTGATGGGCTTACCCATCTCTTCGGTCACCAGCTTAGCCAGTTTCCCTGCACGCTCCTCGATCTTTGCTGCGATCGAATAGAGCATGTCCTTTCTTTCTTGAATACTCGTTTTGGAGAGGAACTGGTAGCCCTCTGCTACTTCCTCCAGGGCCCTGGTTAGGTCCTGATCTGTGAAGTAGGGATAAAATGCTTTTTCCTGACCATCACCGGGCGATATGCACTGATAGCCATCTGATATTTTCAATTCTGCCATGGTCTTATACTTATAAAATTTCTCCAATTGATTGATCTGTAATCTGGATGGTCTTGGCGATTTCGTCCTCCGTCACATCCAGGACAGGACGATAGCGAATCGCATAGCCATCCGGTGCGGGAGTCGTCCCTGGGAAGATATTCAAGCCGTTCTTGTAGCACTGGGCTTTTACCTTGCCAAGAAACTCTCCTGAAGGCGCACTCAACGAAAGCCCCATCAGGCCTATTCCACGGGCATTGGATACCTCATCGTATTTGTTGGCGATTCCCTTCAGGCCTTCGAGCATTTGAGCACCTCTGGCTTTGATATTGCCCACCAGATCATCTTGCTCGATGCTTTCCAACACATAGGCCCATGTGATAATATCCGGCAAATGCCCACCCCAGGTGGAGTTGATCGAAATGGTGGAATCAATCGCATTGCCTTTCACTTCTCGAATCTTTTCTTTGACCAGCACATAGCCCGTGTAGGCCTTTTTACAACCTGCTACGATATCGGGAGAAGCTGCCTCTAGTGCCTGATGAGCAAATGGCATTCCCGACGCATACATCCCTGTCTGCACCGCATCGTAAATGACATAAAAATCATACTGATCGGCCAGCTTCCTAACCCCATGATAAAAGGACGCAGGAATGAATCGGTCGCCCCATCCGCACTGGATCATATCTTCAGCGATGAAGCCCGCCAGATTGTCCGGCCCTACTTCTTGAATCAACTCTTCCAGCTTCTTCAAGGCGCCTGGTACTTCCTCTTCGCTTAGCGGTGGAGGCAGCGTTTTCCAGGTACTGAAGGTAGGCAAATACTCATTCTTCTCTGGCACTGAGGTAGTCAGGTTTCTTAAACCTAACCCTCTCCCGTGAAAGTCACCGAAGAGGCTGATCATCGCATTGCCTATTTCTCCTTTTCCCGCCTGCATGTTCTTTTCAACCTTGTTGATGATGGCGATGTGAACTGCCACCTCCACAGACTTAGCTCCACCTGAGATGTAGAAGATATGGTCGAAACCTCCAGGCTTCACGAATCGATTCATGATCACCTCTGTGGCCTTTGCAAAATCTTCGTTGTGATAAGTACTGTAGGACAGACGGTTATTTGAATATAGCGCCATCAGCTCCTTGTATTCAGGATCGTCAAATACCGGATGATTGTAACTCAAGGCCTTGGCCGAAAGTGACTGATTCATATCCAACACACTCCGGTTTTCCGAAGGCACAAACATGTAAGATCCTTTGCTCTTTCTCACATCGATTTCCTGAGCACCTATGTGCCCCACCATTGCCGCTTTCAGTTTGGCCAACATGTTGCCTTCACTGACCTTGTAGGGTGCAGTGATGGACTCAAAATAATTTTGCTTCTTTTCTTGTGCCATAGTCGTATTGTTTATAACTCCTTTCTATAAGGTACACTAAAAAAAAAGCGTAGATGCAAGCCTTTTCAGGTAAATTCTGACTTAAAATCCATAGGTTTTTGATTCAAGTTTTTAATGACTAATTTAACCAACTGACCCAACGATTTTCACCTCTATCGCCCAACAAAGGAACTGTCTTTCAATCGAATAAAAATCTGCCGCATCTCTACAATACTCCAGATTTTATTTTTTCAACTCAGGAATCAGAAGAGTTTAGAATGAATTTTCTGACCAATTGAATGGAAGAACAAAATCATCCTATTGAGCACCCAAAAATGAAGCCCTGAGAAAATATTTTTTAAGTTTTTCGGCAGCTTTTCAAATCATTTTTTAGCAGAATTTTAATCTATATTTTAGCAGATTTCAGGGGGTCTTCCAGGGATCAAAATGGGATAAAAAACAAAAAGCCCAGACCACCACAGGCCTGGGCAAATTTGACTTGAATTCTGAAATTTTATCAATCCACAGACCGCACTTTTCCTAATCCACTCTCATCCAAAGCTGTGCGACTTGGATTGCCTTTATATTTTACATTACTGATACCAGAAACCTCCGCTGAAAGTGACTCTCTGGCATTCACTCTGGCATTGGATGCACCACCCGCCTTGACATCAACCTTTTTGGCTCTCAAGTCATAAGCCCTCAGGTTAGAAGCTCCAGAAACATCTGCAGACAAGGCATCAGTGGACCCTTGAATTTTCAACTTAGAAGCCCCGGACAAATCTATCTCAAGATCATTGGTCTTAATGTCCATTTCACAATTTGAAGCACCCATCAATTTGATTTCAAAACTCTCGTTTTCGAATCGTCCAATGTGCAGTTCACAAGCCCCTCCTGATTCCAAACCAGTCAACGAGGGCATAGTGATGTAAACTTCGAGTTTCTCTTCATCCATCCCATCTAAGATGTCCCAATCCTCATCTTTGAGTCCAATGGATAACAAACTGTTGGTTTGCTGAATTCTAACCAAACTTTTTAGATCATCTGAACCATTGACAATCACATTGTACTTTTCGCCTTTCTCAACAAAGACCTTGTAATATCCGGAAAGGGCCAATTGATCGAAGTTTTCGAATTCAAAGACCATGGCATCTTCTCCATCATTTCCATAATAATCCAAACGACTACCTGGCATATCATCATCAGATTCATATTCTTCTTCCGTGTCTTCTATCGATGGCTTGCAGTTCACACATTGCAAGCCATCCTGTGTGTATACCCATCTTACATTGTCCTCGATATCATACCTGCTGTACTGTCTCTGTCCGAAATTGCGAAGTATGCCTCTTACATCTTTCTCGATGATAAACTCCTGTCCCATGGGGACATAAAGTACCATTTTGAGCTGTTGCACCCTAAAACGGGCTTCCTCTGTATATTCGAAATGCGGATCAAAGATCAGTTCATTGTCAATCTGACGAATTTTGTAAGAGATCATCTGTGCATTTTGAGATGCTTCCTCTCTGGTACGTCCACGGGCTTCCTTCTCTACTACCAGCCTGAATACTGAATCCTCAGTAGGTCGCAATCTCAGTTCTGGACGCGTGATATCATTCATCTCTTCTGGACTCAGCTTGATCACTACTGGACTTTCTTTATCCAATTCGTAGCGGACTACTTCGCGGTATTCCCCTTCCGTTCTGAAATCAGCCACTAGCCCTGGTACCGTAAAGGCCGCCATAATGATCCCTAGCAACCAGATGCCAAATACAGACCATCCTATCGCAGCGCTAATCACAAAGCGCTTAGCTAATAATGATATTCCCAACAGGGTGATGACCAACAAAGGCATAATCCCTACAATGAAAACTCCAACACTTGCCGCTACCGGAAAGCTCTGTGGCACAATATCAACCGGCACTGCTCCCATCGTGAACATGTGCATATCCAAAGAAAAGAGTCCAATCATAACTCCCAGCGCTCCAAAAAGTGCCATGATTGCGCTGATCCCCACTAGAGTCACTAAGATCCCTGCGAATACTCGGATGATATTGAAGATCAACTGAGAAATAGGTCCCAACAGTTCTCCTATCACTCGGAATAGTTCTGATATGATTCGGAATGGGAAAAGCAGAATCTTAGCAAAGGTGCTTTCCTCTCCCTCTTTATTCTTAAGAGTCTTGTTGACAGTCTGCTGGATATTGGATAGCGTCACTGGCTCGCCCTGCATCTGCATTTTTTCTGTGATCGTCTTGGCGACTGGTGTTATCATCCAAAGTATGATATAAAGTATCACACCTGATCCACCCAGAAATATTGAGAGCACAAAAAGCAAACGGACGATGGTCACATCTATCCCGAAGTAGGCGGCGATCCCGGATGAAATCCCTCCTAATACTTGATTTTCAGGATCTCTAAATAGTCGCTTCACACTTTCTTCATCTCCCAGATCTTTAGAAACCGGGATTACAATCCAAAGAAGGATATAAGCCAAAAAGACCCCTCCACTGAATCCAAAGTTGAAAACATTGAGCAATAGCGCTACAAAAACCAATCGAATCCACAATGGGTCTATCGAAAAGAAATAGGCCATACCAGAGGCTACCCCTCCCAGTACCTTGCGTCTGTCATCTCTGAACAAACGTTTCTTTCCAATGTCTTCTTCATCCGAAGGTGGCGCTTTTTCCTTTTTAGATCCAGATGAATCGCTAGAGGTTTTGGGTTCCTCCTTCACCTTCTCCTCTTCCTCTCCGTTTTCAGCAGCATCAAAATCCGCGACCGTACCCATGGTCTGGATGAGAGACTCTACATCCTCCAGGGTGATCACCTGCTTGCCATCACTCAATTTGCTAAGAAAGATCTCAGCAATCCTTCCTTCGATATCGGATATGATCTCTATGCTGTCCTCGTAGCTGGAAAAGTAGCGGTTGATCGATTCCAAATAGGACTTCAGGCTAGAGTAGCCGTCTTCCTCTATATGAAAGATGATCCCGCTTATGTTGATACTAATATTTTTTTTCATTGCCATGGTTATTTAATCGATAGGCTGTATTGCATTCAATAATAGTTTGATCATGAAGTTCTCTGAGCAGAAATTTTCTTAGTAGAAGTTACCAATTGCTTCCAGGTGCTATCTAGTCCCTTCAAAAATTCTGTTCCCACTTCCGTAATGGTGTAGTACTTTCTGGGTGGCCCAGACTTGGACTCAATCCATTTGTAATCTACAAGTCCCGCTTTTCTCAGTCTTGTCAGCAGCGGGTACAAAGTTCCTTCAACTACCATGATTTTCGCAGAAGTCAACTCTTCGAGCATGTCAGAGGCATAAACCTCTCCTCTCGAAATGATCTTCAGCACACAGTACTCGAGGATACCCTTTCTCATCTGGACTTGTGTATTCTCAATTTTCATACGCTTTGCTCTTTTTGTGTCCTACCCCACCATGTCTTTCATCGACAGAAAGAGAATCATGAATAAGACAATTAATAATGAAATCATAGCTTCAGAATTCAGATTGTTATGTGGTTAAGTAATGGTTACGGAAAAGTACCTTGCATAGCCAAGTACTGGGTTAAAACTTTTTACTTTTTCTAAAAATTCATAGAATAGTGATATGATTTCACGACATAAGTCAAACTGATAGACCTTCAGACATTTTTTTGAACCCCGTGACATTTCTAATCCTCAATACTTTTGAACAGTCATGGCAATGTTTCTAACTTTAAGCTGTTTAGTTCTATAAAGTCAAAAATTGAAAGTAACCACACTTGCCTTAGGCCTTTTCATTCTTACCTTTTCCTTACAGGCGCAGACCAATGCGCCAAAGTATAGCAATGAATTTTTGGCCATCGGTGTAGATGCCAGGGCATTGGCTATGAGTGGGGCTTTTACGGCAGTAAGTGATGACATTTCCTCGGGATATTGGAATCCCGCTGGCCTCAATTACCAAACAGACGATTACGCAGGTTCACTGATGCACGCCCAATATTTTGCAGGGATTGCCAACTATGACTATGCAGCCTTTTCTGCCAAAATAGATGAGGTCAGCACACTGGCCATATCGGCCATTCGTCTGGGTATAGATGACATTCCTGATACCCGATTTCTCTATGATGCCAATGGCGCCATCAACTACGACAACATACAATTTTTCTCCTCTGCTGATTATGGCTTTCTATTCAGCTATGCGCGAAAACTTAAAATTCTGGGAGGAATAGAAAGTGGACTAAACGCCAAAATCATATATCGAAATGCAGGCAGCTTTGCCTCTGCCTGGGGCTATGGACTGGACATCGGTTTCCAGAAGTCAATAAAAAAGCTAAAAATCGGGCTGATGCTCAAAGACATCACCGGCACCTACAACACATGGAACCACAATACCTCACTGGTCGCTGATATCTACACCCAGACTGGTAACAAGATCCCTGAAAACTCTATCGAAATCACCTTACCAAGAGCCATTTTGGGCGTGAGCTATCGCATTGAGTTCCTGAAAAAAATGTCAGCGCTTGTTTCCGTAGATCTCGAAACCACTCTGGATGGTAAACGCAATACACTGGTAAAATCAGATGTGATCTCTTTGGATCCAAAAGCAGGAGTCGAACTGGGCTATATGGACAAGTTCTTTATCAGAGGGGGAATCGGTCAGTTTCAGCAGATCCAAGAGTTTGACAGAAGCTACACCACACTATTTCAGCCCAACTTTGGTGTAGGTGTTAAACTGAACCAATTCTGTATTGACTATGCCCTGACCGACGTTGGAGATCAAACAGAGTCTCCTTATTCGCATGTTATTTCTATTAAAGCCACATTCAATGACAAGAAGTAAGCTTCTCTTATGGATCGTATTCATTCTATGTAGCTGGATCAGCCAGGCACAGCCCTATGGCAATGAATGGATCAATTACAACCAGAGCTACTACAAAATCCCTATTGCAGAAAATGGCATCTATAGAATAAGTAGAAGTGAATTAGCAGCAGCAGGTCTTCCCGTTGGCAGCATTGATCCGCGCAAGTTTCAAATATTCCATCAAGGAGTAGAAATAGACATTCTTGTCGAGGGCGAAGGAGATGGCAGTTTCAACACCAATGACTTCATTGCTTTCTATGCAGAGAAAAATGACGGAACCACCGATACGCCCCTTTATGTAACACCCGAAGCTCAGCCGCACACCTACTACAACATCTATTCTGATTCATCCGCTTACTTTTTAACCTACCGCCTGGATCCAAACTTTGGCAACCGTATGTTGGAGTTCAAAGAAAACAACGTTGGAGGGCTGTCTCCAGAGAATTATTTCATTTCTGAAGAATTACAAGTCAACACCTCTTCTTATTATCAGGGTCTGAGCTATGGATTTTCAGATGAAACCCTTTTGGGAAGTTATGATTATTTCGAAGGTTGGACAGGCGCCTTTGTCACTCGAAACCAATCAATAGAACAAACCCTAACGGGTCTAACACAAACGGTTCAAGACAACTACATCCCCAATATTGAAATTCTATTAGCCGGAGGCAACAACAATGGTCACAATGTAGAAGTATATGTAGGGCCCTCGAGCACAAATGTGCGATTAATCGAAACAGCTAGTTTCAACGGAGACGAAAACTATCTTGTCAGTCAGAATCTGGAATGGACGGACATCTCAGCAGCTGGAGAGCTGTATATCAGAGCAGATGTGCTGGGCGTAGATGGCAGACAAGATAGAGTCGCTATCTCCTACATCAAAATCAACTACAGTAAGGGCTTTGATCTGGAAAACAGTTCGGATCACTACATCAATCTTAAAACAAATCTAAATGACAAGTCCTACCTCAGTTTCCAAAATAGCCTAAGTAACATACTACTACTTGACATCAGCAATAAAGAAGAGCCCATTTTCATAGGAGTCAATGAATTTGTCTCAGAGTTCAATGCCATCGTAGACAACACTTCGACTTTCAATCGGTCGCTATACACACAATCCGGATACAAAAGCATAAGCAGCATCGAACCTGTGACTTTCAACAATTTCGATCCAAGTTTATACGACTATCTCATCATCACCCACGAAGCACTTAGAGCCAACACCACTGATAACTCTGGAGACCAGGTCGCCGCTTACAAAACCTACCGCGAATCAGCTGCAGGTGGTAGTCACACCGTGCTTGATCTCGACATTGACCAAATTTTCAATCAATTCAATTATGGCAATCCTTCCCCATTAGCTATCAAGCGATTTTGCGAATACATGTATGAGAATGGCACGCCAGAATTTCTTTTCCTCATCGGAAAAAGCTCCAGACTTCAATCCAGATACTATCGCCAGGACCCTGCTTCAGCGACTGTAAGACACTTTGTACCTACCTTTGGCGATCCAGGTGGGGATGCAGAATTTACCGCAGGACTGGATGGAGGATCGAGTTATGAAAGTATTCCTACTGGCCGTATCAATGCCTCAGAGCCCGACCATATCCAAGCCTACCTGGCCAAAGTCATAGAAAAAGAAAGCACCCCTTACAATTCTCTAAGAAGGAAAAATCTAGTCCACCTAAGTGGAGGCAATTCGGAGCAAGAGCTCAATGCTTTCCGTTCTTACATAGATAATTTTGCTCAGCTGGCACAGCAGCCTGTGTTAGGTGGGCAATCCAGTCAAATCTCCAAAAACAACAATACAGAAGTCGAACTCATCAACATTTCTGACGAAATCAATGATGGAGTCATGATGGTAACTTTCTTTGGGCATGCCAGCGGTAGTGTGACAGACATTGAGATCGGTCTGGTTTCTGATCCCTCCTTCGGCTATTCCAACAAAGGAAAATACCCTACCTTCATGGTCAATGGCTGTCTGGCCGGTGACTTTTTCAGCGAAAACGAATCTTTCGGGGTGGACTGGATTTTGACGCCTGATTTGGGAGCAACAGCCTTTATGGCACATAGTCATGTGGCCTATTCTGGGAATCTGAAACGCTACACGGATCAGTTTTATGGTTTGGCATTTAATGACCCAAACTACACCAGTCTCGGTGTAGGCCAGATCAAGGCAGAGGCTTCCAAAAGATACATCAATAGCTATGGCACGTCTGGCACTAACATCGCACAGGTACAATTGACCAACCTTCAGGGAGATCCAGCTGTAAAGGTTTTTGGTGCGGACAAGGCCAACTATGCCGTAAACGAAAACCTGGTAAACATCAAGACTTTCAATCAGGATCAATTGATAGCCACTATAGATTCCTTTCAGCTAGAATTTGATGTGAAGAATTTCGGAATCTATGACAACACTCCTCTGGCCATTCAGGTGGTCAGAACCTTTGCAGATGGCAGCACTAGCACTTATGGCCCCTTGATCTATGATCCCGTCTTGCGTCAGGAAACCCTTAGCATGACCATTGACAACCAAGTGAGCAATGCTGCTGGCCAGAACAGCTTACGAATCGAAATTGATCCTTTTGACGAAATTGAGGAGCTAGACAAAACAGACAATAGTGCTACTATTGATCTGTTTCTCAGCAACGGCAGTACATTGAATTTACTACCAGCTGCTTACAGCATTCAAAACACCAATAGCATAGATTTCTACTTCCAATCTAGCAACCTGATGTCTGCTACCAGAGATTATGACATTCAGATCGACACCACTAAAACTTTCAACAGCCCCTATCTGGTGAGCGAAACAACCAATGCAAAGGTGATAGCCAAATACACCTTCGACTTAAGTTCAAAGGGTAATATTCCTGCTCAGACGGTATTCTATTGGCGCACAAGATTTAGCGACCCTCTACCTGAGGAGAATAGTGATTGGGTTACTTCTTCCTTTACCTTCGATCCTAGTGCGTCAGAAGGTTGGGCCCAGTACTCGTTTGATCAGCTGGATGAATCGAACCGGGTAGGTCTTACATTGGATACCGACAATGGAATTTGGGACTTTGAAACTTCCACTTTGAACTTAAGCGTACAGACCTATGGAGCCAATCATCCTACCCAGACCTTTGAAGATACACAGGTCCTCCTCGAAGGTCGAAACTATTTTATATCCAATTCAAATCTGGCTAACTCTAAATGCCGAAACAATACCATCAACTTTTTGGCCTTCCAAAGACAATCCTCGGCACCTTTCAGTCCTATCACCTTTAATTCCCCACCAGAGCTCAATGCGCTGATTTGTGGCGTACTCCCTCAGTACATTTTCAATTTTACTGAAGGAAACTTCTCCGGCTCAATTACTCCTATAGACTACATCAATGCTATGTCCAATGGTGATAAGGTTTTGATTTTCTCTCAGGGAATATTTGATTATGGCATTTGGACTGAAGAATTCAAGTTAGCCCTAGAAAGTCTAGGTGTCGACCGTGCTACTATCGACAACCTGATACCAGGTGATCCATTTATTTTTCTTGGAGTTAAAAACACAGGTGAAAATGCTGTAGAAGTACTTCCAGTGACCAGCCCTCCTAGCGAAGCAACATTATTCCTTAATCAGGCAGTGGTAGGCAGCTTCGATACTGGAGAAATCAGTACTACTAAGATAGGCCCTGCCAGATCCTGGCAAAGCGCTACCATCAACCTAAATGCTTCAACCAATCCTGGAGATGATCAATTTGACATTCAAATCATAGGAATAGATAAAGATGGCAATGAGGCTCCACTTGCTGGTAACGGAACAGACATGATCTACGATTTGAGCACAATAGATGCCCTCCAATACCCCTACCTCCGCATCGATTTAGGTTTAGTAGACGATGTACAATTTTCTCCCTATCAGTTACAATCCTGGGAGGTTTCTTTTGAAACCGAAGCTGAGGGAGTATTATTAAATCACAATACGAATACTGAAAGCATAGCACTGGAAGAAGGGCAGGAAGAACAGCACCAATACACCTTTTGGAATATCTCTAATAAGAGCTTTCAAGATTCCGTAAGAGTAGATTACCGATGGTTGAACAATACCCAAAACATAGTTTTGTATGATTCAACCTTATTGGCGGCTCTAGCCGCCGGAGACTCTGCCCAATTCGATATTGACCTCAGAACGCTGGGCAATGTGGGTACGAGCGACCTGGTATTGGAAGTCAACTCACAAGATCAACCAGAGATCTACCTCAACAACAACAGCTTCAGGAGGGCGGAATTCATGACAGTATCAGGTGACACATACAATCCACAATTAGAAGTGCTGTTCGATGGGATCAAAATCATGGATCGAGACATCGTCTCCCCTAGCCCACAGATTAGAATTAGCATGAAGGATGACAACCAATACATGATGAAGGAAGACACCTTGGGAATGAACCTTTATTTACGCTCTCCCTGCGAGAATTGTGATTACGAAAGAATTGCGTTTAGCCATCCAAATGTTAATTGGCAAGCAGCATCTGATCAGCAGGATTTCAGTATCGATTATACTCCACAGCAATTGGAAGATGGTGTCTACAGCCTGCGCGTTCAGGTATCGGACGCCTCTGGCAATGCCTCTGGAACTGAACCTTACGAAATCAATTTTGAGGTGGTGAATGAATCTACTATCACCAATTTCTACCCTTACCCAAATCCATTTTCAAGCAGCACTCGCTTCGTTTTCACATTGACTGGAGACACTTATCCTGAGGATCTTAAGATCCAAATCATGACCATCAGTGGCCGTGTCGTCAAGGAAATATTCATGGATGAATTAGGCCCCATCCGAATTGGCAACAACCTATCTGAGTATGCATGGGATGGCAGAGACAACTATGGAGATCTATTGGCCAATGGCGTTTATTTGTATAGGGTAATGATTAAAAACCCAGGAGAGAACTTCGAACATAGAAAAACAGCGGGAGACAAAGGCTTCAAAAATGGTTTTGGAAAGATGTATATCTTGAGATAGCTTATTTCAAAATTACGTTAACCTTTTTTACCAGAGCATCCAAAGAGTGGGCTTGCTCTTTGAGTTCCTTTAGCACAGCCGAGTTTTTTGTGCTTTCATCAGTGTCATTTTCCAGAATCTCAATGAGTCCTAATATATTAGACAGCGGAGCTCTTAGGATATGCGCATTGTCATAGGCATAAGTAGCCAGTAATTCATTCTTTTCTCGAAGTTCGGCAGTATTCTCTTCTACGATCTTCTCGAGGTTGTTTTTAGTGTTTTGAATTTTATTTCTCTGGTGCAGCAGCTTTTTACGCTTTTCGAATAATTGCTCCGTCAAACGATCAATCTGTTCGTTGTACTGGTCATAAGTGATCCTTTCGGATTCCAGATCGTCTTTCACGAATAGAATACAAATGGCAATCAAAACCGAATTCATCAGATAATCCACATTCATCCAAAAACTAGTAGCGGCTTCAGGAGAAATCGAGTAATTAAAAAACGTACTCAAAATAAGAGTTATAGAGCAAAATAGGACCAGAGAGGAGATCTTGAAATTTCTTGGCATGACAGAAATCAGAACCAACATGATCGTAAAATAAGCTGTAGAGTACGAACTATAAACGCCTCCATTGTGAACCCAAACCACGACAAATAATGCGACAAGGGCAGTGACTTGCACAAACACAGAATAAGCCATCAAATTGGGTACTCTAACCATCCACCAAGCCAAACCAGTAATCAAAGTCATCGCTAGATAACAGGATAAATTCACTGAATCAAATTCAAAAAAAGAGAATCTAACTGCCATCATGATAAAGCAAAACATCGAGATCTTCAGCAGTTGCTTATAGAATCGAAAAGCACTGGGGGATTGGAAATTATGCTGAACGTCCATTAAGTATCGGCCTTGTTTTGAATCTTTATAAACGATTTAACCAGATTCGAACCGGACCTCTTTAGTAGTTCACCATAACTGCTATAAAATTGGCTCTTGGCTATATACGTCGTAATGGCATTGAGACTTGGAGATATTTTCGAAGAGCTCAATTCTATGTACTGTTCGATCGACTGGTTTTGTTTTCTCAACTCCTCTCTCCTCTCTTTCACCTTTCGTTCCAACAAAGCATTCAACTTGTTCAACTCTTTTTCCTGTTGCTCTAATTTTATGTTTTCCTTTCTAATCTCGGCCATGGTTTCATGAAGCTGCGCTTTTCTGCTCCACTGCTTTTTCCTGTCCACATCATATTGAAAGGCAAAATAGATCATACCGAAAGTCACTAGCACCAACACTACCTGATACCTTAAAACCTGATATCCCAGCGTACCAACCCACGAAGCAATCAAATCAAATTGAAACTCCCACAAGTAGAGCAAAAGCACCTGTACAAAGAGGACGAAACCTACCATCCATTTCATACTTCGATTCTGATTAAGCACAGCTGCCACTAGCAAAGCTGCAATCATGCTTTCATCGGCCAGTCGCTCCAATCCTCCATTATGGATCCATAAAAACGCATTAAAAACCGTGAATAGAACACCAAAAACGACTCCTAGAAAAGGACGATAACCTTTGATCAATAGAAAAGCTATGGTTCCAGAATACACCAAAAACAGAAGAATTTGACCAATCAAATTATATTCGTCAATCTCTCCAGCGTATAACTGATATATGGAGAACGCCGAACGCCACAAGGCAATCACGCATATTCCCAACAATACTTTTTTTTCAAATGTGAACTTCTCTTCCTTCATTTATTCCATAGCTCCGAGCCAGAAAAAACTTTAAAATCACAATAACAATAACCAAGTTTTATCGACACTTATCTAATTTAGTGAAGCAAGACGGTTTATCCTAACCAGAATTCCTAATTCATGCACAACCATAGTCATAATCACACCCACGACCATCAGGATATCAAAAATATCAAGACCGCGTTTTTCCTCAACTTTGGATTTACTATTCTTGAATTTGTAGGTGGCTTCTATGTGAACAGCGTGGCTATTATCTCTGATGCTATACATGATTTAGGGGATTCACTGAGCCTGCTCTCTTCCTGGTATTTCCAAAAATTGTCGCACAAAGGGCGAACACATAGCTTCTCATATGGATACAAACGTTTCTCAGTTCTGAGTGCTATTATCAATTCGATGGTCCTATTAGGAGGGTCTGTTTTTATCCTGATCGAGACCATACCAAGAATCATAAGTCCAGAGCAACCAGATACACATGGTATGATCTTGTTATCCATTTTAGGGATAATTGTAAATGGAGCTGCAGTACTTAAGACCAGAAAAGGAAAATCCATGAATGAAAGAGTGGTCTCTCTTCATCTACTCGAGGATGTATTGGGATGGATAACGGTGCTAATTGGAAGCATAGTCATGACTTTCTATGATATCCCGATCATAGATCCTATTCTTTCGATTCTAATTGCGGCCTACATTCTATTCAATGTATTCAAAAACCTATTCGCTAGTTTTAAAATCATACTACAGGGCACGCCAAGCGATCTTGATTTGAATAGTATCAAAGAAAGACTCATGAGTATACCGGCAGTAAAAAACATCCATGATCTACATACCTGGAGCATGGATGGTGACTATCACGTCCTGACGGTACATTTGGTCCTACATAAGGAAAAAGATTTCTCTCAACGTACGCAAATAAAGCAAGACGCCAGAGCCCTTTTAGAAAAAGAAGCCATCGAACATGCTACTATCGAACTAGAGCTAGAAGGAGAATGTGACACCTCTGTGGACCGGCATGATTGAATGGCTTCCCCTACAAGGCAATTGCCACTGAAATAACCCCTTGTCTATAATAATCCTGATTCCATTGATGACTAAAAGGAGTCAAACGAATTTGCCACTTATCATTAATTTTAAAATCAATATTCAGGCCTGCTTCTATACCATAAAGCATTTCGTTGGCATAGGTGGATCGAGTAGGAAGATCAATATCTCCTTTTAACCAATTTAGCCAAACCACGTATGGCCCAACAAATGGGGAAATTTCCAACCAGGACAGCCCTACCAATCGATAAGAAAAGAGTGGTGAGAAACCCAAAGTAGTGCTCATCGCTGGATAAAAATCCTGAGTAGCACGACTGTTAAGGATACAAACCTTTAGGCTAGGATCAAAAGACCATTTTTCCCGGTTTTGAAATGGATAAGGTTTTTGAATGGTTATGGCCATACCATGGACATCATCTATCCCACTTTTGCTTAACATGGCCTCAGCATAGCCCGCTCCAACATAAACTTGCGAATGAGATTCAAACGCCCCAGTCATTAACACAAGAAACAGAGCGATTACAGGCAAATATTTTATCATTGATTTATTAGGTTGATTAAGAGTTAATTTTGAATTGCGATGATAGTCTTAAATAACAGAACCCAATAATTAATCAATCTAATTCTCAGATTAAACAACCATTTGTTAACATATGTGACATTACAGGCTGGATAAAAACGCCATCGTGTCCACTCCATCGGCATAGTCATCCACCTTTGGACACTGGGCCTGTCCAAATGGAATGTAATTTTTACCCACTACACATTGAATTTTCTCCTTTTGATTGGCAAGAAACTCTTCAATATCAGCTGTAGAATTGAATCGAGAATAATAAAGAACCGAAATAGGCGAAACCAGATCAGGAGACTCTCTCAGCAGCACAAAACCATTGTCTAAATGAGGTTCGCGATTCACCAGATAGATCGATTTATTATAATCATAGTTATTTCGATACTTATGATGATCACCTACTGCCGCATAACCTTCCCAGGTATCCAGTAATCGAGATAAGTCAAAAGAGGATGGAATTAAAAGTTTAGATACATTTCTACAACCCAAACCAAAATACTTAAACACATCCTGGCCTAAAGCTTCTAACTCTTCTGGAGATTCCTCACCTGTCAGCACTGCCACAGAGGTTCTATTGGCGCGTATTACATTGGGTTTGTCCTTAAAGTAATGTTTGAAGTATCGAGCAGAATTGTCACTGCCAGTTGCTATATAAGCATCAGCTTCATTCAAACGTTCTACTATCGAATATCTTTCAACTATCCGACTATCGATATCTCCTAGCAGATTCAAAACATATTTCATCAGAAAGGTATCATCAGAACTTGGTTTGATCATCAAATGGTGACCGGACAGCAAGACTGTCATCACATCATGAAAACCCACCAAAGGAATATTGCCCGCTGCTATCACACCTATGCGCTTTGGGCTCACTTCTTTTAAATCATACTGCGACAGCCAGTTCTCCAATGAATCTTTCTTTAGAAACTCTCCTATCCCTTCTAGCGCCAGCTTCACACTTTCTTCTGTAAACCAGCTGTTCCCGTTATGGGCTAAAACAAATAGTTCCTGTTTCGCGTCGTTTGTCAGACTATTGAGTCTTTCTCCCAGTGCAACAAATAATTTAATCCTCTCCTCAACAAACATATATTTGGTATATCGTATAAGTAAACTAATGCCAGAAAATCTTTGGCAGGCAAAAATAAGGCTTATTTTTGCAGACTTAATTTTTAGCATAAATAAAGTAATATCAAATGGCAATTATTATTACCGATGAATGCATCAACTGCGGGGCTTGTGAACCGGAATGCCCAAACACCGCGATCTACGAAGGCGGAGTTGAGTGGGATTGGGCTGGTGGAACTAGTCTAACCGAAGTTGAGCTAGAAGACGGGACTCAGGTAGATGCCAATGAACCGCAAGAACCTGTGTCAGAAGATTTGTACTACATCGTTCCAGGAAAGTGCACCGAGTGCAACGGATTCCATGAGGAGCCACAGTGTGCAGCTGTCTGTCCGGTAGATTGCTGTGTGGATGACCCAGACTATGTAGAAGAAGAAGAAGAGCTACTGGCAAAGAAAGCCTGGCTTCACGACGAATAAATCATGAAAAGCTACGTTGATCGTAGCTTTTTTTATCTCCTCTCGACTCTCACTCTCCTATTATTATTAAAGATTAAAAAAATGGACATCACCAATATTGTCGGGATGATTGCAGCCTTGCTCACCACAATCTCATTTGTTCCCCAAGCGCTAAAAACCATAAGAACCAAACATACAGGAGATCTTTCCTTAAATATGTATATAGCGCTAAATACAGGAGTAGCCTTATGGTTCGTTTATGGACTCATTCAAAATGCCATGCCTATTATTCTTGCTAATAGCATTACTTTTTGCTTCACCTTTACCATACTGGTGATGATCATCAAGTACAGGGACAAACCTTCTGCCAAGTAAACTACATGGACAGGTCTACTGGTTCTATATGTATCAACACCTGACCAATCAAGGGCAAATCGCTTACTAATTGATCTTTGAGTTGATGAGCCAGATCATGTCCTTCTTTTACCGAAATAGAACCATCGACTAGCGCATGTAAATCGATGTGATAATTCATACCCACCTTCCTGACGAAGCATTTTTCTGTCCCTACTATCCCTTCTACTTTGACAGACACCATTCTTATATCCTGAATCAATTCATCGTGAATATGCTCATCCATAATTTCCGCCAATGCAGGTCTAAAAATTTTGTAGGCATTGTATAAGATAAAAGCTGATGCCAGAAGCGCTGCCCAATCATCCGCAGTCTCATAGCCTTTGCCCATAACCACAGCAGTCAATACTCCGATAAAGGCCGTTACTGAAGTGATCGCATCACTACGGTGGTGCCAGGCATCTGCCTCCAGAGCCGAGCTATTCAAGAGTTTACTCTTTCTCAACACAATTCTAAAGGATATTTCCTTCCAGGCGATCACCCCTAATAATACAATCAGAGTCCATGATTTGGGCACTTTGTGTGGCGTCATGATGTGCTGAATACTTTCATAACTGATGATACCAGCTGAAATGGCCAATGTGCCAACGACAATCATCGTGATCAGCGGCTCAGCCCTTCCATGACCATAGGGATGATTTTCGTCCGCAGGCTTTTGAGCGTAATTCAGTCCGATCATCACCAAAATAGAAGACAAAGCATCCACAGCCGATTCAATGGCATCTGCTATCAAAGCATAAGACATGCCTAAAAAACCTGCTAAGGCCTTGATAATAGCTAGAACCACGTGACTAGCTATGCTAAAAATACTCGTACGGAGTGCCGATGAAGATTCTTTAGAGTCCATTTTTAGAATAAAAAAGCTGTTCCATAAGAGTAGGTACAGGACAACCCTATCTTTTGAAACAGCTCATGAGCCTGCTGGTCCAACCAGAGGCTTCAAATCTTATTGATGTAGTTTTCTACGACTATATTATGCCAAGTGCTTTTTCACTACATCTACTAAGTCATCTGCAGTAAATGGCTTAACGATATAGTCAGACGCACCTAATTCAATCCCCTCGTTGATCACAGATTGCTGGCCCACCGCGCTCACCATAATCACTTTAGATTCCAAACCTTCATCCATCAATACTCTAAGGATATCAGTTCCAATCATATCTGGAAGGATATTATCCAAAGTAATCAAGTCTGGTTTTAGCTCCATTGCCAGGTCGATAGCAGTTTCTCCATTTGGAGCCTCCCCTACTATCTCGAACCCTTCGTTAGACAATGCATCTTTGATAAGCGTGCGCATGTACATAGAGTCGTCCACTACTAATATTCTCTTGCTCATAAGCTCAGTATTTAGTTATTTTCTTTTTGTAAATTCTTGTTTTAACATCGTAGGTATCAAAAATCTCCTTGCCTTTGTCTGGCATGATATCATAATACCCAATTACTAGAAAGCCTCCCTCGTTCAAGGATTCATTGAACAAGTTTAGCACTTTTATTTTCAAAGTTTCGTCAAAATATATCATAACATTTCGACAAAATATTATGTCAAATTTTTCGGGCATCGGATCCTGAACCAGGTTATGTTTTTTGAAGGTTATATGTTTAGTATAAGCTTCTTTGATAACCGCGTCTTTTTCCTGAAACTCAAAAAAATCGGCCATTTCTCTATTCGGGAAATATTCTAAAAATGGTTTTAGATATTGCTTCATTATCAAGAGTGAATAGACACCATTCCTTGCCTTGCTCATAGCAGCATCACTCAAGTCAGTTGCCAGCGATTTGGTTTTATATAGCATTCCCCGATCCTCTAAAACCATACTCATGGTATAAACCTCTTCGCCAGTAGAACATCCGGCATGCCATATTTTGATTTGGGACTTGTTCTTGAACTTGGCAAGAATGTTGTCTCGAATCATGATCCAGGCATCTGGATTTCTAAAAAGCTCGGTAAGGTTTACCAGTAAGTCATCTATTCCATCTAAAAAAAACTGTTTATCCTTCAAAATCTTTGACCAAAGCTCCAGCATAGATCCAATCTTATGCTTCATCATCAGTCTTACGATACTTCGTTTAAAGGATTTCTTCTCATAGTTGGTAAAGTCCAAACCATACCTATTCTTCATCGCTTGCATCAAAGCATTCAACTCCTCATCTGATATACTTTCTACCACGCGCTTTCAGTTAGATTAAAGTTTGTACTTATTGAACTATTAAAGAGAAACAAATTCTTTAGACTTCTCACTTTTCGAAAATTCAGTGATCAATTCCGCAAATCTATCTTGAAACAACCACACAAATTCACTGAATATATTCAATTCAGGAATATGGTAAATCGTTTTCAATACGATATTAGAATTGTGATCAACAGACTCAGCGTCGATATGGCCATTGGCCTCCGCAGCTTTCATAGTTGTGAGAATCGGAACATTCCCATAGACTTCCAAATTGAGATAGTTGGCCAACTGCGTCACTACAGAGCCTGCCACCATATTGTCAATCTCGGTCATAAATTCCAACTTCATCAATCTACTTTGGGAGTTGTTAGTCGTCATGATATCCTCTGGAAGGCATTTGGTCTGGATTTTTTGCACGTCTTCATCAGAGAAGATCAAATGGCAAAAACCCTTCAGGTCCCCTACTAGCTCAGTTTTGAGCAGGTAAAGTTTCTGGTCCTCCTTGGTAGTATACTGCGATACGCCATTGACGCTTGGCACGCCAAATTCTACGTTTTTCATCACCACCGGACTACCTACCATCATTTCTAAGGATAGCGCTCCCTTGGCAAGCCCAAACTTCATCAGCCTATCTGCTATGCCTTTTTCATTTTCAGTCAAATCGCTAAACATCCTGTTTATGGTTTTTGTAAAACATTATTTCATTGCTGCATTTTGAGCCATCGTTTTGTACAACAACTCAGTGATGGCTCCAACATCCACTATCAAGCAAACTTTACCATTCCCAAGAATAGTAGTTCCGCTCAATAGCTTCACCCGGTCAAGGGGACGAGCCAATGATTTTTCTAATATTTCCTTTTGCTGTAAAAGTTTGTCTACTACGAGTCCTACTAATTTACCCATATATGAAACAACAATCACATCCAATTCAACATTATCTTCTAATTGATCAAAAGTTCGATGCAAGGCACCTATCTCTGCCAAATCAGTTAATTTCTTTGCTTTTAAGAAGTCCTCGAGAAAGACTAACGAAATGGTATCTTCCAAATAATTGGTCATCAATCCATCTCCTATTTTATGTACTTCTTCCTTCTTGACCTTTACTACTGCATCGGTATAGGTCAATGGCACTGCATATTCGTGATGATCCACCTCGAACAACAGCGCTCCTTTTAGAGCCATGGAAGAAGGCAATATCAAGTTAATCGTAGAGCCTTTGCCTACCTCCGTTTTCACAGAAATCTGACCCCCAATAGACTCTGTCGCTTTCTTCACTACGTCCATCCCTACTCCTCGTCCAGAAATTTCCGTTACCTTCTCAGCATTAGAAAACCCTGGTTCGAAAATGTACATAATGATCTCAGTTTCTGACAGCTGTTCAGCCACTTCTTTAGAGACCAACCCTTTTTCTACTATCTTTTTCTTGATTATCTGAGCATCAACGCCATTCCCATCATCTGAAACCTCGATAACTACATTATCACGCTCATAGCGAGCATTGAGTGTAACTGTACCTGCAGGAGATTTCCCTCTGGATTTTCTTTTCTCTTCATTTTCGATACCATGACTCACCGCATTTCTTACCAGGTGAATCATAGAATCACTCATGATTTTTAGAATATTTCTATCAATCTCAACATCGGTACCTTTGATGACCAAATTCACCTTTTTCTTTTCGATGTGAGCGACATCTCTCACGATCCTGTGAAACTTATTGAACAGGAATCCAACTTGCACCATTCGCGCATTCATCACGCCATACTGCAAATCAGAGGAGATTCTTTGAAGACTTTCGAACTCAGATGATCTGGAACCATTGGTACTATTGATACTGATCAAGCGATCCCTCTCGATTATCAACTGCCCTACCAAATTCATCAATTCATCCATCTTTTTCACAGGAATCTGGATGACATCTGTGAAAGTAATACTAGGTTGATCATCTACCTCCTCAGTACTTTCATCAATTTCATTATCTTTATCCGATTCATCAGAAGAATCAGAAGACTCCATTGATCCAGATTCTTGTGCAGTAGAATGTTTCACTGGATCAGGAGCCTTCTTTTCTTCTTTATTTCCTTCGTCTGGAACTGCCGCTGGTGCTTGAGCAGCGTTCTTCAACACCACTCCCAACTTCGTTTTTATTCCCAGATAGCTTACCTTTTTATTGGACTTTAGTGCATCAATCAGCGCTCCCAATTTGTCATTGGCAGTAAACAGACTATCAAACAAATCATTATTGAGAAGAATATCACCACTTTTCACAGCGCCCATTACATCCTCCATGATATGGGAAAGCTTTGCAATGTCATCAAAACCCATACCCATCGCATTCCCTTTGATGGTATGCGTAATTCGGAATATGGAATCAATGGCAGATTGATTGCCATGATCCTTTTCGAGTTCGGTAAACAGCTTATTTAGCTCTTCAAAACTCTCAATCGCCTCTTGATGAAATAAATCTCGATATTGTTGTTCCTTCGAATCCAAGTCTTCTTCTGTTTATAAACTATTCACTAAAAACCCACCAATTTCTTTGATATCCACAGATCGATCAACTGCCTTGTACTCCACAGCTGCCTTTGGCATACCGTAGATCACACATGACTTTTCACTCTGCGCAATGGTAAATCCTCCATTGTTTTTAATTTCTTTCATTCCTAACATACCGTCTTTTCCCATACCTGTCAATACGACACCTATCGCCCTATCCTTGTAAGCTTCTGCCACAGACAACATCAGGGCATTGATGGACGGATTGTTATATTCTTTGAATATCTCGTCGGTAAATTCAATTACTATACTACCTCCTCGCTTCTTCTTCACGATCATGTTGCCTTCTCCCGGAGCGACAATAATCGAACCTGCTCTAGGCCTCATGTTTTCTCTTCCTACCTCTATCTGTAAGGGAGACATACTATTCAACCGCTTCACAAATGAGGGAATAAAGTTGGGTGGCATGTGTTGACAGATCAAAACAGGGACGTTCAAATTGCCTGGCAAAGAATTCACCACCTTCTCAATCGCACTCGGCCCACCTGTCGAAGCACCTATCACTATGACGTCATATTTTCTCTTCTCACTAAAGGTATGCTCATAGGTATTGACCTTGGCTTTTGGATCCGGAATCGCACGTGCATTGGCCCGGGTAGCACTCCTTATTTTCTGAATCAATTCCACCTCGATATTTCTGAGTTTGGAATTCCCTTTCTGAGGTTTGTTCAGATAATCAACCGCCCCCAAATCAAGAGCATCGAATATAGGTTGCAGGTTCGTATTACCTATTGAGCTAAGAATGATGATGGGAACAGGGCACTCTTCCATGATTCTCTTCACAGCATAAAGGCCATCATACTCTCCCATGTTCATATCGAGCAACAATACATCAGGCTTGATCTCCTTAACCTTTTCTGCAGCATCCTTTCCATCGATGGCAGTTCCCACTACCTCGATGCTTCCGCTTTCGGTCAATATATCTGAGATCAATAATCTCATAAAGCCTGAATCATCTGCTACTACTACTCGAATCTTACTCAATGTCTTTAATATTTACTTAGCCCAACAATGATTGGGAAATAATACTCACCTCGTCTTCTTGCACGAGTTCCACTATATCTATGAAGATGATCATATCTTCTTCTCCTTTAATGATTCCTTTGATGTATGTCTCATCCAGAGAGGTATTCCTCAACAATCCCGAAGAACTTACGATGTTGTCTCCGTTGACCTTTACAGTCAAAGGCACCTCATCCACTAATATACCCGCCTTGAATTCCTTGCTTTGAATCACCAAAACAAATTCTTTTAGGTTCTCACTGGTGTCCAGTCCAAACTTTTGGCCTAAGTCCAAGATCACCATCACGGTTCCCCTGACATTACTCACCCCTTTGATAAAACTTGGCGCATGTGGGATTTTGGATATTCGAGGAGTGGGCACCACCTCTTTGATTCTATCAATTTCGATGGCATACTTTTCATCTCCCATTTGGAAAACAATCAGCTGAATTTCCTTTCCTGCATAACCTTTAATCTCTTGATCAAATTTGGCCTTCAGCCTCTGCTTTTCCTGATACTCCTCCTCGGTCAAATATTTGACCGTTCCAATTTTCTTTCTAATTAATTCTCTATCCTGCTCATATTTTGCTGCCGGATAATACTCTTTCTCATAAGGCGATACTGCTGGTACTATCTCCGGTTCGTCATGCACTTCTTCTTCTACCACCTCTTCTGTTTTATTGGCCTCTTCTTCAGCTTTAATCCTATCCGCTTCTGCCACAGCAAGTGCAGCCAATTGACCAGGAGTCATCTGAGGTTCTTCTTTTGTTTGTTGCTCTTGTGCAACCTCCTTAGGAGCTACTTTAGTCTCTTCACTTACCTTTTTAGGAGCAGTTTTCTTAGAAGCTACTTTTTTCTTGGCTTTTGGTTTTGGAGCAGCTTTAGCTTTTGCAGCTACTTTTTTGGTAGTTGTTTCCTTTTTGGCCTTAGGTTTTGACTTAGCTTTAGCTTCTGTCTTTTTCTTAGCCACAGATTCTTTTTTCTCTTCCTTCTTTTCAGATGGAATCAAAGTGTCTTTCTTCAAATTCTTTCCTAGTGGCATAACGCTAATTCTTTGTTAAGCTTAAAATCTCTTTAGCGAAGGCTTTATAATCCACCGCTCCATTGGAACTCGGCGCATAACTCAACACACTCTCCCCAAAAGATGGAGCTTCGCTTACCCGCACATTACTTCTGATCTTACTTTTGAAAATATTGAGATCATAATTTTCCTCAATAAACTCATGTATCTCTCTGCTCAGATTCCTTCTACTATCTACCATCACAGGCAACAGTCCCAAAATCTGTATCTCATCATTCAATACCTCTTTGATTCGGTTGATATTATTGACTATTTGATCCAAACCTTGCAAACTCAAAACTTCCATTTGCAATGGGACAATCACTCTATCAGTAGCCGTCAGGGCATTTACAGTCAACAAGGATAAAGAGGGAGGACAATCAATGATCACATAATCATAATTATCCTTGATGCTCTTGATCTGCTTCTTGAGTATAGATTCTCTAGAATCAGCACTGGCAATATTGATCTCTACATCTGATAATCTCATGTCTGAAGGAGCAATATCTACCCCCTCCTTGTCCACCAAAACATCTGAAAGATTTGCTTCCCCCATCATGACCTCTGCCATGGTCGTTTCAGGATCACTAATTCCCATCCAGTAACTCAGGTTTCCCTGTGGATCCAGGTCTAACATCAACACCTTCTTCTTCTTAAGAGCGAGTGCACACCCTAAGTTGACCGAAGTAGTGGTCTTTCCTGTTCCTCCTTTTTGATTTATAACTGTGATTACCATAAGGTTGATCTTCTATTCTTAGTCTTCTTTATCAATATTATCCGTAATATCTCTGGAAATACCCATTGTACCGATGATGTTTCCATCCTTGTCTTTCAATGGCATTTTGGTATTTGATACCACTCTGACACTACCGTCAGGGTTCTTCTCTTCAGAGATGACATTCATACTTGGCTTACCACTTTTGATAATTGCCTGCTCTCCTTCATAGGCCTCCTGAGCATTGTCAGAGAAGTCAAAATCCGATTTACCAATAATTTCTTGTGCGTCATTCAGTCCAAAATACTGAGCGACCGATTTACTCGCCCTGATAAATTTGCTGTTCAAATCTTTGAAGTAAATGGCATCAGGCATATAATCTAAAAGAGCATCAAGCAGAGATTTTTCCTTTTGGTATGCCAGCTCCTTCATTTTCAATTCTTCAGCGATTTCGGCAGATTTAATCTCTGACTCTTTTAAGTCCGTGACGTCTCTGGTAATACCAAACGTACCCACAATGTTGCCATCGAGATCATAAAGAGGCATTTTGGTGGTAGAACCATAAGCAATTTCACCATCCTGCAAGTCTTCTCTCTGAATTTGATTCAATAAAGGCTGACCTGTTTTAATGATATTCTGCTCATCATTATAGGCTTGCTTCGCATGCTCACCAAAGAAATCAAAGTCACTCTTTCCAACCAATTTGGCTGGATCATCAAATCCAAACTGCTCGGCATGAGAAACAGAATTTCTCAAGAATTTACTATCTAAATCTTTAAAGTAAATTCTATCTGGCATGTAATTCAAGAGTGCGTCTAGTAGGTATTTCTCCTTTTCATAGGCCTCCTTCATTTTGAAAATGGCAGTGTTTTCAGACGCGGTTCCCGACAGTTTCACCATGCTGATTCCTTCCTTCAGGGTTTCAGCAATCTCTGCGAGTTTTTGAGACTTTTCGTTGTAAGTCTCCATACCAGAAGAAAGCTCTGTGGCTGAACTAGCCACCTCTTCGGTTCCTGCCGCCGTTTGCTCAGCTATCACTACCACTCCTTCGATAATCGACACTACATTGTTGATTCCTTCTGTTTGCTCCTTGGCCGAATTCAGAATTTCTTCTGAATAGCTCAGTGTTTCATTAGAGGAGTTCAAGATATGCGTAAATACCTCCGCAGCTTCTTTACTCGTCTCTTCCCCACTTTTCACACTTGCCATCATGACATCAATGACTTTGGTAGCCTCCAGGGTATCCGATTGCACGTCATTGATCAAAGTCTCAATTTCTTGTGCTGATTTGCGCGAATCCTCCGCCAATTTTCTAATTTCCTCAGCTACTACTGCGAACCCGCGACCTGCATCTCCTGCCTGTGCAGCTTCAATCGCTGCATTCAGTGCTAAAAGGTTAGTCTGAGAGGCAATATCTGTAATCACGCCCAACACTCTGGCTATCTCTTTTGAACGTTCTGCCAGGACATTGATCGAATCATTGGTTTGACTCGAGAAAGCAGAGATGTCTCCCATATTGAACATGACCTTATTAATCATATCCTTCCCTTTCTCACTACTTTCCAAACCAAGTTTAGCCACAGAGTTAATGGTCTCTGCTTTCTGGCCCATCTCATTGGATGAAGCCAAAATCGTCTCAATGAGATTGGATGATTCGTCTACCTTAGATACCTGAGTTTGAGCGCCATGACTCATTTGAGAAATCGCTGAGGCAATCTCTCTGGTATTGGTACTCATTTCCTCACTAGAGGACAACATCTCAATCGATGACTCATCGACAAACATGGCACTTTGAGAAATCTGATGTATCAATCCATCAATGTTTTCCAATGCCAAATTAAGGTTTTGAGACATCTTCTTGATATCGCCAGCCGCTGCATCAGTATAGCGCATAGTGAGATCACCCGTCGACATGGCCTGCATGATTCTATTAAAACGCATCATCGGCTTGTAGAAAGATTCTATCAAATTGTTAATTCTTTCACCCAAACCTAACCAGGCTCCTACTTTGTCATCTGTATATATTCTAGAAGACAGCTTTCCTTCTTCACCCGCTTCTACAATTACATTGCTGATATCATCCAGAGCCACTTTCAAATTACGACGCATGGTCAATAAGGCATGACCTAACTGATCTCCCTCACTTGAAGCGGAAAATTCTGTATCCAGATTCCCTTCACCTATCAGTGTAGCGAACTCAGTTTTTGCTTTCATGTCATCGATAACCTTACTGAGTAAGGTCTGCATCTGACTGAGTTCATTATTCTTATTATCAACCTCTAACTCAGTGTTATCCAACTTACCTTTTGAAAGGTTCGCTAATGCGCGGTGGGTTCTCTCTATGGCAACCGTAATCTGATTAGAATAGCTGTAGACAATGTAAGTAAGCAATATCAAGCCTATCACTCCTACAATCACCGTGTTGATCAAGGTAGAAACAAAAGAAGCGGTAATCGCGCTGTAGGGTACAACCGTAGCTACCAGCCAGGGTTCTTCAGACCTACCAATGTAAATAGGCGAAAGCGCCACATATACCTTATCACCCAATACTTCGTCATATACGGTAAAGGGCGTAAAATCTCCCCCAACAACCCGGTCCATGATACTGACATCAAGGGAGTTGTTCAATTTTAAATCATTGACACTGGTATTGATCAATTCCTCATTCGGGTGAGAGACCAAAGTCCCATCATAGGCAGCCAAAAAAGCATAAGCATTCTCGAAGTTATCGAACTCCGCCATTTCTTTGAATTGTGCCAATGACATATCAGAACCTATCATCCCCAGATACCTACCATTGTCATCCAAAATCGGAACTATAGGAGAAGTACCAAGAATGACTTTCGTAGAGTTCAAATCATAGTCATCATAGGTATAGGGAGGTGAAATATTTTCCTTCTTATCCAACTTGGTTTGGAGGTAAAGACTCCCCTCTACATCACCATCTAAATTGAGTAGTGAAATGGTCGTTTTCCTTTGACCATTTTCCATGTAGCAGGTGGTTCGTTCACGCCCATACCCCTTTTCCCAGGTAGAATCAATCGCATACAATTCCCAACTCATCCAGGTTGATTCATATATTGGATATTGCTCCAGGATATTGAACATTAGGGTTTCCTGTAGTTCTTTTCTTTCTTCAGCCGGTTTATCTACATAAGATTTGACTATAGCAGCCATCGAACGGATAGAGGACATCACATCATCGAGCTGCGCTTTGATCTCATTGGACTTTTCGCTTGCTACCGAATTGACCAATTGCTCAGCATCTTGAATGGATTTCTGCCGCATATTGTAACCTGCATAGGTGAGTGCCACTGCATAAATCAGTACAGCTACTCCAAGCACGAGGAAAATCATCTTTCCTCTAATATTCATATCTCTTAACATATGCTACTATTAATTCTCTCCTATATTCTCATTTTGCATGATGTCCAACATATCGACCCATACCACTATTTTTTGTCCCTTTCTGATGATCCCTTTTACATAGTTCAAACCTAAAGTGGACTGATTGATGATGTTATTGGCCTGAAGAATTTCACTTTTCTTTACCAACATCGTATTTGGAACAGATTTAACGTTGATGGCAAATCGAAGCTCCTCACTTTTCATCACCAAAACAAACCTTCCATCTACTTCATCAGGCGTCAAGCCAAAACGAACCGCTAAGTCCACAATCGCCAAAACATTCCCTCTCACGTTCGACACACCCATGATGTATGGAGGCACCTGAGGGATGGGGGCAATAGATGGACAAGGCACTACTTCCTTGATCTGATCGATAGCAACGGCATACTCTTCATTTCCGACAGCAAAAGCCACCAACATGATTGTTTCTTCATGTTCCTTGTTCTCTCCACTTTCTTCTTGAATCTTATTAATCTCTTTGACCGCCTGTGCCGTCTCATTGATCAATTTCAATCTTTCTTCTTCAGAAAGTTTCGACTTATCTAGTGACTGAGTATCCTTATTCGTAGTTGTATCCTCGCTCATTCGCTTTCTTATTCTATCTTAAAACTTAAGACCAATCACACTGCTGTATCCATAGTCTTTAAACATTTTGGACTGCATACCAAATGGTAATTTGTACACTTCACCCAACAGCATTTTTAGTGCTTCAGTATCTTCCTTTTTGTCGTTGGTTTCTTCAATCACATTGAAAGGAACCATATAAAGTGCATTGGCATCCCCTGCACCAATGACATTGATATCATACTCTATGGTTTTACCAGGAACCATCACTTCCTGATTTCCCATCAGCACTTTGAACTCATTATTTTCGTTGAGAAAAAACAGATCATGATGTGCTCCTGAATGAGCCACTTTATCTGTATTCTTATCGTAAACAAGAACTGCAATTTCCAGGGGACAAGTATTCTCCTTGTTCTTACCCACAAAACGTGTAAGCACTTTGTGCGACAAGTTTTTTATAATTTCATCAGTCTCTGTACAATGCTCTTTATACACTATCTCATTGAGCATAGCGCTTACAAATGAATTCAGAGACAAAGATTCTCTCACATGGGTATTAGAATGATAAGAAGCAATAACCACTCTATCATCTACTTCTCCAAACCAATAGCCATTTTTGTTTACAATATTTTTATCATATATGATGAATGCGTCATCGGTAAACAACTTGATTTCTTGCTGCATTGGCAACATGGAATCTTTCAAGTTGAGTAGATAGTTGATGCCACTATCCATAAATTCCGATCGCTTAGACTTGGCATCTTTCACCAAATCGTTGATCTCAGCCTTCAGCTGTTTAGAATCACCTTCTACCAAAGACATGGTAGATTCCAGCAAATCCACTTCCTCTTGAGGGACAGGCTTTGATTTTTTTTCAGATGCAGCCTTTACTTGTTTCTTCTTCTGAAGCGCCTGAGCTCTTTTCTCCAGGGCCTCATCAAACTCCGTTTTCAAGCGAGTCGGATCCCATGGCTTTTTCAGGAACTTATGCAGCCCCACTTTTTCTTTTACATCGCTGATATCCTGCTCATCACTAAAGCCTGTCATGATCATTCTAATAATATCAGGATATTGCGGGACAATTTTCATCAGCAGCTCCGAACCATTCATGCGTGGCATGCATTGGTCTGTCATGATGAGATCTACCGAATTAGAGGCTAGTAGATTTTGAGCCTCAAATGCGTCAATGGCAGTAATGACATTGTAGAACTTATTGAAGTTACGATTAAAGACTCGAAGATTTACCTCTTCGTCATCCACATACAAAATCGTATACTTCTTAGCTACATCATTTTTATAAGATCTGTTTAATAAATCTGCCACTGGTCTTTTTGTTTATATAAATTTCTTTGATTCGCGAGGTTGCTTTTTCAATTTGATTTGCTTTGGCAAGGTCACAGTAAATATGGTCCCCTTTCCTATTGTACTGTCCACAGTGATAGTTCCACCATGCTTATCGATAATACTATAAGTAATGGATAGACCCAATCCTGTTCCTTTTCCTACTGGTTTTGTTGTGAAGAATGGATCAAAAATCTTCTTACGAACCTCCTCTGGAATCCCCTTACCGTCATCCTGGATCTGAATCTGAACATGATCTTTATCCTGATCTATGGTTCTAATGGTAATAGTCCCTTTAAAATCAATCGCATCAGCGGCATTACCAATTAAGTTAACCAAAGCCTGATTCAGCTGACCTGGCAAACATTTGATAGCCTTTAGGCCGTGATCGAAATCCTTAAGAATTTTGGCTTTCTTCTTATACTTCGGCTTCAAGATCAATAGTGCATTATCGATAATAGTAGCCACTTCTGCTTCTTTTACCTCATGCTCATCTTGTCTAGAGAAGATTCTCAAGCCATTGACAATTTCTGTGATACGATTGGTACCATAGCTTACATCATCAATAGATTCTTCAGTAAGAGACCTTAACTCTTCGTACTCTTGATCATCCTCACGGATTGACTTGTAGAGTTTCTTCACCTCCTCTATTGTTTCTTGTTCACAAACGGTTCGATAGTTCTGGATAAAGAGCTGATATTTTTCAAAATTCTCTTTGATTGAATTGACACCATTTGATACAAAGTTGACCGGATTGTTGATCTCGTGAGCGATACCAGCAGTCAACTGACCCAGAGAAGCCATCTTTTCTGAATGTAGCACCATAGCCTGAGCATCTTCCAGCTTATCATAGATTTGCTCAATCTCAGTATTCTTTCCTTCTTTCTGCTTTTCACCCAACTTGGTTTTCATCTCAGCATTTTGAGCCACCACTTTGTCGTAGGCATCTTTGAAAACCTTTTTGATCTCCTTGTTTTTAGCGCTTAGAGCAGTCAGTTTTTGATAAAGTCCCTGACCTTGTACTCTGCTATCTTTCAGTTCTTCATTTAACTGATTGATCTGATGCTGGTATTGCTTCCTAAGGGATTGAGTTTGATCAGCTACTTCTTTCAGTTTGCTGATTTTCATAAAGGCGAAAATCCCCCCTGCTACCAAAAGTACCAGAAAGACTATCATCAATATGAGATACAAACTCGCAGAGGACGCATCGCTCTGCAGCTGGTCAAGTTCTTCTTTAGAAATGGATTGCGCAACTGCCTGTGTAGACAGCAATGCAACGAATAAAGCTAATGTTAGGTAATTCTTACTCTTCACAATATTTTTCTTTTCTTAAATATAGCAGCAGAAAGAAAAATATTCACCTTTAATTCAAAGATTAGCTCGCTTGCCTTAAAGATTCTTTGATTTTGAACACTCCAATAAAATTAAAAGGGTGCTGATAGTGCTGACTGATCTCCTTTCCAGTCTCGAGAATTTTTTCATTGTTCTTCTCATAATACCAATTGAAGATCAATTCACGATTCTCGTTCTGAAGGGAAATCAACTTCTTGACAAGAATATAAATATAGGTGGTAGACCCAGTCATATTCTTTAATCCAAAATTGACCACAATTTCTTTGTTGTTAACCGCCTCAAATTCGTGTAAGAGACTAAAAATATGCCCATAAAAACTCAATGGGTCATCGGGGGTAGACACTCCCGTAATCTCTAGTAAACCTTTTGCCGGGCTAAACTCTATCGAGGGAGTCGATCCTGTAGCTCTAATGTAATATCCATCCATAGCCTAGTCGGGTTTGTAGGCCTTTGCCTACGGTGAAACATTCTTTTCTACTGCTATTACAAATGTAGAAAAGTATAGTCCTGGATACAACTGGCTTTTTTACCTATTTTTCGATTAGGAGAATCTCGTAAACCTCGTTTTTGAGCAAAAAACCTAATTAAAGATTTAAAAATCCTTCACCGATTCTTTTAAGATCCTGATGGTCAGGATAAAGAAGCAATGATCTGGACTCAAAGGCTCGAAATAGTACTCATACTCGGTACCTGTTTTTTTCTTGATATCTATAAAACCCAATCCGGCACCCCCTACATCTGAGATACTACCCTCCATCATGGCTTGCTTGTGCATTTCTCTCAAACCATCCTTATCAAGAGCATTGATCTTATCCAAAGTATCTCTCAGGTGCATGGTGTTTTGAGTAGTAATCTGGTTACCTGTAGTTACATAGTACTCCTCTTCATTGTGACCAATCAAGAAAATACCATCCTTGGCCAAACCATCTTCCAGACTATTAGAAGCATATTCTGCGGTACTATCTGCGTGCTTACAGATATTTTGAAGTGCCTCGATCATCACATGATAAACGCGCTTAGTAGTTTGCTTGCTCTCCTGGCGCTCTATCATACTTTCTTCCATCATGTCGGTGATACCATCAATGGTCGACTGAGTTACTTTACCCAGATATACGATATTGGCATCAGACTCCTTCATCAAATCACTAAAAGCGATGATATTCTTAAGATGTATTAACTGATTTGCCTGTTTGCTTCTAACTCTTCTTTTTTTCATGACCGAATGCAATGATTCTAATTGGAACTCAATATTAAAATAAATCTATTTCACTTTAAAATAATACTATCAACATTAATTTCTATGCGACCTAAGGAATTCATGGCATTAATCAGACTCACTTTGCTAAAACTCCCCAAATCCTCAATGGCAATAGGACACGATCTAACCTCTCCTTTCTCCAGCAAAAACTGCCTCATCACTCCATTGAGCAAATAAGTATCCGGAGTCCACCAGTCCGAACCATCATATAATACCAGATTTGCATAGTAGGTGTCGGTAACTTTACCATTTTTCACAATGATAATATCATCCGCTTCACCTCTCTTCTCATACAATTTAGTCAATTCGTTGCGATCCTCGAATTTGTGTGAATATTCAATCGAGTTTCCCTGCACTAATTTCAAGGAATGGATTTCTGGTTTTCTGTATTTAACGAACTCCACCTCTACAGAATCCGCATCATAAACTACGCGACATTTGTGCTGATCATGATCTGGGATTACTGGCAGCAATTGACTCAAATCATGTGAAGGAAATTCAGAAAAATAGGCAGAAAAAGTTTGATTCAAGCGTGCCTGATGCCCCTCTAGCAACTGTGGTTTTCCGTCGATGTAATTAATACTTTCAATAAATCGGTACATAGACTTTATCAATCATTTCCTGATATTCGGAAGCCACATCGCTAAGCGCATGTATGCCTCCTCCACTTTTATACACCCAGTTTCCATTCTGGTTTTCAATAAAACGAATCATTACTCCGCTGTCAAAATTCTTTCCATCGAAGTAACCCATGACTCCCGTGTAATAGCCTCTTTCATACCCTTCAACCTGTTGTATAATTTCCAAAGTTTCAGGTTTTGGCGCGCCGCTAATCGACCCAGCAGGTAAAAGAGAAAAAATAATATCTCCCAACTTATTCAAATAACCATCTTCCAACTTCCCCGTGATTTTGGAACTCGCTTGAAGCAGATGCTTGTGATTGGTTTTGATTTCGTCGATGTATCTAAACTTTTCAACCGTAACATTTCGCGCATAGATACTCATGTCATTGCGAATCAAATCTACAATTGTCGCATGCTCAGCCATCTCCTTTTCACTATTGAGTAATTGCTCTCTTGCATTGGGCAGGTCTGCGTCTATGGTTCCCTTCATCGGATAAGAAGCCAATACTCCATCATTGATCTGAATGAAAATTTCTGGTGAGAAGACCACAAATTTATCTTTGAACCACAGTCGATACCGAGCATTGCTATGATAAAAAACTTCTTTCAATGAACCTCCTCCCCTTACAGGAGTCGGACATGTCAGATTAAGCAAATAGCTATTACCCTGCTTGATCTGATTGAGTGCAAATTCGAATTTTCTCTGATATTCATCAAACGCCAATGGAGATTTCTCAAGTGGGATCGATTGGTGGTTCACCTGGTCGCCGGAGGCATTTCCATGTCCATTGATTTGGAATAGAACTTCGTCGCTTTTTATCTCTGAATTTGGAAGAATATGATTTTGTTCTCCTTTAAAGTCTGAAATAAATAAGAAAGGAGATCCTTGACTTGCCAAATCATTGATTTTGGCAATGGCTTCTGATCTATTGAGCATCAATCTTAGATTTATTGCCAGTCATTCGGTACCAGGTCCGCTTCACAAATGACCAAAAGAAGGAAAATTGACCAAACAAGAAACCATAAATCAAGAGAATAAGGAAATAGACCGGAAGAATGAATATGTAGTATAGAATGGTAAATAAGGTCTCATAATCTGAAGAGTTGGTTATTAATGCCATGATGGGGCGCTTCAAAAACATGACAGTAAACCCTGTGCAGGCAAAAACGATCAAAACAACGATCACCTGCCATAAACTATCAAGTTGCCATCTCTTCTTCAAACGATCCAGCATTCCCATCTACTGTAATTTATCTATGAATTTATCTCTACTTTTTACTTTGGCACTTTTCTTATCTAGAACTAAATACTGTTCCCAAAAATCATTTTGAGGCACACCTGCCAAAACCTTAATCGGCTCCTTTTTGATTGGGTGAATAAAATCCAGAGAACGCGCGTGTAGATTGATACTGGCATCCGGATTGGGTTTCGAAAAACCATATTTCACATCCCCACGTATCGGACATCCCATGCTGGCCAGTTGGACACGAATCTGATGTGGTCTTCCGGTCAAAGGTTGAACTTCCAGCATATAATGGTCGTTCAGATGGCCCATCACACGATATTTCAACTCTGCCTTTTGTGCTCCATCTACTGGCTCATCAAATGCCTCCGTCTTGTTCTTAGCACTATCTTTCTTCAGCCAATGAACCAGTTTCCCTTCCTTCTCTGGCGGTCTTCTTTTGACTATCGCCCAATAAGTCTTCTTGATCTTACGATCTTTGAATAGCTTACTCATTCTCTCAAGTCCCTTAGAGGTCCTACCCATCACGACCAATCCACTTACGGGTCGATCCAAACGATGTACAGGTCCAAGAAAAACGGCTCCCGGTTTCTCATATTTTTCTTTGATATAGTCCTTGCATAGGTCGACCAATGGTTTATCACCTGTTTTGTCTCCCTGTACCAGTATACCCGGTGCCTTGTCCACAATCAGCAAATGATTGTCTTCGTAAACGGAAATGAAAGCTTTTGACATGTCGCAAAGTAAGCGAAAATTAGTGTATCTCTGAGAGCTTAGTTCCTCATTATTATTCGTTTTGAAAGAGTTGAATGGTATAATCCAACAATTGAGTACTCCCAACCTCCCCATGGCCCGGTATCACCCACACGATATCAGGAAATTGGCTCTGAATATTCTTAATGCTATTAGGCCAATTGGCAACATCTGCATCACCTAAATACCCCTTTCCTGCTCCGTCAGATTTCACCAGACATCCGCCAAACAAAACCCGATCTGCAGAATAATAAACCACTACATTATCAGCTGTATGTCCAGGTCCTGGATCATAAACCTTGATGGTATCTTGCCCAATAGTAAAATCCATGCCGCCACCAAATGAGCTCAGAGGCAACACCTCAACAGAGTCCGCACGAGCCAATTGATAAGTCTCAGCTTCCGCCATGGAAGGAATCCCATTTTTATGAAAAACACCCAAGCCAGCCAGGCAATCTGAATGAAAATGTGTAGGCACAATGAGTCTAGTACTTACTTGCAGACTATCCTGGAGCCATGAAACCAATTCTGAAGAACCCTCAGGCGTAGCAGGAGTATCAAACACATAGGCTTGCTTATCTTTCATCACGATCATTCCATTGCATTCTACCTTGCCAAAATCCTGTGTTGACAAATAAGAAATATATTGATAGCAATGAGGAGAGATTTGGCGAATGATCAAGTTTTCTGATTGGTACTTTTCTTCCCATTCAGGTTTAGCAGTTGAAATTTCTTTTTGTTCAGTCACCTGAGTACTACAAGCATACAGAGCCAAACAAAACAAGCTTAGCAGGAGGGTTCTTATCATATCCGGACATAAAAAAAAAGCGAAGAGCAACTAAGGCCCCCCGCTATCATCACTATATCAATTTATCTTAAATTCTAACTCAAACCTAACTTACGATTCAACTTCGCAAAGAATAGGTACATAACAGGAACGATGACAAGGGTCAAAAAGGTTGCAAAAGTTAACCCAAAAATAATCGTCCATGACATAGGACCCCAGAAGGCCACATTGTCACCTCCTAAATAGAAGTCCGGATCAAAACTAGAAAAGAACTTGATGAAATCAATGTTTAATCCGACCGCTAGTGGAATTAATCCCAGAATTGTCGTGATTGCTGTTAACAATACCGGACGAAGACGGGTTTTACCTGCCTCTACGATGGCATGTACGATATCATCCATTTCTAATTTATCTACTCCTTTTTCTACTCTCTTACGGTTTCTGATCAGCTCTATAAAGTCGATCAACACAATCGCATTGTTCACCACAATACCCGCTAGTGAGATAATACCAATCATGGTCATAATCACCACAAAGTTCATTTGAAAAATCACTAGTCCAAGGAATACTCCAATAGTACTCAAAACCACTGAAGTCATAATGATGAATGGAGTAGTTACTTTATTGAACTGAGAAACGATAATCAAGAAGATCAGAAATACTGCGATCAAAAGTGCCTTACTCAAGAAAGCCATTTCTTCCGCTTGCTTCTCCTGCTCACCACCGAATCGGTATTCATATCCAGCAGGCATATCAAAGTCAGTCAGCAATCGCTTGATCTGCTCATTGATCTCAGTAGCATTGGCATCCGTCTCTACGTTAGAACTAATGGTGATCACTCGGTTTAAATCCTTTCTTCTGATCGAACCATAGGTAGAACTAAGTTCTGCTTTGGCTACTGAAGAGATCGGAACAGAAACAATTTTACCATTAGACTGATTTCGATACACAATACTTTTGTTCATCAAAGCATCCAGGTCATAACGATACTTTTCATCGAGACGAAGTTGGATTTCATAGTCATCCTCTCCTTCCTTGTATTTCGAAATTTCCTTGCCAAAAAGTGCTGTCCTCACCTCCATCGCGATGGATTGGGTAGACAATCCAAATCGACGGGCCTTTTCTCTATCTATATCGACAATCAGCTCTGGTTTACCCGTTTCCAGATTTGACTTCAACTTTTCGATCCCCTCAATTCCAGATTTATTGATGAAACTTTTCATCTGCTCAGAGATTTCGATTAAAGTCTCAAAATCCTCTCCGATTACTTCAATACTAATCGGCTTTCCTGTTGGAGGTCCATTTTGCTCTTGGTCCACGGTGATAGCTACACCAGGATAGCCGTCTAATTTAGACCTGATCGAATCCATGATCGTAACAGTCGAAACCCCATTTCTCTCCTTGAATTCCACAAAGTTGACAGTGATTCTTGCCTTATTCGGTGTCTCACCTTGTCCAAATGATGACTGATCCATAGGATCCGATGCTCCTGCCCCTACATTGGCAATGACAGACTCTACGATCTCCTGATAAGGATCGATGATCTCGAAGACTTCATTTTCGATTCTCTCCGTAAATCTATTGGTAGACTCGACATCCGTCCCAACCGGAAATTCTATGAAGATGTTTACATACTTAGGATTCGTCTTTGGGAAGAACTCTATTTTTGGAGGGAACACATTCATCAGTCCAATAGACATGAACAGCAACACTACCGTTCCCCAAAAGAATAAATAAGGCCGCTTTCCAACTAGAGCAAAATCAAGCGTTTTGCTATATAGATCCTCCAACCAGGGTAGAAAAACACTTTGGAATTTCCTCGACAAGGGAACCAAAACAAATACGTTCAGCAAAGTGATAAGTCCAAGGCTTAGCGAAAGCATTCCCAATGCATTGACATTAGCTAATAACAAGGCTACACCTATGAAAAAGGCTATACCGAAATAACTAAAAATTTTCTTTTTATTCACCTTTTCTCCCCCATCCAATTTCATGAACACGGCTATGAGCACGGGGTTAATAACCAAAGCAACGAACAAGGATGAGCCAAGCGTTACCATCAAAGTGATCGGTAAGAATTTCATAAAATCCCCCATCAAACCTGGCCAAAAAGCCAGAGGTAAGAAAGCTGCCAAGGTAGTCGCTGTAGAAGCAATAATCGGCAGTGCCACTTCTCCTACACCACGTTTGGCTGCTTCATAGGAGTTAAAACCTTCCTCTCTCAAACGATAAACGTTCTCCACTACCACGATACCATTGTCCACCAACATACCTAGCGCCATGATCAAGGAGAAAAGCACCATCATATTGATAGACACACCGAACATCCCCAAAATCATGAAAGACATAAACATAGACAAAGGAATCGCTACCCCTACGAACAGGGCATTTCTGGTTCCAAGGAAAAACAGTAGTACCAATACTACCAGCAATACCCCTGAGATAATGTTGTTCTCCAAACTGCTCACCATGTCTCTGGTCTGCTGAGACTGGTCATTGGTAATGGTTACCTCTAAGCCTTCAGGAAATCGATTGGCTTTGAAATCTTCCAGAATATCATTGATCTTATCAGTGGCAATCAACAGGTTCTCACCGCTTCTCTTCACTACATCCATCATCACTACAGGCTGGCGCCTCAATCGAGCATAGCTTTGTTTCTCTTTATAGTCAAACTCTACATTCGCTATATCTCCGAGGTAAACAATATTGCCAGCCTCCTGCTTCACCACTACTTCCAGCAATTGTTTAGGATTATCAAATTCTCCTACCACTCGAATGGATCTTCTGATATCTCCTTCTTTTAGGTTGCCACCAGATAGCGTAATATTCTCCGCACGAATGGCATTTTCTATATCAGAAAAATTGACCAAACGGGCTTCCATTTGATAAGGATCCACATTGATGCGTACCTCCTTTTCGTCCACTCCACGAATCTCCACTTTGGATATTTCGATGATTTTTTCAATCTCATCTTCCAGATCCTCCGCATAGTCATTCAACTCCTCGATACTGAAATCACCCGAAAGGTTGATATTCAGTACAGGGAATTCGGCGAAATTCATTTCGAACACGTTAGGATCACTTTCCAGATCAGAAGGCAATTCTTGCTTTGCCCGATCCACTGCGTCCTTTACTTTAGTCAAAGCCTCCTCGATTTCCGTATCAGAAGTAAACTCCACTATAATGGTGGAGTAATCCTGTACGGATGTAGAGCGAATCTCATCCACCTCTGCGATGGTGTTCAATTCTTTCTCTAGAGGTCTTGTAATCAGGTTTTCCATATCCACAGGTGAGTTACCTGGATGTGGGGTTCCCACATAGACCACCGGTTGGTGTATCTCAGGAAAACTTTCCTTGGGGAGATTGATATAAGTCGATATCCCCATTAATATGATCAAAGCAGTCAACACGAATACCGTCGTGCGGTTATTGAGCGACAAAGTGGTCAACCCAAACTGCTTCTCAGTTTTAATATCCTCTTGTATGCTATTTTCAGCCATGATTGGATGATGATTTGAGTTTGTTATTTAGCAGCTACTGCTGTTTCCTTGCTGTCTTCGATGCTTACTATCACGCCCTCAGACAAGTCACGGTATCCCTTCAGGGCTACTGATTGACCTGTTGATAGACCCGAAACTATTTCTGTTTCGTTGTTGAAAGACAAACCAGTTTCGATGTGACTTTTCTTAGCCACTAATTCTTCCCCTTGCTTTTCTACCACGTAGATGAATTGACCAATTTTATCTGACTGAATCAATTTGGTTGGCACCTTGATCGCCTTTTCATTGACATAGTCTTTCAGACTTAAAACCACAACTTGATTGGGCTTAGCAGGGAAGTCCAATTTTGGCAACTTCACTTCCATGTTGAAAGTTCTGTTCTGATCGTTGATAACCTGACCCACAGATGTAACAGTCGATTCTAGTCTTTGATCCTGAGCTGGGAAATAAACATCTACTTTATCTCCTTGCTTGAATTTGCCAATGAATCTCTCCGAGACATCCGCACTGATGTGTATATCATCAGGGTTTACAATTCTTACCATTGGCATACCAGGCTGAGCCATTTCTCCAACTTTGGCATCTACCTTATCTATACTTCCTGAAAAAGGCGCCTTCACTCTAGATTGGCTCAATTGCGATTGTGCAGTAGCCAATTTACGTTCGAGTGACTCCTTATTATTCTTCGCCTCCAGGTATTGAATTTCAGTCCCAATATTTTGCTTCCAAAGGTTCTCTTGTTTTTCAGCAACTACCGTCGCGAGTTCCAAAGAAGTTCTTAGTTCTGCGATGTTATTTCTGATGATGTCATTGTCCAGTGTAAATAGCAATTGGCCCTTGCTCACTTTTTGTCCTTCCTTGACATTGACGGACTCAATTTTCCCCATAATCTGTGGACTCACCGTCACGTTGGTTCTAGACTCTACTCCACCTCGTACATCTATTTTATGTTCGAAATATTTCGGCTTGATCTCCAAAGCTGTAATCAGCACCTTATTAATGGCCTTTTTCCCATATTCTGGGTCTTCTTTCTTGATTTCATCTTCTAGCGTAGCGACTTCAGATTTCAGCTCGCTGATCTCTGTTTTCAACTCCTCGACTTTCGCCTTCTTTTTTTCTAATTCTCCATCGCAGGCTCCTAGTACCACGGCAAGAGTTATGATCGATATGTATGTTCTCATTTTGATCGGTGTTTCAGTTTAATTCTTTCTATTAGAGCAGTACTCCGTACGCTTTTTGTAATTCTACTTTTGAAATCAATGCATCATAAACAGCATTGTAATAATTGGTTTGAGCCTGTTTGTAATCGCGATCTGCTTCGATCACTTCTATATTCGACCCTACCCCTTCTTCATATTTGGTTTTAGCCACATCATATACCTCTCGTGCCAATTCCATATTCTCTTTTTGCGCCTCTATGTTATCAATCTGCTTTTCGTAGCTGGCAGTGGCTTGCTGTATTTCTATATCTATGTTTTGTTCCAACAATTCAAATTGATTATTCAGTTGCTCAGCCTTCAATTTTCGCTGCTGAACCTGACGAGTCTTCTTTAATCCATCGAAAATTGGCATAGATAGCTGTAATCCTACTACTCCTACGTTAGACCAGGGATTGGTGAAAACATCCCCTACTGCTAAGGCTCCTGTATTCCTTCCATAATTCGCATATGCATTAATAGCAGGTATATAGCGTGCATTTATGTTTTTGATATCCAGCTCATTGAGCTCCTTATTAATATTCAATTGAGAATACTCAATTCTTTGGTTATAATCGAAATCATCTACTTTTTGATAATCGAAAAACTTCACAGACGAAAGTTCATCAGTCAGCTCCACACTCGCTTTGGTATCCAAGCCCATTTGAAATTTCAAAATAGATCTACTGAGATCTAAAACTGCATGATAATTATCCTTTTCAACTTTCAGATTATTGTATTGCACTTTGACTCTATTGACATCAATTTTTTCAGCCATCCCATTTTCATATAGCAGCTCTGTATCTCTGAGCAATGAATCTACTCTGGCAAAATTGCTTTCAATCAATTCCAATCTTTCCTGATTAACCAAAACGCCATAATAGGCTTTTGAAACAGCTTCTGCCACATCTATATTAGTTTTAATGTGATCCTTTTTCGACAATTCCTTGAATGTCTTTGCGGCTTTCAACCCTACGAAAAATGAACCGTCAAAAATCATCTGAGTTGCGGACAACCTAAAAGAACTTGTATAAGGGACTCCTAACCCAAAACCTATTACATCAGATTCCAAATTGGGCGGTGGTGGGAAGAAGCTATCAGCGGTATCTAAGAATACTTGCTGGATAGCATAATTGTAGTTCAAATCTGCATTCAGATTCACTTGTGGTAAACCATCCGAAATGATTTCATCTACTTGCCTATCCGCAACCTCCACTTCTAAACTTGCATTCTTTACATTTTGGTTGTTAATCAAGGCATATTCAATCGCTTCTTCTAAAGAAAAGCTCGTTTTGTCTTGCGCCCTTCCCATCTGAGAGAGGGACAGCATTAGGCATAATACTGTTAGTATTCGTTTATATATTCTCATTGTTTATTGAGTTGTGCAGTTCTTCGTAATATTCTATTCCTTTTATGGTCATCATTCCTCTTAAAAAGTGATCCATCAGCGCCAATTGAACCTCTACAAAATCCCATTCGTGCTGAGGAAAAATGGTTTGATTAAAAGTCAGCTCTATGGTTTCGATCCTGTAGATGGCCATCATCTCTTCGTTGACATCACTTCTAAAGTAACCTTCCTTTTTCCCTCTCCTGATCACCTCCAATACAGTCTTTTTTATGAAATCATTTTTAAACTCTAGCCATTTAGTCCATGCTTCAGGATGAAACTTTTGAAGATCAAACAACATAGAAGGATTGATCTTCTTCATATTTCGTTTGATGCAAGTCGACAGATTAACCAATTCCAAAACCGCATTGTTAGATTTCTCTAAAACACCGGTAAACTCATTGATCTCCCGCTCTATGTGCCTCATCACTCCATGAGTCACCATCTCATCTTTGTCTTTAAAATATTGATAGATGGTCTTTTTGGAGATAGACAGCTCACGTGCGATATCATCCATGGAGACACTCCTGATCCCGAACCTATGAAACAGCTCGTAGGCTGTTTGACTAATCTTTTCTACTAAATCACTCATAATTGACCGCAAAGAAACTCAGGAAACTTTTAACATCCTAATCGTTTCCTCGGTTTCTACGCAACACCAAGCCAAAGGATTCATGGTTTACATAATTTTTTCATTAAACTTGAAAATGTCCGTTGAACTATACCCACATCCATCAGGTGCCCAGCTTGAATACCAGACTTTTGGTAGGGGTAAAAATTATTTGATTTGCTTCCACGGGTTTGCACAAGACGGAAACAGCTTCAAGTTCCTTGAAGATCAACTAGAAGGGCAGTATACAATCATAGCAGTTCGGTTATTTTATCATGGTTCGAGTTCAAGAGCTGATAACGTACAGATGTACTTAAAGATTCCGGAATGGAAAGAAATTTTCTCAGACTTCCTTTCTTTTCTGAAAATCGAGCAATTTTCCATCCTGGCCTACTCCATGGGTGGACGATTTGCGATCAGCACCTTTTACTCTTTTTCGAATCAAATAGATCATCTCATCTTAGGAGCAGCAGATGGAATCATCAGGAGGTTTTGGTATGAATTTGCCACCTTCCCAGTTGGCCTCAGACAATTGTTTCACTACCTGATGATTAATCCTAAACCATTTTTCGCAGTGCTTCATTTTCTTAGTAGCATAAAAGTAATGAACAAGTCTGTCATCAAGTTTGCAACGACTCAGCTGCAGAAAAAAGAACAACGATTGCTGGTCTATCAAACATGGGTAGCCTTCAAACATTTTAGAGTTCCACAAGCAGAATTGATTGAGTTACTCAATGATTCTACATGCCAATCCCTTATCATCTTTGGCAAAAAAGACCGAATCATCGACCCCAAAGCACACACCGCCTTCCTCTCCGGTCTTACCCACAGCGAGGTTCATGTACTGGATCATGGCCACAACAAATTGTTGGAGTATGCTGATGAAGTCATCGTCTCTGCATTGAAAGGCTAATCCTTTCAGAACATCATAGGGACATACACCTTACTATCACCAACTACTATCGTACCATCAGACAAGTGTATTCCTGCCAAAAGTCATTTACACCCAAGCATCCCTTGATCAAGAAGGCGCTATAACCTAATTTCGCCCCCACATTTTTTAGATGTTCACATCAACCTATAATCAAGCTCAATGCACAATCAACTGACGCTATCCACGCTCAAAAACCACCACGATCTGAACAGTACGCCCAAAGGGCTAATCCACATCTCCCCGAACATTACTTACATCGATGCTATACTAGGCAAAATCGGTAAGTACATCGAGGAGGATTTTTATGTCAACTCTGCCGAAAATACAGGACAAAATGCGAGTATTATCCACTACGATGGTGAAAACTACACTTTGGATTATTCTGGATTTGCCTATCCCCACTTTGGTGTAATTCAAACCATCAAGAGATTGTTAAAACCTCGCTACAGTTTCTTTTTGTATCAACCGCTACTTAGCCAGAATATATATGCCCTATTGATAGTGAAGAATACAGAGCTGGAATCCTTCATTAGCAAAGATGGTTTTTGGTTTGATCAGCACTTTGCCCGATTGGAAGATGGGTTTGATGGATTTTCACAACTCAACAAAAACACTCCATTACCAACCACTGAACCTGAAGCCAGAGCTCGGTACCAGGCCAGGCAAGAGCAAAGCAACCCGACTGACAGCAAAACACCAGAGAAGAAAAAGTCTAAATACCCCTTCTGGAGTGCTTTGGGTTTTGCAGACCCCGTACCTGCCGGAGACAATGACGACCCGGCTTACGACTTTGCCCGAAGAGAATACAATAAAAAACATACGCACAATGGTATGCCTGTGGCAATTGTCTTGTTGTTGCTATTAGCAATAGCAGCATGTGGCTCTTACATGTACTACATATTTAGTGTAGGAGATGGGTCCTGGGCACATAAAATGCGCAGTTGGGACAATTGGAAATCAGAAAGCGCTTTATTCCAGTCGGATGTACCTACCCAAATAGAGGAAGCGAGCTTAGAACAATATGTCGGAAAAATGATCGCTGTGAAAGGCGGTAGTTTTGAAATGGGTAGCGAGGATGAAAAATTAAGATATGCCATTCCTGTTCACACCGTCACGCTCCCAGATTTTAAAATCATGGAAACAGAAGTAACCTTTGAGCAATGGCAAGCATGTGTTGCTGATGGGGCCTGTACCAACCAACCCTCTGACGAAGGATGGGGCAAACAGCAGCATCCGGTCATCAACATCTCTTACAATGACATAGTTGATGAATACATCCCCTGGCTGTATCAAAAAACCGGCTATCAGTTTGAGCTACCCAGCGAAGCACAATGGGAGTATGCTGCCCGAGGGGGAACTACCTCCGATTTTGTCTTTGGAGAAGACATAAGCTGCGAGGACGCCAATTGGGGGCATTATGGAAATCACCGCTCATACTATGACAAGTACTGTGGAGGTAACAAGGCAGACCGAAAAACAATGCCTGTCAAAAGCTATGGACCCAATGCATACGGACTCTATGACATGTATGGTAACGTGGGTGAAATGGTCAACGATCTCTATCATGACAGCTACGCGGGTGCTCCTGCAGACGGTAGCGCCTGGGAGGCACCTTCTGCGGGAGAAATTGAAAATGTCGATTATCATTCGATAGATGTGGTTTTGCGTGGAGGCGATTATTCCTCTTCCTATCATATGATGAAAGCCGCATCACGATCAGAAATTCGCAATTCGAAGGGAAACAACAGAAGTGGTTTTCGACTCGTGCTAAAAAACTAATCTATAACCATCGATACCCCAAGAACAACCCGATCAAAAGCACTATTAATAATGAGTAAAAAGACCAACGAGAACAAGAGCAGCTTTTGGGACAACTTTCATTGGACCCCTCCGGGCAAGCCGATACCTCCTGGAGAAAATGACGATCCCCTGCAGGACTATATGCGCAGGGAGTACAACAAAAAATACACCATGAACGGGATCAACCTCAAGGTGATCTTGCTGTTTTTAAGTCCTATATTTCTGCTCTTTGTCTACTGGGGAATAACCAGCTATTTCAATAATCAGGAGGAAGAAAACCTTAAATGGAGCAATTGGGCCAGACGCAACATGAGCTTCCTCATGGATGCTCCCGAAAAAATCAGTGAGGATGCCCTGACTCAAGTAATAGGAAATCTAGTAGATATCTCTGCCGGATCTTTCGATATGGGAGTAGATAGCCTAAAAATAAAGCGATACACGCACAGTCCAAAAATTCGAGTCGATGTCCCTGGATTTAAAATCATGGAAGCAGAAGTGACCTTCGACCAATGGGCAGCATGTGTACAAGCAGGAGGCTGTCTGGCGATGCCCGACGACAACAACTGGGGCCAGGGACAGCGGCCCGTGATCAATGTCACCTACCACGAAATTCAGGAGCAATTCATCCCCTGGCTGTATGAAACGACAGGCTACCAGTTTTCGCTCCCGAGTGAAGCACAGTGGGAATATGCCGCCACTGTAGGTGGTCAAACCCTCTATGTCACTGGAGATACGCTAACTTGCGAAGAAGCTAACTGGGGACATTATGGCAATCACAGATCCCACTATGGCCCCTACTGTGGTAGCGCAAAAGAAAATCAAAAAACAACGGAGGTAAAAAGCTACGCGCCCAATGCCTGGGGACTGTACGACATGGTGGGCAATGTACAGGAGATATGTCAGGATGATCATTTCGATGATTATACCAAAACCCCAGGAGATGGTACTCCACTGGACCTAAACCTCGGAAATATGGGAGCCAAGGTGATCAGAGGCGCATCATACCAACACACTTTTGTGGATGCAGCCAACAACGTGAGGGAATACATACTGCTCAACAAAGGAAGTGAACGCGTCGGCTTCCGACTGGTCCTAAACGAGCCTGAGGGCAACTAGCATACGATTACGCCCCAAAAGGCCATATCTGCACCATCAAAAAACTAAGGCATGTTTTGGATCATGTAAAAAACGTCTTCGAATGGCGCATGATTCACCCTCATGAACTATCATCCAGTAATCCGATTACTCGAAGTAATATGATTACTTAGCTGGCAGACCTTGCTATTATTAGCCTTTCCATTCCTACATGGATGTAAGTCCTTTTATTCCAAACTATCCATCCAATCCCAAAGCCGCTCAACCCATGATTGCAAATGACCTTGTCCTATGGCTAGCGAAAACCCATGCCCTCCTGTTGGGTAAATATGTATTTCTGAATAAACCCCTTCCCTCTGCAAGGCCTGATAAAATAGTATGCTATTCTCTACAGGCACAGATTTATCATCAGAGGAATGAAGGATAAAAGTAGGAGGAGTATTTTTATTCACATATAACTCATTAGAGTATAAATCAATAAACTCCTGCTTCGGTTTTTCACCTATCAAGTTGTTTCTTGAACCTCCGTGAGTAGTGGGGGCTTTCATCGTGATCACTGGGTATATCAAGACCATAAAATCTGGACGTGCACTCAGTGAATCTACCGTATTCGATTTTTCACCTTGATCGTAATGAGTCCCCAAAGTGGAAGCGAGATGACCACCTGCAGAAAACCCCATAACTCCGATTTGGTCTTTGGATACATTCCATTTTTCAGCGTTTTGCCTCACCAGCCTTATCGCTCTTTGCGCATCATGCAATGGCGCATTGTATCCCGAAATCACATCCTTTGATTTTGGCAATCTGTATTTTAAAACAAACGCCGCAATCCCTTTAGAATTCAAATATTTTGCGATGTCCGTCCCTTCCCAATCATAGGCCAAACCGCGATACCCACCTCCTGGACATATCACCACTGCCCTTCCTGTGGCATTTTTTTTTGTTGGCAGATAGATTTCAAGAGTGGGCTTCTGAACCTTCTCAATCCATACTATATCGCCATTTTCTCGTGTTTCAGTTTCATTAGTTTCCTGATCGTTCGGGATCCCTTCAGGCCAGAGAGGTATGATTTCTTGACTAAAACAAGTACTTACAGTCAATAAAAAACAAAGGGTAAAGAATAGAAATTTAGTCATTGCAATGTATTTAAGGTTTTAAGCGCCTGTGTCAATATCCTCGGGCGCTGGTAATTTAAAGTTTTCGGAAATATAGTAAACAGGTTGCTCCAAGTCAATCCTGTCCATGTAACCCGATTACTCACCCAACATAGACAGCCTTTCTGAATTTGATTGAAACTTGCAGGCTAAGATTTGAAAGAGCGGGATTCAACTGGATTAAAATACAGCAGGTAATCGGTAGAAATGCACAGCACAAGCTACAAGCTTGCGCCAGCAGGGAGTGGGCAGATTCACGATAAAATATCAGATAGATAGTTTGGCTATTTGCTATGTCGCCAGTTGGGGAGTTTTTTAGCCGCTTATGTTTCTATTATTCTAGAGGGTGACCTAATAAATGATCTAAGGAATCTCTGGACTTGTTTACTGCAGAATTCCAGAAAATGGTTGTTATCCCATATAGGAAACTGATCAATCCAAGTGACCCCCAAAGTTCGTTCGGGTTGGAAAGAATGGCTAAAAAAGTACCCACGATCATTAGTATAGAAAATATCTTCGTTATCAAGTGAAGTGACATCTTGATAGTTATTGATGTTCCTTTTTCATTCTCAACAATAGTTCCGTCAATTATAGGATTCCAATTATGGTGCATCCCTTTTCTTATTTTTCTCTGAATTCGGAAGCTGCTATCAAATACCTCTCCCCTGAAAATAGCAGGGTTATTTATTTCAAAAAACTTTTCATAAGATGTTAAGGACCTCAAGCGAGAAATTATTTCACTCTTCTTATCCTTCGTTAAAAGTTCGTATTTCAGATATGGAATAAAATAAATTGACATCAACTATGCGATCCTACTAATTCTCCACAACGCAAAGCTAAAATCCGTAGGCTTGGACTTTATTAATTTCTTTAAAAGTATCTGATTCAAATGCCCTTTGCAAATGGCTCATAAGCCTATGGATTTTTAGCGACTGTTATCATTATTTTCAACGTTCCACAGGTATCCGATCTCAATAAGAGAGTCAAGAGCTTTTGATTCACCGAGTTCGCCAGCCAGTAGTTGATAAGTTGAACTAAGACTGGTTGTATCTCCTAAATAATAGTTGTACAAATAGTCCATGTACAAGCTTTTGTTGTTTTCACGTTCGGTCGCCATCACATCCGCCAAAACAGAATCGCCAAGAACAATTGCTAAACTCAATTTTCGTAGACTCAACCAGTTGCCTTTTTGGTGAGTTTCTGGGATGTCGTACAAAGAATAGAGTGCTTCTAAAGTATCTCCAATTGTTAATGCTTGTTCATAGGCTCTCATTGCTCTATTGGCCTGATGTCGTTCATCAGAAAAAGCATCATATTTGGAATTCATACGAAGCATGTTAATTACTTTTTCGCTATACCAAAGGTTGTCGGTGTAATGATAGAAGTCTGTCAAACTTGGCTTGTTGTTAAGTGATTCAATTCGGTATTTGAAGAAATCATAAACTCCTTCAAATGTCATAAGTAAAATAAGCTCGGAGTAAGTATCATAGTGATCTAATCTCAAGAATGAAACCTGTCCTTGATCCGAGTTCACGCGATGAACAATGCTCAAATTGCCAGTTTTTATTGTCATTCTCAGATCCTTCTCAAAAATGTGGTTCAAAACACTTTGTTGAGTTTTATTCACACGGTTGGATACTCTTTCCTTGAAAGCTTCATTATTCCATGCGTTATTAATAACTGCAAAATCGAAACCGTTGATACTGTTAATCAACTCGTTCGAAAATGATTCGATATCAGTCTTTTGTTCGGGTGTTAGCTCTTTAGGTTTTGTCTTCTTGGTTTCAGAGCAACCAAAGAGGAAAAATAGAACGATAGCAGTGATGTTTAATCTATGCATGAATTAATGATAACATTAGGTAACTACAATGCACTATATCTACATTACATCCAGTGCACTATGTACCCGATTGTTGTCGTTTATAAACGTTTAAAAAAATATTTCTCTTTCTTGAATATTTGCCATGAGAAGAAGGCCTCTACCCCACTTGGTTCTACCAAACTAATGTAACTACAGCAAACATCCCAGCCACTATACCGATTCATCTAAAAAGTAATCTGATTACTAGACCCACTAGTCCACTTTCTTCAGGATTGACTCATATAGCTGCCAACTTCAATCAGGATTGATCCCAAAACAGTCAACCCTATTCAGGACGAAAGGTCCCAAACCTCCAACTGCTACACCAAAAGTCCCAACTGTAACGCTCCAACCCCCAACTGCAACGGTCAAAGTTCCAACTGTAACGGTGAAAAATGGAAATGTAACGCCCGGAAGCCCAACTGTAACGCCAAAAGTTCCAACTGTAACGCCCGAACCTCCAACTGTAACGCCCGAACCTCCAACTGTAACGCCCAAAAGTCCAACTGTAAAGCTGAAAAATGGAAATGTAACGGGCAAAGTTCCAACTGCAACGGTCAAAAGTCCAACTGCAACGCCCCACCCCCCAACTACAACGGGCGAATGAATACCTCCGCCCGTATCAACTGGGCAAACAAGGTTAGAACTACACGATACGCCGATTTCTCATCTATCTTCCCTACCCCCTCCCAATAATCCCATACAAGCCCTCATTATTTCCTAAATCCTTCTATTTTTGCGGCTTAATAAAGTCCTTCCATAGATGATTTCAATTTTTAAGAAAAATGACAGCACCTACTACCTGGTAGGTTCACAATCTTCACTTTCCTCTACCGACATAGAAAAGCTCGTTTGGCTCTTTGGCAATGCCAGCCATTTGGAGCAGGAATCTATTTCTGGCTCCTTTATAGGTCCAAGAAAAGAGATGCTGACCCCATGGAGTACCAATGCGGTTGAAATCACGCAAAACATGGGGATCGAGGGGATCTTCAGAATAGAAGAATTCAGCACCGAGGGACATTTTGATCCTATGCTGAATCAAAAGTACGACTCCCTCGACCAGTCTACATTTACGATCGACAAGGCACCAGAAGAAATTTTGGAAATCGAAGACATTGCCGCTTATAACCAACAGGAAGGATTGGCGCTAAGCGACGAAGAGGTTGAGTACCTCGAGCAGGTAGCCAAAGACCTGGGAAGAAAATTAACAGACAGTGAGGTGTTCGGGTTCTCGCAAGTCAACTCCGAGCACTGCCGCCACAAAATATTCAACGGTAAGTTCATCATCGATGGCGAGGAGAAAGAAGAATCTCTCTTCAAGATGATCAAGAAGACCTCAGAAGCCTCTCCTGGGATGATCGAATCTGCCTACAAAGACAACGTGGCTTTCATCAAAGGGCCAGTCGTTCAGCAATTCGCTCCTAAGTCACAAAACAAACCTGACTATTTCGAAACGAAGGATTTCGAATCTGTGATTTCCCTGAAAGCAGAAACACACAACTTCCCTACCACAGTCGAGCCATTCAATGGAGCAGCTACAGGTACAGGCGGAGAGATCCGAGACCGTATGGCAGGCGGCCAGGGAAGTATCCCTCTAGCGGGTACAGCAGTCTATATGACTAGCTATCCAAGACTAGACGGCAAGAAGCCCTGGGAGAATAAAATTGAGCCACGACAATGGTTGTACCAGACCCCATTAGAAATCTTGATCAAAGCCTCCAATGGAGCTAGCGATTTCGGTAACAAATTTGGTCAGCCAGTAATATGCGGTAGCGTATTGACCTTCGAACATGAAGAGAATGGAGAATCTTTAGGATTCGACAAAGTGATCATGATGGCAGGTGGTGTAGGCTATGGCAAAAAAGAAAGCGCACTGAAGAAGCCTGTTACCAAAGGTGACAAAATCGTAATCATGGGTGGTGACAACTACCGAATCGGTATGGGTGGTAGTGCCGTTTCCTCTGTTACTACAGGAGAATTCGCCAATGCCATTGAGCTGAATGCGATCCAACGTTCGAATCCTGAGATGCAAAAACGTGTATCGAACGCCATCCGCGCCATGGTAGAGGGAGACAACAATCCGATCCACTCCGTACACGATCATGGAGCCGGCGGTCACCTCAACTGTCTATCGGAGTTGGTCGAGGACTCGGGAGGAAACATCGACATCAACAAACTCCCCGTAGGTGACCCTACCCTATCAGACAAAGAAATCATCGGAAACGAATCTCAGGAAAGAATGGGATTGGCCCTTCCAGAGTCAGCCATTGCCGAACTGAAAGAAATCTCCGAACGAGAAAGAGCCCCTTTCTTCGAGGTAGGTGAAGCCACCGGAGACATGCACTTCAAAGTAGGTAGAAGTGATGCAAAAAAATCTGCAGTAGATTGGGGACTATCCAAAATGTTTGGTTCCTCTCCGAAAACTATCCTGGAAGATAAGAGCCTGAATAAAAAATATGTGGCTGTCAGCAGCAATCCAGCCGAGTTCGAAGCTGACCTTAAGGCATTGCTACAATTAGAAGCGGTGGCTTGTAAAGATTGGTTGACCAACAAAGTCGACCGCTCTGTAACAGGACGCGTAGCGACTCAGCAAACCTGTGGAGAGATTCAGTTGCCTTTAAACAATGTGGCAGTAATGGCCATGGATTTTGCCAGCAACAAAGGTATCGCCACCTCTATCGGACATGCGCCTATAGCAGCCATTTGCGACCCTGAAAAAGGTTCTGAACTAGCTATTACTAAGGCATTGACCAATCTTGTTTTTACTCCGCTGTCTCATGGATTCGAGGGAATATCCCTAAGTGCCAACTGGATGTGGCCTACCAAGACAGATGGTGAGAAAGCAAGACTTTATCAGGCAGTAAAAGCGGTTAGCGACTATGCCATTGCATTAGGCATCAATATACCTACGGGAAAGGACTCCCTATCCATGACGCAGAAGTATCCTGACGGTAAGACGGTGGACTCTCCTGGTACGGTTATTATATCCACAGTAGGTGAAGTAAGCGACATCAATCAAACGATCTCTCCGGACATCAAAAAAGTAGCCGGAAGTAAATTGATCTATATCCCATTATCGGATGGCGCATTTTCGTTGGATGGCTCTAGTTATGCCCAAACCAAAAATGCATTGGGCAACGCCCCAGCTGCCTCTCCTAAGGCAGAAACTTTCAAAAAGACATTTGCTGCAGTACAAGAACTGATTAAAACCGGAAAAGTATTGGCAGGGCATGATGTTTCTGCGGGTGGTTTGATCACCACATTGCTAGAAATGCACTTCCCTACTACAGACACTGGTGCATCTATCGACCTGAGTGCTTTCGATACCTCAGGGAATCAAGTCCTATTTAGCGAAAGCCCGGCTATCGTATTGCAAGTGGCCGATACAGCTTCACTTGAAGCTTCAGATTTGAGCTACCAGGAAATTGGAAGCATCAACATGGATAGGTCTTTCTCTATCACGTCAAAAGATGTGAACGGAAGCTATGACATTGACGAGCTCAGAGATGTATGGATGAGTACTTCTCACCTACTGGACACACATCAAACAGAAAAATCACAAGCAGACTCAAGGTTTGCATCTTATAAGACACAACCTCTAAAGTTCAGCTTCCCTGCTGGCTTTGAAGGGTCAATTAAAGGACTGAACCTTGATCAGCATAGATCAGCGCCATCTGGAGTAAAAGCGGCCATCATTCGCGAAAAAGGCGTGAATGGTGATCGTGAAATGGCCTATGCACTTCATTTAGCTGGATTTGACGTAAAGGATGTTCACATGACGGACTTGATGTCCGGTCGAGATGACCTGTCGGACGTCAACATGATCGTATTCGTAGGAGGCTTCTCTAACTCAGATGTCTTGGGATCTGCCAAAGGCTGGGCTGGAGCTTTCCAATTCAACGATAAAGCAAACAAAGCCTTAAAAGACTTCTACGCAAGACCCTACACCATGAGTCTTGGAGTTTGTAATGGATGTCAGTTGATGATGGAGTTGGGATTGATTTTCCCTGAAAAGAAAGAGCACCCTAAAATGCAGCATAACCTTTCAGGAAAATTCGAATCAACATTCCTTTCCGTCAACATTCCAGAAAATGATTCCATCATGCTGCAAAGCCTCGCAGGCAGTAGCTTAGGGATTGCCGTGGCGCATGGCGAAGGTAAGTTTGACCTACCTGAATCGGAGGACAGCTACAACGTCTGTATGAAGTACAATTACAGTGCGTATCCTGGTAATCCTAACGGGTCTGACTATGATGTAGCAGGCGTATATTCCAAAGATGGCCGTCATCTCGCGATGATGCCTCACCTGGAGCGTTCGCTGTTCTCATGGAACTGGGCTCATTATCCGGAAGAAAGAAATGACGAAATCACTCCATGGATTCAAGCCTTTGTTAACGCAAAGAATTGGATATCAGGGCAGAAGTAAAAAAAGTGAAAAAAATCACTTAAAATACTCATCAAAAGTTTGATTTAGTGGAGCAAAATTCTAATTTTGTACTCCCAAATCAATGGGGCATCAAAATGGTCTATGGTGTAACTGGCAACACGTCTGGTTTTGGTCCAGAAGAGTCTAGGTTCGAGCCCTAGTAGACCAGCAAAAAAATCCCGGCTCATGGTCGGGATTTTTTTTTAATACTAAACACCAAAAAAATGTCATCACAAGTCAAACTCTTTGCAGGTCTAGGCTCAGATGCCCTTGCGCAACAAATCGCAAAGCATTACGGTCAGCCGCTAGGTAAGTCTACTTCTAGAAAATTTAGCGACGGAGAGCTTTCTTACAGTTTTGACGAGTCGATCAGAGGTTGTGACGTTTTCCTTATCCAATCGACTAATGGCCCTTCTGACAACATCATCGAGCTTTTGTTAATGATCGATGCAGCTAAGAGAGCCAGCGCCAAAACCATCAACCTGGTAGTACCCTACTACGGTTATGCAAGACAAGACAGAAAAGACAAGCCTAGAGTATCGATTGCTGCCAAACTGATGGCCAATTTGGTACAAGCAGCTGGAGCAACTCGATTGATGACATGTGATTTGCATGCAGATCAGATTCAAGGCTTCTTTGACATCCCAGTAGATCACTTGATAGCTGGTTTGATATTCGTTCCATACATCAACAATTTGGGATTGAACGATATTATCTTTGCAGCGCCGGATGTAGGATCTACCAAACGCGTAAGAGAATTTGCTAAATTCTTTAAAGCAGAAATGGTAGTCTGTGACAAACACAGAAAAAGAGCGAACGAAATAGCATCTATGCAGGTCATAGGTGATGTAACAGGAAAGAACGTAATCCTGGTTGACGACATTATAGATACAGCAGGGACTCTAACCAAAGCGGCTAACCTTTTGAAAGAAAAAGGAGCTAAATCAGTAAGAGCCTTCTGTACACACCCGATTCTATCAGGAGAAGCCTACAACAATGTAGACAACTCAGAGTTAGAAGAATTGGTAGTAACTGACAGTATTCCTCTTAAGGGAAGTTCTGACAAAATTCATGTGGCTAGTATGGCTCCTCTATTTGCAGATGCAATCAAGAGAATCCACGGTCACGAATCGATAAGTACATTATTTACAAATTAATATATCATTATGAAAACGATTGAGATTATAGGGTATAAAAGAGCAAATCTCGGCAAAGCAGACTCCAAAAAATTACGCAATGAAGGAATGATTCCTTGTGTAATCTATGGTGGTGACGAGCAAATTCACTTTTATGCACCAGCCATTCTTTTTAGAGAATTGGTTTACACTTCAGAAGCACACTTTGTAAAAGTGAATGTGGAAGGACAAGAGTACGATGCAATCATGCAGGACATTCAGTTTCACCCAGTAAGTGAAACTATCTTGCACGTTGACTTCCTACAATGGTTCGCAGGATCTACTATCAAAATGGACATCCCAGTTCATATCACTGGTCTATCACCAGCGGTACAATCAGGAGGTACTTTGATCGTTAAGAGAAGAACATTGAAAGTGAAATCTCTACCTAAAAACATGCCTGAGCACATTGATGTTAGCATCAACAAGCTTGAGTTTGGTAAAGCGGTAAAGGTGGGTGACCTTTCACCAGAAAACTTTGAAATCATGGATGCACCACAATCATCGATTGCTGTAGCTGAGATTCCAAGAGCACTAAGAGGTAAATCAGCGACTGAATTGAATGCTGGTGAGGAGGAAGAAGCTGCAGAAGCAGAAGCTTAATCTTACTTTTTAGTTAAAGAATTAAATCCTGTTCTAAATTAGAACAGGATTTTTTTTGATCTTTTCTTTGTACCCCTATTACGTAAATTCAATAACAGCTGAATTAAAATGAAGTATCTAATTGTAGGATTGGGCAACATAGGGCCAGAATATGAGCTAACCCGGCACAACATAGGCTTTCTGGTTTTAGATAAATTAGCAGATGATCAGGGAGTCCAATTTGAGCACCTCAAATTAGCCAACAAGACAGAGTTCAAACACAAAGGCCGATCTATCCATATGATCAAACCTACCACCTACATGAACCTAAGTGGTAAGGCTGTCAACTACTGGATGAATGAATTAAAGATAGCCAAAGAGAATGTACTGGTGATCGTTGATGATATTGCCCTACCCTTCGGAAGCCTCCGACTGAGAACAAAGGGAAGTAGTGCAGGACATAATGGACTAAAGAACATAGAAGAACTCACAGGAGGCAACAACTATAGCCGCATCAAATTCGGAGTTGGAAACGATTTTCATAAAGGACGTCAGGCCGAATATGTCCTATCTAATTTCCCCAAACAGGAAATGGAAGAACTCCCTTTCATCATGAACAAAGCCTGCGATATGATACTCTCCTTTTGCACTATAGGCGCACCCAGAACCATGAGCCAATACAACGACTAAGTACAACTACTTACGTGTTTTTTCGCAATTAATTAGATTCTTAAAATAAAATATTAAAAAAGTCTTATTTAAGAGTTGACAATGTGAAATTAACGACATACTTTCATGGTCTTAAATCAAAACTTATTACCAATGAAAATTTTGAAAAAAGCACATTTATTAGTTATTGCCTTTGTTTTATCTCTAGCTGCAGTTTCTTGCAGTCCTAAAAGCTCAGAATCGACTACTGAGGAAGTAGCAGAAGAAGCTACTGAAGTAGTAGAAGAAGTAGTAGAAGAAATGGACAGCACAGTTATGGAAATGGACTCTGTAGCAACTGAAGTTATGGATAGCGTTTCTGCTGAAGTTGATAGCGTAACTGCAGAATAATTGCTTAAAAATTTTATTACGTCGTACGACTAGATCAGAAAGGGCATTCACTTGGATGCCCTTTCTTGTTTACAAAATAATTAACGCCCCGACAAGCCTAAAATCCTAAATTTTATTAGTAGTTTTGCCCTCTCATTTTAGAATGAGCGTAGATTGCGTTTGTTCATAATCAATTGAATTTGAATGATTCTAAATATTTCTCAGAGAATATTCAATACGGGTTCCAATCCAAAAAAAATTAGCGAATGAAATTATCCGAATTTAAATTTGACCTGCCACCAGGGCTACTAGCTCTATATCCAACCGAAAATCGTGACGAATCCAGAATGATGGTAGTCCACAAAGACTCGGGTAAAATAGAGCACAAGATTTTCAAGGATTTTATCGAGTATTTTGATGAGGGTGATAGTGTTATCATCAATGACACTAAAGTGTTCCCAGCCAGACTTTATGGTAACAAGGAAAAGACTGGAGCTAAGATTGAAGTCTTTCTATTAAGAGAACTCAACAAAGAATTGCACCTATGGGATGTGTTGGTAGATCCAGCTAGAAAAATCCGTGTAGGCAATAAATTGTACTTCGGCGAGGGAGACCTGGTTGCTGAGGTAATTGACAATACTACTTCCAGAGGTAGAACCATCCGATTCCTTTTTGATGGAACAGATGAAGAATTCTATAAAACTATCGATGAGTTAGGTGAAACTCCCCTACCGAAAGAAATCGCTAGAAAAACAGAAGAAGAAGACAGAGAGCGTTTCCAAACGATCTACGCAGACAAAATCGGAGCTGTAGCAGCACCGACTGCCGGTATTCACTTCACTATGCAGGTATTGAAGAGATTAGAGTTACAGGGAGTTGATGTAAGCCCTATCACTTTGCATTTAGGTCTTGGTACTTTCAGACCTGTAGATGTAGAGGATTTGACTAAACACAAAATGGACTCAGAGAACTTCATCGTTCCTGAACCAACTGCGGAAATAGTTAATAAGGTACTAGATGAAAAGAAAAATGTATGTGCAGTGGGAACTACGGTGCTTAGAGCACTAGAATCTTCTGTATCTGCCAATGATCGTTTGAAACCAAACGAAGGATGGACTGACAAATTCATCTTCCCTCCTTACGAAACTAAAATAGTGAAGTCATTATTGACCAACTTCCACCTTCCAGAATCTACGCTGCTAATGAACGCAGCAGCTTTTGGAGGCTATGAGTTGATCATGGACGCCTATCAGGAGGCCATCAAAGAAAAATATCGATTCTTCAGTTATGGTGACGCCATGCTGATTATCTAAAGAACTTGCTCCGATTCTAATCGGAGCATTTTTTTTGACCTTTCGACATTCGATACATGAAAAAGTACGCCATCATAGTAGCTGGAGGATCAGGCAGCCGAATGCAATCTGAGCTGCCCAAGCAATTCCTTGTACTTTCCGGCAAGCCCATTCTCTTGCATACTTTGGAAGCCTTTCACCTCTTTGATTCTGAGATGGAACTGATCGTTGTGCTGCCCGAAACGCACTCTGATACCTGGGAGCTATTAAAAAAGGAACACCAGTGCAATATCCCACACATGACCATCCAGGGAGGCGACACAAGATTTGACTCTGTACAGAATGGTCTATCATCAATTATTGACCAGGAAGGATTGGTAGCTATACATGATGGCGCTAGACCATTGGTATCTCCTCAAGTCATCGCCAGAACTTTTGAATCTGCAGAAAAGAATGGAAATGGTATCGCTGCTGTTGCACTCAAGGACTCATTGAGGACTATGGTCGCTGGAGAAAACCAAGCAGTGGACAGGTCCTCCTACCTAGCTATACAAACGCCTCAAACCTTCAGACTGGATTTGATCAAATTGGCTTTTGATAAAGCCCAAGGGAACGCATTTACTGATGATGCCAGCGTAGCGGAAGCAGATGGAAGAAAAATTCATCTGGTAGAAGGGGACTATGCAAACATCAAAGTGACAACCCCCGAAGATTTAGTGATAGCAGAAGCACTTCTGAAACACCACAAACAATAATGCCCAACAACTATTGTCGTTAGGCATTTATATCTTTCTGAACGTGATTATCTCTTAATACTCGTCCTCATTAAAGAAGAAATCTTCTTTAGTTGGATAATCAGGCCATATCTCTTCAATGTTCTCGAAGGGCTGACCATCATCTTCTAATTCCTGAAGGTTCTCAACTACTTCCAATGGAGCTCCAGAACGAATTGAGTAATCTATCAACTCATCTTTTGAAGCAGGCCAAGGAGCATCTTCCAGGTATGACGCCAATTCTAATGTCCAATACATATTACATCCCTTATTTTAGTGGTTCCTAAATTTCGTCGAGTAAAACCGAATTTCACACCGACTTTTCATATATCCGCGATAATATAAAAATTATTACGAATTATGGAATTTTATATTATAAATTCTCAAGCAAAAACGCAAATCTCTTTTGCTTTGTTTCCAGAATTGATTGAGAAGAGGAAAGATTATTTGATTTTGGCCTGAATATCTTTAAGAATGGACCGCTTAATTGCTACTTTCTCTTGCTGTGTTTTCAGTTTAGACTCTAACATATCTACGAACGATCCCTTATTGATATGCATCTTGTCCATATTCTCCTTAAAGGAGGCCAATTCGCTTTCATCTCGCCTCAAAAGATCCTTGGTCACCTTCATTAAGCCTTGAAAACGTTCCTTACCTTCTTTGGAAGCGAATCCTTTGATTTTCTTTTTTGCCAACTCTACAACAAACTGTCGTTCTTGCACTTCTCTAGATAGTGTCAAAAACTGATCATGGATCTCAGGGTTATCTTTCCTTGATAAGGGCCCACATTTCTTCCATTCAGCTTGTATACTCTTCACTTTTGGAGCTTTCTCTGATAATAGACTCTCCTCCTTCAGAGACTCAAGTTTAGCGAGAACCTCCTTGCGCTGAGCCAGACTCTCCTTCCTTGATTTATCTCTATTCTTTGAGGCTTCTTTTTGACCCTTTTTACGTTGGTCATAGTACGACTTACACTGTTGCCAGTATTCTTCATTCAATTTCTTGAATGTTTCTTCCGGAATTCTGCCAATCTCCTTCCATTCGGCCTGCAAAGCTTTCACCTCATCAAAAGATTGAGACAATTTCTTAGATTTAATGATTGCCTTAATCTTATCTATAATGGTTTGATATTCAGCAATTCGCGCATCAATCAACTCCTTTTTATCATCATCGAAGGCATTTCGCTTGGCAAAGAAACCGTCTACTCCTTCTTTGAATTTAGACTCTAATTCTTCTTTTACCTCTTCATTTGGACTCCCCGTCTTGATCCATCTAGCCTTTAGGTCTTTGATCTGCTCAAAAGCCTCCTCGATATCGTTGTTAGCTAAGATGGCTTCCAATTCCAACAACAAAGCAGTTTTGATATCAGTGTTCTTCTGACGGTTTTTAGCGACATAATCCTCCAGCATATTCACATATTGCTGAATCCTATCATTCAACCCTTGATAATCACCCAAACCTTCGTGTGCCCCTAACTGGCTCTGGATATTCAATAGACTGGACAAAAACGATCCCTTGTTACCAGAATTGTTAATTTTCTTTTCTACTACCTGAAACTTTGATTCCAGTTTGTCAAACCTCTCTTTGTAATGAGCTACGGAATCATCCGTAGAATTTCCTTCGAGCATTTTCAATTCTATCTCCTCAAAATCGCCCACTGCATTACGAAAAAGCTTACCGTCTTCTATATGTCCAAAAGGTATATCCAATGCTCTATTTCAGTTAATTAAAATCGGCTGCAAATTTAGCCATTCAAGGCAAAGACCGAATTATTTTCTACATATTTGTCGAAAAAACTGACGCAATGAGTGACGAAAAAGTAATTTTTTCAATGGCGGGAGTCAGTAAAATCTACCCTCCCCAAAAACAAGTATTAAAAAACATCTACCTATCTTTTTTCTATGGTGCCAAAATCGGGGTCCTCGGCCTCAATGGTTCTGGTAAATCCTCCTTACTTAGAATCATTGCGGGAGTAGACAAAGAATATAGAGGCGAAGTGGTCTTCTCTGAAGGTTATACCATTGGTCTTCTAGAACAAGAGCCTAAACTGGATCCTAATAAAAGTGTCCTGGAATGTGTGCAAGAAGGAGTTCAGGAAACCATGGATCTATTGGCACAATTTGAAGAAATCAACTTGAAATTTGCAGATCCGGCCGTTTTGGACGACCCAGATGCCATGGACAAACTGATGGCGGATCAAGCCAAAGTACAAGAGCAACTGGATAACCTCAATGCATGGGAGCTGGACAGCCGATTGGAAAGAGCCATGGACGCGCTAAGAACACCTCCAGCAGACGCAAAAATTGAGAACCTATCTGGGGGAGAGAAACGCCGGGTAGCTCTTTGTAGACTTTTGCTGCAAGAACCAGATGTATTGCTACTGGATGAGCCTACCAACCACCTCGATGCGGAGTCTGTCCACTGGCTGGAGCAACATTTGAATCAGTACAAAGGAACTGTCATAGCTGTAACTCACGACCGTTACTTCCTGGACAATGTAGCAGGCTGGATTCTAGAATTGGATCGTGGAGAAGGTATTCCCTGGAAAGGAAATTACTCTTCGTGGCTGGAGCAAAAGCAAAAACGTCTGGAGCAAGAAGAAAAGACAGAGTCTAAAAGACAAAAAACCCTTCAGCGAGAACTTGAGTGGGTACGAATGGCTCCAAAAGGTCGTCAGGCTAAAGCCAAGGCTCGCTTGAGTGCTTATGACAAACTCGCAGGTCAGGATGCGGCAGAGAGAGAAGCCAAACTAGAGCTCTACATCCCTGCTGGAGAAAGGTTAGGATCTAAAGTGATCGAGGCGGAAAACGTATCAAAATCATTTGGTGACAAGCTGCTTTATGAAAACTTAAATTTCTCCCTACCACAAGGAGGAATCGTGGGGATCGTAGGCCCTAACGGTGCAGGTAAAACTACCCTTTTCAACATGATCACAGGAAAAGAGACGCCCGATACGGGAACTTTTGATATTGGTCCAACAGTTAAAATCGCATATGTAGATCAGGAGCATGATAATTTGGATCCAGACAAGACCGTTTGGGAGACCATATCAGATGGCAATGAATTGATCGACCTGGGTGGCAGACAAATCAATTCCAGAGCTTATGTTAGCAAATTTAACTTTGGAGGTGGCGACCAGGGCAAGAAAGTCGGTAACCTATCTGGTGGGGAAAGAAACAGGGTACATTTGGCTATGACGCTTAAGCAAGGAGCGAACTTACTCCTGCTCGATGAGCCAACGAACGACCTGGATGTAAACACTCTAAGAGCGCTAGAAGAAGGTTTGGACAATTTTGCAGGATGTGCTGTAATCATCTCTCACGATAGATGGTTTTTGGATCGTGTATGTACTCATACTCTGGCATTCGAGGGAGACAGTCAGGTGGCCTTTTTCGAAGGTAGCTTCTCTGAATATGAAGAAGCCAAAATCAAAAGACTGGGACAGACGGAACCCAAACGAATCAAATACAAAAAGCTTCAGTAAGTAACTAGAGGCTGTCTCAAAAGGTTCGAAAAAAACTTGTCACATTGAGCTTGTCGAAATGTACCTTTGAAAGGTAAATTAATGTTTCGACTTGGCTCAGCATGACAATGAAAGTCTTTTGAAACAGCCTCTTTTTATTTCTTAATTATGCTCTCGGCTATCTACTATCCTCTCCTTCCAGGCCTGTCGATCTAGTTCTAGTTTTAGAATTTCCTTTTCATTCAAATCAATTCGGATAAGCGACTCAATATCAGGCTGACCCGCATCCACCCAGCAAGTCAACCAAATATCTCCTATCCTCTTTATACTTGCTCGCATCTGTCTTTCCACCATCCCGTTGAGGCGTTGATGGTAGGCCTTTGCATATCTCTTGGAATAGACTTTGACTGTCTGAGCCCCGCGTTGCTCGTAGGAATATTTTTTGCTTTCCGGAAAATGCATAGACAAGTCCTTTTCAAATCCCAAAACAGAATCGAGAGCCAAATGAGCCTGAGCGACTCCTTCCCATACATACTCCTGAACATCCCTCACATATTCAGCCCTCCCAACGAAAAAATTGTAATCCTCATCCATTAACTCAGGTAAGCGAGACTCCCAAAACCCATGTATCCCATACTGCCCGGTCAACTGCCCATTGTAATTTTCGGTCGTATGCAGTGGCACATTAGAATCAGCGATGTAGTGTCCTATGTCAGAGGAATACCGAAGTATTTTTACCAAATCCCGTTCCTCAAAAGCTTTAGTTAATTGCCATTTCATCAGATTGATATGCCAGGGTACGATTCCATAGGCCTGCAAAGTATCCTCACTATACTCAGCCACAGCACTGTCCCATCGATGCGGTACCACGTCCAGCGCATCCTCGCCATACACATCCAGATCGATGTAATGCCTGGCGGCTTCATAATCGACCGCATACCTTCTTTTATCTGGATTAACGGCATTTTCGGTAATGAAATCGATGTGCTTTTTATAAAAATCGATCAAAGGTGGCGGTAGCGTAAACACTGCAAGCCGGTTGATCTTTTGGTGCGCATGGAAGCCCCAATTCAAAGAGTGCGCTTGAGATATCAACAAAAAAGACAGGAACAATAGGCTGGTTAGTAACTTCTTCATTTCGGTTTGGTTTGTTTCAATTTACTATTTCTCAAGGAAAATCAATTTCTCTTTCTTGATTTTCTAAAGAAACACTAACATTGGGCATGAAATTGAGAAGCATATTCCAACTGCTCGTTCTAAGTCTAATATTGAGCTCATGTATTACTCTCAAATACAGCTTGAATGGCAAAAAAGTCAGCAAGCAAATAGAAAAAGAAGCTCCGCTAAATGGTCACTTCACCGGTTTCATTCTGCATGATCCCGCCACAAATAAGAATTTAATAGAGGTAAACCCTGACAAGTATTTCACGCCTGCCTCTAATGCAAAACTCATTACCTTTTTCGCTAGTTTGGTTTCTTTAGGTGACTCGATTCCAGGACTAAAATATCAAATCAAGAATGACACTCTGTATTTTGCAGGAACAGGGGATCCTACTTTCCTGCACCCAGATTTTGACAATCAGCGAGCCTACGATTTTCTTCTCAATTCTGATCTACATCTTGCCTATGTGAGTCCTGATTTTCAAGACGACCCTTTTGGACCGGGCTGGACCTGGGAAGATTATGAATATTACTATCAGATGGAGAGGTCTGGCTTCCCTATCTACGGCAATGCGATCCATTTCGTATATGATACCGCGCAAAACAAGTTTAATGTAGTTCCAGAATTCTTCAATGATTTTGTTCAGTTGCATGAGAGTTATGACAAAACCTACCGCCATACTCGAAATCTCGACAACAACATATTTCACTTCGCACCAGACACTGCCAGATCTGCATACAAAAACAGAGTACCATTCAAGTGGTCTAATGAGCTCAATTTGGCTCTTTTAAAGGATACCTTAGCTAAACCAATATATTGGGCGAGAGATTTCGAATTTACTGCTCCCCAGCTTTTGTACTCTGTATCTGCCATAGACCTCTACTACCTGATGCTCCAACGCAGCGACAACTTTATTGCCGAACAATTGGCCTATATAGCGACGCAGGAAATGGGAATCGATATGTCTTCAACCTACTTTAGAAATCGAGTCTTATCTAAAGAACTATACCCCTATCGCGATCAGTTGATATGGAAAGACGGGTCTGGTTTGTCCCGATACAATCTGGTCACGCCCAGTTTTATGATTTCACTATTGAAAGAGACATTAAAAGTAATCCCAATGGATGATTTCAAATCATTACTACCAAAGGGTGGGTATGAAGGTACGATCCGCAACTGGTACAAGCCAGAACCCGGACAACCGCCATATGTCTTTGCGAAAACAGGAACGCTTAGTAGTAACCACAACTTGACTGGCATCATCCGCACCCAATCAGGTAAGGATCTGCTCTTCACTTTCATGAACAATAATTATAAAAGCAGCTCCTATCCTGTAAAGAAAGAAATGGAGAAAGTTCTGAAGTTGATTTACGAAAAATATTAAGGAAGCTGATACAGCTAACTTGACAATATTCTTCTAACAACTCTTCAATTCCCATTCTTGCATGTCCTGGAAAGCAAGCCATTTCATGATTTCTCTCCATTTCTTCGCCGTTCATCCTACCCCTTCTCCCTTATAATAAAAAAATGATTGTACATACAACTATCTTAGTCTAGTTTCGTACCCAATCAAGAATATGACGAGCGCAATCAATCAATTAGACAATACCATATTACCCTGGCTAGGCAAAGCAAATAAAGCGATCGACCTATTTATTTCAGACACCTTCATGCTTCACGGAATGGAATTGACAAAAGCTCAATTTATCATTCTAAAAGTGCTTTGTAGAAAAGATGGTATCCCTCAGAATGAATTGGCATTTGTCACCGATAGGGACAAAACCTCTCTAACTCGACTGATAGCGACTATGGAGAGAAAAAATCTGATTCGAAGAGAGCATGACCAAAATGATAAAAGAATCAATCACGTTTTCATTACCTCAAAGGGTAAAACAGAAATAAACAATGCACTACCGGCTATCATGAAAGTGGTGGAGTCGGTACAGAAAAACATAAGTAGGGAAGAATTGAACACAACTATTAAGGTTCTTGGCAAGATCAAGGACAACTTAATGGTACAAGAAACACAAGACAAGGAATAATCTAGGACATGAAAAGAAAAGTTATCATAGTAGGATCCGCACTGGCACTTTTTGTTGGTGGTTTTTTCGGAATGAAATTTATCGCTGGTTCGAAAAAAGACCCGCGTAAGGCCGCAGAGAAAACCATTACAACCATTTTCACTCAAAAGGTTGAAAACAAGAGTATCCCCATCCACATCATCGAAAGTGGTAGATTGGTAGCCAAAAACAAAGCAGATATCTACGCTGAAGTTCAAGGCGTAATGAAGCCAACTAGAAAAGACTTCAAAACAGGTGTTAGATTTAGAAAAGGCGATATACTGGTTCATATTAGCAGTGGGGATGCCTATGCCCGACTGCAAGCACAAAAGAGTCAATTACAAAACCTGGTGACCAGTATATTACCAGACTTGAGAATCGACTACCCTGACGCGTATGAAAAATGGAATAAATATGTCTCTGATTTTGATATAGAAAAAGGAGTAGCCCCTCTACCTGAAACCTCTTCAGCTAAGGAGAAATATTTCATTACAGGCAAAAACATTTACACGACTTATTACACCACTAAAAATCTGGAAATTATTCAGAGCAAATACGTCATAAGAGCCCCATTCAATGGGATTTTGACTGACGCACTTGTTAACCCAGGAACTGTGATTCGTACGGGCCAAAAATTAGGTGAATTCATAGACCCCTCAGTCTATGAAATGGAAATCGCCATTAGTCATTCTATGATAGACGCCCTAAACTCTGGACAAGCAGTAAGAATCACCGATCCTAACGCACCAGAAAAAAGCTGGCAGGGAAAGGTAACACGAGTCAATGGAAAAGTGGATGCAACCACACAAACTGTAAAGATCTACATCGAAGTAAAAGGTGAGAACCTGAAGGAAGGGCTTTATCTGGAAGCTCATATCGACGGACAAAACGTAAACAATGCTTTTGAGTTTGATCGCAAACTGTTAGTAGAAGGATCTAAGATCTATGGAGTAAAAGATGGAAAGCTCTATCTGACTCCTGTCGAGATTTTGCATAAAACACAGTCAACTGTAGTGGTTTCCGGACTGAAAGACGGTGAGGAAATCATAGCCAAGCAAGTACCTGGAGCATATGAAGGGATGGAAGTTAAAGTGTACAGCGAAAAGTAAAAGCCATGCAAAAAATCATAGATCATTTTATTAAGTATCCTGTCGCAGGATGGGTAGTTGTGATTGGCTTTGTATTTTTAGGATACATTGGCTTTTCAGGCTTAACCTCCTCATTCTTCCCCTTGGTGGAAAGCAGGGACATCACTATCAACGTCACCTACCCTGGTGCCTCTCCACAAGAGATGGAAGAAGGGATCGTGTTAAAAATAGAAGACAACATCAGAGGTTTAGTGGGAATCGACCGTTTCACCTCTACCTCTTCAGAGAACAGCGCTTCTATTCGTATCGAAGTACTGAAAGGCTATGACATAGATGCTGTATTGGCGGATGTCAAAAATGCAGTCGATAGAATTCCTTCATTCCCAGTGGGTATGGAGCCACCAGTGGTATCAAAAGGCATTTTCATTACAGAAGCCATATCCATGACGTTGAGTGGAGAGAATATCCCTTTGACCTCACTCAAACAAATGGCCCGAGATGTAGAAACAGACCTGAAAAACACAGAAGGCATATCTCAAGTGGAAGTCAGTGGATATCCTGAAGAAGAAATTGAAATTGCGGTAAGTGAGGATAAGCTTAGGGCTTATGATCTTACCTTTGAGGAGGTCGCAAGAGCGGTTTCAAATACAAATATTCTGGTAACAGGCGGTACCATCAAGACCCCTACAGAAGAATACCTGATTCGTGTGAGCAACAGATCCTATCATGGCAATGAGCTGGACAACATCATCGTAAAGGCAACAGAAAGCGGCGATCAAATCAGATTAGGAGACATTGCTGATGTGCGAGATCGATGGTCAGAAAATCCCGACCGACTTTACCTCAATGGCCAACAAGCGGTCAGAATTCAAGTAAACGCCACCATTTCTGAGGATTTGATTGATGTAGCGGACAAAACCAAAGCCTACATCGAAACATTCAATGAATCGAATGAAAATGCGCATATCGATATCACAAGAGACTCTTCCATAACCATCGTTCAGAGATCTCAATTGCTATTGGAAAACGGGATTGTAGGAATGGCCCTCGTACTCTTCTTCCTGGCCATTTTTCTTAAACCAAGACTGGCTTTCTGGGTGGCATTCGGACTTCCGATTTCATTTTTGGGGATGTTCATGTTGGTCGGATTGACCAATGTCACCATCAACGTACTATCCCTATTTGGGATGATCATTGTGATCGGTATTTTGGTAGATGATGGTATTGTAATCGCAGAAAACATTTATCACCATTTCGAAAAAGGCAAGTCGCCGATTCGTGCGGCTGTAGATGGAACTAAGGAAGTAATCCCTGCAATCACCTCCGCAATTTTGACCACATTGGTAGCTTTCTCTACCTTCTTCTTCTTAGAAGGTAGAATTGGAGAATTCTTTGGCGAAGTGGCCGTTATCGTGATCCTAACGCTCAGCGTTTCATTGATAGAGGCATTGATTATTTTACCTTCTCACGTAGCTCACTCCAAGGCACTTTCCAAAGACCAAAAGACTTACGTATTCAACCGATACGCAGAGCAGGCCATGAATTGGTTCCGAGACAAAACCTACATACCATTCCTGACCTTTTTCCTGAAGAACAGGCTTTTAGGTTTTGCCATACCAGTCTTTTTCTTGCTCCTTACACTAGGCTCTATTGGAGGCGGTATCATACGTACGACTTTCTTCCCTTCTATTGCCAGTGACAGGATTTCTATCAGTCTGAAAATGCCTCAAGGAACCCACGAATCCATCACAGATTCGATCATTACGGTAATTGAGGATATCACTTGGGAAGTAGCTAAGGATTTTGATCAAAGACAAGAAAAAGATGCTGTGGAGACAGTGATTCGTCGCATAGGCCCAGGATCTTCTACTGCATCGCTATACATCAACCTGCTACCGGGTGAAGAAAGAGAATTTCCATCCTTCGAGATGTCTACGGCCATTCAACAAAAGGTAGGTCCGATCCATAGTGCCGAAAGTGTAGTGTATGGATCAGGTGGAAACTTCGGCGGTATGCCTATTTCTATCTCCTTGTTGGGTGACAACATTGAGGAACTGAAAGGAGCAAAAAATCTACTGAGAGGCTACCTACAGGACAATGCACTCCTCAAAGACATTCAGGACAATGACCCACAGGGGATTAAAGAAATCACGATCACCTTGAAAGACAAGGCTTATGCCCTAGGATTCAATCTTAGAGATGTAATCAATCAGGTTCGATATGGATTTTTTGGCTTTCAGGCACAAAGATTCCAAAGAAGAAGAGACGAAATCAAGGTTTGGGTACGCTATGACAAAGAAGAACGATCTTCCATCAAAAACCTGGACGACATGCGAATAGTGAGCCAGACAGGCGAAAGAGTGCCTCTACGCGAAATAGTCAACTATGAGATCAAACGTGGTGAAGTATCCATCAATCACCTCAATGGTAAAAGAGAAATCAGAGTTGACGCGGACCTGAAAGATCCAAAAACCAGTGCCACAGACATCATGATCAAAGCACGTCAGGATTTGGTACCAGAGATGAAGGCACAGTTTCCAAGCGTAACTCCGGTCTTTGAAGGTCAGAATAGAGAAGCAAACAAAACGACCAGCTCTGCAGGAAAAGTCATTCCGATTATCTTCTTCTGCATCTTCGTGATCATAGCCTTTACATTTAGGTCTATTAGCCAGCCTGTGAACCTATTGCTGATGATTCCTTTCAGTTTGATTGGAGTAGCCTGGGGACACTGGATACATGATTTCTCCATCAACATCCTATCCTTCCTGGGCATCATCGCACTGATCGGGATTGTAGTTAATGATGGTTTGGTATTGATTGGAAAAATGAATGGCTACCTCAAAGAGGGAATGCAATTCGATGCAGCTCTGATTGCAGCAGGAAAGTCTCGTTTCCGTGCCATATTCCTTACCTCCATAACAACAGTGGCAGGCTTGGCACCTTTGATATTCGAAAAGAGCCGTCAGGCTCAATTCCTTATCCCGATGGCCATCTCGATCGCCTACGGTATCATGATGGCAACAGTTTTGACACTAGTCATGCTACCCTTGATGCTATCGGTAGGCAACTCGATCAAAACCAACTGGCTATGGCTATGGGAAGGCAAAAAGCCTGGAAAAGAAGAAGTAGAAAGAGCAGTGAAAGAATTAGAAGTAGAAAATGGGCAACACAGTGAATAAAATAGCAATCCTAACGATTTTAAGTCTGGGACTACTCTCAAAGGGTTTTGCCCAGGAAATACTGAGCAAAGCAGATGCGGTTTCGATAGCATTGGAAAACAACTTTGATATCAGAGCATCCAATAATGATCTCGAAGTAGCTGAGAACAATGCGAGTGTATTGAATAGTGGGTATTTGCCCAATGTTACGGGAAATGCAGGTGCGAATTATTCTTTATCCAATTCAGACCTTACTTTTTCAGGGGATTCAAGTATTTCTATTAATAACATAAGCAGTTCTAGTCAAAATGCCTCGATCAATATGGATTACATCTTGTTCGATGGTATGGGCAGAATGTATAACTACAAAATCCTGCAAAACACCTATCAGCTCAGCGAAACCGCGACCCGATTGGTTATGGAAAACACATTGATCAATTTGTTTGGTTCCTATTATGAAATCGCAAGACTGACAGAAAATCAGGAAACGCAAAAGGAATCTTTGGATATCTCCAGGGATCGATTGCAAAGAGCGGAATATGGCTTTGATTATGGTCAGAACACCAAATTGGATGTACTCAATGCTGAAGTAGATTACAATAACGATAGCATAGACTACCTGACTATTACTCAGCAACTACGAAACCAAAAACGCAACCTGAACTTACTGATGGGGAGAGATGTAAATGTAGGGTTTGAAGTGGATACCACTTTGACATTCGACCAGCTGACTTACCCTGAGTTGGAGCAGTTAGCCTTCGAAAACAACGCAACTGTTCTTCAAGAAAAAGGAAGTCTGCAAAGCGCGAAGTACGAGATAGAAGTGGCTCGCTCATCTGTCATCCCAAAAATTGGCATAAGTGCTTCCTATGGATACAATAAGAATATCTTTCCGCCGGGCAATGTTCTTTCGGAAAATCAGTCGCTGACTACCAATGTTGGTGCTTCACTCACTTGGAACATCTTCGATGGCGGTAGATCTAACGTACAACGGCAAAACAGTAGATTGGCTTATGAGAATCAAAGGATATCACTAGAGCAAGCCGAGCTTACATTGGAAACCCAACTACAAAATGCCTGGACGATTTACCAAACGGCATTATTCGTGATGCAAGCAGAAGCCAAAAACCTTCAAACAAACCAACTCAACTTTGACCGGTCCAAAGAGCAATATGAGTTGGGTCAGATTACCTCTATTGTTTTCAGGCAAGCACAGCAGAACCTGTTGACTGCTAACCTGAATTACAATCGGGCCAAATACAGTGCAAAGAATGCCGAATTGGCATTGCTTCAATTGAGCGGAACGCTGCTGCAAGCAGACTTCTAATCTACTATTGATACGGAGAAAACTACCGTCCGTCGAATCTTTGAACCCACGGTAATTTTCTCCGTTAAGCTATTCAGGTCAAAAACTGTCATGCAAAAAAAGCTTGAAGAAAGAGTCGTATTGTTCTCCCTTTGGCTACTGATGTTTTCATCCAGTAGTCAGTTTTTCATTATGTCCCCTATCCTATCCCAAATAGGCGAACAATTGGACATTCAGGAAAAATGGTTAGGTACGCTCATTACAGCATATGCCGTTTCTTTGGCGATTATGGCACTTTTGATCGGTCCCATATCTGATCGATATGGTAGGAGAAAAATCCTTCTGTTTGGATCTGGTCTGATGTCTATTGCTTTGCTGCTTCACCCTCTGGCCTATGACTATAGCTCACTACTGATCTTGCGTATCATTGCAGGACTGGCAGGAGGTGTACTCACAGGCAGCTGTGTGGCTTATGTAGGCGATTACTTCATAGTAGCTCGCAGAGGCTGGGCCAATGGCATAGTGGCCACAGGAAGTGCCGCAGGACAGATAGTAGGCATCCCGATGGGCACCCTTCTTTCTGGCTGGATTGGTTTTTACGCACCCTTCCAGTTTTTTGGAGTGGCCATGGTAATCGCATTTTTTGTGATCTGGTTCAAAGTACCCCAACCCAAAATCAGCGGTGGACAATGCAAAATAGGGATCTGGGAAGCAAGCAAGGATTACATCAAAATCTTAAAGATTCGTGGCATCAAGTCCATCGCACTGGGCTACATCCTTTCCTTTTTCAGTATCTCGATTTTCGTTGTATACTTCCCGACTTGGCTAGAAGATTCATTTCGTATTGACAATTACAGCATTGCTATACTTTTTCTGATAGGTGGAGTTGCCACAGTACTGGCAGGCCCCCTTTCGGGCAAACTATCTGATAAAAAAGGACGGGGCTCTATTATCGTATTCACTAATCTCCTATTGGTCATAGTTATCCCATTGACCGTTTTCTTACTCAATCAATATTACCATTTCTATCCAGTAGTATTCTTCATCATTATGCTTTTGGTAGTGGCTCGTCGGGTACCTTTTCAGACCCTAGCGACTGATATAGTAGATGATGAACTAAGAGGCCGTATGATGAGTTTAACTATATCGATTGGACAAATTGGTATGGCTCTTGGCTCAGGGTTATCAGGTATAGTTTACACCCAGATTGGCTTCATTGGCAATGCTGTATTTGCCTCTATAGCCTGCTTTGCCATGGCCGCATTGATTCAAAAATATTTCCCCGAAAGCAAAAGCAAAGAATCGCTGGTCACTTCTTAAAAACACTCCTTTTTGGCTAAAAATTCCCCTACCATTAAGTGGTTTTCGTGCGGAGACTAGGTCCACTAAAACATCTCCTAACTATAGCAAAACATGAAGAACTTATTCATTTCCTAATAGTCCCTTCAACTTTTCCTCTCCCTGAAATATCAGAGCAGAATGAATGGCTGTTTTATTGATTGTCCCCATTACATGTGGGAAGCTCGCCTCTCTCGCCTCCACATACTCCCACTCTACTTTATTATCCAGATGTTTAGGATCTATAGCCAACAAAACCAATTCAGCAGAGGCTTCAAAATAGAGTTCATAGGACTTCGCTAACTCTCCTGCCACAGAACAATGAATAAACCCTTCAGATTCCAAAGAAGGATGGGAATAATTGGCATCATAGGTCTGCGACTCCCAAAATTGTCGATCTACCAGGTGAAAGATCATTTCAGTAGATGGGCGAGACTTGTTCCTTTTGCGCTGATAAAAGCGCTTGATTGCTGCTCGTAGTTTCGGATTTAGTTCCCAGAGCAAAAACACATGCTGATGTTTAGATTCTTCAATTACTAAAGCCTTCTGGCCAATAAAGCCCCAATACATCACTGCAAAAAAGAAAAAAATACTGAACAAATTCAGGTTATAATTATACCAACCCAGAGGTAAGGCCAACATAGAAAAGGAAGTTCCAATACCTCCTAACACCAGAGCAATGATCAGTTTTTTACTTTGAATCTGTAGTGATTGCGCATGACTCCATTCTATTACTGTCGATTTGCCTTTGTGAAGAATTTGTATTTTACTTGGATATAGAATCAAACGGTTTTTTATATCGCCCTCTTTCGACATAAAACACTGAAACAGAATGGGTTCTTGATAATGCATATAATTCCAAATAATATCTCACAAACTAGCACATATTGATCAATCGAATCAAATAACCAAATAATTAATATGCAGGCAAATTCATTAAACACATTGTGTTAATATTGTGCCCAAATAATGACCTTGAAGATTAAAGACATACAGGCACCTGTCTCAAATGAGATGGCTGAGTTCGAGAAACGATTCAGACAATCGATGAAGAGCAAGGTAATGCTACTTGACAAAATCATGTCTTACATCGTCAAGCGCAAGGGCAAGCAAATGCGCCCGATGTTCGTCTTTCTCACAGCCTCCACCGTTGGGCAAATTCAAGATTCCACCTACAGAGGCGCTTCTTTAATTGAGCTGCTTCATACCGCCACTCTAGTACACGACGATGTGGTAGATGAATCGACCTACCGCCGAGGTTTTTTCTCGGTCAATGCTTTATGGAAAAACAAAATCGCCGTTTTAGTAGGTGATTTCCTCCTATCTAGAGGCATGTTACTTTCAATCGATCATGGAGATTTCGACCTATTGAAAATCGTATCTGAGGCGATAAGGGAGATGAGTGAGGGAGAAATCCTCCAGATGGAAAAGGCCAAAAGACTTGACATCACTGAAGAGGTCTACTACGAAGTGATAAGACAGAAGACAGCCAGCTTGATCACAGCATGCTGCAAGGTAGGCGCTGCGTCTACTGGTGCAGATGCAGAAACCATCACTAAGCTGGGTGAATTTGGAGAAAAAGTTGGAATGGCATTTCAGATCAAGGACGACCTATTTGACTATGGTACGCAAGAAATAGGCAAACCATTGGGTATAGACATCCGAGAGAAAAAGATGACGCTACCGCTTATCCATGCACTGAATGAATCTAGCTGGTCCGAAAAACGCCACATCATCCATACGATCAAAAAGCACAACGAAAACACCAAGAAGGTGAATGAGGTGATACAGTTCGTGATAGAAAAAGGTGGACTAGAATATGCCGAAGGTGTGATGAACCGCTACCACAAGGAAGCCATCGAGATCCTACACAGCTTCCCCGATTCTGAGGCCAGGCAATCCCTGGAACAGCTCGTCCAGTTCACTATCGAGCGAACTAAATAAGTAATCACCTACTTAAGATCTAAAACCGACATTGAGATTCAGGCACAAAAAAAGCCATTCGCTTTGCAGCAAATGGCTTTCTGATTTTATTTCAGGATCTTAGTCCTTTTTCTTTTCTGGCTTTGGCAAGATCGCCTTTCTAGACAACCTGAACTTACCAGTTTTCTTATCGATTTCGATCAATTTCACTTTTACTTCCTCACCGATCTCCATGATACCGTCCATTTTCTCGACGCGTTCCCACTTGATCTCTGAGATGTGAAGCAAACCATCTTTACCAGGCATGAACTCGATGAAAGCTCCAAATGGCTGAATCGATTTCACCTTACCTACATAGATCTCACCTTCTTCTGGCATAGCCGTGATGTTGTTGATTCTTCTGTAAGCATCCTCCATGGCCTTGCCATCAGTAGCAAAAATGCTAACGATACCGTTTTTGTCATCCTCATCTACCGAGATAGTAGCTCCAGATTCTTTTTGGATCTCCTGAATGATCTTACCACCTGGTCCGATTACAGCACCAATCAACTCTTTAGGTATTCTTACTACCTTAGATCTTGGAGCATGAGATTTCAAATCAGCTCTTGGCTCAGAAAGTGTTTCCTTGATTTTACCCAGGATATGCTCTCTACCTGCTTTCGCCTGCATCAAAGCTTCTGTCAATACTTCGTATGACAAACCATCAACTTTGATATCCATTTGACAAGCAGTGATACCTTCGTCAGTACCTGTTACTTTGAAGTCCATGTCACCCAGGTGATCTTCATCTCCCAAAATATCTGAAAGAATCGCATACTTTCCAGTTTCAGAATCAGAAATCATCCCCATAGCGATACCTGATACTGGTCTTTTCAATGGTACACCTGCATCCATCAATGCCAAAGCACCCGCACATACAGTCGCCATCGAAGACGAACCATTTGATTCCAAAATATCAGAAACTACACGGATCGTGTATGGATTCTCATCGTCTGGAGGAAGCATAGGCTTCAACGCTCTCCAAGCCAGGTTACCATGACCTACTTCTCTACGTCCAGGACCTCTGTTTGGTCTTACCTCTCCTGTAGAGAAGCCTGGGAAATTGTAGTGAAGGATGAATTTGTTATAACCAGAATGAACAGCACCATCGATCATTTGCTCGTCCATCTTAGTACCCAATGTCACAGAAGTCAAAGACTGAGTCTCCCCTCTTGTAAACACAGCTGAACCGTGAGCAGAAGGAAGGTAATCTACCTCACTCCAGATAGGTCTGATTTCGTCTAACTGACGACCATCCAATCTTACTCTTGTGTCAAGTACGCAGTTTCTAATTGCTTCTTTTTCCGTTTTGTGGAAATACTTGTTGATCAAGAAATCGCTGTATTCCTCACCTTCTGGCAATTCTGGAAGAGACTCTATGTATTCATCTTTTATCGCAGTAAGCTTCTCTTTTCTTAATGCTTTATCAGCGATACCTTCTTTGGCTACTGCGTAGATTTTGTCATAAGTCTTGGCTTTGATATCTGCAGCCAATTCCTCATCATGAGTCTCGTGATTGTACTCTCTCTTTACCAACGAACCAACAGCCTCTGCCAATTCTACTTGCAGCGCACATTGCTCTTTGATGGCATCATGGGCCGCTTTGATCGCACCGATCATAATATCTTCTGATACCTCATGCATTTCACCTTCCACCATCATGATGTCAGTAGCAGATCCTGCAATGATCATATCCAATTCAGCCCCTTCTAAAGCAGCTTTAGTAGGATTGATTAGGTATTCACCCTCCTTGTAAGCAACTCTTACTTCAGAAATAGGCCCGTTGAAAGGAATGTCAGAAACTGAAATAGCAGCCGAAGCAGCCAATGCAGCCAATGCATCTGGTAAATCCCCATCTCCCAATGAAATCAACTGAATGAAAACCTGCGTATCTGCATGGTAGTCATCTGGAAACAAAGGTCTCAGTGCTCTATCCACCAATCTACAGATCAATACTTCCTGATCTGACAATCTACCCTCTCTCTTCAAAAAGCCACCTGGTATTTTACCAGCCGAAGCAAACTTCTCCTGATAGTCTACAGACAAAGGAAGGAAGTCCACATCGTCTTTCGCATCCTTAGAGGATACTACTGTTGCGAGCAACATGGTGTTGCCCATTTTCAATACTACAGAACCATCAGCCTGCTTGGCCAATTTACCGGTTTCTATAGTAATCTCTCTGCCGTCACTTAATTTGACGGACTTAGTTACTACGTTTAATGACATAAAAAATGCTTTAAATTTTGACTAATTGAATTGAGTGTGAGTGATGTCAAAATTTCAATAAAAAGGAGTGAGAAAGTAACAAGAAAGGGAATCCATATCATGAATTCCCTTTTTGCGCATAATCTTATTTTCTAATGCCCAGATCAGCAATAGTTGCTCTGTAGCGTTCGATATCGTTTTTCATTAGGTAGTCGAGCAATTTTCTTCTCTTACCTACCAATCTCAAAAGACCCTTTCTAGTAGAGTGATCTTTTTTGTGCGTCTTCAAGTGCTCGGTCAAATGCGTGATTCGGTAAGTGAAAAGCGCGATTTGTGATTCCGCAGAACCTGAATCCGTTTTCGACTTCAACCGACCATGATTTGCAAACAACTCTTGTTTCTTTTCTGTTTCTAAATACATGACTAGTAAAAAGTTTACTTAATTATTTTATTAAAGCTGCAAAGCTAGATAAATCCCTATTAATAACCTATGATCGCTTCAAACTAAATTTTGACCAGAAATCCCCTCTGCCCTTCCATGCTCTCATCGCTCTTTCTATCAGCACATTGTAGAAGTCTGTATCAAACAATTTGGCATCCTTCCAGGCCTGAACCAAAAAGAGAACTCCAAAAGGTAGCAGTACCGCATTGGCCATCCATGCAGCGATCATTCCATCTACGATACCTCCCTTGGCCCATTTGTCGCTAGCACTGGTGAAGACATAAAAGATGATAAAGAAAATCACCCCAACGATCACGGGCAATCCAAGTCCTCCTCTCTTAATAATCGCTCCCAATGGCGCACCTATGAGAAACATAATGATACAGGCGAAAGACTGTGCATACTTTTTATACTTCTCCACCGTATGAGAATCTATGGCTCGTTGGAAATACTCCGTTCGATTGATAGAACTATTAAAAGAAGTTTTAATTCCACGAGCAATACTCAGTGCTTTGGTATAAGCCTGCTTGGATTTATCTGCAGACATAAAGAAAGTATCTATCTCCGCCTTGACCGTATCAATTTGATCAAGGGCTAAAAACAAAGAATCATTTTTAAGTTTTTTCTTCTCTTTGTTTTCTAAAAACTTAAGCGTTTGCTGAATAGAACTTTCGTTTTCAATTGCTCGAGAAGGCAGACTAGCGGTAACAGACGATTTTATATTACTTGGAATCTTAGACAAAGGAGCTGCGCCACTATCTACTGCATTCCTTCTGGCCAAAACGATAGAGTCTAACTCTTCAGGAGTTTTTGTTGTCAGGGCTTTCAAACTATCTTTTTGCTGATTGGCAGATCTTATAGAATCCCTAAAAATCTGCTTTTCCAACAAACGCTCATTGGGCGGGATATACCCCCCCATAATCAGTCGATAGCTAGTCCCAACTGAGCTATACAACTTGAAATGCACTTCAGATTGATCGAGAGCCATAGAGTCTATACTCTCTCCGAGCTCATTTACACTTTTCATGTAACGATTACCAGAAAACAAATCCATATCTGTCCTGTCCAAATCAAATGACGCCAAACTAAAAACGATGTCCATTCGTCCAAAATTGGTTCGGATAAATTGTGGGATTTCATTCTTGCGAGATTCCTTGGTTTCCTCCTCCACATAATAATTACCATTGTACAGCTCCATCATCAGATACCTATCATTGATGAATGTGTACATCCTACAAGAGTCCGCCAGAATGATTTTTTTGTTTCCATTAGAGTTCGTGTGATCATAGATAACCACGTCAGACATAGCTACACCATCCTTGTGCTTTTTACTCACCTTGATGCTGTATTTTGGAATCCCATCGTAGAATTGCCCTTCTCTCAAGTCCAATGCAGGTTTTTGCTGCTTGATATCATAGAGCAAACTATAGGCTCTTAGATTAGCATGAGGAACAAGATAATTGTTTATAAAAAAAGCTGCGATAGCTATAAATATGACAAAAACAAAGGTTGGAAGAAGTACCCTCGGAAGTGAAATCCCGGCACTCTTAATAGCTGTCAGTTCAAAATGCTCACCCAATTTACCATAGGTCATCAGTGAGGAAATCAATATCGCCAAAGGCAAAGCCATCGGCACCATATTGATACTGAAATACATCATCAACTCACCAAAAACACCAATCCCCAAATCCTTCCCGATGAAGTCATCGAAATATTTGAGCATATACTGAATGAGCAGAATAAAGACCGCTACCAAAAAGGTCAAAATAAATGGCCCGATGAAAGATTTTAAAATGAGCTTATCAAGCTTTTTCATGCGATGTGTTGTTCTTCACTCAATACTATGCTACCTGCAGGTCTTCTAAACTTCGTTCTTTTGGCAAAGTCGATTACAAAGAAGACGAGAATAATTAGAAACAGTAGGGCTATTAATAGAAATATTTTCTTCGATCGCTTCATAGTGTCATTCCAATCTTTGGGAAGGCAAATTTCATATTTATACCCCTAAATCAAAACCATAGTTTCGACATCTATCTCAATTTATGCCCCAAGACTTAAGCGAAAAACGAGCCAAAGAACTCTAATCCGCTGAATTCTAACAAAATAAAATTGAGTGTTTAAATTATTTATAATGATTATTAGCATTTAGCTTTATATATTTGAGAGTTACACCTAGCTAAATTCGAGAAAAAGACACTAGACTTAATGACTGCCATTGCTTCAAACAGAAGACTGGATGCATTGCTTAAGAAGTCATTTGCCCAAAGGGTAAGTGACCTTCCCAGCGCCATTCAAATTGCTCAGAAGGTGATCAATCGTTGTGCCCTTAACTACGACGATTACCATCAGGCCTATGCCAATTGCTATTTGGGTTATTATTATATGATTTTGAGTGACACCACTCAGAGTGAGTACTACACTCAAAAAGCACTCAGTTATTTTGAGAAAAATCATATAGATGATGGCATGGCCATGTGTTATTACACCCTTGGCAGTACACTTTACAAAACTGACAATTATCACAAGGCACTAAAATACCTCCTCGAAAGTCATGCCCTTTTCATTCAATCCGAAGACTTATTTGGGCAATCAAGAGCACTTAAGGCCATTGCTTCTATTTACGAACTGTTTCAGGATTATCAAAAAGCAGAACAGACCTACCATAAGTGTATCGAAGTTTCGAAGCTCAACAATGATGATAACGGGATCTCAAACGCCTATAACCCACTATCGGGTATCTACCTGAAAAACGGCAAGATTGACCTGGCAGAAAAGACCATCAAAAAAAGCATAGAGCTAAAAAAAGAAACCAAAGACAAAAGAGGTCTTGGCTATGGCTATTATGGTCTGGGCAAAGTAGAATTGGCCAAAAGCAATTATAACACGGCCGAAAAACTTTTCTTAAAAGGTAAAGAAATCCATTCTGAGATGGGTGATCAAATAGGTCAAATGATGGCCTTCAACAAATTGGGCATCCTATATTTCAGAACCAACAACATCGGACAGGCCAAAATAGCGCTACATGAAAGCTTAAAGATTGGAAAGGTTTCAAGACATTTCCTCCTGTTGTACAAAGCCTATCATGTACTGTACGAAATCGCCAAATCAGAAGGGCGATCAGAAGATGCATTGGAATACCTGGAAGGCTACACAGAATACAAAACCCAGGTAGAGAAAAAAGAAACCAAAAACGTCATCAGCTCGATCAAATCGCTATCTGAAATGGAGATGATCGAAAAAGAAGCGATCTGGCAAAAAGCCATCAACGAGAACATAGAAAAGAAAAACAAGGAATTGGACACCTTTGTTTACAAGGTTGCTCATGACCTGAGAGGACCCATTTCTTCGCTGATGGGACTTTACAACATAGTAGAGCATGACATCTCAGACGAAAAACCAATGGAGTATTTCGGCATCTACAACAAAGAGATCAACAGGCTCAACACGATCGTTCTGGATTTCATCAACGTAACCCAAATCAAGGAAAAGAAACTTGAGAAGAAAAGAATCAATTTCAATGGCATCTTGGCGGACATTATCGATTCCTATCGTTTCATGGAAAACTTTGACAACTTAGAATTTAGCATCAAAGTTGACGCTGCATTGGAAATGTACAGTGACGAAAGCACCATTACCACGATTGTTCAAAACTTGATCGAAAACGCCATTAAATATTCAAAAACTGACGAAACGGGCAAGGTTAATATCAAAATCTACGGACGCAAACGGGATATGGTCATTCAGGTTCACGATACGGGTATTGGCATTGAGGAGCACAATCAACCCAAAATCTTCGACATGTTCTTCAGAGCGCACAACAACAGCAAAGGGACAGGCCTTGGTCTTTTCTTGTTGAAATCAGCGGTAGAAAAACTAAGCGGTAAAATCTCTTTTGAGAGCTTCCCAGAAATAGGGACTACCTTCAAAATTGTTTTGCCTTACTGATAACCTATATAAAGTTTCTTCTTTCCCCTTCGGTTGTACTTGTACCATTTACCCACCTCCTTACCATGGGAGTAGTTCCCTTCATAGCTGAGGCCCCCATCATCATCGAAGAATTGCCATAAACCGTCTTCCTTGTTGTTGATATAAGATCCTTTTTGGATAGGATCACCATCTTCATCATACACCTCCCAGTATCCATTGGGCTCTCCGAGTTCGTATTCACCCTTACTCTTTAACTGACCATTTGGATAGTAAGACAACCAGACGCCAGTATACAAACCATCACTATACTCCCCTTTCCGATGCAAAGCACCATTTGGATGATAATAAAAGCCACTATCCACCAGATAATCCCGACTATAGTTCTCTAAGCTCTTCAGGGTACCATCAGGATAATAAGATCTAGCCTCACCTTCTAAACTCCCCCTATCATAATGTTCCTCACTATTGATCTGTCCATTGGGATAAAAGTAAACCCAAGGACCCGTTTTAGTTCCTTCTACTAGTTCACCGACAGATTTCTTTTTACCGTCGGCATAGTAGCTCGTATCCACCTGACCTAAACAGGCATAAGGAACCCAGCATATCAGCACCAATACTCCTAACATCGAATCACGAATAACTGAATTTAAGATGCACGGGTATCCATTAATCATAAGAAATGGTTTCAAGTCCATATAATCGAAAAAGCTCAAGTATCAAGCCAAATTAAACAAGCCAACGTTTTATTACTTTATAAAAATGAGTTAAAATTGGCTTTAAGAAAATTCATAACTAACAATGATGAACGTAAGACATATACTCAACTTTTTCGCTGTTGGCGCCTTGTTATTCTTGGTAGCTGCCTGTGGAGATGACAAGAAAAAATCTAAAGGAGAGCTAGAAGCTGAAGCGGAAGTATTTGAAGAAGCTGAAAATCAACTAATTGAAGAAATAGACAAAGTAGTTCACGACATGCCTCCTCCATCGGAAGTACCTTACATGTTGATGGCTACTGGTGCGGATTTCAATGCTGACATCATTAACCCAGTAGAAAACGCAAAAAAATATTATAACTCAGCAGACAAGGCAGCGATGAATCTGGGAGCATATGCTTCAGACATTGGATACTTGTCGTCATATGACCAAGTGCAGGATGCATTGAAATACATGGAGGCAAGCCAAAAGCTCGCAGACCAAATTGGTATTTCCTCTGCCTTCGAACTAGAGATGATGGAAAGATTCGAAAAGAATCTTGGCAACAAAGACTCTTTGGCAAACCTGATCAACTATGCCATGGAGGTAGCTGAGCAAAAGCTAGAAGAAACTGACAGACTTCAAATGGTTGCATTAGTGCTTTCTGGTAGCTATATCGAAGGTCTTTATCTTTCTGTAATGGTATTGGATACTTACCCAGAAGACTTACTACCAGAAGAAAGCAAGAATTTGATTCTTGAGCCTATCGTAAGAGTAATCATCGATCAAAGAAAGTCTCTGGAAGACATCACTCAGTTGCTTAAGGATTTAGAAAGTGATCCAATCATTGCTGATGTAATCGCTGAGTTCGATATCCTAAAAGAACTTTATAAAGAAGATTTGAAAAATATTGATGAAAGAATCAAAAATCAAGATCCTACTTTGAAATTGGACAAAGAGCTTTTGGTTGATATCATCAAAGAAGTAAAAAGAATCAGAGGAGAGATGGTCCAATAATTGGCATATCATCCTATCTAAAAAAAGCATTGGGTTTTCGCTCAATGCTTTTTTTTTACACGGAGGATTATGACTTATATTTAATCCTTAAAACATCAACCTCAACTTGAGAACAATAGACAATGAGTGAACCATTACTACGAGCGATCATACATCTTCTTGCCATAGTAGCTAAGGAAGATGATGTGACTGAAGATGAAAGAAGGGCGATTCAAGAGTTCCTACTCGAAAACCTCAACCAAAAAGACAGTGCCAGATACCTGAAGTTATTTGATGAGATGACTGGTGCTATGACCAATGGTCGCAAAGTAGAGTTCAGCGAAGAAAAAGAAATTGAAATTCTCGCCACACAAGTCAATCAGGAACTGGCTCAGCAGCAAAAAGCGGTAGTAATCCTGAAGGTAATTGAGTTGATCGTTGCTGATGGGGAAGTTTCTGACCGAGAGACTATCCTTCTCAACCAGATTGGGGTTGCGTTTCGCTTTGAAGCGGATGACATAGCCAACATCAAGGCCTTTGTCATGAGTAAAACTCGTAAAGATCTGGATCAAAATGACATTCTAATAGTAGATAGTCACAAGGAAGAGGAATTGAAACAGGCCAAATTTCTCTTCAGAGAAAACATGGAGGCTCCTCTGGCCTTTTTCAGAATTCCCAAACTGGACCTCTACTTTGCCAAATATTTGGGAAAGGAAAACCTAACCAACAACGGTGTCCCTATTCGTTCTAACAAGATTTTTGTATTCTCTGCTGGTAGCTCGATTCGAGGAGCGAAGATTGCGCCTGTTTTCTACAGCGATATCATCTCATACTATCGTAAGGAAGGAAATGAAACCAGAATTTCATTTGTAGCCGAAAAAGTAGAGTTTGAATTCCCAAATGGAAACAAGGGACTAAGAGGCATAGACATTGCAGAGTCATCTGGGAAGTTAATCGGTCTCATGGGAGGAAGTGGAGCAGGTAAATCCACACTACTCAATGTCCTCAACGGTAATGACACTCCTTCTTCAGGTTCAGTTCGTATCAATGGAATTGACATCCATAAAGACAAAAACAAAATCGAGGGAATCATCGGCTATGTCCCTCAAGACGACCTACTGATAGAAGAACTGACAGTCTATGAAAACCTCCACTATGCGGCTCAGCTCTGTTTTACGGACAAAAGCCCGCAAGAACTAAAAGAACTAGTGGAGGGAACCCTTTCCTCCTTAGGTCTTACTGCCACTCGAAATTTGAAAGTCGGATCTCCACTGCAAAAAACGATCAGCGGTGGCCAAAGAAAGCGACTAAATATTGGTCTGGAATTGCTCAGAGAACCATCGGTGATGTTTGTAGATGAACCGACCTCTGGCCTCTCCTCTCGAGATTCAGAAAACATCATGGATCTGCTTAAAGAGCTTTCTCTCAGAGGCAAAATGATCTTTGTGGTGATTCACCAGCCATCATCTGATATATTTAAGATGTTTGACAAACTGGTCATATTGGATGTAGGAGGATATCAGATTTACTATGGCAACCCTGTAGAGGGCGTGATCTATTTTAAAAAGATAGTGAAGATGCTCGACAAGGATGATGGGTCATGTGCGGAATGCGGCAATGTCAACTCGGAACAGATATTCAATATCATCGAAACAAAAGTGGTAGATGAATATGGCCAGCTGACCAACACCAGAAAGCTCAATCCTAAAGATTGGAACATGCTTTTTAAGGTGAAAATGAAAATTCCAGAGGCGGAAGAGGCCGAGGAAAAACCCGAAAAGACACTCAATATTCCAAACAAACTAAAGCAGTTAGCCATTTTTTCAAGAAGAGACCTGGCTGCTAAGTTGAGTAACAAACAGTACCTTTTCATCAACCTATTGGAGGCGCCCGTATTGGCGGGACTTTTGGCCTTCATCATCAGGTATTCGACGGAAGATTCTGAATACACTTTTAATCAGAACCCCAACATTCCGGCATTTTTCTTCATGGCGATCATCGTGGCACTGTTCATGGGACTAACTGTGAGTGCCGAGGAAATATTCAAGGACAGAAAGATTCTGAAACGCGAGTCTTTTCTCAACCTGAGTAGAAGCAGCTACTTAGTTTCAAAAATGATCATCCTGTTTGCCCTGTCAGCAGTACAAACGATCTTATTTGTTTTGATTGGAGACTTGATTTTGGAAATCAAGGGAATGACTATATCATTCTGGCTGGTATTATTTTCCATCTCCTGCTTTGCCAATATTCTGGGATTGAACATATCCTCAGCTTTTAACTCGGCAGTCACCATTTACATTTTGATTCCTCTATTGATCATTCCTCAGTTGATACTCAGCGGAGTAGTAGTCAATTTCGATCAGCTGAATCCAGTACTTAGCAACTCGAACCGAGTGCCTGTAATAGGCGAACTAATGGCCTCCAAGTGGGGTTATGAGGCTTTGGTGGTTCATCAATTCAAAGACAATGAATACACCAGAAACTTTTATGAACAAGAACAACAGCTGGCCAATGCAGAATTCAAAAGCGTATATTTCTATCCAGCCATTGAGAATTCTATTGATTATGCCTTAGAAAATTATCAATCCGAAGATGATAAGATCAAACAAGAGGTAACCAAGCAACTGGCCATGGTGCAAAATGAACTTTCTAAGGAGATGGAAAGGTTCAATGTGCCACTGGAAAAGTTTAAGGAGATAGAACAATTGGACATTGAGCAGTTTGACTTAGAAGTATATGAAGCAACTGATCGGTTCGTCAAGATCATGCGAAAGATCTACAACAACCGAATGAAAACTGCAACAGATGAAAAAGACAAGATCGCTCAAGCCATGTCGGACACACCCGAAAAAGCTGAAAAACTGAACACCTTACGAGATGAATATGAAAATGAAGCAATCGCATTCTTTCTGAAGAACACCACTACCAAAAACAGGTTAGAGGTAACTGATGAGGCATTGGTTCAAAAAATCTACCCAATTTATAAAGTACCGTATCCAGAAAACGCATTGGATTTTAGAGCACATTTTTACGCTCCTTACAAACATTTTTGGGGACAGTTTTATGACACGCTCAACTTCAATGTAGTCATCATTTGGTTGATGTCACTTTTTCTCTTTGTCGCTCTCTATTTTGACTTATTAAAGAAATTGATCAATAGCTTCGGGAAATAGATCATGTTTTTCATTTTATCCAAACTGATTCATTGGCTTTTGTCACCATTGGTTTGGGCTATTTTGCTGTTGATTGCCTCCTTTGTTATTAGATCAAATAATACCAGAAAAGCATTGAGGGGCTTGAGTCTGGGAATATTGCTTTTCTTCACCAATCCTTTGATTGCAAAATGGATGATGAACATATGGGAAGTAAAGTCAAAAGAGTACCAGACCATTGCTGAGGCATATGATTATGGAATAGTACTTGCCGGCATTACCGAACCCAATCGTCCTCCTTTTGATCGTATTCATTTCAATAAAGGTGCTGATCGAATCGTCCATGCCATCGAACTCTACAAACTGGGAAAACTCAAAAAAATCCTCATCATCGGAGGATCTGGTGTATTGACTTTCGAGGGCAAGAAGGAAAGTCATGCCCTGGCAGACTTTGCCATTTTATGCGGAGTGCCACCCCAGGATGTGATGATCGAAGATCAATCTAGAAACACGCATGAAAATGCCGCGTTTAGCTCGGTCTTGATTCCCAACAATAGCCAATGTCTACTCTTTACCTCAGCTTTTCATATGAAAAGAGCTGAAGGCTGCTTTCATAAAACAGGCCTTCTAGTAGACACCTTCCCCACTGATTATTACGGAGGCCCTATCCATTTCAGTCCGGACGATCTATTCATCCCTAAAATCTATAGCCTGCAACTATGGTCTATACTGCTGAAGGAATGGGTTGGAATAGTCTCCTATAAAATAGCTGGCTACTTATAACTCAATTAAAATTCACTCGTAAAGTGGAAATTAATATCTGGAAAATTGTCCTGAACCATTTGGAGCCATGCCTTTGATTCTGCCATAAACACCAGTTTTCCATCCTTATCTTTAGCGATGTGTCGGTACTTGGAATCAATGAATTCATCCAATTTCTTTTTGTCCTCACTACTAAACCAACATGCCTTGAATAAGTTCATCGGAGCAAATCGACATGACGCACCGTATTCGTGAAGCAATCTGTGTTGAATCACTTCGAACTGAAGCGCTCCCACGGTTCCCACTACTTTTCTGGATCCCATCTCGTAAGTAAACAACTGCGCTACCCCTTCGTCCATCAACTGGGTCAATCCTTTATCCAGCTGCTTGGTCTTCATCGCATCGGTATTAATCACCTCTCTGAATATCTCTGGTGAGAAACTCGGAATCCCTTTGTACATTCCTTTTTCACCTTCGCTCAGTGTGTCACCTATTTTCAAGTTACCGGTATCATATAGACCTACGATATCACCTGGCCATGCCTCATCGATGATCTCCTTGCTCTGCGCCATAAAGGCCGTGGCATTTGAGAACCTGAATTTCTTATCTAATCGGGTATGATAATAAGTACTCCCTCTTTGAAAGGTACCAGCACAAACTCGTACGAAGGCAATCCTGTTTCTATGCTTAGGATCCATGTTTGCATGGATTTTAAAAACGAAACCAGAAAATTTACTCTCTTCAGGTTCGATCACTCGCTCCTCAGTCTCACGTTTCATCGGGTTAGGCGCTATGTCAATGAAACAATCCAACAACTCCTGAACGCCAAAATTATTCACCGCACTACCAAAGAAAACAGGAGCAACTTTCCCGCTTCTATAGCTTTCCAAATCAAACTCAGGGTAGCCACCATCTACCAACTCTACATCCTCTCTCAAGGTATTGGCATAGTTCTCCCCTATCAACTCATCTAACTGCGGATCATTTAGATCAGTGATACTGATGTCATTATCCTTATCCAACTGCTGCTTACTCGCTGTAAACAGTTTCAATTTCTTTTCATAAAGGCTGTAAACTCCTTTGAATGTTTTACCCATACTAATAGGCCAGCTCAATGGACGAACCTTAATATCCAGTTTCGCTTCGATTTCATCCAACAAGTCGTAAGGATCCTGGCCTTCCCTATCCAGTTTATTGATAAAGACCATGACCGGAGTATTTCTCATTCGGCAGACCTCCATCAGCTTTTCTGTTTGGATCTCCACACCCTTTACACAGTCGACTACAAGCACTACACTGTCTACCGCGGTAAGCGTACGGTAAGTATCCTCTGCAAAGTCCTGGTGACCTGGTGTATCTAGCAGGTTGATTTTTCGATCCTTGTATTCGAATCCCATCACAGATGTAGCCACAGAGATACCTCTCTGCTTCTCTATCTCCATAAAGTCGGAAGTGGCATGTCTATCGATCTTGTTAGACTTAACTGCACCAGCCGTTTTGATCGCTCCCCCAAAAAGCAGCAGCTTTTCTGTCAGGGTTGTTTTACCCGCATCGGGGTGACTGATGATACCAAATGTTCTCCTCTTCTTTATTTCTTCCTGTATTGTCATGGATTCAATTCAAAATGAGGCGCAAAGATAGTAGAAGGAAATGGGGATTCGAAACGAAATAAATAAAGGAAGAAAGACAAGCGTCCTTCTTTCATATTAATCCTCACCCTGACAGACAATTCTATCAAAACTCACATTTCGTCAGTTGGATTTTTAATACAGGCATGTCATTTATGACAATGTGTCACTTCTGTCAGTCATTTTTCCTTTGGCACAGCAGTTGTGTAAGGGAGGGTGTAAGTTGAAAAAGATTTTAAAGAAGCGATAAATTAAAATTAGATCATGGGAAAAATAATCGGAATCGATTTAGGTACTACCAACTCCTGTGTTGCCGTAATGGAAGGTAACGAGCCAGTAGTAATACCTAACAGCGAAGGAAAAAGAACCACCCCTTCTATCGTAGCTTTCTTGGACGGTGGCAAGGGAGAAAGAAAAGTAGGTGACCCAGCCAAGAGACAGGCCATCACCAACCCTCAGAATACCATCAGCTCTGTAAAGAGATTCATGGGTAAAAAGTTTGGTGAAGTTTCTGAAGAAGCTAAATCCGTATCATACAATCTCGAAAGTGGCAACAACGACACAGTTCGTGTAGCTATCGGAGATAGAAAATATACAGCTCAAGAGCTATCTGCAGTTATTCTTCAGAAAATGAAGTCTACGGCTGAAGATTATCTGGGCACTGAAGTTAAAGAAGCAGTAATTACTGTTCCTGCTTACTTCAACGATGCAGAGCGTCAGGCTACTAAAGAAGCTGGTGCGATCGCTGGTCTAGATGTAAAACGTATCATCAACGAGCCTACCGCGGCAGCTTTGGCATACGGTCTGGACAAGAAAAATGCTGATATGAAAATCGCCGTGTATGACCTTGGTGGTGGTACATTCGATATTTCTATCCTTGAGCTTGGTGATGGTGTATTCGAAGTAAAATCTACCAACGGTGATGTACACTTAGGTGGTGATGACTTTGACTCAGTAATTATCAACTGGTTGGCTGATGAGTTTAAAAATGATGAAGGCTTAGATCTGAAAAAAGATCCTATGGCTCTTCAGAGATTGAAAGAAGCTGCTGAGAAAGCTAAAATCGAGTTGTCAAGTAGTACTTCTACTGAAATCAACTTGCCATACATCATGCCAGTGGACGGTGTGCCAAAACACTTGGTTAGAACATTGTCTAGATCTAAGTTCGAGCAATTGGCTGATGATCTGGTAAGAAGATCTATGGAGCCTGTTAAGCAAGCTTTGAAGGATTCAGGATTGTCAATTTCTGAAATTGATGAAGTAATTCTAGTAGGTGGATCTACTCGTATTCCAATCATTCAGGAGGAAGTTGAGAAGTTCTTCGGCAAGAAACCTTCAAAAGGAGTAAACCCTGACGAAGTAGTAGCTATTGGTGCTGCAATCCAGGGTGGTGTATTGACAGGTGAAGTAAAAGATGTACTTCTTCTAGACGTAACTCCACTTTCATTAGGTATCGAAACCATGGGTGGTGTATTCACCAAATTGATCGAAGCGAACACTACGATCCCTACTAAGAAGTCTGAGGTATTCTCTACAGCTGCTGACAATCAGCCATCTGTTGAGATCCACGTTCTGCAGGGTGAGCGCCCAATGGCAAAAGACAACAGAAGCTTAGGTAGATTCCACTTGGATGGTATTCCACCATCACCAAGAGGTGTACCTCAGATCGAAGTTACTTTTGACATAGATGCCAACGGTATCATGCACGTAACATCTAAGGATAAAGGCACTAACAAAGAGCAAAGTATCCGAATCGAGGCTTCTTCGGGATTGACAGACGAAGAAATCGAAAAGATGAAGCAAGAAGCAGAAGCAAATGCGGATGCAGACAAAGCTGAAAAGGAGAAAATCGAGAAGTTGAATGCAGCTGACTCTATGATCTTCCAAACTGAAAAGCAGTTGAAAGAGTTTGGCGACAAGTTGTCTGATGACAACAAAACCAAAATCAATGCAGCACTTGAGAAGTTGAAAGAAGCTCACAAGAGTGGTGAATTAGCAGCTATCGATACTGCACTTGAGGAAATCAATGCCGCATGGCAAGGAGCTTCTCAGGAAATGTATCAGGCGACTCAAGATGGCGCTGCTGGAGCTGCCGGCGGAGCACAACCAGGTGCTGATGCAGGTGCAGAAAACAGCTCTGATTCAGATGTGTCAGATGTTGAATTCGAAGAAGTTGACGACAACAAGAAATAAGTCTCTCACACTTCAATAATATATCAAAGCCCCAGCGATCTCGTTGGGGCTTTTATTTTGTAATCAATTAATAATCTCTATAAAACCGAATCAAATGACTCCTAAGCTGCCCATAGATCGGCTTAGTAAATTCTACAAATAGATCTTGAGGAGGGGGTGGCATCATCATTTTGTTGTTACAAATAGCCAGTTGTTCATCAGACAAGGCTCTTTCATCTCCATTAAAAGTTCCCCATTCGTTGAACCAAACAAACTCACCATTAAAATCTTCTTTGGTCAACACCACACCTGAATAATCATCCTGCACCGACATTCTCAGTCGTCCCCCCGATATGACCTCCATCCTGCGAATAGTCAACTTAGCACTGACAGTATTATATACGTTTTTCTTGGAGCCATCTTCCAGCTCTACCGTTCCCACCACCACACTGTCTCTCTCTACTTTTTCGACACGTTCCAGCGTATGCGTGTCGCCCACGTTGAAACCCACAAAATTCATTTTAAGTACATGGTGAGGTTCTCTTAAATTGACTCTCTGTGCCTCTCTCGGATTATAAAACCGAATAAATTCATTGCTTTCAATCTCTCTGAATACCTTCACAATCTGGTCGTAAAAGAAATCACCACTCAACTGATAGGCCTGAGACTGCACCGGCTGCAGCTCAACCAACACATTCAATATCGCCATTTGATAGGCCTCTTCTATCCTATCTTTAACATCTTTATATCCCGGTTCAAACTTGTTGGCCATTTGAAAAAAGGCATAAGCTTCCTTGGCATTTTCTCTTCTGCCCATATTTAGCTCCCGCATCCCCTCACGATATTGCTCCTCAGCAGCACCTAATTTCACCTTGGCCAATTCCTGATAATAGCTCGTGGGATTGGGAACTACCCTTCGAGCACCAGGAGAGCGATTGATCTCGTCATACATTCGATTAAGCTTTTCGAAAAGATAAACCGTATTGGTATTCGGGAATTTCCTGTCGGTAGCACGCACCCTGTCCACCTCGGCTACTATCTGATCAACTGCTAATGGGTAAGCCTTTCTCAAAGCATCTCTGGTCTTCTTATGATCTGGGTTTTTCCTTAATTTTTCAGCTGATTTGATCACTGCTAGATAATAATCCCCCTGTTCATAAAGTTTCTTGGCTGATTTGCAAGATTGAATAGCCAATAGCACGAGTAAAGCATATAAGCAATTCAGAAGTACCCTTTTCATAGTCTTTGAGTTTGTTTTAATCAATATTAACAGAAATGATGCCTAAATCAAACAACCAATAGCCCCGTTGATTTCAATTCGTTCCAGCCCTCTGTCTCTAGCAAATACTCGATAGGTTTTCCACAGGTATCCTCATACATTTTTGACAGAGAGGCAAAGGTAAATTTGCTGCCAGAATAGATCGAAGCAACTTTCATTATTTCATATAAAAATCTTCCTTCCTCCTCTTGGAGACTCAGTTCTAACAAGTTGGTCTTCAGCGTCACAGTCAAGCGAACCATGCTTTGGACCTTACCTTTTTTCTTCTTTTGAAACGAACTCATTTCAGGATCTGCCCCTAGCCAAATCACACGAGAATTGGAGTTGACATGGGTCCCAGGGTTTTCCTCCAGGGCTGTTTCGATAAATCGTGCAGGAATACTCGTAGGCGGCACACGAAAATCAAACCACTCCTGCAAGTCATATTCGAAGCATAAGCCATGCATATAATTAAAAAGGGAAGTTTTCAATCCCTCACTGTAGTTAGCATGAATTGCTCCGTTGGGATCTTTATGTATCAAGTCATTGTCTGCAAATCCTTGAAAATCTGGCCCTACCCTTTCTACTCCGAAGGCAGTAGGGTCCAAACCAGCAGGAGCATGAGCTGTCATCGCAAACTGATGCCAAAAACCAGACTGGATCACGCCATGCATAAAAAGCTGTCGTACCATCTCCAATGAATCGATGGTCTCCTGATCGGTCTGAGTAGGAAAACCATACATGAGATAGGCATGAACCATAATCCCGGATTCTGTAAAATTCTGCGACACCTGTGCGACCTGACTTACCGTCACTCCTTTTTGCATTTTGGCCAGTAAGCGATCAGAAGCCACTTCCAGACCACCAGAAACTGCAATACAGCCTGATGCCTTCAACAGACGGCAAAGGTCAGGGCTGAAGCGTTCTTCGAATCTAATGTTCGTCCACCAGCTTACCACCAGCTCCCTACGCAAGATTTCCAAAGCTAGCTCTCTCATCAACGCCGGCGGAGCTGCCTCATCTACAAAGTGAAAGCCCGTCTCACCAGTCTGTGCCATTTGCTCCTCCATACGATCACAGAGAATAGCCGCACTTACGGGCTCATAGTTTCGAATGTAATCAAGAGATATATCGCAAAAACTGCATTTCTTCCAATAGCAGCCATGTGCCATGGTCAGCTTGTTCCATCGACCATCGCTCCAAAGCCGGTGCATAGGATTGGCCACCTCCAGAACGGACAGATATCTATCCAATGGCAAATCTGCATAATCCGGTGTACCCGTTTGACTAAAGGGCACATCGCCCTCCTTGGCTCCATCGATATACTGGACCATTCCATCCGAAAGACAAAAAGTTCTTTTGAGTTCGGTCAGTTCTCTTTTGCCTTCCAAATAGCTGAGTAAGTTCTGAACGGGCCTTTCCCCATCGTCTAGCGTAACGAAATCGATATAATTAAAGACCCGAGGATCAGACAATGATCTCAACTCCGTATTAGGGTACCCACCTCCCATCGCGACTTTTATACCAGGACACTGCTCTTTGATGTATTGCCCACAGCGAAATGCACCATATAAATTCCCTGGAAAAGGGACCGATAAACAAACTAGCTCTGGCTGTACATCTTGAAGTCGCTGGCTCAAAATATCGAATGCCATTCGATCGATAAAAGTGGGTTCAGACTGCAATGCTTTTTCCATTTCATCAAAAGAGCTGGCCGACATTCCTAACCTTTCTGCATATCGACTGAACCCAAAATGAGGATCAATTGTCTCTTTTAGATAATCAGCAAGGTCTTCTAGATATAAAGTAGCCAAATGGCGGGCTTTGTCTTGCACGCCTAGATTACCAAATGCCCAATCCAAATCTTCAATTTGGTCAAACCTGGAGGCCTCAGGTAAAAATTCTCTTTCCGCAATGCTATAAGCCAAGGTTGAATTTTTATTCTGGAGAAATCGAATGACTGAATCTATGGTCGCCAGGTAGCTGTTTTTGAGTTGATAGATTCGATGAGCATTTTCTGTTACTGATTCTAAAGGCTTTTGATCAAACACCTGACTCAATCCCTCTTTGCTAAACAGTCTAAGAATTACCTCTATTCCCAAATCCATTTGGGTTGACTTCACGCCTATTTTCTTCAAGTAGCCTTGCAAATAACAGGTCCCTGGGTAGGGCGTATTCAATTGCGTAAAAGGTGGGGTAATCAGCAGTACCTGAGAATTTGACATCCGCAAATCTCCACTTGTTTGAGGATTAAATCAAAATTTGATAAGCGAATCTTGAATCAGACCACCATTAGTGCTTATTTTCGCCAAAACCCATCATAGTAATAGCTAAGAATTAAATCATGAGCGTACCCTCTGCCAAATCAGTATCATTTTCAAAAACCACCATTACAGAACTAATGATTCCTTCCTATGCCAATTTTGGAGGGAAAATTCACGGAGGCATTTTGCTTTCCCTGATTGACAAAGTAGCCTATGCCTGTGCCAGTAAGCATGCGGCGAACTACTGTGTAACGGTATCTGTAGACAATGTGGATTTCCTGGAGCCAGTGGAAGTAGGAGATTTGGTACACCTCAAGGCATCAGTGGTTTATGTGGGTAATTCATCTCTAGTGGTAGGAATCAACGTGATCGCTGAAAATGTAAAAGAAGGTACCGTCAAAAAAACCAACAACTCCTATGTAACCATGGTGGCCAAAGGAGAAGATGACAAACCTACCAAAGTTCCTGAGCTAATCCTAGAATCTAAAGAAGAAGTACGCCTTTTCCTTGAGGCCATCAAAAGAAAAGAACTGAAAAAAGACTATAGAAGCAAAATCAGAGAAGTATCCTCTGTACTCATGGAAGACACTCACGAAGACTTGCTGGCAAGCGAAAGATGTGTGCTGGACCTTAAGAAATTTACGCTTTAGTCTTCAGCTTTCACCATACCTTTCTTGATTTCCCTACAGGATCGGTTGATCGCCTTTAAGGTCAACCTTTCCAGGCCAGTTACATCTACATAATCCCTCGATGATAAAGGAATTGGCATAGAAGAAGCAATCACCTCAAAGGCAGGAGATACATTCAGATTCAAGAGATCATAGATTTGCCATCTCAATCTGACTTTACCATTTTCTAAAGGATATTGTTCATCAGAATATTGATAGATTTCTGCTGGTCTGGCTCCCTCTACGCTGTATTTCAACAAGTATCGAACTTTGAGGCATTCTGCCACTCGTATGCTCAAATCAACATCTCTTCCTATCTTGCTGAGATCCTCCTTCCTGATGCCGGAAGCCAAAAGCTCATATTCTACAGAGGGAAGAAAATAAAACTCTCCCAATTCATCATCGAGTTTCTCCTGGATGAGTTCAAACCGTTCAAACGATCCCCATTCCGTTTCTCCGTCTACAGTCGCAACCAGCACATTTTCATTCTCCACCAAATGCGGCCAGCCGTTAATATTGTTTAACCTGGTCATGCTGCAAGAGTAAGACAGTAAGGCAAGAATTGCGAGTATGAATAATCTCTGCATGGTTGGTTAATTTTTGAGTTATCCCTCGGTCTCCGGAAAAACTATGGTACGATTGCCCGTGACAATAATGCGGTGATCTAGATGGAACTTCACAGCTTTGGACAGCACCTTCCTCTCAATATCCGAACCGATTTGAGTCAACCCAGCTGGAGAACTGGCATGCGATACGCGCTCTACATCCTGCTCGATGATGGGTCCTTCGTCCAGATCATCGGTAGCATAGTGAGCCGTAGCGCCTATCATCTTCACTCCTCTTTCATAGGCCCTGCGATAAGGATTAGCTCCCTGAAAAGCCGGCAAAAAAGCATGGTGAATATTGATAATCTTTCTCTGATAAGCATTGATAAAATCGGAAGACAGAATCCTCATGAATCTGGCCAAAACCACTAAATCCACTTTATGAAACTCTAACAATCGCTTGATCTCCTGCTGCTGTTCTGTCCAGTTGTCTGCCGTCACTGGCAAGTGATAAAAGGGAATATTGAACTGATCAGCCACATACTTCACATCCTGATGATTGCTGATGATCAAAGGAATGTGGCAATTGAGCATGCCTTCGCTGTGCTTCTCCAAAAGGTCGAAAACACAGTGACTGGTCTTGGAGGCCAATACAGCCACATTCTGCTTATCTTCTGAATAGTACACCCTCCATTCCAGCTTAAGAGATAGAGCTACTTCATCAAATTTGCTTGCCAATTCCTCACGACTATAAGTCAAATCTCTGGCGTCCAGACTCACCCGCATAAAGTAGGCGTCCTGAACATTGTCGGTAAACTGCTGACAAGTGAGGATATTGAAGCCCTCTTCGTAAAAAAAAGTAGTGACTTTGGCGATGATACCTTTGCTATCTGCGCACTGTATCAGGAAGGTAATTCTATTATCAGACATTCTGGATTATAAAATAAACGGGTCTGTTGCGCTTCGAAATTAATCTAAAAAGTGCAACAGACCAGCTATTCTGTCAATTTTGACAGATCCTTCATTCCGCATACTCCGCACGGTGCGGTCGTAGGTTGTCTCGTACCGTGATCATATCCTTTTCGTCTATAATCATGAAGGCCAAAGTATACATATCATTCACCTCTTCGATTCCCGCATCATGTAGCGCAATATCAAATTTCTCTGCGTACTCTTTTAGGTGGATTGCATGGTGTTCGGCCATACCTTTAGCATCCCCTCCACGCATATCCCAAATCATTTTTATCTTCTTCACTTAATCCTTCAGCTTATCCTTAAATACCTTTTTGAACTTTTCCACCTTGGGTCTTATCACAAAATTGCAATAAGGCTGTTCCCCATTCAGTTCGTAATAATTTTGGTGGTAATCCTCTGCCGGATAGAAAACATCGAACGCAGTGATCTCAGTAACTATAGGGTCAGCAAATGCGCCAGAGGCATCCAGTTCTTTCTTATACTTCTCTGCCAGAGCCTTTTGCGTATCGTTGTGATAGAAAACAACTGAACGATATTGCGTCCCTACGTCATTGCCCTGACGGTTCAGTGTAGTAGGATCATGTGTCTTCCAGAAAACCTCCAGCAACTCATCAAAGCTGATCACTGCAGGATCATAGGTAATCTGAAGCACCTCTGCATGACCAGTGGTTCCTGAGCATACCTCCTTGTATGTCGGGTTCTTGGTCTGACCACCTGAGTAACCCGATTCCACTTTTGATACTCCTTTCAATTCCGAAAAAATGGCTTCTGTACACCAGAAACAGCCATTACCAAATGTTGCTATATCCATTTTTGTGGTGTCTGTATTTTGAATGGGTAAAATTGCACTGATTATTATCGATAAAAAAACTAATACTTTCATCTGTCTGATTTTTGTTCGCTATTCTAACAATCCAACCAGGATTTAAATTCCCCTACCCGATCTCTAGATACAATTAACTCATTGTTGTCCAAATGAGGCAAGGCAATTTTTAGTCGACTATTAGAATACGAAACGATATCCTGGATCGCTGACATTCGGATGATGAATTTTCGGTTGATTCGAAAAAAATGACCCGGATCGACTAAACCCGACAGCTGATCCAAGGCATAATCTACGATGACCCTCTGTCCCTTCGCATCCAGCAGATAAGTGGCACCTTCCTCACTATAAAAGCAATCTACCTGATCCACCGGAATACTGCGCAGATGCTCTCCTACCTTTACCACAAAGCGCTCCTTGTATTTTTTCTGACTCCCTTGAATCAAAGACTTGAGTTCATTTACATCTATCGGTGCGTTTGGCTGGTTCAAGGATTCAAATTTACTCAGAGCCTTTTCCAGCTTTTGCTCCTCAATAGGTTTTAGAAGGTAATCGACACTATTGACTTCAAATGCCTTGATGGCATATTGGTCATATGCGGTGGTAAATATGACCGGACAGTGGATATTGACCTGCTCGAAAATCTCGAAGCTAGACCCATCGGCCAGATGGATATCAAAAAACAGCAAATCAGGCATCTCATTAGTTTGAAACCAACTGACAGCAGATTTGACTGTATCCAACTGTTCCAATATCCGAACCTTAGGACGAAGCGCTGTAACCAATCGCTCCAAACGATCAGCTGCTATCCCCTCGTCTTCTACAATCAATACATTCACGACTTTTTAAGTTTTATGATAGGTAGTTTCACCGCAAATTCATTCTCTTCCTTTCGAACCTCTACTTCGGTTTTAGTGAGGTGACTATAGCGGCTTTTGATATTCTTCAAACCCAGACCTGTTGAGTCTGGTTTTTCCTGCTGGATAGGATTGATATTGTTTTTTACTATGATATGATCAGAGCCTATCAAGATCATGATATGCAAGGGACAAGCCTTAGAAATCTCGTTGTGCTTAATGCAATTCTCGATCAACATCTGCAAGGCCAAAGGCGGCAGGGAAGATTCCTCCATCATATTCTCCTCTCCCGTAATTTCCACTCCAAAATTCTTTCCAAATCGGATTTGATTGAGATAAACGAAAGCTTTGACAAAATCCAATTCCTCTTCGACTGTCACCAGTTCGTTTCCCTGCTGATGGATCACATAGCGATAGACTGCCGATAGTTTCTGGATGAATTCTACGGCCTTTTGCTGATCGTCATATACCAGGGAAGTCAGTGCATTCAGACTATTAAAAAGAAAATGCGGGTTGACCTGACTCTTGAGCGTCTCCAATTTAGAATTGGCATTTTCGGTATTGAGTCTTTCATTCTGAACTGCCATTTCTCTCCACGAGATAAAAAAACCTCTGGCATGGAAAAAAAGCGAAATAAATAGCGCAATGATAACCGTATTTGTGATGCTTCCCTTTAAATGTCCCCCTTCTAATGACTCCCAGAAATCTTTCCCAATCAAATACTCTACGATCAGAAAATTCATCACAAAAGCCACTAAGACCGTATAGATCGACATGAGCAAAATGGAAAGAATGGTACGCGTCACTGGTTTTTCCAACCACGTATAGTATCGCTCCAGTCTATCTACCAAAAAGGAATTGCCAAAAGACAAAGCAATCCAATACATGTAAGAAATAACAGTAGATATAGCAAACTCAGAGTATCTACCCTGCTCCACACAGGTCGGGCAGAAGAAATAAGAAATCACGATACTTCCCAGTAAGGGAACAATCCCTGCTGTCCATACTAGTTTTCGCCACTTTTGCTGAGGGCTTACGCATACCGCTTCATTCTCACTCATAGCCAACAAATCTAATCATCCGATCAGGAAATAAGGAAAGCCGTCCCAAAAGTATTTTTCGCATGAATCTAACTTTCGAGACGGTCATTTTTTTGGTTTATTCAGTGGGACTGCACTGGCTGGTCCATCTTTCGATTCCATACATTCCCCAACTTGGTGCCACAGGATCTTCATCCGATTGCTTTTCAAATAGATCAATTGAACTCATGATCATCTGACAAGCTTCATCCGTTGACTGACCGAAGAACTGAGCTGAGCCCATTTGCATCTGTCCCATGAACAAAACCGCTCGTGGGTTTTCTGGATTCAGTTTAAGGGCTTTCCCATAGAGCTGATAAATTTTCGGAGACAAGCTTTGACCTCTGGTACCTGGATCTACCTCGATTTTCAGCATGTACACGAAACCTTGAAGTGCTACGATTTCGGAATTGTCCTGACTTAGGTTTTCAGCCAAAGTTAACTTTTCAAGCGCTGCATCTAGTACTGCATCCTTGGTTTTGAGATCAGCGGTCTGAAAGGATTTAAAAACCTGACACAAACTGGCGTAGTAATATGGCGTCCATTTGTCCTTTTCTGCCTCCGCAATTCGTGTAAAGGTATGAGTCAATTGATCCAAATCTGAGCTCTGTGAAGTCCAAATTTTATTGATATTGCTGGTCATCGCTTTTTCGAACTGACCTTCGCCAGCAAAAGCATGAATTGAAACTATAGTAAATAGGGTTGCTATTAGCGTTTTCATAGTGGTATTAGTTTAAAGTAATTGATATGGTTTTGTCTTGATTCATTTCGATGCTGGAGTCCTCAAATGTCGGAGGCCCAAAAGATCCGGTGGCGTCATTGGAGAAACCGAAGGGTTCAGAAGGGATACCAAACACCATAGTATCCAACTCTTCATTGTCATTTTCATCATGAAACACACTGACCGCATATTTCCCCTGGGCTACTCCACTGAATACGAGCTTTGCCACCTCTTTTTCTTTAGCCTCTCCTGCTACATAGACGCCTTCTTTCAAAAATGTCCCTTCTGAGTCATAGAGGCCTGCCCGCACTTTTCCGTCCGATGTTTGGACATTCTGCACCAAGATGGTGAGTTCAAAATCTTGAGCTTTTACTTCATTCCTAAAACTCAAAAGGCCTAGCCAAAAGATGATTAAATATTTCATTTGTCTACTTATTAAGTTGTTTTTATAATTTATCTAATTGATTGTATTGTTTGTCTTTGGACAGTGAAATAAAGAGCCCAACAAAAAAGAATCGTTTGGCCTGTTGTCCTATGGGACGGGCATCCATCACCCCGTCAGTCCCAGGTTGATTTTCAAATTCATACCCAAACACATTGTCTCTTCCCAGCAAATTACTTGCTGAAGCGTAAAGAATGATGTTTTGTCGATACAGATAAGCAAAATTGAAGCTAAGATCAGAATAAAACTTGGTTCGCTGTCCATTGAAAACATCATCATTGGGATCATTATAAGGCCTGCCATTATTGAAATTCCAACTGGCACCCACCTGTGTTCTCAGCACAGGAATAAAGTGCTTGTACACCACTGACACATTGTGCATGGCAGTAAAGTCTGGCCTGGCCTGATCAGGATAATTCTCAAACTTACGTTTGCTATCAATAAAGGAATAAGAAATCCAGTAGTCAGCATTTTTGATCGTTTTAGTGTCTCTGAAGAATAAATCCAAACCTCTGGCATATCCCTTTCCTGAATTGGAAAATGTGGTAGGATTGAATGGATCAGCTGCTGAATAAGTTACCAATTGATCATAGGTCTTGTAATAAACTTCCGACCTAAAAGTAAAGCCCTCAGTGATTCTTTGATAACTCAGAATATAATGATTGGCCTCTTCTGGAGAGATGTACTCATCTCCTATCAGCATCAGTTTGCTCTGCGGCAATTGGTGGAATTTTCCAAAGGCAGCAGACAATTGAGAATATTCTCCAGTCTTATAAGCCATCGATACCCTAGGCGACCATTTGGCCTGATCAAAAGCAGAATAGTAAGCATAGCGCAGTCCGGCTCTCACCGTCAAATCATTGGTCAGGTAATAATCCAATTCTGAAAAGCCAGCAGCCAGTGAATTGTCATATTTGGCTTTATATTCTTCCGACGGAGACAGTTCAGTATCTTCCGACACACCTTGATAGATCCATTCGCCACCTACTTTAACAGACAATTGATTGACATCTGTAGTGAAATAACTTTTGCCATGGACACTTTGAGTGCTTTGCATGATGTCTATGGAGTTAAAATCTGTAGTCTCATCATACTTACCATAAGATAGCCCAGCATAGGCCATAGAATGATCACCGATGGGTTTCTTGTAGGTGGCATTCAGATAAGCATTTCGGTTACTTGATGCCATATCATTCCCCCCTGGGTTGTTAATACTCGGTATCACCGCATGAAAATCGCTCTGATCGTAGCTGGCAAACACCTTTAGCATGTCCTTGCCTTTGATTCGTTGACGATACATCATGGTTCCATTGATAGAGGTAGGACCATCCTTCCATTCATACTGCTGATCGACCAAATTCATATATGGATCCAGGTTGGTGTATTGCACCTTGCCATATAGCGATGCTTCGTCCCATCGCTGTGTATGGGCCACATCTCCGCCTATGGTCATGACGCCTATATCGGTCAGTGTCTCTTCTGCCAGGTCCAACGAATTGAGTGACAAAACAGAGGACAATGCCTGACCATACTCTGCTGAATAACCTCCGGTACTAAAAAAAGTCCCTTTGAACAAGAATGGATCGAAACGACTTCTGCTTGGAACATTGTTTGCCGTCGTAGAGTAGAAATTGTTCACCCAGATACCATCGACAAAGGCCTGGGTTTCATTCGCCGTACCTCCTCTGACAAACAGGCGTCCAGTTTCTCCATTGGTTGTAGTACCAGGCAGCATATTGAGTACTCCTGGGATATCCGCAGCAGCACCGGCAGTCATCGCTATATCCAGTGGTTTCAGGATGGTAGACTTCTTCTCATCGCTCGCCTCAAAGCTCCCCGCTGTGATAGTGACGCCTGATAAGCGATTGACTTCCTCTCTTAGTTGTATCTGAAAAGTCAAATCACCATTAAGATTGATTGTGGATTCATATGCTCTGAAACCAATAGAACTGGCGATCAGCGTTTGCTCCCCTGATTCGGAAGTACTAAAACTGAATCGCCCTTCAAGATCGGTGGTAGCACCATCATAAGAGTCCTTGATGTAAACATTGACTCCCGGAAGAGCCTCTCCCTGGGTGTCTGTCACCCGTCCGGAAACGTGAGCCGCCATTAGCTCAGTCCCAAGCAAAAAGGTGATAAGAATGATTAGTGTAGATTGAGTCATTTGATTTTTTGTTTTGATGACTCAAACATCGGCCAGGAAGCCAAATAAAAATAAGAAGAAGCAGTGAACCGTCAGATCAACTATATGAATTGTAGATTATCTAAAATGGATCGGGCACAAAAAAACCGAAGAGGACTGCCCTTCGGTTTCACTGCATTTATTTGAGATTTATTTCTTCTCAAAATACATCTTGAAAATTTCATCAGGATATTCATCTCCTACCTGTGTAAGCACCAATAGTCCGTCTTCCAATGCAATCGACCCTTCAATTGCTACATTTTCTGTTTTCTCTACACCTTCAAAAGAGAACTCATACTCAAGCGCCAGGACAATACTACCATTACTATCATCATAGGACCATACCCCATTTAAATCAAATGCTGTGGTTTCTTCAAGATATGAAGGAGAGCAATTAGAATTTTCTTCATCTAAATAAATATCTATCATTTCTGCTTTATACCTAAGACCTCCATTTTTAGAATATGTCACATGTAAGAATTTATCTTCATAAGATTCTGTTATTTCGACTTCTATTATTTCATCATTACATGGAATAGTGGTTCCGTACGTATATTCATCAGGAACACCAAAATAATATTCATAAGTCATCCCGTCATAGTGATCAACGTATTTAATTGCATTCCATTCACCTACCAAAAAGTCCCCATTCTTTCCTCCTGGCTCCACAATTTCAATACATCTACTTACTACATTACTTACTCTGTTTTCTGAGTCATAAACACAATAATTGACGCAAATTTCACCTGAGGTTAATGCTTCTGGAATTGGAATAACCAAAGCAAAATCCTCTTGAGTTTGTAGTAAACGTGACATATAATGTTTGTCAGAAACTTCAAAGGATTGATTTAACGTTGTCTTTGGAATATCCAAATAACCATCAGCCCCTTCAATCTGAAAATATAAACCTGCTACATCTCCCTGGGACAAATCTACCGAGTAATTCATATTACCCCCAGCTCCGACTTTTGCCAGCTCGTCATATTCATATTCCCAGAGTTTTGGTGCATTTTGATCTTCACTTGGCAAAGGTGGCATTCCCTCTATGAAAACCGCACCCTCCACTTCTAATGCAGCAATGACAGCATTCGGATCAGAAGAATCAATAAGATCTACCCCATCGTTATCGTCACATGAATAAAAAAAAAGCCCCAATAGGAGCATCGTAATAAATCTAGTTGATTTCATTTTTATTTATTTGGTTGATAAAAGAGTAAATATAATTGGATTATCCAGAGTGACCAATCAATGCCATTATTGAAGAGCTTTTAATAGTTGTGTTCTACAAAACACAAAAAAACCGAAGAGGACTGCCCTTCGGTTTTCATAATAAAAATTATATCAGTATCAATTATCTTTTGACAAAGTAAATGGCATAAGATTCGTCTGGATAATCTTCGTCATATTGAGTAAAGACCAATTGCCCATCGATCAATTCAATACTACCTTCTATTGCATCATTTTCAGTGTATTCCACACCATCTTCCAGATAAGTGATTTCGAAAGCCATTACTATTGAGTTGTCACTATCCTGGTATGCCCAAACACCTGTTCCACTCTCTATATCTTCTTCCGAAAAGTATACTGCTTCACAATTCGAGTTATCATAATCTAAATATGTATAAGAATATTTATTTTCAAACTCAACTCCTCCATTGCTAGCAAAAGTCAAATAAAGATATTCCTCGAGATCTTTTTCCATAGCCGTAATGGAAGTATAATCTCCGTTGCATGCTATCGTAGTTTCATATTCATAGATATATTCTACGCCTATCTCTTCCACTTCAGTTTGACCATCATAGGTTTCTACGAATTTGATTGCTTTCCACTGCCCAATCAGGAAGTCACTATTTGCCCCTCCTGGCTCTACGATCTCGATACATACCGTGACGATATTACTCACTCGATTTTCCTCATCATATACACAGTAGTCCGCACAAATTTCACCAGATTTCAAAGACTCCGGGATTGGGATTACTAAGTCGTAATCTTCATTGACTCCAAGCATTCTTGATTTTCTATCATGGTCTGAAACTGCTCTGGCTCCTACTAGGCTTGTCAAAGGTATGTCTAAGTATGAACTTGCACCCTCAAACTGAAGATAAACACCTGCAATGCTCCCATTGCTGAGATCCAGATCTAGAGAAACATTACCGCCTGCACCCACTATGGCATTATCCGAATCGTCAAACAAAGCTGGTGCAGCTGGATCACTACTAGGTGCTGGTGGGGTCCCATTTACAACTGTCGAGCCTGCTATATCAATGGCATTCGTTACTGCATCTGCATCTGATGCATCAATTTCCTCTCCTCCCTCATTGCCATCATCACAAGAATAAAATAGCACTAGAGCAGTAAACAATAGGTATTTCCCATATTTCATCATATCTATTAAATGTTAGGTTAAACAATAAATACTAAACATGAATTTCAAATCATTATTATTAAAAGCTTCATTTTTTCTTAAAATGAATCGAATAATAACTCTCCCTATCCAGGATACTGTATTGGGTAAATATTAAAACTCCATCTTCTACTATCATCTCTCCTCTGATCGCCTGATTATCCAAAGATTCTACCCCTTCATAGTAATAGGTCACCTCCAATGCCATGACAAACTCATTGGTCTCAGCATCAAAAGTCCAAACACCACCTGCATCATCCACTCTTTGATTATTGACATAAACCAACTCATCACAAGTAGAATTGGTATAGTCCAAAGAGGTGATGTTTCTTTCATTCTCTAAAGTGAGTCCCCCATCCTTAGAAATATTCAAATGGAGATAGTTCTCAGTATAGGATTCGTTAATCTCCAGATCGACATAGGCATCATAGCAATAGGCCTGCAGGGTAAAATCATTGGCATAGGTTTCACCAATGATGCTCTCCTCTATAACACCGTTTTGCTTTTGTACATATTTCAAACCCGACCATTCTCCAATTAGGAACTCACTGTTTTTCCCTCCTGGTTCCACTACCTTGATACACAGCGAAACAACATTACTCACCAGCCCATTCGCATCATATACCGAATATTCCACACAAAACTCTCCTTCACTTAGTTTGCTCGGAATGGGTAAGATCAATGCGTAATCTTCCTTAGTGGCAAGAGCACGAGATTGACTTTGATGATCTGGGCTAACCTTGGTACCATTTAGACTGCCTACAGGAATATCCCAATAACTATCCGCACCAATGACCTGTAGATACACACCAGAAATAATGTAATCAAAAGCATACAACTCAATACCTGCATTACCACCGGCGCCTACTGTAAAATCCTTACTGTAATTATACAGTACGGGGGCCGCTAACTCATTGGAGGGGGCAGGAGGACTTCCTGAATATCTAGTGGCACCCTCCATTTTCAAAGAAAGAGACACCGCATCAGGATTGCTGCTGTCTATCATAGAGTCTCCTCCTCCATCGCAAGCAATTATGAAAAGGTAAACAATAAGGTAAGAAAGGGAAATAAGCTTCTTCATAACTGCTATTTTTAAAAGGGTGAGTTCTTTAAATATACTTCATTATATCCCTATTTCTATCTTAACAGTCCATTTTATAAAAAGGATGAAAATCTTTTACACTTTATTATGCATGCATACTATATTTTTATATATTTACTCTACATATTATGCATGCATAACACTTTTAGAATAAAATAACTTTAAGCTGTAGAAGACTATGGAAGCCCAAACACTCAAAAGATCTATTAAAGGAGGAGAATTCCTCATCAAGGAAACGGAAGCACAAGATATATTCATTCCTTCAGAATTTACCGAAGAACAAAAAATGATGGCGCAAGCCACCAAAGATTTTATCGAAAAGGAGATTCAACCGATCAGAGATAAAATCGAAAAACAAGAAGGCAATACAGTGCCCGACCTTATGACCAAAGCCGGTGAATTAGGTCTATTAGGGGTTTCAATCCCTGAAGAATATGGTGGACTCGGTATGAATTTTAATACCTCCATGCTAATCGCTGACATCATTGGTGAGACAGGATCTTTTTCTACCACCTATGGTGCCCATACAGGTATCGGTACGCTGCCTATTTTATACTATGGTAACGAAGAGCAAAAGAAAAAATATTTACCCCTTATCACCTCAGGGGAATGGAAATCATGCTACTGCCTGACTGAGCCAGATGCAGGATCGGACGCTAATTCAGGAAAAACCAAAGCAACATTGACTGAAGATGGCAAACACTATTTAATCAATGGCCAGAAAATGTGGATTTCCAATGCCGGTTTTGCTGATCTCTTCATCGTATTTGCTAAAATCGAGGACGACAAAAAACTCACCGCATTCATCGTTGAGAAGTCATTTGGTGGCATCACCATGAATGACGAAGAGGTGAAACTGGGGATTAAAGGTTCTTCTACCAGACAAGTATTTTTCAACGACTGCAAGGTCCCTGTGGAGAATATGCTATCTGAAAGAGAGAACGGTTTTAAAATCGCGGTAAACATCCTGAATATTGGCCGTATCAAATTGGGAGCGGGTGTATTAGGTGGTTGTAAAGAGACTATCAACTATGCCGTCAACTATGCCAATGAAAGAAAGCAGTTCAATACTCCTATTTCCAGCTTTGGAGCCATCAAACACAAATTAGCTGAAATGGCCATTCAGACCTGGGTAGTAGAGGCAGCCTCTTATCGTGCAGGACAGAATATCGATGATTGCATCGAAGATCTTATCGCCAATGGCATGGACGATGGGGAAGCTAAACTGAAAAGCTTTGAGCAATTCTCCATCGAATGTGCGATAGTGAAAATTCTGGGTTCAGAAGCGCTGGATTATGTAGTAGATCAGGGTGTTCAGATCTATGGCGGTATGGGCTTCTCTGAAGATGCGCCAATGGCAAGAGCGTATAGAGATGCCAGAATCACCAGAATATACGAAGGCACTAACGAAATCAACAGAATGCTCATGGTCGGCATGATCCTAAAAAGAGCTATGAAAGGGGAATTGAACATCATGGAACCTGCCATGGCTGTTTCTAAGGAGCTGACTTCAGTACCTTCATTTGACATGCCAGATCTATCTAAGCCCTTTGCGGAAGAGAAAGAAGTATTGAAACGATTGAAAAAGGCCGTACTGATGGTAGCTGGTAAAGCAGCTCAAACCTTTGGACCAGCCTTTGAACATGAGCAGGAAATCATGATGGACGCCGCGGATATGATGATCCAAATCTATGCAGCAGAATCAGCTGTGTTGCGAGCAGAAAAGCTCGTTGGCCTGACAGGTGAAGAAGCCAACAAACTGCAAGTGAATGCTGCCAAGGTTTATTTGTACGAAGCAGCAGAAAAAGTAAACAAAGCCGGCAAAGATGCCATTGCATCATTTACCACGGGTGACGAACAAAAAGTCATGCTGATGGGATTGAAGCGATTTACCAAATCAAATCCAGTTAATGTAAAGGAATTGAGAAGGGAAATCGCCGACCAAATGATCGCCCAAAACAAATACACTCTTTGATTAAACATTTAGAAATCACTTAACCCGATATTTGATTGTTTGGTTTATTAGCCTCTCGTGTCCAGTATACGAGGGGCTTTTTATTTGCCTTTTGGATTCACATGTGGAACATATAGCTTTAAAGTCAAACACAGGTCCGACATGAAAAAATTATCCTGCATTACTCTTTTCCTTTTAGCCATTATGCTATTGGTCAGGTTTCATTCAGTAGCTCAAAATCGAGCCATGACCTATAACATTCGATACGCCACCACCAACGACCAAGAAAATCAATGGGACAATAGAAAAGCTGAGTTATGTGAATTATTGAACTATTATCGACCTGGCTTCATCGGACTGCAAGAATCCCTACCCATACAAAACGAATATATCGACGAGCAACTACCCAGTTACAAATACATTGGATTTGGAAGAGAAGGTGAAGGAAGCAACAGCGAATCGGCTCCCATATTCTATGATTCGACTTTGTACCAGCTCCTAGATCAAGAAGTCTTTTGGCTCTCCCCTACACCCAGTCAAATTTCTATTGGATGGGATGCCAGCTATAAACGCGTAGCGACCATAGGGATTTTTAGAGACTTGAATAGTCGCGACACTCTATTTGTGATCAACACCCATTTCGACCATATGGGGCAAATAGCACGTGAAAAATCAGCCTCCCTCCTCCTGACTAAAATACAAGCATTGAAGACCGAAAGTAAAAGTTTGATACTGATGGGAGATTTTAATAGTCTGCCTTCAGACACGCCCATTCAAATATTGACTCAGAAACTGGAAGATACCTATACCTCCTCGCTTTCTAAACCCTATGGACCAGTGGGCACATTCAATGGTTTTGACAGCCAACTCATTCCTAGTCAAAGGATTGATTACATCTTTGGCAAAAACCTGAAGGTATTAAGCTATAGAGCGGTTAATGACAAAAGATCCAATGGCCTCTGTATTTCAGATCATTTGCCTGTTTTGATTGAATGGGAGCAATCACAAAAGTTAAAATAAACTCATTGCCACCTTCCCTTGCTAGAGCAACTTGATTAGACGATGATTTAGATTTCTTGAAGTTCAACCTTCATTTCATTTATCTGAATACTCTGATTCAACCTTAAGTGAACCTTCTTATTCAAATCATCCAGAGTGTAGATTGAAAACTTTTGACCGCTATTAGTTTTGCCTATTATGTTATGAGTCGTTGCTGAATCCTGATAACTATAATAGCTAAGTTCTTCAGATTTGAAAAGCCCATAACAATAAGATGATTTATTCTCATTACTTAAAAATTGGATCAATAAATTAAAATCATAAAATCGTATTTCATCAGGACATTTTACTACGGCAGGAAATTTACTTTCTACTGAAAAGTCTTCAAATATGATATTCGAACTAGAATAACCTATAAATTCTTTAATGACCTTTAGGGTCTCCGCAGAATCAATATTCGTAACTAAGTATTTTGTTCCTGATGCAAAATCAAATTTTAAATTCTTATTTGATTTGTAAGGTTCTTCAGAAAAATTCTCACCTTCTTCATGATCGTAAATTTCAAATTTTGAAGTAACCTCAATTAATCTTCCAACCATCCAAATCGGGAAGAATATCCATGATCGTATACTTGTAGCCTCTGGTCTAAAAAGATTAAAAAATCCTCTAACCACATCCTTAGGATACTTGACTATTGTCATTAATCCTGCTAAGAGCAAGCCAACAACTAAAACCTCAATGGTCAATGAAAATGTTTCCAATCTATATCTACTCTTTGAACCTTATCTGACTTTATTCAAAGCTCAAATTATCTATAGTCTGACTCATCAACAACTCAAGTTAGAAGAAAAGCCCCATACCGAAATAATAATATCTCAATACAGGGCTCGTAGCAAGTGGATAAAAGGATCTTTAACCCGAATAGTTTATACAGGAATTATTCTCTGTACTGGTTCCAACCTCCACCAAGTGCTTGATAGATATTGATCCAGGCATGCATCTGTTGCATTTTAGTTTCTAACAGTTCGAATCTGGCATCCAAGGCCTCTCGCTGTGTCAGTAGTACCTCCATGTAGTCTGCTCGCGTATTGGTAAACAGGTAATTAGAGATTTCTACCGATTGATTTAGTACTTCAACTTGTTCCGCTTTCAAATTGTAGCGCTGCTCCAGATTGCCAATCTTTGAAACCATATTGGCCACCTCGATGTAGGCATTCAAAATCGTCTGTTCATAGTTGTAGACTGCTTGAACTTGCTGAGCATTGGCATTGTAGTACTGCGCTTTGATCGCCTTTCTATTCAGCAATGGAGCCGTCAGATCGCCTAATACAGAGTACGCCAATGACTCAGGAGATTTCACAAAATACTCCGGATTGAAGGCCTGAAAACCCACACCTGCAGTGATGGCCAAAGAAGGATAAAATCTGGCCTTTGCCACTTTAACATCCAACTTTGATGCTGCTAACTGCATCTCTGCTTCACGAATATCGGGTCTCATCTGAAGCAACTGGGAAGGAATCCCTGTCTGCACAGACTTGGGTCTAAAACTCGCAAAGGTCTCAGGATTTCTCTCCACTGGCTGAGGATACCTTCCTACTAAGAAATTGATTTTGTTTTCCGTTTCGATGATTTCCTGACGAATGCCGTACTGAAGTCCCTTAGTATTGAGAACCTGTGCCTCGAATCTTCGAACAGCCAGCTCTGTTACTCGAGCCGCCTGTTTTTGCAGCTTCACGATTTCCAGTGCATTGCTCTGAATCTCAATGTTCTGCTCTACGATAGCCAGTTCGTTATCAAGTGCCAACAATTCATAGTAAGAACTCGCAATCTCAGCTATCAACTGAGTCACCATGAAGTTTTTGCCATCAACAGAAGACAAATACCTGCGATAAGCAGACTTCTTGGCATTGCGAAGTTTTTTCCAAATATCTATTTCCCAGGTTGCGTAGGCACCTACACCCATTTCGCCTAAGGGCTCAGGAAACTCCTTTCCCGGAGCGATATCAGTATTGGCCTCTACCGCCCCATCTCGGGTGTAGTGTCCCACTTTTTCGACTCCTCCGCCAGCACCTAGCCCCACGGAAGGCAAGTATTCCCCTTTTCTAGCCATCACTTCATTGCCAGAGATGATCATTTCCTGCAGCATGATGTTCAGCTCCTGATTGTTGCTCAAAGCTGTATCTATCAATGCCACCAAATAGGGATCGGCGAAATACTCTTTCCAATTCATCTGAGCCACATTGGTTGTGTCCAGATCCTCACTGAACTGATCAGGCATAGAGACATCCTCTGTCTTAGTGACCAACTCTGGGGTACAGGAATATATGGCAGTGGTCATTGCGACCAATACCATCATTCTGAATATATATTTACTCAACATTTCTCTTCTATTTTTTGGTGTCATCATCATGAGATTCTAAGCGATTCTTAGCGCGCTCTCTCAAATACCTATCTTGTTCTTCCATGGTATGAACATATTCTTCAGTGAATGGCTGACTTTGCTCATCCTTGATCATGCTCTTACCTTCTACCATCTTACCAAAGATGTAATACAGACCTGGGATGATAATTACCCCGAAAACGGTACCCAACAACATACCTCCCAGGGCAGAAGAACCAATGGTCTTGTTGCCCACAGCGCCAGCACCATGTGAAATAACCAGGGGAATCAGCCCCGCAATGAATGCGAATGAAGTCATCAAAATCGGTCTAAAACGCACCTTAGCACCTTCAATCGCTGCCTCCAGAACAGTAGCTCCCTGCGCATGTTTCTGGACAGCAAACTCGACAATCAGCACTGCGTTTTTACCCAGCAGCCCCACCAACATGATCAGTCCTACCTGTGCATAAACATCATTGGCGAGTCCCATCATCTTCAGCATCACAAACGAACCAAAAATCCCCATCGGAAGTGAGAGAATCACAGCCAGAGGTAGCAAGAAGCTCTCATACTGTCCAGCTAAAACCAGATAAACGAATATGATTACGATAATGAAGATAAAAAGCGCTTCATTCCCCCTGCGAGATTGGTCATATGACAAATCCTCAAAGGCTACATCATAGCCCCTGGGCAAGGTAGCAGCTGCTACTTCGCGTATCGCTTCGATCGCATCACCTGTGGTGTAACCTTTGGCCGGCAGTCCTCGGATGGAAGCAGAATTGTAGAGGTTGAAACGCGTAATCTCATTGGGTCCCTGACGTTTTTCCAACTTCATGAATGCAGAGTAGGGCACCATCTCACCATGTTCATTTTTCACAAAATACTCATCCAGATCTGAAGGATAACGTCTGTAATCCGGGTGACCCTGAACGTGTACTTTGAAGAATCTACCGAAACGAATAAAGCCCTGCTCATAAGTACTACCAATCAAAATATTAAGATTTTCCATGGCTGCATCAATAGAAACCCCTTTTTGCATGGCGATCTTGTTATCAATGATCATCTCATACTGAGGGTAGTTAGCCGCGAAGAAGGTGAACAGACCAGTAAGTTCCGGTCGTTCTTTCAGGGCATCCATAAAGACCGTATTGATTCTGTCAAATTCCTGATAGTCTGTGGAATTGGTCTTATCCAACATTCTCATAGAGAATCCACCCGATGTTCCAAATCCAGGTACAGCTGGTGGTTCGAAAAACTCGATAATGGCTCCCAGGTTTCTAGTTTCCTCTTCCAGTTCTTCCATGACCTCATGAACAGAGTGCTCACGGTCAGACCAGTTTTTCAAATTGATCAAACAGGTACCTGCATTCGATCCACGTCCCTCTGTCATGATCTCATATCCAGCCAAGGCGGAAACAGACTCAATGCCTTCAATTTTCTCAGCAATCTGCTGTAATTCATGAGCCACCTTGTTGGTTCTCTCAAGTGTAGCACCCGGAGGCGTCTGAATAATGGCATAAATGGTCCCCTGATCTTCGTTAGGGATGAATCCTGAAGACAGATGACTATTCTGGATATAAATCCCCGCAGCAAAAGCCGCCAACACTCCCCAGGTCACCACCTTTCGATTTACTATCTTCTTGAGCAGGCTCACATAGCCACCCGTTAGTTTTTCAAAACCCCTGTTGAAGCCATCCAACATTTTGGTCATGATATTCTGCTTCTTCTTTTTGCCATGGTCATTTTTCAACAACATGGCGCAAAGCACTGGAGTCAAAGTCAAGGCTACAATTGCAGATAGGATAATCGCACTCGCCATGGTAATACCAAACTGGCGATAGAATGTCCCTACCGGGCCTGGCATGAAAGTAATCGGTAAGAATACAGACACCATCACCAGCGTAATCGCGATAATCGCACCACTGATTTCTCCCATCACTTCTCTTACTGCATTGTAAGGAGACAGATTTTTCTCCTCCATCTTCGCGTGAACAGCCTCCACTACGACAATCGCATCATCCACCACAATACCAATGGCCAATACCAGGGCAAAAAGCGTGATCAGGTTGATGGACAGCCCAAAGATCTGAAGGATGAAAAACGCACCAATCAAGGATACTGGCACTGCGATAATAGGAATCAAAGTAGACCTCCAATCTCCCAGGAAGATAAATACTACCAGCGCTACCAAAATAAAGGCGTCTCTCAAGGTATGAATCACCTGTTCGATCGAGGCATCCAGGAAGTTGGAAACGTCATAACTAATTTTAAAATCCATCCCAGGAGGAAAAGACTCTTTCATAATCTCCAGCTCAGCTTTCACATCTTCGATTACCTTAGAAGCATTACTTCCTACTGTTTGCTTCAATACGATAGAAGCTGATGGATAACCGTCCAGGTTAGAGTAGATATCAAAAAATTCACTTCCCAATTCTACCTCTGCAATATCCCGGAGATAAATGATCTCCCCTTCTTCATTGGCACGAACTATGATCTTTTCATATTGTTCGGGCTTATTGTACCGACCCTGATAGGTCAAAACATACTCCAGCAACTGAGCATCCTTACTGTCTGCTCTACCCAATCGACCGGGACGGGCTATGATACTCTGCTCCATCATCGCCTCCACGGCCTCTTCAGCCGAAATCTTGTAAGCTCTCATACGATCTGGCTTCAACCAAACACGCATGGCAAACTGACGGCTACCCAATATCTGCGCCCTTGCAATTCCGTTGATCCTTTGGATCTCAGGAATCATATTCACATTGGCGTAGTTATATAAGAATTTTTCATCATCATCCGTATTGGTACTGTAGAGGTTGACGTACATCAACATACTAGGCTGAATCGGAGTGATAATCACCCCTTCCCTTTGCACCAATGGAGGCAGTAAAGGCAACACCTGATCTACCCGAGTCTTGACCCGGACTACCGCCTGGTTAGGATCCGTACCCGGTTCGAAAATCACTCTGATGGTCGCCTCACCAGCACTGGTTGCATCCGAGGATATGTAGCGCATCCCCTGCACCCCATTGATAGCCTGCTCTAGAGGAATCAAAGTGGAATTGACCAATACCTCAGCACTGGATCCTGGAAATGCAATGAAAATATTCACAGTAGTTGGCGCGATCTGCGGAAACTGCGAAATCGGTAAAGTCTTAATCGCAAGCACCCCCGTAAACAGAAGCACAATAGATATAATGATGGCCAATACTGGCCGATGTATTATTCTACTAAAAAACATGATTGATTCGTTTTAGAAGTGATGAATTACTCAGAGTATAGTTCTAGTTCAGAAAGAACCTTGACTGGGTCTATAAAATCAACCCCGATTTTATCACCGTCCTTCACTTTGCGCAGACCTTCTAAAAGAATCTTATCATTTTCTGTCAACCCTGCTTTCACTTCATAGAGATGAGGCAGCTCTGCTCCCACCACAATCTGCTTCGAATGAAGCACATGGTCATCTCCCAAAACGAATACATATTTTTTATCCAAAATCTCAAAAGTGGCCTTCTGAGGAATCAACAAAGCATCCTTCAATGGAGCCTCTACCAGGATATTACCTGTTTCGCCATGTCGAAGCAAACCTTTAGGGTTTGGAAATGTGGCTCTAAAAGCAATATTCCCTGTTTCGTTGTTAAAATCAGCCTCTATGGTATTCACTTCTCCCTCATGTGAGAAAAGCTTGTTGTTGGCCATCATTAATTTCACTCTCAAGGCTGAGTCTTCACTTACCTTGATTTTATAATCCAGATACTCGGCCTCCGGCACATTGAAATACACCCACATTTCGTGGTTATCTGACAGAGTAGTTAGTAACTCCCCTTCATCTACAAGGCTACCGAGTCTAACATGCAAGTGGTCCATGATACCGTCAAATGGCGCTCGAACTTTGGTAAAATCTAAATGAACAGCAGCCAAAGACAATTCCGCTTTGGCCTTGTCCAGATTGGCTTCAGCCAGTGCTAGTTCATTCGGCGACACGACATTGTTCTCTGCCAGTTTCTTGGTGTTTCTATATTCGATTTCTGCATAATGCGCCTCAGCTTCTGCTTTTTCCAATTCTGCCTGATATAGTCTCGGCATGATCTGAAACATGAGCTGGCCCTTTTTTACGAATTGTCCCTCATCCACATAAATCTTTTCCAGATAACCTCTTTCCAAAGCTCTTAGGTCTATGTGCTGGGATGAGTGGATCTGACATACATACTCCCGGGTAGTAAGCGTGTCTCTTTTGATAGGGCTGGTTACAGCGTACTTCGATTCAAGTTCATGGTGCTCAGCTTTATGTTCACAGCCAGAGCCGAATATGAGGGTACTCAAACTTAAGAGTACAAGTAGTTGATACAAGGAAGCCTTCCTTGCATTTCTTATTTCTATGATAGTCATTGATTTCTTATTTAATGTCCACGAAAGCACTATTGGGGATAACCAACAGATGATTCTTGCCTAGATTCGTTTTAGGCAAAGAATAGGCTTAAACAGGCCCCGCTGATTCCAGTGGGACCCTTTGCAATAAATAAGAAACTAACAATGAATCTTCAGCCGCCGCTGTAGCAGGAATAATTTGGGAGCGGAACTTTTTACACTTGGGCAAAAGGAATTGCCGTGTCTTAGATATCCAGTAAAAAACAGAAGCTGCTCTGCCGGAGGATAGTTGACCTCTGACCAGCCAAACAAGACCGGATCGTGTTTGCTTTTGAGATGTACCCCTTCTCGAAGCTCTTCTTCGGATTCCTTCTCCTTTTCAGTCTCTAGTTCTGCGACTATCTTGTCGTCATCTATGAATAATTCAATCCATAGATAATCCGTCACCGCAAAGGTGAGGATCAAGGAGAAGACGATATGAAGGAAGTTTCTTTTCAAGATGGAATTATCCAAATTATACAATTCAAAGTTTAACATTTAAAACACACAATCAAATTTTCAGTGTACTTTTTTTACACTACCCCCTCTCTAATGTGGCTTTTCAACTTATCGATTGTACTATTCTAACAACAACACAAAACACAGATCACAATATTTTCAGAACAGAACAGGAAAGTACAAAAAAAACCGGCCAATATGTAGCTACATATTGGCCGGTTTCACCATTCAAATCCTTTTACTTTTTAATAAGTGTCTGCCTTCTTTCTATTGATCCGGTATCTCTATTGATCAACTGTAGGAAATAAAAACCACGTGGGATTCCAGTCAATTGAAGCGAAAGGTGGTTCATTCCAGTAGATATCTCATACACTTGACTGTGCACCACCATACCACAAAAATCGGTAATCAAAACCTCCATTTGAAAATCTCTATTTGCACTAACTCTAACATTGAAATCTGAGTAAAATGGATTCGGATAAGTGTCTACTTTTTCGATATATGGAAGATTGTCTGGACCACAACTACCTAACGAGGCTCCTCGCTCCAGCATCCGTTCAGCCACATGGCTGGGTACACAGAGGTCATTGCCTCTCCAGCAGATACTGACTTTGTCATCTCTCCTACCACAGGTTACATCTTCTACGTACACTGTGAGACTATCCGTCAGTACCTGACCGCTATTGTCACTGATCTGTACACTGTATGTTGTAGTCACTGATGGAGCTACATTGATCTCTGCATGTGTCTCTCCAGTACTCCATAGGTAGCTGTAAGGTTCCACACCTCCACTGGGCGTCACTGAAAGTTTTCCACTTGATAGTGGTTCATAGCCATAGTAAAGCGCCGTATCTCCTGCTAGCTCCATCTCTATTGGCTCCACTATATCGAACCTCACCCGAACCGGCAGGTGATCCGATGTGGTGCCCGAATAGTTGTCTACCAGCCCAAAAGGAATAATCGTGGTTTCTGACCCCTCAATCAGATCCGAAATAAGCTCGTTCGAGATCATAATGTGATCGATCATATTGTCAGCAAATAAGTAAGACCTAAAACCTGCTTCGCTCAAGCTTAAAGTTGGAGCCTGATAAGCGGCGGTATCCTGCAACAAAACCTCATAGCTAGATACACCTCCACCAATGGATTCGTCCAGGTCATCGTTGTAATCTCCGAGAATGATCACACTTTCACTTCCATACATGGCGTCCAACGTATCTTTTAGGACTGCCACATCATAAGCCCTTCGAGCCAAATCGTTAGAACCAGCACCAGACTTAGCATGTATATTCACTAGATTGATTTCTTTGGTCGCTCCCATGGCAGATACCTGAGCTGTGAGCATATAAGGCAGTCGCCCACTCGACCAAAACGAAGATGCCCCATTCGATCCAGGATGATCATCCAAATCATTGATTACCCCCGTTCTAGCATCGGTATAGAACTGATCAAAAATCACACGATCCGATATGTAATCCACTGTGGTAGTATCGTAGAGGTAGCACAACTTTTGCGCAGGGAAGGGATCGCCAGGATTCGGTTCCTCAAAAGAGTAAGAATAGACCTGCGAGCATACATAATTATAAGAACCTAAAGCCGTCGCTACTGAATCGAGCAAACTTTCTTCTGACACCTCTTGTACCGCGATGATATCAGCATGCAGGTTTTCAAGGATCGTGATGGCATTTTGCATCTGCAGTGCTACATCACTTGGACCGTAGTTGGCTATTTCTGACCCAAAAAACTCCATGTTCCAGGTGGCAATATCCACCGTGTTTTCAAAAGGAATATCTGATCCAGCAGGCTCGTAGGCTTCCGCATCCGGCATATCCGGGATAAATCGAGGCAAAAGCTGCAAGGTAGATTGGTACCTTCCCAAAACACCTGTGATGGTAGTGGTTCCTGCCGGAATCATTCGGCCTACCAGATCGACATCCGCATCGATTCTGACCTGCGCACTGCCCGTGGCATCAGATATATCATAGTTAGAATTAGGATAGAGCAGACCGCCTGACTGTGCAAAGGTGGCATTTTGGATTGTGATGAGCTGACCCTCGTAGTTGGCTAGCTGGTCGATGGTCACTGTATCTGGAGAGACACTTTGCTGTCCGACTAGCACCACAGTATCGACATTGACCAATTGAATCTGATTGCTAAAAGTACCAATCTCTGCAGTGATCCATAGTTGATCTCCGATATCGAACAAACCTTCTCCATGGACCGAGAAATCGAATAGTGCGATTCCTGCTGTCGAATCCTGCAAATAAGCTGGGCCACCGAATTGATCAGTAGCAGTGAGAGTCGCCAGCAGTACTACTTCCTCTCCTACAGCCATAGCTCGTGCCTGAGCGACAGTGACCGTATCCGAATCCGGGACTGGTGGCTCTATCACCCCACCAAAGCTTTGATCTGTATTGATCGCATCGAAGGTGCTCTCCATAGCCTCCGCCCAGACAAAGTCTGTATAACTATTGCCCGTGCCTGTCAACTGAAGGGAATATCCTACCGGAGTAGAACCGGTTTCACTCACACCTATATCAGTGCTGCTCATGCCATCGGCAGGACCGCCTACCGCTACAAAAGAACCTTCATAACTTAAAAACTGTAGTACAGAATCTACCGAAGTAACTAAGGCTACACCATCGGGCGAACCATTTTGTATCCCACTGATTGCAAAACTCAGGGTTCCATAGCCATTGTCCTGATCAGGTAAAATACCTGAGAGTGCAGTAGTCTTGTAGACCGAACCGCCATTGCCATTGTAAAGTACCAGTGAATACTCACTTAGGTCAGTACCTGCTGTACCTGCTACTTCTATGGCTTCTCCCGTATCAGAACTGGCATTGTCATAGTGTAGCTCATTAATAAATACTACAGGAATAGGAGACACAAAGGTCTGACCGGTATTGATCGCATCGTAAGTAGCCGCCATGGGATCGACCCAAATAAAATCATCGGCTTCAGAGCCTGTTCCCGTCTTCTGGAGGGAGAAGCCTGCGGCAGTCCCGCTGCTTTCGACTACCCCTATGTCCGTGCTATTCATACCGTCAGCGGGACCTCCCAATGCCACGAATGAGCCTTCGTAACTTAGAAACTCTATGACATTGTCATCGGCATCTACCAAAGCGATACCGTCTGGTGAGCCATTTTGCAATCCACTGATAGGAAAGAACGCCGTACCAAAACCCGCTTGCTGATCCGAAAAGCTACCAGTCAGCGTCACAGTTGAGTAGCTACTGCCTCCATTGCCATTGTAAAGTACCAGCCTGAAAGCAAACAAGTCTAATCCAGCAGTACCTGCTACTTCTACCCCTTCGCCGGTATCCGCGCCGCTGTTGTCATAGTGGATCTCATTGATAAAGATGGTTCCGTCAGTGACTACTACCACCGTATCGCCAGGATTGCCTATGGTATCAGGAACACCACCGAAAGATTGGGCAGCATTGATAGCATTGTAAGTCTCTGCCGCTTCAGTCGCCCAGCTAAAATCCGAATAGGTACTACCCGTACCACTCAGTTGAAGTGAGAAACCTACAGGAGTAGAGCCACTTTCGGTCACAGCGATGTCTGTACTCGTCATGCCATCAGCAGGGCCGCCTACTGCAGTGAAGGTGCCTTCATAGCTCAAAAACTGTATGACGGTACCCGATTGCACCAATGCTACCCCGTCAGGGGAGCCGTTTTGAAGGCCAGTAATCGCAAAAAAAGCGGTACCAAAGCCATTGTCCTGATTGGGTAAAGTACCAGATAGAGAAATGGTTTGGTAAGAAGACCCGCCATTGCCATTGTAGGCCACTAGCGAGTAACTACTCAGATCGGTTCCGGCCGGGCCGGCAACTTCCACACCCTCTCCTGTATCGGAGCTGGCATTGTCATAATGGATTTCGTTGATAAATACAGTCTGGGCATAAGTAGCCAGACTCATCACAAGGGATAAGATTGTTAGGATGGATGATTTCATAAAAATTAGATGGATTAAAATTAATTATCACCAAAAATAAAGGAGTATTTGACTAATCCTAATCCTGGCTTGTTACCTTTTGGTAAAGAGATGCTTAACTCAGAATCATATTGTTAGCAATTACCGTTCCTATTGGCTAATTCATGGTATACTTTGCAATCAACTAGCAGAGAGGTAGCCTGGCATTTTCAACAATTGATTTGGGCTAGTATTTTTCACTTTGTTGTAGCTAATTTCTCTATTATACTATCTACAGTATTGTTTAAGAGACCATGAATAGATGGGCCAGATTGATTAGTGGCAACAAAGACTCCGATGCCTTCGTCAGGTATTATGGTTAACCAACTTGAAGTCCCAAATGCTCCTCCATTTTGAAATATTTTATTTGGTTGATTTTTATTTTTAAAAATCTGCCAAAACATTCCATTATCGTAATCATCCCAAAGTCCAAGCAATTCTTGATGGGACTTTTGTACCACAACATTGTCTTGGTCTAGTTGGAAGGCCACATATTTCATCATATCACTAAGCGTGGATTTAATCCCTCCTTCAGCACTCATGTCTTTATTCGTAAAAAAGGGCATCCTAATATTATTTTCATTATACCCTTGAGCCAAATTCTCGGTATCATCGTCAGTCAAAGTTATTTTGGTACTTTGCATTTTTAATGGCAGAAATATGACCTCTTTTAAAAGATCTTCATAACGCTTGTTATAAATGTTTTCTAAACAATAACCTAACAAATTGGCTCCAGCATTTGAGTAACTAAATTTAGTCCCAGGTACTGTGTCAATCTTTACCTTATTTAATTCATTAAAAAATGCATCTCTCGTAAAATCTTTCTGAAGCTCATTAATAACATATGGTAATTGATTGCGATCTGGATTTTTGAAAATCCCAGGTTTGTTTGGTAACATATTTGGAATACCACTTCTATGAGTCACTAAATGACGAAAAGTAATTGGGCTATTTTCGAACTCTAAATTTGGAAAATCATCTTTTAGAACAATTCTGATATCATCGTCTAAATTGATTTTTTGATCAACTATTGCTTGTGCAAGTAATGTTCCAGTAAATGTTTTTGTAAGTGATGCAATTTCGTAGATTGTTTCTTCAGTTGGTTTGTCATTCAAACCTTTTGTTAACTCCCCTTGATGGAATTCATACGTTTCCCCATTATAAAAAACCCCGATAGAAACTGCATTTATGTCATCATTAGAAAGTAAAGAATCTAGTTCAGATGTTAAAACATCCCTAACATAGTCCGTTTTAGCCACTTTATTCTCACAACTTAATAAGGTAAATACCAAAAACATTGTCGGAATTAATAATCCATTTTTTATCATCATGCTTATACTAGTCTAATTGTAACTAAAGACGACTAAAACTATTATGAGTTGCATATTTCTTTTTAGACTTAGCTGCAAAGATCTACCATAAATCAGCTTCCAAATTCAATTCAACTATAAGCTCGTTTAGTCCATTTATTTAACTACTTACTCACTGAATGGTCTATTTGCTGTTTACCTTTTCTGATTTCTCTAACCTTATGGATTTAGGCTAGCATTTCTTACGCTTTTACCAATCTGATGTCAATTTCTCCATCGACTAATGCCCTTTCTTCTGTTTGCCTAAGTGTTTGGGGATATTTGTTGTTGGAGGCTTATTAATTACTCTTACAAGTTAGAGACAATAACTATTGCTCCGATAATAATAAAAATTGTCAAATAACCGTACCAGGCCCAGACTATCAGTCTATGGAGTTTGATTAACCCAGATATTTGTTTATTCAAAGAAGTCGAATCTACTTGATTGAAGAGTTGAGAAAGTTCGTTAGTAGTATATCCCCATCTTAAACTTGTTTTACGGATGACAAGGTTATTTTTAGATAAAAGTGAATTGCGTTTAATTTGAAAAGTTATGCTAAGAATGATATTAACAATGAAGTAAATAAAAAGAAAAGCAAAAAACCACATATTATAGAATTCTAATTATCAAGATTGGGGATTCACACTGTATGTGTTTTTTTCATCTTTGATCTGATAATAAACCAGAAAGGAATTAGACCTAAATATGCACCTATAAACATAATTAAATGTTGAGGTTCAACAGTACCTAACCCCTTCTCAAATAAAACATATAGCATGAGTAAAAATCCAGCAACTAGAATAAACGAAATCAAATAGTAAGGTATACTTATCAAGCCTTTTTCTTTGAGCATATCCCAGCTGTCCTTGACTTCAGCATTCGAGTGTTCTTTTAAATATTGGATAAACGCATCAGCATCCTTTCTCCAATATTTCGGGGTTGACACATTTATTTTCTTGTGGTTAGAAGTAAAATATTGTAGATGCTCTTTCGCTTCTCCGGGTAAAGCATCAATAACTATCGTATCAATATCAAGGAGATTTACTCGGTCAATAGCTTTAAAATTGAAAAACCACTTCTTAGACCAATGAAATGTCAGAGTTTCACCATCTGTTTTTATGGTCAATTTGCCTGCAGCAAAACAAATAGCGAGTCCATTGATTACCATTATTGAGGCTATTGGAGTAATTATTTTTAATACCGTAGATTCCAGAATTATCGCTAAATATAATCCAGTCAAAATTGACAAAGAGAACAACAAAACAGCTAGTACTGCCCTTCCTTGTTTGACAACTGTTAATTTGAATTGTTGCATAATTGGTTATATCAGCGTCAATAATCGCAACTACTACCAAATGAGTTACAACAAGACACTATTAACGTTTTGTTTTTAAATCTTCTCCCTAATCTAATATCCATCCTACTGAGATACAACTGTGCTTTCATGATTTAGCTCTAGCCTAAGGATTAACTCCAAAGTATCAATGACGTGTTTGTTTTACTTGTTTTCTTGACCTTAGGATCGCTTTAGATCCCAGCCTATCCGGATGGCTGGTCTCCTTCGGTCGAGATGACAGAACTGTTCAGTTCTTTCAATCTCAAATGCTAGCATATACCACAGTTGTTGTATCATTCCGACGCAGGAGGAATCTATGCGAGAAATGCATGTCTCATTTAGGTCAATGACAGCAACAAGTTTCGGTTTAATAAAAAGCGTAGATGAAAATAGTCGATTCAACCCATGTTATTCTTTGTGCGGTTGGGCACCAAAGGTAAGGTCTCGAAAAGACGAGAGGAAATGAAATACTTAAATAGCTTTCCAATCAGGGATGATGTCTTCAAACCTTTCATCATCAATATAGGATACAATATCAGATACTTTATGATGAGCTAATAACAATTCACATTTATGAAAAAATTGCTCTAAAAATGATTCTAAAGAATTGGCGATTACAATTGTTTCCTTCTCACCATAAATATTTTCTCTGTTCACCAATACTCTACCCTCTCCCTTAGTAGTATCCATAATCCCGTATTCTTCATGACCCGAAGTACCTATAATAATCACATCATCTAAAAATAATGTTTCAAGGCCCCTTATTTTAGGGTTTAAAACACCAAGGAAACAATAATCTAAAACGGAAAACCCATTGCTAAACTTCAAAATGGTGGTCAATTCGTCTTTCATGGGGAATTTGGAATGAGATAACCTAGCCTTTATTGCTTGATCACTAGCACCTTGGTATAACTCGACTAAATCAGGATAACCTTTCTTCAAATCCATCAACTTATTCAAAACCTTCATTATCCTAATTTAATATCTCAATCCCTAAAAGGCATAAAAAAGCCCTGCATTTTCACACAGGGCTTTCGGGTTATCGTTAAGTCAGACGGGTTTATTTCTTCTTCTTATTCTTTTGTGCTTCCTGACTCGCTTTCATCGCTTCGTCTAGTTTTTTGCGGAAGCCCGACTTCTTCTTATTTGCGTTTTTCTTTCTATTCTCTTCCATTACTGCTTTGATCTTGTCTTCGTCGACCATCTTTCTGAAAAGAGCAGTCTGACCGAAGGATACAAGGTTCGATACGAAGTAATAGAACGTCAAACCTGCAGAGTAGCTGTTCAGGAAGAACAAGAACATAATCGGCATCATGTACTGCATGGTCTTCATAGGCCCTTGTAGCTGAGAGTTCATCTGGCTATTGGTCCAGGTCACTGCCAGTGTAGAAGCCGTCATCAGCAGCGTAAACAAACTCACGTGATCTCCATAGAATGGAATCGTGAATGGCAGGTCCAAAATGCTATCATAAGTAGACAAATCATGCGCCCATAAGAAAGACTCCTGTCTCAACTCGATAGAGTTCGGGAAGAAGTTGAACATCGCGAGTAAGAACGGGAACTGCAGCAGCATTGGAATACATCCACTCAATGGATTCACCCCAGCTTTTTGGTACAGCGCCATGGTCTCCTGCTGAGACTTCTGCATGTCGTCACCATATTGCTCTTTGATCGCATCCATCTCTGGCTTCAAGACTTTCATCTTCGCCATAGACATGTGCGACTTGTAAGTCAATGGTGCCAGAATGATTCTGATGATGAATACCAACAGAATGATGATGATACCATAGTTAGAGATGTATTGCTCCAGGAAGTTGAATACCGGGATGATCAACCACTTGTTCACAAATCGGAACAAGCTCCAACCCAAATCCACATTCTCCTGATAGCCATCCGCTACCTGCTTGGTAATCTTATAATCGTTGGGTCCAAAGTAGTATTTGAACTTACCTTTTCCAGTTTTCAGATCTCCTACTGGCAATACCAAATCCGCCTTCAACTTCTTCACTACCATGGTATCTTCCTCGACGAAAGAAGCACTGTAGACAGCAGATGAAATTTGATTTTCAGCAATCAAACCTGCATTGAAAAACTTTTGCTTGAAAGAGAACCACTTGATGGGTTGAGAGATAGTCTCGGACTCATCGTCACCAGCTCCTATATCGGTCATGCTCTCTCCGATCAATTTGTAGTTGACCGTGGTTTTCTGACGCGATTCTTTCAGGGTCAGCTCGATGCGCTTCATGTTATCCTTCCAGATCATTTGCACATCGCTGTTGTCAACGATACCATCCAGACCTACGAAATTGATTTCATACTTTACCTCAAAACCTTTCTTTGGCAGGATATACTTCTGTTCCAAATAGCGATTTTCATCGAAAGCCATCACAAAGCTAAGCTCCGTCGAATCGCCTTTGACTTCTTTAACAGCGGTATAGTATAGCTCAGACACATTGACTGGCTTGTAGTTGCTCAATAGAATCAAGTCAGTCGTAGAACTATACTTGTCCATCAGGATCAGAGGCTGCTTGTCATAGGTCTTATACCCTTTCAGCTCTACCTGATTCACCACGGCACCTTTGGAAGACAGCTCTATGACGATATCTTCATTTTCCAGGGTCACTGTCTCTTCCTCTCCCTGAGCAAATCCAGCGAACAATCCATAACGCTCTTTTTGCATGGCAGTAACCAGCGAATCCTGAGTTTCTACTTCCAGCGTATCTTGAGTCACCGCTGCAGTCTTTGCAGGGCTGGTTTCAGCCTGTTCTGTAGCGGCTTTCTCCTCTACCGGAGGCGGTGTGTCGGGAGCAAAAAATTGAAAGTAAACGGTCATGAGGACGAGCATCACGACCATTCCTATTATCTGTTTTCTATCCATTTAATATTAACTTCTATTATCTGATGTTATGTCTCTTTTATATTGCAGGGCAGCCTTCACGAATTTGACAAAAAGCGGGTGCGGATTCAGGACCGTGCTCTTCAATTCTGGATGAAACTGCGAACCTACGAACCAACGGTGATCTTTGAGTTCGATGATTTCTACCAAACCAGTCTTTGGGTTAAGACCGGATGCAAGCATCCCATGCTTTTCGAAATCCTCGATGTATTTGTTATTGAATTCGTATCTGTGTCTGTGTCTTTCGGAGATCTTAGTAGATCCGTAAGTTTGAAATGCCTTTGTACCCTTCTTGATCTGGCAGTCATAGGCACCCAGTCTCATGGTACCTCCCATCTCTGTTAGATTTTTTTGATCTTCCATCAGGTCAATCACCGGGTGCTTGGTATCAGGCTTCATTTCTTTGGAGTGTGCATCGAGCTTCAATACGTTTCTGGCAAACTCTACTGAGGCACATTGCATCCCCAAACAAATACCAAAGAATGGAATATCATTCTCACGCACATATTGGATGGCCTTGATCTTGCCCTCAATACCACGCTCACCAAACCCAGGTGCTACCAACACACCATGTACATTGGCAAGTAGCTTTTCTGTATTTTCTTCTTCGATTTCTTCTGACGAAATCCAGGTTACTTTCACCTTACACTCATTGGCTGCTCCCGCATGCACGAAAGCTTCACTGATGGATTTGTAAGCATCCTGAAGCTCCACATACTTTCCTACTAAGGCCAAACGAACTTCATCAGTTGGGTTCTTCAATCGACCCAAAAATTCTTTCCAATGCTCCAGACCCGGCTCCTTCTTGTATGAAAATTTCATTCTGGAAAGCACGCGCTCATCTAGTTTCTCTTTTCTCATCAAAAGAGGCACATCGTAGATCGATTCTGCATCTCTGGCTTCAATCACACAGTTCTGAGGTACGTTACAGAAGAGGGCAATTTTCTTTCTCAAGTCATGAGGCAGGTGATGCTCACTTCTACACACCAAAATATCTGGCTGAATCCCTGCTTCCAATAGCTGCTTCACCGAGTGCTGAGTAGGCTTGGTTTTCAATTCCCCAGCTGCATTCAGATAAGGAATCAAAGTCAGGTGAATATTGAGGGAATTAGTAGGTCCCAATTCGAATCGCGCCTGACGAACGGCTTCAATGAACGGAAGAGATTCGATATCACCCACACATCCACCGAGCTCGGTGATGACAAAATCAAACTTATCGGTCTCACCTAATTTGTAGATGCTGTTCTTGATCTCGTCAGTGATATGAGGTACTACCTGTACGGTCTTGCCCAGGAACTCGCCCTCACGCTCTTTCTTGATCACATTGTAATAAATACGACCCGTCGTTACGTTATTGGCCTGCGAAGTAGGAACATTGAGAAAACGCTCGTAGTGCCCCAAATCCAGATCCGTCTCTGCCCCATCGTCAGTCACATAGCATTCGCCATGCTCGTAGGGATTCAAAGTGCCCGGATCAACATTGATATAGGGGTCGAACTTTTGGATGGTCACAGAAAAGCCTCTGGCTTGCAATAATTTAGCCAGTGATGCTGATATGATGCCCTTTCCAAGTGATGAAGTTACTCCGCCCGTAACGAAAATGTACTTTGTAGATGTCATTAAGATGTGATTTCAGAAACTATTGTTACGGGGCACAAAGTTAGGTCAATCCTATCAATAACAAAGGTTGGCTCCTGTTATTATTTGCTCGGACCAAAAGAAGTGCCCACAGCACTACTTAAGTCCTTCGTTTTCTTGCTTATAAGTCCGAAAAAAATCAGACAGTAATTTCGATAGAATTGCCTTCTGGATCTAGAATCACACTCTCATAATAGCCATCACCTGTGGTTCTTGGTTCGCCGGTAATTTCAATTCCTTTTCCTCTCAATTTTTCTGTCAATTCATCCACATGCTCCCTACTCCCGGTCGAAAAAGCCAAATGCGCCCAACCAAGCTTGTTATCACCGCTACTCTCTTGGTCAATCCCGTCCTTTTGCATCAGTTCTATTCGACATCCCGAATCAAAACTGAGAAAGTAGGAACGAAAGCCTTTGGCTGGATTGTGATACATCGAATTGCTCTGAGCCTGAAAGAACTCCACATAAAAATCTTTCATTCTTTCCAAATCCTTCACCCAAAGGGCTGCATGTTCTATTTTCATCATTTGTCTAATCTGTGAGTTAAAAAGAACGGGAGGGGTTAGATTCAGGTTATAAATTAATCCTAGATTTGAAGCCCAATTGATTCATCCATGGAGCACTACAGCCTTTCATCCTTCAACCAAATGGTCAAGCAAACACTCAAGCAGTCGCTTGCCCCATCCTATTGGATCATAGCTGAAATCGGCGAGATGAACATCGCTCAAAAAGGGCACTGCTACATGGAATTGGTTGAGAAGGAAAACAACTTTGTTAAAGCCAAAATGCGAGCGACGATCTGGTCCTATACCTTTGGAGCGCTCTTCAATCAATTCGAAAGGATGACTGGCACGACACTGAAGGCCGGCATGCAAATCCTGCTGAATGCCAGCTTTGAGTTTCATGAAATCTACGGCATCAGCCTCAACATCAAAGACATTGATCCTCAGTTCACCCTGGGGGAGCGAGAGCGCAAAAAAAGAGAGACCTTGCTAAAGCTGGAGGAAGAAGGGATCATCGATCTGAATCGATCGCTCATCCTGCCACAAGTTCCTCAGCGTATTGCCATCATCAGTTCGGAGACGGCTGCCGGATACGGAGATTTCATGAATCAGTTCGACAGCAACCCCTATGGCTACCGAGCCAAGATGAGATTATTCAACTCGGTGATGCAGGGCGATCAGGCTATAACCTCCATCATCGACAGCTTGCATCGTATTTATGAAATAGAGGATGAAATAGACCTAATTATTCTGATCCGAGGTGGTGGAGCTCAGATGGATCTGGACTGTTTCGACGATTTCGAGCTCTGTTCTCACCTGGCACAATTTCCTCTGCCTGTCATCACGGGCATTGGCCATGAGCGAGACAAAACCATCGCCGATCGAGTCGCCAATGTCAGTCTAAAAACCCCTACCGCCGTAGCGGAATTTCTAGTCAGTGGCATGATGGATTTTGAAAACGAAATACTGGAAAGCTTCGAGGGTATACGCCAGTCAGCCAAAGGAATATTACAACAAGAGTCCGAACGATTAAGTCAAAGCCAATACCTGATTCGTCTCAAAGCCAATCAACTGATTCAACAAGCCTCTTATAGATTAGAAACGCTGACCGATTATCTGGAAAGAAGACCCGTTCAAATCATAAATGAACAGAGAAAAGAACTAGCATCTATAGAAAGACTGATGAAAGCACAAGATCCAAAAGAGGTACTGAAGAAAGGATATTCAATCACCCGACTGAATGGAAAAGTATTAAAAGCTGGTCAGAAACTGAAAGTCGGTGATGACATAGAAACTCAACACCAAAACGAAGTGATCACCAGTACCGTCAAACAAATTTCAAAAAATTAATCCATGGCAAAGAAAAAGTCACAATCCTACAAGGAAGCATACGAAGAGTTGCAGAAGATCTCAGTACAACTGGAATCAGGAGAGGCTGATATAGACGAACTAGCCACACTGGTCAATCGCGCCAAAGAATTGGTCAAATACTGTCAGGACAAACTGCGCATGACAGAAGAAAGTCTCAAAGAAGAAAAGGAGCAATAAAAAAGCCGGATAAAACCGGCTTTCATATCATGCTGAAATTCTCTCTGATACTCGTTCTAAAATTCGCTTGGCAGCCCAGTTTTTGAGCGCCTCTCTGTCTTCTGGTTCCAAGACTTTCATTGCCTTGCGGTATTCCTTTTGAAATAACTCTTCATTAAAACTCACTCGATCTAATATCAACTTATAGTAGTCTAAGAATGTTGTTTTCATAAGTACTCTATTCTTTTAAGTTTTCCTCATGCAAGGGAATCAATCCATTGCTTAAACCATTATTATCCTGATTAAGTAATTATGAAAAAAGTGCTAAGGGGGAGTAAAGTAACAGCCCATCATATCTCTTCATTTTTAGTTAAACATCATCTAATAATAGTCTCTAGAATCAAATTTTCTAGTGAAGGATAATTACGATAGTATTTAATGACAGGTTTCAATTCCCATAGATAGTGACGGACTTTTTAGCTTTTATAAATCATCAAAGAGGTTACGTTCGACAGCATAAATAACCAAACCGGCCACATTTTTACACCCTGTTTTTTCCAGCAGATTCCTCTTGTGGGCATCCACGGTACGCATTCCAATAAATAATTCCTCCGAAATCTCCGCATTGCTGTACTCTTTGCAGATCAAATGCAAAACCTCCATTTCACGAGTAGTCAGAGGAATTTCATGACTCAAGCGTTGCTTGATCTCCGGCTTCTTATTATCATCCAGGATAATGCTTTGCATGACATCTTTGGAATAGTAGGTCTGTCCGTCCATCACTGCAGATATCGCGGCATCCAACTCCGATTCTGTGCAGTTTTTGAGCAAATAGCCATTGGCACCCGCCTTCATCATTTGCTTAATATGGTAACTCTCACTTAACATACTGAAAGCGACGATGCGCACTTGGTCATCGGATTCTCTGATTTTTTGGGTCATTCCGATACCATCCAGATCCGGCATCATGATGTCTGAGATGATCAGGTCAGGTTTAGTTTCCTTGTATAATTCTATGGCCTCTCTTCCAGTCTTACCTTCAGCCACTACATCATAGGCTTCATTCTCGTCCAGAAAGGTACGGATACCCGCACGAATCATATGGTGGTCATCAACGAGCAATATTTTCACTTTCGACGGCTTCATTCTCTTTATCGGTTTGGTATGGAATTTCTATAAACAATTGGGTGCCTTTGCCCGGAGCACTCTCCACAAAGAGCTGTGCACCAATCGAGGTAGCTCGACTTATCATACTATTTAGCCCAAAGCCACTTTCGGCATCCAACACCTCCTTGTAATCAAAACCCTTGCCATCATCTTCGATCGAAAGGAGCAATTGATCAGGATGTCTCATGAGCTGTATCATGACCTGTTTTGCTTCAGCGTGCTTGAGTATATTGTTAATGGCTTCTTGTGTAATTCTGTAAAGTGACAAGGCCATTGTCTTAGGTAGCTCCCCTTCCTGCATATTATGCTGAAGCTGAAAATGTGGATCTGACTCTGAAGGTAGGCTGTCGAGCAAGGCTTCTACAGCCGCTACATACCCATAGTCTTCTATCGTTTTGGGCATCAACTTGTGACTCAAATCCCTCGTATGCTGGATCGCCTCTTTGAGAGATCCGGATGCGTTGTTCAAAAACTTCATGGCCCCTTCGTCTGACCTTTTCTTGGCATGTTCCAGGTTCAAATGGGCTGTGGTAAGCAACTGCTGAAGATTGTCATGAAGCTCTCTGGAAAAATAACTCCTGGCCCGGTCCTCAGTTTCCATAGTGGCTGCCACTACTTTTTCATGGTTCTCTACCCGATCACTTATATCTATGATACAGCCCTCCAGCATTTCTTCTCCATGCTCATTCTCCTGTTTCACTCCTTGCTCCCAAAACCATTTGACTCTATCTTCTGCATCTGTGATTCTATAATTCACCTTATAAAAACTGCTTTTTTTGAGTTGTCGCTGTACTTCCATCCAGACAAACTCTCGATCATTTGGATGTATGAGTGAATCAAATGTCACCTCAGATTTAGGAGGCAAAAACTGATCTGATCGATGACCAGTCAACTCAAAAACATAGTCACTGATAAAATCCATCGTCCAATGCTTATCAAACCTGCAACGAAAAACTATACCCGGTACATTATACACCAGTGACTCAAAACGTCTGTTGTTCTCCACTATGACTCTGGATTGAGCCACAATCTCTTCACTCAGCGATTCTCCATAATTGAGTTTCTCCAGGCTGACCCCAATACTTTTCGCCAGAGTCTCCATCACTGCCACAGTTGCTCTTCCCCACTCACGCTCCTCTTCGATCGTATTCAGACTCAGTACTCCCCAGAAATTCTGCTTCATAAATATCGGAACAATAATTCCTGCTTTTCCTCCGGTCTTGTTCAAGGAGCTGACCATCTCTGGTTTGGCCGTACTCTTTTTGAAGGTATAACTCTTTCCCTGCTTCAACATATTCGACACCTCGGGAAAGGCTGACAGGCTCCTCTCCCTGTTCAATTGCAAGCGAGTCTGATCAAAAACCTGCATATAGTAGTGTTTCATATCCAGGACAAATTCTTTGTCCTTGTTCAATCCTACTTCTAATATGAAGGCATCTCCATTGAAAGCTTTCCCAATGTATTTCAGGGATTGGTCCAGAGCTTCAGAAAAATTTTTATTGATGATCAATTCATTGATTGCCTTAGAAACCGCTACCAATGCATCGTCTTGAGATTCTCTATCTTCAGGCATAAGGGAGATTTTTAAATAAGATAAAGACAAAAATGGAAAAACCGAATAAAGTCAAATGATATCTAAAAGATCAAAAAAAAGGAGTCATTTTATGACTCCTTTTTGTATCGACTAGCACTTGAGAATCACCAGTCGATGTATAAATAAGTAGAACCTCATTGCATAAAAAAAGGTCAGGGAATACGATGGAAACCATCCTTGCCCTGACCAAAAACCAACCTAACCTAATTTTAAATTTCCTCACTGCTGACACCTGCGTTAGGTCAATGTTGCTTTATGTAGAGTCATTTAGTTTAATTAGACTGGGGAGCCATCCCACTTACCAACTTCTCTTGCTCCCCAACCTACAAAAACCAACCTATCTTTGTCTCCTAAGAATCCTTCCAGATCCTCGGTTGTTTATTTGCTGATTGTGATCTTGTGATTTCAGAAAAAGGGCCTTCATACACCAACCAACTTCACGGCCCTTGTCATTTTCCAAAAATCAAACCACTTGCCAAATGACGATCTTGATCGTTCATTTAACTAATTGATTACAAGGCAAAATTGGAGGTAAAAACCATGCGAAAAAACAGTGAAAAACCTAGTTTAAAAAATTAGGTGAAATGCCTAGCAAAACAGGTGAAATTGAATGCAGGTAGCTTTTCTTCATCAATGTCTATTGTGATTTGACAATATTCTAGGTTGTTTATGCGAGGACAATAAAGGAATCCATTAAGGATCATAATTAAGGTAACTTAAAAAGACTATGCTTAGCGTTTATCCAACTATGATTATTATCAATCCAAACCTTGTACTATTTTAGTGATCCTAATGAAATCGTTCTAAACGGAACTTCAATAAAATGATAAAAACTATCCCAGGCCTGATCCTATTACTTCTTGTCAACACAACAATATGGGCGCAATCGACTATAGATTCTGTCCAGAGCAAATACATCCAAATTGGAATAGGTGGTGGAAAAGGCAGTCTTCGGGATTTCGGTACATCTCCATTAACCTACTCTGGTGCACAATCGAATCTTACCCTAAACTACCTATCCATTGGTAGTCGTAAAAAATTACAGTTTGGAATCGAATACACAGCTGGAAGCTACAGTGCTGGGGCAAAAAATGAAATCTCATCTGCCCAAAGGCATACGATCGACCTCCACTACAGCGAACTGCACCGACTAAAGGCTTTGTCCTCAGAAAACTGGAATACCAAAGTGGGAGGAAAGGCCATGATCACTGGCAACCTCCGTTTAAATCCTTCCCTTCAAAATGCACAATTGGGACTAGAAGCTTTCATGAACCTAATGGCAGCTTTTCAGGTCAACTACAAATTTGATCAGCTAGAGGACAAGCAACGGCACATTTGGTTTATCAGATATACTACAAAGGCAAGAAAAAGAAGATTAAGCTATGACTTGAATGTGGGGCTGATCAACCACAACCTAAGAAATGGATACACCTACATCGACCAAAGCGGGGTCCTGAATGAACCTAAAATTTTTGGAGATTATCAATTCAATCAATTGAATGGCATGAGAGTAAACGCATCACTGGCCTACACACGCTATATGGCGAGCAACAAAAACGCCATTCAGATAGCCTATTTCTGGGACATGATATATACCAGAGAAGATTACCACTCTTTTGAGATGGCCACCCACACGCTCAAATGTGTTTTAATGTTCAATCTCAAATAAATCAGCCATGAAAAAATTAACCTTAGCACTCACGATTCTTAGCATATTATGCTCATGCGAAAAACTCTTTTTCGAAGAAAATTATGACTCTTCGGATCCTTATGAATCCTTCGACTACTTATGGCAACAAGTTGATGAACGATACTCGTTTTTTGAAGTCAAAGACATCAATTGGGAAGAAGTGGGTGAAAGACATAGAGCCATGATTTACCCTGAGATCGATGACGATTCGCTTTTTAGAGTGATGGGCAGTATGTTGACAGAACTAAAAGACGATCATAGTAACCTTAGTTCTTCTTTCAATGTTTCTTTTTTTGGGCTTAGGTACCAAAAGAATGACAACTACGAATCCACAATTGTCGTCAAAAATTATATTGGAACGGACTTTTATATCTCTGGACCATTCCGACACGATTTCATTGATCACAACTTAGTACCATCAGTGGGTCGGGAACAAATCGCATACATTCGATTCGGCTCGTTTACAGGAACTACCAGCGACGTGAATATGAATTTTATTTTGGATCGTTACAGAGATACAGATGGACTTATTTTTGACCTTCGTGAGAATGGTGGAGGAGCGGTATCAGATGTATTTCGCATTTTGAGCAAATTCATTGAGGAAGAAACTACCGTCTATTATTCCAGAATCAGAAATGGATCGGATCACGACGATTTTTCTGAACTGGAGCCTGCAGTCGCATCCCCCTCTTCATTTAATTATGTCGACAAACCTGTTATTTTCCTTTGCGATCGCGGTACTTACAGTGCGGGGTCTTTCACCTCCCTATCTACAAAGGCCATTGACAACATTACTCTGATGGGTGATACCACAGGAGGTGGGCTTGGCTTACCGAATGGTGGCCAATTGCCCAATGGATGGAATTATCGCTTTTCTGTCACTCAAGCCCTGACCAAAGAGCAAGCTGAGAAAATCAAGTCAAATGATCAGGCTCTAATAGATGAAGTCAATGCTGAGAATTATGAAAATGGAGTTCCTCCTGACATCTATGTCACGCTAGATTGGACCAATCTGAATACGGATGAAATCCTGGAAAGAGCCATACAGGAAATTTTAAATGATCCAAGAAACTAAAATGTAAAGAGGCTGTCTCAAAAGCATAGCATTGTCATGTTGAAGGCTAAGCCTTAGTTTTATAAGGCCACAAATGCTGAATGACCTAATAGTAAATGGCCCTAAAACATTGACTTTTACAAATACGTCATTGGTAGCATTGTCGAAACATCGAATCTATCTTTCAAAGGTACATTTCCTGGCCGTCCGGCAGGCGGGCGACTATGCTCAATGTGACAAATTCGACTAATTGAACCTTTTGAGACAGCCTCTTTTTTTGCTCTAAAACATATCTTTGCGTTGCAACGCTACGTTGTTTACTTTTGAAAAAGAATAACCAGCATTAGCATTAATGCGTAAATCGAATCAAATCATTCATTTATGAAAAAGATATTTTTAGCATTGACCTTGGCATTGGGCCTTACATACGCTCAAGCGCAAGATGGACAGGAAATCATCCCTCCAGGACCACACATCAACTTTGTTAACTCCTCATACGACTTTGGTGACATCACTCAGGGAGACAAAGTAGCCTACACCTTCGAATTCACCAATGACGGGGACGCTCCACTGGTAATCTCCAATGTGAGAACGACTTGTGGATGTACCGCATCCAATTGGCCAAGAGAAGCCATCGCGCCAGGAGAATCAAGTAAAATTGATGTCACCTTCAACAGCCGAGGAAAAATTGGTCATCAAAACAAAGTCATTACCATCATGAGTAATGCCAGCAACAATCCAGAAAGAGTTAAAATCGTAACGAATGTTCTTCTTCCTGAAACTACCCCTGAAGGCGAAGGATCTTAATTGAATACACATTCAAAATATTCGAGGCGATTAGATATCTAATCGCCTTTTTTCATGCAAAAACTTCAACTATGTTCGATTCATATCCAAAAATCCCAATCAACGAAGAAGCCTTTTCTGGAATGACCTTCCGAGTTCGATACCCTAAGATCCTCACCGATGTGATCCAAAGTGAATTGTTTGATCAAAGAATCACACAAGAACTTGAGAATCTAAAGCAATCGCTGAATACTCAATTGGTCGATCGTCTTTCGAATACTACTGCAGCCTATTGGCATGACTTTTACGTTGAATATGAGGGCAAGAAATTAATAGACCTCCCCTTTTTCGATGCAGAAGTGTATTTGTTTGCACTGATCAATTCCATTGTGCAATATGATACGCTTCAGATTGATCCCTATTCCAAAATCAAAAGCGCAGATCTTTCTCAATCTCAATTGGCCTTTGATCGAATACTCGCTTCCTCTAAAGATTGGGACACAAAAGATTTCATACTCAACAACCTGCACGGCAACAAATCAGACTTAAGTCAACTCGTGCATGGAGATGAAGTGGCCATCGAAGTGATATTAGATGACAGCCAGACACTAATTGGTCAATTGCCCAGGTACACTTCCACAGAAATCATACTGGACAATACCGGAATGGAGCTATTCAGCGATCTGTTGCTAGTGGATCATTTGATCGACAAGTATGATCACCAGATCACGCTGCACATCAAAGCAGCTCCCCTATTCGTCTCTGATGTCATAGATGAGGACATCACCAAACTGCTTGACTTTCTCTCGCATCATCAGGAGGAGTTCGTGCAAAGAATAAAGACCTACATCAAGCAAGGAAAAATAACGATAGTCGCTCACAACTTTTGGAATAGTCCAGGACACTTTGATACCATCCCAAAAGACCTCATTTCGAAGGAATCTCTCCTTCTATCCAAGGGAGACGCCAACTATAGGCGTTTCTTCGGAGATAGGATACTTGACTCAGCAACAAATGCATTTGAGCTCACTTCCTATCTTAAAAATGAGGCCTTTGCCATACGAACGCTCAAGTCTGATATTCAAACCAGCTTGAGTACTGAACTTGTTCAATCCCTGAATTCAAGAAATAAAGAATGGAGAAACATAGGCAAATTTGCAGTGATTCAAAAAGTGAGTGCTCGAATTTTGAAAATCCCTAATTCGTCTCAAAAAGAATCATAATGCAGTTTTTAAATCATTCTGAAACACTAGATTTACCCCTGCGTTGCTATAGCGGTATCTGTTTTTATTCACAAATCCCCGAAAAAATAACAACGCGACAAACCAGGGCTTAGCCTTTGACTCCAACTTAGAAAATGAAAAAATCGTTTTTTGACAAAATACATGCAGCACACAATGTACCTAAGGCACTTCCAGGTGAGGAAGAAATCGATCGGTTCATCGTACGCTTGCTTCAGTTCCTTTTTCCCGAGCTCAATAATGTGAGATTCAGAGAAGGAGATGACATTGAGATCGAATACGAAGAGATCAGGCAGCTCTTCAAACACCTGCTTTTGAAAACCAAAGCTTGCGAAAAGTCATTTGCTATCAGTAGCTGTGATCTGTTTTTCGCTCAATTAGAAAACATTTACGATCTGTGTATCGAAGATGCTGAAGCCATACTAAGTGGAGACCCTGCGGCGGTAGACAGAAAGGAAGTCATCAGAACCTATCCAGGCTTTTTCGCAATCGCGATTTATAGAATCGCGCATGTGATGCTGGGACTGGATATCCCCTACTTACCGAGGATTTTTACCGAGTATGCACACGTTCGTACCTCCATCGATATTCATCCGAAAGCCAAGATCGGTAGACGCTTTTGCGTAGATCATGGCACTGGTATCGTAGTGGGCGAAACCTGTATCATTGGTAGTGATGTCAAAGTCTACCAGGGCGTAACACTAGGTGCTTTGAGCGTCAAAAAAAACATGGCCCTCACTAAACGCCATCCAACCATAGAAGACAATGTGGTCATCTATGCAGGGGCAACAATTTTGGGAGGCAAAACCGTGATTGGTGCCAACAGTATCATAGGAGGCAATGTTTGGCTGACCGAAAGCGTAGCGCCGAACTCGCGTGTATATTACGCCCACGAATCCCAGCTCATCAAAACTACGGTTTAGTGAGTCATTAATAACTTTTGAGAATCAATTGTACAATGTCTGCACAAAATATAAGTGAACTCATAGGCAATACACCTTTGGTTAGGGTGTTGCTACCAGAAATACCCGAACATGTCGAAGTGTATGGCAAGCTCGAGGGCAACAATCCAGGCGGTAGCGTCAAGGATCGTCCAGCTTTCTTCATGATCAATGAAGCCCTGAAACGAGGAGATATCACACGAGAGACCAAATTGGTAGAAGCGACCAGTGGAAACACGGGTATTGCTCTGGCCATGGTGGCCGCTTCGTTCGACATGGACATCACACTCGTGATGCCAGAAAACTCCACGCAGGAAAGGATCGATACGATGACAGCCTACGGAGCTAAAGTTGTACTGACCGACGAGGAAGGAACAATCGAGCTATCTCGTGTGGTGGCTGACGAAATGGTCGAAAAAGAAGGCTATGTCATGTTGAATCAATTTGCCAACCACGACAACTACCAGGCACACTACAATACCACCGGGCCAGAGATCTGGCGCGATACAGAAGGAAAGGTGACGCATTTCGTCTCTAGCATGGGTACCACTGGGACTATCATGGGCAACTCCATGTACCTCAAGGAACAAAATCCAGATATCAAGATCATCGGCGTGCAGCCTCAAGAGGGAGACAACATCCCGGGTATTAGAAAATGGTCGCCAGAATTTTTACCTGCCATCTATGATGATGCGCGTGTAGATGAAATATTGTATGTGAGTAGAGATCAAAGCATCGAGATGACCAAGAGACTGGCGAAGGAAGCCGGAATATTGGCAGGTATGAGCAGCGGTGGTGCAATGAAAGCGGTGATCGATCTGGCTAAAACACTCAAAGAACCTGCTACAATCGTTTCTATCGTATGTGATCGTGGCGATAGATATTTGAGCTCAGGTTTATTCTCTGACTAATATTCAAGAGTGGAGTATCTTCTTTTTGTGGAAGATGCCCCATTCCTTCAAATTTTCGAATACAGGTTTTAAGCTTTCCCCATGATCTGTTAGGCTATACAGCACTTTGTATTTGGTATTCGGGTCTTCTGCCCTATTCACGATCTTGTTCATCTCCAATTCCTTCAACTCCTTGGAGAGCATACGCGGAGAGATTCCCTCTACCGCTTCTTCAATATCCTTGTAACGCATTTCGCCAAAACTCAAGGCAAAAACGATAGGCAACTTCCATTTCCCACCTATCACGTACATCGTGTCTGAGATCGCCTTCAGACTATCCTTACAAATTTCTATTCCCATTTACTTACCAAAAGTATAGTATCTTTTTTTTGATTTTGACATCCCAGGGATATTACCTTCGTAATACATGTTGCAACAAATTTAATAACCATGCTGACACTAAAAGAAGCCAAGCAAATCGCTGAAAAAATAATGGATTTTGCAGAGGAAGAAAAACTGAACCCACTGGCAGTGGCTGTACTAGACAAAGGCGGTCATAGTCTTTGTACACTGAGACATGAGGATGCAGGCATCCTTCGCAACGACATTGCCTTTGGCAAGGCTTGGGGTGCATTGGGAATGGGCTTTGGCACCCGCACTTTTGCCTCCATGACCGAGTCGTCTCAAAAGTTTCAATCCTTTGTCGGGTCACTATCCGATATGTCTAACGGCAAAGTAGTACCTACACAAGGCGGCGTTCTAATCCGGAATTCTGATGGAGACCTGATCGGCGCGGTAGGTGTCAGTGGGGACAGTTCGGAAAACGACGAATCCGCTATTCTCAACACGCTTCACGACCTTAACTATATCGCACAACCTTAAATTATTTCAATCATGAACAGACAAGATTTCATCAAAGCAGCCTCATTAGGCACAGCAGGGCTTTTTGGATATAAAATGAAAGCATTCGAAGAATGGAACAAATCCGGACAACTGGAAAACTCTCCTACCATGCCAGTTTTCTTTGTTGGGCATGGCAACCCGATGAATGCCATCATGGAAAATGACATCACCAAAGGCTGGAGAGAGGCTGCCAAGGGAATAGAACCGAAGGCCATTTTGGTGGTCTCTGCGCACTGGCAAACACGTGGCACCATGGTCACGATGACTCCCGAGCCTGAAACCATCCATGATTTCGGTGGTTTCCCAAAAGCGCTATTTGATGTGCAATATCCTGCCCCGGGGTCTCCAGAGATGGCCAGGCAAGTGATCGATCATATGAAAAATCATACGGTTGAAGAAGACCATGAATGGGGGCTGGATCATGGTACCTGGTCTGTATTGATCAAAATGTTTCCTGATGCTGACGTACCCGTATTTCAGTTGAGCCTGGATTATAGAATGAGTCCGAAGGAGCACTATGAACTGGCTCAAGAGCTTCAATTTCTGAGAAACAAAGGGGTACTAATAGTAGGGAGTGGCAACATTGTACACAATCTGCGCAAGGCCAGATGGCAAGACGATCAGGCATACGACTGGGCCAAAGAGTTTGATGTGAAAACCAAAGAACTAATCGAATCACAAAACCATGATCAACTTGTGCATTACGAAAAGCTCGGTAGCGATGCTCTACTTTCTATCCCAACCAGTGAGCACTATCTTCCTATGCTCTACACTTTAGCCTTAAGAACTCCTAAAGACAAATTGGAATTTTTCAATGAAAGCATACTCATGGGATCGATGTCCATGCGATCTTTTGTGATTTCAAACAATTAATATTTAAGTAATTCTCTTATAAGATTTAAGAGATTTCACTTTTGTAGAGTCAATTGAGCTTCATACTTTAGCTAAAACCATGTAACTACAGGTAAAAGACTGCAATTACATGGTTTCACCGCTATTGCGGAGGCCAATCGATAGGAGTACTTAAATCAAAAATCAGCCTTTGAATAAAGTTGAATATCCCATGCTGATTGGTTAACTTATAAGTGAGAAAGATTACCCAAGAGCATGATGAGAAAGCAGCAAATTTTAGAGACAATTATTATTGTCTTACTAAATATCACCCTCACCTCTCCGCTATTAGCGCAAAGTGACAATAATTATAGGTTTAAAAATATCACTGGGTTATCTGATAACAATGTCACTTGCATATTTGAAGATCATCTGGGATATATATGGATAGGAACCAGAAATGGTATCAACCGATTCAACGGCAGTCACTTCGATGTATTCGAACCTATCAAGAACGATAGTACGAGCATCAGGCATCCATATATTAACTACATGACCGAAAGCAGCAATGGAGATGTATGGATTGCTCACGGAGGTGGTTTAAGCAGGTTCAACCGTTCAACTCATGACTTTTATAACTTAAAACACATTGAAGAGAATCCAAGCTCAATCGCCGAAGGAATGGCCAACCATGTGTTTTGTGATAAAGATGACAATATATGGGTGGCCAATATGGGAGTTGATCTATTGGACTCAGAAAACAATAAGGTTCAAAAAAGATATCTAAATGGCGAAAACATAGAGTTTATCTTTCAGGATTCAAAAGGTAGAATATGGATTACAGGTGACAAGATATTCTTAATGGACCTTGACAAAAGAATTCAACAAATCTTGCCTGAAGAAAACGACCTGAATATCAAAAGTGTAACGGAAGATTCACAGGGCAACATTTGGTTGGGGAGCTGGGAAAAAGGTTTATACAAGCTTACCGACCTTGGCAACAATCAATTTAGTTCAAAACTGTATACTCCAGAAGCAGGCCAAAATTCTCTTCATCTAGTCAGAATACTTGAAATAATCAATGATGGAGAGGGCAATATCTGGATTGGCATTGAAAACGGTGGATTGGACGTATTCAACATCATTTCTGAACAATTCACACACTTTAAGCCAGACCCCAAAAACCCTAAAAGCATCCATTCCAACTCCATATGGGCACTTTACAAGGACAGTAACCAACGCATTTGGATTGGTAGTTTCGATAAAGGAATCGACCTAATGGACCCTTATCAAAAACCCTTCATTAAAGTCAATGATAATGAAGGGAACATGGATCACAGTGCCGTTAACACCTTTGCGGAGGATTCTAAAAACAACCTTTGGGTAGGAGCAGATGGCTATGGATTAGACTATTACAATGTAAATACAGGCACATTTCAACATTATGAACACGAACCTAACAATCCGAATAGCCTGCCCAACAATTCTGTGCTGGACCTAGTAGTCATGCCTGATAACAATCTACTGATTGGTACCTGGGCTGGCGGAGTGACTCATTACGACACGAAAAGAGATGTTTTCACAAATTATATAAATGACCCCAATGACCCTACTTCCATAGCAGCCAATAGTGTCTTTACAATCGAAAAGGATGTATTGAGTAATTCAGGTTACTGGGTAGGCACCTGGGGAGAAGGTCTAGATTATTTTGATTCTGACACCAGAGAGTTTAAACACATAGGTGAGTACCTAAGTGAAGATTCAGAAAGTATAGGCGGAGACGTACGTATCATGGAACCCGACGAAAAAGGTAATATATGGCTAGGAACTGCCAACGGGGTGTATTACCTAACTGTTGACAGGGCAAATAATGAATATACTGCTAAACGATACATCAATGTGCCCGAGGATGCCAACAGCCTCAGTGAAAACGCCATATCATGTATTTATCAGTCAACTAAAGGGCAAGTTTGGATTGGAACTGAAAATAGAGGTCTTAATCTATATGTACCTGCAGATGATAAGTTCGCTGTTTTTGACAAGGAGTCTGGACTACCTAGCAATGCCATCAAATCTATCGAAGCAGATAAAGAAGGAAATCTATGGATCAGTAGTGCCAAAGGATTATCCAAAGTATCTATAACTGGAAAAGGCCTCAACACCCAATTGGTAGTGCAAAACTATGACAAAGGAGACGGCCTTCAGAGCAACTTCTTTAACATGAATGCATCGATACGCACTTCGTGGAACGAAATGTACTTTGGAGGTAGCGATGGATTCAACCGCTTCTATGCCTCTGAGATCCAAAATAACCCTATCCCACCTAGCGTGGTTTTTACAGACTTTAGCATTTTTAATAAATCCATAAAGCCCTCTAATGACGATAATGCCATTCTAAAAAAGCATATCTCAGAAGCCAAGGAAATACAAATGACTTACAAGGACGAGATCTTCACCATTGATTTCGTCGTGCTCAACTATACTCGACCAGAAAAAAACAGCTATGCCTACATGATGGAAGAAATGGATGAGGATTGGAATTATGTAGGGAATCAAACCTCTGCCACTTATACCACACTGGCACCTGGAGACTATACTTTTAAGGTAAAGGCTGCCAACAACGATGGCGTCTGGAATGAAACCCCTACCACCATTCTCATTTACATTGCTCCACCTTTTTGGGCCACCTGGTGGTTTAGATCTCTTATGATTGTGGCTGTCGTAGCAGGCATCTATTTCTATTCACGCTACAAGAGATTAGAAAATCAAAGACAAAAAGCAGAGCTGCAAGCCAAGCTCGATGAAGCTGTAGCTGAAGTAAAGAGCCGAAATGATGGGCTAAGGGCTCAGAACGACAACCTTAGTAGCTCTATCAATGATACGAATTTCGTGATTCAAGAGGCAGTCGAGTCAGGCAATTTCAGCGCTCGGATCAATACCCAAAATAAGGAAGGCCAATGGAAAGCCCTCAGTGAATCCATCAACAAACTTTTTGATGCTGTGGTCGCTCCTATTCATTCTATCAATGAAATAGTGAAAGACATGGCAGAAGGGGATTTGGCCAAAAGATTAGATGAAGATGCGAAAGGAGAAATTCTTCTGCTCACTCAAAACTTCAATAGGGCCCTCTCCAACATCAACGAACTGCTCCATCAAATCACCGAAAGTGCGAACACTATTGATGCTTCTTCTTCGGAGATGTTGAGTACGAGTGAGGAAATGACACGAAATACTGAAGAGATCGCGTCTGCTATCTCTCAAATGAGCAATGGTGCCCAAACCCAGGTATCGAAGGTGGATGAGTCCTCAACTATTGTCGAAAAAATCCGTCAGGCGGCAGAGGACATGGCAGCCAAGTCTCAAAGAATTAATCAAGTGGCACTAGAAGGAAGCAAACGTAGTGAAAAAGGTCTCACCATGGTGAATAATGTTTCTTCTAGCATGAGCGAAATATCTGAATATACCAGCAAGACAAATCACTCCATGAATATCCTAAAAGAAAGATCTCTGGAGATTCACAGGGTATTGGGTGTGATTTCAAATATTGCAGGACAAACTAACCTCCTTGCTCTTAATGCTGCCATAGAAGCAGCTCAGGCCGGTGATGCAGGTAGAGGATTTGCGGTGGTAGCTGATGAAATTAGAAAATTGGCAGAAAGCTCCAAAGCCTCCACCAAAGAAATCGAAAAGCTAATCAACGATGTACAAACGGACACCTCTATGGCTGCTTCCCTTATGGAAACAATGAGCCAGAGTGTATCCAGAGGGGTTTCAGCCTCGGGTGAAGTTTCGAAGGTATTCGAAGAAATCAGTGAGGCATCTAATGAAACATTGAGCTATTCTGAGGAGATCATGAATGCCACTCAGGAGCAAACACAAAACATCAATCAGGTGGTAACAACCATCGAAAATGTGGTAGTCATTGCAGAACAAACTGCAGCTGGAACAGAAGAAGTAGCCGCTTCTGCAAACGAACTAGTATCAGGAATGACCAATTACAATCAGAAGTCACACAGGCTAAGTGAAATTGCGAAAAGCTTGAGAGATTCTGTAGGGAAATTTGTGCTGACACAGCATACGTCTACCAGCCAGGAGGCACAAAAAGAAACAATGCTTATCGATTCATAATTGATAAGCGTACTAATCATCAATATTATTTAAAAAATTCATTAGTTCATCTCAAGGTTGCCACCTCTAGTTTCTCTCAGAATATTAGTATTCACGTAAATTGGAACCAACTTGAACAAAATGATTGACATCACGCAATTGTTAAAAAAATCCCTACTCATTCGATCTAATTCCTCCATCTACTTCTAAAAGAGGAAACTGAAATCAGTACAGGGCTGTTTTCTCGAAAAGTCACCTGATTCTATGAATCAGAAGATCCATGAATACACAGGTCATGATGTAAAGAGGTCATTTTCAAGATATGGTGATAAAAAAGCCTTAGGGATTCAGAAGGAAAATCCGTTCAGACTCAACTCACAACTACCAGCCAGAAGGCACAAAAAAACAGCGCTTATTGATTATTAATCAATAAGCGCTGTTTACAAAATAGTACTATATCAAGATTTATTAGTTCATCATAAAGGTTGGCACTTCCAATTTCAATTCAGCTATGATAGCATTGACGTAGGTTGGAGCCAGCTTGAACAATATGTCTGACACCACGTAATTGTCAGAAAAATAGACTGAGAAATCATACTCATTCGGTCTAATTCCTCCATCTACTTCTAAAAGTGGAAACTGAAACCATTGCATTGCAGTTGTTCTCAAAAAGTCATCTGAATTATCAGAATCGAACAAACCATCAATAAAGAAATCGTGACGTTGAGAGGTCATCTTCATGATCTCGTGGTAAGAAAAACCTAAAAGTTTCGCATTTTCATGAACCCGAAGCATGTAATACTTGATTACATCTAGCGCGATTCTTTCTGAAAACCCTTCATTTAATTTGGATCCCATGAGTAAGCCCAGATACATCTGCAATTCACTCTTTACAAAAGGCTCCATTTCGTGATCCACTGGTCTTTCGGTCAAAACATGACTGATAAACTCATCAGAGAGCGTAGAAACAATCTGTCTCCACCCCTTTGGTTCACCGCCTGAATTCAATAATCCCTTCATCATAAGTCTATTATAATTTTTCTCGTTTATTCAATTTTCGATCCATCCTGCTGCTAGAATCGAAAAATGGGTAAAATGCCTAAACAGGTGGTTTTTGTATATTTCAAAGATAGGCCAATTGTTATATCAAAAATATCAGCAAATACATTGAATTATTTTTTTAAGCACTTCTCCTATTAAATGTAATGACATACAATTAAAAATGCAAAAAATCAGATTTACACCTTGTTATAATGCAATTTTTAAGATGTAAGCTTACCTTTTTGGATATAAAACTAGCGCAGCTCCAATAATCACAAAATTCTTCATGATGTACTGCCCTACTATGGTAAATCCAAAGGGAGGGGCACTGAAGACTTCATTAGGGAAAATAAGGATAGGCATGAAGGTGCCAAACATATGCATCAACAAGGCTGCAATGATCAATTTGGACTTGATACGGGTGATTAAAAGCACGCCTAAAAGCACCTCGAAAATGGCCAATCCCCGAAGCAATAGATCCTTAGACACCAACCCCATTGCCAGCGTATCTAAGGTGTTGGCAGCCAGAATTTCGGCTGGACTCAAACCAGGAAAAAATTTCAACATGCCAAACCAAATGTAAATCAGGCCAATTGCCCATTGCATAAATAGCAAGCCAAATCGCTCTGAAATTGAATGCAAACCAAAATCCATCCTTTGTGACAATTCTCTAACGCTCATCTTACTCTGTTTTTGAAATGGTACCCCGTCTTCAATCCAATTGATTTATTTTAGATTTGAATCTGGTATTTGATAACAATATATTGCCAGTAATTGAAATCGGAGAAAAGAATATGTGAAGTGAGGCATATGATGGATGAAACTATTAATATAAATGATTAACCATGCGCTGCTTAATTGTTGATGATGACCCTTTGATCTGCGATTTGCTGGAGCATTTTTGCTCTAAAGTTGACGCTATCACCGAACTGACTACCACCAACAGTGGTTTCGAATCAGTCAATTTACTGTCTCAACACACCTTCGATTTGGTCCTCCTCGATTATGATCTACCTGACATGTCTGGCAAAGAGATATTAGAGATTATCTCCAAAGACACTGCTGTGATCATGATTACCTCACACAAGGATTTCGCATCAGAATCTTATGATTATGAACAAATCGTTGACTTTCTAGTCAAGCCCATTGAGTTCCCGCGATTCTTTAAGGGAATTCAAAAAGTAACACAAAAACTGCCCACTCCAGCGCCAGAAAACAAACAGCTTTTCATCAAAGATGGAACCCAGTTGATTAAGGTCGAATTAGACAAAGTCCTCTTCATCAAATCTGCTGGCAACTATGCCGAATTGTATTTTGAAGATCGAAAAGTCATGACACTGATGACCTTGAAAGAATTGGAACAAAAGCTCCCCTCCCATTTTCAACGAGTTCACAGATCTTGTATCGTCAACATCAATCATATCGAATCGATCTCCAATAATGACATTCATATCAAGGGAGAAGAAATTGCCATCAGTTCGAGCTATGAAAAGGAGCTCATGAAGAAAATTAGCCTATTGAATTGAGTCTAGCTTCGCAGCGAAAACAAGTCAGGCAATACAATATTTGATTGACAATGAAATGGTAATCCCCTTCCTCCAACTCCAATAGTTTTTCGGGCCAATGTGCGGCCAGACGATCCAGTGAGAGACTTTTGATATGAGTGACCAATCGGTGATGAATGGCCTCCCACTCCTTCTGCTCTTTGGACTGCCACACATTCTGTATTCTATCCAGATAAGAACTAAACTCCGAAATCAATATTTTCAAGTAGTTGTCAATCTTCTTACGGTCATGGTCATATTGACTGAAAATCGTATCCAATTGAGGTTTACTCCACTCAGATTGTCCCAAAAGCTGATAAACCATATCCAATACCTGCTCCCTATCAAATGGCTTCTGAACATAATATGGAGATATCCCAACCATTTCGTCAGGTTCTAAGGCCGAAACAAGCATCATCATGGCTTCTTGCTCACCTTCAATTAGTTTCTTCAAGAAAGGACCCAAATGCTCACCATCCAATCTCATATCACTTAGGATCAAATCAAACTCGTCAGACGCTAAAACCGCCTTGGCCTTTATCAAGGTATTGACCTGAATCAATTCTATTTTATCTAGACCTAGTATATCACTGATAAGTAAAGCCGTAGCAGGATCATCTTCGATGTGTAGCACTTTATACTTTGATTGCAATTCAGGGAGCCTGGAGCCCGTATCCTTCACCTCTAATTCCATAGCCCCCTCATATGGCTGAACTGGCAACTCTACCGTGAATACCGATCCCTTTTGGAAAACTGATTCGATCAACAACTGTCCATTAAATAGTCTCAATAGTTGTTTCACGATGGACAAACCCAATCCGAATCCATCACTTCGATCTGTTCCTCCCTGCTCCTGGTAAAAACGATCCCGGATCTTCTGAAGGCTCTCCTCTTTGATACCGATTCCCGTATCGCTTACTGAAATTTTGAGCAGGCCATCTACTACAGCAGCAGTTAATTTCACCTCCCCTTCTCGGGTATATTTAATTGCGTTGACTACCAGATTAGTTACTATCTGCTTGAATCTTAAAGGGTCCAGCAAATACCGCTTACCCTTTATCTCATCGCCAATATCAATACTAAATTTGAGTTTTTTGTTCAGAGCTTCGTATTGGTAGCTAGAGTAAATGTCATTGAGCAACTCAGTCAAAACCTGAGGGCTTCTACGAATCTCTACTTTTCCCTCGACCAACTTTTGATGATCCAGTACATCATACATCAGGTCCGCCAGGTTGGATGCACTGCGCTGCATTGAGTCAAGGATAGGCAATTGATTCTTAGACGGCTTGTTTTTATACATCAGCTGTACCAAACCCAAAATGGCATTGAGTGGCGTGCGCAGTTCGTGACTCATATTTTGTAGAAATTCATCTTTTTCTCTGATCGCCGCCTGTTCCCTACTCAGTGCGTCTTTCAAGTCCGTCATCTGCCGATCGATCCTCTCTCGCATGCCCTGAAATGCACGAACCAATACCCCCACTTCATCTTTTCTGTTCTCATTTAAGATAGATTGCTCCTCTCCCGAATTTTCATAAGACGCAATCATCATTGTCACCTTCGCAATTCTTTTGGAATACAACCACACAATGACAAATACTGCCAACAACAGAAAGACACAAATCATAATCACTTTACTTAATGCACTCTTTCGCACATTTTCCGCACTTGCAAACAAGTCCTCGCTTCTCATGAAAGACACCAAGTAAATCACTTGATACCCGGAGGCATAGCGCAGCTCTTCGATATGATACAAATAGCGATTGCCCATTTTGTCCTGCATAAAATCAAAATCAGGCGCTGCAGCAATCAACTGCCAGGTATTGAGATTGAAATCATTTTGAAGAGACTCTCCCGTTTCCAATTGTCGCCCAAAGCACTTCGACTTGTCAGAAGCATATAGGTATTCGTCATAATTGTTGGTAATGAACAGCTTGGCATCTCCAGCTATCAGCTGATCCAATTCGTTGAAATAGCTGGTAAGATCGACATTGATAACCACTAGAGCCTTCAGTTGGCCCTCTATGTCCTGAATCCTCCCCACCGCCCGCAAGGTGGGAGTTATCGGATGACTGACCACTCCGAATTCCTGATTCAAATTGATCTCCGAGAAAAAAAACTGGCCACCATCCAGCTTCAGTGCATTCAGAAAGTAGCCCTTTTTGCCTTTTTCCTGAAGTAAGCTATCGGGGGTTCTGATGATTCTCCCTCCTTTTTTGTCAAAGCGAAGGAGCTCTGTCCCCTTGTCTTCAGCACTGATCAAACGAACTTGAAAATAGTCCTTTTTATTCTTTAAGGTCACACTAAAAAGGGAAGCGAGATCATCTCCGTTATCTAAAGTGGGGCTTTTGACATACCTGGAAACTGTTGCGCTTTCGGCGAGAATGGCTATGTCGTTGGTCACCTCATTGAGGACATCGTAGAAGTTTTGACGAGCCAAAGCAGAGGTATGCTTGATGCGTTCCTGGCTGTGCGACACGATGACTTGTGCCGCTTGCTCATACACAAGATAACCAGAAACTAGAATGGCACTTAGGATCAGAATCGCGAAAATGAGTCCAAAACGACTGACAATGGAATTCCAAAAACGAACCTTTTCTTGTTTCATGCAGGTCTAAATGATACTAGCTCAGAGGCTAAATCTACAAAGAATTAATTCCTATTCTTCATTGAAATACTCTTCGTTTTCCTGATCCAGGTCCTGGTCCTCTGAAGAGCCCGATAGCTTCTCTAAAAACTCGACCATATTGACTTCCTTCTCCAGGCTCAGATTCTTCCTCAATCGATACCTTGCAGTCTCTACTCCCCTCACCGAAATATTCAATATGGCAGCAATCTCCTTGTTGGTCAAATTCATGCGAACAAAGCCACAAAGCCTCAACTCTTTCTGACTCAGATTTGGATAATTGGCCTTCAGCTCTCGGAAGAAATCCTGATGTACCCGCTCGAAATTCGCATCGAAAACGCTCAAGTGTTCTTCATCCTGTAAGTTCAGGTTGATTCTACGGGTCATCGACCTCACGATTTCTCGATTGGCTGCTACTTTGATCTTCGATTTTAGTTCTTTTAGTTCAGCAGCCATTTCGGTTAGCAGCTCCCTTTTCTTCAGTAGCAGAATGGTATAATTGGCAAGCTCCTTGCTCTTGAATATCACATCCTCCTCGAGCATTTTCTTATCCTTTTCGATAAGCGCCTTTTCCTTTTCCAGTTTGATATTTTCTATTTCCAGCTCCAGGGCAGCCTGCATTTTCTTCGCCTCCTCTTGAGTTTTGATAAGCTTTCGTCTGACCAAAACGCGTATCAAGAATATGACAAGTACCGCCACGCTGGCAAAAACAATCTTCGCCCAATCCGTCTGGTACCACAGTGGCAATATTTCGAACTCAAACTGTGCCTCGTCTGCCATCTGACCCACAGAAGTTCGAGACTGCACCCTAAAGGTGTAGCGCCCAGATTTCAAGTAGCTATACTCCTTGTGTGGTACCGTGGACCAATCACTCCAGGTTTTATCATTTTCCTCTAACTTATACCTATACTGTACATCCTTTTGCGAACTATAAGTGGGTGTAATGAAGGACAGCTGCAAGGAACTGGTGTTATTGGGCAAAGTAGTCAGTTCCTGCGTCTCGGTAGGCAACACACAGTATATCAGACTGTCCTGTTCGTCTTTGTATTTGATTTCGGATATCAGGGTTCTCGAATCAGGAGAATAGGCCTCATCCATGGATAGATTAAACGAAAACATGCCATCATTGGTCCCTACCAGCAATTGGTCGCTGCCTAAGGGCTGCACATATTCCATACTTTTCATAAAGGTTCCTTCCAGCGAGAGAAACAAGTCCATATTCAGCTCTGGATCATCAGCTCTGGTGTAGAAGTAGCCCAATTGTTCCTCCTTCACGAACCAGGTTCTGTCACCATGCTGCTGAATCTTTCGAATCAAAACATCGTCTCCCAAGGTCTGAGTCAAGAACGGGTGAGGTACAAACTGATTTTGGTCCTCCTGATAGGTATAGACACCAGAAACCGTAGTAAAAACAGTGTCCTCCTCCCAAACAAAGACGTTGTTGCTATAAGGCGAAGGAAGCCCATTTTGATCGGTATATTTTTCGAGCGTCAGGGTACGCTTATGTCCCGCATCTGTTTTGATCTTGTAAACGCCCTGATAACCGTGACAAACCCAGTAAGTATAGGGATCAGGTCCAGCCAATATATCCCTGCCCGAAACATCGAATCCCTGTAGTTTGTTCTGAAAGAAAAATTTTCCATCCTGATATTTGAGAACATAAATCCCGTCGTAGGAACAGGCCAGGTACATATCCTGCACACCATTGGCAGGCACTACTTTCCAAACTCCATTCGTTCCCTCGACATGATAGATACCCTTTGCATTTTTTACCAGCACTCCCTTGTCATGACTGATCAATAGCTGGTCTTCTATGATCCTCATCGACCAGGCTTGCGCCTCCAATCTATCCACGAGCTTAAAATCGCTATGAACCAGGGTAGGATCCTCCAGAGAATGGTTCGCTGCATACACTCCCTGATTGGTTGCCAGATAAAACTGGCCTTGATAAAAAGTAGCATCATAGACTGCTGCATCATCAAAGATCTTAGATATAGGCGATGAGAGCTCTACACAGTCCAACCCGGTATTGAGCAAGGTCCAGACATTGCCGTCTTTGGTTTGATACAAATTCAAGATGGTTTGATCTTGCAGGTTTTCATATTTGTGAATTTCCATCTGCCCATCTTCTTGATAGCGCAACTCCATCAACATGCTATTGATGGTTCCTAAAAAGTAACTGCCAGTATCGGAAGCAATCGCACAAAAAATTTGATCACTAGAACCATCTGCAAAAAAACTATGCTGAAAAGTGATACTGCCCTGCAATTTGTCCGCCTGATAGGAATTGCCCTCTCGGGTAAATACCATCAGCTTATTAGGAGCTGTTCCCGGCAGCAGCGCACTCACCTCCTCTTGATTATAACCAGAGGCTGGAATCAAATTGTCAAACTCCATGCTGCTCAAAGACAATCTTTTGATCCCCCAACCATCTACGGCAAACAGCTGCTTCTCGATGATCCCCAAATAGTCAAAGCGACCTTCGGCAGGAATAGTCACGGCTTGCTTGTTCTTGATGGCAATCAGCCGTTTGAAACTGCGAAAGATCACAAAGCCATTGCTTTCTTCAATTTGCCATACATCATTGAAAGTCTGATCCTCTGTCCGCAACAGATGCAACAGCGACTCGTACTCATATTTGCCATATTCGTTGCGACTGAGACGGCCCAGTTCATCATAGCCCCCTACATAGACATAGCCATCGGAGGCATATTTCAATCCACGAACCGTAGAGCCATTGGGTACCTTGACCAGCGTCCATACCTCCCCATCATATATGGCCACTCCATCATTATTACCAAAATAGAGCACGCCCTCATCATCCTGGGCCATGCACCAAAACTGCGAGTCCGAATTGTAATCTTCTTTGGAGTAATGAATGACTCTGGGCTTGCCTTTGATTTGCCAATCCAGATTTTGAGATCGGACAGAATTAGAAAATATAAGTCCAAGTGCACCAAGCACGAATAATATAGTAGAGGTTTTAATCACGCTGCTGATCATCTTTAATTTTACATAACTTACTGAATTACAGCACTACAAACACGGATGAAGTAGTAAATAAGTACTAAATAATCCAATTGATGTATTTATTATGTATTTCCGAATGCCAATGATAGCAATGGCAGGTGATAGTTTTGAAAAAGATCGGCAAGAATCTTTTGTTGACGACTAAATACTACAACTAAGCATTTGAAAACGAAGACACTATGAAAGACTATACTATTGACGGCAGAGCTTCTGCCTGGAAGAACGTTACTCGCTTCCAAAAGTCAATATTCCTTGGAGCTCTGATCCTAAGCTGCCTCACATTTGCAAATACTGCTCACGCACAATACCTCAAGGCAGAGGGCAAACAGATACTGGACCCCAATGGCGAGCCCATCATCCTCAGAGGAATAGGTCTGGGAGGCTGGATGCTACAAGAGGGCTATATGCTACGAACCAGCGGACCTCAGCACGAAATAGAAGCCAAGATAGAAGAACTGATCGGACCGGATAAAACAGAAGAGTTCTATACCGCATGGCTGGCCAACCACTGCACCAAAAGAGACATCGACTCCATGGGAGCCTGGGGCTACAATTCGATCAGGCTACCCATGCACTACAAGCTTTTCACTCCCCCTATAGAGGAAGAGCCTGTAGCGGGCGAAATCACCTGGAACGAAAAAGGATTCACCATGGTGGACGATCTAATCGACTGGGTCAAAGCCAATGACATGTATTTGATTCTGGATCTACATGCTGCACCCGGCGGACAGGGAGAAAATGCCGACATCAGTGACTATGATCGCAGCAAACCTTCTCTATGGGAAAGCAAAGCCAATCAAGACAAAATGATCGCCCTATGGAAGGAACTGGCCACTCGATACAAGGACGAGCCTGCCATCGGTGCCTACGACATCATCAACGAGCCCAACTGGGGATTTCAGGATCACCCTAATGACCTCAATGGATGCGCTGAAAGCAGCAACTCCCCACTATGGCAATTGCAAAAGGATGTGACTGCCGCCATCAGAGAGGTGGACCAAAACCACATCGTAATCATAGAAGGCAACTGCTGGGGCAACAACTACAGCGGACTCCCTACCCTATGGGACGAAAATCTGGTGATCAGCTATCACAAGTACTGGAACTCCAACGAGCAGGGTTCCATACAGGGCATGCTGGATATGAGAGACAGCAGAAATGTCCCAATCTGGCTAGGCGAAACCGGTGAAAACTCCAACGGCTGGTTCACAGATGCCATCCGACTGTTCGAAGACAACAACATGGGCTGGTCGTGGTGGCCGTTGAAAAAAATGGGCGGCAACAACCCACTTCAAATCGAAGTGACCGAGGGCTACCAGGACATACTCGACTATTGGTCGGGTGGAGCTAAACCGAGTGAAGCTGAGGCCTATGCCTCTTTGATGGAAATGACAGAAAACCTCAAGGTCGAGAACAACACCTACCATCCAGATGTAGTAGACGCCATGATCCGCCAACCCTACTCTGACGAAACGCTGCCTTTCAAAGACAATACCATCTCAGCTACGGAGGCCACTACCCTCTATTTTGTGGACTATGATCTGGGCAAACAAGGTGCCGCCTACTACGACGCGGAGTACACCAACGAATCAGGCAATGCAGGTGGGCTGGCATGGAATCGAGGCTACTCCTATAGAAATGACGGGGTAGACATCGAAGCATGTAACGACACCCCTACCAACGGCTTCAACATCGGATGGACAGAAGATGGCGAATGGCTGGTCTATAGTCTGAATGTGGAAGAAGAAGGTGCCTACGATATCAAACTGAGATATGTAGCCAGCACGGCTAACTCCAGCATCAGGGTAGAAATCGAAGGCAGCGATCAAACAGGCCTTGTCGCCTTACCCAAAACCACAGGATGGGGAGAAACTACCCTCACCGATGTGGCGCTATACGCTGGCACCCAAAAGCTCAAATTCTACATAGAAAAAGGCGGCATCAATCTGAACTTCATGGAGTTCTCTAAAAAAAAATACTAACTGAAATTGCATTTAACTCCAGGTCAGGACACACAAATACTGAAGGTGATATCATATACCTTTCTTTGAACAAAAAACTGGATGCATCTACCCTATCAGATGCGTCCGGTTTTACCTTCTATGCCGATGATCAGGAGTTGACCCTACTTTCCATCTCCAGCCATCCAGACAATGATCGTATGCTGATTCTGGAAGCAGAAAACAACTACAACGACGCACAGACGCTGACACTGGACTACAACCAGGGGAGTATTAAAGCCACAGATGGCTCACTCCTCGAATCCTTTTCAGCTCTATCCATCACCAACAACCTGCCCTTCTACACCCCTATACCGACCCTGATAGAAGCGGAAGACTACCTGGTCAACGAAGGGCTGGCCCATGAAAACACCAGCGACATAGGCGGTGGCGAAAACCTGGGCTATACCAACGCAGGCGACTACCTCGAGTACAACCTATATGTGGCAGAGGAAGGTACCTACACCATCCAGGCACGCATCGCTTGCGACAACAGCGCCGGCATTCTTGAATTTGCGCAGATCGATCAGGACGGCAAGAAGCTATCCAGTGCCCAGCTAGATGTACCGGTCACTGGCGGATGGCAGACCTGGCAGACCGTATCCACAGACATGGACATGGTGGCGGGCAGACACACTTTCCGCGTCACAATCATCCAGCCAGAGTTCAACATCAACTGGTTCAAACTGAGCGAATATGTACTGGAAGCCGATGCGGGTACTTCCGACGAGATTTTGCTCTACCCAAACCCCTGCCAGGATCAGTTAACCCTCGAAAGGAAAGGGATCGATCAACAATCGAGCATCAGTATACTGGACCTATCAGGTAAGGCCATCAAAGGATGGAATTACGCTCAATCATCCTCCTCGAGGGTGCTTGATCTGACAGGACTCAAAGCGGGACTTTATTTCGTGGAGCTAAAAACGCAGGGGCAAGTCTGGAGGCAGAAATTTGTCAAGGAATAAATACAGCTAGTAATCAGGTTACTCGAAGTAACCTGATTACTCTCGTTGGAAGACTGGCTCTCGGCTCTTTTAAGTCTCCAGACTGAAAAGCCAGATGGAACCAGGGTCTCTGATCTGAGTGAGATACTAGACCGACTGGGTCAGAGACTCTACTTATAATTCATCGTTTCAAGTCGCCCTTCGGAAGACTTAAAAACAGCTGGGGCGAAGAAAACAACGTCATCTCGACGGAAGGAGAGATCTAATAGAATCTGAAAGTCAAATCATAGATGCTTTCTTCACTGGCCCCCATTACTCTCAATTGCTACAGGATGGAAGAAATTAAGTAATCCGATTACTTCGAGTAATCGGATTACTCTCGGTTCGCTGCCCATTTCAAGCCACCCTTCAGAAGACTTGAAACAACAGGCAGTACTTTCATTGGTAGTGGGCTTGTCGATTATAATTTCACCCCTTTAACTAAGTAGCTGTATTTAATGGACTCCTCTTTCAAATGTATAAATTCCTTTCTCCTTTCATCTTTTGCAAAGCGATGAAAATCCTCTTCTGATGGAAAAGAAATAAAATGAATTTCGTAAGGGGTTTCTTCACTATTGACTAAGTAGTCTTCCTTCTTTGTCCTAATTCGATATATCAATTCTCCCTGGTAATCCTTGAGGATTGGAATCGCTTGTGCCTCAAACTCATCGAAGATTTGCTCTTTCCCTTCCTTCACAAAAATCATCATCGTTAAATAAATCATATAATTTCAAGTCTAAGTTATTGCCAACAAAGTCAACACCAGCCAGCTGGCGCGCGTTTAGCGATAGCGCAACGCGTGACCATATCTCAAGTGCTTTCCGTTGCACTCAAACGCGCCCGATCAGACGTATGTTGATTGTTCATAAATCCTGTAACAATACAGCCATTTAATTTTTTCCACCAATCTAACTTTCAATTCACTGATATACAACTTGACATCTGCTTGATCACAATTGGATTGCGATCACATCTTTCTGGGCATTTCACCAGCCTGAGATACAGTCGGGAATGCCCGAAAGTTTTCAGTCGCGTTCAGAAATGCTACCGTGCGAAGAAAACATCGTCACTTCGAACGAGCAGAAAAGACGCAAGTCCTTTCTGCAAGGAGAAGTCTGATGATCTGGTAGCTGTAAGATAATAACCGCAGCACTCTTCCCTCCGGATGTTTCATTCGCATTCAGAATTGCGACCGAGCTAGAGTTAAGTAATCCGATTAATTCGAGTAATCGGATTACTTTCAGTTCGCTGACCCCTTCGCTCTTTTAAGTTTCCTGACTTAAAAGCCAGATGAAACCAGGGTCTCCGACCCGAGCGAGATACTAGACCGACCGGGTCAGAGACCCTACTGATCATTCATCGTTTCAAGTCACCCTTCGGAAGACTTAAAACAGCGGAGAAACTAGTTGGATATTATTTTTCTATCTCCTTTAATGTTAATACAATCTGTCCCTCACCAATTTCTTTTTTTACAACAAAAGGTTGTGGCTCTTCTTGATTTTGGTGTTCTTGCCCGTAATAATAGTCGTCATCCCATATTTGGTATGAAATATCTTTAAATCTAGTTGTGATAGATTTAATTTTATTTTCATGAAACCAAACATTCCCATAAATCACATATTCTTTGTTTTTATCAAGCTTTAAATAGTCGTCTAATTTTTTGAATCCGATGATTATACTTTTGAAGTTTTCAGCATCTATGTTTGGTTCAACAATTCTAATATTTGCACAAGTAGTTTTTCCAAAATCCATATTTGTGATTTGACAAATTGCCTTTGAGGCAGGTGAAATAGTTTTATCAAATTTGACCCTTAATTTCACTTCAGCACCTGATATAGCTTTCGGAACTAAAAAAAACTTTTCTAATGTCAATTTTGATTGACTAAAATCATCTTTGGTTTTTGTCTTTTTTTCAGCTTCCTTTTTTGTCAAATACTTTTCAAACTGTCTACTAAGCTTTTGTTTTAACTCCTCAGAGTCTTTAAATGTGTCAATTGTATGCCGCTCTTTCAAAGTATCTTTAAATGAGTTTAACTTAGGTATTTTATCAAATTCAATGTATTTCGGTGAAACCTTACTTGATTCATCATCTATTATATAGATCAGAATCTCTTTGCCTAATTCTAGGGCTTTATCATATTCTAACTGGGTATATGATTTTCCTGTTTTATTATCGATTGACCCAAGTCTGTATCCAATAATTCCAACATAAATATCCGATTGTTCTACTTCAGTGATACATGTTGTTAGTGAGTCTTCTTTTCGAGCTCCAAATTGCTCCATTCCTCTGACTAAAACATCATACTTCTTCAATAACTCCCAAACCTCTTTTCGTTCCTCTTTCAAATCCACAAAAGTTGATGAGATAAAAACGGTTTTATTCATTTTTGTATCTTTATAAAATTACTAAGTCCACTCTGCTCGATCTCAATTGGATTGAGTGATCATACCCCAATAGTTAGGACAGGGATTGTTCGGTTTTAAGTTCTACAATAGTGTTTAATAATCCTTTCATTAACAATAAAACCCAAAAATAATCTACTCATTAGGCGGCCTGTTTTTGGGTGGTTTGATAGAGATCAATCGGTCTCTGATTCTCGATACTTGTATGCCTTCTTTCCATGTTGTAGTAGTTGAAGTACTCTGCCACTAGTAGGTACAGATCCATACCGTCCTTAGGTGGATTGAGGTACAGTTTTTCATACTTTACACTTCTCCACAACCGCTCAATAAAGGCATTGTCAATAGCCCTTCCTTTTCCGTCCATACTCAATTTGATGTCTTGACTCAAGACGAAGTTGGCGAAGACTTCTGATGTAAACTGTGAGCCTTGATCGGTATTGAGGATCTCTGGCTTTCCATGTGTTTCTATAGCCTCTTCTAGGCAGTTTAGGCACCAGTCCGCATCCATTGAGTTAGATACTGACCAATTGACTACATACCTGCTGTAGAGGTCAATAATGGCTATCAAATACATAAAACCCTTCTTCATTGGGATGTAGGTGATGTCTATTGCCCAGACCTGATTGGGACGTTTCACGGTCAGATTACGAAGCAGATAAGGGTACACTTTATGAGCCTTGTGCCGTCTGGAAGTATGTTTTCCAGGCTGGGTAGCTCTAAGCCCCATCACCCGATAGTAGAGTCGTTCAACCCGATTTTTGCTCACCTGCAGTCCCTTGTCTTTGGTCAGCCAGGTATGCATGCTGCGTGCCCCCTTAAAAGAATGGTGGAGATAATGCTCGTCCATCATACGCATGAGTTTTAAGTTCAATTCAGATTCTCCTCTGGGCTTATAATATATTCCCGAACGGTGTAGGGAAAGTAGTTTGCACTGCTTTGCCATACTCAATTGACCCTTGCTTATCAATGATCGCCGTTCAGCAAGAGGTCTTACCGCAAGGCGTCGTTTAAAAAATCATTCTCAACTTTAAGTTGCCCAATTACCTTAAGCAGCTGATCACGTTCATCTTCAATTTGGGACTTCTTGCTCTTGCCTTTTTTCTCAAAAACACCCTCTGCATTGGCCAAAAACTCTCTTTTCCAGAGGTTGATTTGCTGAGGGGCTAGTTCATATTTCTGTGCTAGTTCTGCTACACTTGATTGCTCTTTGATGGCCTCTAATACCACCTTCGTCTTGAATTTTGATGTGTACTTCTTGCGTGTCATATCAGTAAATTTAATCGTCATTTCTGAACTAAACCCACTGTCCCATTTTTTGGGGTATGATCAGAGATCATATCTTTATGGGCATTTCACCAGCCTGACGTACAGTCAGGAATGCCCGAAAGTTTTCAGTCGCATTCAGAATTGCGACCGAGCTGGGATTATAAACCCATAAGAACTGGATGGACAGGATTCTCAGTAAATCATGATCTCCAACATCTTCTTCAAATTCAAATGGCTTGCCGAACTAATCGTCTTTGAGTGTAAGTCCACAAGTCCAATCCAGTGAGCTAGCTTTCTTTTTTCTGTTGTTTTTATGTTCCAGTATTCAGAAAGTTCGTCAGCCGAAGTTTCAGAAAGAATAGAAAGAACCGACTCAATATTTTCAAATAGATTTATAAAGACCCTTGGGATATTCAAATATATTTTGCCTGCTATATTATAATTATCTTTGCCACCTGCTGTAAAATTATCCCGAACATTGCGACAAACTACAGATTCTCGAGTTGCGAGATAGATTGCCAAGCGCTCGAATTTACCGCTACTATTGCCAAAAAGTTCTGGAAAATAGATCATCGACCGATCTTTAATCTTTTGTTTTTCATCTTGAGTTAGATTTTTCCAAAGGTTAATTATCATGCCACTTGGCCTGCTGTTATCTTGGTCTATCCACCATAAGTCCTGACCAGGTTTAAGTTTACTTTTGTAATAATCTGTTATTGGCTTGATTGGGTTTTGACTAGTTCGCAAAGTGTCGTATGGCATTTTAATCTTGTCGAAAATTGTTTCACCAGATCCCAAATTCATATCGATCAAATATCGGGGGGAGTGAGTTACCACAACCTCAGATAAACACTCCTCATATGGTCTTGATCTAAACTCAATAGGTTGGCCAAGTTTTCCAAATAGCATGAAAATTCGTTCAACATCTTCCACTCTTGTAGATTCTAACACACTATTTCCAGTTGTTTTCCAATGATTTTGAGTTGTGGTTTTCACTTCAATTCCGTAGAATTTCTTAGCAACTATGTCAGGAAATTTTTGTCCTCCAATTAGTTCAATTGAATTTTCAAAACTAGAACCGACTGCCAAATCTGTCATCACGTTCTGAACATATGGTTCTAGTTTGTTTCCTCTCAGTTGTTCGATTTTCTTAGGCCATTTTATCGCATGACTATTCAATTCCTCAATAGTCGACTCTAGAAGCGAATTGAATTCATTAGAACTTGGTTCAGGATTAGTTGATACTACCATTTATTTTTTAAAATATATATCCCAGTTGTTCTGAATACGTCTTGCGAGGTTATAAGCAAGAAGTGGGGGTACAGCATTTCCAATGATCTTATACGCCTTAGAAGGACTTACTAGAAATGACCCCTTACGTCCATTTTTATTCTCAATCACAAATTCATAGTCAGGAGGAAAAGTTTGAATTAATGCGCATTCTCGAGGAGTCAGTCTTCTTTCTTCTAAACCTTTTGAAAGTTCATTTTCAATAACTCCACCATTTTGTTTTGATAGCCTTCTAAATTCAATATTACCATGATGCTCGGCTCTTATTGTAGGACTTATACCATCAGGCTTAATTTCAATTTGCCCTTGACAATGTTTACCCATGAACTTAGCCTTAGAATAAAATTTTTGAGAAAGATCACCTGTGAATTCAGGCTCCTCTAAATTTTGAAATAGTTCCTTCAAGTCGACATGCCGTTTCAAATAATCTCCATCTGTGGTATATGCATGGGTTGGTTGAGGATAAGGATCAAACTTTAGGGAGATGGTTTCTTTTTCTAATTCTGCAAGGGCTGATTTCTTCAAGGCTGATTTCTTCAATCCGATGAAAAACACTCTTTCTCTAGATTGTGGAACCCCAAAGTCTGCGGCATGCAATACTCTTGGTGTTAATACAATGTAGCCGTTCTCACCAGATGAAGCAAAATCATTTTGAATAATGTCTTTAACATTTGACAAATTAACCAAACCCTTGACGTTCTCGGCTATAAATATTTTAGGTTTGGTAATGTCAATTACTTGTTTCATCCACATATACAAATGCCCACGAGTCTCCTCTGACGCTGTGTTTTCAGTGTTTAACTCTCCAATATGATTTTTATGTGAAGTGAAGCCATTTCGCTTCCCCGCAATACTGAAGTCTTGACATGGGAACCCCCCTGTCACAATGTCTACCTCATCAGGAAAAACGGATGTTCCGTTTCGATGCATCTTCACAAGATCTACAATGCTGTCGCAATAAAAATCTTCTGAATTATGCCCTCTTTTTGAAAAGTAATTGACCCAAGCATTTCTTGCATCGCTTAAAATATCATTAGCGAAAATTGTTTTGAACCTAGTTTTGGCAAGTTCCACAAAACCGTCATTAAGCTTTCGCTCAACAAAATCTGGATGGATTAATTCATTGACGGAAGAAGCTAAAACTGAAAACCCACCCTCAAAGCCTAAATCCATTCCGCCACATCCAGAGAAAAGTGATAGAACTTTTAAGGTAGTTTGTGGAGTTGTAGAATCAAACGTCTCCTGTTTGTAATACTTTACTGCTAGTTGAGGTTCCTCTACCATGTTTGGAGTCAAATCGAATTCTTGCATAGTCATTTTTTAATTTGATGTGATTTTAAATATTTCACTTTACTTTCGGCAACCTTTAAAACCTTGTTTGCGCATTCTTGATCAGCAATTTCATAAGCTATTTTTTCACTTATGAATTGAACTAAAAGTTCATCCCTATCAAGTTTTAAAATCTCCGCTAATTTGCTAAGCAATTCCTTAGTTGGCTTGCGTTCACCACGTTCAATCTTACTCAAGATTGCTTGGTCTATATCAACGTATGCAGACACTTGTCTCAAAAGAAGTCCAAGGGTTTGTCTTTGATTTCTTAAAATATCTCCTATCGTTTCCATTTGACATATTTGACTTGACAATTAATGTCAAATATAGAGCTTGTGATTACATTAAAAAAAGGGGTAGAGGGATCTTTTTCGTCAACAATCTGCATATTTCTCATGAAGGCCTGCATAGACCCCTCCTACCTCTGCACAAAGCTCTCATTCCTTTGCATAAAGCACTCTTTAGTCTGCATATAGTGCTCCGACCTCTGCATAAAGCCCTCGGAGGTCTGCACAGTCGTCTCATTGGTTTGCAAGGTCATCTCGGAGATCTGCACAAAGCCCTCGGAGGTCTGCATAGTCATCTCCAAAGGCTGCATATACATCTCGGAGCTTTGCAAGCCTGAAGCACGATCCGATTTGGATTATTCCACCAAACGCTTTGATAATAAATACACATGTATTATCTTGGATTTCAGCAGCATTTTAATTGTAAACATTTAAAACATAATTAGAATGACGAAAGACCAAATCAACCGCTTGGAAATGGGCCAGGCCACTAATTCCTATCTTGACGGCCATGCCGCTGTATGGAGTTCCATCCCCATCATCAACAACTACAAATCAGTACTCACACAATCGATACTAGGTATCGAGAAGGCAGCCCTGGAACAGGAGTCTTCCAAGGTCTACATCAGCGCCTCTGTACGCGACCTTAAATATCAGATCGCTCAGAAGATGGACATCATGGACGACATACAGGAGGCCTACGCATCCGACACTAACAATGCGGAACTCCTCTCACAGTCTACCAACTCTGCCTCAGACTACTTCCGTCTGTCCCATGAGGATTTCGAAATCAAGACTAAAAACATGATCGATCTATTAGAACAGAATGTAGAGGCTATGGCAGACTATGGCCTATCAACTGACCAGATCGAAGAAGTGAAGACATCCTTCGCCACCTTTCAGGACAAAAGAGGCGTGCCACGCTCCTACCAGATTCAGTCTCGTGTAGCCACAGAGAGCCTCGCCTCGCTGTTTGACGAAATGAATAAGACCCTGGAGCGTATGGACAATGTACTCAAGCGTTTCAAACGATCCAATCCTAGCTTTTATGCCGGCTATCAGGCCGCACGACATATCGTGAAGGATTGATCCAATAGATTAAAGTTAAAAATCATAAGACCTGACAGGCTTGAGCAAGCTGTCAGGTCTTTTTTTGACCCTATCAAAGTCGTCGAAGTTCCGAACCTCGACGACTTTCATTTTTCCCCGCCGCTAGCACAGTTTCGCAAGGATGAAACCATGACCTTCTACCTCTCACCAGCCATGTAACCAAAAGACAGATGATAAAAATCAAGTAAACATATTGTCTCAGTTGGTAGGTTAGATTCAGGATTTAACTTAATTTTTCAATCCGTTCTTGATATTCAATTCAAGGGTACTCATCCAGCTTGATCCAACCTGAATTATTCCATAGCTGTAGTGGCGACTAAATTAGCATATGTCAAATTTCATATATGTTCAATAAAGAGCGGTTTCAAAAACTCCTATTAGGCAATGCACGGGCATTTTCGCCAATCGAACGTTCGCGGATCAAGTTTTCGGCAGGTGCCATTGTGATGGTCATACTTTCGTCACTGATTTTCCTGACCTATGACCTTTACCTGGGCTATCCCAGTAGTCTCTGGGTCTTCACTCCCTTTATTTTGATTTTTGGCTATGCGTGGCGTTTACTACGATTGGGCCAATTTGATGCTGGGAGATACTTGCTCCTGGTCGCTCTCAACTTCTTTATCTACATCGTCATGTCCAGCATTCCGGAGGACTCCATGTCGGCGATCTTCTATGTGGGCATCATGGTCGTCGAGTATGTCCTACTCGGCCATGACAAAAAACTGAGACTATTCGCCCTGCTTTGCTTGAGTTTTGCTTTGTATTGCCTGGATGCCTATGTGGAGTTTTCTATTCTACCCATGCGGGAGTACGATGAGGAGACCTTACAGGTCAACAAGTTGGTTGATTTTGTGGTATGTGTGGCAGGGATCCTGATGACCATCAAACTTCTGATAGATCACCAGCAGGACATCATAGCCGAAAGGACTCAAACCAATGAAGAATTGCAGCGGCTGAACAATGAGCTGGACAAATATGCCTATACCATCACCCATGATCTCAAAGGTCCTATTCACTCCATACACAGTCTGATCCACATGCCAGATATTGACCATGCCAATTTCAATCAATATCTGTCTACGATGAGAGAGAGCTTCCAGAGCCTCTCGGAGCTGATCCAGGATGTATCTGAGCAAGCACGCAACCGAAATTTTGAGGTCACGAAAGAAAAATTCAACATGCGAGAAAGAGTGGAAATCATATGGGAACTCACCCGGCATGCTCCAGAGGCGCAAGGAATCGAATTCATACTAGATATGCCCAAGGAACTGATGGTAGCTACTGACAAAGGGAGAATTACCGGCATGCTCAACAACCTGATCACCAACTCCATCCGCTACCACGACAAATCCAAAGAAAAGGCCTACATCAAGGTCAGTGGGAAGGTGGTAGAAAACAACTTGCACTTTAGTGTAGAAGACAATGGCCTAGGCATAGAGACCGAATTTCAGGAAAAGGTCTTCGACATGTTCTATCGCGCCTCCAACAAACTGGGAGGCTCTGGACTAGGCCTCTTTACTGTCAAAGAATCCATCAATAAGCTTTCAGGAAAGATCCAACTGGATTCTACCTCTGGGAAAGGTACCACCTTCAGCATCGTGATTCCAGACGTGGGTATTGAGGAACTGTGAGGGTAAAAAGCTTCATATTCAACTAAATACAGGATTGGTTATTTATTATTGAAATGGCTAAATTTATTCCTATGAAGTAATCAGGTTACTTTGAGTAACCTGATTACTAGAACACATTCCTAAGTACAATTGACATTAAATGGATACCAGAACCAGCCAACTCCTTCCCAACACAGTATTTCATATATACAATCGTGGAATCAATGGTGCTCCCATCTTCTTTGAGAAAAGAAACTATTACTACTTTCTACAACAGTACGCAAAGTACGTCGACCCTTTTGTCGAAACCTATGCCTATTGCTTAATGAACAATCATTTTCACTTGATGATCAGAGTAAAACCTGAAGAACATTTAGAATCTGTCATCAAAACAGGTACTGAAAAACCCAATTATTGGCATATAAGTAACGGGATCTCAAGTTTTCTTCAGAGTTATACCCGAGCGATAAACAAGGTATACGATAGAACAGGACCTCTCTTTGATCCAAAATTTAAAAGAATCGCAGTTGAAGAGGAATCATATTTCTCACAATTGATTGCCTATATCCATACCAACCCAACTAAGCATGGTTTTGTCAAAGACTTCAAAGATTTTGCTTATAGCTCCTATCACACCCATCTCTCCTCCAAGAAAACCAAACTACAACGTGAGCAGGTAATAGATTGGTTTGGAAGCCCAGAAGCATACATCAGGTTTCATACCGATCAAAATTTCGAAACACTAGAGGATCACTTTCATCTCGAGTTATCAGGTTACTTTGAGTAACCTGATAACTGAATTCTTCTTTTATTGAACTCTACATGAATCATTAGAAAAACTACGCTAACGCTAAACACGCCCGATGAAAGAGTTATGCTGGAAGGAGAAATTAGACATGCACTTTTTTATCCCCTGATTTAAAAATATCTTGTGTCTCGATTATGAAGAGACCTATTTACTACCTCATTGCAGTCCTTTTATTGATTAGCCATTTGAGTCTGGCTCAAACAACAGAAGTATATTTCCAAAATGACAGCCTGGAGCTGGAAGTAGACATTTTCGAACCTTCTGAAGCAAACACTGGAAAAAGACCTCTGTTTCTTTATGTTCATGGCGGGGGCTTTAGCGGTGGCAACAAAACTGCCGGTCACGCTATCAGCCAATACCTGGCTGGTAAGGGCCTGGTAGCTGCTTCCATCCAATACACCCTCTACATGAAGGACAAAAACTTCAGCTGTGGTGGCGTGACTTCAGAAAAAGTAAAAGCGATCCAGATCAGTGCCAATCAACTCAAAATGGCCACTCTCTTCTTCATCGAAAATGCCGAAAAGTACAACATAGATCCTACTCAAATATTTATAGCTGGCGCCAGTGCTGGAGCCGAATGCATCCTCCATGCAGCCTACTGGGACGAGGCTACCATGAATGTGTACGAAAAGCCCTGGCCTGCTGATTTTCGATATGCCGGGATGATCGCAAGTTCTGGAGCCATCATGGATCTGAACCTGATACAAAAAGACAATGCCATCCCTACCCTTCTCTCTCACGGCACTTGCGACACTGCGGTTCCCTATGGCACAGCAGCCCATCACTACTGTCCAGTGACTGCTACAGGTTGGTTGATGCTCTTTGGATCGCATAGCATATACGAACACCTAATCTCACTGGATAAATCAACGCAATTGTATACCTATTGCAATGGCAGCCATGATTACCATTCCTATCTTTTCAAGAATCAGAAAGAGGAGGTCTATCAATTCATCCAATCCATTCTCCAGAAAAGCAAGGTTCAAAAACACTGGATGGTCAATACTCAAGATGAATGTGGGCGTTTCTCCGCCCCTTCATTTTGTGAATAATACTCTTATATCTAGAGTTGTGACTCGCTGATTGGAAACCTTTGGTCGTGTGATTGATTCTTTTCAATCAACACCAGATAATAAAGGAAATATTTCGTCTTATTTCACACAAAAAACACCTTAAAACTGAGGAGTTAAAGAGAGTTGAATTTAGACTTAAACCTCTTATTTACAATATCTTATTTCCAATGACGTAGTATTAAAGTGCCCCCCTTCATAAGGGATGTATTTTAAGCGTAGATCATCCTTCCTCCTCCTGTTTTCATACCTATAGTTTTGATGTTGTTAAAAAGTAAATGTGTTGCGACAACACAGTTTTTTCAAACGATTATTTAAAGACTAAAGTATGAAACTACAAACTCTACAAATGTGGAAGAGGTTTACACGACCTCTCATGATTTTGTGTCTTACTATGCTTTGGGGTTTTGCGCAGGCGCAAGAATCCACAGTAAGTGGTAAAGTCACAGACGACACTGGCGAATCATTGCCAGGTGTATCCATCCTGATCAAAGGTACTGCCAAAGGTACCGTGACTGATATGGATGGAAATTACTCCATCAAAGTGGATGGACCCGATGCAGTTTTAAGTTATTCCTTTATTGGTTACCTGACACAGGAAGTAACTGTAGGTAGCAGAACTACTATCGACATGAATCTTCCAATGGATGTTCAATCACTGGAAGAGGTAATCGTGGTAGGATATGGAGAGCAAAAGAAGAGTCTTTCTACTGGCGCCATTTCCTCGGTAAAAGCCAAGGAACTTCAAACCGTATCTACTGGCCGTATCGATCAGGCGCTTCAAGGTAGAACTGCCGGGGTTAACATCAAGCCAACTTCTGGTTCGCCAGGTGCCGGCATGAAAATCAGAATCCGTGGTACGGGCTCTAATGGTAGCTCTGATCCTCTTTTCATCATTGATGGTGTTAGAACTGGATCTGGTGGAATGGATTATCTCAGCCCTAACGACGTAGAATCTATCGAAATCCTTAAAGATGCTGCTTCTGCTGCTATTTATGGAGCGGAAGGTGCCAACGGGGTTGTGATCGTAACGACTAAAAAAGGAAAGCCAAATACGGGAGTGGTTACTTACAGTGGCCAATATGGTGTTCAGTCTGCTCAGCCAGGTCTGATGTCTATGATGGACGCGCAGCAATACCAAACTTACATGGAGGAAGCTGCCGTCCCGGGTGCTCCTACGGCTGCTGATGTCAATGGAATCGGCGCAGGAACAGATTGGCTGGATGAAACCATGGAAGATGCTCCTCAGCAAAGCCATACACTTTCATTCAGTGGCGGAACTGAAAAATCTACTTACTTCGTTTCAGGTACGATCTTCCAACAAGATGGTATCATTGGTGGAGACAAAGCAAGGTTTAACAGATATACCGCCAGATTGAACTCCAATCACAAATTGAAAGAATGGTTGACAGTGGGTGAAAACCTTTCTTATTCTTACATCAACAAAAGTGGTTTAGCTGAAAACGACGAATTTGGAGGATTGGTAGCAAGTGCATTGGCATTAGATCCAATTACTCCAGTGGCTTATACAGGTAACACCCTACCATCACATGTTCAGACAGCTTTGGATGCTAATCAACCATTGGTTAGAGATTCTGATGGCAACATTTATGGTATTTCTAATTATGTAAGAGGTGAATACGGTAATCCATTGGCTAGAATTGACTTAGCTAAAGGTCAAACTGTGCAGAACAAAATCTTAGGTAATGCCTTTGTAGAAATCAAACCAATCGAAGGTCTTAAAATCACTTCTCGTGGAGGTATTGATGCGGCTTTCCAAAGACATCACAACTGGAGTCCAACATTCTGGTTTTCTTCTGAAAGCCTAAATAACACGGCTACAGGTAGTGACAGCTGGGACGAGTGGTACACCTGGCAGTGGGAAAACTTCGCCAACTATGACAAGACATTTGGTGATCACCACGTGAATGTTTTGATAGGTAATGCCATGCAGAAGTACACTTACAACAATGTGAACGGTAGCTATTCAGGCCTATTTAGAGAAGAAGACAAATGGTCGTATGGGGATTATACTCCAGATGATATCGACAGAATCGGTAGCCGTCCAGAATACAGATCGCTTTCTTCTTACTACGGTAGAGTATCTTATGATTTCGCTGGCAAATACCTTTTCAACGCTACATTGAGAAGAGACGGATCCTCCATGCTTTCTGATGGCAACCAGTGGGGCACTTTCCCATCTGCATCTTTGGGTTGGGTGATCAGTAACGAAAACTTCTTCCCAAGTGGAATTTCTGATGTAGTAAACTATGCTAAATTAAGAGTAAGCTGGGGACAAAATGGTAGTTTGTCCAACTTGAGTCCAGGACAGTGGCAATCTTCTATCGCTACCAATGTAGGTGGCGTAATAAGATACCCACAGCCTGATGGCACTTATGTATCAGGAGCTGCTCCATCAAACCTTGAGAATCCATTCTTGACCTGGGAAACCAGTGAGCAAGTAGATATTGGATTGGACTTAAGACTTTTCAATGGTCAACTGACTTTTACAGCAGATTACTATGAGAAGAAAACCAAAGATTTGATCACTCCGGGTGCTCCTCCTCTGTTCGCAGGTAACAGCCTTCCATACGTGAATGCGGGTGATGTTCTGAACAAAGGTTTTGAGTTCGATTTAGGGTTCAATAGTGAGGCAAGCAAAGAATTCCAGTATGGAATCAATGTGAACCTTTCTACTCTCAAAAATGAAGTGACATACCTGGATCCTAACTACCCGAAAATTGCTGGTGCGAATATCGGTACAGGATGGGGTGGTGTGACTCAGTTTGAAGAAGGTTACCCAGTATGGTATTTCAGCGGTTACAAAACAGCCGGTATTTTCCAAAACCAACAGGAGATCGACGACTATGTTGCTGAAAATGGATTGACAGGTTACAACCCAGTACCTGGGGATCCTATCGTCATTGATGTAGACGAGGATGGAGCTATTTCTCCATCAGATCAGACTTATATTGGTGACCCAAATCCAGATGTATTCTTTGGAGCTAGAGTGAACCTGGCATACAAAGGATTTGATTTCTTAGTTTTTGCACAAGGACAAGCGGGTAACGAGGTAGTAATGGGCTTCAACAGAACAGACAGACCTACTGCTAACAAACCTGAGTTCTTCTTCACCGACAGATGGGATGGAGACGGTTCTACTAACGATTGGTTCAGAGCCAATACAAGTGGTGGATTGGCCTATAGCAGTGACTACATGGTATTTGATGGTTCATTCGTAAAAATCCGTCAACTACAGTTAGGTTATACCCTACCTTCAAGTGTAACTGAATCTATCAATGTAAAAAATGTGAGATTCTACGTTTCGCTTGACAACTTCTTCACCTTCACCAATTACCCAGGCATGGATCCTGAGGCAGGCTCTGGAGCCAACAATAGTCAAGGTATCGACAGAGGTTACTACCCAGTACCAAGAACGTTCGTGGGTGGCCTAACATTTAGTTTCTAATCATATAAATGAAAAGAATCATGAAGAAATTTAATATCAAAAACATATTGGTAGTCTTTGCTTTGCTGATGGCTACCTCATGCGACGACTTCCTGGAGCAGGAAGTACCAGGAAAGTTTTCTGAACAAGACTTTTATGCAACAGATGACGATGCGCTTTTCGCAGTGACAGGAGTTTACGACATGATGTCGGCTCACTACTTTGGCAACTGGGCCAGTCTTTATGTAGTCAAAACCATGCTTTCTGATGAAAGTAATGCAGGTGGTGCCAATGATGGTGACCAACAGGGGTATCAAAACCTGGATGACTTCAACATCGACTCGCAAAACGACAAAGTACAAGATGTATGGAGAACACTTTACTACGCGATTTACAGAGCCAATAAAGTGATCAACAAGATCCCTGGCGATTCTGACCTTCAGAGAAGATTGATTGGTGAGGCAAAAGCTCTGCGTGCCATCAACTATTTCGAACTAGTAACCCTATGGGGCCCTGTCCCATTGGTATTGGACGATGTAGCTCCTTCTGACTACGGCAATGTAGGTAGAACACCTGTAGCAGACGTTTACACACAGATAGAAAAAGATCTGGAAGAAGCCATTGCAGTATTACCGGAAGTAGACCAGTACAGCGCATTGGATAGATTCAGAGTATCCAAAGGTGCCGCTCAGGCTATGCTTGGCAAGGCGCATTTGTTTCAGGAAGAATGGGCTGACGCTGTAACTGCTTTCAATGCGGTAATCACATCTGGTGATTATGCCCTTGAAAACTCTGTACAAGTAGCCTTTTCTCCAGCAGGTGAGTTTGGTCAAGAGTCGCTTTTCGAACTGTCCTATACTAATGGTGAATCATACGATTGGGGTAACTTCCCTTGGGGAGAAAAACCTGAAAGTAACATCCATGTACAATTAATGGGACCAAGAGCGGACTATTATACTATGGCTCCTGGTGATTCTCTAATTGGAGGTTGGGGATTCAACCTGCCAACTCAAAAGATGTATGATGCATATACAAATGCAGGCGATGTAAACAGAAGAGTAGTTTCTATGATGTCTGAGACTGAACTAGAAGCTGCTGGTGGCAACTGGAGTGTAGACAATGCCTGGGATTTCGAAGGATACTGGCAAAGAAAGTATGGCACTTTCAATAACCAAACGGGAGGACCTGTAGGCGAGTTGAACTATGGTACCAATTGGAGATTGATCCGATATGCAGATGTATTATTGATGGCAGCTGAAGCCAATTATAGAGCAGGAAATGAAGGTGCAGCTCAAGGCTTCCTCAATGAAGTAAGAACCAGACCTGGAACAGGTTTATCCGCTATCACGCCATCTGGTGCAGCACTTTTTGATGCCATTGTACTTGAGAGACAATTAGAATTGGCATTCGAAGGTCACAGATTTGTAGATTTGGTACGATGGGGATTGGACGATCAGGAACTTGGAGCATTGGGGTATAACTCTGCTTCACACAGTTTGCTTCCTATTCCTCTCAACGATGAAAGATCGGCAGGCTTAGAACAGAACCTGAATTATTAAATCAAGGTATATTTACATAGGGATTGTCACTACTCAATCCCTATGTATCTTTTTGAAAACTAAAGAACTATGAGCACTTATTTTTGTATTTTCACTTCATTCTTAATCCTATCATGTACGGCATGCGACTCTGGTGAGTCGGTACAGAAAAAGGAAAAGGAATACATCCTACCAACCATCACCTATTCTTTCTCAGAAGAACCCGTTTGGGCTGATGAATTTGACTATGAAGGAGCTCCCAGCTCATCAAAATGGGGTTATGACATTGGCGGTAGCGGCTGGGGCAACAATGAACTCCAGTACTATACCGACGACATCAAAAATGCCTCTGTAGCGAATGGACTATTGACCATTACTGCTATCAAAGAAGAAATTGAACAAAACCAATATAGTTCCGCCAGACTAGTCACCAAAGACAAAGGTGATTGGCTTTATGGCCGCTTCGAAATATCTGCCAAGCTACCAGAAGGTGTAGGTACCTGGCCAGCCATCTGGATGCTCCCTACAGACTGGGCCTACGGCGGATGGCCACAATCTGGCGAGATAGACATCATGGAACATGTTGGCTATGATCAGGATGTGGTTCACATCACTGTACATACTGAAGCTTATAACCATAGCATTGGCACACAGGTTGGCCAAAGCAAAAGAGTAGCTGGTGTCAGTACCGATTTCCATACCTATAGAGTAGACTGGACTCCAGAAGATATCAAAGGATATATAGATGATGCCCTGGTTTTCAACTTCCCTAATGAAAAAGAAGGTTATGAAAAATGGCCTTTCAACAAACGATTCCATATGCTGCTGAACATCGCAGTTGGAGGCAACTGGGGCGGTGCTCAGGGTGTGGACGAAACGATCTATCCAGTAAGTATGGAAGTAGACTATGTCAGGGTCTACGAATTGATAGAAACAGTAGAAGAAACCGAATAAACAGAAAACAGACCATATGATTGGGTCGAGAAAATGCCCAATCAAATGAAAAAGAAAAAAGGGAATGAAGAAAATATTATTAAGTGCTTTGGCTGCAGCCACTATTATCACAGGCTGCTCCATATCACAAGGAAGTGAACAAAAGGTAAGTGTAGAAGGCAATCAAGAGGTAGAATCACTACTTTCCCAAATGACGCTGGAAGAAAAAGTGGGCCAAATGGCACAGATCACTCTGGATGTAATCTCCAAGGGAGACAATGTCTATTCCAGCTATGAGCCCCTTCAGCTCAACGAAGATTTAGTTAGAAAAGCTGTTTTGGAATACCATGTTGGCTCAATTTTGAATACGGCTAACAATAGAGCAAGAACTACAGAAAAGTGGTTCGAAGTAATCAGCGGAATACAGAAGATAGCGACCGAAGAGTCGAGACTTAAAATTCCGGTAATCTATGGAATAGACGCGATACATGGCACCACCTATACCGCAGGTGCTACCATGTTCCCTCAGGAAATCGCCCAGGCTGCCACTTTCAATAGAGAGTTGGTAAGAAAAGGAGCAGAAATCTGTGCCTATGAAACCCGTGCATCAGCCATTCCATGGAACTTCTCCCCTGTGCTGGACATGGGCAGAGATCCTCGATTCCCAAGAATATGGGAAGGATTGGGAGAAGACGTTTATCTGACTTCTCAGTTAGGTGTAGAGATGATCAAAGGCTATGAAGGAGCGAACAACGATATCAGCAACCCACATAAGGTGGCCTCTTGTTTAAAACACTTCCTGGGCTATTCGGTACCCACCTCGGGAAAGGACAGAACTCCTACTTTCATCCCAGAGGTGGAACTAAGAGAGCGACATATTCCTGCTTTCAAAGCGGCAATTGATGCAGGTGCACACACCGTCATGATCAACTCAGGCATCATCAATGGCACCCCGGTGCATGCCAACTATGATCTACTGACCAAACTGCTTAAAGAAGAATTAGGCTTCAAAGGAGTGGCAGTAACCGACTGGGCTGACATTGACAATCTACACAACAGAGACAAAGTGGCTGACTCACCAAAAGAGGCGGTAAAGCTTGCCATCAATGCTGGAATAGACATGGCCATGATTCCATACAGCTATGACTTTTGCACACATTTAGTGGAATTGGTGAATGAAGGCGAAGTATCCATGTCAAGAATTGATGATGCAGTGAGAAGAATTTTGACTCTCAAATATGAACTAGGCCTTTTTGAAAAACCTGTCACGGATTATAAAGAATACAAGGCTTTTGGTAGCGAGCAATATGAGTTGGCAGCTTATAACGCAGCTGCAGAAGCCATTACTCTACTGAAAAACAAAGAAGGGATTCTTCCGCTATCAAAAGGAACAAAAGTATTGGTCACTGGACCTAATGCTAATAGCATGAGAAGCCTAAATGGCGGATGGACTTACTCCTGGCAAGGAGACAAAGTAGAAGAGTTTGCGGGTGAGTACAACACGATTCTGGAGGCCATTGAGAACATCAATGGTAAGAACAATACTACATTCTCCACAGGAGTCTCTTACATAGAGACTGGCAAGTATTGGGAGGAGACGAAAGACATCAACTCAGCGGTAAGCGCTGCAAAAGGATCGGATCTCATCGTGCTTTGTTTAGGCGAAAACAGCTACACCGAAAAACCTGGTGATTTGCATGATCTCACGATTTCTTCGAACCAAATTGAATTGACCAAGGCATTGGCAAAAACCGGAAAGCCAATCGTGCTGGTATTGAATGAAGGGCGTCCACGATTGATCAAGGACATCGAGCCATTGGTGGATGCGGTCGTGCAAACTTACCTTCCAGGCAACTTCGGAGGTGATGCTTTGGCGGATATACTATTTGGAAAAGTGAATCCAAGTGGTAAGCTTCCTTATACCTACCCTATGTATGCCAATACATTGGTGACTTATGATCACAAGCCATCCGAGGAGCAAAACAAAATGGAAGGCGTCTATGACTATGAATCTGATTTTGCCATCCAGTATCCATTTGGATTTGGTTTGAGCTACACAACATTCTCTTATCAAAACCTAAAGTTGAGTAAGGATGAATTAGGGGCAGATGAGGAATTCACAGTATCAATAGAGGTAAGCAACACCGGAGATGTAGAAGGCAAAGAAGTGGTGCAGTTATTTGTATCTGACCACTACGCTTCTATCACTCCAGATGTCAAGAGATTAAGAGGCTTTGAGAAAATAGCGCTCAAGCCAGGAGAAACCCAAACCGTCAGCTTCCAACTTAGCGGTAGAGATTTGGCCTTTGTGGCGAAAGACCTACAGTGGACAGTAGAAAAAGGCGGTTTTTCAGCAATGATTGGAGATCAAAAAGCTGACTTCAACATCACTGAAACCAAGGCATTTGGTCCAAAAGACCAAATATTGTAAACGGCTAATAGTTTATTAGTATATAGTAGTAATCGAATGAAATTTTATCCCGGAAGTCATGCGCTGGGATAAAATTCATTCATCTAAAAAAATCCAAACCACCTTAAGCCTGCAATTGAATAGAGCGTTTTATTCGGGCTTAATGGTGGTTTAACTACTCCTACAATGAAAACGACACACTTCCTTTGCTTGCTTCTGATAGGGCTGTTCATATCCTACCCTACCCTGTCTCAAAAAAGAGGAATGGCATATGGTTTTCACTCCCCTAAAGACCTGGAAGTACTAGCCCCTCATGTATCATGGTGGTACAACTGGTCCGAAACGCCTGAGAGCACAGTAGCCCAGGTCTATACCGACTACAACTTCGAATTTGTACCCATGACCTGGAATGGGAATTACAATTCAAGTAAGCTAAAGTCATACCTTTCTGAACATCCTGAAGTCAAATACATTTTAGCCTTTAACGAGCCCAATTTTCTAGAGCAGGCCAACATGACACCCTCTGAAGTGGCTGCAGCCTGGCCAGAATTGGAGGCGATTGCAGATGAATTCAACCTGGAAATCGTGGGTCCGGCCGTTAATTTTTGTGGGGACTGTGTCAGCGAGAATGGCACCACCTATGATGATCCTGTCCAATATTTGGATGATTTTTTTGCGGCCTGTACAGATTGCCGAGTAGACCACATCGCGGTTCATACCTATGTCAATACCATCGGCGCTCTCGAGTGGTTCATCGATCTTTTCCAGAAATATGATAAGCCCATCTGGCTAACAGAATTTGCCGGTTGGGAAGAGAATGGAGTGATCAACAATGTTAATGATCAAATCAGCTTCATGGAAAGCGCATTGGAGTTCCTTGACAATGAACCCAGCGTCTTTAGATATGCCTGGTTCATCGGCCGTACCTCAGGAGGTATCAATAGCTACGCTTACATTGATATATTAGGATCAAATGGTCAGCTCACAGCTTTGGGAGAAGTCTATGCAGCAGAACCTTTTGTCAGAGATACAGAAAGAGTCACTGAGCTCCCTGCCATCATCTATGCGGAAGATTACAATTTCATGGAAGGCATTTCTCTGGAAAAAACTGAAGATTTAACAGGAGACAAAAACGTGGGCTATATAGATGCAGGAGACTGGTTAGAATATCATGTCAATCTCAGCGAAGAATCCACTCTTGATTTCTATATCCGAATTGCCAGCACCCAAACAGCCAGCATTCGAGTTGGGATAGATGACACTGAAGCACTTGTCCAAGCTTTACCTAACACAGGAGGATGGCAAAACTGGCAAACGATTAGTGGCCATCAACTCTCTCTTAGTGCAGGAGAACATGTCGTCAAACTAGAAGCCATCACCGCAGGCTTCAATCTCAACTGGTTCGGTATAGGTCAAACTCTGGAAGAACCTGAACTACCTTTATCCGCTTCGCATGCTTCTCCCTTCCACTTCTACCCTAACCCAAGCGATCACACCATCTACATTTCTCAAACTCACCAGATTCAGCGAATCGAAGTGCTAACTATGGATGGAAAAACCATTTACAATCAGCCTGCCACACAACAATTGAATGTGGAGAATTGGAACCCCGGACTTTATTGGATCAGAGTCACCGACCTAAATGGACATACTTTTTCAAATCGAATAGTCATACAGTAAATCATACATCATACACATGAAAACAATTTTATCTATCCTATTGCTGAGCATTGGCACCCTATCAGGGGCATTTGCTCAGGACATAGAATCAAAAGTAAAGTCTCTGGTCTCTCAAATGACCCTGGAGGAAAAGGCCTCACTTTGTTCTGGACGTGATCCCTGGAGCACCAAACCTGTAGAAAGGCTAGACATACCATGGATTTGGATGTCGGATGGCCCTCATGGTCTTCGTAGAGCACCGTCGACTGACAAATGGGGCTATGGAGATCAGTTGCCAGCCACCTGTTTCCCAACAGCCTCGGCACTGGCTGCTACCTGGGACACGGATTTGGTCTATCAGGTAGGTCAGGCATTGGGCAAAGAAAGCCAGGCCATAGATGTGAATATTCTACTTGGACCAGGGGTCAACATTAAGCGTTCTGTTTTGGGAGGAAGAAACTTCGAATTTTTCTCGGAAGACCCTATCCTTTCTGGCCAACTGGGAGTAGCCTATATCAATGGCGTACAAAGTCAGGGAGTCGGTACATCTCTCAAGCACTATGTAGCCAACAACGTAGAGACGTGGCGGATGTACATGGATTCTGATGTGGACAAGCGTACCCTTCATGAGATCTACTTAAGGCCATTCGAAATGGCGGTAAAAGAAGCCAAGCCATGGACAGTCATGGCTTGCTACAATCGCGTGCAGGGCACTTACGGTTCTCAATCGCCATACCTATTGACCCAAGTGCTACGAGAGGACTGGGGCTATGAAGGCATAGTCATATCGGATTGGGAAGCAGTAGTAAACCGTGTGGAAGCACTAAAAGCAGGCCTGGATATCCAAATGCCAGGAAGAGATGCAGCATTCAATGATCAGATGATTGTGAAAGCAGTTCAGAACAAAGAACTAGATGAAGCTGTGTTAGACGAAACAGTGAGTTCTATCCTACGAATTGTCCTGAAGGCAAAGGCCAATGAAAAGAAGGTAAAAATGCCAGTAAAGGAACATCACCAATTGGCAAGAAAAGTTGCCTCGGAGGCGGTCACTCTGCTGAAAAACGAAAATGATGTTTTGCCGCTATCGGGCGATAAATACAAGAATGTCGCCATCATTGGGGAGTTTGCAGTGAATACACGCTATCAAGGCAATGGCAGCTCTGAAGTAAAGCCAGCCAAGGTGGACAAGTTTCTGGAGATGATCAAAAAAGAATATGGCAAGCAGGTCAATATTAGCTATGCACAAGGATATCAATTAAAGGATGACCAGGACATGAGCTTGATAGACGAGGCTGTAGCTGTAGCCAGTAAAGCAGACATAGCCATTATCATGGCGGGGCTTCCCCTCCACTACGAGTCTGAAGGCATCGATCGCAAGCACATCGACATCCCTCAGTCTCACAACGAGCTCATCAGCAGAATTACCAAGGTGCAAGAAAACACTGTAGTGACATTGACTAACGGCAGTGCAGTAGCCATGCCATGGGTTGACGAGGTAGATGGAATCGTAGAAGGATGGTTGGCAGGACAAGCTGGTGCTGGTGCCATAGCAGACGTCCTTTTCGGAACTGTCAACCCTTCCGGAAAACTGGCTGAGACTTTCCCAGTTAGATTAGAAGATACACCTGCGTACTTGAATTTCCCGGGAGAACAAGGCACTGTCCTTTACGGAGAGAGAATTTACGTAGGCTATCGCTACTATGATGCCAGAGCCATCGAGCCATTGTTTCCATTCGGTCATGGGCTTTCCTACACTTCATTCGAATACAGCGACATCCAGGTATCGGCCAATAGCATCACCGATAAAGACAAGCTGACAGTAAGCGCCACCATTACCAATACGGGCAGTGTAAAAGGCAAGGAAATCATTCAGCTCTATGTAAGTGACAAGCAGAGTGTATTGCAACGACCCGAAAAGGAATTGAAGGGATTCACTAAAATTGAATTGCAGGCCGGTGAAAGTCAAAAGATTTCCTTTGAATTGGACTTTAGAAGTTTCGCCTACTTTGATGCACGCAAGGATATGTGGGTAGTAGAAAGTGGTACATTTGACATCATGCTTGGCGCATCTTCCAGAGATATTCGATTGACGGCCTCTGTAGACATAAACTCCACACAGAAAGTACCATTGGCCTTTGATGAATACACCTTCTTTACCAGCTATTGGGCCAATCCTCAGACCCGAGAGTTGCTAAAAGAACTAATCCCCAACTGGATCAAAAGACATACTCCAGAAGGAAAAAGCATGGATGAAGCCCAATTCGAAAGCTTCATGAGCGACCAACCAATGATCAAATACCCTTATTTTACTGGAGGAGAAATCTCCAAAAAAGAGGTAATGGAATTGGTAGAACGATGCAAATCATTCACTACAACCCTATAATCCACTTAAAAGCCTGTCAGAAAATTCAGAACTCAAGTCTGGTTTTTTCTGGCAGGCCACCCTGCAACTTCCGTTTGGATTAGATCCAATCACTAATTAAATTTGAAGTTCAACAGGCAGCTATTAACACCCCGTTCCACTTGTTTTAACCCGTATCAGACCTAGACGACCACAGGTTTAAAATAAGTTATTATATGAAAAAGCTGCTGCTAGCACTGTTACTCATTGCCCCTTTTCTTTGTCAAGCCCAGACTGACTCCTGGATTCAGATCAATTATGAGGAATTGACACCTCAAATCATGGGTTCACTCCAGGATGAAATTGAAAAGATGAATTTGGAGTTCATCCGATTCAACTTTTATCAACAAGAGGATGCTGAAATTTACCCGGTAGAATTCTTAAGAAAAGGGGTAGACATCACTGCTCTCGGCGGATTGGAATACATTCTTTTCAGATCAGATGGCAGCATTTATGAAAAGCGCTTCAAATTTTATTCAGATGAGCTTTTGATTTCTACCTCCCTGGAAATGATCATGATCATGCAGGAAAAAACCAAAGACCATCAGCTCAAATACCTGACGCGAATCGAAACGGAGGGTCAGCCCGCCTATTATCAAGCGAATACGCAAGACTCCGTTTTTGTATTCAATGAACGGATGGAGTTTCTAAAAGCAGAGGCTGCTAATTTGACCCAGTAGTTATTATTAGCTATTGGCTGTTTGCTGTTAACTATTGACTCTGGCCTCTTGTCTGTTTCTCGAGTCTTGTCTTGAATCTCAAATTTCAAATCTTGATTCTAACAATCTTGGTTCTTGAATCTAAAAATCTAGCATCTAAGTTCTAGACAAGTCCCTTTGGCAGGATTATTTTGTCAGTGTCATTACAAGCTGTCAGTCCATTCGGTCTTTTTGTCAGCATTACAGCTTTGGCACAAGAAATGATATATGCCTTGCAACTTAATTTTTGTAAAAAATTATAAACGATAAGTAAAATGTCAAAAGTAAACTTTAAACCAAACGAAGACCGCATTTTGGTTGAACCTGCTGCCGCAGAAGAGAAAACTGCTTCAGGAATCATCATTCCTGACACTGCCAAAGAAAAACCACAAGAAGGCATCGTAGTTGCTGTTGGTGAAGGAACAAGCGATAAGCCTGTAACTGTTAAGGTGGGAGATAAAGTGCTTTATGGTAAATACTCTGGAACTGAGATTTCATTGGACGGAGGAGACTACCTCATCATGAGAAATTCTGACGTATTCGGAAGTCTTTAATCTAATTAGATCTAAAAGTTTAACCTGGAATTTAAATACATAGAAAAATGGCAAAAGATATATTTTTTAACACAGATGCTAGAGACAGCCTTAAAAGAGGTGTTGACTTATTAGCGGACGCGGTAAAAGTAACCTTAGGACCTAAGGGAAGAAACGTAATCCTTGACAAAAAATTCGGTGCACCTACAGTGACCAAAGATGGTGTTTCTGTAGCGAAAGAAATCGAATTGAAGGAGCCTATCGAAAACATGGGTGCTCAATTGGTAAAAGAAGTAGCTTCTAAAACTGCGGATGATGCAGGTGACGGTACGACTACTGCTACTGTATTGACTCAAGCGCTTTTCGCTCACGGAATCAAAAACGTAGCTGCTGGTGCTAACCCAATGGATATCAAAAGAGGTATCGACAAAGCAGTGGCTACTGTAGTTGAGAACTTGAAAGCTCAGTCTAAAGAGATCAAAAGCTCTGAAGAAGTAGCACAAGTAGCAACAGTATCTGCTAACAACGACGCTGAGATCGGTAAAATGATCGCAGACGCGATGGACAAAGTAGGTAAAGACGGTGTAATCACTGTAGAAGAAGCAAAAGGTACTGAAACTGAAGTGAAGACTGTAGAAGGTATGCAGTTCGACAGAGGTTACCTTTCTCCATACTTTGTGACTAACACAGAGAAAATGGAAACTGAATTGGACAATCCTTACATCTTGATCTACGACAAGAAGATCTCTACGATGAAAGAATTGCTTCCAATCCTTGAAGCTACTTCTCAGCAAGGAAGACCTTTGTTGATCATCGCAGAAGATGTAGATGGTGAAGCATTGGCTACTTTGGTTGTTAACAAAATCAGAGGATCTCTGAAAATCGCTGCTGTTAAGGCTCCTGGCTTTGGTGACAGAAGAAAAGCTATGTTGGAAGACATCGCTATCCTGACTGGTGGTACTGTGATCTCTGAAGAAAGAGGATACAACTTAGAGAATGCTACGCTTGAGTATCTGGGTACTGCTGAGAAAGTAAATATCGACAAAGACAACACCACTGTAGTAAATGGTGCTGGTAAAGCTGAAGATATCGAAGCTCGCGTGAACCAGATCAAGCAGCAAATGGAGAACACTACCTCTGACTATGACAAAGAAAAGCTACAAGAGCGTTTGGCTAAGTTGTCTGGTGGTGTGGCTATCCTTTACATCGGTGCTGCTACTGAGGTAGAGATGAAAGAGAAAAAAGACAGAGTGGATGATGCACTTCACGCAACCAGAGCTGCTGTACAAGAAGGTATTGTAGCTGGTGGTGGTGTTGCACTGATCAGAGCGATCGATTCTTTGGAAGGCCTGGAGCTGGAAAACGAAGATCAAAACACAGGTGTTAACATCGTAAGATTGGCTATCGAAGCGCCATTGAGAACGATCGTTTCTAACGCTGGTGGCGAAGGATCAGTAGTAATCAACAAAGTAAGAGAAGGAAAAGGAGATTACGGTTACAACGCAAGAACTGACGTTTACGAAGAAATGTTCAAAGCGGGTATCATCGATCCTACTAAAGTAACAAGATTGGCATTGGAAAATGCGGCGTCTATCGCTTCTCTCCTACTGACTACCGAAGCTGCTGTAGCAGATCATCCAGAAGAAGATGGAGCTCCTGCAATGCCTCCAATGGGCGGTGGCATGGGCGGCATGATGTAATTGAACATGCCTTTTCGTCCGACAGGATAGTACGGACATATCAATTATATATCAAAGTCCAGTCGATATCGACTGGACTTTTTTTGTGTCTTTTCTTCTCGAAATCATGACTATTTTGGCTAAAAACCTAAAAAAAGATCTCATTCTTTCTATCATAGAATTTTCAGATTCACAGAAACACAGGGTAGAAAACACTAGTGAAAAAGTAAGTAAAAAAGCCTATCGAGGAAAACTAACCCCATCACACAATCTTCAATCCATGAGCTAAAAAACACGCATAAAGCTCTAAAATAGCACTTTTCTTTTCAAGCAGCACGAAATCTATTAGCCCACTCCACTCCTTCTTCGCATATCTGGAGCAAAACAGTTCAGCATTTTTACTTAGATAAAATTACATCTAAAACAGGATTGTATCTGCTCCTAATAGATACCACCTTTGGAGAACAATAACCGATTCAGCACGATGAAAACATTACAGAAACTAATCTTTATCACACTAGGAATGGTCTTCTGGTCTCAATTAACATTTGGACAGGAAGAACAAACTTTCACAATGCAAGGCGAGTACCGACTCAACCCGCTTTACTCTCATGGATTCAGAATCCCCATGTATGGAGACCGCACGGATGAGGGCTATGTGAGCCAAAGAACTCGAATCATCATGAACTATGAAAAGAAGGGAGACCTTAGTACAGAGTTCATCCTTCAGGACTTAAGAGCATGGGGTACCTATAGAAACAATGGCCAGGCTGGTAACTTGAGTATCTTCAGAGCATGGGTAGAAAAAGAACTAGTAGATGGTCTTTCGGTGAAATTTGGTCGACAGGGATTTATATACGGAGATCAGTACATCCTTGGTGGACTAAACTGGGGTGGTAACATGGCGCATGATGCGGCACTTCTCAAATATGAAAAGAATGGATACAAAGTACATGCAGCCTTTGCCTACAACACGACAGGTTTCGATCTGGAACAACAAAACTACCCACTAGCCAATCACAAGAACATGCAGTTCCTCTGGGCCAGCAAAAAAACAGACAGACTCAATGCCAACTTTGTATTTATGAATAGAGGTTTGGAAAAACCAAACGATGAATTAGACATTAGATACAATCATACTACAGGATTGAATATCGGCTACAAGATCAACGACCAGCTAAGCGTTAAAGGTATTGGATATTATCAATTTGGTAAAGACACAGTAGGTTTAGGAAAAGATATCAGTGCTTATCTGTACTCGGCACAGGTAAAATTCTCACCTAACAAAAAACTATCCTTCACATTGGGTACTGATGTAGTATCAGGTACTTCTACAGCCAATGCTTCTGATCCAAATTATAACAAGAAAAACAATTTCGACATCCTTTTTGGATTGAGACACGGATACTATGGCTATCTGGATTACTTCTACACCAAATTATGGCCAGTAACCGGCGTGGAAGATTATTATTTCAAAGCCAAGATACAGACTAGTCCAAAGTCAAGTATGGATGTACACTGGCATGCTTTCTTTAGCAATGCACAGGTATCGAGTTCTGATTTGAGTACTACATTCGACGACTATTATGGCTCTGAGCTCGATCTCAGATGGCACTACAAACAAAGCAATAACATGAAGGTTACGTTAGGATACAGCCACATGTGGGTGACCGACACTTATTTGAGCTACTACAATGCTGATAGTTCTGACGGTTCTTCTACTGTGTATGCAGTTATAGTAGTGAAGCCTACATTCCTTAACATGTCTTTTTAATCAGTAATAAAAACTAAACACTTAATCTGATGAATTTACTTACAAATATGAAAGTTTCAACACGGGTGTTATCTGTCTTTGCAATCATCATTGCATTGTACGTTTCGAACATCGTTTACAACACCTACAGTCTTAGCTTGATTCGTGGCAACATCGAAGCAATCTATGAAGACTGGTTAGTCAGTATCAATTACTTGCTACAATCCGACAGAGATGGATACCAGGCACGCCTGGAATTCAGTGAGATCATTTCGACATACGGAGAAAACTCCTCTATGTCTCTAAAAGAAAAGTTCACAATAGTAGATGAAAACGGACAACAACTCAATGAGCGTTTTCAGAAGTTCAGACAAATCTATGTACAAGCTTCGGGAAACAGCGACTTGAGTCAATTCGAAACTTTCGACTACAATTACAACAAACTTGTTACTCAAACAGCGGAAATTCAAAAGGCCTTAAAATCAGGAGATCTGGAATTGGCTAAAGAGTTATACTTCACAGACTTTGCAAAAACCTTTGATATACTCAGAGGGGCGATCGATGAGATGACCGAGATCAGTGAGAAAGAAGCTGCGCAGCATTTCGCACAGAGTATCGAACGATCAGAGCAAATCAGAACCATTGCCTTCGCATTTTTCGGTGGTTTAGTACTGATCATGGTAGTATCAGGTTTGATTCTGACTAGAAGTATCGTAAGACAACTAGGTTGTGAGCCAAGCGAGGCGGCAGAAATCGCAAAAGAGCTATCTGAAGGTAACCTGACGATCCAATTTGACGACAGAGATTATGGCCTTTACAAGGATTTAAAATCCATGGTAGGTCAATTGAAGAAAATCATATCTGAAGTGATCTCTTCTTCTAAAAACCTATCTTCTGCGAGCGAGCAGTTGACAAACATCTCGATTGGTCTTTCACAAGGTGCAAACGAACAAGCTGCATCTGCTGAAGAAATCAATTCATCTATGGATATGATGACCGAATCGACAGTCAAAAACAGTGACAATGCCAAGGAAACAGAGCGCATCGCTGATACGGCCTCATCTAGCGTAAACAATGCATCCAAAGCTGTGGGTGAAACTGTGACCAGTATGAACATGATTGCTGAGAAGATCACAGTAATAGGTGAAATCGCCAGACAGACAAATATTTTGGCCCTGAATGCCGCAGTGGAAGCAGCAAGAGCTGGTGAACAAGGAAAAGGATTTGCAGTTGTAGCTGCAGAGGTAAGAAAATTAGCAGAACATTCGCAGAAGGCTGCTGCGGACATCGATGATCTATCAAGAAACAGTGTTTCTGTGGCAGAAAAATCAGGCACTTTGCTTCATGATTTGGTTCCAGAAATTGCAAAAACCGCTGAATTGGTGAAGCAAATTTCTGATAGCTCAATGGAACAAAATGAGTCAACAAAACAAATCAACAGTGCCATTCAGCAGTTGAATGACATCATTCAAAGCAACTCTGCCAGCTCAGAAGAAATGGCAAGTGGTTCTGAAGAATTGTCAAACCAAGCAGAGACTTTGAAGGAATTGGTATCCTTCTTTAGAGTAGACAATGCATAAGAAATAGTAATAGTCAGCTTCATAAATATGTTTAGTTATGTTGGCCCTTGCTCTGAATAGAGCAGGGGCTTTTTGTATTCGGGTGATTCATACCATATTATCTCATGCCATCAATTGAAACCCTGAGCCACTCAATTAAAGGCCGTCTAAGATTCGATCGATACGCAGAAGGAATATGAAAAGACAAATTACTATCTGAAACAAAATGAAACATATTTCATTCCTGTTGAGGATTTCGAAACGCAAGCGGGAAATTGGTCGATTGTAGGCCAGGCCATAATGATAAGAGAACCCGCCCACCCCCATATTCAACCTAACAAATAAGGATTCCCAGACGGCAAACGATCATTCTCAAGCAGTAATCCATAAACATTAAGATAAAGACATCCTGATTCTAATTCCGGAGTTTTCCTGCAAGGGAAATACGAAATCCATCTATTTGATTCCTGGAAAAAACCCAAAATACTCTGACATAGGTGGAATCTACGTTAACTAAGAAACCGATCCTGAAAAAGCCCGGCTAGTGGTTTGTATTTACTCTCTCTAATCTTCATCTTTGCCACCCAATTTTCAATTCATAAAAAATTATTAAGCCCCATGGAGATCAAAGCCAAACTTTTAGAAAAATTCGACACTGCACAAGTATCTGGTTCTTTCAGAAAAAGAGAATTCGTAGTTGAGTATGCAGAAAATCCACAGTACCCGGAATTTGTAAAGTTTGAGTTGATTCAGGACAAATGTGATTTACTAGATCCCTTCAACGTAGGACAAGAAATCAACGTAGCGTTCAACCTAAAAGGAAGAAAATGGACCAACCCACAAGGTCAAGTAGTCTATTTCAACTCTCTACAGGCATGGAGATTATCTGCTGCCAACGATGTAGCAGCTGCACCAAGTGCACCGGCACAAGAGGGAGGTGCTGAGAGCCTATCAGAACCAGAATGGCTGAACAGCAATGACAATGATGCCGATGATTTGCCATTTTAATCGATCCAAAAAATCATTTTATATAACCCCGCCCATTCATGGTCGGGGTTTTCTTTTTATTCAGAATCTGCCCTACCAACTTTTTTTACCCAGTATTTCAAGACTTTAATTCTCTGAAAATCTAGGATTTAACTTTCACCTTAGCACAATAATCCTTTAATAGCTGTGATAAAGCAACATAATCGGGCTTCCAAGTCTCAATAAAACTGTCTATCTTCAGAACTTAGAATTGAAGATGTGTATCCACTAAAAACCGCTATCTTTGTAGCTTAATTATTGGAGTAAATGGAAGAAAATTATAAAAAACGCAACGAAGACAAGGACCTGGTCAAAAGGTACGAATCTCACAAAGAGAATAAAGAGGCGTTTTACTTTTCTACAGATGAGTATGAGCACATCGTGCATCATTACATCGACCAGTCTAACTTCAGAAAAGCCCTGAAGGCCTTGAATTTTGCGATGGAGCAACATCCCTATGCTGCGGAATTCATGATACTGAAAGCCCAGACCTATTCTAATCTGGAGGAATATGGCCTAGCCATTAGTTTGCTGGATCAGGCGGCTAACCTCAATCCTGGAGATAGCGATATACACCTGATCAAAGGCAACATTCAGGTAATGCAAGGCAATCATGAAGAAGCACTTGAGAGCTTCTACAAAGCTTTGGAATTTTCGCAGGAAAAAGATGAAATCCACTTTTCTATAGGCCTGGCTTATCAGAATATATCTGACTATGACAATGCGGTCAAGTATTTCAAACTGTCCCTAGAGGAAAACCTCAACAATGAAGCTGCGCTTTATGAGCTGGCTTATTGTCTGGATGTGATGGGAGAACTGGAAAAGAGTGTCTCCTACTACAAAGAATTCATAGACAAAGATCCTTATTCTGAGTATGCCTGGTACAATCTGGGCATCATATACAACAAGCTGGAGAGATTTGAAGACTCTATCAGCGCCTATGAGTATTGTATCGCCATAGACGAGAAATATAGCTCAGCCTACTACAACATGGGCAATTCGTTCATGATGCTAAAAAAGAACGAGCAGGCGCTGGATGCTTTCAAAACCACATTGGAACTAGAAGGGCCGACTCCTGAGATTTATTTCAGTATCGGATCTGTATATGAAAACATCGAGCAGTACGACCTGGCCATTCGCTATTATAGAAAGGCTACTAAGCTGGATCAGTTTTATGATGAGGCCTGGTACTGCACGGGCATATGCCTGGGGCATCAGGACAAATGGTATGAAGCGGTTCACTTCTTCAACAAAGCGCTGAAATTGAGCATAGAGAATCCAGACTACTGGACCGCTCTGGCCAATGCTGAATATAAGGTAGGAAACACCATCTCCAGTATAGATGCCTATGACGAAGCGAGCCAATTGAGTCCTGGCAATCCTGATATATGGAAGAATTGGTCAAAAATATATTTTGAGCAAGGCGACATGGAACGAGCCATCGGCATTATCACTGACGGCATCAGTGAGTTGCCAGAGGAATCCTCCTTGTATTACATGTGTGCTGTTTATCATATTGAATCTGGAGAATACAAAAAAGCCTTCAACTTTCTGGAAAGAGGGTTGTTTTTGAACTATGAAGGCCACACGCTGCTTTACGATTTCTTCCCAAATCTAGAGACACAAAAGGCCCTTTATAAAATTATCCAGCAGTACAAATAAGTGATTTCAATCACAGAAATCATTCTTCAAATAGCTTTGCATCTAATCTATAAATCAATTTATTTGCAAGTCGATTATCGACCAGTGCATATTAGTTTTTGAAATATTCTGAATGAATTATAATTTAAATAATCTACCTAGTAGAACGTTAAAGCCGAGAGAGAAAGGATTTACAATGGTGATGGACAAGGGGCTTAGCACGAGACAAGCGGAAGACCTTATCGACACCTGTGGCGATTACATAGACATTGTTAAGTTGGGGTGGGCTACCTCCTATGTCACTTCCAATTTCGAGAAGAAACTAGATGTTTATAGAAATGCGGGCATCCCGGTTTATTTGGGAGGAACGCTATTCGAAGCATTCATTATCCGAGATCAGTTTGATGATTATCGCAAGGTTTTGGACAAATACCAACTAAGCCATGCAGAGGTATCTGACGGATCTATCACGCTGGATCATGAAAAGAAATGTGAGTACATCCGCACACTGGCTAAGCAAGTAACTGTACTTTCAGAAGTAGGATCGAAAGATGCTGCTGAGATCATTCCTCCATACAAATGGATCGAATTGATGCAAAAGGAACTAGATGCAGGAGCCTGGAAAGTAATCGGTGAAGCTCGTGAAGGAGGAAATGTTGGACTTTTTAGATCTACTGGTGAAGTAAGATCTGGTTTGGTTCAAGAGATCCTAACGAAAATCCCAATGGAAAAAGTACTTTGGGAAGCGCCTCAAAAGGAACAACAAGTTTGGTTCATCAAGCTGCTAGGAGCCAATGTAAACCTTGGTAACATCGCTCCGAATGAAGTAATTCCTTTAGAAACCATCAGACTAGGACTGAGAGGAGATACTTTCGATCACTTCCTTAATGGCAAAGGAGCTGAATAAACGCTAATCCACCCGACATGAAATCCATTAAGTATTACGTCCTATTGTTCCTCAAAGGAATGGGAATGGGCAGTGCAGATGTTGTCCCAGGCGTATCTGGAGGAACCATTGCATTTATCACAGGTATTTACGAAGAGCTATTGGCATCCATTAGCTCTTTTGATTTAGATGCCTTCAAACTCTTGACAAAGTTCAAATTCAAAGAGCTTTGGAAGCACATCAATGGGCAGTTTCTTCTGCCTTTGATTGGAGGCATCCTGGTTAGTGTGGTGAGCCTGGCGAAAATCATTTCGCACTTGCTAGAAACGCAACCTATCATGATCTGGTCCTTTTTCTTCGGATTGGTGATCATTTCATCCATTTCTGTAGCGAAAGAAATATCAAAATGGAACGCATTAGTAGTGCTTTCTGGATTGGTGGGGATTGCCATTGCTTTTCTGATCACGATCATTACACCTGCTACCACTCCTAATGGACTTTGGTTCATCTTTATCAGTGGGGCCATAGCTATCTGCGCTATGATTTTACCGGGGATCTCTGGGAGCTTCATCCTTTTGATTCTGGGCAAATACGCCTATATCGTAGATGCTTTAAATGATCTGGACTTTGGAGTCATCATTGTATTTGCCTTAGGCTGCATCACTGGACTCTTAAGTTTTTCGAGAGCGATATCCTGGTTTTTGAAGAAGTTCCACAACTATGCAGTGGCATTGCTGGCGGGTTTCATGATCGGTTCATTGAACAAAATCTGGCCCTGGAAAAAACCGATTCGCTTTGAGCTGATCCACGGAGAGCAGGTACCAACTTTAGAGAAAAACATCCTACCTACTCAATACCTCGAAGAGACGGGCAACAACCCAATGATTGTACAGGCGATTCTCTTTATGGCCTTAGGGTTTATGCTCGTGATCATCCTCGAAAAAGTAGCTATACTGATCAAAAACAGTTCGAACAAAAACGCCAAATGATGAAAAAATTTGGGTTGATCGGAAAGACACTGAAGCATTCCTTCTCTAAGAAGTACTTCGGTGAAAAGTTTGATAGAGAGGGAATTGAAAACTGCGAATATGAGCTGTATGAATTGCCTGATATTGCACATTTTCCCGATCTGATCAAAAACCTGAGCCCAGATCTTGTGGGGCTCAATGTGACCATCCCCTACAAACTGGAGGTCATGCAGTATCTGGATGAGATGGACGAACATGCCACGGCCATTCAGGCGGTGAATACGATCAAAGTAAGCGCTGATGGAAAGCTAACGGGATACAACTCTGACTACTACGGTTTCAAAGACTCGCTAATGGAATGGGAGCTAGCAGGCAAATCCGCCCTGGTATTGGGAACCGGTGGCGCTTCTAAAGCCATTGTCAAAGCACTGGAAGACCTTTCCATCCCCTATCAAATGGTATCCAGACGTAGCTCAGACAAAACGATCTCCTATGATCAGATCAATGAAAACCCTGACTTCATTGCGGACAATCTCTTGATCATCAATACCACTCCACTGGGCACCTATCCTAACGTGGAAGAAAAACCTGATCTGCCTTATGACCAACTGAGCGCCGATCACCTATTGTTTGATCTTGTCTACAATCCAGAGCTTACGGCTTTCATGCAAGAAGGGATCAATGCAGGAGCTAAAACAAAAAATGGCTATGCCATGCTAGTCGGTCAGGCAGAAAAATCCTGGGCAATCTGGAATGACAAAGACGAATAGTGACATTAAATTCTCTCTATTTTTTGCATCCCTAATCATTTCCTAATCTTTCTCGTATGACATCTGTATAATTGCACATATGGATTTCAAAATCACCTCAGAATACAAACCTACAGGCGATCAACCCAAAGCCATTGCCCAACTGACCGAAGGAGTAGAAAACGGAGAAAAATCTCAAGTACTACTAGGTGTAACCGGGTCTGGTAAAACCTTTACCATGGCCAATGTGATTCAGCAGACCAATCGACCCGCTCTGGTTCTTTGTCATAACAAAACATTGGCTGCACAGCTCTACAGCGAACTGAAATCCTTTTTTCCGGAGAATGCCGTCGAGTATTTCATTAGCTACTACGACTACTATCAACCGGAGGCTTTCCTTCCCACTACGGGACTGTATATCGAGAAAGACCTCAGCATCAACGAAGAAATTGAGAAGCTGCGACTGGCCGCTACCTCTGCCCTATTGACCGGCCGTAGAGATGTGATCGTGGTGGCTTCTGTATCCTGCATCTACGGTATTGGTAATCCCGAGGAGTTCGGCAAAAATGTAATCACACTGGAGGTCGGTCAGGAGATCAGCCGCAACCAATTGCTATTCGCTTTTGTGGACATCCTCTACAGTCGCACCGAGGCAGATTTCAAGAGAGGCAATTTCAGAGTCAAAGGAGATACAGTAGATATCTTTATCGCCTATGGCGACTTTGCCTATCGCATCATATTCTGGGGCGATGAGATCGAAAGCATCCAACGGATAGACCCGGTGAGTGGACAAAAATTGTCCGACGAAAAAATCGTAACCATCTTCCCCGCCAACCTGTTCGTGACAGGAAAAGACCTGCTCCATCAGGCTATCAACGAAATACAGGACGACATGGTGGCTCAGGTGCAATATTTCGAAGAAGAGCGCCGATTTCTGGAAGCCAAAAGGCTGAAGGAACGCACAGAATTTGATGTCGAGATGATGAGGGAGCTGGGCTACTGCTCGGGTGTGGAGAACTACTCGCGCTATTTCGATCGACGACAAAAAGGAGCCAGACCTTTCTGCCTGCTCGATTACTTCCCGGACGACTTCCTGATGATCGTAGACGAAAGTCACGTAACCTTGCCCCAGGTCAGAGCCATGTGGGGCGGTGACAGGGCGCGAAAGGTGAACCTTGTAGACCATGGATTCAGACTACCGTCAGCCATGGACAACCGACCGCTGACTTTTGAAGAGTTCGAAGGACTGGTCAATCAGACAGTCTATGTCAGTGCCACTCCGGGAGACTATGAATTGAGAAAGTCGGAAGGGATCGTGGTAGAGCAAGTGATCCGTCCTACGGGTCTGCTGGATCCGATAATAGAGGTGCGTCCGAGCGAAAACCAGGTCGACGACCTGATGGAAGAAATAGATGAACGCATCAAAAGAGACGAGCGCGTATTGGTCACTACCCTGACCAAACGGATGGCTGAGGAACTCACCAAATACCTCCACAATCTGAACATCAAAACCCGATACATCCACTCCGAAGTGGACACACTAGACCGGGTCGAAATCTTGAGAGAACTGCGCCTGGGTGTATTTGATGTATTGGTTGGGGTGAACCTACTGAGAGAGGGACTGGATTTGCCAGAGGTATCTCTGGTAGCGATCATCGATGCGGACAAGGAAGGCTTCCTGAGAAATGAGCGATCTCTGGTGCAGACCATCGGTCGTGCCGCACGTAACCAAAACGGTATGGTAATCATGTATGCCGATAAGGTGACTGGCTCTATGCAGGTGGCCATGGACGAGACCAACAGAAGAAGAGGCATTCAGATGGCCTACAACGAAGAGCATGGCATCACTCCTAGAACGGTGCTAAAATCCAAAGAAGCCATCATGGGACAAACCTCCGTGGCAGACTCTAAGAAAGAAACCAAACGCAAGTACTACGCCGAACCAGAGGCGCCAAATGTGGCCGCTGACCCTGTGGTGGCCTATATGGACAAAGCAGGCATAGACAAGATGATCGAGCGCACGAAAAAGCTCATGGAAAAGGCCGCCAAAGACCTGGACTTCATGGAAGCCGCCCGACTAAGGGACGAGATGATCGAACTGGAAAAACTGAAAGAGAAGAAGTCCTAAGGGCTGGTCGGGTTACAAACCCTACGAAATAGCTTCGGGATTACAAATCCCGAAGAGCGCTTTTTTTTATAGTTCATCAGCCATGCCATATCTTGTAATTCACCACTTTACCTTTTTCAAGCACCAGTATTAATGATCCTGTGTCTATCCCTTTTCGAGACATCCCTAAATAATACCTTAGTTCAGAATTGCTTTGGCTTGAAGGTTTACCCAGTAGTTCAATTATCTGTTTTGGTGACTTTCCGATGAGGTTGTAATTTGTTGCTAGATCATGAGTCATGTCCCATCGTAGTGAGACATTCGATTCCGTCTCTTCCCAACTCTTCCAAAGTTCCGAGTTGAACTCGACCCTGGCTCTGTAATTCTTGAGATTAGGTTCGAAAGTTATATAACCTACGAATCCTAGATAACTGACGATAACTAATACTGTTAAACCTCCTAAAACCTTAAATATCTGCATGACCTTTAAGTTTTACGAATAGGCCATAAGTATAACCCAAACCTCTTTCCTTTCCAATTTAACCCTCATTCCCCATATAGACAACTTCGCTGAATAGCCCCTAGCTACCTGGTATCTCTGATTTAGCGAGTCATTTCACAGAGTTGCAAAGTCCCTGCAGTCTGCAGCAGCTGAACACAAGGAGTTGCAAGCGCCCTGCAAACTGCAGCGGCTGATTGTATAGTGTTGCAAGCTCCCTGCAGATTGCAGCGGCCTTGCAACAAGCTAGCATTCCTCCCTGCAAATTGCAGGACGAGATTATACATCCTAGCAAGCTCCCTGCAATCTGCAGGGGACTTGCTACATCATAGCCATGCTTGCTGCAGATTGCAGGAAGGATTTTAGACCCTAGCAAGCTTCGCGCAATTTGCAGCGGCAGATTTAGCACTTATGATTAAGCCCTTTTAGATTTTTGCCAGGTCTGCCCCTCCTGATTCATGCAAGAGAGGTTATCATACCAGACTAAAGAGAGGAAATATTTTCGATGATCAGCTTCAGTCCCAATCCAATCAGAACCACCCCTATCCCTATTCTCAAATAGCGTTGCACCTTCTGACTTAGGTAGGTTTTGAGTTTTGGCGCGAAGTAGGCCTTGAGTGTATCCGTCACCCAAACGGTATTCAATATCCCCAGGAAATAGAAAAACTCTGCCTGGCGATTCGAAAAAGTAGTAATGGCATAATTGGACATGGCAGCCCAAAATCCCCACACCACAGGATTAATCGCGCCTAGCATCAATCCCTGCATAAACAACCCGGCATGGGCCAAATGCTTCTTTTTATCGGTTTCAATTTTAGGCTCCTCGTTTTGCTTTTCCTTTCTGAAAACAAAGGTGAGACCAAAGACAATCAGCAGCAATCCACCGCCTAAGGCCAACCAGGGACTGGGTTCATCTCCGGCGACCTGACTCATCCCTAGCCAAGTCAGAAATATGATACCCGAATCAGCAATCCCCACCCCAGCCACGAAAAACAGAGATTTTTTGAAGCCATGCTGCAAAGATTTTTGAAGCAAAGTCAGGAAGATTGGCCCTGTCGACACAGCCAAAATCAACCCAGTAGAAAGTCCTATGAGATATGGAGGCAAACCGTTTTAGTTTTTTGGCGAATCTAAGCTGTTTTCCAGCAATCCCTGCCAGGATTTCAACCTTTCTCCCTTCAACACACGAGGAAATTTGTTTTGCCCGCCTTCCTTACCATTGATTCTCATCCATTCATAAAAGCGCTCGACGGGCACCACCTCTACAAAGATTTCTTTGAGGGCCGCACCACGCTCCACCGCATAGTCGTCATTGAGTTTTTTCAGGTTTTGATCCAAAGTAGACTTGAGCCACTCGACATCCACCGGGTCATCCGTACCGATGTACCAGCGATGAGCAAAAAGACTGTCACAGCTCTCACCAGACACGGTAAACTCCTTCACGTTGATATTGAGTGTTTCGGCAGTCTGCACCATGGCGCAGTTCATATTGTCCATAGATAGATGCTCCCCGCATAGACTCAGAAAGTGTTTGGTCCGACCGGTGATAATCAACTCCATCTGATCCAAATCCGTGAACCGAATCACATCTCCAATGAGGTAGCGCCAGGATCCTGCATTCGTACTTAGCAAGATCGCATAATCCATCCCCTCCTCTATTTCGTCTATCTTATAGGTGGTAGCCTGTGGGTACACCTGCCCATCTTCGTCAAAATTGCCGGATGTAAAAGGGATGAATTCATAAAAGATGCCATTGTTCATCACCAACTTCATAGCCGAACTATCCACCCTATCCTGAAAAGCAATGAATCCTTCGGAGGCCAAATAGGTTTCCAGATACATCAGCGGCCTGGCCAGTAGCTTTTCAAAGCCCTTTTTGTAAGGCTTGAATGACACCCCTCCATGGACAAAAAACTGCAGGTTGGGCCATAGATCATGGATAGACGAAAGTTCATATCTATGGACGATCTTCTCGATCAATATCTGAATCCATGCAGGCACACCGACCACCACACCGATGTCCCACTGTGGGGCCTTCTCTACCATCTCGTTGAGCTTTTGGTTCCAGTCTGGAGCAGCGGATATCTTCTTGCCCGGCTTATAAAAATGCTGAAACCAAAAGGGTACCTGTGAGGTCGTAATACCACTCAAATCCCCTTCGAAATACCTACCATTGAACTTCAGATCCGTACTGCCGCCGACCATCAAGATTCCCTTCTCGAAAAACTCAGGAGGCAAATCATATTTCGAAATAGACAGGAGCTGGCGCACACTGGTCTTTCGGATCGACTTGATCATATCGCTGGTCACCGGGATATACTTGGAAGAGGCGCTGGAAGTCCCCGAGCTCAGGGCGTAGTACTTCACCTTGCCTGGCCAGGTTACGCCTTTTATCCCTTCTCGGGATTGAGACCACCATTCCTCATTGATCTTTTCATAATTGTAGATGGGCACGTTGCTCTTGAAATACTGGTAAAACAAATGCTCGTCTTGATTCTTAAAACCATTGAGAATGGTATCGAAGTAATGAAATCGACCAAAATAAGTGTCCTTGGCTGTGATCAGGAGTTTTCTTAACTCGTTTTTTTGAAGGTCGAAGGGAGAAGTATAGTTCTGCTCCAGCGTTTCGCGCAGTTCCATACCTCGTTTCAATAATTTGCCTAACAATGCCATATATCTACAAGCGAATTGATCCTAAAATGGTTCACCAAATGTATTTGTATTTCCAGCTATTTCGCTTCTTAAGTTAATGGTTATTTTGTTAAGTTCACGTTACGAAAAAATGAATCAGGAAACGATATGGGATCAGATATAGCGGGAAACATTCAGGCCATCAGGGAGGAACTCAAAGACACGCAGGCACAACTGATAGCAGTGAGCAAAACCAAACCCAATGAGGCCATAGAGGAAGCCTACGCTGCTGGGCAAAGAGTGTTCGGAGAGAACAAAGTCCAGGAGCTGGTGGACAAGTACGAATCGCTACCCAAGGACATCCAATGGCACATGATCGGTCACCTACAGCGCAACAAAGTGAAATACATCGCGCCATTCGTACATTTGATCCATGGTGTGGACAGCCTCAAATTGCTCAAAGAGATCAACAAACAGGGCAAGAAAGTAGACCGCATCGTTCCATGCCTCCTTCAGGTACATATCGCTCAGGAAGAGACCAAGTTTGGGTTCGATATCGCAGAGCTGAAAGAAATGCTGGACAACAAAGTACTAGATGACCTGACCCATGTAGAGATCCAGGGCCTGATGGGTATGGCGACTAATACAGAGGATGAAAAGCAGGTAGCTCAAGAATTTGCCGGACTGAAATCCCTCAAGGAAGAACTAGACAAAGACTACCAACACCCCAGATTACAGCTCAAAGAACTGTCCATGGGCATGAGCGGCGATTACCCACTGGCTCTGGCCAATGGAAGCACCATGATTCGCGTAGGCAGCACCATCTTCGGCGCCCGCAATTACAACACATAAGGGGCTTATAACTTCCCCAATATTTTATCCATCACCCAGGAGGCATGAGCACCCGTTTTGCCGGTAGAGGGATGCGTACTTTGACCTGTTAAATCATTGTACATAGCCTGAACGTGCGGTTGCTGGATGGTAGCCGGATGTGGCACTTTCAATTGCTCCTCGGTATCATCCGTAATCAGGGAAACAGGCTGCTCATCGAATATGGCAAAAGCAATCTTCCCCTTGCTGCCGTACAGCTCTACGACATCCTCGTGCACCCCGGAACCAAAGTTCCAGCTACCTGATCCCGTCACTCCACCTGGATGGGTCCAACATGCCGTAAAGGCATCCTTGGCAGTATACAAGCCTTGCTGGTTCAGACTGATACCCTGTACATCCACGATATCACCCAGGAGGTAATTGAATAAATCCAGTCCATGACTCGCCAAATCATCGAAGTATCCTCCAGGAGCGATTTCAGCTTCTGTTCGCCAGTTAGGCAATCCTTTTAAATCCTTTTTGTTCGGACCTGTTGAGTAGTGCCATCTGACATGTCTCAGCTCACCTATTTCGCCCTTGTCAATCCATTTTTTCACCTGAACAAACCTAGGTAAGGTCCGTCTGTAATAGGCCGTAAACAAAGGCAGTTGCTTTTCGGCAAAGGCCTGGACTATCCTTTCGCATGAGGCATAATCAGGCGCCATGGGTTTTTCGATGCAGCAGGGTTTGCCAGCTGCTGCGACCTTCAGTGCGTAGTATTCGTGAGAGTCAGGAGGCGTAGCGATGTAGACCGCGTCCACTTCCTTGTCGGCGATCAGTTCATCTGCATCGCCATAGGCCCTGGGCACCCCATGACGTTTCGCATAGTCCTGAGCCTTCTCAAAATCTCTACGCATCACAGCCACCAATTCGAACCCTTCTACCTTTTGATAGGCAGGACCGCTCTTTACTTCTGTCACATCACCACAGCCGATGATTCCCCATCTGAATACTTTCATAATTCGCGAATGTTTATGGCAAACATAAGCATTCAGAAGCATCTAATCCTTATTTTATTGGCCTCCCTGCTGCCGTGTTCGATACAGGATCTTGCGGGCATCTGCTTTTCGTAGCTCGGTCTGTATATCCGCTACCATTCCCATTTTGACATATTCGTCCGCTCTCAGCATCACGATCATCTGGTCACGTTGCGACTCGGGCAGGGTCTGCTTCTGTTCCATCACCCACTGCGCGATATCTTCCATCTTGATCCATTTGCCTTCAGAATAGATCCTGGCCTCTGACCCTACCAGGGCATCCTTGGGAGGCCCGACCGCTAACTCTCGAATCAAGGTTTTCTGATCTACTTTGCTGATCGCCTCAGCCTGCGGCTGTGTGACTTCCACCTGATCATCTACAGTCCGGATAGTAGCCGTGACCATAAAGAAGAATAGCAACAGGAATACAATATCAGGCAAGGAGGCTGTAGAAATCTCCGCTTTGGAACGAGTCTTTGTTTTGATCTTTTTCATATCATTTTCTTTTGGTTTAACTGTTGGCTGCATCTGGTTCAGCGATAGAAATATTCATCGGGATTCCGGCTCTGCCTTTGTCATATAGGGCCCTTTGCTCCGGGTCTGAAAGGTCCAGCAACCTAAATTCCGCGCCAGTTACTCCTACTCGTTTGCCATAGATTTCATAGTAGGCGGCTTTCACCTCATCCAGCACAGCTATGAAAGTCTTGTAGTCTGTTCCCCGGTCTGCTTTGATAGAAACTACGGCCTTCTCTGGCGATTCGGCCCATTCGGCGCTTCCCGTATCATTCAGTACGAAGGTTTGAAGTTCCTCTCTTAACCCGACCAGGTTCTGTCTCAGGTCTTTTTCGATCAAGTATTGGTTGCGCGAATTGATTCGGATGTTGTAGACATTGCGGTCCTTCACCTCGACGGAGGTAGGATTTTTCACCTCAGGAGGCAGTCTCAAAATCAGACCTTTCTCCTGAAGGATCGTCGTGCTGACCAAAAAGAAAATCAGCAACAAAAAAGCAATATCAGCCATGGAGCCGGTATTGATGCTTTCGGATTGTAAGTTTTTCGATCTCATGGGCTTTTATTCTTATCAATCCATGATCCACCGAAAAGTCACATATTCAAGATTTATTTTCAGAAAAGGAAAGTAAAATCTATGCCATCAGCATGAGTTTCACCTACTTCATTCTTTGAGCCACGATCTTTTCGACCCACTCCACCCACTTTTCATCAGATGCAGACATCGATTCTTCCTTGATGTTTTTGGCACATTGCTGCGTGTATACCACCGGCCAGAGTTGGGCTTTGTTCTCCAGTATCAGGTATTCACCAGGACTGTTTTGTTGGGGCACGATGATGCCCTGCTGCATCAACAGCGCTCTCGTTTGATCAGCCGAGAGTTGACTTAGGATATTCTGAACTGCCAGATCGAGATCCGATCCATCAGCCTTACGGCCTACAAACTGCACCGCTAATATGACTTCATTAGCAAATTTCAGGTCACTATTGGTCCATTGACGGATGAATTGAATCCGAGCGAGAGAGTCGCTAAGGGATGCGCCAGCCATTTTGAGATAAAATGAGATGGCTCTATCACCCTGGCCTTCGTAGGCCTGCACCAGTCCCAGCATATATCCTGGTGTTTCTTCTTTCAATGCCCCCAAATCATACTCTCGATTGTTTCCATCAGGCCGAGTATAAAATCCTGATTGATTCAGGTATGCTTTGGCCTGACTAAGCGAAACAGTATCCACTGCTACTTCCGTAAGTTGCTTTTCCTGCTTTGGGTCACAAGACAACAAAGAAGCCCACACGAGGCTAAGGAGTCCAATTTTGATGAAGGCTATTCTTTTCATACAACGAAACTAAAGAATATCTTTTTCCTTACCTAGCCCCTATCCACTACAACTCAATTCTTCAATCCAAAGAATGGTCTGACCCATCGCCATCGGCGGATCAAAAGCTCGTAGATCACCCAAGAACCACCAAAAGTCCCAATCAAAAGCACGGTAAATTTCACAAACAAATTCATCTCCCAGTCTATGACAAAATAAGCCACGACCATCATCACGGTCTGGTGCAGAATATAAAAGGGATAAACCGCCTCGTTGCAATATTTAAGCATCGAACTGGATCGGTTCAGGTAGTGGGCAGCCCAGCCAAAGCAAGTCAAAATCCAGGACCACAGGTTGAATACCTTAAGGAAAGCCTCTGTAAAATGAATCAGAGTAGAATCTTCAAATGAGATTTTCAATCCCAGCCATGCTACAAAACCCAGGACAGCGCATAGCAGAAGCCTCTTCCGGTTGGATTCGACAGTTTGCCAGAACTGGTCTTTCACAGCAATCAGCAAATAACCATATAAGAAGAACAAAAGGCTGAAAGTAAAATTGAACCAGTCATCGATCAGGGCATGCGTCACAGGAAAAAACGGCTCCACAAATGCCTCTACCAGATACAACGGAATGATAAAAGAATATAGACTCCAGGGTCGCGAGACTATAGCATTGAGCCACTGAATAAATGCAGCATCTTGGTGCTTTCGGATAATCAGAAACAAGGGAATCAGAATCAATGAAAACACCAAAAGGTAAGGCAAGAACCAGAGATGATGCCAACTGAGGTTTCCTTCTGGATATACTCCTATAAAGGCCTGAGAGGGCCAATACGTGAAGTACGACAGATCAATTTGCCCATTGACTAATCGCTCCACATATACCTGAGGGGGAACAATGACCAACATCCCGAAGACCAGGGGTAGCCCTAGTCGCTTGATTCGCTCCCAGCCGAACTGCGCACCAGACCTTTTAGACAAAGCATAGTAAGTCCCCATCCCCGAAATGACAAAAAGTATCGGCAGTCGCCATTGATTCAGGAAGGCCATCGGGTAGACAAACCACTGATAGGTGACATTGTTTTTGATGTGAAAGCCCCAGGGAACGAAAAGCATCCCGATATGATAAAAAATGAGCAATCCGAATACAATCACTCTTAGCCAGTCCAGGTCGTATCTACGCATGTTAATCTTTTAGATTTAACACATGAGTAGAAGAGCACGCAGATTTATTACAAATGAACTGTCAAAAAATCAAATCCTGCAGACTACTAATCTACACGTTCAAAATCCTTTACCGCTGCAAATTGAGGTTTCAAAACCCAATCTCCATTCTTGTCAATATAGCCCCATAAGCCATTGAGCTTAGCAGCAGCATAGCCGTTTTTAAAATTACGCAGCCCTTCAAATTTTGGTTCAACCATCCAGTTTCCATCAGAACCATAAAAACCATAATAACTCTCAGACCTGCCAATACAGGCACCATTTACAAAACTATGATAAGGTGCCGTACCCGGAACGGAAATTTTTTCTCCTTTCAAGTTGATGTATTGGTACTTTCCATCAACAGGTCGGACCAATGCAATCCCACTTATAGGATCGAAATCCTTGGCTACCTCAAAAATCGGAAGCACCACCCAATCCCCTTTCTTATCCATAAAACCAATCCTTCCATCAATAAGCTTAGCCCATGCCACTCCGCCACTGAAGTAACCAACTGATTTAAACACCGGGTTAATCACTATATCTCCATTCTCATTGATAAACCCAGCCTTTCTTCCTCTCAGATAGAAAACTCCCATTTCTTCTTGGAATGGCTTCAATTCTTTGAGTTTATCCATCTCTATTAAGGTTTTCTCACCTTTCCTATTGATTAAATAGCGCCTTGTACTAGTTCCCAATCCGTTGCTAGCGATGGCTACATTACTTCCGAACGGACCTACATCATCAAATTCTGCTTCAATAGCTACCTCACCCTTTGTGTTCATATAGCCCCATTTATAATTCCCTAACTTAACAGGCAACATACCATTCGAAAAGTCAAAACTCCCTCCTCCAAAATCCGAGCGCATTTTTAAAGCGACTATTTTTTCCTCTGGAATCAGAATTGTACCGTCAGCTTTTAACAATTCGTAATTCAAAGTCTCCTCATTGTATACTAACGCAACTCCCTCTGGAACAAAGGAAAAGCACTTTCGATATCTCGGCTTGACCAGTTGATTCCCATTGATATCTACATAAGTCCATTCATCTGAATTGGCTGGCCTTACCATGGCTAAATATGATTGTGGAAAAACTTCTAGAAAGTTAAATACTAAGGCAATTGCAAGAATTGTTTTTTTCATCGGTTGATTCATTAAAAATTATGTCCTGTGGACGGTCTACAAACCACGATATTAAAACATAAAAAAAGGAGCTCCAAACGAAGCTCCTTTTCATCCTGCATATTAGGACAATAGTTATTTCTTGAACTTCTTGATGATATCCTCCATATGTTTACCAGCAGCCTCTCGACCACCCAGACCATACGCCAGGGCTATCGTTACGGCGAGTGCACCCAGTGTCAGCCCAAAGGCCAGCTCCACGATGCTGTTGGCAATACCCATAGATCGCAGGGCAATCGCAAAGAACAAACCTATGATCGCAAAACGCATGGCGCTCGCTGCGAAGGTGTTATTCTCCTTTTTGGACATGGATTGAAAAACAGTCGAGGCGATGAAATTACCAATCACCATGACCACCAGACCAAAGAGAATATTGCCGGATAGGTTGAGCACATTGTGCAGGATCTCGGACAGCCGGTCGAAACCTAACATCTCCACCCCAGAAACTACACCAAAGAAGATGATGAAAAAGAACACCACATTCGAAATCACCTTAGAAAAAGATTGATCGTCTGATATGAAGAATATTTTGAGCTTCTTACTCCATTCATCCGCGCCGAAGTTGACCAACACATCATTGAGAAATGTAGTCAGGAATTTTCCTCCGATGTAGAAGATGGTAATGATCAAACCTGCCCCGATGATATGCGGTACGGCATCCATCAACTTGTGCAGAATATTATTAGCAGGCTCTGTGATTGCCTCCAGGTGCAGTGCATTCAGCGCTAGAATAATAAAGGGAATAAATACTACCAGGAAGATCAATTGCTGAATAAAATAAACGAGCTTATCCGTTTCTTTGAAACCAATGCTGTCCATCAATCGATCCAGAAAACTCCCAGTCATCTTGACCAGATTCGAAGCGAACTTGGCCAAAATATACCCAATAAAAGTCAGTACAACTCCTGCAAAAATATTGCCTATATAGGACAGGAATTCGTCGAGCATATTTCTAATCGGGTCCAGCACATAACTGACGCCCATCATTTCTAAAACGATCAGCAGTACAATGACCATCAAGATATAATAGACCAGATTGGCTATAAACTTGTTGGTATCTACGATGGTGTTTCCTAATAGTCTTTCGTCCCATTCGGTACGTTTCATCAGGCCATGTACTACGCGTCGCATGAGAAGGGCCAGCAGCCAGCCTACTACGAAAAACACCACTGCGCCAAAGACGCCAGGCAGCACATCGTGCAGCGTATCAACTAATGAATGATAAAGTCTGGTTAAATCCATAAATGCTTGTTTTTGGTTAAATAAGTCCTAGAAGTTAAGGCAAGCGCCACGGAATTCAAAAAAAACCACACTTTCTAACGTTTGTATATAGTATTTGAAAGGCTAAGTACTTTGTGGATATTTGCTCACAAAAAGAGCAATAAGCAATGAATGAGCTTGTGAACATATACCTACAAGAAGGCTGCGGACGCTGTGCATTAGGTGGGACGCACGATTGCAAGGTGCACCTTTGGCCGGAAATACTGAAGGAGTTGAGACGCATCGTATGGGGTTGTGGGCTAGATGAAGAGGTGAAATGGAGCGTACCCTGCTACACTTACAAAGGCAAGAATATCGCCATCGTGAGTGCATTCAAAAACTATGCTTCTCTCAGTTTTTTCAAAGGCGTACTGCTCCATGACTCCAAAGGAATACTGGAAAAGCCCGGAGAAAATTCTAACGAGGGCAGGCTTATCAAATTCACCACTTTGGCGCAAGTCACACAACTAGAGGCTGATATCAAAGCCTACCTTTACGAGGCTATCGAGGTAGAAAAGGCAGGAATCCCTATCCCAAAACCAAAGCCTAGTGACAACCCATTGCCCGAAGAGTTGATGGAGTGCTTTCACCATGATCCTGCCTTTGAAAAAGCCTTCCATGCTTTGACACCTGGTCGACAGAGAGGTTATATACTTCACTTCTCTCAAGCCAGGCAATCTAAAACCCGCTTGGCCAGGATTGAGAAATATCTCCCCGCCATCATGCAAGGAAAAGGCATGCAGGATCGTTAGTCAACGACAACATGCTGATGAACCACAAAAGCCTATGAAATCATTCTTGACAATTATAGCCCTGGTCCTTTCTGTCCTGTTTTCTCATGCTCAGTTTCCAGAGAAAGAATTGAAAAAGAAATTGAAAGCGGATCGAATCGAAATGGATGAAGGCAATGGTGACGGTGTGTTCAAAGCCCGAAACAAAAAGACCAAAAAGTGGGGCATGTACCAATGGCAGTTCGAAGGATTACAAACGCAAGAGTTGATTCCCATGCAATACGACAGTGTGAGGTATTTCCCGTTCAATGGCAACTATACTGCTGTGTACCAGGGTTCCAAAGTCGGTTTCTACCTGTCCTATTGGAGCTATGGAGATGAGGCTCGCGAAACTGTGGCCTGTATCTATGATGACTACAAGAGATTCACTGCAGAGGGAGTCCCCAAACTGGCAGTGAAGAAAAATGAATCCTGGGGCTGGGTGGATTGGATGACCGGAGAGGAAAAATCAGAATTCAAATACGCAACACCAGAAGACCTTCCCTACCCCTACTACAAACAAGAGTACTGAGCCATCAGACCAGTGAGTACCCCGTCATTCCCCTTGCCTGTAAGCCTACGGGCTGAGACCTAACAATTGGTACCCAACCGCACAAAAGGGAATAACAAAAACTGAATGGGTTCTAATGGCATTGCAATTGTAAAACAAATAGGGTTGTGTCATTCCGACGAAGGAGGAATCTAAAGCAATCCACAGATCAAGAAACACAGATCAAGAAACACAGATCACTAATCCCAGCTTTCAACAACACCTCCAATTATTTAAACAGAGGGGGTACCTCCGAACTCGGACTTCCGAGTAAAATGCTCGGCATGCCGAGCAAAAAGGTCCAAATTTGGAGCAAAAAGCTCGGGCTTTGAGTCTTTGAAGTGGGGAGGGGTACTTCATAGCTCGGAATTTGCTGTTCTGATCTCGAAACGCCGAGCAAAAAGGTCGACGTTCCGAGCTAAAAGGTTCGTGCTCCGAGCTATAAGGTCGGCTTCCTATGCTCTGAGGTCTGAAGAGGCACCTCTGAGGTCAGATGCCCAAGCTAAAAGGTCCGCATTCCATGCTAAAAGGTTCGTGCTCTGAGCAAAAAGGTCGGCATCCGATGCTCTGAGGTCGGAAGAGGCACCTCTGAGGTCAGAAGACCTAGCTATAAGGTCGACGTTCTGTGCTAAAAGGTTCGTGCTCTGAGCAAAAAGGTCGGCATCCGATGCTCTGAGGTCGGAAGAGGCACCTCTGAGGTCAGAAGTCCTAGCTAAAAGGTTGACGTTCCATGCTAAAAGGTTCATGCTCCGACCTAAAAGGTCGGCATTCCAAGCTCTGAGGTCAAATTAGGCACCTCTGAGGTCAGAAGACCTAGCTAAAAGCTCGGAACTTGAAGCTCTGAGCTCGGATTGGCCAGATCATAGCGTGGGTGTACTACCCCCTTTCAGGTATTTTGTCCATGCCTGGGATCAAATCATAGAAGAGCAGTTGTATCTCTACAGGGCGAGCATTAGATTGGGGAGAAATAAATGAATGAAACACCTTTGCAGTGCTTTAAAACCAGTTGAGGAAAGATGGTTGTTGCGATGGTGTTAGCTACCATAATAACAAGAGCTAATAGATGTGGCCATTAACTGACATTACCGTATATTACTACGGCACTAATATTCAAGACACCCCCAAAGATTGGACTTTCAGGAAGACGGTCAATTACATTTCCGATTTTTATCACAATTCACTTAACGGGTATAAACCACCGAAAACAGCACGAATATGTATCAGGGTAGATGATCAATTGGCAAAGGGTCAAGCTGATCACTTTGGCGCATTATGCCAAATTTACACCACCATGAACGAGCAATTTTATTTAACTTTATCTAAGATAGATCAATATAATTACTTATTAAATTTAATTCACGAATCTGTTTCTAAAGCAGCACATCAATTTAATTGGGATATAGAGGTTTTTAATTCGGCCTTTAACAGAGTCAAAAATTCCAATTTCAAATTCATTAAAGAGTATGATTCCAAAAACTCAAGAGACAGGAAAAATACTGGACAAGCCATCCTTTCTAAAACTGAAGATACAGCTAAAATAATATTGAGAATCAAAGGGGACAGATCTCAAGAGATTGAATTAATTCAGAAGAAGAACTGGTTCTGGTATGATAGTTCTTATGAAATCGCCAAATTATGTAAGTGGATTGACAACAACAAGTTCGGCTACATGAACAAGAAAACGGGGAAATTTGCCTATTATTCCATAACTTCAAAAGCCCTAGATACGAATATGAAATTTGAGGAAAGCACATTCTAAAAGGCAAGTAACGAAATCCATCCATAAGCTATCAGAACCATTTGCAAAGACTACTGCAATCTGATAGTTTTATTGAAATTTGAAAAGTCTAACTTCCGGATGATAGTTGGACGATGTATAGAATAACCATTAAAAAAGAAAATGGAAACTTTGTTCGAACTTGTCATTCAAGATCTATTAATTGGAGGAATAAGAAGACTTGGAGCCTTATTGAGGTGGACAATTCAGCCAAAAAAGAAGTACAAAAATGTACTAAATCAAAGTTATAACACTATTACAGGTATTTTATTCATTGCAATTACAATATTTCTAATTGCCAAACTAGCCTAAATTAATTAGATAAAAATTTTAGTCATTAGCCTATCACACGCTCTACAACATACCATAAATACAATTTGCTTATCATATCTGTGTAGGGTTTTCAGCAAGTGTCTAGCAATTCAACGGTTTATCAAACCTTCGGCACCAATGTCAGCACCTGATCTTCGTCAAGAAACACAATACCCTCATCCATCATAGAGCGTACCGCTTCCGTCACCAGAAAATCATCTGTGGCATCTACCTTAGCTTTTAGCTCACTTACCGGGACTGCCTCCGCTTCCACTTCTGCCAATACCTGACGTTTCAGCTTATCCATCTCCACATCAAAACCTGCTGCCTTCTTCGCTTTGATGCACACATCGCAAACGCCACAGTTTAGATATGCCTTTTCGTCAAAGTACTCTTGAAACAGTCTCGTGCGGCAGAGCTGATCATTTTTGGTATAGGCGATCATGGATTCAATTTTCTCCTTGACCACTGCCTGCCGGGGCTCGGTTTGTTTGTGATACTTCTTCAGTGCATTCTGCTCCAGCCTTGGCATCAAATAAGTCAGCTGCGGCATCAACTTGATCGGATCATATACCACTACATCATTTTTTGCGAGATACTCCAGCTTCTTGACTACTTCGCTTTTCGCATCCTGACTCACCTTGGCCAATTCGAACTCCGAAATATTCATAAAATCCGTATACAATCCTCCTCCATACAAGCGCAGCATGGCCTTGATCAAGGGCTCATATTTCGAATGCGCTATGCTAAACTTATAGAGGTCTGTACTACTCACACTTATCTTGAGACTGCTACCTCTCCGGGTATTTTCGGTCAGCAATAGCAAGCCCATCTCCTGTAGTTTCCTGACACCATGATGCGCCTCGAGGGCATTGAGGTTGTACTGATAAGAAAAGGCCTTGATATCGAAATCGAAACTTTGAAACTCACTACTGCCAGTAGCCAATTTGTAGTAGTTGGCCAGGGCTTGATAGATGCGCTGCACATACTCCAGCGATGGATTCCTCATTTCCTCGGAGCGTTGCAGATTGTAGATGTCCGTTCCACTATAGAGCAAAACCGCAAAGGCATTTTTCTCATCTCGACCCGCACGTCCTGCCTCCTGATAGTAGGCTTCCATCGAATCTGGCAAGTCCAAATGCACCACCGTTCGCACATCCGGTTTGTCTATCCCCATCCCGAAGGCATTGGTACAGACCATGACTCGCCTCTTATTATGGATCCACTCTTCCTGCTTTTTTTCTCGCACGTCTGGAGCCAAACCTGCATGATAAAAATCTGAGGAAACCCCATTCTGGTAAAGAAACTTGGCCACATTCACCGTTTCCTTGCGACTCCTCACATAGACAATCGCACTGCCTTTGACATTCGTCAAAATCTCCAACAGCTTCGGCCCTTTATTCTCCAGCTCAAAGGCCGAATATGACAGGTTCTTTCTGGCAAAACTCTTTTGAAAAATGGAAGGATTCTTAAAGTCCAGTTTGTCGCAGATATCCGACTTCACATCCTTAGTGGCAGTGGCAGTTAAGGCTACCCTCTTGACCCCTTCGATGTATGGGTAGACCAAGGCAATATCTGTATAGGAAGGTCTAAAATCATAGCCCCACTGCGAGATACAATGCGCTTCGTCCACAGCCAATAGGCTCACATTCATTTGCTTCAGTCGTTCGATGAATAGCTCGGATCGCAATCTTTCGGGTGCGACATAGAGGAACTTGACCTGCCCCTGTATGCAGTTGTCCAACAGTATATCCACCTCACGATGCTGCAATCCAGAATAGAGTGCGGCAGCTTGTATGCCTCGCTTTTTGAGCTGATACACCTGATCATTCATCAAGGCTACCAGTGGAGATATGACCAAACACATTCCTTCCAGCATCAAAGCTGGGACTTGAAAGCAAATCGATTTTCCCCCACCCGTGGGCAAAAGAGCCAGTGTATCCTGTCCATCAAGAACAGCGTTAATGATATCCAGTTGCAGAGGCCTAAAATCCTCAAAGCCCCAGTATTGCTTCAGTATTTGGTTAGCGGTAGCCAATCTCAGATCAATTGTAACGAATCAGGAAGATGCGATTCTACAAGACCTGGATGCTCTTGCAACAGTTTTTTGTAGGCATTGGCCAGATCTTCGACCCATCTTTTTTGCACTTGCAGTTGACGAATCATAGAGGTGATCATCACCTCCTGATCAATTTCTTTGCTGTAGCTCATGGTATTGATTCGATCAATGATAGACAGTCCATTGTCATGACAAATTTCTTGAAACTCATACAACTCGGATACATTCATAAGAAAATCCAGATCAAAATTTTTAACGGCTCCTGTTACCTGCGCCATCTCCCATGCCGAATGAGAAAGCAAAGTAAATGAAATTCCCAAACCCGCATCCGACTCTTGACCTTCCTTCAATTGGCCTAATCGGCCTTTCAACTGATGAATTAACGTATCCAGGTTTTCAACTTCCTGAACTAGATCTTGTCTATTGGTTGCTATTTCTATGAGGACATTTTGCAGAGCATGATTTGAAGATTTTCGATCCAAAACATCTTCCCGCCAGTGGTTAAGTACCAAAGCCAGCAAAACAGCAAACACAATTGAAAATACCTCAACGCCTAATTTCTTCCAGGTTCCTTGCTTCATGACTAAAGATCCAATTTTGCAATCTTTTGAACAAGAACCCGATTGATATTTTCATAAGATTCGAAGGTCCACCCTCCTATGTGTGGAGAGAAGAGCACATTGTCCAATTGAAATAATTGGTCATAAGTAGCCTTCTGATCTGAAGTCAAAGTTTTAAATTTTTCGTTTTCCAATACATCTAAAGCTGCATGGGTCACCTTGCCTGATTGTAGCGATGAAAGCAAATCAGCGGTATCCACCACCTCACCTCTGGCGGCATTGATCAAAACAATATTCTTTTCGAATTGGGACAGGTATTTGGCATCTACCAAACCTCTTGTTTCCTCAGTCAAAGGCACGTGGAGGCTGAAAACATCCGATTGAGCAAACACGTCCTCCATGCTCACTTCCTCTACATAGAGATCGCCAAAGCCCTTCTTATACTTGTCGTAGGCAATCACCCGACAGCCAAAGCCTGACAACTTTTCTGCCACTGCGCTGGCCATGTATCCGTATCCCAAAAGCCCCACAGTCTTTCCAGATATCTCAAATCCACGATTCCCTTCGCGATCCCATATATAATCTCTCACCTCACGGTCAGACTTTCTCAAATTATTCGATAAGCTGAGCAGCATACCGATGACATGCTCCCCCAAAGCATCGCGATTTCCTTCCGGTGCATTGATGATCTGGATGCCACGACTTTCGATATAGTCTACATCCAGCTGGTCGATTCCTGCTCCTGCTCTGGCGATGAACTTAAGCGCCTGCTTTTTCTTTAGCAGATCCTCATCAATGACCGTTTTGCTTCGGACCACCATACCTACATATTCATCCGAAATCGACTGGATATCCTCCCGGCTAATGGTAGGTTGATAATCTGTCTCATATCCAATTTTAGCTAGCATACCCGACAGACTGGCATGCATTTCATCAATCACTAATATCTTTTTCATAATCTCATACACAGACTTATAGTCCATATAACTGATGTGCCACAAAGAAATATACTGCCAAACCCAAAAGGTCATTGGCTGTGGTAATAAACGGTCCTGATGCTATGGCAGGATTCACTCCTAGATTATTTAATATCAACGGAGTAATGGTTCCCATAAAGGATGCGAGCAAAACCACACTGAAAAGAGCCGTACTCACCGTAATAGCGATGGTTTGATCTGAGGTAGAAAAAATCACAATCCCAAAAACAATAATGGCCAGAATCACTCCATTCACAATCGCCACGGCCAGCATCTTCACCAATTTCCTGAAAATCGAATTACTAAACACACTGGAGTTGGCCAAGCCCTGTACGATCAAGGTAGAGGATTGAATTCCTACATTCCCTCCTGTCGCAGTAATCAGCGGGATAAAGAAGGCCATGGCGGGTACAATTGCAATCTCTGTTTCGAACAAGCTGATAAACTTAGCCCCCAACAGACCACCTACCAGACCAATCACCAACCAGGGTAATCGCGCTTTGGAAATGATCCAAACCGTATCATCCTCCTCTACATCAGAAGAAATACCCGACATCATTTGGATGTCCTCTTCAGCCTGCTCGGTGATGACATCCAATACGTCATCAATCGTGATTCGACCTACCAGTTTACCTCTTACGTTTACTACAGGAAGTGCCTCCAAATCATACTTTTGCATGGTTTGCACGACCTCTTCCTCGTCTACATAGGTCTCCACTGCGATCACCTCCTCGTCGTATATATCAGCAATCTTGGCATTGTCCTCTGCTAGAATGATGCGCTTCAGGGACACTCTACCTAGCAAGATACCATTGTCGTCTACCACGTATACCGAATAGATTTTTTGTACATTTTCGGCCTGCTTTCTGATCTCGTCGATACATCGCTGAATCGTCCAGTTGTGGTTCGCTTTGATCAACTCTTTGGCCATCAAACCACCGGCGACATCATCTTCATAGCGCAGTAGATCCAGCAGGTAGCCCGCTTTCTCTTCATTTTCTACCAGCGTGATTACCTCTTCGCGCTTGCTGATCGGTAGTCCGTTGAGGATATGAACCCCATCATCCGAATCCAGGTGATCCAGAAAGACGGCAATTTCTTCGGATGTGAAATGCTCTAAAAAGTGAGACTGGATGTCCTCCTCCAGCTCGATGATGACTCTAGATCCCACTTCAGGATCCAAAAGCTCTAAAACATACTTGGAATCTTCCGCGTCAAATTCCTCAAGGAGTTCGGTAATATCTGCCGGATTGACCCCCTCGAGGGTTTCTCGTATGAAGTCGTCCTTTCGCTCTTCAACCGCAGGGTTAAAATGCTCGAGAAACTCCTTCGACAGTTCGAATTCCATGATTTCAGACATGACTTTGGATAAGGTTTGTGAGTTGAATAAAATCGTCTACAGACAGCTGCTCGGCTCGTTTATTGAAGACCTCTTGCTCCCTGATCGACTCGGGCAAATTTAAAGGTTTTAAGGCGTTGCGCAATGTTTTGCGTCTCATTTGGAAGCCTGCTTTGACCACTCGCTTGAACAACTTCTCATCACATCCTATATCCGACACTCCGTTTCTTTTTAGACGTATCACACCAGAGTTCACCTTGGGTGGTGGCAAAAAAACTTCTGGTGGAACGGTAAAGAGGTATTCAATATCATAATAGGCCTGAAGCAGTACACTCAGGATACCATAATCTTTGTTTCCTTCCTTTGAGGCTATTCTTTCGGCTACCTCTTTTTGCAGCATGCACACTACCTCATCCACATGCTCTTTGATATCCAGTACTTTGAAAAATATCTGCGAGGAGATATTGTAGGGAAAATTGCCAATGATGCTAAAATGTCCATTGTTGAAAATGGACAATACGTCTTCTTTCAAAAAATCAGCCAGTAAGATCTTTACTTCCTTGTCTTTGTATTTCTTTTCCAGATAATCGATCGATTCCCTATCCACATCCAAAAGGACCAAATTCCTAAAAGATTCTTCGTCGACCATCAGATCAGATAGCACACCAGTACCGGGCCCAATTTCTAAAACATTGCTGCGGGAATCTTTGGGTAAAGCATCCACAATTTTTTGAGCAATCGAAAGGTCTTTTAGAAAGTGTTGTCCTAATTGTTTTTTCGGTCTAACCTGCGCCATTGTATTTCTGAATTTGTTATAAATTGCAGGCAAGCGTCGGGATCGACAACAGCACTATTGGCCCCATCTACCCGGCGATTACCGTGATGAATGACATAAATATGGAGAAAGAGACGAAGAACCAAAACCAAAAATCAATCATTGGGATTTCGATTGGAGACATCAATGGCGTTGGCCCTGAGGTAATCATCAAAGCCTTGTCCAATAACAAGATGTCCAGATACTTTACTCCGGTAATCTATGGCTCGGCAAAAGTACTTTCATTTTATAGAAAGTCACTCAATCAGAACAATTTCAATTTTACCCCGATCTCAGACATCAGTGAGGCCTATCACAAAAAAGTGAATGTACTCAACTGCTGGGAGGATCAGGTAGATGTCACACCCGGAGTGAGCAACGAAATAGGTGGTAAATATGCCTTTTTGGCATTAGAAAGAGCTACTGAGGACTTGAAAGCCGGTAAGATTCAGGCTTTGGTCACAGCACCCATCAACAAACTCAATATCCAGAATGACCAATTCAAATTCCCTGGTCACACGGAATACCTGGCTGAAAAAGCAGAAGCCAAAGACAGTTTGATGTTTATGGTATCTGAAAACCTGAGAGTCGGCGTACTCAGCGGCCACATCCCTCTCAAAGATGTACCGGCACAGGTGACTGCAGAAAACATAGAAAAGAAGTTGAAAATGATGATTACCTCATTGAAAAAGGACTTTGGGATTCACAAGCCGAAAATCGCGGTTTTGGGGCTCAACCCACATGCCGGTGAAGACGGTCTATTGGGTACTGAAGACAAGGAAATCATCGCGCCAACCATAGAAAAGATGAAAGAAAAGGGACAAATCATCATGGGTCCCTATCCTGCCGATGGATTTTTTGGGAATGGCGAATTCAGCAAATTCGATGCGGTTTTGGCTATGTACCACGATCAGGGATTGATTCCTTTCAAAAGTCTGACTTTTGCCAGTGGGGTCAATTTTACAGCAGGGCTTCCCTTCGTCAGGACTTCTCCCGATCACGGCACGGCCTATAGCCTGGCAGGCACCGACGAAGCAGATGAAAGCAGCATGCGTACAGCTATCTTTGCTGCACTAGACATCTCGAACTATCGACTGGAAAACGAGGCGTCATGATCAAAAAGCAATTCAAAATATCCAGCCACATCATGTTAGGCATCTGGGAAATCGAGGAAACCACAGAGCAACTTATGGCTGGATATGATGATAAGGAGCTTGAAAAAATATCGCACTACCATCCACAAAAAAAGGCTGAGCATATCGCCTCCAGACAGCTGATCCAGGAGCTTTGCAAAGAAATGGACATCCCCTTTCATGGGATCTGCAAAGACAGCCACGGCAAACCACACCTTATCGATTCGACTCACCACATTTCATTGTCCCATAGTTTTCCAAAAATTGCTGCATTAATTAATCTGGATGAGCCTTGTGGCATAGATATTGAACAACCTAGAGAGCAGTTGGCTAGAGTCAAGAACAAATTCTTGAATGAAAAGGAATTGGAACGATGCAAAGAGGACCTTGAAAGACTCTGCATCTACTGGTGCGCCAAGGAATCCATCTATAAGATGCATGGCCGCACCAATTTAAGTTTCAAGCAAAACATCTTCATCGATCACTTAAAAGACGACAAGGTATTTTGCTGCATCAAGAAGGATGATATTGACAAGCCTGTGAAATTGAACATGCAACGCGAAGATCAATATATCGTGACTTACAACCTTTGATAAAAAGCAACATGAAACTCCTCTCCCTCCTTACGATCATTACATTTTTCAGCTTTTATAGCCAGGCTCAGACCATTGGTGATTTATCGCTTTGGGATGTGCAAAAGGAGGATATAGTCACCTTGAACAAAAAGCATGACATCTCGGTATTTGTATTTACTAGTACAGACTGTCCTTATGATCAACTATACGAGACGAGAATTCAGGAATTGATTGATCAATATCAATCCAAGGTCAATTTCTTTATCGTCAATGCGCATACTCCTCGCCAAAACAAGGAAAACTCAAAAGATACAAAAGCACAGGCCAAACGACTAGACGCTCCCTATTATCTGGATTTAGATCATACCGCTAAACAAATTCTGGGTATTCAGAAAAGTCCTGAAATTGCCATTGCCAAGCTGGACAAAGGCAAATGGGATATAGTATATAGAGGAGCAATTGATGACAGTCCGCAAGTAGCCGATGACGCCACTGTCAATTATGCACAGGCAGTTTTGAACAACCTATTGCAAAACAAACCAGCCCCACACAGTTACGAAAGAGCTGCAGGTTGCAGGATTAGATAATTAATCTTCAGAATCCTCCAGAACCTGAAGCAGGACTTTCACATCATCCGATTTCTTATACTCTCCTAGCTTTTCAAATGAAGCGATAAGGTTTCGCAACGCCCGAACCACAATATCCAAATTAGAACAGGGCTGATAGTAGATGTCCTGTTTGGTCAGATGAAGTTGCTCGATGTAGTTGTCGATATCTTCAGTAGTGAATATGATTCCATTGTTAAAGACATTAATATAAAACTGCGTCTCCTGCGTTTTGTAAGTCACGATGAAGAGGTTAGGAAGATTAACTCCATAGATCGGCAACTTCAGTTTTTGAGCCATCAGCAAATAGATGACACATAGACTCAAGGGATTTCCTTTTTTCGACTCCATCACCAGATTGATCATCCCATTGGATGGCGAATGAAAATTCTTGGAATTCGGACGAAACTTGAGACGATTATACATGATGTCATTCAGGATTTTGACTTCCTGAACAGGGGTATAATCTCCATTAAACTCCTTCCATGCCTCATAGTAATACTGCTCAAGTTTGCGATTGAGATAGCCGAGACTCAGATCAGGGTATTGATAGTTGGCTACCAACATCATCCCTTCCATCAGACTTTCTGCTCCCGAATCCTTCCAGGCCTTCATGCGCTCTTTCAGCAGTTCATACTGTAGCTCATGTATGATGTCTTCGATTTTGATTCTGACATCTGGAATCAGACTGTTCTTCATCCATTCCTTTTCCAAATAAGGAATCACAGAAGTGCCAAGAGATAGCAGTTTTTGTTCGACATGATGTGACACCTCTGAATCATTATCGTCCAGCAATGAAATTAATGCAGTCAATTCTTTTTCGTTGATATCCTGTATCTCGTCAGCCATTTACTCCTTTTCGTTTCAGGGCGTGAATTTATTCAAACACGCCAAATGAGCTATGAAATAATTTAAGAATAATTCACATAAAAGCGGACAATCACTCAGAATAAAGAAGAATTATGTCTGAATTACCCCAACATTGAATTTATCCACGGGTGCATGATTGGCTGCCTCAATCCCTGTAGATATGATTCTCCTTGTCTGCAAGGGATCTACCACTCCATCCACCCACAGTCTTGATGCCGCATAGTAGGGACTCAATTGCTCAGTGTAGCGATCGGTGATTTCTTTCAAAAAAGCTTCTTTCACTTCATTAGTCACTTCTTCTCCTTTGGCTTTTAAGGAGGCCACCTTGATCTGCAACAAGGTATTGGATGCTGCAGCGCCACTCATTACCGCCATTTGTGCGGTTGGCCATGCGTAGATCAAGCGAGGGTCATAAGCTTTACCGCACATCGCATAGTTACCTGCCCCATAGGAATTGCCCAAAATAAAGGTAAACTTCGGCACGACAGAATTGGCCATCGCATTCACCATTTTGGCTCCATCTTTTATGATCCCTCCATGTTCCGCTTTGCTACCTACCATAAAACCACTGACGTCATGTAAAAAAACCAACGGGATCTTGCGCTGATTACAGTTCATGATAAATCGGGCCGCCTTATCAGCTGAATCCGAATAGATCACACCTCCCATCTGCATCTCACCTTTCTTTGTCTTGACCATCTCGCGTTGGTTGGCAACTATCCCCACTGCCCAACCATCGATCCGACCATGACCACAGATGAGGGATTTGCCATAATCCTTTTTGTATTCGTCAAATTCAGAATGATCAACCAGACGCAAAATGATATCCAGCATGTTGTATGGCTTCACTCTATCCGTCGGAAACAATCCGTAGATTTCCTTTTGATCCAACTTAGGTTCTGCCGCCTTTACCCTATCAAAACCAGCTTTTTCTGATGCACCAATCTTATCAAAAATTCTTTTGATGGCATCCAGACAATCCTCGTCAGAGTCAAACTTATTGTCCGTTACACCTGATATTTCACAATGAGTAGTAGCTCCTCCCAGAGTTTCATTATCAATATTCTCTCCTATCGCAGCTTTGACCAGATAACTTCCTGCGAGAAAAATAGAGCCTGTTTTATCCACTATCATGGCTTCATCTGACATGATCGGCAAGTAGGCTCCACCAGCCACACAACTACCCATGATGGCCGCTATCTGTACGATTCCCATGGCAGACATCTTTGCGTTATTTCTAAACTGACGCCCAAAGTGCTCCTTGTCTGGAAAGATCTCATCCTGCATGGGAAGAAATACTCCTGCACTATCCACCAGATATATTATCGGCAGGTGATTTTCCATTGCCACTTCTTGAGCCCTTAGGTTCTTTTTTGCTGTAATTGGAAACCATGCTCCTGCCTTCACGGTCGCATCATTGGCCACCACCACGCATTGACGTCCCTGTACATATCCGATGCCTGTGACCACACCACCAGAAGGACACCCTCCTTGCTCTTCATACATGCCCTCACCTGCGAACAATCCGATCTCTAAAAAATCATTGGGATCATCCAGCAGATAATCAATTCTTTCTCGTGCACTCAGTTTTCCTTTTTCATGCTGGGCTGCGATCCGCTTTTCACCCCCGCCTAATTTTACTCGTTTAGCTGATTCGCTGAGTTGATACAATAGTTTCTTGTACTGGTCTTCATTTTTGTTAAATGCTATATCCATGCTTCAATGTTCTTTCGTGCAATGCCTGTTGAAGGGCACTAGCTTATTTGGGTTAATCATCTCCGAAAAGTTAATTGATAAATGCCTAATTGCAGATTATTCTGATATTCAAAAAGTGACTTATCAGAGTATTATCATTTTATTCCGGTCTTTCCTAGAAGCATTTACTTTTTGGGCTCTACCAAGAGACAGGGGTCAAAATAGAAGGAATTAATGTATAGATTGCATAAATTTTAGTTCACCAAAGAATAAACATGTTTGAATCTCAAGCCAAAGTCAGAGTTCGATATGCTGAGACCGATCAAATGGGTTATGTGTATTATGGCAACTATGCGATGTACTACGAAGTAGGCCGTGTAGAATCCCTGAGAAATCTAGGTTTGTCCTACAAAGAACTGGAAGACATGGGGGTAATGATGCCCGTACTAGAGCATAAAAGCAAATACATAGCTCCGGGTAAATACGATGAAAACCTGACGATCAAAGTAAAAATCCCTGAAATGCCACGGGTCAGGATACGTTTTGAGTACGAAGTTTTCAATGAAAAGGAGCAATTGATTAATATTGGTGAAACGACTTTGGTATTTGTAGACATGAAAAGTGGAAAACCCTGCAAAATGCCTGAAGTAATGGAAAAACTATTAGCGCCCTATTTCTGATGACTAGAAAAAGCCTTCATAAACACCTGATGAAGTTGCGCTGGTACGCTCGTATCATCAAATTTTTAAAAACCACTCGACTTAACAAAAGAAGAACCACCCTCTACAATGCCGTGGTTATCTTTCTTGACAGTGTGTTGGACAGTCGATTATTGACCATGGCCAGTGGAGTAGCCTTTAGTTTTACGCTAGCCATATTTCCTTCTATCATATTTATTTTCACGCTGATACCCTACATCCATAGCGTACTGCCGCATATAGATGCCAATAGCATCATGAACTTCATGTCCAATGTGATGCCTGAAAACATGTTCAAAGCTGCAACAGACACGATCGAAGACATAGTCAGCAACAAGAGAGAAGGGCTGCTTTCTTTTGGTGTGCTCTTCGCCCTGATACTTGCCACTAACGGCATGCACAGCCTCATGAGTGCATTCAATAGCATCTACAAAACGGTGGACAGAAGAAGCTTCCTAAAGACCCGATTGATTGCAACTGCCCTTACCTTGATGATGGCATCTGTGTTATTCATTTCGATCTTTCTACTGGTGGTAGGTAAAACGTTTTTGGCAGAACTATCTCACTCGGGATTCTTTGGCGAAAAGTACATTTACTATTTAGTTGTGATGTTGAAGTACGGAGTAATTGGTACCTCCTTCTTCATAGCCATATCCTTGATTTACTATTTTGCCCCGGCCATTAAAGATCGTTGGACATTCTTTTCTGCTGGAACCGTGTTTTCAGCTGTATCATGTGTGCTAGTGTCATATGCATTTTCCTTTTACATCAACAATTTCTCGACCTACAACAAGTTCTATGGTTCTCTCGGAATGCTGATAGCATTGATGATTTGGCTGTACTTGTTGTCCATCATTTTGTTGGTAGGATTTGAATACAATGCGAGTGTCGATAGAGCCGTTCATTCAGACAAAATCGAGGTGACTACATCGGTGTTTGAATAATTTTTTAAAATTTTCTCAGGAGTATTTGACTAGATAAAATATTCTTCTAGATTTGCACTCCCATTCAACGGAATGGCAATGTATCGACCGAAATGATACACCCTAGAGAAGTGGCAGAGTGGTCGAATGCACCGGTCTTGAAAACCGGCGTACCGCGAGGTACCGGGGGTTCGAATCCCTCCTTCTCTGCAAAAAAGCCTTCATTTCATGAAGGCTTTTTTTATGTCCAAATCCTAGTTTTGTTAGTGGGATATGAAGGAATCAAATCATTTATAATCGATAAAATCTGAGCACTTCGGAATTCGAGCTTCATTATTCGATATTCAAAATTGAGGTTATTGTTCAATCGCTACCTTTTATTGTCTGCTTTAGGCCTCCATGAAAATCGAAAAAAATTAATACTTACGGCTACCTATTCGGTTACTAAATAAAACAGGTAAGGGTGTGAATTACTCTTGCTTCAATACCTCCATTGTCTCAACAACTATTGACATAAAAAAAGCAGCTCACAATCAAGTGAGCTGCTTTGCATTGTATTTGTAATTCTAATCTTTAGTCCAATCCAATCATGATGAATGGTCCCCAGAAGATTGGATCTTTGTATTCGTCTCTAATTTCTTGCTTAGCAAGGATGAAAGAACTTCTCTTATCTCCTGTCTCTAACCATTTCTCATAAAACTTATTCATTAGCTTCTGAGTGGCCTCATCAGACACTTTGAACAATGACATGATAATCGTACGAGCACCTGCCACTAAGAAGGCTCTCTGAAGCCCGTAAACACCTTCACCAGCCTCAATCTCACCAAGACCAGTCTCACAGGCAGAAAGCACCACCAAATCCGTTTTATCAAGATTCAGGTTCATGGCTTCATATGCAGTCAGCACACCATCATCGATGTTGAAGTTAGAAGTCGTTTCGTTGAGAATGTCACCAGCTCCTGCCATTAGCAAACCAGTTTTCAACAACGGATTCTGAGCGGCTGCATTTTCGTTCATCGCTATATCTTCTGCACTGAGGTCAGCATCAGGCTGGAAAAAACCGTGAGTAGCAATATGGAATATTCTTGGATTGTCCATATCCTTAACTGCCTGCTCTGTAGCTTCATCCTGAAGGAAGTCTTCTGTGATCCAACCGTCACTTCTTAATTTATCTTTCAAGCCTTCGATCTCCTCTGCCGTTCCATATAGTCGACCTACTACTTCCGGGTTTCCTCCACGCATTTCCGCTCGTCCCGTCCATTCACCCGGTGTTGTCGCTACATAGTACTTAGGATCACCAAACATGGTGGCTGTATTGGCCTGTTGCGTGAGTTGTGTAGTCACCTGATCCAAATACAAATCCTTGGTATTACTGATGAGAATAATATTTGATCTATCCAGTACATAAGTACCGTCTGCAAGTTTGATAGCCTCCAGATTGATCTGATTATATACTCCATCTGCAGAAAGATAAATCTTACCTGGGTTGCCTACCACATCCTGAATTGGTTTCCAGAAGTTTTCATATGACTTAGGATCATCTACACGGTACCTGATACTATTTCTATAGTATTTCAAATACTTAGTCTCAAGGTCCTTTCCGTTTTTCAACAAGATCAAACCTGGCGCACTTTTCTTGCCTTCATTTTTCAGATAAAGCACTGCATACATTACCGAATCCTCTGAAAACTCATGATCGAAGACTCTAAAACGAATCATCTCCAAAGCCACTTCATCAGGACCTAAAGCATTTTTCACTTCATCCCAGGTCACTACTTTCTTATCAAAGCCACTAGAGAAATCTTCTGACTTCTCACTCAACTGCTTCTCAAGATCTTCTACTTCTCCTAGCAAAGCCTGACCATCGATCCCCGCCTGCAGCAACTGATCTGTACTCATGGACAACACTTTTGTTAGCAAGTCCTTTTTGGCTTCCCAATCCTGATAAATAGCCTTCAGTTCTTCATCATTCGAAGTAAGAATTCTTTGACGAATCTTGATCGACGAGCTTAACAGCAACGCCTTAGTCAAAAGGGCATTATTGTAAAGATTCCCGATCATTTCGTCATTCTTTCTATTGTAGTTGATTACTAGTGTGCTGTAAAATTCATAATCCGATTTGATCGTATTCCAGAATTTTGCTTTCTCCCTCTCACTCAATGCAGGAAAATACTCCTTAATAAATGCAGAATAATTGCCCAGCACCTCTTCGATGGACTCTTGAGATTTCTTAACATCCCCTTCCATGAAATAGGTTTTACTCAACTTGGACAACACCTTCACATACTCAGGGTGATTGCTATTGAAGAATTTTTCATAAAGCTTTTTAGCGTCTTCATAGTAACCTTCTGCGACACCATAGTCATGCTTGCTGTAATTCACATCTCCTTTCAACATCAAAATACTAGCTGCATTAATGTTATTTCTGGCACCAATCTTTTTACTCCAAATGGCCTGAGCTTCATCCAAAAAAGTCATTGCCTCATTGTATCTGGCATCTGCGATATAAACGACCGCAAGGTTTTTTAAGATATTAGCATAAGTAGGATTGGAAGCCCCCAATTTTCTTCCAATGATTTTTTCGGCTCTTAAGAATAGCTCCTCTACTTCTTCTGTAGGTTCATTGTTATAGAATTTCACCAATGCCAACTCAGAAACAGCTCTTGCCACATCTATATGCGTATAGCCAAATTGTTCTTCACGGATATCTATCACCTTCTCCAAGATGTCAATGGCGGTTTCATAATCACCAACCAACGTGTTGATTTTAGCCAATGCCATTAAACTTGGTGTCACCTTCGATGACTCTGTACCAAATATATCGGTGGCTATTTTATTGGCTTGCTGTGCTGCTTGCTCAGCTTCATTGTAGTGACCCAAAATCATTTCTGATCTTGAAAACAAAACCAATGGATCATTTAAGTGTCTGGAATTCGCCCCATACCTGGCCCTTTTCTTTTCCAGGTCTTTCTTGATCAGCTTTTGTGCTTCTCTATATCTACCAATATCCAAAAACACCTCAGCCAACTCATCCTCTACCTCAATACCTGAAGTCTCAACAGTTCGAACTCCATGCTTCTTCAATCTTTCTGACTCATTGATATTATCCTCAGCATCGTCATACTCCCCTTTGATAGCCAAAAGTGTAGCATGTGTAATAAGAGATTGCGCGTAATAGGATTCTGCAAATTCTGTATCAGAATTCTCAAGAATCTCCATCGCGATTTCTATGTTATCCTCAGCCTCGCTGTATAAACCAATTTTGAACTGAAGATTAGCAATCTTATCTAACTCAAGGGCGTATTCTGGATCTTGATCATCATACTTTCTTCTACAAGCTTCCAAGGCAATATCCAGAATCTCCTGCGCCTTGTCATACTGGTCATTTTCTTCATAAAACAAAGCCTGATGATCAAGCACATCTACATAATCCAAATGTCCTTCCGTAATCTGTGGCTCTACTATTTTAGCCCAGCTATTCTCATAGATTTCAAGCGCTTCATCAAAGTTCTCGGTGTAATCCACATAGTAATTAGCCAAGTGCACCTTAGACAAATTGTACTCAGGCGACTCAGTACCATAAAGCACCTCTTTGATATCTAAAATTTTATTTAGGTAGATGTGTGAATTATCATTTCTACCATTGATGATGGCTATCTTATTAGCAAACGTCAGAAGCTCAATTCTCTTAGGGTGGTACTGCGGGATCAAAGATTCCACATTAAGGATCTTGTCCACTTTATTTTCAAGTCCTACATCTTTTCCTCCCATCAACACATCGTACTCGAGCGTCTTCAGCATCAAGCTATACATACTCTTATTTCCGTAGTCCTGCTTGATGGTTTTTCTGAATTGCTCTTCTTCAGCTTTCAGCTTACCTCTGTTGCCATTCTTAATGTAGCTCTTGATCAACCTCTCCTGAATCATCACAGTGACATAGTGAGATCGACTGTATTTTCTAATGGTATGAGTAAAGGCCTTTTCATATAGATCTACTACAGCCCCTATTTCCAATCCATTTTCTTCTAACAAATAAGTATTCCAGAACTGATTTTCTGAATATAGAATATCAGCCTTTCCCAAATTCTTTTTGATCCATTCATCGGCATAGACAAATGAAGAATCGGCACTTAGATAATTACCCATCTTGCGATAGGCATTCCCTTTATGGATCATCATGCGAGCCAGATCTCTCTTTCGCTCACGAACCATCCATCTTCTCCCGTCCTCGTTCAATGCTCTTCTGAGGTAAAACGGCATTCTTTTATCAATAAGGGCCAATGCCTCATTGTAATACCCTCGACCGACATAGATCTGAGACTCTAACACATCTAGACTTGCCTCCAGATCCTCATCCATTCCGGCACCTTCCAAAATCGAACGAGCATCATCTAGATACCTCTTGGCGGCTACCAAATGGCCATACTGAATCATTACCTCTGTGGCTTCCTTTAGCAACAAGGCATGTACTTCACTTTTGTCTCCGTTGATGGAGGTACTGAGTTCCAGACCTTTGGTTACATTTTGTTCAATACCGGATAAAAAGCCCAATGCTACATCATATTTAGCCTCTTTGATATAAGCGATTGGCATGAAGTCATTGTTGGGTCCCAATTTCTTGGTGGACTTCTTCTTTATCTTATCAATTTCGGATCTAGCATCCTCATAATCCCCTACTTCATAGGCATCATCGGCCTTTTCGAGGAGTTTATCATATTTGGTTTGTGCATGGGCACCTAATACCAATAGCATGAGTAGCAATGATAGATAGGTCTTAAGGGTTTTCATATATCAATAAGTTTTAGAAAATTCTGCTTCAGTCAACATCAAAAATATTCTTTTGACATCAAACTACCAACGAGAAAGATAGGCAATGATTGTATCCTACACAGGATCTACATCAAAATATAGTCTCAAAGTACTATAATCTTTTTTCTTTTTAAGTTCTAAGCCCTTCTGATAGACCAAATCTTTGAATTTATTTACGCTTACCCCTTTCTTCTCCATTTTTAAAAAGATCTCCTCGATATACAAGTTTCTGATTCTACCAATCACTGGTGTCTGTGGTCCCAGCACCCGCTTTCTACCTAGCTCTGCCGACAACACCGCTACATATTCCTGGGCAGCCTGTTGAACGACTTTTGGTTCTTTATGCTTGAGTATCACCTTGATCATACGATGAAAGGGCGGATAACGAAAATTGCTGCGCTCCAATATTTCCTGATTGAAAAAGCCTTTGTAATCCCCCCTTAATATCAACTGCAAAAGGGCTCCTTCTGGCTCCCCTGTTTGTATCACGACCTTGCCTTGATCATCTTTCCTACCCGCCCGGCCACTGACCTGGGTAATCAACTGAAATGCTCTTTCGTGTGATCGGAAATCTGGAAAATGAACAATACGATCATAATCAAAAACACCCACCAATGAAACTTTATCAAAGTCAAGGCCCTTGCTGAGCATCTGAGTACCTACAAGGATGTCTGTATCGCCCTTCTCGAATCGGTCAATAATATTCTGATACCCATACTTACTACGAGTTGTATCCTGATCCATTCTTTGGATATGCGCTTCAGGGAACAAGATTTTGAGATCTTCTTCAATCTTTTCAGTCCCTACCCCCACAGTACGGATGGCAGTAGACCCACAAGCGTCACAGACTGCCGGCACAGATTCCTTATACCCACAATAGTGACAGACCAAATGATTGGAATGCATATGAAAGGTCAAACTCACATCACAGCTCTGGCACTTAGGCACATGATTACAATCGTTGCATATGAGATAGGGAGAGTATCCTCTTCGATTCTGAAACAGAATCACTTGTTCTTTCTTGTCTAATGCTGCCGTAATGCCTTCTATCAATTCGGGGGTAAAGTCTCCCTGCATTCTTTTGGCTTTTCTGGCATTCAGGATATTAGCCAATTGAAAACCCGGTAGACTCCCTTTGCCAAAGCGCTGATTCAACTCCACTAAATGATACTTACCATCGAGGGCATTATGATAGCTCTCCAGGGAAGGTGTAGCTGAGCCAAGCAACACATTGGCTTGATGCAACTGTGCGAGCCAAATAGCACTATCTCTGGCATGGTACCTGGGAGCAGGATCATATTGCTTAAAGGAAGACTCATGCTCTTCATCTACGATGATCAAAGCCAAATTATCGAATGGTAAAAACAAAGAAGAGCGGACCCCTGCTACGATATTAACCTTTCCTTCATTGACTTGATTCCATATTTCTACCCGCTCGTTATCCGAATATTTGGAGTGATACACCCCCATATCGGCCCCAAAAACCTTGAAAAGTCTGGTCACGATCTGTGTGGTCAATGCAATCTCCGGCAAGAGATACAAAACCTGACCGCCGCTTTCTACAGCTTGTTGAATTAGTTCGATGTAAACTTCAGTTTTACCACTGCCAGTAATACCATGAAGTAAGACAGGCTGATTGGCCTGAAACCCTTCTACTATTCCGCTAAGTGCTGCCTCCTGAGCCTCTGACAAATCAATGGTAGAATCTGAGTTTTTCCCTTTGAATTGTATACGGGGTACTATCTCCTCTTTCTCATGAAAGACCCCATTCTTGATCAGTGTTTTGATAGCAGAATCTGATAGACCTGCCTCTATCAACTCTTTCTTATCCACTTTAGAATCCCCTCCCAACCCTTCGTCAAGACGGATGATGCTAAGGTACTTCAAAAGTACCTCCAATTGCTTCTGCTTCTTCTCTAGCTGTTCGAACAACTGCTCCATCTCCTGATCCTCGGAAAGGAATTTATCATCTAGAAATACTACCTTCCTGGTTTTGGGTTTGTATTTATCCTTTACCTGTTCATATAGCAGGATTCTTCCCTTTTGGATAAGGGATTTCAAAACCGGATGAATCATTTTGATGCCTAAAACATCAGACACATCCTGATAAGACAAACGATCGTTGGAAGCAAGTGCTTCAAGTACCTTTTCTTCTTTTTCAGAATACTCCCCCTGATCTTCTTCAAAATCAGGATTGAGTTGAATAAAGGATTCACTATTCAATTTCAAGCCACTTGGCAATCCAGCATTGAGCACCTCACCAACTGTACACATATAGTAGCGTGCCATCCAGTGAAAAAGCTTCAATTGATTTTCGTTGATGGATGGATGCATATCCAGGCATTCCATAATCAACTTAGCCTCATAAACTTTTGGCGCCTGAGTATGTATGGAGGAAATAACCCCGGTATAGATCTTCTTTTTCCCAAACTGCACGATAACCCGACAACCAATCTGAAGTCCCTCCTGCATACTGCGAGGGACCCGATAGGTATATGTTCCGGGTAAAGGAATGGGTAAAATTACATCTGCAAAATAGGTGGCGAAATCGTCAATTTCGTCTTCAAAGTCGCTATTTAGCTCTAGCTGTGACAATGACGACTAGCTATTAATGGTTTGCAACGCCTTTTTATGTGCTGATAAGATCTGTTCTACTTCCTTCTGGCCTATGGCAGTCGACAGGAATAATGTTTCGAATTGAGAAGGAGCCAAATAAACACCATTGTTCAGCATTTCATTGAAATAGGCACCAAACTTATCCAGGTCACTACTCTTGGCTGTTTCGAAATCTACAACCTTCTGATCAGTAAAGAACATGCTATACATAGAGCCGACTGCATTCATGGTGTAGTTCAGCCCTAATTCATCCAAAGTCTCCTGCATCCCTTTCACAATCTGCTGCTGTGTCGACTCTAATGAGGCGTAAAGCTCGCGGTGACTATCTAAATACTTTAGCATTTCGAGACCTGCAGCCATCGCTACAGGATTGCCTGAAAGTGTACCTGCCTGGTATACAGGTCCAGATGGAGAAACCATTTGCATGATTTCTTTCTTTCCACCATATGCACCTACTGGCATCCCACCACCTATGATCTTACCTAGAGTAGTCATGTCTGGCATCACACCATACAGTTCTTGAGCCCCACCAGGTGCCAAACGAAAACCGGTCATCACTTCATCAAAAATGAGCACAATTCCTTCCTGATCACAAAGCTGACGCATGCCTTCTAAATATCCTTCAACTGGTGTCACACACCCCATATTGCCCGCTACGGGTTCCAGGATGATAGCTGCTACCTGATCTTTGTTGGCAGCCACAATTTCTTTTAGTTTGTCCAGATCGTTGTATGGAGCGGTCAGGGTATCCTGTGCCGTACCTTTGGTGACCCCTGGGCTATTCGGTTCACCCATAGTCGCTGCACCACTACCTGCAGCAATCAAGAAAGAATCACCATGCCCATGATAGCAACCTTCGAACTTGATGATTTTATCTCTTTTCGTATATCCTCTAGCTACTCTGATGGCTGACATAGTAGCCTCAGTTCCTGAGTTCACCATTCTTACCTGTTCGATAGAGGGTACCATCTTACAGATCAACTCAGCCATTTCTACTTCCGCACTGGTAGGTGTACCAAACGACAAGGAGCGAGACACCGCTTGCTTCACGGCTTCAGCGATCAGTTCATTGCCATGCCCTAAAATCATCGGACCCCAGCTATTGATCAGATCTATATATTGATTCCCATCGATATCTTTCATGTAAGCACCGGCAGCAGACTCCATAAATATCGGATCTCCTCCCACTGCTTTGAAAGCCCGCACAGGTGAATTCACTCCACCTGGAATACTCGATTGTGCTTGCGCAAATATTTCCTTACTCTTCCCCTTTTCCATCATTTGGCTCATTGACTATTTGTAATTCAGAATCCTTCATTACCGTAATCGGCACATATTGGTTATAATTCATTCGATCGTACCACACTCCAGAGTACACCTTACCTGGCACGAATCCTTCTTCTAGGTTTCCCGTCTGAAAATAGCTACCATACTTGATCATCATTTCCCCAAGTAGCATCATCATGTCAAAACCAACCTTAGCATTCTCTGTAGGTACCTTCCTGTATTTTTTAGTATAAGCATCCCTAAACTGGTGATAGCTTGCCTTGTTTTTCTGCTCATACAATGGATCTATAAAATAAACCCCTAAACGTTCCATTTCTTCCAGGGTAAGAGTCTCAGACTCTCTCCATTCTCCTCTACCTATGATTACGGTACTATCCGCGCGTATCTCTATGGCACTGATGTAATTAGACGCAAACAAAGTTTTGGAAGAGGCTACATATATATGACCAATACTATCAGGTGCAATCCTAAAAAACTCCTCATAATACTCAATCTTATCCTTTTCTCTGGTCGACCTTCTTTCTTTGATCACTCTTTTACTGTTCCTAGATCTGATCGAATCTGCTTTCGCTTCGGAATACACCCTTTCATACTTGGCTGTCAGCATATTGTAAGTGGAACGCACCGTAGTATCCACTACTCCCTCAATCATCAGCACTTCAAATCCTTCTTCCATGATCCTTTGCGCATAAGTATATGCACTCAACGAATCTCTCGCATTGTCCTCATAAAAGATCATGGCATTTTTATTCTCAACGCTATCGATAGCAATCTGTGCAGCAGCCAAGGCTCTGGCCTCTATACTAGACTGGAAAAGAAATGAAAAAGGATTACCACCAATCACATCAGAACTAGACGACAGAGGATGGATTAAATTGATTTGATTTTGATAGCAGAAATCTGAAGCCAGCTTATGCGGAACAGGAAACAAAGGCCCCACTATCAGGTCCATGGATTTCATTTCTGGAAGGCTTAGTAAACCTGCTGTCACAGCAGAATCTCTCTTTGTATCATAAGCCACCAGCTCAATTTTCTTACCTTTCTTGTTTAGCTGAGCAGCCGCCTCCTGCATACCATGGAACAAATCCATCACAAAAGCATTTCGAATGGTTCTTCTCGGATTGTCAAGACCATCAAACAAAAAGGGCATCAAAACGGCAACCTTATAAGTATCTTTTTTCACACTCTCCCCTACAACAGCCATCCCAAAATCAGATTCTTTGAATCCGAACTTATCTAGCACCATATCCAGTAGCGCATGATTACGAGCGGTAATAGGTTGTGCTACGATTTTAGTAACAAGTGCGCTCGCCACTACTTCATCGTCGGGAAATTGATAATAAATCTTCTCAAGTGTATCTACACTATCTACATCATTGAGAGATTGCTCCATCAATTTTTTACTCTCCGGCAATGACGATTTCTTGGCATAAAGGACCCCATTTGCATAATCCTCCTCTAAAAAGTAAAGCTCTGACAGCCAATAGTAAACCTCAGGCATCTTTTCCCACTTCTTATTCTTGGTGGTCATTTGCAACCACATGGATTTGGCGGTGCTGTACTGCTCTGTTTTATATGCAGCTAGTGCATAATAAAATGAGGCATAGGGTTGATAAGGACTCTGCTTGTGCTGCGCAGAGATTTGTCTAAAATACTCCATGGCAAAGGAGTACTGTTCCTGATCAAAATATCCTTTTGCTTTTAGATAGTTCTCTTCTACAGTTTGAGCAAAGAGTGAGGAGGACAGGAAAAACAGAGTTATAAAAAAAAGAAAGCCAAACTTTATCAGTTGCATCAAGCCGGTGATTATTTGTATGAAATAAAACGGCTTAAAACTATAAAATTTGGCTTTCGCAATCTATCAAATGAGGATAAATTATTTTACCTCATCCACTTTCATCATGTTCGTCTTAGACTGCCAGTGTAGCGGCATAGCTGCTGTAGTCACATAAGTATCTCCAGTCTTCAAATATCCTTTGTCTTTTAGGATTGCAACTAAATCATCAAATGTTTCTTCAGTACTCTTCTGCTCGTCATAGTAGAATATTTTCAGACCCCAAACCAAATTCAATTGGCTCAATACAGCCTTATTGTTCGTGAACATATAGATGTTAGCCTCTGGTCTGTTTTTAGCCAAACTCAAACCTGTATAACCTGATTTAGTCATACCGATAATTGCCTTAGCCTCAACTGCCTTACTCAATCTCACTGCAGAGCTCACCAACAAGCTATTTGCACCTAAATCCGTTCTACCTGACTCTTCCCAAGGTTTGTTAAAAACCACATCAGTTGATTTTTCGATAGCAGCAATACATCTCGACATACTCTCAACCGATTCTACTGGGAATTTACCTGAAGCAGACTCAGCAGAAAGCATCACAGTATCCGCTCCATCATAAATGGAGTTAGCCACGTCATTGGCCTCCGCTCTGGTCGGACGAGGATTCTCAGTCATACTCTCAAGCATCTGAGTAGCCACAATTACCGGCTTGCCCAGGTTATTACATTTCTTAACAATTGACTTTTGGATCGGAGGTACATCTTCCATCAAAACTTCAACCCCTAAGTCACCACGGGCCACCATGATGGCATCAGTCGCTGCGATGATCGCATCGATATCAGCAACAGCCTCTGGCTTTTCGATCTTCGCTATGATTTTGGTGCTTTTACCTCTAGCTGTGATAATCTCTCTAAGCTCCTCAATGTCTTGTGCATTACGAACGAATGACAATGCCACCCAATCCACATCATGCTCCAATCCGAATTCTAAATCTTCTCTATCTTTTTCTGTCAAAGAAGGAGCAGAAATTGCCGTATCTGGCAAGTTGATGCCTTTTCTTGACTTAAGCATTCCTCCATGAACAACCTCAGTCACTACTTCCTTACCGTCAGAAGAAAGTACTTTTAACTGTAAATTTCCATCATCTACCAGGATCAAGTCGTCCTTCACTACATCAGTAGCCATCGGCTTGTAAGTCGTACTTACTCTCTCACTATTGCCTAAGATATCTTCAGTCAAAATAGTAAGCTTCTGACCTGGGACGATCTCTGCTCCACCATTTTCCATTTCGCCGATTCTGATTTTCGGCCCCTGCAAATCCTGAAGCTTGCAAACATTCGTTCCCAATTCTTCATTGACTTCATTAATCGCATTGATTCTTTCCAGGTGATCCTGGTGCGTGCCGTGAGAAAAGTTCAATCTGAAAACGTCAGCTCCCGCATGGATAAGCTTCTTGATCATTTCCTTGTCCTGACTCGCCGGCCCTAGAGTAGCGATGATTTTTGCCCTTTTTGATTGCATCAATTACTGTATTAGTTAAAATATAAAACTCTCCTTTTCCTTAATTTTATTCACATCCAGCTTGACCATCGTTTCTATTTTAGCCGCATTTCGCAACTGTCCATAGATTTCTCTCAAATCTGAATTCTCTTCGAATTCTTCGATCTTCAATAGATAATCAAAATGCCCAAGTGATGGAACCAATAATTTTTGGGTCTTCGTTGGTCCTGAAATCAAAGTATTGGATAAGAGCGTGTAGCGGAGCAAATCATTTTCAAATTGATAGTTCGAAACTCGAAAAACCCCTCCCTTTTTCATCTCTATTTCCAAGTCCTTTTCCTTCTTTAGTACAGTACCCAATGCCTGGTTGATGGCCCAGGAAACTGTGTATTCTTTGGACTTTGACATTATTCCTATCAAGTGAAAATCGAATCGATAATCGGTTCTTAGCTTTAGCTTTTTCACTGCGGATATAATTAAAAATCAAAAGTGTTAACAATTTCAACAATATCAAACTTTCGTTGAATATATTAACGTAGAACCCCCACTTTATTGAGAATATACGCAGAAACTACGTAGTAAAAGTATCGAAAAACAACCTGCAATTCTCTCGGATCAATCCAGCTTTACCAACTGGATACTAAGAAGGGAAACCAAACAATAGGCAGTAAAATAGTAGAACCCTTCAAACAACTCAGCCTCCACCGACCTATTGGACTCAGTAGATAAAAACGCAATAAAAATACCTACTACAAACACATCAGCCATAGACCATTTCCCAATAGAATGTACCACTCTATAAAGCTGAAGTTTCCAGGCGGCCTTCTTTACCAATAGCACTGCCATCATGGAGACACCTTTCGCTATGGGAATGATGATACTAAACAGTAAAATAAGAATCCCTACGAACTTATTATTGTTGCTATAAAGGGTATCAATAGTCTCTAATATACTCTGAGTCTGCTCAAAAAATGTTGTACGTCCAAGAATAGGCAAATCAGCAGCCACTGTGATTCGCAACATGGGCAAGGTGAGCCCTGGATACAAAATCGCTAATGAGACAATGGTTAGGACAAGTGCGGCGATATTTCTGCTGCGCATAGGAGACTTTAAAAGTTTACGGCTACAATTATAAGTAATCTAGGAATATTACAAGGCTGATGACCAGAGTATTCAATAAGGCTGTCTTTCTTTCCTTGTTTCATGAGATATTGCCTTATATTAGACAAACGATCAGCTACAAAAAAAGACCTGAAACTAAAATCAACTCGAATGGAGAAATATGATGTCTGTGTAATAGGTGGTGGGCCGGCTGGCTATGCCGCTGCTATGAGAGCCGTTGATTTCAAGAAAAGAATCCTCTTAATAGAAAAAGACAGAATAGGTGGTGCTGGTATTCACAATGGTGCCCTTTCATCCAAGACCTGGTGGGAGCTTTCTAGAGAAGCATTTGCTCTCCGTACCCATTGTAAATCTACCAACGTACCTGCACCAGAACACAACTTTCAAATTCTAAAAGCAGAAGTAGACAAAGCAGTAGGCAAAAGAAGAGAGCTACTGGAGCATCACATGCACAATCTTAACCTCAATAGCCACGGGGAATATTTCCATCATGTAAAAGGCATTGGAAAGGTGATAGGCAACAATGTCGTTTCCATCAAAATGGACGAAGGAGAAGACATGGAGATCGAGGCTGACAACATCATATTGGCCACTGGTAGCCGTCCAAGAAAACTGGACAATATTCCTATTGATGAAGAAACAATCCTGACGAGTGACGGAATTGAAAATCTGAGAGAATTCCCCAAAAGCATAGTCATTGTAGGTGCTGGGGTGATTGGTTGTGAGTTTGCTACTATCTTTTCGAACTTTGGTCAGACCAAAGTGCACATGATTGATAAGGGTAATCGCATCCTCCCCTTCGAAGATGAAGATGTGGTGGACATCATAGAAAACAACCTCGAAAGCAAAGAAGTACTGATCCACCGCAATTCGAAACTGATCGACATGAAAGTCGAAAACGGCATGGTCGTTTACACATTGGAATACAACAATGGATCAAAAGAAATCTTTCATGTAGAGAAGGCACTGGTATCGGTAGGACGTATCCCGAACTATGAAAACCTGATCGCTGGCTCTGTCAAGATCAATAAGGACAACCGGGGAATCATAGATGACCTGACCCAAACCTCCATACCCAACATATATGCAGTAGGTGATATTACAGCAGATATTGCCTTGGTGAATGTGGGGGAACTAGAAGGTAGGTATGCGGTAGAAAAAATGTTTGGCGTACCAGAAAAGCCCTTGATCTATGAAAACATATCTACCATCATGTTTCTTGCCCCAGAGGTAGCGGGTGTAGGATTGAATGAGGTAAAGGCCAGAGAACAGGGCATCCCATACAAAGTGGTGAGCCTGGACTATAGCTGTATCTCCAGGGCGATAGCCATGAGAAACACCGACGGATTCATGAAAATTATCGTTTCTAACGATGATGAAATGCGAGTCCTGGGCATGCGTGTAGTTGGCGAACATGCCTCAAGTTCCATTGAAGCGGTCGCGCTTTTGATCTCTATGGGTAAAGGCATTGGTGAATTAGCTGAACTTATCCACCCTCACCCCTCGATTATCGAAGGAATCCAGGAGTGCGTACGTATGCTACTTAACAAATCGATCATGAAACCTGGAGTATTGAGACATTCTATGCGATGTGCCAGTTTTGCAGATGGAGAATTGAAAGACGTTGAATTCGTATAAAAGAAAAAGGCTCGATTTAGATCGAGCCTTTTTCTTTTCTTATCATTCGTTATTATTCTCTGTTGATCTTGATCTGGAACGTGAAGTAAGAATATTCTCCGTTCACTTTATCAAACTTGTAATTCAGCTTCTCGCCTGTTTTTCGGGCCAACTGAATCAACCCAAGTCCGGCAGTCCCTTTGTCTGAAAACTGGCCATTGCTCAATGTTTCTTTATACAAAGCTCTCAAACCATCTTTATCAGTTGTATTCACCTCATCTATCTTGGCTTTGAGATCATATGTGTTTTTGGTAGGGATAAAATTACCCGTCAAAATGTTGTAATACTTCTCTTTGGCCAAAACAGTAATCAACCCTGACTTGGCATCATAATCTGACACATCGTCGAACTGTCCTTTGATTTCATCCATGTGATGATAGAGGTTGTGCACCACTTCAACGGCTGCACTATAAAAAAGCTTTTGAACTTTTTTGTCGCTTTCTACCTGGGCTACTTTGCGATCGAGGGTTTCTATGACAGAGGTGACCAAATCAAACGTGATGGCCCCTTTGTACATGAGCAGGATATTTTCGTTGTATATCTTGTTATATAAATCAAAATCACTGACATGTTTGACCTCTTCACTGGACTTAGTCCCTTTATTTGCCTGATCGATCATTTCTGTTGTTTTCGTTTTTTCCCTCTTCCATTCATCAAATGCCCCAAGCATTTCCTCAGATTTTATATTCATAATCCAATGAAAGAGTGATCCACTTTCCTTTAAAAGTACAAAAATATAAGATAATCTCTAAATTATTAAAAAGATTAAAAATGCTCGTACTTTCAGAGACTTTCTCTTCAAGAATATTTCTACGCAATAATTCGGCCAAACTTCTAAGTAGTTTTTACTTAATTGATATCTTTAAGCCGTGATAAAATGCGCTAATATAGTTGGGGTTTTGATCCTCCTGTTTTGTTCTTTCACTTCTTTGGCTACTGATATATCCTGGTCACAATTTCAGGAAGCCAAAAAAGGAAGCATCACTGTATACTTTAGAAGCACCGAGCCATTCATGATTGTAAATGAAAATGGCACCCTCAAGGGCCTGGAGTACGAAATGATGATGGGTTTCAAATACTACCTACTCAATCATTATGGGCTGAATCTGGACATCAATTGGCAAAGAAAAAACAGCTTCAGAGAAATCTACAATCACATCAAAAACGACTCTAAAATTGGAGACTTTGGTCTCGACATCATATCCAAAATTCCCGAACGAGAGGCTGAAGTACAGTTTTCAGCCCCTTATTTTCCCGATATTCAAGTACTCATTACCCATAGAGATGCTCCTTTCATATCCTATCGAGGGGAATTCAGCGATTTATTCATGGGGTATCATGCTATATCGGTAAAGCAAACCACTTATGATAAATACTTGCATGAGCTGAAGGTGGATCATGACATGGATTTCGATATAGAATACATTTCCTCGAGTAATGACATCATCAAAAACATAGAGAAGAATAAAAAAGCCTTTGGGTATGTAGATCTACCCAACTACATCCTGGCCCTCAACAACAACCTGAATATCAAAAGACTGAACCTGATGTCCAAAAAAGGATTTGGCTACTGTCTGGTATTTAATCCTGAAAGTGATTGGACCATCCCCTTCAATGAATATCTACAAAGCGAAGAATTCAAACTTTTGAAAACCAATGGCATCCAAAAATATCTGGGCTATGATGTAAATGAACTGATTCAGCACATCGCAGAAGGAGAAAACGAAGAAATCGTGCTTCTACAAAAGGAAAAGCAATTCATGAACGAAGAGCTTTATCAGATCGAGAAGAAGTCAAAAGAACAGACCTATATCCAAAACATCCTTCTGGCCAGTATCATTCTCGCTCTCATCTTCGCTTATTTCCTCTACAATAGCAATCGGGTGAAGTCAAAAGCCAATGAGATCCTGACCAAACATCGACAGATGATCGAGCAGCAAAATGCACTGCTATCCCGAAGAAATGAGGAACTGGTCGCTCGCGATGAGGAAAAGAACAACTTCATCCACATCCTCTCCCACGATCTACGTGCGCCAATCAATAACATCACAGGTCTGGCTAAAATCCTAGGCATGGCGGGTGAAGATGAACTCAATGAGGAACAGCTAAGGATGATCAACCACATTGCCACAGAGTCACGAAGACTCAACAAAATGGTGACTCGAATTCTGGATATAGAAAAAATCGAATCCAAAACCTCTGAGCAATTCGAAAGGTTAGACCTGAAAGAGATATTGCAGCATGTGATTGAGAACTATAATACACAGGCCAGTGCCAAGAACATAACCGTAGAAAGCAACCTACAGGAAGCTGTAGAAGTGATGGGTGACGAACAATACCTATTCCATGTGTTCGAAAACTTGCTTTCCAATGGCATCAAATTCTCCCCTCATGGCACACGCGTATTTATAGATCTCAAAACTGAAGGGCATCTGGCTGTCGTGGAGATCAAAGACGAAGGGCCAGGTATGACAGATGAGGATCAACGAAATATGTTCAAGAAATTCCAGGTATTGAGCGCGAAAGCTACTGCCGGGGAGCGTTCTACCGGATTAGGTTTATCTATAGTCAACAAATACATCGGCCTACTCGGAGGCGAACTGGAGTGTGATTCGGAACCTGGAATGGGTACCACCTTCATCGTCAAGCTTAGTTTGGCTTAACGATGTTCAGGACAAATCATTCACAATAGCGTAGGCAAAAATTGTCAGAGCTGAGAGCAATAGCATGATCGAACCAAAGTGTTTGGCTAATCTCTTCTTCTTTGGCTCCAGCACATTAGAAATCACCACAGCAGACAAGCAATATGTAGCGGCCAACATATAGAGGTGATCATAAAATACCCAATACCAAAAAACGGCAACAATCAAAGAGACCAAAAAACTGACCATGCGAGGTAATACGAGAGTAGTAGACATAACTTTTTGTTTAAACCAAAAGAACTAATCAAACACAAATGCCTTCAATAAAGAAGTATCAAGCCCAAGGGTAGCTGATCTTCCATTGAACACAAAACGATCCTTTCGACATAGCTTTATAGGATTTTCATACCAAGCTCGCTGGCTGCTTTATAAATTTACTAAATTCCTCGCAGATTTGCACCTGACAGGTTGATAGGAAATGAAGGAGCTACTCTTCTCTTAAGATCTTCTCCATCTTTTTGCCCTTGGCCAGTTCATCCACCAACATATCCAGATAGCGTACCTTTTGGGTCAAAGGAGTTTCGAGCTCCTCCACTCGATAACCACAGATCACCCCTTTGATCAGATGTGCATTGGGGTTCAATTGTGCTCTCTCAAAGAACACCTCAAAAGTCGCCTTCTTCTCAATCAGAGCTTGCTTCTCTTTCTCACCAAAGCCAGTCAACCATTCAATTACTTGATCCAATTCGGCCTGGCTCCTGCCCTTGCGTTCCACTTTAGCGATATAATGAGGATAGACAGACGCAAAAGTCATTTTGGCTATTTTCTGATCATGTTCCGGAGTTGTTTTCATAATGAGGGGGATTAATTTTTTAAGCTCTTCCCTCTAAAAAGCAAAGACATAGGAATATTAAAACAAATAAATCATCATTCGAAAGAGGCAGTCTTTACCTTCTCTAACCAGACCTCTCGTTCATAGACCACAAAATCAAATGCTTCACCTGCTTGATTCAAAACCCTCATTCCATTTTGGAAAAGCTTAGCCGTTTTTCTTGGTATTACTTCTTGAATCTCTGTGAGCGGAAGCTGTGTTTCGCCCGATTGTACATTCTTTTGATGAGATTTGAAAATCAGCCTTTGATCAGTCAATACCAGTTTACCTCCTACTGCCTCGATTCCTTTCATTAAATTAGCCCCTCCTTCATGCCTGACGATTTCGTCATCCGCTAATTGAATCTGAATATTATTCATCAACCTTGTGGTCATCCTTTGCATGAAAAACAGGAAACCGAACCCAAACAGAAATCCAAAAAGGATCCAATTCATCATAAAAATTTCCCAGATGAATCCCTTGTCTAGAAATACATAGTACATAAGGCTGTTGAGTATGGCGAATGACAAGCCAGAAATCAGTGAGAAAAGTAGTTTTTGCTTGAATGAAACTTTCATATCAGTTGTAGTGGTTTATTCATGTTTCATTGTGAATCTAAGGTATTTGTTGAAAACATATGAATTCAAGTTTCTAAACATACACTTTAGCTTTACAACATCAGACAATCTCACTTAATAACTAATACCTAAGGCACATTCTCCCCAACCAGTCTAACCAACAAATCATTGAGCTTCTCTACCTCATAGTCCCCAATGGTGGGCTCCAGGTGATCATTACCTACCCCACTATCATCTGTGATAAAAACATAGGTGCCATTGGTTAGGATTGCGAAAGAGCGCATCAAGAACTCCGTAGATTTATCGATCCCCGAGGCAGTGATCGGTATGATTTTGATCCCATTCTCTGCTGCTCGAATCAAATTATCCTCCAGGTCAGAGATCACATCCTGTGTGTAATGTGGCGGTGCATCTAGTAGTAAAAACAATATACGACTCGAAGCATCTCGATCCCAGGTATTTTGGGTAATGGCCAGGTTAAGAGCGGAATGCACCGCTTCAGGAAAATCACCTCCGCCATTGGCATTCTGGTCCCTAATAAAATCAACCAGACTTTCCTCATCAGTGGTAAAACCAAAATCTCGTGTCAAATAGTCATCCCCTTCATCCCGATAAAAGACAGAGCCAAATCGCATTTCTAGGGTTGGATGGTCCATTCTCACTTGCTGTATCACATGTATAAGCTCGGCCTTCAGGTAATCAATTTCGTCCATCATGGAACCGGTCGCATCCACGGCAAAGTAGATATCCATTACTTTTTGATTGGAGACAGTGGTGCTCAACGCTACCTCGTTGATTCCCTCAGCATAATTGATGACCCCAAAGACCTCCTCTTCTACCGCTCCCATTTTGATAAGTGCAGAAGGTGTGTTAAGGCCTAAATCTGACCAAAGGGTGGCTCTTCCTTTGCTATCTGTTTTGGTTTTCCAGACCTCCACTTCATCTATCATCAGGCTGACTTCAGCATTGGCCACCGCTGCCCCTTGATTATCCAATACCAAAAAGCTATAGCGTTCTATTTTTTTCAGTCCCCACCGATTTACATCTTCATAGTATTCCTGATTGCTCAATAGGTCATTCCAAAAATCCCAATGCTCCAAATCACTCCATTCGCCGGCAGTGAGAGTCCCTGCTTCGAACTCCCCATTAGGGTTTCCACTACCCCATTCGCCGCTACCTGACCAGGCACCACCAGAGCCTGAGCTTGACGACAGATAAAAACTATCGGTATATACGCCTTCACTAGCATGATCTATGGGAACCTCAGGCTCGGTGACTTCATCAAACAAACTAGTTTTACCATCGGCTCTCTTTCCGTTCAGAAAATCCTCATCCGAGGAGCAACTAATAGAAAAAAGGACTACCGCGACTAGCGCAAAATTCTTGAATTGGTTTAGCGTTTTCATATCATATTGGTTTGTGAATAAGACCCGCGAAGAACGCAAAGGGTTGGAACAATTGGGAACACAAACTTGATAGACGGATTAACAGCCCACCTATCTTTCCCACCCTGGTGAAAATAATTGTGAGAGTACGGTCTGTTCGCGATCTTTTCAACTTTTACTCATTTTGTGTGATATTCGCTTACTTAGCATTTCTAATTATGAAAAGACCACTAGCTATTTTGATCCTCGGCCTATTGGTGTGGGGATGTACTGATAAAAAACTGGAACGAAAAGGATTTCAGGTCAGTGAAATATCCAAAGACGATAAAGGAAAGAAAATCATAGGCCTGCCTATAGATTCGTTGCAACTGGACAGCCAGCCGAGGAATGTGCTTTTGACCCACTATCCGGACCATCGCCTCACTCCTCTTTTTAAGGTCAATATCGACAAGGATTCTGGAAAGCCCTTTACAGGCTCGAATCGACACCACTATACCTGGCGAGAAGATAATAACGACGGCAACAATTGGAACAACCATCTGATGCCGGGCTTTTCAGTCGTGCGAGGCTACAACATGATCAACGTCTCGCACTACAACTACCAAACACAATCTCAAAATGAGTTTTTCAAGAAACCTGTTTTGATCAAAAACCTTTACTATCCCTCCTATTCCAAAGACTCATTGCACTACGAACCAGTCAGTCGGGACTACTACATGATCTCTGTCTATGATGAAGACAGCAATCAGGATGGCTTTATCAATGTGCAGGATTTGAGGAGATTCTATTGGTTCGATATCGATGGGAATCTATCGGAAGCGCTAGTTCCTAAAATCTATTCGGTCATGAGCTCGGATTATGATGCGGGCAATGACCTGATGTATGTTTCGGCGAGACTGGACGAAAACCAAAATGGACAAATGGAAGCCGAAGAGGCGATTCACATTTTCTGGATCGATCTGAAGGATCCCAGAAAGAGGGGTTTACAGTATAAAAGCAGCTAACGTCAAAGAGGTTTGAAACCTCTTTGACGTTGAAAGCTCCCTTACTTACTAGCCAGCAGTAATTCCAGCCGCTTGATCTCTCTCAGCAGGGCATTTTTATCCAGCTGATTCCAACTCCAGAGTTTGATCATGGCAGCCATGATGCCCGAGCCAAACATAGCGGCACCCCAGCGCATCATCTCTCTGAGATCTTCGGTATTCATAAACTGATAGATCGAATAAAACATGATGGCAGAAAAAATCACGGTCACAACTACAAACAGCACATTGAGCCACTTGAGTCGGCCGCTATACAGTCCTGTCAACATCTCTGGAAGAGACTGCTCGTGTAGATCTTCATAATAGGCCGCTTCTTCTTTAGAAAGCGCCTTTTTGATCATTTCGTCGATTTCTTCATTCGTATTTTTCATGGTGTTGTTCATTTAGAATTTTCTTCAATTTTTCGCGGGTATGATAGAGCCGAGACTTCACCGTCCCCTTAGGTATACCCAGTATCTGAGCGATACCTTCGATGGAGTGAGACTCCATGTAATATAGCGTCAGTACCAGCTTGTTTTCTGCGGGCAATGAAGCCATGGCCTGCTCCAACTGACTCAGTGATTGTTCAGTATTTTCAGTGCTGCTATCACCGTCAGCAGTACCAGTATCAATAGTTCGATCACGTTCATAGCTTTGATTATTGAGTTCTACATTGTGCTTTTGCTTTCTTAACCAATCGATGGAGCGCCTGTCCACAATCGTCCGGATCCACGAGCCAAAATGAGCCACATCCTCCAGTTTGTACAGATGGCCTATCAACCACTGCCACACATCCTGTACGATGTCCTGAGATTGCTCTCGGTTGTGCGTCCGTAGCTGCGACTGGTAAACCAACTTGGTATGCCACTTGACCACCAGCTGTTCGAAGGCCTCCCTGTCGCCTCGTCGTGCCTGCAGTACCAGCAGCTCATCCAATATTTGAGATTTACTCTTCATCATTTGCTCATATGTCGTAGCAATATCCCTTTGGTTCAAGGATTATGAGAAAAAAATCTAAATTATTTTTCTATCGAATAAAACGCCGACGAGGTTTGAAACCTCGTCGACGTTAATGGTAAGCTCACACAAACTTCTTCAATATCAAAGCAGCGCAGTGCCCTCCAAAACCAAAGCTATTGCTAAGGGCGTAGGTGATGTCCTTTTGGGTTGAAGTGTTCAAGGAAAGATTGAGAGAGGTATCGATTACTGGATCCACCTCCCGGGTATTGATCGTAGGAGGAATCTGCCCCTCCTGTACGGACATAGAGGTCGCAATCGCCTCGATGGCCCCTGTGCCGCCCAGCAAATGCCCTGTCATGGACTTGCTGGCATTGACTTGCAGACGCTGGATGTGATCACCAAAGAGTCCCTGGATGGCCTGAATCTCTGACAGGTCACCTGGTCCGGTCGAGGTGGCATGGGCATTCAGATAGTCGATCTGAGCCGCCTCGATTCCTGCTTCCTCCAGTGCGCTCTTCATGGCCAGATAGGCACCCAGCCCCTCGGGATGAGTAGCAGTGATGTGATAGGCATCCGAGTTTTCTCCTCCACCGACGATCTCTGCGTAAATTCTAGCACCGCGATTTTGTGCTGATTCCAGGCTTTCCACCACTAGCGCGCCAGCTCCTTCGCCAACTACAAAACCATCTCGATGGACATCAAAAGGACGCGAAGCAGTGGCCGGATCATCATTTCGAGTAGACATGGCCTTCATGGCGGTAAATCCACCTATGGACGCCTCGGTAATCGGCGCTTCGGACCCACCTGCGAGAATCACATCTGCCTTGCCCAGCCGAATGTAATTGAAAGCCTGAATGATGCTCTGGGTAGATGAAGCACAAGCGGTGACTGGACAATAATTGATACCCCGCAAGCCATATTTGATGGAGATCATCCCTGAGAGACCATTGGCGATGATCTTGGTAATAAAGAAAGGATTGAAACGAGGCTGAAATTCCTGCTGCGTATAGCCCACCACTTCCTGCTGGAAGGTCTCGAACCCTCCGATACCACTGGCCATAATGACCCCCACTCTGTCTCGGTTCAATTGTTCAAAATCCAAACTGGCATCAGCTATTGCTTCGGCGGTTGCTATCATACCATACTGACTGAATCGGTCCAGCTTGCGGGCCTCCTTTCGATCAAAATAGTCCAAAGGATCATAATCCTTGATCTCACAGGCAAATCGGGTTTTGAAAGCACTGGAATCAAATCGTGTGATAGGCCCGGCACCTGACTGACCGGCCAGCAAGTTGCCCCAATAGCTCTTGAGGTCTTTTCCTATCGGGGTGATGGCCCCCATTCCGGTGATTACTACTCTTTTCATATACTCATGATTGACTCATATACCGTAAGGTATATGAATGGTTAAAAAATTTTACTTCTGGGTCATTTCTTTAATTTCAGCACTTAGGTGATCCATGTTTTTCATCAGAATGTCAGGCTTATTCAAGGTCTTGGCTAGCAATATGCTACCCTCGATCAGCGCAATGGTGCGATAGGCATATTCCTCTGGATCTATGTCCATTAGTTCTCCTCTCGATATCCCCTTTGTCACGATGGATATCAATCGCGCAGACCAATCCTGTATCTTTTGGATGACTTCTTTCTTCAGCCATTCATTGCCGTCATCTGCATCCACAGCCGTATTCAGGATGGCACAGCCACCATTCTCAAAGATGGGCCGATACGCCTTGCGATAGTGATCCAAAAAGGCCAAAAGCTTGTCTGAGGCTAGATCGAGTTGATCCAGCTTACCCATCAGTTGCCGGGTCTGAAACTGGTAATTGTAACGAAAGGCCTCCAGAGCCACTTCATTCTTGTCTTTGAAGTTGCCATAGATACTGCCCTTGGTCAGTCCGGTGGCCGCAGTAAGATCGGACATATAGGTCCCGGTATAGCCCTTCTTATTGAAGATCGCTGCTGTCTTCTCGATGATCGTTTGTCTTGTTTTCTCTGATCTTACCACTCCACAAATATACCGTACGGTATACGAACTGGCAAATTTTAATTTGAGATTGATGATGAGCGACTGATGGCTGGGGATATAGAGATCAAACCAGAGCTAGAGATGCAAAGAATCCCTCTGTTCCCTTTATTAAGGGGGAATGGATGCTGCATTGAAAAATGGTTCAAATAAAAGTCAAACATTGAGGTTCAGAACATAGATTGACGTTCTGTTTCTACCAAAAGCATAAGGGTATAATTCCCCCTTTCGTAAAGGGGGCTAGGGGGATTTTGAGTGCTAGAATTGAATCGGATTTCTTCTACTGAGAATATTCAAATGATCAATTTACACCCACCAGCATATCCAATGTTACCTCCATTTAAACCAGATATAAAAGAGCTGCCATTCCAAAAACTAACCCTAAAAAGGCGGGGAGAAAGTTCAAACCCAATCCCTTAAAGCTTATTCCAAAAGCTTTTTTAGATTCTCTTCCATTTAACAAGATGATAGAATAAAGGACTATGACAGCAAAAATACAAGGCAGGGCAGCTGAAACAAAGTCCCCTATCATAGATATGGCCCCCAAATTAATATCGAGAAAACCGTATATAGAAAGAATAGGGTTAGTGCATAGCCAACTTTCCCTCTCCAATATTGGCCAGCAGTTGACAATAGACCTATGGTCATCAATACTGTACCTACATGCCTCATTAAGTTATCGGCAGGTTTGGATGTAGACTCGGGTAAAACGAAAAAACTGTTGCTATTGCAATCAGTAATATTATGTGGATTACAGGAAATATCTATTAATCAATGGAATCATGTTTAACGCTATCTGTAAGGTGCGTGTCCCGAAGGGTATGCACTATAGTTCCCATGATATAACCCAATGGCGTATGAAGTATAAACCAAAGGATTTATATCATGGAAGATTTAAGCACTTACAATTTATTCATTGGCTTGGACGTACACAAGCGCAGCTGGTCGGTTAGCATCTTTGCTGGCCATATTCACCATCGAACTTTCACCCAGCCACCTGAACCAATCGCACTCAAATCCTACCTCGACAAGCATTTCCCTACTGCCAAGGTGATCTGTGCCTATGAGGCCTGCAAGATTGGGTTTTGGATCTGTAGAGATTTGGAGAGTTATGGCTATCGCTGTTTGGTAGTCAATGCAGCAGACATCCCCACCACTCACAAGGAAACCACCGAAAAAACCGACCCAATTGATAGTCGAAAGATAGCCAAAGCTCTTAGAGCTGGATTACTTCGGGGCATTCATGTTCCCAGTATCGAAGTAGAAGGTCATAGGCAACTGTTTCGTTACCGCAAGAAATTGTGGGCAGAGTTGGTCAGGATCAAAAACCGCATCAAAGACAAATTATTATTTGCGGGGATCCCCATACCTACAGAGTTTGATAATGCCTATTGGAGCAAAGCCTTCTTGGTTTGGATCTCGCAAGTTCAGTTTGAATCCAAAAACACAAAACTGACTGTCAACTTCTTGCTGGAGCATTATCATTTTACATATCGTCATTTGCTTAAAGTGGCGATACAGGTCAGGAAAATCCAACGATTAGCTAAGTACAAGCAACAGGCAAAATTACTCAGAGGCATCCCTGGGATCGGCCCATTGACCACTGTACAACTACTCATAGAACTGGAGAGCATAGATCGTTTTCCCAGCTTCAAACACTTCAATAGCTTTATTGGTCTCAAACCAACCAGTCATTCCAGTGGAGAAAGAGACGTGAAAGGCTACATGACTAACCGCCGGCACAAAGCCCTGCGTAGTGCATTGATCGAATGTGCCTGGAGTTGTGTGCAGAAAGATCCCGCTATGTTGATGAGATACGAGGAACTAACCAAGTCGCATACCAAGAAAAGATCAATAGTAATTATAGCCAGGAAACTGGTCTCAAGGATATATCATGTACTCAAAACAGGAGAAGAATATGAGATAGGATTAGTAAAATAGTAAAAAGACCAAAGACTTAAAATCAGCCCCTAACGACAGTTGAGCACCCTGACCTCTTAACACTCGCTGTGTCCCGAACACTATCTTAGTATGGGGCGGGGTGCCATTTTTAAACATCTGACGGGAAACTGTGGACTTTAACGGTACCACTAATGGAAGCATGGGTTGTTTTTGAATCTCGGTCAAAGTTAATAGGCAGCTAAAAGTAAGTAAAGGAGTGGGAGCTACATCAGAGCCCACACAGGAGAATTATGGCCATCCTTGACTTACTTTCATCCACCTATTGGATCAAAGATTCGATTCCAAAACGGCCAAAAGAAACATTATGAAGAAGTTTAACTAAATTTATGCTGCAGAGGGTTATTCATGGAAGCTTTTGTTGTGCGTTCGTTTTTTTTATTTTTAAATTAATGTCGTCCAACATTTTTGTCATTTTCTCAAACCCAATATCAGATAGTGACCCGTCCATTGAGTTTTTATTCCAAGGTTCAAATCCCCATTGATAATATCCACATCCCATTTCAATAATTCCCTTAATAGTGTCATTTTTGATAAATACAAATCCCGCGTTTAAAGCAAATGTTCCGCATTCTCCATAGCTGAAATTCAAACTATCTGAAATTATTTCGATCAATCTGGATTTGTCAGTTTGATCTAATGTGTATATGCTGTCTTTATACATTAATTCTTCAATTCCTTTTCCCATTATCTCTTCATCAACAAATGGATTGAAATTTAATTGCACGTATTTAATGTCATACTCTGAACTATCATCAAGTTTAGACCAATCGATTTCTATTTTCTTAGTCATTTCAATTTTTACAGGGTTTGAACACCCGAAAACCAAAAATATCAATGTGAACAATACTATATTTTTCATTTTCATAATGAAGCACAACATTTTACTATATGCAATGCACTATATACCCGTTTGTATGTGTTAATAAACGTTTAAAAAAATGTTTTTCTCTTCTCAAACAAATGCTGCAAGAAGTCAGCCGCTGCTACAGGCTGACTTGGTTTGTCAAGAATACAGGATCGCCCGCAAAGGCACAAGTAAGTCGCTGATAAAAGTGAAGAATCTTGGATCACCCTATGGGGTATGGGATCAGTGATAGCGAGAGATGAAGATTTGGCGGTTTTGCATTCCAATCCCCCTGGCCCCCTTTATTAAGCAGGGCTGTTGCATTCTAAAAAATGGATTAACTTGAAAATTAAAAATGGCATCAGAAAGTATCATTTGGTATTTAGGAAAAGTGAAGGATCACAGGCGTGGTGCGGGTCAGCGACATTCTCTGGAATTGGTACTGGTCATCGTGCTGATGTCGGTAATGAGCGGCTACTATGGTTATCGTGCTATTGGAGATTTTATAGAAAGAAATAGAGAGAACTTATTGTCTACTTTTCAGCCCAAACAAGACAGATTACCGACTTTTTATACTATTCGAAGAGTGTTGATGGGATTGGATTTTGATTCCTTTTCTCATCAATTCTATCAGTGGAGTAAAGCCTATGTTTCGATAGAGTCTGGAGAGTGGCTTAGTGTAGATGGCAAGGCCATCGGTGGTACAATGAGTGATTATTCAAAGTCGTATCAGAATTTCATCAATCTAGTGACCGTATTCGTTTCCAGACAGAAAATGGTATTAGCCAATGGAGAAGTCATTAACTCAAAAGAGAGTGAAATACCTGTAGTTCGTCAATTAATAGAGATGCTGGATCTCAAAGATGTGGTCTTTACTATGGATGCTCTTCATTGTCAAAAAAAACGGTAGAAGTGATTATAGCTAGTGGAAATAATTATGTAATTGGAGTGAAGAAAAATCAAAAGACACTCTACCAGAGCATCGAAAAGTGTGCCCAAGAAAAGCCTATAGGTTATTATTCTCAGCTAGAGAGAAACAAAGGAAGAATAGAAAATAGAGATGTAACAGTGTTCAATTTGCCAGAGGAAATAAAAAAACAATGGACTGGTGCACAACACGGCATCAAAATTAGAAGAGAAGTAAAAGTCAATGGACGCTACAGGGAAGAAAACGCGTATTATTTAAGCAGCATAAAGAATGGAAGTGCATTATTATACAACTATGGGATAAGGAATCATTGGCACATTGAAAACAGTCTACACTGGACCAAAGATGTAACGATGAAAGAAGATGCCTCTAAAATCAGATTAGGCAACGCTCCATCAATTATATCCACGCTTAAAAATGGTGCAATGAATATATTTAGAAAACAAGGCATGAATCAAATAGCAAAGGCCACCAGACTGGTAGCCAATGATATTGAGACTCTAAACAAACTAATCAATTAGAATGCAACAGCTCTGCTTTGGTAAAGGGGGATTTATATATTCAGGCTGTGGTGGTAGTAGATCGGTTATCTATGTTTTGAACCTCAGTGTTTAGTTTTTTGTAGAAACATTTTTCATTGCAGAATATATTCCTCCTTTCGTAAAGCGGTTCGACACATCGAGGGCGAAGGAGCCTTCCAGTCGGCAGACAGGGCTTCAATCGATACTACAATTCCCAAATCATAATTAAATCAAGCATGAGAAAAGCAGTAGCACGCTGAAGCATCCATCTACCAATTAGACTCCACTATCAACTTTACACTTTTAACTTTCCACTTTCAACTCATTCCTCCTTCCACTTGGCATAGCACTCGGTGAGGAATGCCACTCCGGCCTGCTTGTATTCCTCAGTAAAGACCGTGAAGTGATCGCCCGGATAGTAGGCAAACTGCATATCGGCGTTGAGCTTTTGCATTTCCTCATCCAGCAGATGTACGGCCTTGTGCAAGTAGAAATTGTCGTGCTCTCCTACCGATATCAGGATCTTGCCGGCAATGGCCTTTTCATATTGATCCCAATTGTTTCTCAACTGATAGGAAAGGTCGTAGCGTCTAAAATAAGGCAAAGCCTCAGGATTGATATCTCCGGTTTCCAGATCGACCAGTCGGATGATCTCACCCTTTTCATCCCTATGACCAAAGACCGCATCGAAGGAGCGCATCTGCTCTCCCCGGTACAAAATCTCCTCCATACGAAACATGTCCTTGGTACTCGTCACAGGGATCCTACCGGCTATGGTCACATCAGAGAGAGGCTGCCCACTGGGGCTGTAATAGAGGTTTTTGGTCTCATAGATATTGATATTCTGCCAGTTGCGAAAGTCCACCTGATCAGGCGCACTGGACCAGGCTCCTGCAAAAGTCTCGGGGTATTGGGTCTGTAGCCACATGACCGTCCAGCCTCCGCTACTATGTCCGAACAGGAATCGTGCACCGTTGGCCTGGTATTTCTTCTCCAGAGCAGGGATGAATTCTTTCACCAGCGCATCTCCCCAGGGGCCATTGATGTCGCTGTTGGCGTAGGTAGAGTGCCCCTCCAGACACCTGCCATCCAGATAGACCACTATCGCTGGCTCTTCTCCCAGCATGGGTATGTCATATTTGGGATAGCCTGCATGGGTCTTGTAGTTCGCCCCAAATCCGAAAACTGAATAAACCACCGGATACTTTTTCTTAGACTTGGGATCATATCCTTCAGGCAGTTGAACCGCTCCTGCGATTTGCATAGGTCGATCATGAAACTGGCTCAGCAGCCTGGAGTCCACCACCAGTTCCTTCATGCGATCGGTTTCCTTCATGGTCACCTCAGGCACCATCTGATTACAAAGGATCGTGTATACCGTGTCAAAGTTTTTGTCTAGTATAAATCGTGCAGGATCAGAATATAAATTGCCCGGCCCATTGTTGATGGTCTGTCCCTTGAGCTTTCGATCAAAAAGTGCCTGAACGTAGTACTCTCCTCTCTCGATGTTGCTGAGCGCTACGGGATAGGCCAGTGCAGCATCGTCAAAGGTCAGGGTTGCTCCTGGCTGAAGATCTTCCACGACTACCCTGAACATCGGACTCCTCTCGAAGATGTGAAAGCCGTCTTTCGGGCTTGGGTTTTCCTTGGACAAGTAAAGCAGTACACTGCCTGAAAAAGAATCAGACATAAGCTCCGGCGAATAGGACACTTCAAACTTCTGGGCGTTGAGTTGCTGGATCGAACAAAGCACCAACAACAACAGGATCATTTTTTTCATATTTCAGGTTTTAGATTGAAAACTGAAGCTACTACATAATGAAGATAAATTAGATTATATCTCTAAATAAGTATCCCTCCTCTATCAATGGATTGCAGTAGGAAATCTTCATTGGCCCCAAACAAAAAATGCCAGCTATACAGCCGGCACCTTTATCTAGAAACTATCTTTTGATTACAATACGGTCACAAAATCCTCTTTTGGTGTTCTCACCTTCTTCATTTTTGCCAACCAGTCATTGTCCTCATCTCTGTAGCCCAATGGCAATAGCAATACACTTTTCAGGCCTTTCTCCTTCAATCCCAGGATCTCGTCCAACTCATCCGGACTAAAGCCTTCCATCGGAGTAGCGTCTACTTTTTGCTCTGCCGCAGCTGCCATGGCCAACCCGAAAGCGATGTAGGCCTGCTTGGCCGCATGGTGGGCGTGCCACTCCTGCGACATAGGTTCGAACATACCCCATAGCTTCTCTTTGTAAGCATCCATGGTGTCTGCTGGCAATTTTCTTTCTTCCAAAGTGCGTTGGAATACTTCCTCGATGCGATCCAGAGAATATCCATCCCATGCAGCAAATACCAGCAAGTGAGACGTATCGGTGATCTGCTCCTGTCCCCAGGCTACCGGCTTGATCTTCTCCTTCAGCTCCTGATCAGTGATCACGAAAATCTCGTAAGGCTGAATCCCTGATGAGGAAGGCGCCCATCGAGCAGCTTCTACTATATAATCTACTTTGTCTTGCGGTACAGGTTTACCATTCATCTTCTTCGTTGCGTATCGCCACTGTAAATCCTCTGCTAAACTCATTTTTATTTGTTGTGTTAATATTTGTTGAAACGATTTTTACGAAAGGACTATAATAGGGTTGCTGAGTTTTGGTCTTTATACCCAAAATTTCAACTTTAAGTTCTCAAGTGTCGGATGGATATCATTTACCAGAGATGGAATGAATTTTAGCCCCGAAAGATCAGCACATGCCTATTTTTTGGCCACTTCAAGATCAATTTCTTTGGTGCTGCGATTACCCAACAAATCAAAGGCTATGATCTTGATTTTGTATTTCCCTTCTTTTCTCAAGCCCCTGATAGGCGAAGTGTAGGATTGCTCCTGCTCCCCGTTGATCGAATAGAGGATATCACGAACACCGACATGGTTGTCCTGTGCGGCCAAATATATTTTGAGTCCCGGTGAGTACACCTTTTGCCCATCCCGAAGGTATCCCTCGCTGCTATAGGTACAGTAGATATCGGCTCCTTTGTTGTCCACAAAGACATTCATATGTGACACGTTGCGATTGTTCACATTGTCATAGCCATAAAAATCCACCGCATGATAGCCTTCACGATCGAACATAAAAGGAGTCTCATAGTCGTACTCTACTGGTGAGCCTTCCAGGCTATAAGTGATCTTTTGCAAACCTGATTCCGTGTCATGGGCCGATAGTTTAATTTGGGTGTCTGACCTCACAAATACGGTGTCTCGAGTCTCTAAAACTTCTCCCACAAAATCATAGCTAAGATTAGGCCCGGTCAAGTCAACATACACTTTGGTGGCATGATGCTCAAACGCATTGTAGGGATTGGAGCTATTTTCATCAAATGTCTTGTTGCCAAAATGATCCACCGCATAGTACCTGATCTGGTGTGTCCCGGTTTTGTTAGGGAGGTAAAAAGGGTTGTCGTAGGTCTGAAACCCTTCGTCATTCACACTGTACCTGACTTCCTTAACTCCCACTCGGTTGTCTACTGCAGTAAATTTCAACTTGGTTCTTCCAGAAAAATAGATTTGATCATCTACAATAAACCTATCCCCCAAAATATCAGCAGAAGTGAGTGGCGCAGACTTGTCCATGTAAAATTCATAGCTTTTTGGCTCCTCTTGATTGAGGACATGATCGACAGAATAATAGGTAATCATGTGAAAACCATCTGACAATGCATCGATAGCAAGCGCTTGGTTATACACCTGCCTCTCTTGCTCGTCTATTTGGTAATATATCTTGTCCACACCAGACAGGCTATCAACAGCACTCAACTGCAAAGTTGATCCAAAGGTGTATGAGTTCTTCATTTGAGGCCCGTGTCCACTGACCTGTGTCACTGGCGAACCATAGTCTAGCAACAAGTTTCGCTCATTGGCAGCTTCTGCATTGCCTACATGATCGACAGCATAGTATCGTAGCGTACTACTGCCTTCGATCAGCGCATAGTCTATTAGCTGTGTATATGGCTGAAAAGGATTGTCATCTATGGCATAGTAAATCTCGTCTAACCCAGACTGTGCATCCAGTCCTTGCAGTTCCACTTTCAGCCCTCGCCCCAGATACTCTATGCCATTGCGGACATATCTGGCCGTCTCTTGAAACAAAGCTTTAGAAACGGGAGGCTGACCATCCGCATAAACCGGCAACATGACCTCCACCGGTGGATTAGCGGGTTTCATACTTCGATTGTTGACAGCATTTCTTGTACGAATATAGTTGACGCCCTCAGTATCCAGATAGATGGGGTCGGTATATTCAGGCTGCTCATCATTGGTTAAAAGCACACCCGGATCGTCTGGACTGCTTGCGATCCTGATGTAGACAGGCATTTGCTTGTTCCAAAAAATCTTCCCCGTGCTGTCTGTGTAAACTCTGGCCTGATGCTCTGGCTGCTGAGCCTTGATATCCAGCACCATCAAAATCAAAATCACTACTGCTCCTACTCTCATCTTATTTTTCGGTGGACTGATTCTCTTTTAGAAAGGATTCGTTCAATGTGAGGCTCTCGTTAAAACTAGACAATGCATCGTCCAGCTCTGAATTGCTTTTCCCTAACATGTCCAGCAACTGCTTATTTTTTTTGTTCACTTCAATTTTGGACATCAGGTTTACGATCCCTTTGATATTGGCAACAGGTTTTCTGATGATATGACTATTCGAAAAGATAAACTCACTCAGTTTATCATTTGCCTTCTTCAATGCCTCGGTCCGTTGCTCTACCAACTCTTGCAGATTGCTGTTTAGTTCTCTTAACTCCTCCCTTTGTTCTTCGATCACTTCGTTCTTCTTTTCCAGATCGACGGCCCATTTCTTGGTTTTTCGCTTACTCCTAAGGATGAAAAAGAGTACAATCAACATGGCTAAGGAAACAGTAATAGCAATCTGCAATTTTCTTTTCTCATTCTCTCTTTCAATTCGCTCCTCCTGGATTTCCTGCTGGGCTTTGAGCTGACTAATTTGTGATTCTTTGGTAAGCACTTCTAATCGCAATTCTTTTTGATTCAAATCATCATAAAGTGACCTGGTAATGCTGTCATAGCTGCTCAACTCTAGCTCGTATTTCTGTTTGGTACGCTGTACCGATTCCAGTTCCTTTTTCCTTTCCAACAGAGCCTCTTTATGCTTTTTATTCTCCTCCTCCAGTTGAGCCTTAAGGAGTTTCTCCTCAGAATAGTCTTCCATGATCTGGTCGATCTTTTCCTTCTGAGCCATCTGGGTAAAGGTCTTGTATAGATTGAAATAATAGATGGATTGCTTGACATCTCCTGCCTTTTCATAGGTCTCTGACAACATCCCATAGCAGCTCTTCATTTGATCCACGTCCTTCATGCCACGGGCTAGATTCAGCGACTCTTGCAAAAACTGAATGGATTCCTCATACCTCTCCAAATTGTTGAGCACTACGGATAGATTGATCATGGCCGAGATCATGCCTATCTTTTCATTTTTGGAACGCCTTGCAGCTAGTGTCAACATGAAGTAGTCGTAGGATTTTTCATAGTCCATGATATCGGCATGCAGCATCCCCAGATTGTTATTGATCATGGCGATCCCGTTTTCATTCTCAATCTTTTCATTCAGGTCAGCAGAAATCTTGTAGTATTCTATGGCCTTTTTGTATTGGTTGTGTTCCCAGTAGATAAAAGCAATTTCATTCAGGTAGCGGGTGGCTTCTTTGATATTGGCATGCTCTTCCAGATATGTTTTGTATTCAGCCTCATATTTGACAACCAGTGCCGAATCATGTTTGGACAGAGGGTGCTCCTGAGCACTTGCCTGATGGTAGCCCATCACCAAAAACAGAAAGTAAAAAATCAGGCGGGTAAATGCATTAATAGACATACTTCATTTGAGATTGAAGTTTAATATAATGAACAAATCACTATTACCACCCCATTATGCAAGGACAAAAGCAGGAAACATTCAGAATTATCAATTTAATAATCTGACATACTTTCTGAGTGCAGTTCATTCTTTACTCAGTTCAATTTTCAATTGCTACTTCTGGTTAACGGTTACGGCATGTACTCACTTGTTGTCCGAGTACAGCAGATTAAATTTATGCCCATCCGGATCGGAGAAAACACAAACGTAAAAGCCGTTATCATCATAAAAGGCTTTCCTGTCGTAGTTGGAATCGAACAGGATCTGACCACCTGCATTTTTGATCTCTTCTATCCAGGCATCAAACTCCTCTTTGCTCTCTGCAGATAGGCTAAACATGATTTCATTTCCCTGACTCAGATCAGACAGATCACCTTCCAAACTACTTTTCAACTTTTCCTTTTCGAAGAAGTGAATCACAAAGGCCTCTTCTCCGAATAAAAAGCTAACCAGATCAATAGCTGGTTATCCATTAAGCGGGAAGCCCAATGCCTGATAAAAGGCTTGGGTTCTTTCTATATTCTCCACGCCGAGGTTGGCCCATATTTTTGTTGGTTTCATGGTGTATTGATTTATAGATTGTATGGATATTCGAACGAGATTTCTTTTTTAAAGACGTACGAGCGCAAGCGTCTCGCTTGTGCTCATTCCATTTGGTAAATGTCGAGAAGTCTAGTCCAAGCGGACGCTTAAACTAGATGAGTCCGTTTGAACCAGCATAAATCCCCTAGTAGCCTTTATTCATGGCATAGGAGTACATCTTTCGTATCAGGTTCTTACCCGCGCTTACGAACTCATACATATCGCAAAAGGCAATGAGTTTGCCATCAGGAAAAATTAGTTCACCATTGAGTCCTCCTTGTTTGCCGTGACTTACGATTTGATAAATAGTAATTTCTTCCGGTACAAAAGCAGCCATCTCTTTGATAGATTTCCCGAAGGCCTCCTTTCCTTCAATCACTCCTTCCCCTATTACTTCCCAGTGGATATCTTCACTCACATTGTCCAGGATGAAATCTACATCTCCTCGTGCAAAGGCCAGATTGAAATCTCGCAAAAAGGCCATCTTGGGTGAATTGCCACAATTGGGTTGGCAGTTAATTTTTAAATCGTTCATGTCTGCAGCTGTACAAATATCCTAAGCGTTTATCAGTCCTTATCATGATGCAGCGTCATCTCGGAGAGTTTTTCTCCGCCTTTGATTCCAAAATCCAAAGTACGAATTGGGAATGGAATGGTAATACCATTTTGATCGAAGGCTTTTTTGATGGCTATGATGGCTTCACTTCTGGCTCTGAGATAGCCAGGTTCGTCTGGATAGTGAATCCACAGCATGATGGTGAAATTGATCGAACTGTCTCCAAATTCATGGTAAAACAATTTCACCTCCTGACCCGGCAATAAATAAGGCAGCTTAGAGACTGCTCCGATAGCGATATCCCTAACACGCTCCAGATCCTCGGCATAGGAGACACCTACTTCCAGATCTATTCTTCTATCGTAAGTCTTGGTGAAGTTGGTGACTGGAGTCTGGAAAACATCCTTGTTGGGGATGATGACATGCAGTCCCTGAAAGGTTCTAATAATGGTAGCGCGCAGATCTATCTCCTCCACTGTACCCGTATAGTTGCTGGTAGAGATGATGTCCCCTACCTGTATAGGTTTTCGAAAAGCCATAAGCACACCCGCTATAAAGTTGGCCGTGATGTCCTGAAAAGCAAAACCCAGAGCCAAACCAATGATACCCGCACCGGCCAGCAGTGAGGTTACCGTCTGCTCTAGTTTCAATAGGTTGAGGGCAATGATCAACCCCACTCCCATCGTGATCAAATAGATGATGGCTGAAAAGAGATTGGATATGGCTCCTTTTTCTACAAATCGATCTAATAATTTCTTGGCAACTGCTCTAAGCAGCTTAGCTATGAAATAGAAAAAAACCACCACCAAAACAGCTACTACCAGATTAGGTAGCATCGCGGTGAGGTTTTCTAACCAGTTTTCTAATTTACCTTGAAGGATATCTATGGCACGGGATAAATTGAAATTCATATTGGAGATAAAAAAGGTCACAAAAAAAACTGAGCTGGAAGATGTACAATTTTCACCTTCCAGCTCAGTCGGGCAGTCGCTTGCACCTAGCTAATATAATTAAAGTGTGGCGACTTCCTTGGCTTTGTCAATGACCTTTTTCCCTTTTTGAGCCTGTGTCTCTACAGTCTTGTTCAAAATGTCCTTAGCCTCTTCTAGCTTAGAAGTAGCCGCTGCTTCCAAACTCTTCTTCATCGAATCAAAATCCTTGTTGATTTTTTCTCTTGACTTGGCTCCTTCTCTTGGGGCTGTCAAATATCCAGCTGCCAATCCAGCTCCGGCTCCTGCGATGAATACAATTGCATTTTTCAATAATGAGTTCATAATATATTTTGTTTATTGGTTTAACATTTAGTCCCGAATTTTTCGGGATTGCTTTATTTATTTAAACGATTACTGTTGAGAAAAGGCGGTCATCATCCAGTGATTTTTCTCTGTGCGTTTCACAAATCCTTTCACCATATCTTCTGTACCACTGTCTCCATGTTCAATAGCCATTTCGATCACATTGAACATATGCTCCAACAAGATTTCATAATCTTTGATCACCTCTCGGACCATTTCCATGCCAGATAGATCTGTTCCAGACTCTTTGATATCTGAAGTCTCCAGATACTCCTTCATGGTACTGAGAGGCGTTTGATTGAAAACTCTGATTCTTTCTGCTAATTCGTCAATGGCCTCTTTGGAGTAGTTGTACTGCTCTTCGAACTTTTCGTGGATATCGAAGAAGTCTCCTCCTTTTACATTCCAATGAAAATTTCTGAGCTTTTGATAATGTACGCTATAGTTAGCCAGTAGTCGGTTCATCACCTCTACTAGTTCTGCAATCTCCAATTTGGTGTACCCCAAACGTGAACTGCTTTTCGTTTCTTTCTTTATCTGTGTTCTCTCTAATTGTAGTGTATCGCTGTTCATAGTTCCATTGTTTTTCATGACACCACTATAGATACCATATTCATTCCAAAGTGAAAACAAGCCTTTGGAGCCAATAAACAGCCGTGATGTGGAGCAAAACTGTGGAAGCCAGCGCCGGTTTGTAGAGAGAATTCTACAACTCGGGATCGAAGTAGATGTAAAAGGTAGTCCCCTCTCCCAATTCGCTATCCATAGTGATACTGCCCTGATGACTATGCACAATGTTTTGGACGGTGGTGAGACCTAGCCCAGTTCCCTCCTTCTTACCTGTAAAGAAAGGCTCGAATAGCTGATGCTGATCTACTTTGGATATGCCTTGCCCATTGTCCCCTATCTCCAGGCAGATTTTATCCTCAAACCAATAGGTGGCTACTTTGAGTTGGCCCTGCTCCTCTTTCATCGCCTCAATGGCATTGATAAATAGATTGGTGAGTGCGATCTTGAGCTGATCAGTATCTAAAGACAGGTCCGGTAGATCATCTGCATAGCCTTCCACCAGCGACATGCTTTGCAAATGAAGTCGGTCTCGTACCAGGTCCAGTGCCTCTCGCACCAAAGGATTTAAGGCTTGTTTCTCAAGCTGCAGTTCTTTTGGCTTGGAAGAGTTCAGGAGATCTGAAATAAGCTTGCCGATACGTTCCGTGTTTCTGGATATGATGGTAAAATACAAGTCTGCATCTTCGACCTGCTCGTCGATTTCATCCTTGAGTTGTTCAAGCGCCAGTGAGAGATTGGTGAGTGGGTTCCGAACCTCATGAGCGATGGTTCTTGCCAGCTTTCCCGTCATGGAGAGCTTTTCGGCACGTAGTAACTGTAACTCTGCTTTTTTCCGTTTGGTCATGTCTCGGATCACCCCGATGTAGTTGTCCTGTTTGGAGTCAGCATCATAGATAGACACACAATTGACCAGGCAGTATTTCATCCCCTGTACACGATCGATCAGCGTCACTTCAAATTCCTCATTGCGCCCAACAGACTGCAGCTGCCCCCTCCAATTCTCAAATTCCTCCGAAGATTCAAACAGCAGCGAAAAGCTCATCTGTTTCAACTCCTCCAGGGTATACCCAAAGCCCTTGATCAAAGCTTCATTGGCATCCAAAAAATAAAAATCATGATCCACAAAGAAGATCCCATCGATGGACTCTTCGAACAATCGCTGATACTTATTCTCTCTGGATTGCACTTCCATGGTAGCCTCCTTGAACTGGGTGATATCCTGCATCGTCACCGTACAGCCATCTCCTAGTTGCACCACGGATATCTGAAACCACCTGAGATGCTGGGCCTCAGGATATACCTGTTCGAAGCTCAGACTCGTGCCATGATCAGCCACCTCCATCAATCGTACATTCATTCCCGATTCAACAAAAAATGGCACAGTTTCCTTCAAGGACTCTCCTAGCAATTCATCCGAATGCCTCCCGACTATTTCCTCTGCCACATCATTGATAAAGATCCACTGTAAATCTACGATTTGATTTTGCTCATCTCTGATTGATCGAAAAGACAAAATACCGTTGAATGCACTGTCTAAAATACTTCGCAGCAAGTCTTCGGAACTGTTCTTTTGATTGGGGTGAAATCTTTTGATCATAAATGAAGTGAATTACCGTAAGTTGAAAATTTATAAAACTATAAGCAAATCAAGCTTCGTACATCGAAAGTAAATGAGTAGATTTAACAAAGCTGACGATAGAATGACAGAACTGGAGAAGAGAGACGCAGAAAAGAAAAGACTGAATGTACTGAAGTCTTATTCGATATTAGATACCCCTTCCGACCCAGATTTTGACGAATTGACCTTGCTTGCTTCTCAAATCTGCGGCACGTCGATCAGTTTGATCTCATTTGTAGATGACGACCGCCAATGGTTCAAATCAAAAGTAGGATTGGAAGCTCCACAGACTCCACGCACCGTTTCTTTTTGTAGTCATGCGATTGATGAAGACAAAGACATCTTCATCGTGCCAGATGCTCGAAACCACGACAACTTCAAAGACAACCCGCTCGTCACTTCGGATCCATATATTGTTTTTTATGCAGGAGTCCCCCTTCACGGAGAGGAAGACCAACCCCTCGGTACATTATGCGTGATTGATTCTGAAACCAAAACCCTAAGCCCTCAACAAATCCAATCCCTAAAAATATTGGCTCACCAGGTAGAAAACCTGCTAAAGTTGAGAAAAATGAACTTGAATCTCAATCAAGCCATTGGGATTCTGGAAAACAAAAACCATCAGCTGGATCGGTTCGCCATGATTGCAGCACATGATATCAAATCACCTCTCAACAACATCACTGCATTGATAGAATACTTGCTATCCAGTCATAGTGAAGGGATGAGTAAAGCAGCCATTGAAACCATCAAAATGATCGGTAAGTCCAGTGGTAATCTAAAAAACCTGGTAGACGGTCTACTCTCCTACAGCAGACATGAGGAGTACATCAAACAAGAAAAAGAAACCATCCAGCTCAAAACCTTCATAGAGGATTTTCTGGGGTTATATTCTCAGCAGAAGGGATGTAGATTAAATTACAAAACGGACCTTGATGAAATCTGGGTAAATAAAATTGCTCTCGAACAAATCCTGATTAACCTGATATCTAATGCCATCAAGTATGGCGACAAGGATGAAACGATTATCGATATTTTGGTATCAGAACTGGATCACCACTACCTCTTCGAAGTGAAGGACAACGGACCGGGAATCCCGGATAAGGCCAAAACAAAAATATTCGAGCTCTTTCAAACCCTGCAAAGCACAGATCGAAATGGTCAAAAAGGAAATGGTGTAGGGTTGGCTACCGTAAAAAGACTGGTTGAATCATTGGATGGCCTAATCGAATTAGAATCTAGTGAAGGAAAAGGGTCCACCTTCCGATTTACTCTGGCCAAATAATCAAAGGTCGATATCGTACTGAGCAATCTTGTTATACAGTGTTTTTCTGTCCACTTCCAGTAGCTCTGCAGTTTTAGATTTATTGTTGTTTGTCTTTTTCAAAACCTCCAGAATGGCTGTTTTTTCTGCTTGCTCCACGACCGCTTTTAGGCTACTAGGGATCCCCCCATTCAGATTAATAGCAATCTCAGAATGTTCTTCATTTTCTGGATGTACCAGTTCAGTCGGTAAACAACTATCTTCTATATACTTATGCTGACAAAGCAAAACTGCCCTCTTCACTACATTACCTAACTCACGCAAGTTTCCATGCCAATGGTGACTTTTCAGTATAGCCAATGCCTTGTCATCAAAGCCTTCAACTGATTTGTCAAGTTGCTCATTGGCCTTGTTCAAAAACTGCTCAGCAAAAAGTATGATATCTTCTCCGCGTTCCCTCAATGGCGCCAATTCAATACTGAATTCATTCACTCTATGAAAAAGGTCCTCCCTAAACTCTCCTTCTCTAACTGCCTCTTTTAGGTCCTCATTGGTCGCTACGATCACTCTCACATCTACAGGAAGATCCTTAGCTCCTCCCACTCTTCGCACATATCTCTCCTGTAAAACCCTAAGTAATTTGATCTGATTTTCATAGCTCAAATTTCCCAGCTCATCCAAAAACAAGGTACCACCATTGGCTCTTTCGAAACACCCCTCCTTGTCATCTATGGCTCCCGTAAAGGATCCCTTGATATGTCCAAAAAGTTCACTGGCGGCTAACTCTTCAGGTAGTGCTCCACAGTCCAATGCGACAAATGCCTGATCCTTTCGCTTACTCAATCGATGAATGGACTTGGCTACATATTCCTTTCCTGTCCCTGTTTCTCCCAAAATAATTACCGACATATCTGTCGGAGCAATCAGCTCTATATGCTTCTGCACGTTGAGCGCCTGAGGAGAATTCCCAACTATATAATCAGCCTGCGCATTCTTTTTAGACCTTGGCGTTCGTTGTTTTTGTTTCTGATTGGCAGTAGAAACCACCTGCTTAGGCTCTGCAGCCAAGGCATTCTTCACAGTCAGTAAAATCTCTTCTGGATACAAGGGCTTGGTTACATAGTCATAGGCACCTTTCTTCAAAGCATCAACGGCAATTCTGACATCAGAGTAACCCGTAATCATGATCACTTGAATCTTAGAGTTGATGATCTTGATCTTTTGCAAAATCTCAAGTCCATTGTAGTCTGGAAGTTTAAAATCACAAATCACCAGATCCACTGGATTGGATTTCAGAAAAGAAATGGCTTCTTCCCCATCCGATGCGGTCTGTGCCTCATATCCATTCTTAGTAAAAAACTTCTTGAGTAGAAGACAAATGTCTGCCTCATCATCTACAATCAGAATTTTGCTCATAGAGTTGAAATCTTAGCGTTACGAAGGTATTACTTCTAATACCTGCTTTTTGGTAAAAGGTTTCTTGATAAAGTGATTGATCGACAATTCCTTGGCCTTTCGGTTTTCAAACACGCCATCGTATGCACTGATGATCACCACTCTGGCATCAGCTGAGTGATCTCGAATATCAGCCATCAAATCAAAGCCCGTACCATCTGGCAGATTAAGGTCTAGAAAAAAAATCTCGTATTCAGACGATTGAATCAAATCCCGTGCTTTGACTACTCGGTCCGCATAGTCTACCTCTAGCCCTTCCTTTTCCAGAAATCGACTCACCATCAAACCTATATCCTCTTCGTCATCTACTATCAGTGCGCGCATAGGCTTAAAGGTAGTACTAATCTGCCGTACTATCAATTCCAGCTATGATCACCTACTCATTTGAACCTCACATGACTGAATTTCAGAATGGCCACAAAGACACTGCCCCCAACGGCATTCCCCACTGTGGCCCAGAATTGAAACTTCAGATAGTCATCAAATGTGATCTCAGAACTGCTAAGCACACCAGTAAATACTTCGATAGAGCCAACAATGCAGTGATGCAGTCCTGCCACACCGATAATGAAGGTGACCAATGAAATGACCAAAATACGGCTGATAGTATCTTGGGAGGAAGTGACCAACCAACCCAAAAGCCCCATCATCCAACCCGCCAGAAGCGCACTGAGTAAAATGGTATCCCAATTGTAATCAACCAGTTCTTCGGCCAAATGATGAAAAGTAGATGGCTTAATAAAGCCCACCACTGGACCAATTTTAGAAATCAAAAGACTAAAGATATATCCCCCAATCAGATTACCGGAATATACCAGGGCCCATAACACTAAAATATTGCGAAACCTGACCGACCCATTCAGCGCAGGCAGAATGGCTAATGAGGTATGCTCTGTAAAAAGCTCTGAGCGTCCTATGATCACAAAAATAAAACCAATCGGATAGCACAGAGCCATCAGTAGCTTCATCACCTCAGGACTCAACTGCTCACCAAACATGGTAAATATTGTCCCCATGAATAGGACACTAAAACCAATCTCCAGACCCGCAGTAAAAGCTGACATAAAAAGGCCCAAATTCGAACGATTGAACTCTTTCATGCTCATATCAATCTGCTCCTCTAATATCTCTTTGCCCTCTTTGGGCTTAGACGAATCAGATTTGGGCGTCTTTTTTCTATTAAAATATCTATTCAATACTTTCATATTTATCGAATTCAGTCAGGCGTGTAGTTAGCAATAATACAACTTAAACCTTTTGCAATTACAAGCAGAGGTTATAACCACCTTTTCTTTTTAAAATAAAAAACCATAGTACCTGAAATCCCCAGCATCACTACCCAAAATATCGGGTAGGCATATTTGAAATCTAATTCTGGAAAATACCTGAAGTTCATACCATAGACGCCAACCAAAAAAGTCAAAGGACTAAAAATGACCGAATAGATCGTCAACAATCGAATGATTTCATTCAGCTTATTGGACATATTGGTATGGTAGACGCTCAATTGCTCGTTGAGCAACTCACGATAAGTCTCGATGGCTTCTGTAGCAATGGTCACATGGTCGTGAAGGTCCTTTAAGAAATGCTTGTTAGACTTTTCGATAAACTCCGATTTATCGAACTGAAAAACGGCGGCCCTAACGGGTCGGATCACTTTCCTTAGATAATTGACCTGACGTTTGTAGTAGTTGATCTGCTCCAGGATATCTTTTTTAGGATTCATAATTACCTTCTGATCTATATCCTCTATTCTCACCCCAAACTGCTCAATGGAATAAATATAATTATCCACAATAGCGTCTATCAATGCATAAGCCAAATAATCTATACTGCGATTCTTAATTCGGGTTTTTTGCTGTCTGATTCTGTCTCTGACCGAGTCCAGCACATCCCCTTCGACTTCTTGAAAAGTAAAAAGATAGTTCTCACCCAAAACCATACTAAACTGCTCCGAAGTAGTCACATCCTTCACTGCATCATAGCGAATCATCCTCAGCACAATATACAAATGACCATTGTACACTTCGCATTTGGGTCTCTGGGAGGTATCCAGGATATCTTCCAGCATCAGCGAGTCGAGGTTCAATCTCTCTCCGATATTTTCTACCACGCTCGCATCATGTAGCCCGTCGATATTCACCCAACACTTTTTGCCCTGATCCAAATAATCAAAAACCTGATCTACCTCGGCCACTGATTTTTCGGTGCATTCACTTTCGTCATACTGCATCAGTCGAATGACTGGATGTTCCATTTTTTGTTCCCCAACGAAAATCAAAGAACCGGGAGCGGTACTGGTCATATGTTTCAGGAATGAACTTTGTTTGGTCATAGTGATAGTTTTTATACAGGCTTGAAGGTAAATAATCGCATTCACTTATGCAGCTTTCGACGACCATTCCCTTCTATCCCAACAAATACGGATACAACAACCAGGCTAATTCGGTATCTGGCAGCATTTGATCCTTCTTAATTTCGCAATTGGGTATTGATCCATTAATTTTTCAACTCAAAACAGAAAGCACTGAAAAATTAGAATGCAAGAAGCACTGATCTGAAATCAAGTAAACGTTATTTTAAACTATCTTGGTGATTCCTTCTTGATCGAATGACTAAAAACGGAAAATCAAATTGTAATGGAATTAGAAAAAATATTTAAAAACAACAAAAGTTGGGTAGAAGAAAAATTGAATGTTGATTCAAACTACTTCAACAACTTATCTAAAGGACAATCCCCTGAAATTCTCTATATCGGGTGTTCTGATAGTAGGGTTACAGCAGAAGAATTAATGGGCATTTCACCAGGAGAGGCTTTTGTGCATAGAAACATCGCCAACATGGTACCAAATACAGACCTAAGCGCCATGTCTGTAATTGACTATGCAGTTTTACATTTGAAAGTAAATCATGTGGTAGTCTGCGGTCACTATTTCTGCGGGGGTGTTAAGGCAGCCATGCAGTCTCAAGACCTAGGCATTCTGAACCCATGGTTGAGAAACATTAGAGATGTATACAGAATTCATAAAGAAGAATTGAATGATATCAAAGACGAAGATCAAAGGTACAATCGTTTGGTTGAGTTAAATGTTCAGGAGCAGTGCATCAATGTGATCAAAACTGCAGAAGTTCAAAGAGCTTATAGAGATAGAGGCCTAACTGTACATGGGTGGGTTTTCGACATCCATTCAGGTAAACTCATTGATTTGAAAATTGATTTTGAGAAAACTTTAGAGCACATCATGGAAATCTACCATTTGGATTAGTGGTTTCTTCCATCTCATAAAAAAAGCCTGACTGGAGATCCAATCAGGCTTTTTTGTTCAAATTCTTATGCAGATTATTTACCGAAGCAATATCTGGCCATTACGCCAAAACCACCTGCTCCAAAATGAGTTTCTTCTACAATCCAAAATGTTGGACGATAATCAACCGCTAGTGCTAATGGAAAATCAAAGTGATAATCTATTCCAATCTCAAAACTGGCTCCCAATAAAAAAACATTATCAGTTAGTAAAGGATCATTTCCCCAATGTCCATATCTTCTACCTGCATACATAGAAGGTCCTACCCCCATGTACCAACCAAATCCATTTTCTCCACTGATATCAAAAGGACGATAAAAGAAATCCCAAAGTACATCCACTCCAATTCCTCCACCTACTGAGGCATTAGCATGTATTCGACTAAACTCTCCCACAGACAACAAAGCGTCAACCGCTACATTGTTCCCTGCACTAACACCAGATCTGATACCTAATTCTTGAGCTTGAGCCCCTGCAAATGCAAAAGCGAAAAGCCCCACTAATAATAACTTCTTCATGATGGATTTTTATTTATGTTTAAACAATTGGTTTGTTTTCAGAACAAATTTATGAATCTACTTATTAAACACAACTTCAACTTTAATAATTAATACTTTAATCATGTATATTGTCTTCTGCTCCATGTGTCAATTTTTTGAGTTTTTTCAAGAATACAATCAGCAGCAAGCCAAACCCTACGGAGAAACCACCAATTCCAGCAAATACAGCGTATTCACCAAGTTCGGATGCAGATTCACCTAATAGCCCTGCTACCTTATTCCCAAAACCTGTCATGGCGAAATAGAGTCCCATCATGATTGACCCATATCTCGCAGGAGCGAGCTTAGTGGTAAACGAAAGAGAAACTGGAGATAAACATAGTTCCCCGATCGTATGCAAAAGATAGGCTCCTACCACCCACCACATACTAGCGAGTTCCCCTCCAGCAAATTGAATAGTTGCACCAACCATCAATACAAAACCAAGCCCCATGATAATATTACCTGTAGCCATTTTAAAAAGTGCCGAATCTTCCTTTCCTTTCTGAGTCATCCAACCCCAGAAGGCAGCCACTGGCAAACCAAACATGAGAATAAAACCTGGATTAAAGAATTGGAATTGAGCAGCGGTCATTTCAAACCAACCAAATACACTTTTATCGGTTTTTTGATCTGTGTATAGATTCATCAATCCACCTGCCTGCTCGAAAGCACCGAAGAAGGCAATCACCATCAAAAAAGAAATCAATAATACAATCACTCGATCTCTTTCGATCGAATCCAATTCGTACTTATAAATATTGATACCAAAACCTATGAACAAAGAAGATATCATAAGTAGAATTCCAAACAAATAGCTCACCTCAACAAAAACGTAAGCACCAACCAAAGCAGCAATTACTACGACAACCAGCGACATTGGATTTTGTTTTAAACGATTGATATGAATGCGGCTATCAGGTAAGACCTCTTCTTTTGGCAATTCTTTCTTCAATTCGCCAATCCCCTGAAGATACTTACCACCGAAAACAAATTGCAGCTGACCGAACAACATACCAATTCCAGCAAGACCAAATCCCCAGTGCCAACCGTAAACCTGACCAATATAACCTACGATCAAAGAGGACAAAGCAGACCCCAGATTAATCCCCATATAGAAGATAGTAAAACCTTTGTCTCTACGAGGGTCACCCTGTCGATAAAGCTGACCAACCATGGTAGAAATATTGGCCTTCAATGCACCCACTCCAAGGACGATCAAAGTGATGGCAATGTAGAACATCAACTCCCCGGGCAAGGCCATAATCCCATGACCCAAAACAAGCAGTCCACCCCCTATCATAACGGCCTTCTTTTGACCTACAAATTTATCAGCCAGAACCCCTCCAGGTATCCCCATGATATAGACCATCATTGTATATGTTCCATAGAGAGAAAGAGCCTCAACCTGACTCCAGCCAAAACCTCCATTTGCAATATCATCGACCAGATAAAGCACCAGCAAACCGCGCATACCATAGTAACTAAACCTCTCCCACATTTCTGTAAAAAACAGAACTGCTAATCCTCTTGGATGACCGAAAATTTCCTTTTGACTGATGTCACTCATAATCTATAATTGTTGGGTATAATTATTTAATTCGACCGCCAAAATAGCAAGAAAATATGTCAATAAGAATTTGAGACTTAGAAAGGCATGTAGCAAGTAAAAATTACTTTGATGACAAATCATTTGTACACTTGAAAAAACAACAACTGATCTAGGTTCGATTAGAAAAAATCAACTCGTCTAAAGGGATTGCCCGACAGCAGAAAACCCATCAAATTCGCTCCTAACTTTCACCATTATAGACCCTTCAAACATTGTACTTTACCAATATAAGGATCACTACAAAAAACACATGAGAAAGTAACAAGTTAATCAGATACAAAACCAATAAAATGCTCACGAAAACCAAGCTCTGAACAGACCCCTTCAAGATTCAACGTGAGTTCAACCATAAAGACAACTGTATAGAATAAGTCAAAATTGAAAAGGAATCAAAAAACGTAAAAAGAAGACAAGGCATGCAAGAAAAGAAACAACGCTAAATTATAATAATACAAAACAACAAATTAACCTATGCCTATTATAACATTTCGATAACTCATACAAACCCCACTGAATATTGGGTCAACATCAATTACAAAAAACATCTATCCAAACTCCTCAAGAAGGGTAAGTTCTAAGCAATTAACACGACAGTAAAAAACTTAATCTCACCATGGCTTTTACAAGTGCATTTCAACTTTAATAAATCTAGCGACAGAACAGTCAATCACAACGACACGCTGCTACAACTCTCTTCCCAGGAGAATCATAAATCAGAACAATCAACTCTTAGTTTTATTAGCTAGCACTCTGCTTTTCACCACTTCAACTCTCAAGCCCAAAAACCTAGATTGGCTTTAGAAACTCTAACAGACTTTTAACACCAAAAAGCCAGCTATTCATACTCATCCAAAATACTCAGTTATGAGTCTAGCATATCAACTCAACCTCAGAATAATACTCACAAAAAAAGTCAGCTCATCCTTCAAAAATCATCAAACCAAAATCGACTTGACATTGTTGAAAGTGAACTGACTTTCTAAAATATTCTTATTTAAGATTCCACAGAGATTTCGCTTAAAACCGGAAGCTAACAAAGCTACCATCTCCGAAAACCCCCCTTCTAACCACCAATAAATTCTCTTTCTAAAAACAAAAAAAGGAGTCTAACACTAAATTTACTAAACATTAAACCTTCAAACATGATGCAACATCATAACCATCTGAATAAAAATATTTTAAACTCCATTTTTTAGCCCAGACTAAAACTTAAAAACGACCAAATTGTTTCATAAAATTAGCTGTAGAGGCAGCCGCATCTTCGCCTTCTGCCACGGCCTTCACAAAAGCACTCCCTATGATCCCCCCTCTTGAGAATCGTGTCACCTGATCAAATGATTCTTTGTCTTTGATCCCAAATCCTGTAATCAATGGATTCTTCAATTTCATTGCCTTCAGACGTTGCGCGAAAGCATCAAAGTCCGAACTGAAATTCTTATTCACCCCGGTCGTTGCAGCTGAGGAAACCATGTAGATAAAGCTATCCGTATGTTCATCCACCAACCTGATTCGGGCATCAGTAGAAGAGGGTGTAATCAATATCACGTTCTTCAAATTATAACGCTCCATCACCTCCTTGTACTCACTGATATATTCCTCCACAGGCAGGTCTGGAATGATCAATCCATCCACATCGATCTCCTTACACTTAGCGCAAAACTGCTCAACCCCAAACTGCAAAATCGGATTCAAAGAACTCATCATTATTAAAGGGATGGAAACAGATTTCCTTATATCCTTCAGCTGCTCAAAAAGCAACTTGACAGACATCCCATTTTCCAACGCGACTGTATTGCTATGTTGGATGGTAGGGCCATCAGCGATCGGGTCAGAGAAGGGCACTCCTACCTCTAACATATCCGCACCATTCTGTTCCAAGGCTTCCATCACTTTCACGGTATCATCCAATTTTGGATACCCAGCCGTGAAATAAATAGACAGTATATTTTCCTTTTGTTCTAGTACTTGATTGATTCTATTAGTCATCTTATTTTCTTCTCCGTTTTACAAGTAGCTCAAATATGTCTCAAGATCTTTATCTCCCCTTCCAGACAGATTCACTACTACATGCTGGTCTTTACCAAACTTTATTTTCTCCAAAACAGCTAGTGCATGTGAGGATTCTACAGCAGGTATAATCCCTTCCAATTTGCACAATTCTAATCCCGCCTTCATAGCATCTTCATCAGTGACTGCCTCATATTTGACTCGGCCTGTTTCAAACCAATGAGCCAAAGCCGGGCCAATACCTGGATAATCAAGACCAGCTGAAATCGAATGCGGCTCTACCACCTGACCATCTTCCGTCTGCATAAACAAGGTCTTGCTACCATGTAAAATTCCACTCACACCCTTGAAGGTAGCCGCAGCTGTAAAACCAGATTCAAGCCCTTTTCCTGCTGCCTCTGCAGCGATCAGTTCGACTGATTCTTCTTCCAGAAAATGATAGAAAGCACCTGTTGCATTACTCCCTCCTCCGACACAGGCAATGACCGTATCTGGCAACTCTGAACCTGTCTTTTCTAGCAGCTGTTTCCTGATCTCTTCTGAGATCACAGACTGGAATTTAGCCACCATATCCGGATAGGGATGTGGCCCTACTACAGACCCAATAATGTAGTGTGTATCGAAGGGGTTTGCGATCCAATATCTCATCGCTTCATTGGTCGCATCTTTGAGCGTTTTTGACCCAGATGATACAGGAACAACTTCGGCTCCCAGCATCTTCATTCGACCCACATTTGGGGCTTGCCTTTTGACATCCAACTCCCCCATAAAGACCACACATTCGATCCCCATCAAGGCGCATGCAGTAGCGGTTGCAACTCCATGCTGCCCCGCTCCAGTCTCGGCGATAATCTTCTTTTTCCCGAGCTTTTTCGCAAGGATAATTTGTCCTAGAGAGTTATTGATTTTATGTGCCCCGGTATGGTTTAGATCTTCCCTTTTCAGGTATACATTCGTTTGATATTTCTCTGACAAACGAGTGGCCAAATACAAAGGACTCGGTCTCCCTACGTAATCTTTTAGTAAAGTATCAAACTCCTTTTTGAACTCTTCTGTCGCTACTATCTGTTCGAATTTTTCCTGCAATTCAGCTACATTGGCTTGCATCATTTCAGGGATAAACGCCCCTCCGAAGCTGCCATAGTAACCTCTTTCATCAGGTCTTAAACTTGTCTTCATGTTTAGTCTTGATTCTTTAATTCAGAAATAAATGTTTTAATCGCCGATACATCTTTGAGCCCTGGCTCCACTTCGAATCGACTGTTGATATCCAATACTTGTAATGCCTTATGATGAAAACCCTTAACCTTGCTCACATCATTTGGACCTATCCCTCCACTCAACACAAAGGGCAATTCCTTCTCATATTCACTCAAGGCTGACCAATCAAACTGCACCCCATTTCCACCGTGCTCCTTACCTTTGGTATCGAATAGATAAGCATCCACAGCTTGCTCATAGCCTTGTATATCGGGAAGGGTATCCAGAACTGGAAAAGCCTTCCAAACCTGATAACCTGCCGCTTTAAGTTCTTCACATTCCTTCACGGACTCTTCACCGTGCAACTGCAATACATCCAAATCAAACTGCTCGGCCAGTCTTTTTATCTTCTGCACTTTTTCATTGACAAATACGCCCACCTTCTTTTTCCCAAGAGCCTTCATAGTTGATTCATCTATATCTCCGGCAAGAAAATAGCGCTTTGACCTTTCGTAAAAAATAAACCCGATATAGTCTATATCTGATTGAGCGAGCTCATTCAAATTGGACATATTTCGAATCCCGCAGACTTTTATTTCCATCAGACCAGCTCTTCTTTCATGAACTTCTTGAGCTCAGCAGCTGGATCAGCATGTTTCATAAACTGCTCTCCGATCAAAAAGCCCTTGTATCCTGCTGCTGTCAAATCAGCCATATCTTGAGTAGTTGAGATTCCACTTTCAGAGATTTTCAGTTGCTCTTTTGGCAGAATTTCAGATAGATCAATTGAGTTCTGAATAGTAGTTTTAAATCGCTTCAAATCGCGGTTATTCACGCCCAAAATATCCACCTCCGGAATATAAGCCTGCTCAAATTCCTCTTGATTATGAATCTCTAACAGTACCTCCAATCCAAGCTCATGCGCCAAAGAAGTAAACCTTTTAATCTCCTCTTTGGTCAAAATCGCAGCAATCAAGAGCATCAAATCCGCTCCTATAGCCTTGGTTTTATATATCTGATACTCATCGATGATAAAATCCTTTCTTAGAATCGGGCAACTCACATGTGGCCTGGCACGCTGCAAATCCTCGATGGTACCACCAAAAAACGGCTCGTCAGTCAAAATAGATACCGCAGAAGCACCAGCCTCACAATAGCCTTGAGTCACTTTCACCACATCTACCTTATCATTGATGATACCCTTAGATGGTGACTGACGCTTGAATTCAGAAATAATCGCAGGCAAAACTGAGGACTTCATTCTATCGGCAGTGGAAAATCCCTTTCTGCTAAAGCCCTCCATTTTGGTCAACTGATCTATGCTATTCAAAGCCTTTTGCGCTTCGATTTCCTTGCGCTTTTCCGCTACTATTTTATCTAATACATTCATTTTCCTACTGCTAAAAACTCAACCAAACAATTGTAAGCCGAACCAGACTCAATCGACTCCTTGGCTTTTGCTATCCCTTCCTGAATATCAGCCAAATCCTGACTCATATACAGCGCCAAACCAGCATTGGCTAGCACAACTTGAGTCTGCGCCTCTGTGCCTTCCCCTTTCAATACTCTTTGAAAAATGGCTGCAGAATCCTCTACAGTGCTTCCACCATGGATTTGTTCTGGTTTAATGACACTCAACCCAATCTGATCTGGTGAATAAGTCACCACATCATCTTTGCTGTAGACTTTAAAATCTCCTGTGAGAGAAATCTCATCATAACCATCCAGAGCATGAACGATGGCACAGGCTTTACCCTCTTGCTGATGCAATTCCTGGTAGAGCTCAGCTACTTCCAGGCTATAGACGCCCATCAACTGCTTAGCAGGCCTACTGGGATTTACCAAAGGCCCTAACATGTTGAAAAAGGTCTTTAATCCAAGCTCCTTACGCACTGGAGCCACATTTTTCATCGCAGGATGAAACAAGGGTGCATGCAAAAAGCAAATACCCGCCTTCTCGATCGTTTCCTGTAGCACAGCCTCTTCTGATGGGAACTGATAGCCCAAATGCTGCAATAGGTTAGAGGACCCACAACTTGAGGACACTCCATTATTACCATGCTTGGCCACCTTTTGACCCGCACCAGCTACTACAAAAGAAGCCGTAGTAGAAATATTGAAAGTATCTTTGCCATCACCACCCGTACCACACATATCTATGGCATCATAGGCACTCAAATCAATGGCTCTACACAAATCCAGCATGGCATCTTTGAAGCCAGCCAACTCATGTGCCTGAATCCCTCTCATCAGGTAAGCCATTAAGAAAGCAGCCATTTCACTCGTGTTACTGTTTCCTTGTGCCATTTCCTTCAAGGCTTCCCGAGCCTCCTCTCTACTGAGCACTTCGCTCGCACTCAATCTTTGTAAAATCTCTTTCATAGGTTTAGGATTAAGTCCTTACAATTTGATCCAGTTTTCCATCATTTTGATCCCATGCTCGGTCAATATAGACTCGGGATGAAACTGTACCCCTCTCACATCATACTCTTTGTGCTTCAGGGCCATTATTTCACCCTCATCGTCGACTGCAGTCACTTCTATATCTCCCTGCTTCTTAGGGTCAACGGCCCAGCTATGATAGCGGCAGATTTTGAACTGCTCAGGAATATCTCCGAACAATATGTCTTTCACTTTTACATTGACATTGGTCGCAATACCATGTAGTACGTTGGGCAAGTTGTACAAAGTGCCGCCAAACGACTCAGCAATCGCCTGATGTCCCAGGCACACCCCTAGAATGTTTTTATCAGGAGCATAAGTCTTGATCGTGTCCATCAAAATACCACTATCCTTTGGTAGTCCAGGCCCTGGAGAAAGCAGAATACGGTCATATTTGGCCACTTCTTCTAATTTAATCTGGTCATTTCTATGTACTTCCAGATTTTCATCTCCTTCCAGCTCACGAATGATATGAACCAGGTTATATGTGAAGGAATCGTAATTATCTAATACTAATGTTTTCATTGGATTGCTCTTTGGGCTAGATTCATAGAATTTGCTTTCTCGATGGCAGTTTTCAAAGCGCCAATCTTGTTATAAACTTCCTGCACTTCGCTATCAGGGTTAGATTTGGCCACTACCCCTGCTCCAGCTCTAAAATGCAGTTTATTGTCCTGACTCAGAAAAGACCGAATCAAAATGGCATGATTGAAATTGCCATAAAAGTCCATCAACCCAATCATACCTCCATAGTATCCTCTGGCCGTCTTTTCATAGGCATCAATTAGTCCCATGGCTCTATGCTTAGGCGCACCTGATAACGTACCAGCAGGAAAAGTATCCGCTGCTAGATCAATAGCGGACTTACCTGGGATCATTTTGGAAGTCACCTTGGACACCAAATGAATCACATGAGAGAAAAATTGGATCTCCTTAAACTTCTCTACAGTCACTTCACTACCCGAGATACTTAAGTCGTTTCTCGCTAAATCTACCAGCATCACGTGCTCTGAAGTTTCCTTCTCGTCCTCTGCCAGTTCCTTGGCTGCCACGGCATCCTTTTCATCGTCGCCTGTTCTACGATAGGTCCCTGCAATTGGATAAATCGCTGCCTGACGATCATTCACCTCTAATTGTGCTTCGGGTGAAGAGCCAAAAATCCTAAATGATCCATAATCAAAATAGAACAGGTATGGAGATGGGTTGACACTGCGAAGCGCACGATACAAGAAAAAATCGTCACCTTCATAGCTTGTATGAAAGCTCCTTGACAGTACCATTTGAAAGGTATCCCCCAACTGACAATGATCGATGGCCTTCAAAACATTCTCTTTAAATTCTGCATCAGTCATATCAGATACGATGTCTCCATGCGAGGAGAAATCATACTGAGGAGTCCCTGAGGCAAAAATCATATCTTCCACCATTTCAATACCTGAGTAATCCAGGACAGGGTCCCCGCTATTCTCGGTTATGAATATTTTGTTTCGAAAGTGGTCAAAGGCAATCACATATTTGAAACAGAAATACTGCATCAATGGCACTTTGAAGTTTTTGGGCTTGTCACTATCAAACTTGATATCCTCAAAAAGCTGCACAGTCTCGTAACTCGTAAACCCAAAAAGGCCCGACTTGGTGTAATACTGTTTTTCATCCTGCGGTTTAAAGCAGCTTGCAAATTCCACAAAATGAGATCTCAAGTCCACATTGCTGATGGGCTGTGAAATCACATCTTCCTCTGGAAACTGGGTGAACAGATACTCCTCCTCTACCCGAAATTCGGCCACAGGCTGAAACCCAATATAGGAGATACTGCCTTCCTTGGCATGGTAATCTGAACTCTCCAGCAAGAAAGAGTTGGGATGCTTCTCGCGCACTTTTAGGTAAATACTCACCGGGGTTATCAGGTCTCCGAGTATTTCTTTGGTCTTAGAATAAATCTTTACTTCTTTCATTTGAAAATTTGGCAAAAAAAAAGCCCTGACTGTGAACGTCAGGGCTAATGTTATATCATCGAATACAAGAATGCCGGGTTCACTTCTGATTAGAAATGATCCACCACCAATTTGTATTTTTGTTATTCAATTTCACAGGTGCAATTATATTGTAGCTGACTCAATTTCCAAAACATTCATTGTTATTTTTATTTGAAGTCAAACAAATACCGGACAAAGCTATATAGTATTGGTCTAATCGTTTTAATTTGATTTTTGATACAATTTTATGAAATTGTAATAGATAAGATTTAAAATACAGCCGTTACCAAAACCAAAACCAATGTCAGACGTCAGAGAACACCTAAGCTTACTGGTCAGATTATCCAAGGTAGATAATTTTATAGCTGAGCCTGAAGCTAAGATGATTCACTACATTGGTTCCTTAAACGGGCTCAACGAAGACGAGATAGAGACCATTATTGACAACCCTCTGCCAATTGCAGAGTTAAGATCTCTCACTCCTGAAGAAAAATTCGAATACCTATTCAACATTGTTCAATTAATGAAAGTAGATGGGAAGGTATTTCAGTCTGAGATCGATTTTTGCGAAAGAATAGCGATTAAACTTGGATATAAGCCTGGAGTAATAGCTGACCTTTCAGCCTATATCTACAGTGACCCAAATATTAGTACAAACAAAACATTTCTAAGAAGTATAGCCGATGAACATCTGCTACCTATGAGAAAGCAATGATTAATACCTCTTGGTTCTCTTCTTTTTCTTACCCAATTTATTGGTACTCTTTCCTTTCTTACTCAGTTTGACATCATAGCCGTACATATAGGCGAATGATATAACAAGCATATTGGTATTATACTCCATATCCTCACTGTACAACAAGGCGTCATTCAATTTATTTCCATCATTAAATGACATGAACGAATGTCCCCAACTGTATTTCACATCAGCTATGAGTCTACTGGATGGCGAAAACTGAATCACTCCTCCAAATCCAAAATCTATAGCATATTGTAATCTATTGGGCTTAGTAATCACATGTTTATCAGGGAAATTGGTATTCTCAAGTTCTTCCTGTGTGATATCCTTAAACATGATTTTATACTTGATTTGCTCTTCTCCAAAGCTTTTCAGTTCATCCGACACTAAAACTCCAGAACCTCCCAGCCAGTAACTCAGCCTTGGTCCTGCCTGCGCCATCAACATGATGCTACTATTTTTAAAGAAGAGCATTCTAGCCATCATTGGAGCCGAAATAAAATGATTGACCGTTTTACTATCTACGAACTGACCTCCTAAACCTCCTTCATTTAAAGGAGTTTCATAGGCATCAGTACTTCTACTCCTATTATTTACTCGCATGTACACAAGTTCTGTATGCACTTCAAAGTTGGTCTTAGTCGAATAATCAAAAGCAAGACCTGCATGCCAATTGACTTTTGAGGTGGTTTTAAAACTATCTACTCTGGCCTCATGATCATACCTGGGCATCAACAACTGCCCCCCTACTTTAGGTCCAAACCAAAACTGTGCATGGACTGCCCCGCTACACAACATAACACATACAATTACCAACAGTTTCTCTTTCATTCCACTAGTGCTGAATACATTTCAAAGTAAAGTACAAAAAAATATATAATAACTCATACTTCATAACTATGCTGCAATTTTGTAATATTAAGCAAATTTTCGAATCTTTTCGATGCATCCAAGCAGGAAGCATATTCTTTACTTTGGTATTTTTCGATTAGTTTTGAAAAGATTTTGTAAAAATGATGAACCACCTAATAGTCCTTCGTTTTTATAAACAGGTGTTTTGTATGAAGAAAATAACATTCCCACTCTTACTGCTTTGGTTAGCCTCAGCTTCTAACCTCTATGCACAAGATCAAAGAGTATATAGTCAGTTTTTCATGAACCCCTATGTACTCAACTCTGCCTATGCAGGTTCGGCTGGCTATACCACTATATATGGTGTACATCGCCAGCAATGGATCGGTCTGGAAGGCGCCCCTATGAATTCACATGTGAGTTTCCACACTCCTTTAGAATCCAACTTTTCCATCGGTGCCTTTGCCTACAATGACAATGTAGATGCCATCAACTCTTCGGGTGCCAAAATCACAGGCGGGTATTTAATGGAATTGGACAGAAGAAACAGATCCTACATTAGATTCGGACTATCTGTAGGAGGTGGCTATTCTGGTTACGATATCGAAGCGGGCAATGACCCGACTCTTTTGGCGCTAACCGGAACTAATACCTCTTACGTTACCGCTGACGTTGGACTCTCCTACTATTTTAGGGATTTTAACGTTGGGCTCTCAATACCTAATCTGATCGGCAGAGATGTAGTGAGTCCAGATGCTTTTAGTTCGGTGCAATTAAAGCCTTGGGAAAACATCATGATCAATGCCAACTACAGGTTCCTGCTGAATAAGTCATTGGCCATCGAACCACACCTTATATATAGGTTCTCTCTGGTAAATATGCCACAATACGAAGCAGCAGTCATGGCGCACCTCGGACACATCGTCTGGGCCGGACTTAGCTACAGAGAAGATTTGAGCATGGCAGCACTTTTTGGAATCAAAATTCAGGAGAGATATGCCATTGGTTTTTCATATGAATATGGCAACACTGAGCTAGAAGGATATTCATCTGGAACTTTAGAGGTCAGTCTTGGAATCAATGTGGGAGACAAAAAGAAAAAGCAAAAGCAAGGTCTTTCTTTTATCCAAAATTTCAAAAAAACCAGAGAACAAGAAATGCGTTCGGAAGCCCGAAGACAGCAATTGGCTGAACAAAGAGCACAACAGCAGAAAGAGCAGCAAACGGCTCAGACCACCCCAGAACCAAAAGAGACACCAGTTACTCCGGATCCTGTAGTCGAAGAAACTGCGGTAGTGGCCAATACGACTCCTGTAGAAGAGAAGGAAGTCGTAAACGAACAAATCGATATGAGCATACCGATAAAAACCAGAACCAATACAGAAGGCGAATGGGAAATCGGCACAACTTATATTCAAACTCATATGGATAGCACCAAAGCTTCTATCGTGAAATGGACGGATGCATTGACCAATACACCTCCAGAAGTGGCGCTTCCCGAAAACACCCACCGCATGGGTAGACATATTTTGGAATTACCTCCTGGTCACCACGTAGTGGCAGGTGAGTTTGATGACTTCCAATCTGCAGAAGATTACAGTGACGAGATTTTCCAAATGGGATATCATGGAGCAATAGTGGCTTATGTCAGTTCTATGAAACAATACGTTGTAGTAGTACACAAAGGGGCTACCATGAGGCAAGCTGAAGAAGAGCAAGCTGTATGGAGTGCGAGACACAACCTGGACCACGTTTACATTTTGAACATTTTGGAATAAGAAGTCATGCTGAGACACATTATATATAATAGCAAAAGCCTAACCCTACTAGTAGCTATCATCATGAGTCATTCGCTTTTGGCTCAAACACCTTACATCAACAGCGTGAGTCCAGGTTCTGCGGCAGCTGGAGAAAAAGTAAGTATAATTGGCAGCAATCTCCCTACCACCAATGTAGCGGTGTTTTTTGGAGGTGCTATCGCGACTGATATCAACGCCACTGCGTCATTGATTGAAACTACAGTACCATATGGTGCTACTTTTGATCACGTTTCGGTCATTGATACCAGTACCGGTCTCATCGCCTATTCAAGCGAGAAATTTATTCCTACATTTGATGGGACGAGTCAGTCCAGTTCTTCCCTATCGACTTCATTAGGTGCTTTAAGGACCTTCGAAAGTGGAGCCAATCAAAGTCAGGATTTATGTACTTGCGATCTGGATCAAGACGGAGACATGGATGTGATGATTTCTAATGCAGGATCTTCATTGGTCACTGTATTTACAAATACAAGTAGTGGAACAGGAAGTGCTAATGCCAGTTTCAGCATTTCTACCCTGTCTACAGTTCAACCATTGAGTAATATCACTTGTGGAGATATGGATGGAGATGGATATCCTGAAATCGCTAGTACTGAAAACACGAATGACGCCACCTCCTTTTTATATGTATTTAAAAACAATACTGGTGTAAGCGGAGCTGCTGATAACATCGTTTTTGCTGAAGAAATCAGCCTAGAGGTGTCTACTGAATCACATAAACCCAATAGAGTAGCTTTAAACGATTTGGATCTTGATGGCAAACCTGAGCTTGTCACGATTGCCGATAACGAGAATATCATTTACTATTTCGAAAACAACAGTACCGTGGGTACGATTAGTTTCGGATCTGTACAAACCATCAATGCGACCGAAAATTCAGGAACTGCAGGTCTTGGCGGACTAGATGTTTCTGACTTAAATAATGATGGATTCCCAGAAATCATTGTTTCCAATCAAAGTAATCAGGGCTTCTACGTTATTCAAAACAATAGTGCACCAAACAGCATTAGTTTCGCTACACCACAATACTTTGAGACTCAATCCAATATCAGAGCCTTAAAAACTGGTGATTTAGACAATGACGGTTTTAAGGATATAGTATTAACGAATGGCGACATTAGCATTGACTTGACTGAAATCGCTAAAAATACAACCACAGGTGTAGGTAACAGTATTTCATTTGGAACCACTGTTCTAATCCAAAATATTGAGAGAACCTGGGGTCTGGATCTTGGGGATGTAGACGGAGATGGTGATTTGGATATAGCAATAGGTTCTATCGGTGGCGCCACTAATTTCTACGTTTTGTTAAATCCAGGAGATGGGTCACTTAACAATTTTGATCTAGCCACTGTTGCCATTCAAGAAAATAGTAGAAACATCAAAATAGCTGATTTTGACAATGATGGTCGTGCAGATTTTGCCTTTACGCACAAATCTTCAGCAGACGTCAGCGGTCAATTAGGAATTAAATTCAACGAAATATGTTATACACCAGAAATCACCGCTCTTAGCAGCACCGAATTGTGTACTGGTGAATCTGTGATTTTAGAAGCGTCCAAAACAGGCCTGCCTTTGGTTTGGAAAAGAAATGGAGGCGTGTTAGCTGGTGAAACTGGCTCCACCTTGACAGTCAGTGATGCAGCACCAGGCAACTATACGGTCGAAATAGGCGATGGGTGTAGCACTCCTTCTGACGCTACCACGGTAAATGCAGTCGCTGGGACTTATGCAAAGCCTTCTTTCTCATTTGTAGGGACTTCACCTTATTGTAAAGGCGCTACAGTAGCAGTAAACATCACAGCAGACCCCAGCTCGGAATTCATCCTGACTGGCCCTAATGGTTTTGAATTATCTGCTAGTACCCAAACGGGAATTGTGGTGGCTGACATTAATATCAACAGCTCTGGCGAATATCAATTGACTACTATATCAAGTAGCTCTGGGTGTGGTAAAACCTCAGATCCTGTATCGCTGTCCGTGGTAGCCTTGCCTACAGTATCAGTTAAGAATCCATTACCCAACCTTTTTTGTGATGGAACTACACTCGCATTATCCACCACTTCATTTCCAGGTTACACCTATGATTGGAAATTGGATGGAGCAAGTTTCAGTACTCCAGAAACCAATCCAGACGAATTGTTAGCGTCAGTTGCAGGTAACTATTCCGTGACTATATCAGGAAGCGGATGTAGCTATACCAGCGATGCGCTTACTTTAGAAACCGTCACACCTCCTACTCCTACAATTACTACTTCCACAAATACGCTTTGTGAAGGAGCAGAAATAGACTATTCAGCTAATGCTACTGCAGAAGGCGGATTTGACATCATTTACACCTGGGATTTTGCGGATGGAAGCGCTACACAGATAGGGCAAGCCATCAGCTATGCACACAGTGCCAGTGGGACATATGACGTGTCAGTGACGGCCAGCTATGACGGAGTAGAAAACTGTACTTACACACCCGTAACCCAAACCATTGACATTACAGCCACCCCTAGCGGGACTGCTCTGGATTTAATTATATCCAACAATTCAGATCCTTCCAACTTTGAGAAGTGTGAGGAGAACAGCCTGATCATTAGAGTAGAAGGCGACTATCAATCTTATGAATGGAGAACCATTGGAGGAACAGTACTCGGGTCAAATCCTTCAGTACAAGTTAGTACAGAATCTGAAGTAACTGTTGGCCTGGTAGATGATCTAGAATGCTCATTTGATGCCAACCCTGTGATGGTATCTAATTACACATCAGGCGGGGTTAGTATCACTCCTACAGGTTCTAACACCATAGAAACTGATCCAGATTTGGGTAAAATAATCAACCTAAATGATGATCAATTCAGTGTTGGATTGTCTACTGACGCAATCGATCCAGGATGGATACCTGCAGAGTTGATTGACAATCCACTTGCCAATGATGTAACTGTAACCCCAAGAAACGCACGGACTTTAGTAGCGGTAGAAGGTATAGACATCTTAGGTTGCTATACCAGAGACTCAGTGACTTTAGTCATACCTGGCGTAAAAGCAGACAAGAGTTTCACTCCTAATGGAGACGGAATCAACGACTGCTGGCAAATCTCCAATGTGAGTGGAACAGACTGTACAGTTACTATTTTTGACGCCAAAGGACGTAAAATTCGCGACATCAAATTCTCTCCAGACACGAGTCTGAACGATTGCGTTTGGGATGGTACGAAAGTAGGTGGCGGAGAACTGCCCAATGGCACATACTACTATATCATGAACTGTTCGGACAGCCAAAATGAGAGTGGAGGAGCTATTTTTATGGCAAAATAAACTACTTATTTTGTTCATTACGCATATCCCCTAATTGGTACGTAAATACCGTAAATTCATCGAAAAAGCAACTTCTATTTGTCATATTTCATATCAAAATAGTACACAATGCTTATTTTAGCCATGTGAATAGTATACATTATACATATAATGGGGATTCTCTAGTAGAATTAGATCAAATTGGGCCGGGTTACCTTTTAACCTTAATACGCATAAAAAGTAGAACTTTTTTTTCAATCCTATGAATAGCTATAGAAAGATAATCTTTATCCTTCCACTCCTGTGTATCTCCCTGATAGCTTCGGCACAAGAAATTTGTGACGATGGTATAGACAATGACAATGACGGTTTCATCGACTGTTACGATGGTGATTGTTCTGGGGATGCGCAGTGTCTGGAGTTTTATTTTGGTAACGCCATCAATTGTGAAAGTGAGGCTACTTCCAACCCGACCTTCGATGTGAGACTCCAATGGGGCTCAGATGATGAAACAGCGTTTAATACTGCAAACCCTGCAGTAGGTGATATTGATGGTGATGGTACTCCTGAAGTAGTAGTAACCAACCGCGAGAACAATACACTTACCATTTTGGATGGTGCGACTGGTTCTACCCAAGAAGGTCCAAGGAATGTAGGATTTGATATTGCGCATACTGTAGCTATAGCTAACCTCCGCGATGACGATTGTGGAGAAATATTCGTTAGAGGATTTAAGAATGGCAATTTGGCCATGTATGACTGTGAGCTTAACCAAATGTGGGCAACCACTTCAAATACAGGAGATAAAGTAGGATTGATATCTCTTGCAGATTTTGATGGTGACGGTGTGGTTGAATTACTTCATGGAAACGAAATTAGAAATGCACATACAGGTGCAGTAATTATTGCGGGCACAGGTGATTTTAGAACTGAGGTACCTCATGGTACTGTAGCTATTGATGCACTTCCTGATGGCGCTTGTACCAACTGTCAAGGCCTGGAAATCGTAGCGGGCGGAAAAATCTACAGTGTAAATATAGCTACGGCCACACGCACGCTAGAAAGAGACATCAACGACATCCTTCCAGCAGATGGACAATATGCCATTAAATACAATGACTGGAACTTTAACTCTTCTTCGGTTACAGATTACAATCTTGACGGCAATGTAGATGTAATCTTCAGTGGTGGTCAGTTTGTAAGTGGCAACCTTTGGACTACTGTATTTTTCTGGGATGTCACAAATAACGGAGTACTTACCTACAACCTTCCCGAAAATCATGATCATGCAACGGGTCGTATCAACATAGCTGACATTGATGGTGATGGATCACTTAACTGTACATTTAACTCCAAACAACGAATATATGCCCTGGATGAAAACATGCAGGAGTTTTGGATCAAAGATGTAAATGAAGGTACTTCAGGATTCTCTGGTAGTACTGTTTTCGATTTTGACGGAGATGGTGCACATGAGATCGTTTATAGAGGAGAAGACTACATCCATATCATAGATGGTTCTTCTAAAACCTCCTTGAAAACCATTAGCTGTACGTCACAGACCTTTGAAGAGTACCCTTTAGTTGCTGACGTGGATGGTGATGGTCAAACTGAAATTTGTGTGGCCTGTTCTACTGATAACAACACACCCGTCTCTCCTTACGAAAATGGAAAGTATGGTCAGATTCGAGTTTATGAATCCAATGGTGAAAACTGGCAGCCTTCTCGTGCAGTATGGAACCAGCATGCTTACTTCAATGTCAACGTCAATGATGACCTGACCATTCCTATCACACAACAGGATATGACAAAAATCTTCCAATCCTGTGAAGGTAGCACCAACCCAGAAAACAGACCTCTGAATAACTTCTTAGGTCAATCTCCTTATTTGGACGAAACCGGTTGTCCTTCTTTTGTAAGTCCAGATATCGAACTGGTGAGTATCACCAATGTAGGAAGCGCGGCTTGTCCTGAGGTAAACTTTAATGTAAGTGTTACGATTCAAAATGCAGGAGATGTAGTACTAGCTGGTAACCTGCCTATTACATTTTACGAAGGAGCTCCTAATGATGCCAGCTCAACTAAATTGAACACAGTAGTGACCAGTATTTCTGGATTCGACATTGGAGAGTCAATGACCATTACTGCAGAAGTAGAAGGAACGGGCGGAGATTTTGACCTTTATGTATCTGTCAACGATGATGGAACTCAGGATGTGCCAGTAGCAAGCTTCTTTAGACCACTGACTGAATGTGAGGACAATAACAATATTGATTTTGTAGCTGTTACTTCTCAGACTTTTGATATTCAGCACGAAATCATTAGTCATAATGCTAAATGTGACCCTACAAAACCTAACAATGGAGATGCAAGAGTGTATTATTTCGGTACTACTTCTGAAACTTCCGAGGTGGTATATGAAGAGACCTTCGATGATTTGACTCCTGGCACTGAAGTAGATAATGGAACTTCAGCTTGGTCATTCACAGAAACACCAAACAATGCAGATAACCTTGAAGTGTCTAACACCGGGTTGTCTTTTGAACTATTCTTTGCGGATACAGATGGAGAAGCGGTTTGGGAGACTGCCGAAATAGATATTTCCAGTTACCAATCAGTTGATTTCTCCATTGATTTAAAATCAAGTGCATCTGCAGGATCTAATGACTACTTAAGAGTTTATTCTGTAATCGACGGTAATAAAACCAGCTTGACAGATGGACTTCAGAGTGGAAACTTTGGAACCATCACTGCAACTGGATCTGGTGCTGGTACCACCATGAAAATAGTAGCAGAAGTTAGAAATAACTCAGACGATGAATTCTATTATCTAGACAATGTATTGGTGGAAGGTGTAACAGATGCTCAGTCTGGAGAAATCACTGCAGGCTTTGACTTCTACTGGTTTCAAGCGAACAACTTCAATGACACCATTTATACAGGAAACAGAATTGCTACTTTAGCTTCTGGTACTTATCAGGTAGTAGCAGCATCTCAAACTAACTCTTGTGTCTCCGCTGTTGAAGAAATTGTAATTACTACAACAACAGATGCTCCTGTAGTAGAAATCGTTAAAACGCAAGACTTTACTAATTGTGGATCTCCAGATGGTATTTTGGATGCCTACGTAATCGAAAATGGCGTTCAGGTAACCGACGGTTATACTTTCACCTGGTACATTGGCAATGACTTCACGACTGTGCAGAGTGTAGGTTCTTCAGCAACAGGCTTGTTGGCCAGAACTTACTCTGTCGTGGTTACTGATAATACTTCAGGCTGTGAGACAACTGCCTCAGAGGATGTTACAACAAGTGTAACACTACCTGTTATTTCTGTTGCTACTCTAACCAATGTGACTGACTGTATCTCCAGCAATGGTGAAATCAAAGTAGAAACAGATCAGAATGATGTAAAATATACTTTCTACTGGTACGACGGACAAGGCATAAAAGCTACTCCTGATTACTCAGGTACAGGTAATGCAGGTTCAGGTGCTTCGGGACAATTCCGCAAAAACCTTGCTCCGGGCTGGTACACAGTGGTTGCACAACATACAGAAAACCCAAATCCAACTTTTTGTTACACAGAACCTATCATGGTTGAGGTTCTAGATGAATCTGGTGCCCCTGAATTGAGTGTAGATGTAAGAGATAACCAGTCATGTAGTGAAAATGGTAGTGGTAGCGCTACTGCGACAGTGGTAGGTGGTGATACTGAGGATTATACTTTCCATTATTATTCAGGTTCATCTGTGATAGCTGAGAATGAAATTTTCACCGTATCTGGCACCAACAATCAGACTGCCCTCCTTTTAGATGCAGGCCAGTATTTGGTCACTGCTACTGATGCTAGTAACTGTACTGGCAGACTTCAGTTTACAGTAGAGGATGACATTTCATATCCAACAAACCCAACCAATACAGATGACATTGTTATTGTTCCAGCTATTTCATGTAATGGAACTGTGATTTCGGCAGGATCGATTGATGCTTCTGCCCTATCGCTAGACGCGGTAGATACAGATGAATATGAGGTGGTTGAAAATGGTAGTTTTGAAGTACCTGACACTAAAGATCCGGCCAACGCTGCTTTTGTTGAAGCTGGAGGCCCAATTGGAGCAACCAATTGGTTCTACATCGATCAAGCCAACACAGATGGATGGAGTACATATAACGACCGTGCAGGAGAGCAATACAGTAATGTAATCGAGATTCACCCTAACGGATTCAATGGAGGCTTTCAAGCCTATGAGGGGCAACAGTGGGCAGAAATCAATGCGCATTATTTTGGGACACTCTACTTTGACGTAGTAACTAAACCAGGAATCCGTATGTCCTGGGGATTTGCTCACAGAGCTCGTAGAGGAGGTGGAGAAGATGTAGTTGCCCTTCTAATTGATGATGTGGCTGTTGGTGATGCGGGTACTGAAATCGGTCGCTTTTCATCAGACAATTCTCAATGGAACTACTTCAGTGGTGATTACACCATTCCTGATGGTCAAACGTCAACCAGATTCCAGTTCAAGGCGATTTCTTCTGCAACTAACAATGAGTTAGAAGGTAACCTTCTTGATGGTATTGTTTTCGAAGTAGCAGAATATTACTACGAATTGTATCAGGGTGGAAACAGTTCTGGAACTCCTATAGCTGAAAACACAACTGCGGTATTTGAAGGATTGGATCCAGGAACTTATACCATTTCTGTAGTCAATAACATCTCGGGTTGTCCTGCGGAGGATATTACTGTATTGGTAGAAGAAGCTGATCAGGAGCCTGTAACAGTTAAACAACTCAGTACGTCTGACGAATACTGTGTAGGTGGAAATGGTACGCAAAATGTAGTCGCATCTACAAACCCACTTATTGGCGAGCCTGTCAATGGATATGATTTCACCATCTATACTGGTACTGATATAACTGCTACTCCATATGCAGGACCTATTACTGATATGGATGGAGATTATACCTTCACTGGTTTGGCTAATGGAAGTTATACCATATTGGTTGCCAACAACGACAATAATTGTGATGTCACTACCACCACCACAATTGGAACCAATTCGGTTGATCCAATTTTCGCTACTCCGATCATCAGTGATCAAAGTAATTGTTCAGGTACACCAAATGGATTTGCGAGTGCCAGAATATTTGGAGAAAGCAAAGAAGATTATACCTGGTCATGGACTGATATATCTGACAATCCAATCACTGGCAAAACCAGTGTAGATGCTAGCGTGGATGGCACTGCCAATACCATTTCTGGAATGGCAGCAGGTACTTATAAAGTGACCGCATTTAACACCGAAACGGGATGTTCTGTAGGCCCTGAAGAAGTAACTATTGGCTACACTCCTATCTACCCATCTGTTAACTTAAATGAAGTAGCGGCCAATACTGGTTGTACCATTGGTAATGGTTCGCTTGAAGCATTTGCCGTAGATGGTGGGTTGAATACACAGGACAACCATACTTTTGAATGGTACATCGGATCATTCGCTGCTGTCTCTGACCTGGATTCAGAAACTCCATTAACCGATGGAGATGATGCGGGCAATGGATCTGTTGTGGCTTTATCCGGAACGAACAACTCCACGATCTCAGGATTAAACGCTCCATCTGGAAACGCTACTTATACAGTAAAGGTGACCAAAACTGATGGGGGTTGTGCAAACATCTCTACAATCACCTTGAGTTCAGCTCCAGTTGCACCAATCGTAACCAGCGCGACTGCTGTAGTTACTCCTGTTAATTCTTGTATTGGATCAACTACTTTCCCTGAAGGTGAAATTGAAATCATTGATGTAAACACAGATGGAAGCTTCACCGATCAAGTGAATGACTACACATACACCTGGAGAATCGGAGGCAGTACTGGAACTATCATCAATGATGGTGACAACATTGGAACATTGAAAGGTGGTACAGCAGCAGCTATTACCGTAGCAGATGCTACTACCAATCATATTAAGAATTTGGATGCTGGCACCTACTATGTAAGTGCTACGAATACAGCAACTGGTTGTGCTTCTGCCTATGTAACCGTAGAAGTAACAGAGAGCTTAGCTTCGATTACTTTGGGTGAAAATCCTGGAACAGATCAAACCGCTTGTACAGGAGATCCAACAGGTAGTACAGAGATCACAGCTACTTCTGCTGCAGGCACTGATACTTTCTCATTCGAATTCTTCAATGGACAAAACACGGATGCAGCTAACCAACTGCCAATCGCTTCTGACCCTAATTTGGATCAGGTATCGATTGCCAATGCTTCTGGTTCGACAGCTGCTCAGATATCAGCACTGCCACAAGGAACTTATACTGCTCTTGTAACCAATGAAGTTACAGGTTGTACGGATGAGATTGAATTTACAATAGACAATAATCTGGTAGATCCAATTATTGACAATACTGAAGCTACGGATGTCACTATCACAGAAGTGACTCAATGTAGCGGAAGTACGGCATTCGCAGATGGACAAATTCAATTGAATGATGTAACAGGTGCTGGGTTCAATGATGAAGTGAATGACTATACTTATAGATGGTATATCGGTAATTCAAATACAGGAACTCAAATCACTGATGGTACTGATATTGAAACGCAAAAAGGTAACACTCCAATAGCCACTGTTGCGGTTGCTGGTGCAACTACCAATCACATTCAAAACATCAGTGCGGGTCTATACACGGTAGAGGCTATTAATAACACTACAGGTTGTACCTCAGCAACAGTAACAATAGAAATGACAGAGAATCTCCTGCCTATTACTATGACAGAGACTCCGATTTCAGATCAAATCTCTTGTACTGACGCTTACACAGGTGAAACGCAAATCAATGCAACTAACACTGATGGAGACACTTTCAACTTTGAGTTCTTCATTGGCACTAGCACTAATGCAGCAGATAAGTTAGGAGTAGCACCTAGAAATGCAGAAGCCAATTACGATCAAGTAGTGATCAGCAGCGCCTCAGCATCTAATGCGGCTACAATTGCACAACTACCAGGTGGAACTTATACCGCAATGGTGACTAACACCACAACCGGATGTACGGAAGAATTAGAATTCACTATCGATAACAATCCTACGGATCCTGTTATTGACAATGCTGACGCAGGTGATATTACAGTCACTCCGGTGAATGTTTGTAGCGGTGGTGCAGCTTTCGCCAATGGACAAATCCAATTGAATGATGTGACTGGTGGAGGATTTGACGATGAAGTCAATGACTATACTTATAGATGGTATATTGGTAACTCCAATACTGGTACTCAGATCACAAACGGTTCGGATATTGAAACTCAAAAAGGAGTTACACCTGCTTCAAACACTAATGTAACTGGCGCAACTTCTAATCATATCCAAAACTTAAGTACTGGATTCTATACTGTGGAAGCAGTAAATAGTACAACTGGGTGTATCTCTGCTACAGTGACAATTGAGGTGACTGAGGATCTCTTACCAATCACTATGACAGAGACTCCGATTTCAGATCAAATCTCTTGTACTGACGCTTACACAGGTGAAACGCAAATCAACGCTTCTAATACAAATGGTGATACTTTCAACTTCGAATTCTTTGTAGGCTCTAGCACGAATGCAGCTGATAAATTAGGCGTAGCACCAAGAAGTGGAGAAGCAAATTATGATCAAGTGGTGATTAGTAGCGCTTCATCTTCTAATGCAGCTACTATCGAACAACTACCAGGTGGTGTATACACTGCTTTGGTAACTAACACTACCACTGGTTGTACAGAAGAATTAGAATTCACCATCGATAACAATCCTACGGATCCTGTTATTGATAATACTGAAGCTGCAGATGTTACCATTACTCCAGTAACCGTATGTAGTGGAGTTACAGCTTTCGCGAATGGAGAAATTCAATTGAACGATGTGACTGGAGGTGGATTTGATGATGAAGTCAATGACTATACATACAGATGGTACATCGGGAACTCCAATACTGGTACTCAAATAAATAATGGTACTAATATTGAAACGCAAAAAGGTGTAACACCAGCGGCCAACGCTGTAGTGACTGGTGCTACTAGCAATCATATTCAAAATCTAAGTGCTGGTTTATATACGGTTGAGGCAGTAAATACTACTACAGGGTGTATTTCCGCTACTGTGACGCTAGAAGTGACTGAAGATCTCTTACCTATCACTATGACAGAGACTCCGATTTCAGATCAAATTTCTTGTACTGACGCTTACACAGGTGAAACGCAAATCAATGCAACTAACACTGATGGAGACACTTTCAACTTTGAGTTCTTCATTGGCACTAGCACGAATGCAGCTGACAAATTAGGTGTAGCACCTAGAAATGCAGAAGCAGATTACAACCAAGTAGTAATTAGCGGCGCTTCAGTCTCTAATGCAGCCACTATTGAGCAACTACCTGGTGGAACCTACACTGCAAGGGTGACTAACACCGCTACCGGATGTACGGAAGAATTAGAATTTACTATCGATAACAATCCTACGGATCCTGTAATTGACAATGCTGACGCAGGTGATATTACGGTTACTCCAGTGAATGTTTGTAGCGGAGGTACTGCTTTCGCCAATGGTCAAATTCAATTGAATGATGTGACTGGTGGAGGATTTGATGATGAAATCAATGACTATACTTATAGATGGTATATTGGTAACTCCAATACAGGTACTCAGATCACAAACGGTTCGGATATTGAAACTCAAAAAGGAGTTACACCTGCTTCAAACACTAATGTAACTGGTGCAACTTCTAATCATATTCAAAACCTAAGTGCTGGATTCTATACTGTAGAAGCAGTAAATAGTACAACTGGATGTATCTCTGCTACAGTGACCGTTGAGGTGACTGAGGATCTCTTACCAATCACTATGACAGAGACTCCAATTTCAGATCAAATCTCTTGTACGGATGCATTTACAGGTGAAACACAAATCAACGCTTCTAATACAAATGGTGATACTTTCAACTTCGAGTTCTTTATCGGTTCAAGTACAAATGCAGCTGATAAGCTAGGAGTAGCACCAAGAAACACAGAAGCAGATTACAATCAAGTGGTGATAAGTAGTGCCTCTGCATCAAATGCAGCTACTATCGAACAACTTCCAGGTGGTACTTATACAGCAAGGGTGACTAACACTACTACCGGATGTACAGAAGAATTAGAATTCACTATCGATAACAATCCTACGGATCCTGTTATTGATAATACTGAGGCGGCTGATGTAAACATCACACATGTAACTGTTTGTACAGGTGCTACCACTTATCCAAACGGTGCTATCGAGTTGACAGATGTAACCGGTGGTGGATTTGATGATGAAGTGAACGATTATACCTACAGATGGTATATTGGCAACTCAAATACAGGTACTCAAATAGATGACCTGGATGACATTGAAACGCAAAAAGGAAATACAGCAGTAACTCCTAATGTCTCTGGTTCTAGCACCAATCATATCCAAAACCTAAGTGCTGGTTTGTATACGGTTGAGGCTGTGAACAATACGACAGGTTGTATCTCTGCAACTGTCACAATTGAGGTAGAAGATCAAGCACCTACTTTCACTTTTACGGCTGAAGTAACTCAGGACAACTTTACTTGTGACTCTTCTAACCCAATTGGTCAGGTAACTGCCAATATCGATGCTGCAGACAATTCAGGATACACCATCGAATGGTACAGAGGAACCAATACATTGTCGAGCAATTTGCTACCTGCTGCCCTTGCTAGTGCAAGTGGTACTACAGATAGCGAAGGGAGCAACCATATCATCGATGGACTACCACAAGGTACGTACACTGTAAAAGTGATTCACGATGCGAGCCAGTGTTTCGAAACACAGGAGGTGACCATCAGACGTGCTTATCCAATATTCACAGTAAACATGAGCCAAACAGCTCAGAACGAATGTTTGCCAGCCAATGGTATCGCTAGAGTAGACAATGTATCTGTTACATATTCAGATGGAGGAACCGCACCAATTGGATATACTCCTAGTTATACTTATGCATGGTATCAAGGAGAGTCAGTGGCCGGCACTCTCCTATCGCAAACAACTGCTGAATTGACAGAAATCTCGGCTGGAGAAGGACTGGAAACAGGTTATTACACTGTAGTAGTCACTGACAACAACTCTTCTTGTAGCAGCAATGCAACCAGAATTGAGGTATTGGATAATACACCAGCTAGACCAACAGCTGATCTATCTGTGGGTGTAATCCCATCGAGTTGTAAAGCTGCTGGAGACATCACTGCTGACTTAGCAACGAATCCAGGCGGAAACAACATTGCATTCGAATGGTATGAAGGAACTGGTGACTATGATGTAGATCCAAGCTCAGGAACTCCACTTACAGATGGTGGTACCTTAACTGACACAGATTTCACAGTTTCTATTACTAGTACGACCGGTGGGTTGGGCACTGCAACAACCACAATTGATGGTATTGCACCTGGTCTTTACACAGTAGTAATGATCGATCAAACATCTGGATGTAGAACACAACAAGTATTTGATCTTCCATACATTGGACAACAAGCTACAACTACCATTGCGATCAAACACGTAGAGGAGTGTCCAGATAATGGAGAAGCTACGGTAGGCTTAGCAGATAATGTATCGATTGCTTACACAGGCGGATCAGGAACATTCGAAGATGGTGAAAATGTCACAAGTACTGGAGGAGCAACGGGTATCGTCAATAGTGATGATGGTTCAACATTGGTAATCACAACTACCTCTGGCGATTTCATCAATGGGGAGAATGTGACCGGTGATAACAGTGGAGCAACTACTTCTACTTCTACCACTGTTACTGATGGATACATCGATGGTCAGGTGGATGATATTTCTGAATACACCATTTATCTCTATGCTGGTGCTGGAGTACCTGCGGATAAATTTGCAACTTATACTTATGAAGGAGATACTTATCCCAAAACAATCTCTGGGGCAGGTTTATCCCCTGGAGATGAGGTAACCTTTACTGGTCTACCTGCTGGCACTTATACAGCTGTGGCTCAGCAAATCAGCAACCCTGCATTTGCACCAGGCAATACGGATCAATGTTTCTCTGCCTATGCTACAGATGCAATTGATCAAAGAGCCTTTGAGCCAATCCTAGACTCTTCATCAATCACGGCTAATACCAACTGTGATGAAGAAGGAGTTGCAGGTCAAGGACTCGGTGGTGACGGAAGCATCAGTGCAACGGTCATTAAATATCAAGGTGATTCCACTTTAGCCAATGATTTCCAATTTAGATGGTATATAGAAGGTTCAGAATCTCCAGGAGATGAAATTCAAACCAATGACAATGTATTGACATCTACTGCCAATGATCTGGGACCTGGTACTTATGTATTGCAAATTGAAAGAATGGGTCTAGTTGGACCAGCAGTCAATGGCTGTATGATAGAAGAAACATTCGTCGTACCTCATGAGCCTGTAGAGCAGCAAATTACCGCGACTGATATCACTCCTATCACAAATTGTGGTGGTACAGGTAGCATTGAGGTGACCGGCATTACTTCAGGAAATGTGGGTGATTATACTTTCACATGGCATCAAGGAACCTATGGAACTACTTTGGCTGAAACTGGCGCTACCCTATCAGGTGTGGCTGCAGGAACCTACTTTGTAGAAGCTAGATTAACTGGTACAGGATCGGATGGTTGTGCGACATCTCCGATTGAGTTAGAGATTGAAGACAATACCGTACTTCCGGACATTGTATTCACAGTGGATCAATTGGATTCTTACTGTGGAGATGCAATTACAGGAGGCGGTGATGGTCAAATCACTGCAAATGTCAATGGCCAATCTGCTGGAGACTATACTTTCGAGTGGTTCTACGGTTCAGGTACATCTACTACCCTAGCGGCTTCAGGAATTGTAACTCAAGGAACATCTGGAACCAACGGTCAAACCGCTACTGGGCTTCCTCAAGGAACCTATACAGTTAGGGTAACAGACAACACTGATCCAAATCAGACTTGTTTGAGCACAAAACAAATTACGCTTTCTGAAGATCTTCCTATCCTTTCAGTTACTGCCTCTCAGTACACCTTAGCACACAACACTAACTGTACTGACAATGGGTCGTTCCAAATTAATGACGTGCTAGAAGATGGAGCAGCACAAGGCTTGGCTAACTACACCTTCCTCTTTGAAGTTGCTGGTGGTGGAGCCCTTCCTGGTGGAGTGGTTGCTTCTTCCACTGGTGCTGCTACAGACGACAACAGATTGGATAACTTGCCTACAGGTGATTATCAAGTAACAATTACTAATGATGTTACTACTTGTGCAAGTACTACAGTATCATTCTCTATTGATGATAACACCGTAGATCCAAACATTGTATTCACTGTAGATCAATTGGATACTTATTGTGGGGATGCTACTACTGTCGGAGGTAATGGTCAAATTACTGCTAGCGTGAGTGGAGAAGCTGCGGCTGACTATACTTTCGAATGGTTCTATGGTACGGGAACAGGTACTACTTTGGCTGCTTCAGGAATCCCAACTCAGGGTACTTCTGGAACCAACGGGCAAACTGCTACTGGTCTTCCTCAGGGAACATATACAGTAAGAGTAACAGACAATACGGATCCAAATAATACTTGTGTGAGCACAAAACAAATCTCATTGTCGGAATCACTTCCGATCGTGACTGTGACGGCTTCTCAGTATACTTTGAATCACAATACTAACTGTACGGACAATGGTTCTTTCCAAATCAATGATGTCTTAGAAAACAGCATCGCGCAAGGTTTGGCTGGATATACATTCAACTTCCAGGTTGCTGGTGGTGGTGCATTGCCTGCAGGAGTTACGGCTTCTACTACTGGTGCAGCTACTTCTAACAATAGATTGGATAACCTGCCAACTGGTGATTATCAAGTAACCATTACCAATAACACTACTGAGTGTGCGAGTACAACTGTAGTATTCTCTATCGAGGACAATACGGTAGACCCGAACATTGTATTCACTGTAGATCAATTGGATACTTATTGTGGGGATGCGACTACTGTAGGAGGTAATGGTCAAATCACTGCTAGTGTAAGTGGAGAAGCTGCGGCTGACTATACTTTCGAATGGTTCTATGGTACGGGAACAGGTACTACTTTGGCTGCTTCAGGAATCCCAACTCAGGGTACTTCTGGAACCAACGGTCAAACCGCTACTGGCCTTCCTCAGGGAACTTACACGGTAAGAGTAACAGACAATACGGATCCAAATAATACTTGTGTGAGCACAAAACAAATCTCATTGTCGGAATCACTTCCGATCGTGACTGTGACGGCTTCTCAGTATACTTTGAATCACAATACTAACTGTACGGACAATGGTTCTTTCCAAATCAATGATGTCTTAGAAAACAGCATCGCGCAAGGTTTGGCTGGATATACATTCAATTTCCAGGTTGCTGGTGGTGGTGCATTGCCTGCAGGAGTTACGGCTTCTACTACTGGTGCGGCTACTTCTAACAATAGATTGGATAACCTGCCAACTGGTGATTATCAAGTAAGCATTACCAATAACACTACTGAGTGTGCGAGTACAACCGTAGTATTCTCTATCGATGACAATACGGTAGACCCGAACATTGTATTCACTGTAGATCAATTGGATGCTTACTGTGGGGATGCGACTTCTGTAGGAGGAACTGGCCAGATTACTGCCAGCGTAAGTGGAGAAGCTGCGGCTGATTATACTTTCGAGTGGTTCTACGGTGCAGGTACAGGTACTACTTTGGCTACTTCAGGAATCCCAACTCAAGGTACTTCTGGAACCAACGGTCAAACTGCTACTGGTCTTCCTCAGGGAACATACACAGTAAGAGTAACAGACAACACTGATCCAAACAATACTTGTGTGAGCACGAAACAAATCACTTTGTCGGAATCACTTCCGATCGTGACTGTAACGGCCTCTCAGTATACTTTGAATCACAATACTAACTGTACGGACAATGGTTCTTTCCAAATCAATGATGTCTTAGAAAACAGCATCGCGCAAGGTTTGGCTGGATATACATTCAACTTCCAGGTTGCTGGTGGCGGTGCATTGCCTGCAGGAGTTACGGCTTCTACTACAGGTGCGGCTACTTCTAACAATAGATTGGATAACCTGCCAACTGGTGATTATCAAGTAACCATTACCAATAACACTACTGAGTGTGCGAGTACAATCATTGCCTTCTCAATAGAGGATAACACAGTAGATCCTGACATTGTATTCACAGTGGATCAATTGGATTCTTACTGTGGTGATGCCGCTACTGTAGGGGGTACTGGTCAAATTACCGCTAGTGTGAGTGGCAATTCTGAATTGGACTACACTTTTGAATGGTTCTATGGTTCTGGAACTACGACTACTTTGGCTGCTTCTGGCATCCCTACTCAGGGGACTTCTGGAACCAATGGACAAACCGCCACTGGTCTTCCTCAGGGCACCTATACAGTAAGAGTAACGGACAATACTGATCCAAACAATACTTGTGTGAGTACCAAGGAAATCACGCTACAAGAAAACACTCCGGTGCTTTCAATCACGGATTCAGAGTACAGCCTGGTACACAATACCAACTGTACAAATGAAAATGGCACGTTTGAAATCACAAGTGTATTGGAAGATGGTATTGCACAAAGCATTGCGAATTACAGCTTCGATTTTGCTTCAGAAGGTGGTGGAGCACTACCAGCAGGAGTCAATGAAACTATCTCGGGTCTGGCTGTTGACAACAATGGTTTGGAAAACCTTCCTGCGGGGAATTATCAAGTAACAATTACAAATACTACATCTCAGTGTACAAGTAGCACAGTAGTGTTTACCATTGATGATAACACCATCGCTCCTACTGTAACAGCTACCACTACTGCAGATACTTACTGTGTGTTGGTTAGCAATGAGGGTACAGGTACATTGACTATTACTGGAGGCTCTGCAACGGATTACACTTACACCTGGTATAAGGGTACAGGTACAACAGATTTACTATCAGCAAACCTGGGTACTACAGGAGCAATCACTAACAGTGGATTGAACCTGACTGGTTTGGCGACTGGATCTTATACCGTAGTGGTAACAGATAACAATGCAACTGATAATAATTTCGGATGTACGACTACTGCTACCTTCCAGGTAGAAAACGATACAGAAACACACACTATCACAGAAGCTAACGTGACTGGCAATATCAATCATGTAGTGGATTGTGGAGGAAGTGATGGTAGCATTACGATCAACAATGCAGATGTAACAAGTGGAGATGTGAATGATTACACATTCGCATGGTACACCGCTAATCCTACTGTGTTAATCAGTGGAGAATCTTCTGCAACACTGTTGAACAGAGAACCAGGTGATTACCTTGTCGTAGCAACGCACAATGTAACAGGCTGTAGTACAGGTCAAGTGGCTTTCGAAATACTTGACAACTCTGTCGCTCCAGAAGTAACCATCACTGTCAATAGTGTGGATACAAGTTGTGATCCAGATGCCAATGAAGGTAATGGTGCATTGGATTGGACTATCACTAACGATGATGGAGGTAACTACACTTATCAGTGGTATGCTGGAGCATCAGTAGCAAGTGGTGTAGCGCTGACCGATAATGGAACCATTGCAGGTACTTCCGGTGGAGGTGTAACAAGTGGTACACTATCAGGAATCGACGGTGGAGCTTATGTTCTACTTGTGACTGACAATGCGACTCCAAGCAACTCTTGTTTCGTGGAAGCTACCCTATTGGATAGCTCAGGAGACCCAATGTTGCTGGAAGAGGATATCCCAGTATTCGAGATCTCTACAGTGAACAAAACAGAAAACACGAACTGTATCAATCCTAATGGTGAGTTTGAAATTACAGGCATCACTTCAGATGGTACGGCGGCTGCATTGACTGACTTTACATTCACAATCCAAACTTCTACAGGTGCTGCTCACGGTGGTACGGATGTAGGAAACGGACATGTAAGCAATCTCTCAGCAGGTAGATACCAGGTAATCATTGAGCACATCAGCTCAGAGTGTGCGGGATCGACCTATGAGTTCAGTATTCTGGATGAGAGCATGGCTCCTACTTTGACTTTCAACTTAGATCAGGCGAACGAATATTGTGTAGGTGGAAATGGTCAATTGACGATCACTACCAATGCAACCTCTCCTACTATCGTGTGGGATCACGGCCCAACTACCACTACGGTTTCTGGATTGGAAAGTCAGGAATATACAGTGACGGTCACTGATGGTGTAACTGGTTGTGTGATTACGGATAGCTATACTGTTCCTTTCGAACCAATAGATATTCAGTTGAGTCTGACTACAGATGTGATCATGACGCCAGCTACGACTTGTGCTCCGGCTAATGGTAGTATCGAGTTGACTAATATCAACCCTGATGCTCTGTCTGACTATACTTACTTCCTACACACTGGAACTTACACATCTGGTGCAGGTACTAACATGGGTACAACTCCTGTGTTTACCGGACTTGCGCCTAACATGTACTACATCGAAGCTTACAGCAACATTTCAGGTTGTATGTCAGATGTATTCCAGATTGAAGTAGAAGACGAAACAGCACCACCAGTAGTAGCACTAGCAGATTTCGATCAGGTGACTAATTGTGATCCTACGAATCCGAATGGTATGCTGACTGTAACTGCAGATGGTTCTACCAGCACAACAGATTATAGATTCCAATGGTTGAATGGACCGAACGATCCTACTTATGCAGGTATCGATGTAGGTAGCTACACCATCGAAGTAGAAAATCTGGCTACAGGCTGTATCACTACCGAAGTATTTGGAATGAGCTCCATCGCTGCTGAGCCACTATTACTGAATGTATCTACTACAGGCAATGAAAACTGTGTGGATCCAAATGGTATGTTGGCGATCTCAGTCACTAACTCTACTAACGAGACTGCAGTATTTGAATACTACATGGTCGCTGGTGAGGAATTTGACGAAGCGGTAATCACTCAGGCAGCTAATAACCTGAATGGTAATACAGCTAGCGAACTGGAACACGGTACTTATTCAATAGTGGTACTAGATGTAGACGGTGGATGTAGTTCTGATCCTAACATCATTCAGATTGAGGACAAGACCAACACCATGATGATGGAAATGATCATTACTCAGGATCATGCCTTGACTAAGTGTGATTTGACCAGGGCAGATGGACAGGCAACTGTAGTTTCTGTTCCAGATGAACCATCTAGATACACTTTCACCTGGCACGATGGACCAAGCTTGAGTGATCCAGTATTGGATTCAGCAGCATTCACAGTTCACCAGTTGATTGATAAAACATATACCGTTCATATGGTAGATAGATATACTGGTTGTGATATTACAGATCAAATCACCATCACGAATGAGACTGAAGAGGTTCCTCTTCCAACGATCAACGTGTTGAGTGACAGAACGAACTGTCTGACGCCAAATGGAGTCTTGAGAGCCTCTGTCAATGAGGTAACGACTGGATACACTTTCGAGTGGACTGATGTAACGAACACCACTATCAGCAACACGATTCTGGCTACTGGCCTGGATGAAGGTAGCTACAGTGTTCAAGCCACTGACACCAACACTGGTTGTGTGTCCGATGCAGCCACTGCGGAAGTTGTAGATGAGAGAGTGACCCCTAAATTCTCAGTAAAAACGACCGACTCACAATGTAACGAGTTGATCATGGGAACTAACGAGTATGTAGGTAATGGATCTGCTGATCTGGTATTCACTACTCCTACGATCATCGAAGACTTCTATTGGACGATGGATGATGGAACTGCGGCTATTGATACGGCAGATTATGCAAGTTTCATCAGTAGAGATGAGCGTTTGAGCGGAATTGGTCCGAACAGTTACCAGGTAATGGTGATTGACGAAAATGATTGTGCTTCAGATGTCGTTCCATTTGAAATATCAACAGAAATTAAGATCTTCAATGCCGTTACAGACAATGGTGATGCCTTGAACGATTACTTTAGAATCACATGTGCGGACAGGTTCCCGAACAACAAAGTGAAAATATTCAACAGATCAGGTACCTTAGTGTATGAAATCCGTTGGTATGAAGACGATGTGAACGGAAGAGTGTTTACAGGTAAGAGTAATACCGGCCTGGGTGGCGGTAAACAAGGATTGCCTCCAGGAACATATTTCTATATTTTTGATAAAGGTGAAGGGCAAGAGGGAGACGTAACTCAAGGATACCTCGAGCTGTTAAGATAAAATTTGGATGAAAAGATATAAAGTACTTCTGGTAACTAGTTTAGTTACACTAATGAGCTTGACAGGCGTTGCACAGCAACGTCCTGTCTTTTCTACTTACCCATACAACGGGCTCGCTTTGAACCCCGCCTATGCAGGAAGTCTGAATCTCTTTTCAGCCATTTTCACCAATCGAAATCAATGGGTAAACATTGAAGGCGCACCCGTCTATCAGTCACTGACAGCTCATACCACCTTCAAAGAAAACCAGGTAGGTACGGGGCTAAACGTAGTGCGCGATAAGATTGGTGTTCATGAGCAGTACAGTCTTTACGGAAGTTTTGCCTACAAGATCAGAACACAAATTGGTATTCTATCTATGGGATTACAAGCCGGTTTTGACCAAAGAACCTCCAACTTCAACGAGTTGGATTGGTTCAGTCAGGAAGATCCATTAGCTGTCTATGCCAATGATTTCAACCCAAATTTTGGTGCAGGGATATATTTTGCGAACAGGGATTACTTCATCGGAGCATCGGTTCCTTATATTCTAACACCTAAAATAGAGTACGAACAAGATGATATTCAAACTACAGGTATAGCATCGCGTTACTACTACGTCACTGGGGGATTCGTGAAAGATTTGAGCAGAAACCTAAAAATCAATCCATCTGTTCTCTTAAGATTACAAGACAAGACGCCTATTAGTTTTGACGTCAATGTCAATTTAATCATAAGTGAAATCGTATATGTGGGTGCTTCCTACCGTCATCAGGACTGTGTATCTCTCATGACGCAATTGGTATTGAACGAAAACTTTAGACTTGGCTATGCCTATGACATCCCAACTAGCGACTTGAATGGTTATACTGCTGGATCTCATGAGATTCTTCTCAACTATAGAATCAAATTGAAAACAAGCAAGAAAGATGGCTTGTGTCCAGTATACTTCTAAGGTTTTAAGACTTTGAAACAAGAAGCGTGTTGTTCAACTAAATGAGCAACACGCTTTTTTCATTTCTGTCAAATAGGTAAGCCATCTCCCCTACTTTACACAACAACTCTAAGATTCACTAGAGCTCTTAACCATGCTTTCATTTGGAAATAATTATTAACCAATCAGATTCTACTAGATTCATTCGATATTTCATCAGAGCCCACTCCTATTAACTCAATATCCTAATAACTATTAACTCCGGCATTTGCTAATGCATAAAATAGGCTAACCACAACCCTCGCAATTGCGTTAATTCTATAGTGGCTAAAGAAGATGTAGGAAGTCTATAGACTTTCACTTACATTTGCTGCCCTTCGCAGAGAAGGAAAAGTGATCTTTGAAATATGGGGCCGACCGGTATTGACAGTAAGTGTGAATATTGTACTTGCATGTCGGGTGTTGAGCAAGCACGCGTGATCAATTTGCTCAAATCATAATTGGCGAAGAATCTTACGCCATGGCTGCATAATTCCGAAGTTTAGTAGGAATTACTTATCCTGACCTTAGAGGCAGGACAGTCACATCCCTCCAGGCTTTTGTTTTACAAGGAGGATCAAGGGGTGTCGAATCGTAAAACTAGCTTGCGGTGATGTTGTTAACCAATAGCGAAGCTCTAACAACTGGCAGGAAAGGTAGGTAGTTATCCGCCAGCCCTCCTGTAAGATCATAAGCGATAACTAAGCATGTAGAGGGTCCAACATGACCTTATCTGGACGTGGGTTCGATTCCCTCCGGCTCCACTTATTGAAACAAAAAAGCCATTTACGATTGTAAATGGCTTTTTTTATTTTCTTATACTTTTGTCTTTTAGACTGCCACCGTATTTTGGCCTAATGCACGCATCATTCTGAAATGATCACAAATTGCATCCCAAAATGTAGGCTTAGTATTATAAGGAATTCCATATTTTTCCGCTTTCTCTAAAACAATTTTTGAAAGTTGCTTGTAGTGTACATGGCACACATGAGGAAGCAAATGATGCTCAATCTGAAAGTTCAAGCCTCCAATAAACCAACTAAAAACCTTACTTCTAGGTGCGTAATTGCTAGTAGTTACTAGCTGATGCACAGACCATTCATCCGGCATCATTCCTTTTTCGTCCGGGTTCGGAAATTCCGAACTAGGCATCACATGTGCAGTTTGGAACACTACTGATATAAACATACCCGTAAAAAAATGCATAAACAAGAAAGCACCTACCACCAACCATGGTGAAACCGGTAACATAATAATCGGAATAACTAAAGAGTAACTATAGTATATCACCTTCCATAAGATGGTTTTAGCCAATTCTTTAAAAACATCATGCTTTTTCTTAAAGTACCCTATTTTTTTATACCTATTGATCCGAACAAAGTCTTTGGCTGTAACCCAAATCAAGGTTAGAAAACCATAAAAGAACCAAACATAAAAATGCTGATATTTATGCACGCGGTGATGTTTGGTATTGGGTGAAAACCGAAGAAAAAACGGCATATTGATATCATCATCAGACCCCTCAATATTTGTATAAGTATGGTGCAACACATTGTGCTGGATTTTCCATACTGAGGCATTCGCACCAATAATATTGATCGAATAACCCAAAACCTTGTTAACCCATTTGTTTTGAGAATAAGAACCATGCAAGGCATCATGCATGACGCCCATACCTATACCTGTCATACCCAAACCACTGACCAGATAAAGTAAAAAGACCATCCATCCTGACTGGACTACTCCAATAGATAAGATGATAAGTGGAACAAAAAATAAAAGGAGCATAAAAACGGTTTTGGTAGCCATATTGGCATTTCCATATCGCTTAATGTTACTTGAGGCAAAATATGCCCTGACGCTGCTTCTAAGTTCTTTTGAGAACTCAGCATGAGCTTCTGTTTTTGAAAATCTAAGATGCTTGATAAAAAAAGTATTTATTGGAGCTGAATATTATTCTGTAAAAACCAGTTATTTGAGCTCAACCCTTACTCAAAAGACACTATAAGCTATAAAATAGAGATGCTAACCAATAAGAGATAGGCCCATACAATGTGTATATGGCAATTTACCATGTTTTTCTCTCCAAACCCTGAATTGGCAAGAATAACTTTTATAAATAACAGTTATTAGTCTTTGAAAACCTGATTAAGATTATGGCTAACAGGATGGGCTTCTTTACTTAAGCCCTAGTAAGATATGTTCAAAGGGAATTGGTATTTCTATTCCGTAAAGTCAATAGAGGCAGAATTGATACAGTACCTAAGGCCTGTGGGTTCAGGACCATCTGTAAAAACATGACCCAAGTGCCCTCCGCAATTAGAGCATGTAACTTCTGTCCTCACCATACCATGCGAATAGTCAGCGTGTCGATTGATATGCTTTTCGTCGCTGGGCTGAAAGAAACTGGGCCATCCACATCCCGCATCAAATTTAGTATCAGACTTGAACAGCTCCTGCCCACAACCTGCGCAGTGATATTGTCCTTGCTTGTCAAAGTCCCAGTACTTTCCAGTAAAAGGTCTTTCAGTCCCTTTTTTTCTTAATATTTGGAATTGCTCAGGGCTCAATTCAGCTTTCCATTCTTCTTCTGACTTTTCCATGCTTGCTTCTACGTCTGATTCGCTAGAGAGATACTACTAACTATAAAAACTTTTCTCTTTTTTCTTGATGAAGATTTTCCTGAAGCTATTACCCGTGAAGGCGCCCAAAGCACCAGCGACTCCACCCAAAACACCTGTGGCTATGATCAACATATTCACATCATCTACTGGAAAAAGTTCGACTATCTTAGAAGACATAATCGAATTGGTTTCAACATCAATCTTCCACGCCATCACCATCCACAACAATCCTCCGCCTAGCAAGCCGCTCAGCAATGCATTGAAACTACCCGCAGGCAACAGAAAACAAATAATACCAGCCACCAAAATCAAACACCACCAGGGCATGATCAGTGACAGCAAAAAACTCAGGCCAGCAATGGATACAAGTCTTATTATAAATAGCATGCTTATTCTGATTTTAAAGTTTGAGTGAATACAATTTTAGGATTCTCGATCTGAACCTCATCCCAAAAATTGAGTCGATAATATTTACCGCTGGCCCAGTCATTTATCATCTCACCATAAGATGGATTTCCAGGATTTCCAGATTGGCTACCTGGATACACACCCCATGCCCGCACCTGATCAGGGCTGAGTTCCACAACCATTCGCCATGAAGGCCCATGTCCTCTACTGGCTGCATTCACTATATTTCTATCCCCCCCGATTTCAATCTGCTCAAAGGAAAATGGCTCCAATTTCAGCAAATGTCTGGCTCCTGTGTTTTTGTATAGATACCAATCCGCACGCTCTTGCTCATTTTCAAGCTTCCATCGATCTACTTTTGCCACAGCAGAGTCAAATGCCTGATTCACTAAACTCACAGCCGTTTCCCTTGACGAAGTTTTCTGAACATCAAAATACTTGTTGCCAGGATCTGTGTTCATCAGATGAATGGTATTGAAGACATGGGGCCTTTTAAGTGCCATATCTTCCCGGTCAAATTCATCCCAAACGAGTCGATAAAAAGTATCCCACCAGGCGCTGTAATAGCTTGGAGCTTCTATTTTAGGATCGTTGAAGTAATCCCAACGTCTGAGAATATTATAAGCAGCAGCTGCTTTGGCAGACATACTCGCTGTATCCAGGCTGTCCAGCATCATAGGGAGACTCTCTGATGCTCTGTAATTATAGTTATCATTCTGCAACTTCATCATATCCCCTACCTCTATGTTAGACATCAGTTTGAGTCGATCATTGATCCGTCTGTTGCGATAAAACTCGTAATTGTAATCGTAGACATAATAGGGATAAGTCGAATCCACCGGATGTTGATTGGCAGAACTAAGAAACCCTTGCTCAGGATTTTTCATGTAGGCCTTTTGCATGTGTGGAATATCACCATACCACTCATTGTCAGACTCTGTTCCATCTAGAAGGAACTTACCCTGGGTTTTCCACTTGATTGGAAAACGACCATTGACCCACATAGCAATATCTCCGGATGCCGAAGCAAACGCAAAGTTTTGAGCGGGCGCTTGAAAATACTGAAGCGCATCTACATAATCATCATAGTTTTTAGCCCTGTTCAGGAGATACAAAGTATACACCTCTAAGGTTGCCTCATGAGCGGTCCACTTCATCGCTAGATTTAGTTTCTCCCCATTCCCTTCAAAGTTGTAATCATAGACTACTGGACCATAGTGAGTATGAACTATGGTATCATATACACTTTCTTTCCCTCTTACCTTGATTTCTTCTACGACTTTTTCCGTTTTCAACCACTTGTTCTCATATAGGTACTCCTCTCTCCTATCATTCCTGAATTGGATTTTGTACCAGTCCACTACATCTCGCTTGGCATTGGTCACACCCCAGGCTATCGAGTCATTAAAACCAACTACAACGCCAGGTGCTCCAGGGATGGTTGCACCAAAGACGTTCACTCCTGGCGCCTTCAATTGATTGACATACCAGATCGAAGGCAGGTTTAAAGCCAGGTCAGGCTCATTGGCCAACATGGTACGACCATTGGCTGTTTTTTGTCCCGAAACTACAAAGTTGTTAGAGCCATTTCGAGGATCTGGCTTATCCATTGTAGAAACTATTGTATCAGTAGGCCATGCCTTGTCAGGTTTCTCCACCTTAACTGATTCAAAGTCCCATTCTCGCTCACTAGGAATGACTGGATCTATGGATGGAAAACTTTCAGGAAATAACATTTCAAAATCAGCCGCACCCAACAATTGATAGGCATTGGTATTTTCCAAATCTGCCTCTCCTGAAGACAACATATCTGCCATATATTTGAGCAAAAGGCATGACTTCAACACGCTCCACTCTTCCGGCTGGTAATCTAGCAGCTTATATTCTATAGGGTAATCTTCGTAATCCAGGGAATTGATATAATGATTGACTCCATCTGCATAAGCCTGCATCATTTCCTTCACCTCCGGATTAGCCTCCACCAATTCTAAAGATCGCTTGGCAGCATACTTTAATCCTTTTCTCCTATTTCTCTTATCAAACTCTAACGCACGATCACCCACTATTTCGGACAAACGCCCTTCAGTAGCCAGGACTTGAAACTCCATTTGCCATAGTCTATGGCTAGCGGTGGTATATCCCTGTGCAAAATACAAGTCATGATTATTTTCAGCATAAATATGCGGAATCACTTGTTCATCAAATTGGATGGTTACATCTGACTTGAGATCCTCCGCTTTGAGTTTCTTGTCAAAATCAATTCTCTCACTTTCTCCGTTTTGCCAAAAACCAGTAAAAGGGCTCATGAACCTGCCTAAAGGCGGAATTTCACCTTGCTTAAAATTGACATAAGAAATAAAAGAAATCGTAAGAATCAGTGCTATTACAAACCTGAATACCTTCATATCGGATGTTACTAATTGAAAGGTCTAAGATATGACAGATGCACATCGTAGACAAAGCTGGGAATAATAAGTTTTAAATAATCTATAAGCGGCTTGAACTATATAGCCTTAGATTGTGTAAATTTCGCCTTAAAACTATTGACAACCCTCATTATTCTTACTGAGTTTGGGAAAATATTCGATTAAGGAACTAGAAAGGCTATCAGGAATTAAGGCTCATACGATTCGTATTTGGGAGAAGCGGTATGATTTAATACGTCCTTTTAGAACGGATACCAATATCAGGTATTACAATGATGATCAACTCAAAAAAATCCTAAATGTGTCCTCCCTGGTCAATTTAGGATACAAAATCTCCAAAGTGAGTAAAATGGGCGTTGAGGAAATGACTCATTTGCTTGAAGAATCTCAAAATGGTATTCAGCTGGATCAGCAGATTGAAATAGAACTGCATCGATTGATTGAACCATGTATGAATTTTGACGAACCTCTCTTGGATGAAAGAATCAACGAACTCATTGACAAGACCAGTTTGATAGAGGCCTTTGGTCAGGTATTCTTTCCATTGCTCAATAGAATCGGATTTCTCTGGGCCACCAATAGGGTATCTCCAGCCCACGAGCATTTTTTATCGAACAAACTCATGCAAGTGCTCTATTCTTCAATGAATATGAGAACAAACAATGGAGAAGCGGGCAAATACCTTTTGTTCTTACCCGAATGGGAAGAACACGAAATGCTGTTGCTATTCAGCAACTATGTCTTGAAAAAGCACGGTTTCTCTACCATATACATTGGCAAAAGGGTGCCCGTAAAAAATCTGATCGAAACAATTAATCAGGCCCAGCCTATCGGACTGCTTTCTATCCTCATCAGTCCGAATTTTGACACAGATATTAAAAAATATTTCGAAGAGTTGTCTAAATTGAAGAATGTGCCAAAACTCATCATGGGCGGGGATAAAAGTTACGTTCACCATTTCGAAAACTTCCCGAAAATGACTTGGGTTCAAAGTTCAGATGAACTTATTGACGCAATTTCCGTTTAAAAAATTCGGTAATTTGTTAAACAGTCTTATTTTCGCTAGATGTCAACTATCTCAAAATTTAAAACAAGTGTTTTAGGTGCTGGTTTTGCGGGGCTAACCGCATCGGCTAGTCTGGCAAAACATGGGATGGAAGTCGATGTTTTTGAGAAGAATGATGGTCCAGGAGGTAGATGTCGCGTCATCAAAGAAGATGGATTTACCTTCGACATGGGACCAAGCTGGTATTGGATGCCTGATGTTTTCGAAAAATACTTCAATCGTTTTGATAAATCCACAAGCGATTATTTCGAATTAAAAAAACTGGATCCTGGTTTTAGAATTTATTTCGGTAGAAATGAATTTATGGATATTCCCAATACGCTCGATGAACAGAAAGAATTATTCGAATCTCTCGAAGAAGGCAGTGGAGCAAAACTTGAGAAATTTCTGAATGAGTCTAAGTTGAAGTATGAAGTAGGCATCAACGATCTCGTCTACAAGCCTTCCTACTCTCTATTTGAATTTTTCTCATTTGATATCATCTACAAGATGATAAAGATGAATGCTTTGCAGTCCATCCACGACTACATTCGCTCCTCATTTAAACATCCCCATATCATCGCACTATTGGAGTTTCCTGTATTGTTTTTGGGTGGGACGGCAAAAAACACCCCTTCCCTGTACAGCCTGATGAATTACAGCTGTCTCAGTCAGGGCACCTTCTATCCAATGGGTGGCTTCTACAAATTGTCTGAGGCCATGTATGAGTTAGCCAAAGAACAAGGTGTGAACTTTCATTTTAACGCACCAATTGAGCAGCTCAACATAGCTAACAAGAAAATCACTGAAGTGCATAATGGTAAAGTTCATGATACGGATGGAATCGTATCTTCTGTAGACTATCACTTCATGGAAAAGCAGCTTTTGGCCAATAAAGCCAATTATAGCGAAGACTACTGGAACAAACGAGTGATGTCCCCTTCTGCTCTGATCTTCTATTTGGGAGTGAAAGGAAAAGTCAAAAACCTGATTCATCACAACCTGTTCTTTGACGAGGATTTTGATGAACATGCCAAGCAGATCTATGACAATCCAGAATGGCCTGACAATCCCTTGTTCTACGTCTGTTGCCCTTCAAAAACTGATGACTCTGTTGCACCGGCTGAAGATGAGAACCTTTTCATTTTGATGCCTTTGGCTCCTGGGATTACAGACAATGAAACGACACGGGAAGCCTATTTTGATAAGATCATGACTAGGCTGGAAAAAATTATTGATGACAAGATTTCAGATCGATTGATCGTTAAAAAGTCATATTGTATCAAGGACTTTGAATCGGATTATAATTCCTTCAAAGGAAACGCTTATGGCCTGGCCAACACTTTGCGACAAACTGCGATGTTTAAGCCAAGCATGAAAAGTAAACATGTGAAAAACCTTTTTCACGCCGGCCAATTGACTGTACCTGGACCTGGAGTTCCTCCAGCCATTATTTCAGGACAGTTGGCTGCCTCTCAATTATTGTCTTACTTAACTCACGAACCCTATGAAAAGTATTTACGATGAGGTTTCATTCAAGTCTAGCAAACTAGTCACCAGACGATACAGCACTAGTTTTTCACTAGGCATTTACTTCCTTCACAGCAGCATTCATGATGCGATCTATTCTATCTATGGTTTTGTGAGACTGGCGGATGAGATTGTAGATTCTTTTCATGGCTTTGACAAAAACCAGATGATGAGCCAAATCCGGAAAGAAACAGTAGAGGCAATAGAAAACAAAATCAGCATTAATCCCATTCTGAATAGTTTTCAGGCTACAGTGAATCAGTACAACATCGAATGGGAACTGATCGATCTTTTCCTCAAAAGCATGGAAGCTGACCTGAGAAAGGAAAAACATGACATGGCATCTTTCGAAGAATATATCTTAGGCTCAGCAGAAGTAGTCGGGCTGATGTGTCTCAGGGTATTTACTAACAATGATCGAGACATGTATGACCACCTGAAGCCCTCTGCTATGAAATTAGGTTCTGCATTTCAGAAAGTTAACTTTTTAAGAGATCTAAAAGCTGACTATCAGGACCTAGGTCGTAGTTACTTTCCAGATGTTGACCTGAGCAATTTTAGAGAAGAGGAAAAACAGCAAATTCAAGAAAGCATTCTACAGGATTTCGACGATGCTCTAGTAGGTATCAAGCAATTGCCTTCTAACTCAAAACTGGGCGTTTACCTGGCCTATATTTATTACAAAAGACTTTTTGTTAAAATCACCAAACTACCTGCTAACAGAATCATGACAGAAAGAATCAGAATATCAAATGGTTACAAATTGGGCCTAATGATCAATTCTTTCTTTAAATATCAATTCAATATTATTTAGTTTTATTCATGGAAGAGGTAGTACTGGTAGATCATTTGGACAATGAAATTGGAGTGGAAGAAAAACTTCGCGCCCATGAAAATGGTAGCTTGCATCGTGCCTTTTCTGTTTTCATATTCAATAGCCAGGGAGATATGCTGATTCAACAGCGAGCAGCAGGCAAATACCACTCGGCCAATCTATGGTCCAATGCATGTTGTAGTCATCCCAGACCTAATGAAAACATCAACGATGCAGCTCACCGAAGACTCAAAGAAGAACTGGGCATGGAGGCTGAACTGAATTGGTTGATGAGTTTTCAGTACAAGATTGATTTTGAGAACGGACTGATCGAACACGAACTAGATCATGTTTTTGTCGGGATCAGCGATGACAAAGCCATCATTAACCCTGATGAGGTCTCGGCAATTAAGTATATTTCAACTGAATCTTTATTGAAGGATTTGGAAGAGAGCCCCCAGAACTACACCTTCTGGTTCAAAGAATTGATCAAAGATGTATTAGATAAATCAAAAGACAGAACTGTATGATGTGGATCAATATCACCGTAATGTTTCTTACAGCTGCTTTCATGGAAGGAGTAGCCTGGTTTACACACAAATATGTCATGCACGGCTTTCTTTGGATTCTCCACAAGGATCACCATGACAAGCATAGCAAAGGATGGTTTGAAGACAATGATCTCTTCTTCCTCATTTTTGCCATTCCAGGTATTGTTCTGACCTACCTGGGCTGGTATACCAAAGCGGAAAGTGTGACTTTTTGGATTGGTGCAGGAATCACCCTTTATGGATTCATGTACTTCTTCATACATGACATTTTCATCCATCAGAGATTCAAATGGCTATCTAAATCAGACAACCGATATTTCAAGGCTATCAGAAGAGCCCACAAAGTACATCATAAACACATAGGCAAAGAGGATGGGGAATGCTTTGGAATGCTCTATGTACCCAAAAAATACTTCGACCAATTCAAGAAAAGGGCAGCTGAAAAATGAAAGCCTACACCTATTTGGCCATAGACCTGGGCGCTTTGCTCATACCCTTTTTATTCAGCTTTCATCACAAACTCCGGTTTGACAAAGAGTGGAAATACTACCTACCTGCAATGGTTCTAGTAGCTATTCCATTTTTGATTTGGGACGAATACTTCACTCAAATTGGTATCTGGGGATTCAATCCAGATTACCTCAGTGGTATCTACCTGGGGCATTTGCCTTTGGAGGAAGTTATGTTCTTTATTTGTATCCCCTACGCCTGCGTATTTACTTATCACTGCTTCAAAATTGGAGGATTCAATTTCCTGAATGATAGAATAAGTCTTTGGATCAGTCTGGTTCTTTCTCTGGCACTGATAGCCATACTTAGCTTTTACTTCGGCAGATTTTATACTACTAGCACCTTTATATTGCTACCTCTAAGTATCCTATATCTGCAATTCATCAAAAAAGCTCCTTATCTAAAAAACCTTTATTTCGCCTACTTTTTCCTTCAGGTTCCTTTTTTCATCACCAACGGTCTACTCACAGGCTCATGGATAGATCAGCCTATCGTTTGGTACGATGATTCACAAAATATGGGTTTTCGTATTGCCACCATACCTTTTGAAGACACCTTCTATGGTATGTTACTCATCTTATGGAATATCGCCTTTTTTGAAGGATTCAAAGCCAAATTTAGTCCTGTGAAGGAAAACTGAGCATGACCACATTAGTGATCATGCCCCGCCTCAGATTTTTTCAGTTCTGCCAATAAATAATAAGCGTTGTTCCATGCTACTTTTTGATTGGACTCGATCTGCTGCACAAATTCGACTGCCGTCCACATTCCATCCTGTTCCTTGCGTACAACCTCTTTAGGGACAAACTCCCATTCCTCCTGCATTTCTTCTGCCGCAAAAACGTAATACCGATCCCCATCTCTTACTACTGCCTCATTAGGCAAAGACATTCTCATCTTCTCGCCTGTAATAATTCGTCCATTCACGTACATACCAGGGATCAACTGCCCTACCTTATTCTCAATCTCGGCATGAATATGAATGGCTTTTGGGTTTTGCTCGAAGGCCTTGCCTACTGCATATATGTTAGCCACCAATTCTATATCAGGAAGAGACTCAGTACTAAAGTGCACCTTCTGCCCTTTGCTCACTTTATGCACATCTCTTTCGAAAACCATTAGATCAGCATGGATATGCTCTACATTCACTAGCTCAAACATCTCAGTTTGAGGCTGGACGTACTGTCCCGTCTTCACCTCTACCAATCGAACATAGCCAGAGATCGGACTATAAACTGGAACCTTAGAATAGATCTTCCCAGACTGCACAGTATGTATGTTTAGCCCTAGCAGCTTCAATTGTGACTCCAACCCTTGTGTAGCTGCTTTGGTAGATAGAAAATCCGCTTTCGTTTTCTGAAACTCTTTCCCTGCACCCACTTTTTCTTCATACAGCTTTTCCTGTCTTTTGTAATCTTGCTCCAGATACTGCAATTGGTTCCAGGATTGGATGTAATCTGTCTGGAGTTGAATCAGATTAGGGTGACTTAGATAGGCCAGCACCTGCCCCTTCTTTACTTCATCTCCTTCGATCACTTTGATGGAGGCCACATTGGCCCCTATTATTGCGGTAACTGCCGCTTCGTTTTGTGGGGGCACTTCCAACTGCCCATTGGCCTCTACATAACTGGCCATATTTCGTTGAGTCACTGTATCTACTCTCATGCCAAGCGCGGCAAATTGCTGCATACTGAAGTGTACTTTACCTTCCTCCGATTCTTCATGATGAGCTCCTTCGTGACCCGAGTGTCCATGATCGTGCGATTGAGGTTGACAGGAAGGCAGCACCCCAGCCGATGAAATTAAAACAATGAGTAAGTATCTATAAATTTTCATGATGATATTCTGAGACTATTGATTGATAAAATATTCCAGTTTGAAACGGCTGTTGAGATATTGCTCAAAAGCATCCCAGGCATTGATTTCGATTTGCATGGCATCCTTCGTGTTTTGCAAAAAGGTTACATAATCGATCGTGCCCATCTGATAGGCCTTCAATGCTGCGGCACGTTGTTCCCCAGCCAAGTGCAAAGCCTCGGTTTCATAATATTGCCACGACGATTTCCATTTTTGATAGGAAGACAAGGCAGTCAAATAAGCCGATTTCATCTCCAGACGTGCTTGACTTATATTCTCTTGAGATTGATGATAATTGAGCTGAGCGGACTGAACCTTCCCCTGTTGATTCATAAAGAATAAGGGAATAGAAACACCCGCTTGATATTGATAAAACCCTCCCTGACCTTCAATCTCCTGAAAGCCATATTGCAAATTCAGTTTGGGTAAAAATCCAGCTTTGGCGGTATTCCATTGTTGAGCAGCCAAGGCACTCTGCTGATCGCGAAGCTGCAATACCGGATGCGCCGCAAGCGAATCCAAACTAGACTCGATCGGTTGATCCCATTCCTCAGGAACCAATGGAGATACTAAAAAAAGCGTATCACTAACCATCCATTGATTGAATTGCTGCAAGGCCATCTGATAGTCATATGCCTTTTGTTCCTTCTCGATGCGAATCTTCTTCGATTGATTGACTGCTGCCAAATAGGCTAAATAAGATGTTTCTTCCGTCTCGTACCTTAGTTTGGCAGCTCTTTCGAATTCCTGAAAAGCCGAATCAATCGTCTCGTACAATTGCATCTGCTTTTGTGCGGCAAACAACTTACCATAACTCGATTTCAGCTGATACGCCAACTCCAATCGTGACAAATCCAATGCAGCACCTGCCAATGCCACTCGCTCCTTCTGGAGTTTCATTTTAGAAGCCACACCAAAAACATCAATATTCTGCTGTTGAATGCCAATCGTGGTATAAACACCCTGACCATCATTGATTTCCTCTCCAGCTGTGAAAATATTGGTATTTCCCAACTGCCAGGCACTCTTCTTACCGGCTTCTTGCTTTTTGATCTCCAGTTGTGCCGCCTTGATCTTTGGATATTCTCTATTGGCCCTATCCAATGCATCTTCAAGAGTGATGGGTAGCTCCTGGGCTTTTAGTCCAGACACAGAAACAATCAGAATGGCCAGAACTGCCATCGCCTTTTTCGGAATAGAAAATTGAAATTTTGTCGTTTCGGACCACCTGTACAGTAAAGGCAATACAAAAAGTGTCAATAGCGTAGCAGTGATCATACCACCGATCACTACAGTAGCAAGTGGACGCTGAACTTCCGCCCCAGCAGAGGACGATATCGCCATCGGTAGAAATCCCAACACATCTGTCAATGCAGTGAGCAGGATGGGTCGAATTCTTCTTTTTGCTCCTAATCGGATTCGCTCATTGAGATTCTCAAGCCCCTCTTCTTTCAATTCATTCCAGCCATTGATCAGCACTAGACCATTGAGCACCGCTACCCCAAATAGTACAATGAAACCAACACCTGCGGAAATACTAAATGGCATATCTCTGAGCCAAAGAGTAAATACTCCGCCTACCGCTGCTAATGGAATAGCCATAAAAATCATAAAGGTCTGAGACAGGGACTTTAAGGCAAAAAAGATGATCACAAAGATGAGTCCCAGAGCTATTGGCACAACGATTTCTAGTCTCTTGCTCGCTCGCTCTAGATTTTCGAAAGCGCCACCATAGCGGATATAGTACCCTGGAGGCAGTTCAAAATCGGCCTCCAGGCGCTCCTTGATGTCCTCCACCACAGATTTCACATCTCTACCTCTAACATTGATACCCACATAGGTTCTGCGTTGAGTATTGTCACGACCGATCTGCATCGGCCCAGATTGATAACTGATACTGGCTACCTCCTTCAGCGGTACCTGAGCCCCGTTCGGCATAGGCACGTAGATTTTTCTAAGGTCATCTATGCTTTGACGATGTTGCCGGTCTAATCGAACAACCAGATCGAAGCGCTTTTCTCCTTCGAAAATCACACCCGCCTTTCCTCCAGCAAAAGCCGATTCGATCAATACATTCAACTCATCAATATGAAGCCCATACTGAGCCAGTTTGCGACGATCGTATTTCACTGTCATCTGAGGCAAGCCACTGGTGGCTTCCACCTTTAGGTCTGCCACTCCCTCAATGCCCGACACCAGCTTCCCAATTTCTTCCACTTTTACTGCCAGTATTTCTAAATCCTCTCCAAAGAGCTTGATAGCCACATCTTCTCTCACTCCGGTAATCAACTCATTGAAACGCATCTCTATGGGCTGAGTAAATTCGTAATTGATTCCTACCATCTGATCTACTTCAGCTTTGATCAATTCGATCAGCTCGGCTTTTGTCTCTGCGGATGTCCAGGTATCGGTAGGTTTCAAAATCACAAAGCAATCCGCAACATCCATGGGCATGGGATCAGTCGGCACATCCGCTACTCCATATCTGGAGATGACATGGTCTATCTCAGGAAATTTACTCAACAGCTTTTTCTCTACTTCTGTGGAAATTTTCTTTCCTTCAGTCAGAGAACTACCTGGCCTTAGTATGATATGAAAGGCAATGTCTCCTTCGTCCAATTTAGGAATAAACTCCCCTCCCATTCGGGTAAATGTGAAAATGGCCAAAGCAAATAACAGTAACGCTCCACCTAAAATCCATCCAGTCAATCCCAATGCTTTTTGAAGCAAATAATCATAAACCGACTCCAAACGACCAACCAGTCGATCTCCCCACGAGGTTTTTTTAGCATCTCCCACTCTCAGAAACCAGGCAGACATCATCGGCACATAAGTCAGGCACAAAATCATCACTCCTATCATCGCAAACATAAATGTCAACGCCATCGGCTTAAACATTTTGCCTTCGACTCCTTCTAAGGCCAGAAGAGGGATAAAAACAATCAGAATAATCAATTGACCAAAGAAAGCCGCATTCATCATTTTCGAAGAAGATTCATAAGCCATCTTAGCTCTCAATTCGCCCGTGATCTTTTGTTTTTTCAGCACCTTTTCGCTTAGAAAGAAAACGGTTCCTTCCACAATGATCACTGCGCCATCCACAATGATTCCAAAGTCTATCGCTCCCAGGCTCATCAGGTTGGCCCAGACATCAAAGGCATGCATCATGATAAATGCAAACAGCAGTGAAAGAGGAATCGTAGTGGCGACAATCAAACCTCCACGCCAATTACCCAACAAGAACACCAAAACAAAGATGACGATCAAGGCTCCAAGAATCAGGTTTTCACTGACAGTTGAGGTCGTATTGGCGATCAGCTTACTCCGATCCAAAAAGGGCACGATTTGAACTCCTTTTGGTAGCGACTTTTGAATTTCCTCCACGCGGTCTTTTACAGCGGAGATTACTTTGTCAGAATTTGATCCCTTTAGCATGAGTATCATCCCTCCGACGGCTTCTCCTTCGCCATCCTTAGTTACCACTCCATAACGCACCGCCTCCCCAAAGCGCACTTGAGCCACATCCTTGACCGTAATCGGAACACCTCCTTTTCGGGTCACCAGAATATTTTCGATATCCTTAAGTTCTCGAGCCAGCCCTTCTCCTCTGATAAAATTGGCATAATGATCCTTTTCGATATAGGCTCCTCCCGTGTTTTGATTGTTTCTCTCTAACGCCTCGAAAATATCCATAATAGTGAGCCCCATCGCATTCAACTCATCTGGATTGACTGCCACCTCGTATTGTTTGATACTCCCGCCAAAACTATTGACCTCTACGACTCCAGGCACCATAGCCATTTGTCGACGAACGATCCAATCCTGAATGGTGCGAAGCTCTGTTGGGCTGTATTCACTTTTGAACTTGGGGTCCACTTCCAGCACATATTGATAGATTTCGCCAAGACCTGTAGAAATTGGGCCCATTTCAGGCTCCCCAAATCCTGCCGGAATTTCCTCCTTTACCTTTGAGAGTTTTTCGGCTACCAATTGCCGAGGTAGGTAGGTACCCATTTCGTCATCGAAGACGATAGTCACCAGTGAAAGGCCAAAACGAGAAACGGAGCGAATCTCCTGTACTCCCGGCAAATTGGCCATCGCTAATTCCACTGGATAGGTCACAAACTGTTCGATATCCTCAGTACCTAAATTGGGAGCCTGAGTCATCACTTGCACCTGATTATTTGTGATATCTGGCACAGCATCTACAGGCACCTGGGTCATACTATACAGCCCTCCCGCAATCAGGGCAATAGTCAGTAGCCCTACGATCATTTTGTTTTTGATCGAAAATGCTATTATCTGATTGATCATAGTTATTTGATATTTTTTTGGACGTAATTCGCACGCAACCACGCCATTTGAGTCAATGGTTATTGATTCGTTATAAAGCATTTTTCCCATCAGTATTTGCTACTGATACACTAGAAATGCAAAAGAAAGGATTTAAGAATATTGGGGTGGATGCCATATGGCATTCACTCGAAGATCAGATAAGAGAGTACGGTAGTTGGATTGCAATTCAACTATTGGTTCTAACCCAATACCAGTGGAATAATGTATGGAATGAAAAACGGTATGGCTGTGACAACAATGACATATGCAGAACGGAGAGCAGTCATCTGACTCCCCATGGCTATGTCCTTCATCAGCTGCATGTTCTGTAATGGCAACCTCCTGTTCAGACGCTACCTGATCACTGCAAGTTGTCATAGACAGACTCAGAATAAATAAAGCGTATATGCCCACCAGAATTTTCACATGGCTAAGGTAATACAAATCGGATGCAACCTAATTGCAATCTTGAATTTTGAGGCTTTGAGATTCTAGGAGCAGTTGGCACAAAGTCCCTTATATACCATGCTGGCTCCTGATGCTTTGAAACCCACAGGAATATTCACAGAAGGGATTTTGGACTGGGTAAAGCAATAAGTCTCTCCACAAGCGCTACAATGAAAATGAACGTGCTGATCTACAGGCTGACATTCACAGCCCTCCTCACATATAGCATATTTGACGGCACCTGTACCATCATCGATACCGTGTATCAATTTCTTTTCTTCAAAGGTCTTGAGTGTCCTGAAAAGTGTCGCACGATCTGCACGATCAAAACGGGCTTCCAGATCTTTCAGACTCATGGCCGTCCCAGATTCTATCAATTGTCGCAAAACCAACAAGCGCATACTTGTTGGTTTTATATTCCTATTTTCCAGCTTTTCTTCCAGCATATTCAAACATACGCAATGAAAAGATCTGAAGATATAGGCTACTCAAAAATTTCGTAGAGTGGCTGCCCTGTAGCCCCACTAGGGATGCCGATATTCAGGAGCATCGAAATGGTCGGTGCAATATCAGTGATCGAATGGTAGCGGTAGGATTTCCCTGGCTTGATCCCCCAGCCATAAAAAAGCATCGGCACATGGGTGTCGTATGTATAGTGCGTTCCGTGTGTGGTTCCTTTGTTTTCTTTGCCATAGGTGCTTAACCATCCCGATTGAATAGTGAAAAGGATATCTCCAGAACGCAATTGATTAAAACCTGCTGAAAGCATAGCCAAATCATAATCACCCCCCCAGTAATTACCAATCTCATCTGCATCATAAACAGCCTTGATCCCTGGTGTTTGCTTCAAAATGGGCATTACATCAGCCTTGATTTCCTTTAAGACCAATCCGCGCTCCTTGATCAAATCATGGTTTAGAAAAATTTGATCATTACTAACACTTTCCACTAGACCTTCTACTTTCCACTTTGTTTTCAAGGTTTCATTCAAATGCATTTCTAGCTTCTTCTTGTTCCAATAGTCGGCAGGCATATCCTGCTGCTTCATCCAAACAGGAATAGCAGCCACCGCATGATCAGCCGATAAAAACACCGACCACTGACCCTTGCCTACTTTTTCATCCAGAGTGTTGAAGAATGACTCCAACTCTCTGTCCAAACGGACATACATGTCCTGAACCTCCTTAGAATAAGGACCAAAATCATGACCTGCATAATCTGTTGAAGAAAAACTCACCGCTAGAAAATCAGTGATTTCATCCTGCCCCAGATTTTCTCCATCAATACTCGCCTTGGCAAAATCTGCCAGTATGGTGTTTCCCCATGGAGTTGTTTTAATCAGGTCGTAAGGTTTATCAGAGGAAGTAAGGTCGTAAGGAAAAACAGACGGCTGTCCTTTTATTAAGTCTCTTTCCATCTCTCTATCATCCTCAGCTGATTCCACATATTCCTCTATCGGGTACAGCGTTTCCCACTTACCTGACATGTATTTTTCAACTAGTTTCTGCTTATTGAATTGCTTGACCCATTTAGGCAAATCTTCTTTGTAATAATCACTGGTCATGAACTCCCCTGTTTCATCATCGTACCAATAGGCAGCATCCGGGTGATGGCCTGCTGGCAAAACGGCTCCACGATCCTTGATAGACATCCCTATGATTTTGGATCTGTCTTGATAAAATAAGGTCAACTCGTCCGTAATGGTTGTTGATAGTAAATTGACAGGAGAAATCTTCCCGTTCTCCGCTGATCCCCCTATACTGTTCGCACTTTGATCCTCTACGCAGTATAAGAATTCCTTGGATTTCTTGTTGTACCAATCATTGGCAATGATGCCATGTACACGAGGAGTGGTACCAGTGTATACCGAAGCGTGTCCAGGCCCGGTTTTGGTCGGCACATAGTTGAAGTGCGCATTTTTGAATTCATAACCTTGATTCATCAGGCGCTTAAAGCCCCCCTCTCCATAGTAATCATAGAACCTATAGAGGTACTCAGCACGCATCTGATCGACGATAATGCCGACCATCAACTTGGGCTTTTCAATTTGATTTTTTTGACTAAAAGCTGTTGTACTGCACAGCAGAGACAGGAATAGAATCAATCTACTTTTTATCATTTTTACTCATTTTTGAGGGCTTGAAGTTAAATCAAAGATTGGGCAGGTATGTTACCTGCGAATTAAATTTTTAAAATTAATTTTGACAAAATTTTACGGCTTGGATTTAACAGAATATTTAGTTCCCAAAAACATATTTGATCACGTTTCTTCGGCAGCCAATGAGCTGGGAGTGGAAACTTATGTGATTGGAGGCTTTGTGCGCGACATTTTACTCAAACGACCTTCCAAAGACATTGATTTCGTATGCGTGGGCAGCGGAATCGAGCTAGCCAAAAGCAGTGCCAAAAAACTGCAAACCAAAAAAGTGGCTACCTACAAAAATTTTGGTACCGCCATGGTCAAATACGAAGACCATGAACTTGAATTCGTAGGCGCCAGAAAAGAATCCTACCGAAAAGAATCCAGAAAGCCCTCAGTTGAAAATGGTACCCTGGAGGATGATCAAAACCGTAGAGATTTCACAATCAACGCTTTGGCGATTCACCTCAACGAGGAAAACTTTGGTCAACTGGTAGACCCTTTTGATGGAGTGAAGGATTTGAAAAAGAAGATGATCCGGACTCCTCTGGAACCTTCGATCACTTTCTCAGACGACCCCTTGCGAATGATGCGTGCGATTCGATTTGCAGCACAGCTCAAGTTCGATATCGAGCCAGACACCTTTGATGCCATCATCAATCAGGCCGACCGTATCAAAATCGTTTCCAAAGAGCGGATCATAGTAGAACTAAACAAAATCATCCTCTCGGAGAAACCTAGTTATGGTTTCAACCTCCTGTTTCAATCCGGTCTTTTGCAACATATCTTTCCGGAGATGGTGGCCTTGCATGGCGTAGAAACGCGAAACGGCAAATCTCACAAGGACAACTTCTTCCACACCCTGCAGGTGCTGGACAACATCTCAGAAAACACCGATGATCTATACCTAAGGTGGGCTGCCATTCTACACGACATAGCCAAGCCTCCGACTAAACGTTTTCACCCTAAGGCTGGATGGACCTTCCATGGCCATGAGGACAGAGGGGCACGGATGACTCCTGGTATTTTCAAAAAATTGAAACTACCACTCAATGACCGCATGAAATATGTCCAAAAACTGGTTAAGCTACACCTCCGCCCCATAGCTTTGGTCAAAAAGGAGATCACCGATTCTGCTATTCGCAGATTACTCTTCGAGGCGGGAGATGACATAGAAGATCTAATGACCCTCTGCAAAGCAGACATCACGACCAAAAACCCAAATAAAGTCAAGCGCTATCTACAGAATTTTATTTTGGTGGAGCAAAAGCTCAAGGACATAGAGGAAAAAGACCAACTGAGAAACTTCCAACCTCCGGTGAGTGGAGAAGAAATCATGGAGACTTTTAGTTTGGACCCTTCACGAGTAGTCGGTGAAATCAAAAACGAAATCAAAGAGGCCATACTAGAAGGCATCATTCCTAATGAGAAACAGGCAGCTCTAAAACTGATGTACAAAATCGCCAAAGATAAAGGAGTGAAATCCGCTTAGCTTATCACTTATCCTCCCTCAGCACAAGGATTTAACCTTTTTTCACATTTTCTCTAAAAGGGAACTTAAAGATTCCTGCTATATTGCCGCCTCTGATAATAAAGACAATGATGAAAAAAATAATAGCAATCGCAGCATTTGTATTCAGTTCAGCACTTGGTTTTGCTCAGGAGCAAAGCACTCCACAGCCAGACTCTATGTCTTATGGTCAAATGCAACTCAATAAATACTACAGCATCTATCAACTCGCCAATCAGTTCAACGACCCAGCCGTTTCGCGCATGGCACTTTACGAGATGCTGATGTATACAGGCAACCAACCTGCGATTTTGGATTCTTTGGCTATAGCCTACTATTCCATGAACCAATTTCCTTCTGCCGCTTTGGTAGCACAGGAAAATCTAAAAATCAACCCTGATAACCAAACAGCACTAGAAATAGCTGCCGTTTCATTCCAAAACTTAGGTGTATATGCAAAGGCATTGGATAACTACGAAACACTATTTCTTAAAAACAATAATACCAATACCCTGTATCAAATGGCCTTTCTACAGTTCCAACTAAAAAGATTGAAGGAAGCCAAGACTTCAGTAGAGTTGCTACTTCAAAGAAAGGATGTTGACGAAATCCAACTACAATTCAACAAAGCTGATAAAACTGCTCAGCAAGTACCCATGCGTGCGGCGGTGCTCAATCTTCAAGGTTTGATAGCCAAGCAAAACGGGGATAAGCAAAAAGCACAAGAACTTTTCATGGAAGCGCTCAACGTCTCACCGGGGTTTGAGTTAGTTCAAATGAACCTTAGAGATCTTAAAAAAGAAGCCAGCGAATAAGCTGGCTATTTTTATACCCTAAGATTTGGCATCAAACAAGCGGTAATCAATTGTATCCTCATTATACAATTGAGCCAACCCTGAAGAGCCCAAATATTGACCTCAAAGCACTAACTTTGCAGCTATCTGAGTCATGAAGAAAATTGAAAAATATACGGAAGTCGCATCCATTTGGGAAGCCTACAAAAGTGCGATCAAAAGTTATATTTTGAAAAAGGTAAAGAATGAGGACAGTGCCAATGACCTGTCTCATGAGGTATTGATGAAAATCTACAACTCCTGTTGTTCAGGAACAGAAATCAAAAACATACGATCATGGATGTTTCAGATCGCCCACAATACGGTGATAGATCACTGGAAAGCTGAGAACAGATATGTGGATGAATTAAAAGATAGCATGGAGACCGAGGAAACCAATGCCTATTTGGAAATAGAAACCTTGATCAAACCTCTGTTAGAATTACTGCCAGAAAAATATGCTACTCCTCTCCTGCTCTCGGACATAGAAGGAATCAAACAAACTGAGGTAGCTCAACGAATAAACCTAAGCCTAACTGCCACCAAAAGCAGAATACAAAGAGCCCGAGTATTGTTAAAAGAAAAGATCATCGACTGTAGTCAAATGGAAACAGACAGTGATGGCCGGCCTATTTCGATCGAAATCAAATCGAGTTGCACTCCCCTTCAGGAAGCAAAAAAGAAAAATATTTAAAAAATTTCGCGTCTTTTTGACTCCCCCTCAGTCTTGGTTGTGATTTAATTTAAAAGACATCCAAATGAACAATCAAGAACTACCCATTGCCATCATAGGAGGGGGTCCCATAGGACTGGCAGCTGCAGCCCAGTTGGCACTAAGAGAAAAACCTTTTGTACTATTTGAAAGCGGCGAACAGATCGCCTCTAATGTAAATGAATGGGGACACGTCAGGCTCTTCTCACCCTGGGAGTACAATCTCGACCAATCTGCAGAAACCTTGCTCAAGTTGGCAGGCAATAAAATTCCAGACAAGACCTACATTCCTTTTGGTCACGAACTGATCTCCGATTATCTCCTTCCCCTTTACAAGCTCAAAGGCATCCAGGAAAACATACATCTCAATACTACTGTAAGATCAGTAGGGAGAAAAGGAATTGACAAAATGAAGGACAAAGGTCGAGAAGAATCACCCTTTTTGATTCAAGTAGAAGAAAACGGCTGCTTCAACAGCTATGAAGCCAAGGCTGTAATAGATGCATCTGGAACCTGGCAAAATCCAAACCCGCTGGGTTCAGGAGGAGTATTTGCCCTAGGGGAAATAGAAAATCGGATACAAATCGAATATGGCATGCCTGATATTCTTGAAAAAGACTCACTCAAATATGCTGACAAAAGCACATTGGTTGTAGGTGGGGGGCACTCTGCCATCGGAAGTATTTTAGCGCTTAACGAATTAAAGGTCGACCATCCAAAAACCAGGATTCATTGGCTGCTGAGGAAAGAAAATCTTGCTAGCATTTACGGTGGAAAGGAAGCAGACCAATTCAAAGCAAGAGGCGCCCTGGGTATCCAAATTGAAGAATTGGTAAACTCAGGTGCGATTGAAATTCACACGCCAGTGCACATTCATCAAATTGAAAAAACCTCTGATCAATTGACAATTAAAGGCCAAAAAGAGGGAGAATATTTTGAGCTGAATGGTATAGATCAAATCATTGGCAATACTGGTTCTCGTCCAGATTTTGACTTTCTCAGGGAAATTAGACTTGAGATTGATCCAGCTTTGGAGAGTGTCCCGAAATTGGGTCCGCTGATCGATCCTAATATCCACAGTTGTGGCACAGTCAGGCCACATGGAGAGGCAGAGTTAAGGCAACCTGAAAAGGACTTTTATGTGGTGGGGATGAAAAGCTATGGCCGGGCGCCTACCTTCCTGATGACCACTGGTTACGAGCAAGTGCGCTCCATCATTGCTCATTTACATGGTGAGTTTGAAAGTGCTCAAAGAGTAGAATTAAAATTGCCGGAAACGGGCGTATGTAGTTCTCGCAATCTTCCTGTTGTAAAAAAGGGAAAATGCAAATCAAATACATGCGCAACTGTTTAGATTATAAAAACCAATTAAAAACATGTCCCATAGAGTCTTCTGTGGGGCGTTTCTATCAAAACATCTCAAAATCAAGGTAGCTTAGCTACCAAAAACTCCGGGAGTACACGTAAGATGTGATAGATCAATTTCCACTTAAATCCTGGAACGATGATAAAGGAATTCCCCACATTGACCACAGAGGATGCGATAAAAGAAGGCTCTAGCATTAATGACTCCTCGAGATCAAGACCATCCGTCATTTTACTACGGATATAGCCCGCTACGATCACGTTGACTTTGACTCCCCTGTCAGCCAAATGCTGTCTCATTCCTGCCAGATATTGCGTAAAAGCAGACTTGGTGCTTCCATAGATAAAGTTGCTTTTCCTCCCTCTCACTCCTGACAAAGAAGAGAGGCCAACGATTCGTTCAAGCCCTTTATTTTCCTTATCCGACACGATGATATTGATGATTGATACAGCTCCAGCATAGTGCACATTCATCATCTGATAAGTTCCTTCCCAGTCTTGTAGTGCCTGCAAATTATCCACCAAATACCCCGCAGCATAAACTACGACATTGGGTTTTCGAGACAATCCATCATAAAAGGTTTGATGGCTCTGGAAATCCACTGCATCGAAAGATAGCACCTCTATATTATCCAGGTTCACGGAATGATCACTGAGAAATTGTGAGATTTGCTCTGTACTACGTGAAGCCGCAATCACGTGAAAGCCTTTGTCCAAATACTGCAATATGGCCTGCTTGGCCACATCAGAATTGGCTCCAAGAATTAATACCGTTTTGTTCATGTTGGTTGACCCCAATTATATTCTGCACTAGCTGCATTGGCTTACCAAATAATCCAATGCCTCCTCTTCTGTATCAAAGGGCTTAAGCCCCTCTCCTTTGGCAAACATACGATTGAAAACTTTAAGCAACACCAATTTTCCGCCCGTCACTCCTACGATCGCCCCCGCTATACTCAAATGTTGTGTTTTTCGACCGAGTTCCTGCGCGCGACTCAAATACCCCTTAGTAGCATAAGCATCATAGATGTTGGTCAGTGTCATAAAAGGCTTTTGTTCCTCTAATATCGTCTCTTCGGCAGCACATAGATATTCGATCATCTGCTCCTCACTTGCCCCTCTATAGTCGAGATAAATGATCTCCTTTCCCTTGTAGTTGATTTTACTAAACCCTGACATATTGTTGGTTATTCATTCTCTCGTAAAATAGAAATTTGATCAACTATATCAAACAGACACTTGTATCAAAAATCAATATTTTGAATAGTTATGCGAATCATTATTGGGAGTCAAAAACTCCGATTTTCATTCTTGCATCTGGTACTTTTTCAGCACCAGATATTTTAGTTCCTGCTGACCGACATTCTTCAAACCATGCATGGACATAGAGGGACAATACAAACTGGTATTGGGACCGGCGATGCGAGTTTCGCCATTGAGGTAGAACTCTGCTTTTCCTTCCAGAATATAAAAGAACTCATCCTCCACATGCTGATGAGGAGCATGAGTGGATTTCCCTGGCCCTACCACGCTCATTTTGATCGTACGACCATCCAAATCTTCCTTGCCAATAAACCAATACTGATAACCACTTTTAGTCGTTTTGGTGCTATCCATATTCAGTTCATTGACGCATTCGTCTATGCTACTTTCAGGAGTTAAATTTTGAGCCTGGCTACCAAATGCTAAAATCATCAAAACTAATATCAATAATTGCCTCATCATGTTTGTAGTTTAGTATTCCATTTCACTTGCTGCCATCAGCACAGCACAGTAGCCATGCGGATGTTGCTTTTTTTCATCAGAAGGACAAACCGTTGGTCTTACCTTTAGGTATTCCTCCTGATTATCTTTGATTCCCATACCTGGATTGAAGGATGTTACTTGCAAGTAGCCATCTTTATAGCTTACCAGATAATTTTGTAAAGCTCCCCAGGCCCTGTCTGCCACTTGCTGATAGCTTGGGTCTAACCATCCCTTGTCGACACCTTTTTGCAGCCCATATATGATCATTCCAGACCCACTGGTCTCCGGGTAATTCCCCTTGGCCTCTGGCCGATTGACCATCTGACACCAAAGTCCATCTGACATTTGATTGTCTTTCACTCCAACTGCTAACTGTTGATAAAGATACAGTAGATCAGCATAATCCTGATGTGTTTCTGGCAATTCAGCAAGCATATCTACTAATGCCATGATATACCAGCCAACACATCTACTCCATACCTCACTGGATGTACCCGTAATCGGGTTGGCCCAGGACTTCTCATGTGAAGAGTCCCAGCCATGATAGGGTAAATGGCTTTCCAAGTTCCAGGTATGAGACGAAACTAGCAACGTTTGAAAAGTAGCGGTATTGATGGCTATCGAATCATTGAACATCATTCCATATTTGACCAAAAATGGATTGGCCATATAAACACCATCCACAGTCATTACCTGATTGTAATGGTCATTGTTTTTGTGCCAAAACCCACCTTCTGGGGTTTGCTGAAACACACTTGGACTTCCCTCCTCACCCAATGGAAAATCCCTCATATTCTTAGCGGCTACTTTATACTTTTCCTCACCTGTCTCCTGATACAAAAACAAACAAAGCACCGCAGGATGAATCCCATCTAACTCGGTATGCATCTCTACCAGCGTTCCATCCGGTTTTACAAATTCATCGACGAAACGTTGAATGTAATCCAAGTATTCAACCTTGTGGTTCTGCGCATACAACTTCTCCATTGCATGTAGAACGATACTATTAGAATGATCCCAACCTTTGTTGGTCATCGTATTGATATGGGGCTGGTAGCGATATAAGATAGCTTCTGCTAGTTGCTCGCCCTTCAACTCCTGGGCATTAACATCTGCACTGCAGATTGAAATGAAAACAATAAATATTGCTCCACTTATTTGATTTAGGTAGTTGGTCATATGTCGATCATAAAAAACCCTCCGTTGGACACGGAGGGTAAACTCTAAAAACTATTATTAATCAATTTTTTAATTTGAGATCTGAATTGGCTCATTCAGCTGAGCTACCTTTTGATCCAGATACGCTTTAAATGATGCCTTATCTTTGATACCATTTGGCTCCTGCTCCCAGGCTCCCAACAGATAGTAGCTAAATGGTTTTTCACTTGTTTTGAATTGGATCAGGTGATCAAAACCTCCCTCTCTCACAGCCTCTACATCCTTGGTATGATAGATCAAGGCCATTCCTAAATTATCCTCCGCAAGACTCTGTGGGCCATAAGTAGCGATGTATGTCCATCCACCTGAGCCTACCAGGGCTTCCAGTCTTTCTCCCTTCGAGTTCTTTACCAATCCCGTGACAAATCCTTCTGTGGCTTCTGACAGATCCACCGTATGTTTCACAGCATGCTCTCCTGCATTGATGCTCATCTCAGATTGCAAATCAATTTTCTTTCCATCCACATCCCAACCGTAATAGTTGGTAGTGACTTTGGATTGCAAATAGCCGCTCTGAACCTGGCAGGTCACAGAATCTGTCAATTGAAAATGAACCACACTGTCGCCAATCAAACGACCTATAGAACCGACACCTAAAGACTTCCCAGCTTTCAAAACATCCATACCCCAATCCGAAGGTTCGTGATAAGAATCAAAACCGTCTTGACCTACCTGCTGCAAAACCATTGAATTGACCTTTTTGCCAAAAATATCCACCGCATTTCTCCAATCCAGGTAATAACGATAACCTACTTTGTCACTTTCTAGTCCCGGACCTTCGTATCTGATGTAATAGGAATGATCTGTATGCTCCTGCGGTACGCGTAGAAAATCTACATTTTTGAAACCCTGACCATTCACATATTTTCTATCCTGCCATTCACCTCCTTGTTGCACCGAGATTTCCGCCTGCGTCATGGCTTTGGTTATCCCATCTACTTTCAAGGCGGATAGATCCAGCGATTTGCTTTCATTGGCAGCCCACTGACCATATACTAGTAGCTGATCTGTCTGACCGTCCGCATTTTGATCCTGCGCCTCTACTTTCCAATCCGTGTCACTATAAAATCCTGGCTTTGGCAATTCCACACCATCAGCTGAAGCAATAGCCACTACTTCCTTACGATCAAAGCTGGAAGGATTATTAAGAGTAATGGCCTCAGAATTTTCCGTTTTTTTCTGCTGGTCACCACATGAGAAGGCGAGCATTCCGCCCATGCACCCTAAGACAAGGTATAAAGTCTTTCTATCCATCATGTTTTCAGTTTATTGTTGAGACAAAAATGGAAAGAAATAAGCAAAGCACAGAGAACCTCCACTATACAAATTTTAACAAAAGGATGGCAAAGCCCTTATTTATCCGGTAGTCTTACTCTTTAAAAATGCCATCCAAAAAATCAGAGATATAATCAGCAGTGGGTTCAAACCAAGGGTCAAACAACCAAAAGGTATGAGGTGTCCGGTCACCCAGCTGATGTACTTCGCTCTCTATTCCATACCCATTGAGTTTTTCGATCACATCATCCTGCCCAGCATGAAACCTGAGATAGGAGCTATTGAGAAATAAAGTGGGGGGATCATCAGAAGACACATGATAAAGAGCTGAGGCTTCATCCCAAATCTCCGGAATCTCTTCATATGTACCGCCCAGCCACTTGGCGGCAACCGTTCCTTCTTCAGATTCTGGATGATTAAAAGCCAGAACCCCGTCCATGTCAACCGCTGCCTGCACCCTACTCGACGCATCAGGACCTCCTTCTACCTCGAATTTTTCAACGCCAGAGCTATACGCAACCAAAGCTGCCAACTGGCCTCCAGCGGACGCCCCTAAGACGGCTACTCGACTAGAATCAATTTTCATTTTTTTTGATTGACATTTCAACCAACGAATGGCGTATTTCACATCTTGCACACCAGCTGGATATTCAATTTCCGGCGACAAGCGGTACTCCACGGTAGCTGCTACATATCCACGACCGGCCAATGTTTTGGCTAGTTCCTCCATGTGAGATTTATCTCCAGAGATCCATCCCCCTCCATGAACCATGACTACTAGTGGTGCCCTCTTTTTTATTTTCTTAGGACTAAAAACATCTACATGTAACTGCCTACTCCCCAGGTCTCGATAGACCAAATCTTTTTGCTCCTTTATCACCTCACCAGCAATGGCCCTGGCCATAGTAATTTCAGGAAAACTCTTCAAATATTTCGCATACGAGGAAGCCACCGTATAAGAGGTATCTCTAGGAAAGTCCTGAGCCTTTAGCTCTGACAAAAAAAGAAATCCCACTGTAAACAGCAGGATTTCAAACTTCACACTTGATTTCGACAAGCAACACATTTTATTATTAATTTGGTCCTACATCCGGCGCATCACCGTTATAGGACAAACCTAATCAACAATGAAAACTAATACATCATTGACTAGATTTTAAGTCATTATAGATCAAAGAAGCCATAATGAAGGGACCGACTCCTTTGGGGTCATTGTCTCTGATTTCCTCACCTACATAATATTCGTAGGAAGCATCACGGTAAGGATCTCCACCCAGACCTGCTACACCACATACGTTTTGCAAGGTAATCGTGCCATCCTCATTTTCTTTGATAAACTGATCAACCATCCCCTCATAAGCCTTCATACCATTGATTAAATTTTTTTCATCGAGGTACCCTTTTTGAACTCCCTTTAGAATACTATAAGCAAACATGCTGGTACACGAGGTTTCCAGATAGTTACCTTCTCGGCCTCCTTCGTCCAAAACCTGCCACCATAATCCAGATTCGTCCTGATAATCCATCAGACCTACTACGAGTTTATCTAGAATCGCAATTACTTCATCTCTTTTCGGATGATCTTGTGGCATGTAATCCAATACATCTACCAGCGCCATGGCAAACCATCCCATGGCTCTTCCCCAAAAGTTTGGAGAAACACCGGTTTCTGGATCAGACCACTTTTGCTCCCTGCTTTCGTCCCAACCATGGTAATACAATTTTTTGGTTGAGTCATAGGCATATTTATCAATAAGGTAGATCTGGTGAGCTACCTCGTCGTACAAGGCGGGTTCGTTAAACTCTGCGGCATATTGCGCCAGAAAGGGGGATCCCATGTACAAACCATCCAACCACATTTGGTAAGGGTAACGCTTCTTGTGCCAAAAACCACCTTCAGAAGTTCGAGGATGATCCTTCATTTGCGCTCTCAGCAGCTCGATTGCCTTTTGATATTTGGGTTGAGGATCTAGCTTATACACCTCCATGAGCACCTTCCCTGAATTGACGCGATCGATATTATAATCGGACTGTTTGTATGTCTTAATGCTACCATCCTCATTGATCATAGAGTCCAAATAATACTTGGCATAATCGAGATAGCTTTCATCTCCAGTTTCTTCATACACCTTCACAAAGGCAGAACAGACGAGTCCATTGGTATACTCCCATTTTGGCTTGCTTCGAAAATCTAATAGTCTTGGATCTGGTGTTCTTTTGAGCTCTGAATCAGCCATTTGTATGTAAAGTGGCGCTGATTCTTTTGGCTCTCCTTCAATTCCATCTTGCTTATGTTGCCCTGCGAGGCTACATGCTGCCAAAAACAGCAATAGGAATTGATATGAATAATTTTTAATTGATGTCATTTGATTTTTTGATTTGCAAGACCCTCTGATTCATTTCTGCAGTATGCTTTGGTCAGTTGTTCGTTTCTTAAGTGACTTCTAAAGTTTGATTTCAAACTATATTTCATCAGTTGAGTATCAGCCGGGATATAAAATCCCGACTGATGACTAAACTATTGTTGATTTTGATTAACCATCCTAAATAACTAGCCATCAAAATCTTCAATGCAATTGTTACTTATTAGTTGCTATACGCTGGATTTTGTGCAAACCCTTGATTCTGATTCAAATCCATTGCAGATTGAGGAATAGGTCTCAATACTTTAAGGTTTCCACCATTTCCAGTGAAACTAGCTGTTTCGATCAATGGATTGTGAGCAGCAGCTCTTTCAACCAATTTACCCGATCTTTTCAGGTCGAACCATCTTTTGTATTCGCCCATCAATTCACGGCCTCTTTCATCAAGAATCACATCGATATCGATACTGGTGAAGTCTGCCACACCGGCTCTGCTTCTTACTTCATTGATGCGATCAAGTGCTGTAGCCGTGTTTCCAGCTCCTAAATAAGCTTCTGCCGCTACTAGATACGCCTCTGCTAATCTAGCTACGATGAAGTCTCTTGAACTTACTCGGTCAGTGCTACCTCCAGTCACAAAAAGTGACCCTGGATCATCGAATTTCTTCACGATAATGGTAGAATAGTTGGCAGAGATATCTCCTCCTTCTGGATCATGCGTGCCATACTTGTGATAAGTCAAAGCATCTCTTTGCTCTGGTGTCATCGCACTCACATATGCAGTACTGTCTGCAGTAGTGAACCACGAAGGCTCATAAAACTCCACTACGTTGAGAGAAGAATGATCTTCTACATCAAAGTAATCATAGTACCTCTCAAAAACCTCGGTCATGAAAGTTCCTTCCCAACGGGCATCACCCTGCTCGAACAGGTCCAATGCAAATCGAGTAGGACATAGATTGTATGATTTATATGGAGCATCGCCAGCCACTTCAGAACCTCCAGTATAAGATCCAAAGAAGTTCTGCTGCTGATGTCCCAACTCCAATGGAGCTGTGCTGATACTAGAAGGATCGAATTGTACAGAGAATATAACTTCTTCATTCATTTCGTTTCCTGGCGTCCAAAGCTCTTCGAACGAAAGGTTCAAAGTCTGGCCTCCGATCACAGCATCTGCATATTGAGCTGCTACGGCAAAATCATCACTTGCTGCAAAATCTTCATACGCTCTAGTCAAATGTACCTTAGCCAAAAGATCCTGAACGGCTCTTTGATTGACACGGCCATCGAAAGCCCCATTGCCTACCAAAGTAAGTGCAGCTTCCAAATCAGCAATAATTAAGTCATACACTTCGCTTGCCGAAGCTCTGTCAAACTCTACAATAGCCTCATCTATCAACTCCGTAATCAATGGCACTCCGCCATAGCTTTGTACCAAAAGGAAATAAGCATTGGCTCTCATGAATCTTGCCTCACCTATGCTCTGATTGATTCCTTCAAAATCTGAATTCAAATCCGCATAATAAAGAGCAGTATTCGCTCTTTGTACTGATACAAAAGCATTCTGGTAGATAAAGTCAACACCTTCTGAAGCTGGAGTCAACTCAGAATATCTACTCAATCCATTAGGTTCCTGATTTCTTCCTTCTACATACAGGTCGGTTCCACTGGCAAACATCCATGGATCCTGACCATACAATTCTCTAAGTGCAGAATAATTCGCATTCATCAATGCGTCAAACCCTTCCTCAGTTACATAAAACTCTTCTGCTGTAACGTTCGACTTGTTTTCTTCTTCGAGGAAACTATCGCAACCTGCGAGAAAAATCAGAGCCAACGTGATTATTGAAATATAATTCTTCATTGTTCCTTACTTTAAAATTTTAAACTTAGACCTACTTGAGTAGTGACATTACTCACACGGCTGACGTTAAATGAACCTTCGGCCCACTCTGGATCCCATCCTGTATAATCTGTGAACACGAATGGATTAAGTACATTCACATAGATTCTTAGGTTTTGGATTCTTGCTTTCTCCAGCATTGAACCTGGTAGTGTATATCCAAGACCGATGTTGTTGACCTTCACATACGAAGCATCTTTGTAGTAACCTACACCGTCATTTCTCCAGTAGGTACCGCCGTTTCTAGGTTGTGGATATTTATTAGAATACTGAGGCTCTACACCGACTGTATTTTCCGGCACATACCAACTTCCCACATCCAACTTCTGACGACCTCTATCTCTCATGTCTTCAAAGTTTTGGTGGAACTCACTGTAAGCAAGTACTCCCTGAACGGTAGAGATGGTGAAATTGAAATCAAATCCGCCAACTGTCAATCTAGAGATTAAACCTCCTGTCCATTTAGGATCAGAATTACCTAGAATCATTCTATCATCATCCGGATCAATCACGCCATCGTTGTTTACATCTACTACTTTGGCTTGACCTTCAGACTGATTGTAAGACTCAGCTACATCCGACTCATCTGCTTGCCAGATACCATCAAACTTGTAGTTGTAATGTGCGTTCACCGACTCGCCGATGAACAAGTTGTTCCCCACATCATCATTTTCACTTTGGCCATAGATAGATTCTACTGTATTGATATTCTTAGAGAAAGTCAATGTAGTTTCCCAAGTGACAAGGTTTGTTTGCACGTTGGTAGTTGTCAACATCAACTCCACCCCTTTGTTTCTGATTGATCCTGCATTGGCAATGATATTATCAAATCCAGTTTCTAACGGAAGGGTTTGCTCGATCAAAAGCTTCTCAGTAGTTCTATCATACACGTCTAATGAACCTCTAATTCTTCTGTTGAATAAAGCATAATCGATACCTAAGTTCCATTCGTTCATTCTAGCCCAGGTCAAAGTCTTGTTAGCCAAGCTACTAGACACCCAACCATTAGCTGCTGTACCATTGTAATCGTAATAAGTCTGATCTGTCAATGTATTAACAGAAGAGTACGGACTTACATTATTGTTTCCAGTTGATCCATATCCAACTCTTAATTTCAGATCGTTGATTGCATCCACTCCTTTCAAGAAGCTTTCGTTGCTCAACCTCCAGGCCACAGCAGCAGATGGGAATGAATTCCACTTGTATCCATCCGCCAAAATAGATGATCCATCCCATCTGTTAGAAACTGTCAATAGGTATCTATCATCAAAGGAATAGTTCAATCTCAAAGCAAAAGAAGACAGCTGTGATTTAGAAAACTGGTTACCTAGATTGTATGTAGACTGAAGGCCCGATCCGACATTGTAGAATTCCGTCTCAAACGGCTGGTTGCTAGAAGACATCTCTGCCTTTTCGAATTGATCTACAAAAATACTTTGCAGTCCCATCAAGTTAATACTATGTCTATCGAATGACTTGATAAAATTGACCTGATTGTCCCAGGAATAATTGAACTTTTCATAGTAGGTAACCTTTGAACTGGCTAGGTTATTATTACTCACTCCATCATTGGTCATTTCACCACTGAATTCTCCTCTTCTATAGCTTTGCAAACCACCTGAAAAACTTGATTTGATAGAAATCCAATCTACCGGTTTCACTTGCAAATAGACATTACCCAATGCATTCCATTGGTTTTGCATATCTCTAGAATTAGCGATTTCCAATAAAGGATTGTAGGTTGAAGTTTTGTTTATTACAAAGTTTCCATCCACATCTCTAAGCTTTCCTGGTTGTGGATACAACTCGTCTGTCTCTTGAAGGTTCTCATCTACTGCATATGGCGTCAAAAATGGATTTAAACGAAATGCCTCTCTCATCGCATATCGGCTACCTCTTTCTCTATTAGTTTTAGCGATAGTAAAAGCTGATCCTACTTTGATTTTGTCATTGATCTCCTGATCAATATTAGATCTCAAAGTGAATTTTTCGATTCCTTCATTCTCGATATTACCCGTCTCTTTTTGGTAACCAGCACCTATGGTGTAAGCAGACCCTCCATTTCTGTGAGAGATAGAAAGGTAGTTGTTAGACTGCATACCAGGTTGCAACACTGCATCATACCAGTCGAAAGCATCGTTATTAGCTACTCTTTCGCCCATCACGGCATTACTTCCTGCATATCGTCTATCATAAAACTCCTGCTCAGTCATTCCAGACCAATTGTCAGTAGCGAGATAGGCCGACAGGTGATAGTAGGCCCAATCCTCAGATGACATCATCTTTGGAAGGCGTGCTGGATTTTTAAATCCATAGAAAGTATCAAATGAAACAGTGGTACCACTTGGTACAGACGATCCTCCTTTAGTCTGGATCATCACCACACCATTGGCAGCTCTAGAACCATAAATAGCTGAAGAAGACGCATCTTTCAACACATCAATCTTAGCAATGTCCTGAGGGTTCAAGAAATCAATATTATCGACAATCACTCCATCTACCACATACAATGGCCCCCCATTTTGTGGGTTACCGTTGCTATCGTTGAATGTTCCCTGCCCTCTTACCTGAACAGACATAGGCTCACCCACCATACCATTCGAATTGCTGATTTGAATACCGGGGACAGCACCTTGTAATGATTGCATAGGACTAGTAGTACCTCTGGAAACGATATCTTCTCCATTAACGCCTACTATTGCTCCTGTTACATCTTTCTTCTTTTGAGTACCATATCCTACTACTACGACTTCAGTCAGTGTCTCTGCATCTTCCTGCATCGTCACTTCGATTACCGAACGCCCGTTGATATTGACTTTTTGTGTCGTGTAACCAATGAAGCTTACTACCAGTGTAGTCGACCCTTCAGGAACAGTCAATTTGAAGTTACCTTCGAAATCTGTCACTGTACCTGCAGATGTACCTTCTGCCAAAATAGTCGCACCCGGCAATCCTTCGCCCAGGTCACTTACTATTTTACCACTAATTTGTGTCTGGGCCATAGAGGCGAAGCTCATCAGGAGCATGGCCACCAATCCCAGCTGAATTCTTCCCAGCCTGCGTAGGAATGATCCAAATAGTAATTCTTTAATCATACTTAGTTTATTTGATTTAGAAATGTTTAATCTTTCGCTACTCTCAATCGCCTAGTCCTAACGCCGAAAGTAACATTTCAAATGTCCTACTATTTGAACCGATCGGGTATTCATTAATTCACAGAAACAAAGCAAGGCCAGAGAATATAGACCAAGCCATGAGCAGGCGAAAAACAAACCTGAGAAGGCTGAATCAATGTTTTTAATAAAAAAAGTATAAGAGATGTGAAAAATTGATAGTGCAATCAGTATTTGAGAATTCAACAGCTATGCTGGATGTGAACTGATAAAAAGGGAATAGCCTATAAAAAAAGAAAAGCTGCTCATCCCGTCCGGATCAGCAGCTTAAGCATGATTATGAAAGACTAAATTACTATTCTATTTCAGTGGAGACTTTTGATCGTCTCAGTATAGTTAACGAACACGATTGATTTTGGTTGGCTTTCTTTGTGATTAACTACAATGCAATGATAGCTCAGACCTAAACATCCTGAAACACAAAATCGGTGAACTTCATTATTTATCAGGTGAACTGCAGGATTAAAAATGTAGCTTAATTCAGCCTATACAAAGATTAATTAACTTCTCACCTTATTTATGTCTGGAAAGGTGAGTACCCAACGCAACTCCCGGCTAGCAATAGAAAAAAGTAGAACCGAGAATGGTCAAAAGGAATGGAGATTTTCTATTCTCTATTTTTATTCCTGAATCAAAACCTATTTATTTACGCAATCGATTGTTTCGTAATGAATCATCAAAGATTGGATAGAAATGGGCTGCTTTCTATGATCCGGTACTGGCCATCATTCGTTCAGAAAAAGGAGCAAGTGGAATCATAAAAATCAAAGCAGAATCCCCGAACTTACAATCTGCACACATAGAGATTAAAATCAAGGAATAAAGCATGAAGAAGATTAGCATAATTGGACTACTACTATGTTTCACCTTGGCTGGCAGCTTACAGGCACAGCTTCGTCTACCCAAACTGGTAAGCGATGGCATGGTACTACAGCGCGGTGAGGATATCAATATATGGGGCTGGGCCGATCCCGGTAGCGCAGTAACCGTAAAATTCAAAGGCAAAAACTATCAGGCCACCACAGAGGCTTCTGGCAAATGGATGGTGAAGCTCCGAAAATCCAAGGCTGGCGGGCCTTATGAAATGGAAATATCCAGTGCTAACGAACAGATCGTGCTCAAGGACATTTTAATCGGTGATGTGTGGTTTTGTTCAGGTCAATCTAATATGGTGCATTACCTGGGGCGACACAGCGATCGATATACCGATGAAATCGCAGCAGCTACCAACCCCGAGATTCGTCAGTTTTTAGTACCTTCCAATCCAGAATTTCAAGGTCCTTCAGAAGATTTACCAAAAGGCGAATGGAAGCAAGCCAATCCAGAAAACGTACTAGTGTTTTCCGTAGTTGGGTATTTCTTCGCCAAAAACCTTTACGATAAGTACAAAGTCCCAATGGGTTTCATCAACTCCAGCTATGGCGGAACCCCCATAGAAGCATGGATCAGCGAAGGAGGCTTCAAAGATTTTCCATCCGAACTAAACAGAATAGCTCAAAACAAAGACACTGCCTATGTCAACCGCATCAATCGGGAAGCACAGGCTAGCAGAGCAGTTGCTGAACCACAACCGGAAGACCAGGGACTCACAGCCTCTACCCCATGGCACGATCCAGCATACCAACCGAAAAACTGGCACAATATCAACATCCCTGGCTACTGGGAAGATCAGGACATCAAAGATTTGAATGGGACAGTTTGGTACCGAAAAGTCATCGACCTACCAGAAAACATGGCAGGTCAGGCAGGCAAAATACATATGGGTAGAATCGTAGATGCGGATGCCATCTACATCAATGGCGAACGTGTAGGAGGTATTGGCTACCAATATCCACAGCGGAGATATGCCTTTATAGAAGGAATATTAAAAGCGGGTGAAAACCTCATCACCATCCGTGTGACCAACTACGGCGGTAAAGGAGGATTTGTGCCAGACAAGCCATATTATCTCGCTGCGGCTGGCGACACCCTGGATCTAAAAGGCACCTGGCAATACAAAGTCGGTCAGGTTTTTCATCCACAAAAAAACATCAAACATGGCATAGCGGCACAATACCAGCCTGCTACGCTCTACAATGGCATGGTCGCTCCTTTCATCAACTTCCCCATCCGAGGTATCCTCTGGTATCAGGGAGAAAGCAATGCGGGCAATCCAAAAGCCTATGAAGGCCTGCTCAAAGCACTGATATCAGACTGGAGAGCCAAATGGGGAGAGGAAGAACTACCCTTTCTCTATGCGCAACTCCCTAACTTCATGGAAGTCAACTACACTCCTTCAGAAAGTGGCTGGGCCGAACTGCGTGAGTCTCAAAGAAAAGCCCTCAGCGTACCCAACACAGCCATGGCTGTGACGCTAGAGCTAGGAGAATGGAACGACATCCACCCAGGCAATAAAAAACCAATTGGAGACCGACTGGCGCAGGCTGCACAGAAACTCAGTTATGGGGAGAAAGATGTAGTCTATTCTGGCCCCATGTATCGCTCCGCCACGGTCAACCAGGGTCAAGTGACGCTCTCCTTCGATCATATAGGCAGTGGCCTGACCTCCAAAGATGGCGAAAAGCTGAGATGGTTTGCTTTGGCAGGTGTAGACCAGCAATACTACTGGGCAAGTGCAGAGATCAAAAACAATCAAGTCCTTGTTTCAACTCCCAAAGTACCAAACCCCATCTATGTGCGCTATGCATGGATGGACAATCCTCAGGACATCAACTTCTACAACGAAGAAGGACTGCCCGCCTCCCCTTTCGAGGCGCAATTGATCGATGAGCTATGGTATGGCAAAAAAGCCGGCGTGGTACTGACCTATGACGATGCGCTGGATGTACATCTCGACAATGCCATCCCGGTGCTGGACTCTCTGGGATTGAAGGCTACCTTCTACATCACTGCCAATGCATCGAAGGGCAGGATGTATGACTGGAAACGTGTCGCTCAGAATGGACACGAACTCGGAAATCACACGCTTTACCACCCATGTCTGGGTGGAGAAGGGCGCGAATGGGTCATTCCAGAAAACGACTTAAGAAACTACAACACACAGGAGATAGTCAGAGAGATCGAGATGACAGAACTCTATCTAAGGGCGCTGGATGGCAAAAGCAGTAGAACATTTGCCTATACCTGTGGAGATACGGAGACCAGCGAAGGATCTTTCATCCCAGAGATCAAAGACAAGTTCACTGCTCTGCGAGGGGTCGACTCCCAACTCAACCACATCGAAACAATGGACTTTACCGACATCAAGTGCTATGGCTTGGATGGACATAGCGCTGAAGAAATGATCCAATGGGCAGAAAAAGCCCGCGAGGAAAATGCACTTCTGGTGATTCTCTTTCATGGCGTAGGTGGCGGTCATTCTCTCAACGTGAGTCTTGAAAACCACCGCAAGTTCCTCGAATACCTCAAAACCAACGAAGCGGACTACTGGGTCACTACCATGGAAGAAGCCGCACAGCACTGCAAAGACCAAAAGCCTTAATCATGAACAAATACATTCTATTGATCGGTCTGCTAGGTACTGGCATATTCGCTCATACTCAAAGGCTATCGCAAGCACAAAGAGACAGCATTTATCAATTGACAGTGGCGGATTTCGAACAGATGAAGGAGCAACTGGGCATCAGCATCCCCAACCGACCCGGACCATCCGGAGACCCCAGCGCACCCAATGCCGCCAATAGCGACGAAAGCAAGGTGCGCAGCTATGACTTGCCCGATCCATTGCGCTTTGACAATGGGAAGCCCGTGCAATCCTCTAAAGAATGGTGGAGCAAAAGGCGGCCCGAAATAGTCGAACATTTTGATCGTGAGATCTATGGACGCGTGCCAAAGAACGTCCCTTCGGTCACCTGGCAGGTGCTGTCCGAAAAGGACACGACCATAGGCTCATGGCCCATCGTAGAAAAGCGCCTGAAGGGGGTAGTGGACAACTCTTCTTATCCAGACCTGTCGGTTGAGATAGAACTGTTGATTGCCACGCCTGCCTCCGCCACGGAAAAGGTCCCTCTGGTTCTGGAGTTTGGATTCATCAACTGGCCCTTTGGCCCCAGACCTGATCAAAGCGCCTCTATCTTGAGCTCCAACGAACCGGGATGGAAAGAACAATTGATCTCTCGAGGATGGGGCTATGCGATCATCGTGCCACACAGCATCCAGGCCGACAATGGAGCCGGGCTAAGAGCAGGCATCATTGGCCTGACCAATCAGGGCAAAACCAGAACACCCGAGCAATGGGGTGCACTCCGTGCCTGGGCCTGGGGCGCGAGCCGAGCCATGGATTACTTCGAGGTGGACGATGACATAGATGCCAAGCGAGTGGCCATAGAAGGCCTCTCCAGATATGGAAAAGCTGCCGCAGTGACACTGGCCTATGACGACCGCTTTTCGATTGGATTTATTGGATCGTCCGGTGCGGGAGGATTAAAAATTCTTAGAAGGAACTTTGGCGAAAGCGTAGAGAACCTGGCCTCCTCTGGAGAATATCACTGGTTCTGCGGCAATTTTATCAAATATGCCTCTACACATACCGCTGACGACCTTCCAGTAGATGCGCACCAGTTGGTAGCGCTCTGTGCGCCGCGTCCTGTATTTATCAGTCTGGGATCCCCCGTAGTAGAAGGCAATTGGATCGATGCGAAAGGCAATTTTCTGGCGGGCGTCCATGCCGGGCCGGTGTACGAATTGCTAGGCAAGAAAGGCCTATCCAACAACAGCTTCCCTCCTCTCGGCACGGCCATGACGGAGGGCGACATTGCCTACAGACAGCACGCCGGAGGACATACCACCGGCCCCAACTGGAGCACCTGGATCGCCTGGGCTTGTCGCTACTGGGGTGATTGTGGATTTTGATATGTTAGTAAAAAATTAAGGGCAACAGCCATTCTCTTTGTCGACAGGAATCACTATTCTTGCGTTCAAGATAGCTGCCCAAGTGTTGGAACTGGTAGACAAGCTAGATTCAGGTTCTAGTGCTCGTTAGGGCGTGAAGGTTCGAATCCTTTCTTGGGCACACAAAGGCGAAGTAACTCAGGTTGCTTCGCCTTTTTTTGTTAAGATTATGCTTACAGTAAGGCATTGCAAACGCGCTCGATCAGGGCTTATGGATGATAGTGTCTGTTAAGCATATTGTTTAAAAGTAATTACCAACCACACTAACCATATATTCTGGTCTTGGAGGTGCTGGATGTAAATCGAATTCGAGCTTTTGGAGTTGTTCACCCTTTAAAATATCTTCTGGATGCTGATGAAATAAACTTCTGACTGGTACTTTCGATCGAGAATAAAATTGAGTTAAGTCCACAAACATTTTTTTGGTTAGACTGTCAGAATAGAAAAACTCAACCTTAAACCAGTCAATAATTGTGTATGAATATACAATCTCAAATTCATTTTTTGTGCCATAAATAGAAAGCGGACTATTGTAAAAGTTACCCGTTGGTTCACCCTCTTTTTTCAATTTTTCGAGTATCGCCCAAGAATCGGCTCTTATTTCAAAATGGACAAATAGCTTTTCAGTTCTTTTAGCACCCCTAAGAAACTTAATTAATGCCGTATCTATATTGATACTATTTTGTGCTAATCGGCAGCAGAAATGTTTGTAATAATAGCGGATTACATTGAGCTGGTTTTCATAAACTTTCTCGTCAAAAATTTCATTGAAATCAATATGTCCGTTTCTGGTTATAGATTCAAAGTTTGAAAGCACGTAACTAATGAATTGTTCATAAGCTTTATCAAAGGGTTGACTTAATGTGCCATTGCACTTATTGCAAAGAAGTTTTTCAAATTTTAGATTGTCTGAGTTGTCACTTTGAAGAGGTGTTTTTCGTGGTACTTCGTTTTGGTGGTAAATTAACTTTGTACCTTCATGCTCTAGGGCTTTTTTTATGTCCGTCCTCTTAAATTTATGTTCACCAGTCAAAGCACCCTCCTGATTGCAAAGCCAACATTTCTTAGGGTTCTTTATGGAAGGAGTGATCATATTGAACTATTATGCTTAACACCCAAATATCAGCCACTCCCTCTCAAAACATGGATATAAGCAGCACAATAGGGCTTTTAGTTAAAAAATTAAGTGTTTACTAAGTGTTTACTAAGTGTTTACTAAGTGTTTACTAAATGTTTTTAAATGTATCTAAACGTATAAATAAACGCCTTCACTCCTCGAATCTACCCCCATCCCCCTATTCCTCCAAGCCCAGCTGAATGATAGTTACCCTCCGAAACCAAATATCCCCAGATCCGGGTATGGAACTTTTCGCTGTACAGCACTTGCAACCTCTACTAAGACAAAAAACCAGTCTACCAAACAAGGACTAAAACCAAGACAACCCAAAACAGGACTAAATTCCAGCCTATCAACTTTTTTAGGGCACCTCATTTTTTGAATATAAGAGCTCATTTTTTTACCTGAAGATGATCATTTTCTGATGGAAAGCACACATTTTTCACCCCAATGGTGGTGATTTTTTACTACATATGATTGAAGTAACTTTAAAAAACATGCTCCAAGTAAAAGAACTCGTTTGATTGCAAGGATATCTCGAAACACTGCACAAAACCCTCGGTAGACTGCACAGCCTACTCATCCCAATGCACAAGGATCTCCTTCCATTTGCCTTACATCAATTTTCGAATCATATTTGCCCAAATTTTTCGCTATGGCAGAAATAGGAAAAGACGTACAAAAAGCCGCAGCATTGCTCAGAGAGGGTAAGTTGGTGGCGATCCCAACAGACACTGTATATGGTCTGGCAGGCAATGCCTTTGACATTGCAGCGATCGAGCAGATTTATGAGGTCAAAGGGAGACCTAAAAGCAAAGCCTTCATCGCACAGACCAATTCCGTAGAGAAGATCAAAACCTTTGTGAAGGATTTTCCGGCGAATGCCGAAAAACTCGCTAACAAATATTGGCCTGGCGCCCTGACTCTCATCCTGGATGCCAACGACAAAATACCTGTAGAAATGCTGGCTAATGGCGTCACGGTGGGTGTGCGCATCTGTAATCATGCCCTGACACTGGAGCTACTGAGCCTTCTGGACTTCCCGGTAGCACTACCAAGCGCCAACCTGCATACACAGCCTAGTCCGGTGACGGCACAGGAGGTAGATGCGCAGCTGGGTGACCGTATAGACTACATTCTGGATGGTGACGAATGTCATATCGGATTTGAGTCCACGATCGTTGGGTTTAACGACCAAAAACCACTTATTTTGCGCCAAGGTGCTATCGCAGAGGAGGACATACTTGCTACGTTGGCATCTTGATCATTAGACGCCCAACATGCACCCAGATCTGGTTCTTTTTTTAGCTGAAATAATTATAGTTTCAGCACATAATGAGCATTAGAAATTAAAATCAAACAGCCAAGCGAACAATAAGGCGCTGGCTAAATATTTAAATCTTAAAAGGAGATGATAACCTTAGACCAATACAATTTTGAAGGCAAAAAAGCCTTGGTGAGAGTCGACTTCAACGTACCGTTGAATGACAAATTCGAAATCACCGATTTCACACGTATCAAAGCAGCTACTCCTACCATCAAGAAGATTCTTTCTGACGGTGGATCAGCCATCCTGATGAGCCACCTGGGTAGACCAAAAGAGGGACCTGAGGAAAAATTCTCGTTGAAGCACCTGGTGAAAGAACTTTCTGAAAGATTCGGTACCGAGGTAAAATTTGCAGAGGACTGTGTAGGTCAGGACGCTACTGATCTGGCGGCAGGATTGAAGCCTGGCGAAGTATTGCTTCTAAATAACCTGAGATTCTACAAAGAAGAAACCAAAGGTGACGAAGCATTCGCTGAGAAGCTATCTAAACTGGGTGATGTCTATGTGAACGACGCCTTCGGCACGGCTCACAGAGCACATGCTTCGACCACTATCGTGGCTAAATTCTTCACTGACAAAGTATGTGGATATGTGATGCAGGCAGAGCTGGACAATGCTGAGAAAGTATTGAATAACCCGACTCGTCCATTCACAGCGATCATGGGTGGAGCGAAAGTTTCTGACAAAATCATGATCATCGAAAAATTGCTAGACAAGGTAGACAACCTGATCATCGGTGGCGGTATGTCATACACCTTCTCTAAGGCAAATGGTGGCAAGATTGGCAACTCACTTTGCGAAGATGACAAAATGGAGTTGACCAAAGAATTGGTTAAAAAAGCAGAAGAGAAAGGCGTGAAGCTCTACTTGCCAATTGACAACACGATCGCAGACGACTTTAATAACGATGCGAATACGCAAATCGTAGGACGTGGCGAAATTCCTGATGGCTGGGAAGGTCTGGACATTGGACCAGAAACTGTTAAACTTTTCGAAGAGGTAGTAGCTAACTCTAAGACGGTACTTTGGAATGGACCTATGGGCGTATTCGAATTCCCAACCTTTGCAAAAGGCACTGAGGCCATCGCAGAGGCAGTAGTGAAAGCAACTGACAATGACGGATTCTCATTGATCGGTGGTGGTGACTCGGCATCAGCTATCAACAACCTGGGTTATGGAGACAAAGTATCTTACGTATCTACAGGTGGGGGTGCATTGCTAGAGTACATGGAAGGCAAAACACTTCCTGGTGTCGCAGCTCTACAGAGCTAAATCTCAAAAGCTATCAAAAAATTAAAGCATCTCGTCTTCGGGATGCTTTTTTTGTTTTAGCCTACTCGTCAAATAATTAAATCCAAAACTCTGAGTAAAGTCATCTTATTTTTAAATACAAAAGAAGATAAAAAAACGTAGTTTTATAGAAGCGTCTTAAAGGTTTGATCACTATAGAGTCAATCAAACTAATTAAACGACTAACCACTTGACCATGCACGAAAAGGAATCCAGCCATATTGAATACCAGTTTCAAAAACTTTTCGAGCTTTCTCATGACCTTTTATCTATTGCCAGTTTTGACGGATACTTATTAGAGGTCAACCAAAAATGGGTGGAAACACTAGGGTATTCCAGAGAGGAACTAACAAGTCAGCCCTATATTAATTTCATCCATCCAGATGATCTCAATAGGACTAGTGAAGAAACACAGAGAATAGCCATCGAAAGAACGAGTGTTGATAAATTCCAGAACAGGTATAAATGTAAAAACGGAGAATATGTCTGGCTAGAATGGGTTGGAGCCATCGATGAAAAAAACAGAAAAATATATTCTGTAGCCAGGAATATCACTGAAGACAAGAAAAAAGCCAAGAAAAACACCGAATTTCAAGACATCATTCTCTTTCTGTCAGATCTGAGTACCATCGAAATCTCAAGTCAAAATGGCTTCATCAAATACTTTCTGATCGCATTAAAGAACTACTATGAGGTAGAATGTGTCAGCTATTGGGACATGCATGAGGGAGACAAGGTTTTGGAGTGTACTCATGAAGTTTTTTCCAAAGAACAAAAAACACGCAAGGGCCTAAAAATCTTGAAGGCCGACTTCCCTGAATACTTCACTCATGTTTTATCTGAGAAGATCATTTCAGCTCATCAGACCAATCTTCACCCGGCCACTTCAAAACTTCATCCATACTACCTTCAGGATCATAAGATCAAATCCAAATTAGATTGTCAAATAGTTAGAGGTGATAACCTCAATGGGGTAATAAGTATAGAAAGTTGCTCGCTCAGAAAGTGGACAGCAGATGAAGAAGTTCAGCTCATGGCCATATCGAATATTCTTTCTAATGCCTTTGCTAATGGCCACATGATGGCTACAAAGAAGAGATTCGAGAGTTTGTACAACAACTCTACTGTCATGATGCATTCTATCAATACTCAAGGTGAATTGATCAATGTCAATAACAAATGGTTGGAAACCCTAGGCTATAGTCGTGAGGAAGTAATAGGAAAAAAATCCTATGATTTCTTCACTAAAAAATCTAAGGACTATGCTATCAATACTGCTCTACCTCTCTTTTTCAAACAAGGCCATATCAAAGACATTGAATATGAATTCATAGCCAAGGACGGACGTATAGTTACCACCCTATTAAGTGCATCAGCAGAAAAGGACAACAACGGTGAGATTACCCATTCCATCGCCATCTTAGAAGATATCTCAGAGAAAAAAGCCTCAGAAGAAAGGTTCAAAATCATATCAGATATTGCTACTGATTTTGCTTTTGCGATAGAGGTTCTACCTGACGGCAGCAAATCAGTTAAGTGGCTGTTTGGTGCATTCGAGCAAATAACTGGCTATACGAGAGACTATTTCAAAACACATTACCCCTTTTCGAATATCATACATGAGGAGGACAGACTAAGAATCGAGAAACAACGCAAAGCCTTTGAAACCTCTGGCCAGGGAGAAGTATTCGAATATAGGATCAAACACAAAAAAGGTTATTACATCTGGATAGAAGAAAAATGCCTTGCTCTCTTTTCCACGGCAGACAAACAACTTTCTTCTCTATTTGGTAGTGTAAGGAACATCACCAATCAAAAACTTCATTTGAAGGATTTAACAGAGGCCAAAGAAGAATTGATGAAGGCCTATAGACTACTGAAAGGTTCGAATGAAGCAGCAAAAATTGGTCACTGGGAGGTAGGTTTGACTAATATGTCTCTTTATTGGAGTGGAATGACAAGAAAAATCCATGAAGTCCCCGTGGGTTTTCAACCCAATGTAGAAACCGCCATCAACTTTTACAAAGAGGGATACTCCAGAGATTTGATATCAAAGGTATTTGAAGAAGCTATCGCAGAGGGAACTAGCTACGACATAGAAGTAGAAATTGTCACTTATAAAAACAATCTTAAATGGGTCAGGTCCATCGGGATCCCCATCACTGAAAATGGTAAAGTAGTAAACATCTACGGTCTATTTCAGGACATCGACGAGCGCAAAAGAGCTGAAATCGAAAACAAACGACTTTCTCTGGTGGCAAGTCAGGTGCAAAATTGTGTGATTATCACCAGTGCAAATCAAAAAATACAATGGGTCAATGAGTCTTTTACCCGATTGACAGGTTACGAATTAGAAGAGGTTATTGGTAAAAAACCAGGAGAATTGCTTCAAGGAGAAAACACCTCTCCTGAACATGTTCAAGCGATTAAGGATGGAATCAAAAGCAAAAAACCATTCACACAAGAGATCATCAACTATACTAAAACCGGAGAAGAATATTGGATCGAACTTTCAATTACCCCGATCTTCAATGATCAAAATCAGTTATTCCAATTCATAGGCATCCAACAAATAATAACAGAAAGAAAACAAGCAGAAAAGGCCATCAAGGAGCATAAAGAACTACTATCTAGAATCACCAACAATGTTCCCGGAGCTTTATTCAAATTGGAGATCAACCTAAAAACAGAAGAAATGCAACTTCTGTTCTTAAGTGAACAGTCTGAATCATTGACAGAAATCCCAAATCATGAGGCACTCAATGATTTGTCCAAATACAGCGAATTGATTGAACCGGAGGATATTCATGGTCTCCGAGAAGCTATTCTGTTTTCTATAGAAAACAACACATTCTTCAATCACAACTGGAGACTCAACACACCTAGTGGAAAACAAAAATGGCTCAATGGTCGTGGCACACCAGACACCCGTCAAAACAATATCATTAACTTGGATGTGATCGTTTTGGATATTTCGGAGCAAATCAAAACAGAAAAAAAACTGGCTGATAAATCGAGGAGACTTTCATCGGTCATTGAAGCCACCAATGTCGGCACATGGGAATGGAATGTACAGACGGGCCACCTTACTATCAATAAAAGATGGGCCAATATTCTCGGGTATGAATTGGAAGAACTCGAGCCCATTTCCATAGAAACCTGGCTTAAAAATGTACATCCTGAAGACCTGGAAAGGAGCAATCGCTTACTAGATCAGCATTTCAATGGCGAAACTGAATTTTATGAAATGGAGTGCCGAATGCTGAGTAAAAGCGGTGAAACTATCTGGATCTGGGATAAGGGTAAAATCATCTCATGGACACCAGAAGGCAAACCTCTGATGATGTTTGGTACCCACACCGATATCACTAGTCAAATGAAGGCTGAAAAAGAAATTCAGCGTATGCAAAAGCTCGACGAACTTGGCACCATCGCTGGTGGGATTGCCCACGATTTCAACAACATCCTGACTGGAGTTCAAAGCAACATTGAGTGGATTAAAATGGACATTGATTCGACCCATCGATATTATCAATCAATGGAAGAGACGCAAAGAGCCCTGCAAGAGGCCAAATATTTAACAGGACAACTACTCACTTTCTCAAAAGGAGGTAGCCCTATCATAGAAACTGTAGAGACCCAAAAATTGGTAAAAGACACCGTCAATTTCAATTTGCGTGGCAGTAAGGTTCAAGCCTTGTTTAATTTCGAGAAAAACCTATGGCCTATCCTGGCGGATAAGGGTCAAATTGTCCAGGTGATTGCGAACCTTACCATCAATGCGATGCATGCCATGCCCCGCGGCGGTAAACTTTACATAAGTGCTGGAAATTTAGAAAGCCGAAACGATAAGGAGCCCAAAATGATTAAACTTTCCTTTCAAGATGAAGGCTGTGGTATTGCCAGTGAAAACCTGGAAAAAATATTCAACCCTTATTTTACGACCAAAGAAGGGGGCCACGGGCTAGGACTATCCGTAGCGCATAGCATTATCAATCAGCACAAAGGAACCATTGATGTAGAATCGAACAATAAGGGAACTACTTTTTTCATTACATTACCTGCAGCTCAAATAGAAATGAATCAAAGACCAATAGAAGTCGAATGCAATAAAAAAAATGAAACAGAATCTCTAAATATTCTTCTCATGGAAGACAACGCCATGATCAGAAAAGCAATGAATCGGACACTTTCTATATTAGGACATAGCGTGGAAACAGCGAAAGACGGGGACGAGGCTATTGATTCTTATATTAAAGCTCAGAAGCTAAAACCTTTTGACCTGATAATCATGGATTTGACTATACCTGGTGGAAAGGGTGGTCAGGAAACGATAAAGGAAATATTAGAGATTGATCCAAAAGCAAAAGTGATAGCTTCGAGTGGGTATACGTCGGACTCTGCAATGGCAAATTTCGAAAACTACGGTTTTGCTGAAAGCCTACCCAAACCTTATACAGTAGATGAGCTCACTCAGAAAATTCAGATAGTGATGAGTCAATGACTAGACCCAAATAGACTTATTCTTTCTTTGATGATTTTTTTCTCTTAGACGCCCCATCAATGCTTTGACTTCTTTTTCAGCTTTCTTGGCACCCTTTTTTACTTCTTTCTTGGTTTTGCGCCAAGCAGGTTTCACCTCTTTCTCTACCTTCTTATAGGTTTTCTTAGTCTCCTTGGACACCTTTTTTGTGGCCTTTGAGATATCTTTCTTCACCTCTGCCCATTCCGAATCTTTCTTTTTATCCTGAGCTACAATGTCGGTAGCAGAAACCATCCATAATACTCCCACTAACAATACCAACAACGTTCTTTTCATCGATCTAAAATTTGAATGAGCAAACCAAATCAAATATCATGCCTCACGCAAGCAGAATGAGATTTCTCTTAAGATCGAAAATACTGAGCATATTGCTCTGGCAGCAAATCCAATTCCCGAATCAAAATATCCTTATAGTAGACTTCCGAAGCTTCACTTTGCAATTGTATCTTACCTTCAATCAAAGGACTCTCTTTTCCTCCTTCCACATATCTGGAATTCTGCAAAACCATCACTACTTCTCCGTTGACAATATGAAGGCTTTTACCTTCAAAACAGATCAACTCCAGCGTATTCCATTCTCCAACTGGATGTTCATAATTGGCACTGCGCATACAATATCCATCCACCTCTTCGCCAGTCCCGAGAGGCAAAAACGGCTGACTGACATCTGCCACAGGACTCATGATGTACTCAGGAGGATAAGCACGTATATCGATAGCCGAGCTGGCCTGCGACCAATAGTCTCCCATGTGCCCCTCCATGATTTGAAACTCTTGAGATAGCATCCACGAACGCCAATACTCCGCTCCCATTGGACCTATAGAATGATAAAGAATCCCCGTATCCTTTAAGAGATTCTCTCTTGGGGTCCATTTCTTCTCTCCCCACTTCACCTTCAACTTGAAATGATAATTACGGTAGGATGCCTTCGAAATGACACAACCATAGTATTCACCTGTGACATAAAGCAAAGTTTCACCTTCTTTTTCGATCGTACGAAACACCTGATATTCATCATTTTTATTGGTTCCGATAGGCGACAATTCATTGCCAAGAGAATCTACGGGAATAGAACCATCATAGCCTTCTTCGAATTGATAGCTCAAATAATTATCCCACTGAGACAAATCCGGATCCAGTAAGTTGTCCCACGATTCATCCACCATCGTGGCAGTATTTGAATCTGGTGCTTGACAGGAAAAAGCAAAACAAAGCAGTAAGATTAAACCAATGACTTCTTTATTCATAATTATTATTTGATCCTATTTAGAAATCAATTTAAGTTTTGGGATCGTCTAACTCCTCGTTGATCTTTCTGGTGATTTCATCCAACTCATAAGCCGACTCTTCGATGTGCTTATTGATTTCGTTGAGTTCTTTTTGGCTCAATTTACCCGATTTATAAAGTCCAACCAAACCCAATATCCGAACCAAGGGAGAACGAACCTTATGCGAATTTAGAAAAGCATATTCTTTCAATTGGTTCATATGACGATCCAACTTTTCTGTTCTCTTAGCCACTTGAAATTCAAGATTAGAATTCGCCACCTGCAGGAGTTCATTGGCTGTACGGACTTCCTCCTCGGCCTGCTGCAAAGTTAGATTTTGCTCCATCAGCTTCTGGTTTTGCTGATCGATTATAGCAGTGCGTTCTTTAACCAAAAGATCCATTTTCTTCCCCTGCTTGACCAGAGATTCAACTCTAAAGCTATGAATAGAGATAACCAAAAGGACTAACAACACAGCTACCAACACCCTGAACCAAGTTGTAGCCCAAAATGGAGGTACTATTTTCAGTATTATGTTTGTGCTTTTTTCATAATATGGAAGGTTCGCATTAGCGACCAACACCTCGAACATATAATAACCCGGCGATAAATTGGTATAAGTAGCCATTCTATTGTTACCTACTTTATTCCATTTTTCATCGAACCCTTTCATTCGATAGGCAAATCTAGTTTTACCCTGATCGAAAAAATCTGCGGCTGTAAAGCCAATCGAAAGCACATTTTGATCATGCTGCAATACCAATGTATCAAGGTATTGTAACTTCTTTTTGATCACCGCATTCTTTCCTGGCTCAATTTTCTTATTAAATAGATACAAATCAGTCAATACAGCTTTTAAGGAAGTAGTATCCTCTACCAAATCCAATGGATCAAATTTATTGAAGCCATTGATTCCACCAAAAAGGAATTCACCGGACTGACAAGCATAACACGCCCCTGCTCGAAAAGTGCTACTTTGTAAATTATTCGACTCATCAAAAACTTTGATGCTTCTGGTATGGGGATCAAACTTAGCGAGTCCATTTGATGTACTGAGCCAAACTTTATTTTCTTCATCTATTAGGAGACAAAGCACCATATTTGAAGGCAATCCGTCTTTTATGTCATAGTTGGTAAAAGTATCAGATTGGGGGTTAAAATGACTTAGCCCACCATACGTTGCAACCCAGATAGTACCAAAATCATCCTGTATCATACTAGTGACCACATCGTTAGGCAATGAAGCCCTATCCTTACTATCATGCCTGTACCATTTGACAAACCGTCTGGTTTCTGTATCAAATACATGAATACCATCCATGCTACCCATCCAAAGTTGATTCCCTATTCTCAGAACCGACCGGATGGTTCTATCCTTCCAGGTAGGACCTATTTCATATGCATACCTTTCAAAAGTATCTCTTTCAGTATCATAGTGATAAAAAGCATTCCAGTTGGCCGCCCACAAGTCTCCTTTTTGATCTTTTATAAGAGCGGCTCCTGTTGTCAATGTCATACCCTCCAATGCCTCAGGTTTTTCATTCAAATAATGAAAAAAGGTTTGGTTTTTAGTATCATATTTCACCACCCCATTAAAAAGTGTACCCATCCACAAAATCCCCTCTTCGTCCAAAAGCATATGCCTGATATTGAGATCCGTGATATGATGCTCATATTGGTCATTCTCCACATCCCAGACATTGAGTCCTCCTCTACTACTGCCTATGTAGATCTTGCCATCTGGCCCTTCGACAAAGTCATTGAGGATATTAGAATTAAGGCTGCTTCTTTTTTGAGGCGCATGCTTATGGAGCTCAAATGATTTTAAATAGGGTGAATAATAATTAAGCCCTCCTGAATAAGTACCTATCCATAGCCCGCCTTCCTTAGTTGCTAGTGCAGAATGAATCGAATTATCCGAAAGGCTGAATGGATTGCCAGTTTCATGATGAATTCTATCAACAAACTGTTTTTTTATAGGGTCGAATACAAAAGCTCCACTGTATCCATTGAGCCAAAGGTTCCCATCCACCCCATTGAGTATTAACTTACAATCAAAGCTCAATTTCTGATCATTTTCATCCATATAGGCATGATCAAATGACTCTATCTTGCCCGATTCAATCTCATAATGCCACAGTCTAGAGAGACTACCAATCCATAGAGTTGAATCATCTGTTTGATGAAAGGATTGAATATAAGATGCCTGCACACCCTCATCTTCAAGCGGGATTTCTACAAGACCATAAGCAGAATTGACCTTTTGAACCATATACAGTCCGTCACGTCCTCCCATAAAAACTCTGCCATTCCGACCTGTGTACACTCGAAAAACGTCCTTATATTCTCCTGAAACAGTATCAGGGCTTATTTGAAGAAGTTTTTCTTTTCCCTGAGGTTTCAAAAACAAACCATTTCGAGACGCTACCCAAACATTACCCTCCTGATCCATCTCCACATCGACCACTTGCCAGTCCTCATCAGTATCGCTACTAATAGAGTAACGCTTGAAAGTTTCAGTTTCTAAATCAAGGCGACATAAACCATTATTAGTACCAACCCATAATTGATTATCGAGTCCTGGCTCAATGGCCTCAATATGGTTATGACTTAAGGTCGTACTATCCCATGGATCATGAAAAAAATGCTTGAATTCATAACCATCAAAGACATTGAGACCGTTTTTCGTTGCGATCCACAGAAAACCATTTTCGTCTTGATGCAATGCCAATATGGTGATTTGAGAAAGGCCATCGTCTGTTGTAAAGCGTTTGAAAGCCAGTTCTGAATGCTGGGCTGCACACAGAAATGCTGAGGACAAGTAAATGATCATCCCCACTATCCATTTCATATACTTTATAATCTCTCTCACGCTGCTCACTGCCCATTATTTGACAGCTTTCTAATATAGTACTGATTCATATCATTTGAAAGCAATTCCTTACATCATTCTAAAAGCTTAATATTCGTGTCAATAAAATGTCTCAAATGATTGACATGATTTTGTTCATCTTATTTTTAGATGCTACTTCATCTGGTATACTTATCTTTGTACAGGTTTCAATTGAAACGTAAGAATTAAAATAGAATTATGTCTACAGCTTCTACTTCTCCAAGAGAACTGAGTAAACCAAAACTCAAAACGGAGATCAGTTTTTTGATTGTCCACCTATTGCCTTTAGCAGCAATCTATACAGGTGCGACATTGTTCGATTGGTTGCTTTGTGCCTTTTTGTACTTTTTCCGTATGTTCTGGGTGACTGGCGGTTACCATAGATACTTTGCGCATCGCAGCTACAAAACATCTAGATTTTTCCAATTCATCATCGCCTTCATGGCGCAGACCTCTGCACAAAAAGGGGCATTGTGGTGGGCTGGACACCATAGAGTACACCACAGGACAAGTGACACCTATGATGATCCACATTCTATGAAGCACTATGGCTTTTGGTATTCCCATGTAGGATGGATCGTGGGGCCAGACTACAAAGAGACTGATTACAAAATCATTGCGGACTATTCTAAATATCCGGAGTTGGTTTGGTTGAACAAATACTATCTGGTTCCTCCATTTATCCTGGCACTGGGTGTGATGGCTCTCGGTGGTATAGTCAATGGCGGCAGCATTACGACCATGTTTACTACGGCAGGATTCTCCAGCTTATTCATTGGCTTCTTCTTAAGTACTGTATTGTTGTACCACGGCACATTCAGTATCAACTCTATCATGCACAAATTCGGGAAGCAGCGCTACCAGTCCAACGACGAATCAAAAAACAACTTGATTCTGGCATTGATTACCCTTGGAGAAGGATGGCACAACAACCACCACTACTACGAAGTAGCAGCTCGTCAGGGCTTCTTTTGGTGGGAAATTGACATCACCTTTTACATTCTCAAATTCCTTTCTTTCTTCGGAATTGTATGGGATCTAAAAGGGGTTCCAAACCATATCAAATACTCTAAAAACAAAGAAGAAGCCCGGCAGTTGGCCAAAGAAGCAAAGGCTTAAAACAAGAAACTTGATAAGCGCCAGAATCACTTGATTTTGGCGCTTTTTTTATCCCTTCGACCGAAGGACAGCAACACCTTCAAATCACTACTAATCAGACAATTACCACCGGACTGGGTTGCGCCTAAAAACAGCAAATATTTCCACTCCAAAACACAACTAAAATCCTTGAATTTCGATACATTCATCCAATTGAATTGAATGATTATCGCAATGATTCATCCTAAAACAAAACTTCAACATATCAATGAAGTGGTTGGATACGGAGTATTCGCCACCGAAAGGATTCCGAAAGGAACCATCGTCTATATTAAAGACAGTTTGGAACATATAATTGTTCCTGAGGTTTACCATCAGCATGATGCTGAAATGAAAGCAGTCATTGACAAATACTCCTACATCGACGAACATGGCAACAGAATCGTCAGTTGGGATTTCGCCAAATATGTCAACCACTGCTGCAACTGCAATACCATGAGCACAGGTTATGGTTTTGAGATTGCGATACGTGATGTCGAGGCAGGCGAGGAAATAACCGATGAATATGGAATTTTCAATATCGATCAGGAGATGGAATTGATCTGCAGCGAACCTACATGCCGCAAGAAAATTGCCCTGGATGATTTTGAGCGCTACTACGAAAAGTGGGACGACAAAATCGTGACAGCCATCTTCGATCTATGGAATGTAGATCAGCCCTTGATTAACCTTCTGGATGAAAAGACTCAAAAGGAAATCGAAATGCTAAGAAATGATCCTGCCAGCTACAAATCAGTCTATGCACTAAAGTATCACCCACAACCACAGCTCCACCTTAATGGCCAACAAAAAACAATAGCATAGGAAAACACAACCTCACAAATCCCCTTGAGAGAGAATCTTTCAAGGGGCTTTTTTTGTCTTCATCCTATCCATTATTTCAAGCCAGAAACCCTTGGTTCGAAAAATGAATGTCCGTAAATTGATTCCAATCCAAATGACTCGACATGAAAAACATCCCATTCACCTCTGCCCTATTTTTGATGGTGCTACTCAGCTTTATGTTGGGCTGTCAGTCGTCATCCAAAGAAGCCTCCAATACCGATACTCAAAGTATTGCTTACAACGAAGGCCTTCAAATCGTTGATCAAAACTGTATCTCCTGCCACTCTCCTAACGCCAATAGAAATAACCGAATTGCTCCACCCCTATTTGCCGTAAAAAACCACTATCTGGAATCAGACAGAGACCAGGAGCCATTCATTCAAAGCATGAGCAGCTTTCTTTCCTCTCCCAAGATCGAAACCTCTAAGATGCCGAGAGCCATCGAAAAATTTGGTCTAATGCCCAATTTGGGGCTCAGTGAGGAGCAGTACATAGCAGTAGCTACCTACCTCTACCAATCGAACCTAGATAAGCCTGACTGGTACGAAGCACATCACCTGAAAGAAAGAGACCTACTGATGAAAAACTCAACTCCCGGTACTGAAAACTACCTGAAGAAAGGCATGAGTCTGGCACAATCAACCAAAGCTGTCTTGGGCAAAAACCTTCTTACAGCCATCAAAACCAAAGGCACCGATCAGGCGCTGGCTTTCTGCAACGAAAGAGCCATAGCCTTGACCGATAGCATGTCCAATGAATTAAATGCCAAAATCAAACGCGTATCTGATCAAAATCGAAACCCAGAAAATCAGGCCAATGCTGATGAACTAGCCTACATTGCGCAGGCCAAGGAGGACATATCATCATCTGGAAAAGCCAGCCCACAAATGCAGGAGATCGGAGATAAAATGGTGGGATATTACCCCATCATGACCAACAATATGTGCCTGCAATGCCACGGCAACCCAGCGAGTGATATCGATTCTAAAACCCTAAGCATGATCAACTCCCGCTATCCCAACGATAAAGCCACCGGCTACTCCGCAGATCAGTTAAGAGGCATCTGGGTTATAGAAATGGATAAGTAAACCGCTATGAACATTCTCCTAGCACCTGATTCTTTCAAAGGCTCTCTATCAGCCATTGAAGTGGCAGATGCCATCGCTAAAGGGATTCTTGAATTTGATCCTTCTATTTCATGCATCAAAGCCCCTATTGCCGATGGTGGGGAAGGAAGCCTGGCAGCATTGAAGATGGCTACAGGATGTCAGTTAATTTCAGCTCCCAGCACTGACCCTTTAGGCAGGAAGATCCAGGCTCAATACGGCCTATTACCAGATCGGTCCACTGCCATTATCGAAATGGCCACAACCTCGGGACTCCCCCTCCTAAAACCGAGCGAATACAATCCCAGCAAAACCAGCACCTACGGTACGGGGCTTTTGATTCGACATGCCCTTGATCAGGGAATCAGGCATTTTATCATAGCCATTGGAGGCAGTGCTACCAATGATGGAGGAGCTGGCATGGCACAAGCCTTAGGTGCCAGCTTGCTAGATAAAGCCGGCGATGAGTTAGCGCACGGTGGAGCCACTTTAGGCAACCTGCATCGAATGGATATGAGCAGCTTTGATATCAGAGTTGCCCAATCAAAATTTGAAGTGGCATGTGATGTTACCAATCCTCTTTGCGGACCTGAAGGTGCTTCCTTCGTGTTTGGCCCTCAAAAAGGCGCCACACCAGAGGAGGTTAAACAGTTGGACTTCAATCTTTCTCACTACGCTGAGATCATAGAAAAATCCCTTCATATTAATATTAAAAACATGCCTGGCGCTGGTGCTGCAGGCGGTTTGGGGGCTGGATTGGTTGCCTTTTGCCATGCTGAGCTGAAAGGTGGATTTGAATTGATCGCCAAAGCCATTCGTTTGGAGGATAAGATAGAAAAAGCCGATTTGATTCTTGCCGGAGAAGGGTCCATGGATGCACAAACGCTCTCAGGCAAGGCTCCCTTTGGCGTAGCTCAATTGGGTAAAAAATACGGCAAACCCGTTTATGGAATTGCTGGCATTCTGGGTAAAGGTCATGAAGCCTTGCTGCAAAAAGGTTTTACCCAATTATTCGAAATCAAAAGTCCAGACATGTCCGTGGAAGCCTCCATCCAAAATGCCTCCGAATTGATTAGCCAAACTGTCAAAAGAATTCTTAGTTTGCATTTCCAATAAAATTCATTGCTATGAAAATAGTCATATTAGATGCATATACCTCCAATCCCGGAGATTTGTCCTGGGATGGACTGAAGGAGTTAGGAACTTTAAAGATACTAGACCGAGTAAAACACAATCCAGAAGTCATATCAGAAGCAATCGGTGATGCAGAGGCTATCTTGACCAACAAAACTCCTATATCCGAAGCAGTTTTAAAGCAAGCGTCAAAACTTAAATACATTGGCGTATTAGCTACTGGCTACAATGTGGTGGATATCAAATGTGCGCAGAAACTAGGCATCACCGTGACCAATATCCCGAGCTATAGCACCCAATCGGTAGCGCAGTTTACCATGGGCTTGCTCTTGGAGATGTGTCACCATATCGGAGATCACAGTAATAGCGTGCATCAAGGAGACTGGGAAAGAAGTTTGGATTTTTCCTATTGGAACTCTCCATTGATCGAATTGGCTGGAAAGAAATTTGGCATCATCGGCATGGGAGCGATCGGTCAGGCAACCGCCCAATTGGCCCTGGCATTTGGGATGGAAGTGATCTTCCATAACAGATCCAACAAGCCTGAAGCTGAAAAGGAAAACTGTCGACAGGTTCCATTAGATCAATTGCTGGCAGAATCTGATTTCATCAGCCTTCATAGCCCATTGACACCCGAAACCGAACACCTCATCAACCAAGACTCTATTAGCAAAATGAAGGATGGTGTCAAACTCATCAACACCTCACGAGGACCTTTGATCCATGAGCAAGACTTATACGAGGCATTGGAATCTGGTAAAATATCTGGTGCAGCAGTAGATGTAGTGTCTGTAGAACCCATCAAAGGTGATAATCCTCTATTGAAGGCCAAAAACTGCATCATTACTCCTCATATCGCCTGGGCACCATGGGAGGGTCGAAAGCGTTTGATTCAAATCGCCACAGACAATCTAAAAGCTTTTCAAGAAGGAAAGGCTGTAAACGTGGTGAGTTAGTCTTGTCACCAATTCCATCTGTATCGACATACCCAATACAAAAAGCTTAGGGCCATAATCAAATAAACGCAAGCCACACAGGGAAACACTCCCGATGCCCAACTGGAATTGTTCTGAGCATCCTCGTTGCTATTGTACTCTAAATTTGAATAGTCAGAAAGAGCTTCCTCTGAGGAGTATAAGTAAATTGAAGAATCCTCTAGACAACTATTGACTGATACTTCTCTCGCCTCAACTATGTTGGTAGTAAAAGCCGCGACAAATAAGGACATCATTAAAAATCGTTTCATTTCTTTCATCATCTGGTCAATAATGAAACGATTGATAAGCGAATAACCCTACCCTTTTATCTTCGAATTACAATCCCTACTGACTGTGGTTTTTACGATATTTCCAGTTGGCCAGTAACGATATGATGATCACGCCAGCTACTATCCAATAAACAAACTGAGGAATCGGAACAGGGTCTCCTTTCGCATAAGAATGCAAGCCTGCCAGATAGTAATTCACTCCAAAAGAAGTCATGATAATACTAAAGAAAGCCACCACACTCGCCACACTAAATACATAGAGATCGTTTAGCTTCGGTACAAGACGAAGGTGAAGCACCACCGCATATACGATAACCGAAATCAAGGCCCAGGTCTCTTTGGGATCCCAACCCCAGTAGCGTCCCCAGGATTCATTGGCCCAGACACCTCCCAAAAATGTCCCTATCGTAAGCATGAACAAACCAATGGTCATGGACATCTCTGAGATATAGCTCAGCTCCTTCATACTGCTGAAAACACGCGTATTGTTCTTTTTCTCAAAAATCATGAAGACCAAAGTAAGTAACCCTAGCAAAGCCGATAGACCCAGCGGAGCATAACTACTCACAATAATGGCCACATGGATTTTCAACCAGTAAGATTTTAAAACAGGCACCAGATTGGTGATTTCGGGATTGAGCCAATCCAAAAAGGCCACAAACAACAGTGTACCTGAAAATAAAGCTGCCAAAGGAACAACGAAGCTGGATTTCTTATAAAAAGCAAAACCAAACAGCATCAGAGCCCATGAGACCAAAATGATCATCTCGTATCCATTACTCCATGGTGGGTACTGTGCGGCATACCAGCGTAAGATCAAATTGAAAGTCAAGGCAAGCGAACCAAGCAAAACAAGTCCTGTCAACACAAGCTTAGCTATGCGAATCCCTTTATTGCCTGGATAGAAAACCAACAAGATCGCTACGATCAACAGGGCCAAACCTGTCAACCAAAAGAATGAAAACAAGTGATTGAAAAGCCTGAGTTTATTGTAAAGCATTTCTGCTTTTTGGATGTTCTCGCTTGGAATCACTTCTGACCCTTTCACATTCTGAAAAGTGTGAATATAGCCCAATGTCTCATCGACCAGATCCCATTCGCCATCTCTACTGGCCTTGAGCACTCCCTGATAGTACATCGGCAAGATGCGTTTTACAAAAATAGAATCCTCTCCTTTGAAAGCCTCCCCTTCATAATTCGCATGATACCAGGTATTGGCAGGATCTCCTTCTAGTGGAAATATCTTCATAAAATAGCCCGTCAACCCCTGGAAGTACACATTGAATCTTTCATCGACGTTGATCAACTCCTTGTCCAGATTGGATCGCTCTGCTGGCTTCTTCCGGGTTGCTTCTTCTACCAGATCCAACAACAGATAATTCCCTTGATTATCTACCAAATCGCTGAAAGCAATGTATTTTGTCTCTTCCTTTCCAACGGTCTGCAGTATTTCATAGCCCTTTTTGGGGTCAATTTTGATCATAGGTACAGCCTGCCAGATCATCGGATTGATTTGCATCATCAGGAACATCTGATCACTAGTGAGCTGGATATCCTCTGCTAGTTTGAGAGAAGAACGTCCATGTACCTTTCTCAGAAATTCAGAAGTAAGGGTATTCACTGGTTTGATCCTTCCATCCAGATCTTGAACCAGCAGTTTTCCGAAATCTGCTGCTTTTTCGGCTGGAATCATACCAGATCGAATGGCTTGCAGATATGCCGGTTCTTGATTCTCCTGAGCAGACAGCGTCCCAAAAGACGCCATTAACAGAACAAGCGCACCCGCTACTTTCTTTGCATTCAAGGAGGCTAACTTTCTGTTGACTATTTGGAATCGCGATTGCTTACCAAACAATGTAAGCAGCATCCCCAGTCCCATCAAGGTGTATCCTATATAGGTGATGTTGGTTCCCCAAAAATCGCTATTGACAGATAAAACGGTTCCCAATTCATCATTGTCATAGCTGGCCTGAAAGAATCTATACCCTCTGTAGTCCAGCACATTGTTCATATATATACGGTAAGGAAAGCTAGTCTCTCCATCCTCCACTGTTACCTCAGAGGCATAAGACGATGGACTCACAGATCCCGGATATCGCTCCAGTTGGAAATCTCTGAGACGAATTGAAAATGGTAATTCGATTGGCTTAGGCCCATAGCTGATATCCAAATGGTAGGCACCTAATTGCACATGTTGGGTATCGCTGTAGTTCCCATCAAAAGCTGGCAATAGTACCTCATGCTTTTGCTGACCATCCGTTACCGTCACGAAGAGCAAATCGTCTAATCTCTTGGCCTTTTGCTGATCCTCGGACTGGCGATAGACTATCGAACTATTCTCGAACAGCTCCGGCACCACAAAAGAAACACCCTGTCCTCTGTAAAGGGCACGTAGTTTCAAGTCCTGGATGGTATCGGCAGGTAACTTCCCTCCCGATTGAGTAGCCATCACCATAAAATTCAATTCTACCGGCGACTGTATCTTCAATTCACCGTCGACATCCATGATATTGACCGCTCCTTTCACTGGATTGTTAAAGGTAATCGGGAAGTTATTGACCAAAATAGAACCTCCAGATTGCAGATAGAGGTTTTCTCTTCCCTGTGTACCAGCTGTAACCACAGTCAAGACGGTTTGTCCTTTATCTGAGGCAATTACTTTTTGCTCAGCTTGTGGAACAAAAGCCTCAGATTTGATGGATATCTCATCATTGGCTCCCAGTTTTAGATTAAAGTCGGGTTGACTGAAGTAGGATAACTTTAAAGGCTTGTTGATTTCTTTTTCATATCCATCCGCGCTAAGTTTCACCTGAAGGAAACGGTCCTGAGAAACAATCTCATTGGTTGCCTTTCCCTCTCTTATGTGCATCAATCCCTCAAAACCAAAATAGCGAGTGGTAAAAGCTCCAATTAGCGTAATGATGAAAGCCACATGAAATAATAGTATCGGCCACTTTTCTCTCCTCAGTAAATTGTAACGAAAGATATTTCCAATGAAATTGAGTGTGAGAAGGGCCATCACCAACTCGAACCACCAAGCCTGATAGATCATGGTCTGGACGGCCTGCGTACCAAAATCATTCTCCAAAAATGTTCCGTAAGCCATCGCTATGGCGAACACTAACAAAAGCACGGTTGTCAATTGGTTTGAAAACAGCACTTTAAAAATTCCTGACCTCATATTGCTTCTTTTGCCTGATCTATTCAGATCAATAAATTAGGCTGCAAAAAAACAACACTTTAGTCAGAACATTTGCCCCTTACAAGACAAATGGACCTGAACCATTATTTTTTTACAGCCTAACTAAATGTACTCTATTTCTTAGCGCGTGAATTCGGAAGTTAATTCATCGAAACCGCTTTTTTAACTTCCATTTTATCTTCACGTTTCTTGGCTTCTTCCAGCCATTGTGGGATTATATTCTCTTTGAATATTTCCTTTTCTTTTTCGAGTTTTTCCATATCCAATCCTACGATAGCCTGCGCTTTGGCTTTGGTAGAAATATCTGGATAAGGCAATTCCTCATTATAACCTAGTGATGATAGCAGTCTAGCCAATTTGAGACGTCCTTCTTCTGCCACTTCTAGTGCCGAAGTAACGATACGTCCTACTTCCACTGGAGAGTGAAAAGAAGCACCGTGTGAGGCTACAGAGTAATCCCATCGCCACTGTGCATGACGAATATCCTGCAGGATTTCAGCCATTTGCTCCTCTGTGGCACCTAGATCCCAAGCCTTGCCTGCTTCCATATGCAACCTAACCAAAGCCTTCTCCAGCTTTTCCATTCCTTGTTTTGCCTTCTTTTGTCGAGAATAAACATCTGCAACCAAATCCTCCTTATCCTGTCTGTGACAAACCTGACAAGAGTTATTGACATTGTTGAGCGGCGACTGAATATGGTGATCAGTAAACTTCTGTCCCCCTTCAGACTTGTATGGCATGTGGCAATCCGCACAAGAAACACCGCGTTTCGCATGAATACCAGTCGAATAGATTTCATATCCCGGGTGCTGCGCTTTCAGCATCGGTGCTTTACTGATTTTGTGGGTCCAATCGCTAAATTCAATATCATCATAGTAGGCTTCCATGGCTTCAACAGACATCCCGTCTTTCCAAGGGAATACCAAATAAGGAACCCCTTCTTTTCCTGGTAGCTTCTTATTGAAATAATATTCGACATGGCATTGTGCACATACCAGAGAACGCATCTCCTGATGACTCGCTTCGTTGATATCCTTGCCCATCGCCTCAAAAGCCTCAACCAAGGCTGGACGACTCACTCTAAGACTCATGGTCTCTGGGTTGTGGCAATCCGCACAACCAATGGCATTTACAATTTCAGTTCCTTTGTCAGCCCATTTCCCACTGTAGTATTCATCAATACCGATTTCGTTCATCAGACGAGGTACGTCTGGACTTTTACAAGTCCAACAAGTACTAGGCATAGGGCCTGTACCTGGCCCGGTTGGCCCACCTGTTCTCAAAGTATTGTAGATATCCTCTACTGCATAGTAGTGTCCTCTTGGCGCGTTGTAGTCTTTAGAAAAGCCATATCCAGCCCAAAGCACCACCAGACGCGGATCCTTCTCCAGCATATCCATCATTTTACTACCTCCCTGATAGCTTTGGAATGTGGTATCTTTTGTTTTTAAAAATGACTGGTATTGTCGAGGAAAATTTTCTCCCCAAACAGCATTTCGAGGTTCATTGTCTGCAATTTCTACTGCGGGTTGATAAGCAAACTTCGATTCTGTCTTACGACTAATGATGCTATTCGCTAACAAACTCAATAAAAATGCCCCCACTGCTGTGGCTACAAATAATAGGACGTGTCTTTTTTTGATATTGGCCATGGTAAGTGATTTTTACTTTTTTGATTCTTTCAGTTGATTTTTGATCCAGTCCGGAACGAACTCTTTTTGCTGCTGTCGCTGAGGTAGCGGATCGATAAACTGGCCTATGGCAGCCAGACTCTTGATACGGCCATGAGGTGTTTCTCTATGACACTCCCAGCATTGGCGACTGGTTTTATTTTCTTTATGATTTTCCACCCAGGCATTCATCTTGGCATCTGCTACCTGATCCGAATGACATCTGATACAATTGCTCTGAACGACCTTTGCACTTGGCTCCTTCATTCGTATCGCCTGAGGCTCTGCACGCATCGTATATACCGATGCATGATACAAACCATCCTTGGCTTTGAAGAAATACTTGTTAGCAATGTTGTCATGCGGAACATGGCAGTCGTTGCAGGTCGCTACATTTTTGTGCGAACTATGGTCCCAGGTTATGAACTCTGGTGTCATCACGTGACAATTGATACAAGCACGAGGATCATCCGACAGATAGGAAGTGGCATTCGATACCTTTAAGACATAAAAGCCCATACCTGCGATCAAACCACAGAGCAAAGTCACAGGAATCAGCCATTGGTCAGGTGGAATAATTTTTTTTAGAAAACTCATTTCATCGTTGGTTATTTCATAACGCCCTAAACATCAGCCGTATAATACACAACTTTATATCATTAAAGTTATAGAGCCAAATCCTGGAATCAAAATGAATAGAGCACCGATCTTATAATTCAATTAGAAATACAATTGATCGAAGGCCTACTCTCCCACGAAGATAGGTCTACAAACAGTTTTACAATTGAATACTAATCATTATTAAAACTGATTTTCATCAGCTTTTCTGTTTTTTGCGAGTCACATAATAAACCCCTACAATCACAACTATAGCCCCAACTATCTGAATCACTGTCAATTGCTCCCCTAAAAATACCCAAGCCAAAATAATAGTAGAAACAGGCCCCATACTCGCCATGACTGAAAAATCGGAGGCTCCTAATAACTTGATGGCATAGGAAATTAAATATGAGGGGATAATTGTAGATAAAGTAGCCATCGCAATACTCAAACCATAAACTTCTGCCGGATAATTAAACAAGTCAAAATCCCCTACCATACAGTAGTGCAGAATCACGCAAATACAAGAAACAATCATCGCCAGTGAAGTAAACAAGGTAGATCCCAATTGTGGAATCAACCAATCGCTACCCACCAGATATGAAGCATAGGTGAGTGCACTGAGTAAAATCAGTCCAACACCTAGCATACTTTCCGTAGAAGAAAAATCCGGTTCTTGATAATACATGACCAAAACACCCAAATAGGTAATCGCAATGGCAATCACCTGACGAGATTCTATTTTCTTTTTTAGAAAGAGAAAGGAAAGGATAAGAACAATCGTAGGATAGATAAAAAGTATGATTCGCTCTAGACTGGCCTTGATAAATTTCAATCCCAGAAAATCGAAGTAACTGGCCAAATAGTATCCAAGAAAACCAAAAAGCAACAATGCCCATAAATTTTTCGGATTGAGACGGGTTTTAAGCTTTGAAAAATTGAGACTTGTTATCAATAAATAAACGGGCAAGGCGAAGAGCATGCGAAGAAGCAATAATGACACTGCTTCTACACCATTTACATATGCGAGTTTTACCATCACAGCTTTTGCCGAAAACATCACAACTCCTAGAAATGCCAGAGCAAAACCCAACTGCCTTTTGTTATTCATCTTAAAAACTCTTTATAAAAGCACGAAATAAGGCATTTTAAGGGGATTTATTATGTTGATATCAAGAATATCTGAACCTGCTACCGTCCATCAAAACTAAGTTGTTTGACAACATAAAATAACATACATTTGGCCTGAGAAAAATTAGTAAAACCGACCCATTTACTACCACCAAACCTAGATTTAACAATGACACTGACGCAGCATTTATGGATTTGTATGGGATTGTTGGGTCTCTGCTAAGCTTAGGGCTTATCAGCGGCGGTACAGCTATCATTTTTCAAAAGTCAAAAAGTTACCTCAAAAAAAACCAGTTAATTTCGGAGGAAAAATCTGAAGAAAACCAGGATTATGAGCGCTTAAAGCTTCTTTTCAACAGAACGCAGAAGGAGGCCAAATTGGGTATTTGGGATTGGGATCTCAATACCAATAAGCTGACCTGGTCTGATGAGGTATACAACATTTTTGACCAGCCCAAATTCGTAAAACCAAGCATTGAAATTATTAGAGCAATCATATTTCCAGAAGAACTAGAGGAGTATGACAATGCAATCAAAGAAGTCATAGATGGCGGATATCCCCGTCGCTTGCAGTACAGGATAGAAACACGCAATCATTTCATCAAACACATCTCTGAGAAAAGAGAGGTGATAAAAGATAACACAGGACGAGCCGTCAGGGTATTGGGAACTATTCAGGACATCTCCAAACAAACCCAAACCACCAAATATCTTTTCCGAACTAAAAACAACTATCGACTATTAACACAAACCCTTCCTGTGGGGATCTATAGATCTAATAAAAAAGGGCAAGTGCTATTCGTCAACCAAACCATGGTAGAGATGTTTGGCTACAACAGCGAAGAGGAAATGATGCATCGCAGCTGCCTGGAATTCTATGCAGAAGAGAACACCAGAGAAGGACTGATTGCCGATCTGGAAATCGACGGTATGCTTCTGGATCATAAAATCATGTTCCGAAGAAAGGACGGGACCATCTTTGTAGGTACTGAGAGCTCTCAGATCGAAGGAGACGAAATCCACGGTGTGATTCAGGATGTCACGGCTAGAAATGCCATAGAAGAAGAGAAAAACGAACTCATCTCCACCCTGCAAAGGCAAAATGAGGACCTGGAACGTTTTGCTCACATCATATCTCACAACTTGAGAATCCCATTGGTCAACCTCATGGGCTTAACTCAAATCATGGATGAATCTAATTTGAGCACAGACAACAAAGAGATATTGGGATTGATGAAGCAATCCACCAACAATCTGGACATGATTATCAAGGATTTGAACAAAACCGTATCTATCCGAGATAAAAAGCATGAGCACTACGAAGTAATTTATCTGACTAACTGTCTCGATAAGTTAAAATCCGATCTGGCAGAAAAGATCAATAAACATGAGGTCACCATCAACTCGAATATCAGCAAGGAGGACAAAATGCTTTCCATCCCTGGATTCATGAACAACATCTTTGCTCAATTGCTGGATAACTCGATCAAATTCAGACATAAGGACAGAAAACCTGTCATAGACATCAGCTATCGTTCGACCGAAAAAAGCCACGACTTCCTGATAGAAGACAATGGGATTGGTATTGACATGAAGAACAATCGTGAGAGATTATTCAAGCTCTATGAAAAATTCTATCCTGAATATGAAGGTCGAGGAGTGGGGCTATATATGGCCTATAATCAAATCAATGCGCTCAAAGGAAACATTAATATCGAGAGCGAGCCAGGCAAAGGCACCTTGATCAACATCTCTATTCCTAAGGAAAATCACAGCTAATTCAATAGTACTTTTCTAAGATTTACTTTTCAAAATCGCCGAACAAGCACAGCTTTTCGATGAACCCCCTACTTTTTATCGACCAATTCTACCCTTGCTTGATCAGTATTTAAAGGTCAAGCACCTATCATTGCATTCTATTCAATCAGCAACCATCAGGTATTTACCCGCATTAGACGTTACAGTTTAAATATGAATACCAAGAAAAATACAAACCCAAAATGGTTTCTGATGATAGTCAGTATGCTAGTGAGCGCAGTTCTTTCTGCACAGCCACTGGAAATACGCGGAACTATCCTTGATGCCGTCACTCAAGAACCTCTCCCCTATGCCAACATTGTATGTGGGCAAGAGGGAACCTCGAGCAATCAAGATGGCAAATTCATCCTTCACCTTTCCAAGGCAAACACCAACGACCGAGTTAGCATTAGATACATCGGGTACCAAAGCATAGAACCTACAGTCGCAGAATTGATTGAAAATAGTAACATTCAATTGGTGAGCCATTCAGAAGTACTAGAAGGTGTTACCGTTTATTCTGGAGAAAACATCATTGAAGACTTGATTAACCACTACCAAATCAACTATGAATTCAATGACCTTTTACTAAAGGCCTATTACAAAGAAAGCATTCAGAACACTTCCTCCTATCTATACATTGGCGAAGGCCTATTTGACATCTATCTCCCCACTATCTACAGTGAAGACGAAACGACTGTTAGCAGCATCAAGACCAGAAAAAAGGAGTTTAACGGAATAGATTCCGTTCAGATCCCACATGTCACTGGGCATGTCAGTGATATGGTAAATGCAGCAACCAGACGCAAATCGAGTTTTCTCACTATGGAAGGTCACAAGCACTACACATTCACGAAGGAGGAGTATAGCTTTTATGATGGAAGGGAAATATTCAAACTGCATTTTGAGCCAAAAGACAAACACGGAAACTCCAGTGGGACCCTATATGTAGATGCAGAAAGCAAGGCCATCATCAAAGCAGATTACTACCCATTGATCGAAAACCAATACTTCTGGAGCTTCGCTCATTGGACGGAAGAATTTAAAGAGATAGAGGGCACCTGGTACATTCATCGTGTATCCTATGAAGGTGAATGGATAGACCAAAACAAAGTCTTCACCTACCATGCAGACATGGTCATCACTGATTCTAAAGTGACCAAAAGCACTCCACAGCTTAGTCATGAAATTTCCGACACGGCATCCTTCTTCGATGAAGCTTCAGATTTCGGTTCAGGCTTTTGGGAGGAGCAAAACCACATGCTACTTACTGAAGAGGAGCAATTGGCACTAGCAAGCAGACAATAAAAAAAGCGAACCATTTCTGATTCGCTTTGTCATATCTTTAAAAAGACTGTCTTATGCAGAATAGTTGCTCAGCATTACTGGCATCACCAACATTAACAAATCTTCATTCTCATCATGATCTACTGGGAATATCAATCCCGCTTTATTAGGCTCTGAGAACTTCATAGTTACCTGAGTAGAATCTATGTTAGCCAACATCTCGATCAGGAACTTACCGTTAAAACCAATTTCGATATCTCCCCCATCGTGCTCACAAGACAATCTCTCGTTCGCCTCGTTAGAAAAGTCTAAGTCTTCAGAAGAAATTACCAACTCGCTACCCGCTATTTTCAACCTTACCTGATGGGTAGTCTTGTTAGCGTAGATGGCGATACGCTTAAGCGACCCCAAAAGCTCCAGGCGATCGATGGTCATCTCATTGTCGTTATTGGTTGGGATTACGTTTTCGTAATCCGGGAATCTCTCGTCGATCAATCTACATACCATGTGGATACCATCGAACTTAAAGAAAGCGTTCGCTACGTTATACTCCACGTTTACATTGGTATTGCCAGATGGCAAAGTTGATTTTAAAAGTGTCAAAGCCTTGCGAGGGATAATCATACTAGCACCGGCCTCAGAAGCAATATCTACTCTCCTGTAGCGAATCAAACGATGTCCATCTGTAGCCACAAAAGTCGTATTGGTATCAGCCAGATTCAAATAAACACCTGTCATGGCTGGTCTCAACTCATCGTTGCTAGTAGCAAGGATGGTATTGTTGATCGCATTGCCCAATACATCAGAAGAGATATTCACTGAACTACCATCAGATACAGTCGGTACTTTAGGAAAGTCCGTTGCATTTTCACCCGATAGTTTGTATCGTCCATTGTCCGAGTTGATTTCTATGCTATATGAATTCTCATCGATGCTAAAAGTAACTGGCTGCTCTGGCAGGTTTCTCAGCGTCTCTAACAAGATCTTAGAAGGAACTGCAATGCTTCCATTTTCTTTTGCCTCCACCTCTAGCTCGGTAATCATTGAAGTCTGCAAATCGGAAGCAGTAACTGTAAGTTTACCATCCGAGATTTCGAAAAGAAAATTTTCAAGAATAGGAACGACCGGGTTAGTGGTAATCACACCATTGATAGCCGCAAGCTGCTTCAACAAGTATGAGGATGAAACGATGAATTTCATTTGCTATAGGTATTTTTTATGTTCTGGTAAATTGAAAAATACTCGGAAAGACACTTCCTCGAATTTGAGCCAAAGTTAATGATAAAATCCAAATAAAAAATTCTTAAAAAGAGGCAATCAATCTTCCTCCTTAGAATCATCCAGTTTAAAATCATCTTCTCTTTTCAGAAGCATTTCTGTACGTCGCTCATCGACCACCATCATCTCCTGTTTCCCATCTGAAAGCAGATAAAATTGTTCCCCGGGAATCTTGGCGTAAATCTCCAATGCCCTGTTTTTTGAAGCATCGATATCTGTCAAATTCAATTTAGCAATCGGCTCTGTTTGGAGTAAGCTATCATAACTCGGAAACATCCCTGGACTCAAATAATCATTCAATAAGAATCCTTCGAACCCATTGAGATAATCCATCAGCACTGCCGTATCTATCCTCTGCAATTGATTGACTGCAAAGAAACGGTCCTCAAACTCCAAAACCAGCTGACTACCATCTGCATAGTCTATCGTCAGGTTTTGGATGCTCCGATAGTTGGAATCAAACAACTCACGATCGCGCCACTGATTAGGAGTCAATTCGAAGATTCCACTCAGATAGTGGTTGTAACCTGGAATGTTGACTAGATAGATATTTTCTAAATCTGCATCAGCAAAATAGGCTTGTGTCTTGTTGACATTCCCTCCGGCGAAAAACGTTTTCTCCTCTCCATTCAATTCGAGCGTTACCTGCTGCCCCGTATTTCTCAACAATTCTCTAATCTCCTCCACATTGAGTTGACTTATCGGTCTTTGGACATTGACCTGACTGAGGATCGACTTCATCACTCTCATGACAGATGGATCTACAGCTAAGGAATCATTCAACACCCAACTTCCCTCCTGCTTTTCGACTTTGAGATCAAAGGCTTTACTATTGATCGTGACGGACTGAATCGCTGCAGTATCCTCCACCAGAAACCGCGTTCGGTCAATGTTATCACTTCCTCCTCCTTTTCCATCAAAGACAAAAAGAGCCACAGAAACCAATACCAGTGCTATGAGCACGCCGCTTAATTGTTGAACCTTTGTCATTTGAAACTCGCGTATTTCTTTTTCCTCAAATAAACTCTCAACACTCCGTAAGCAATCAGGAGCACAATAGGTACGATTAAATTAAAGAGCTGCCACCACAGCTTTTCATCTGCAATCTGAACCTTATCCAGGGGTCGGATTTTAATCTCTTTGGTTTTAGAAGTAATGATCCCCTCTTCGTTCAGCATGTAATCCAGTGCATTGAGTACAAAGTCCGCATTGGCAAATTTCTGTCGATTGTAAGGGTTCAAGCCCAACTCTAAGGGTTCACCAGTCTGTAGGTCAAAATCATTTCGGATCATATCACCATCCGCACAAATCAAAATCGCACTGGGCTCACCATCTGCAATGAACCCTGATGGGTCTACCCCGTCAGGTACAAGACGGTTCTTAAATACCGAGGTAAAATTACCCTTTAGCAAATAAGACACTACCTGAGAGCCAGCCGTGAAACGATTGGGGTCCAGATTTTTCTGCAATTCGTTGAATGCCACCTTAACAGGTGTGGCCGATATCATCGAGTACTGAGAGGTCATCAACAGAGGTGTTTTAGCCACCCCTTCCGCTTTCACCGTGTCGATGGTGGATACAAATCTCATCTGCACGACATCCAGATTTTTCGTGATGGGGTGATCACCAAAGGTGTTGACATTCGGAAAGAAAGGCCAGGGCAGCATGCGAATCTGCGGCTGATCACCAGTCATACCTGCCACGATCGGAAACTCTCCACTAAAAACATCTTGCACAAAGTTGCGATTGATTCGAACACCATACTTGAAGAGCATATTATCCAAATTCAGCTCGTACGGAAAGGCATAGGTTCCCTCTCCCGAAGCACTATCCATGTTTACCCTCAATGCATCGATGAAAAACAAAGCCTTGCCTCCCTTCATGATGTATTGATCCAGCATGTATTTTTCTTTTTCGCTAAAAGCGGTGGTGGGCTTAGGCAATATGACCGCATCGTAAAGCGATAGGTCACTGGTTCGGTTCGGTAGATCGACTTCAAAGACATTGTACTTTTCAGCCAATGCGCCTGTCAATCCTGCAAGATTCAACGAATCCGGTTCATTGTGCCCCATGATCAGCCCCACGTTCTTTTTCACATCCGTGGATAGGTTTCTTATCGCGCTGACCAACTCATATTCGATCCCTTCTATAGATTGATTAAGTTGCTCTTCAGCGGTGGCTCCTTTGTTTCCTTTGAGGAGCAAAACAGGCTTTTCTTTCCCATAGTAGCTCACAATTGCCCCTGGAAAAATCAACTTCTCTGTCTTGTTTCCATTGCGGGTATAGTTCAGATTGGTTGGCTGTAGCCCTCGCTGCATCAGCGATCTGAAATATTCATTTCTCGCCTTGGTGTTCTTGGCAATGGATGGATCCTTGAATGTAAAGATGACCTTATCGCCCGAATAATATTCCAACTGATCCAAAGTTTCCGCAATGGCCTTTTGCAGGCGTTTGAACCCCGCTGGCATCTCTCCTTCCAAAAACACCTCAACATAGACCGGCTCATTCAAGCTTTCTAACACCTCTTTGCTGGCATCAGAAATCGAATACCTTTTTTCTTCTGTAAGATCAATGCGGATAGGGAAACGATCGATCAACTGATTGACGATGATCACCACCATCAATCCGATCAAAAACTGAAGTATATGAATGCGTTTGTTCATCACCATTTCCTCCCGTTTAAGACCAATTGTGTCAACAACAACATCACTGCTATCACACTCAGAAAATAGACCACATCACTCATATCGATGAGTCCACGACTCAAGGCCCCATAGTGAAAAATCATACTCAGCTCCTGTAAAATCAATGCACTGCTGCCCCAGATATCAATGGCCGCCAAAGAATCCAAGCCTGAATAAAGCACAAAACACAAGAAAACGGCAAGCACAAAGGCCACCACTTGATTTTCGGTAATGGCCGAAGCAAACACCCCAATACTGACAAAAACGCCCCCTAATAATAGCAACCCGATATAAGAACCGACCGTACCTGAAATATCCAAATTACCCACTGGATTACCCAGCTGATAAACAGAATAGAAATAAAGCAAGGTCGGCAGTATAGACAACAATACCAGTACAAATCCTGCGAGGTATTTACCCAGAATGATGGAAGCCCCCGTCATCGGACGTGTGAATAGCAATTCATTTGTTCCTGTTCTTTTCTCCTCTGCGAAAAAACGCATGGTGATGGCTGGAATTAAAAACATAAATACATAAGGCCCGAGATTGAACAAGGTGCCCATATCTGCATAGCCATATTCTAAAATGCTGCTTTCAGGGAATACCCACATCAGTAGACCGATGGTAGTCAAAAAGACCGCAATAACGATATACGCGATGAGGCTATTGAGAAAGCTGTTGATTTCTTTGATGAATACTGCGTACATTATTTCTCACGAGTTAATTCATGGAAAATTTCTTCCAGAGAGTCGCTCTCTTCCTGCAATCCGACCAGCGGCAGTTTGTGTGCAGCTGCCAACCCGAAAATTTGCGTGCGCACCTCCTCGTCATTTTTGGCTTTGACCTGATAGATGCCTGCTTCCAGATGACTAACCGCCTCTACTGCCTCCAATTCCTGCAACAGGGTGATATCAACCGCCTCTTTAAACTCGACTTTGAGCACTGGTTCGCTTTTAAAACCTTTGGAGAAATCAGCAATGGACTGATCCGCCACGATTTTGCCTTTGTTGATAAGCACCACCCGATCGCAAAGCGCCTGCACCTCTTGCATGATGTGTGAGGAAAATATCACCGTCTTGTCTTTGGATACTTCCTTGATCAGCTTTCTGATTTCCAATATTTGATTGGGGTCCAGTCCGGTAGTAGGCTCATCCAGGATCAGCACCTCTGGCTCGTGTAGAAGTGCTTGTGCCAAACCCACACGCTGACGATAGCCTTTGGACAGTTGACCCAACTGCTTATTTTGTTCGAGTGTCAAACCACACTGTGAGATAACTTCTTTGATTCTGGCTTTCGCTTTACTGCTTTTCAGTCCATAAGTTCTCGCTGAGAAAGCCAAAAACTCATGCACATACATATCCAGATATAGCGGATTATGTTCTGGTAAATAACCAATCACCTTTTGGGCGGATAGGGTATCGCTGGCAATATCCAACCCAGCAATGGCAACATTGCCTTCATCAGCTGTGAGATAGCCGGTGGCAATCTTCATGGTGGTGGACTTCCCTGCTCCATTAGGCCCAAGAAAACCCAGAATCTGGCCTTTGTTAGCGGTGAATGAAATACCATCCACAGCCCTTTGCTGGCCATATATTTTAGTAAGATTTTCTACTACGATCGACACCTGTTTCTAAAATCGTTTGTTGGGTGAATGCAAAACTATCATTGAAATTGAAAATTAATAGAAAGTGGCCGGGAATTAACAAAAGATAACAAAGTCAGTCCCGCTGTATCATCTCCCTGATGATCTTTGTCAATGCAGGCTCCGCCTCAGCCGCAGCTGCGAGGATATCCTCGATCTTCACTTTCTCGATATGACCGGGATAGCACAGATCTGTCATCACAGAGATCGCAAACACAGGCAACCCCATCTGTCTTGCAACTATATTTTCCGGCACAGTAGACATACCTACTGCATCTGCACCTAGGATGCGCAGCATTTTATATTCCGCTCGAGTCTCCAGATTGGGCCCATTGACCCCTACATAAACACCTTTATGCACACGAGTTCCAGATTCCTTGGCCAGTGCCAAAGCTCTATCGATCAAACCTTGATCGTAAGGTTCACTCATATCCGGGAACCGGTCTCCCATCTGATCCAGATTCTTTCCTACCAGTGGGTTTTCCGTTTGTAGATTGATATGATCGTCGATGATCATCAGGTCACTCTTCTGAAAGTCAGGGTTCAATGCACCAGCAGCATTGGAAATGAGAAGTTTTTTGATCCCCAGCATTTTCATCACACGAACGGGAAAAGTCACCTGCTTCATATTATAGCCTTCATAGTAATGAAAGCGCCCCTTCATCACTACAACTTCTTTGCCTCCCAGCTTACCAAAAATCAACTTACCTGTATGAAACTCCACAGTAGAAAGGGGAAAATGAGGAATGTCCTCATAGTTTATTTCCAGTGTAATATCAATATCATTGACTAAAGCTCCCAGCCCGGTACCTAGTATAATACCGTACTGTGGATGGGTTTGGATTCTTTCGAGAATGTAGTCAGTGGTTTCTTTGATTTTCTTGTATTCGTCCATAAAGAGGAAGCGCTGAATTGATATGCTTATAAAAAAAGAAAAGAGACTTCTTCTAAGTCTCTTTTCATCAGCTAATATAGGGAGGAAATCAAATACTTTTCTAAAAAAACAGAGCCCGATTGTTTTACGCTCGATCCCACACGAGCAGCGTATCTAAACCAAAACTTACTCTATTAAAAACTCAACTATCATTTCCGGGCTCTGTTACCATGTTTATTCTAACTAATTATCTGAACGTAAGATAGTTTATTTTTGTTTAATTTTTATTCATTTTTTTTAAACATTTATTTTTTACGATCCCCTTATAAAAGTCAATCAGATTTCACACCCTGCATTTACCTCGTAAAACATTGCTTAAAAGCAGTTTTTCACCTGCTATTATTTGATCTAATAGATAGATTAGATATCTTACTCCGGCAGCATGAGTATTGAGATTAATTATTTCCAAAGGATTGCCTTTCATCAGCTAGGGGCAAACTGGTCTATGTACATTTCATGTTTTTGCAATCCAAACCTGATCTCCTAATTAAATAGTGGAAATACTAAGTAAACCTTAGGTTTATTGGCCCACTTATATTGTTAGAGATTGGATTTGGTCATTTGATTGGAAAGACAAATTAATTGCATGAGACAAACACTTCTAAGAAGGCCTATAGCCCTATGTGTTTTTACTTTGTACCTTTTATTAAGGTCATGGCCAACCTATGCCAACAAACCAGATTTAAAATTTCAAGCCATCAAAGAGGGCCTTGTAAACCTGCAGGTATCTAGCATCATTCAAGACCAATTAGGATTTATCTGGATTGGTACCATCGGTGGACTTCAAAAATATGATGGTGTCAATTTTGTTAATTACCCTCACTCCAGTGACATCAACAGTCCCAATAGCAATCACATCAGATCCCTTTATGAGGATTCTCATGGACGCATTTGGGTAGGGACTACTGAAGGAATTTGCCGATTTGATAGAAGTAAAGATCATTTTATTAGATATGAACAAATAGATCCCAATTCGAAAACCAACAGCTCTCCGTTGAAATGGGTCAGGGCTATCAAAGAAGACTTCTCTGGAAAATTATGGATTGCCAGCGAAGATTTTGGAGTGTTATCACTCAATGAAACGACCGGTTTGTTTGAACCCTATCCAGTAGGCAACCAGGAGAATCAACTCAATAGTCATAGAGTATCTGATATAGTCTTTGATGATGCGGGCAATCTTTGGGTCGGCACATTTGACAAGGGCCTAAATGTAATACTGACATCAGGGAAAGTTCTAAAAATGTCAGATTTAGGAATGATCAAAGGCTCCAATAGGTGGGCAGTGGTATGGACATTAGAGAAAGATTATGATGGTAAAATATGGATTGGCACCAAAGGCAATGGACTTTTTTTAGCAGAAATAACAGATGAACAAACCCTTTCAACCCAACAATACCTCCATGATGCCAATGACCCCAATAGTCTGGGAAACAATGAAATCTTTGATATTTTCCTCGATAGTAAAAAACGATTATGGGTGGGCAATGAAAATGGAGGGCTTCATATTTTCAATCGAAAGGAGGGCAACTTCTACTACTACACTAACGATCCCAGGCAAGCCAATAGTTTATCTCACAATTCCATTTGGTGTATAAATGAAGATCGTCAAGAAAGAATCTGGATCGGCACAGCACTACAGGGCATCAATTACTACGATAAATATCACGCCAAATTCGCTCATTACTTCAATCGACCGGGCGATTACAACAGTTTAAGCAGCAATATCGCTCGATCATTTTCAGAAGATGACTCTGGCAACATCTGGATAGCCACTGACGGTGGAGGACTCAATTATTTTAATAGAAGTGAACAATCCTTTAAAAGCTATACACACTCAAGGGATCCTAATAGTCCAAGTTCTGACGCGATGCTAAGCTTATGCGAAAATGAGGCGGGTCAGCTCATGATAGGGACTTGGGGAGGTGGAATCTGTGTTTTAAAAGACAGAGACAAAATGATCTTCGAACCGCTCCATTTAGAAAACTACCCAGATTCTCTTAGCTCAAATCACTTTTGCCTGATCAAAGACCATGAAGGCAATATATGGACGGCCAATTACGGAGTAGGGTTGAGTAAATACAATGTCAAGGATAAATCATTCAAAACCTATTTTATCAAAGATCAAGATAATGGATCTCCGGCAGTTTTGATCATCTCGGTTTTTGAAGACAGTGATAATAACATTTGGTTAGGCACTGATTCTTTTGGTTTAATTAAGTTCATTCGCCAAGAAGGTGATGAAGGTTACTTTGTACAATACAAAGCACAGGAAAATGACTCCTCTGCCCTACCCAACAACAACGTCAACCAGGTAATAGAAGATCGGAATGGCAATCTCTGGATTGCAACGGACGGAGGGCTCGTCAAGCGAAATAAAACCAAGGACACATTCACCACTTATACCACTCGCGATGGGTTGGGTTCCAATGTCATCGCCTCGATAGTAGAAGACCACAATGGACATCTTTGGCTGGGCACAGCCGATGGACTCACCCGATTTGACCCAATCAGTTTAGAGACTGCTACCTTCAATGTCAATGACGGACTTCAGGGCAAGAAATTCATCCGGTTTTCGGCAAAAAAATTAAGCACTGGTGAATTGATTTTTGGTGGGATGAATGGATTCAATATTTTCCATCCCGATAGCATATTTTACAACCCTCACATCCCCCCTGTTTATTTGACTGATTTTAAGATTTTTAATAAAAAGGTGGAGATCGACTCTGAAAATTCCCCTCTGAAAGAACATATCTCTGTTACTAATCACCTCTCCCTTGATTACAATCAAAATGTGTTTTCATTTGAATACACCTCCCTTAACTACACCCGGTCTGACCAAAATCAATTTGCCTTCAAACTAGAAGGTCTCGAAGAGGATTGGAACTATGTGGGAACTCAAAAAAACGCGGCTTACTCCAATCTCGCTCCAGGAGAATATGTGTTTAGAGTTAAATCTGCCAACAATGATGGAATCTGGAATGAAGAAGGTGTAAAACTTCACATAACTGTACTTCCACCCTGGTGGCTTACCTGGTGGGCCTACACACTTGCAGTGATCTTTACGATCCTTATTGTCTATTTCATTGTAAAATACAGAACCTCGTATTTGCAAGCTCAGCGGACCTACCTGAAAGAAAAAGTAAAACAAGGAACAGAAGAATTAGAAATTAAAAACAAACAAATCTCCCGACAAGCTCAGAAACTTCTTACTTTCAATGAAGCCCTTAAGGACTTGAATCAAGAACTAAAAGATGTAAATGAGCATCTGGAAGAAACCGTTCAAAAACGAACCAACGAACTAATACTGAAAAATAAGAAATTAGCAGAATACGCCTTTATCAATGCTCATAACCTACGCGTACCAGTGGCTAATATCAAAGGCATCATTCAACTCTTTGAGAAAGACAGAACCAAAGAGGAAACCCATGAATTGTTGCTACTAATCCAAAATCAATCTAATGATTTGGATGCAATACTGATGGACATCAATCATAAACTAGAGAAAGATGAAATGCTCATGAGTAGATGATGTCATGAGCAAAAAACAAAGAGGCTGTATCAAAAGCTTCGAAAAAACCATCTTGTCACATTGAACTTGTCGTCCGTCTATCAGACGGTCAGAAAATGCACCATTGGAAGGAAGAATTAATCCCGACCTGGCAACATGACAATGATAGACTTTTGATACAGCCTCCTTTATATTATGACCTTATTGTTATAACCGAAGCATTTGTTCGATAGCTTTTTGCAAGTCTATTAACCACTAAAGAAGCTCAATTAACATTGTCATTAATTAGCCCACTCCTGGCCTTCTTTGGTAAACCTCCATTGAAAATATGAATCCAATACTTTCATCGCATTCTCATCCGGCACATCAGATGCATGAGGCTCTTCATTGAGATACATAAGTTGCTGATTTTCCATGGTAAACTCTGGCCAAGCAGGTAAACCTTCAGCGTTAGGATGACCATACTTTGTAAAGTTGACCCAGTAACTACTCATGGTCTCAGAAAGGGCTACATCAGCCTCGGTGGTTTGAGAATTTTCCTTATCCAACGTCATGAAAACGTAAGGAATCTCACTGCCGTGCGGTGAACCAAATCCATACATAGGAGAACCCTTAGGGTGGTCTGGGTGCTGATCAAAATAATAAAGGAATACGTTTGAATTGCCTGTTTGTGCTTGAAGCCTCGCCCAAGTCCAGGAATGCCAACCAAAAGCAGCAGCACTGGTGAGATCACGAGCTGATTTAGGCACTGAATTCTCTCCTACAGGAAAGACCGAAAGCAAGGTATCTGCAAACTGACCATAGCGTTGTTGAACTCTGGTGATATGCTCTTCAGGGGTCTTAGCAGTTAGGAAAAATGCACACTCGTCGGAATTATAACCAACTAGTACATCGACATCATTGTACTTGCCTTCCTGATACAATTGGTATTGGTCACCGGGTATCACATATCCATCTACGTTAGGCCATGCGCCGCCCATACCTGGTTTAATAGGCAGCTCTTCCACTTTAAGCTTCCGCAATTCTGCTATGGAAGAAACGTTCGCCTCTTCTAAAAAATCCTTTCCACTTTCCTCAGCCTTTTGTAATGTCTTCATGTTTTCACCTGGATATGTGGTCTCTCTGGTTGGACCGAAAGAACCTCCACTTTGAGAAATGGCACCACGGAACAAGCCTTTGGCCAATGGCGAAGCACACAACATACTGACTGATATCCCTCCGGCAGATTCTCCGAAAATGGTAACCTTCGCAGGATCACCTCCAAAACCGGCAATGTTATCTTGTACCCATTGCAAACCTGCAATCTGGTCAAGCAATCCATAATTACCAGAAACCTTTTCTGGATTTTCGGCACTCAACTCTGGGTGCGCCAGGAAGCCAAGTTTCCCTACTCTGTAGGCAATACTAACCACGATAACCCCTTTTTGAGCTAAATGCTCGCCGGTACATACTGACTCTGCCGCAGATCCATAGCTAAATCCGCCTCCATATATCCAAACTAACACGGGCAGTTTTTCATTGGGCGATTGAGCTGGTGTCCATACATTCAGATACAGACAATCTTCGCTCTTACCTGCAGGTGGTTCGCCATGTTGGTAGGGAGAGGGACCAAACTCCTTCGTCTCTTTTACCCCTTCCCAGGGTTCTACAGGTGCTGGGGCTTTCCAGCGCAAATCACCTACTGGTGGTTTGGCAAAAGGAATTCCTTTAAACACGGTAAGCCCGTTTTCTTTCGACCCCTGAACGGAACCGCCTGTAACCTCTACAGTATCCACAGTTTGCTCCACACAAGAAACCATGAAGCCTAAACATAGTAGGTACACAAAAAATCTCTTCGTCTTCATTTTGTTAATATTTGATAGTTAGTTTTTATCGAAATCGGTTTGAATTGACTGTTCTGTTTATTTAGAGTACTTTCCATACTTGAATGGATATATACCCGTCTTTGCCTTCCGGTTTACAAACATAGATAGCATTATTGAGCCAGGCATATTTTGAATCTATGGGTGCTTCAAATGTAGGTGCGGCTCTAAAATAGAATGCTTCAGAACTTTCCTCTGAGGGTTCATGTATCAATCCTGTGTTACGTACATGAATCAATACCCCGTCATCTGTCTTGATGGTGTAAATAGCATTCACCTCCGTGCGATTAAGGTCTAGGTGTCGATATTGATAATCAGCACCGCCGTTTAATACCACACCTTTCATCTTAGGACCACTAAAGGTACCACCTGTAATCGGAATGATGACCCTGTCTCCATGAGGCGTAGCACCTAATGACATAGGCTCATCAATGGTCACCTGCAATTCGCAAACGAATTCTAATGCAGGTGGGGTAAATTCCAAAGGGGCAGTATTTCCAGTTTCAGTTTCAAAACCCTTTGCTTTCATGGTCCACCCCGGATAATCCGACAAATCATTATTTAAGAAAATATGAGAATTGTCTTTGTTTTTAAACTGCCAATCCAGCCAATCGATCGTCATTTGAGCAAAAGAGCCTCCAAACTCCTCCGAGAAAGTTGCCCCGTGACCAGCGGTAGTATGGTCAGCAAATACGACAGGCACATGACTGATTCGATCGTAATCTAAAACAGCGTTTTCGTAGGCAATGTCAGTCTTCCCTCCGATCATATAGATGATCGGGGCGTGCAACATAGGCAATGATGCTGAACTCGCACCCGCCATGGTCATGTTGCCCATGCCTGCATTCAAAATCAAATAGGTTTTAATCCGTGGATCGTAAGCAATTCGCAGAGTTTGTGCCCCACCACATGAGTGTCCACCTGCCGCTATTTTGTCCAGATCTACTTTGTCGTAATAGTCACTGCTCTGGGTTCTGGCCTGTTTCGCTATCCAGTCCAGCGCTTTCAGCAGTTCATCATCAGGAGTGGACTCATGTACCCGTTCTTCCACAGTCATTTGCAAAGTCCCAATGGCCACTATGATGTAGCCATGAGAGGCGATCTCTGACAATAAACGTTCCTGATGGATCGACGAGTTCATACATCCACCATTCGCCCATACGAGTATGGGTAATTTGCCTTGTTGCTTAGCCGCCTTCTCTATATTTTCAGGTCTATAGACCACAAAATCAGGAAGGGACTGTTCTGTCACAGCAATGGACGGATAATTGCCACTGCCACCTTGATCTATAAGCTTCGTCTTGATTACCTGTGCGTAACCGACTCTCAATGTAAAAAGGAACAGTAAAATAGTTAAATAGTCTTTTCTCATCATCTTCATTTTCAACGAGAAGTGTAGCCATTTACAAAGCAAAAAACAGCAGTATTGTCTCTCCTCAATCAATAATCGGCACAATCTAGTGAAATCTAACCATGCACACAACGAAACACAACCCTGTGCCCTCACATAAAATTAGACCTATGAGGTTTCACCCCTTTTTTCAAAATTCAATATCCCAACAAGTTCAATTGGCCCCTTCTGTTCGTGGAAGGTAGTTCATTTCATTTCGACCAGCGGGAGATATCTATAAGAGAAATTTCACGTGACTGCATAGGCTAATTTGAGACGAGTAACTAGGTAAAGAACACATTGAAATTTCGGTAGTACTAGGAATTGCGACCGAGTCATATCACCCCCAAAAACATCCGAACTCATCTTCATCCACGGCATTGAGAAAGGCGTCTATTGTATCGACTTGTGCCAAGGGTTCGTAACCATGCCATTTCAGATCGCCTCTCATCCAATAGACCTTCCATACTTCTTGTGTTTTCACCCATGTAGCCTTGGCAATAGGTCTTTCTATTTTCTTATCCTTATCCCTCCAGTCTGCTCGTATATCATAAATCAACACGCTTTGATTATCTATGCGATAGCCCACATCCACTTGATTCCTGACAGATTCATCTGGTCTATTCTTTTCTAGAAATACCTCTAATGCCAGTAAAGTTTCTGCTGTCCTTAATACCTCCAGTGCCATAATTCATTGGTTTAATTGGTCAAGGCAAGTTAAAGTTTTCAGCATTATTCAACCAAGTATTTGTTGACGAAAGGTCGACACCCTGCCGTTTTAAGTGTTCCGAAGGGGGCACTTGAAACTAACATATAAAATCAAGTCTTCAGACTTGTAGATCATAAATACCATCTACCCCTGTCATCCGAAAGGCTGGCATTCTGCTACTGCAAATGTTACATAACATATGCCTTCTTGATTTCTTGTTTGATAGCCAGATTTACTCATCATTAGATTGATTGTCAAACTTTTAATTTAGCAATATTAACCGAACAAGTCTGGAGACTTGACATCATCTATACTTTCAAGTCACGCTGCGCTAAGACTTAAAAGAGCGGGTTCTAAAACGGCCAAAAGAAACAATGGGAAGTATTGGGATTAAAATTGTAGCTACTGAGGGTTATTTTTGGAAGTGTTTGTTAGTTGCTTTTTTACCTCATTCCTAAGCTCGAGTCGATAACTCTGTCTTCATATTCAGTTTTGTAGAAATTAAGTCCTCGAACAGCGTTTTCATAATGTTCAAAAGTATATGGGTTTATCAATCTAATTTGAAAGTCAAAATTGCTATTGTGATCCATTAGTAATTCAATAGCCATATTATCCTTAAGTCTTTTGAAGCAGTATATAGCTAATCTGTAGTTATTCCGATCTTTAGAGTTGATTAGCATTTCAGTTGTCATAAAATCATAGTGAACTTCTTCATCAAATTGCTCCACTAATGCTCCTTCATCAGATAATGTGTCTATATCCTTCAGGTTTGCCAAAAGCGAGGCTTGCTCTCGTCCATTTTTCAGAAATTCCTGTTCCAATTCCGTAATTATAGACTCCACTTCAATGCCATGATAGACTCTGTTTTCGAGTTCTTCCATTTTAGAATAATTGCTATAGTAAATCAAGTAGAGGAAAACCTTGTCAGTCATAGTTAAAACTTGCATTTCAAGGTTTTCAAATATGTAAATCCAAGTGCTGAAACTAGGAACCAAATTATGTATTAGCCAATTCTTTTTTATCTCGTTGAGAAGTTCGATACTGTCATTTTTCAAGAAATACTTCTTGATTAAATCATCATGCTGAGAAATCAGTTTCTTAATTTGATGCCCTTCAATTAAATGGATTTTATAAGATTTATCTTTTTCTATCCTTTCAAGCCAAGTACGAGCACTGTTTGTAAGGTGAGATGTTAAAATTAAAACGAGATGATTAGGTTTTTCTGCATCAGCCCAGGCAATCTTAGAGTACAGCTTTTCAGGTGGGACTCCACCAGTAAAATGCTTACACTCAATGAAAAACTTATCTTTATATGCCTCAACTAAATTATTATCTATCGTCCTGTATGCTTCAATATCTCTTCCGTCATCCGCAGCTCCTTTTCGCCATGTGATTCCTGAAAAACCCAATTTCATCAAAAGTTCAAAGCAGATTTCTTCGAACTCACTGTGGTTGATTTTTTGGAACTCTATGGATTCTTCTAGTTTATTCATTCGATCTGCAAGGAATTGCAACTAACCCCTCTATACGCAGTGTCCGTTTTTTGTAAATCTAACGTTTCGTCTTCTAAATAGCCAAAAATTCATTTTGGGCTATTGCTTATTTCTTCTTCATAGGTCAAAACGAAGTTTTGGCGGGGTATCCATGAACCTCTAACCCTTACTCTAGCAAAACTCAAGGATGCTGTCGTATAGCACGTTATAACTATTTCATAATTGTGTATACTTCACCATTACCATATTCGTATCTAGTTAGACCAAATTCCTTTGTCCATATCACGCTGTGTATTTTATCATCAGGAATTGGAGCTCCATTTCTAGAATCATAGTTTGATTTCTTTATTTGCCAGTATTCGGACACGCCAAGGTGACTAAGACTATCATTATGCTTTATACTGGAGATATTCTCTAATTCACCTTCAAAATCTCGATAAGAGACATAGATAAAGCAACCTGAATCGGGATTGCTTCTAAATGATTTTTCCAGTACAAATAAGTCTTGATTTAATTCGTTATTTCCTTCGCGTCCTCCTATCCAGTTATTACTTGGCAAATGTTGAATCCCTGTTCTGAAATCTTTTCTTCTGTAGGCCATTATACCACTTCCACAGTGTTCTGTTGTATCGTAACTTGAGATCAGTAATGTGTCTAGGTCTCCTGTGTTGGATCGGAAAAATATTGTGTCACCTTTATGATACTCAAATAAGAATTCTCGGTATGCTTTAGAAATTGTAAAATCACAATTACCAGAACAACCATATAATATCAAAAGTGCAAAAAAAATTAAAATTAATCTGGTCATTATTAGCTATAACTAACGTCATGGTAGGCTGCGTGCCTAACCACAAAAAGTTTGTAATACCTCGAATCTAGCTGATCCGCTCCACACAGCCAAGGTTTGACTGGTCGTTCAGTCTCATCAGGAATGTATCGGCTACAGAAATGGGATTCCTTGGACTTGCATTGCTTCCAGAGCGGAACAGCGTTCCACTGGTAGAGAAATATCGGACTTCCGGTGCAGAGGTCAAGGCATACTGACCTACCATTTGTTATGAGGATTTTAACAATTCAGCAAGTTCGATTTTTAACTTTTCAAAGTTGTTTTGTCTGTATCTCCATAAGTTTAACCCGTACATATCCTCGGTTAAATCGCTGAAAGTTTCTACCCCAATAATTTTCTCATTACCCAAGATCTTTGGAAATACTAAGGCTGCAATTAATAATGGCAGGCCAAAAATTAAAGGAAGGGCTGCGTTCAGTAAATCAAATCCAAAAAGAAGGAATTCTGGGTTTTTAGAAAAGAACTTATAAAGAAGAAATACTTCAGTAAGCATCATGGCAGTTGTTATGTAGAATTTGATTTTCGACATTTCTCTTTTAGGTAAAGTTAGATCGCTGGCCTTCATAAATTCTCTTTCGTTGAATATAAGCTTGGGGCCTAAGGAGGTTGAATAGTAAATGCTTTTTTCTGGGGATATTTTCATGCCAAGAACATTAAGGTGGTTCTCAAACTTGATGAATATTAGCTTGGTTATCGTTACCCACAGAAGCTTATTGTCTAAAATATGTTCTGTAACTGCTTCTAGGTTATCAAACTTTTTAGACTTTAATTCTGGAATCGCAGTAAAAAGATTGTTCCAATTATAATGATTCATTCAGGTTCAGGCTTTTACATTCCTCATAATAACAATTTCGCAACAGCAATGCTGTTATGCGCACTGCATATTTCCTCCACAAATTACCTCACTTCCACCAAAACAGCAACCCCATCCAAAAGAAAAGCCCCGCGATCCAGTAAACCACAGGGCTTTTGAAAAAGTATCGTCACTTCGACAGAGCAGATAAGGACGCGAGTCCTGAGCTACGACGAAATGACGGGGAACTATCGATCACCGATCCACAATGATGCGGATGCCTTGATACTCTTCGTAGAGTTCGGGCTGGGTGAATTGGGTCAGGTCCATCAGTACATCGAGCTTTTCTTTCAGCAGGTCGTCGGCGGCATCCATGCGAGCCTCTAGCTGATCACCGCTATGGCTCTTGCCCACGATGGCGACTCTTACCTTGTTTTGCTGGGTGGCAAATTGCTCATGGGCAGCCTGCAGGGACGATAGCAATTCTGTGCTGAGACCATAGGGTTCAGCAGCCGCTTGCTCGGCGGTAGCAGTCTCTCGCACCTTGCCAGAGATGGAGAGCAGCAGCTGCTCCGAAGCTCGATCCAGCTGAGTCGGCGTATGGTCGATGGCCGGGATCAGACTCAGTTTGTCGGCAAAGGTCGCATAGGCCTTCAGGATATTGATGACCCGTAGCAAGAGCTGCTCCAGCTGGGTACGGGCATCTGCCTTATCCTGGGTGATCCCTGTCGTAGTAGTGAGCTTGTCCACATCCAGCGCCTCGATCTGCTCTAGTTGCCCACCAAAGGCAGTCAGCGTCTCGCTAAAGTTGGGCAGGACTGACAAAACACTCAACTGACTGAGCAACCAGTCTCGCACCGTTCTGTACATGTTCAATTTGTTTTCATCGCGTTTTCGCATTGTCTATATGTTTAGGTAAAAAAAATATTTACTTGTTTGATTAACCCAAAGCTGAGAAAGGGTCTAGGCCCCATACGCTGGATAGGTCGCCTCTGAGGCGCTGCTGGCCTGTGCTCTCGATTGCCCGGCCGGCTCATTGGCTCGCAGAGCCAGGCCCATTGCTTCCTCCCGCTCACCCGATGTTTGGATGTCCGGTTCCCTTGTATCACTCGCCCATTGAGAGGCTTGACTGACCGGACCCCTTGTATCGACTGCCCTGGTCTTTGTATCGCTTGTCAGGTCTATTGTATCGCCTGCCGACTCCTTTGTACCGATGGCCGATGGTTTTGTAACACCTCCCATCTCTATTGTTTCGGTTACCGAGGGCTTTGTACTGCATGCGGCTCGGGATGTTTGACTGACCGGACTCTTTGTACTGCATGCCCTAGTCCTTGTATCGGTTGTCAGCCCCTTTGTATCGGTTGTCAGCCCCTTTGTATCGCCTGCCGGAGGCTTTGTAATGCCTGTCACCCGCTTTGTATCGAGTGCCGAAGCATTAGTAATTTCCCCATGTCTTTTTAAGTAAAAGGCAGCTTTCATAGTCTGGTTTCTCTTCTTCTTTTCATCACTTTCCTGACATCAGAATCCTACAATAGTTAGATCCGACCCTATGTCTATGGTCTGTGATATAGGTTGGCCAGAGATAGCGACGGTTCGTCGAGAACGATCGAAATCGCGGGCGCGAGTTTCATTCTCAATAAGGCTGCTAACACTATATTAATCATAACGGCGCGACTTTCAAAATATACAGGTGTTTTTATCCCACTGACTCCCCACTCATCCATCCATCTGGCGCCTCAGTCCAAAATCTCAACCGCCCAAAAGATTTCCCTATTACGCCCTTTGATTAATTTTTAAATTGATCCTATAACCCCATTCGGTCTATGATGGATCGAACCAATATTCAACAGCATGAAACACACATTGATCCTACTTTTCAGTATCCTCAGTCTCTCTACCCTGGCCCAAAACCGTAGCATCCCGGTCGATACCATGATCGTGACTCAGCATTCGAGCACCATCAATGGCAGCAAGGTGGACTACAGCGCCACGACCGGCACGCAGCCCGTTTGGGACGAGAAAGGGGAACCCATCGCCACGCTCTTTTACACCTACTACCGCCGCACCAATGGCGACAGCAAGGCCGATAGACCCCTGGTCATTTCCTTCAACGGAGGTCCCGGTTCGGCCTCCGTATGGATGCACATCGCCTACACCGGCCCCAAGGTGCTGAACATCGATAGCGAAGGCTATCCTCTGCAGCCCTACGGCGTACAAGACAATCCCCACTCGATACTGGATGTGGCGGATATCGTCTATGTCAATCCGGTCAACACGGGCTACTCGCGTACCATCCCCGCCAGTGGCGAAGAGGTAAAACGCGAAAAATTCTTTGGCATCAATGCCGACATCACCTATCTAGCCGAGTGGCTCAACACCTTCGTATCTCGACACGAGCGATGGACCTCTCCTAAGTACCTGATCGGCGAAAGCTATGGCGGCACACGGGTTTCGGGTCTGGCCCTCGCCCTACAGGACCAGCAGTGGATGTACCTCAATGGCGTCATCCTTGTTTCGCCCGCCGATTACAAAGTCTTTGATTCTGACACGCCCATTTCTTCCTCGCTCAATCTGCCCTACTTCACCGCAGCAGCCTGGCACCATGGCGTATTGCCTGAGGCCCTTCAGTCCAAAGACCTCCTGGAGATCTTGCCGGATGCGGAAGCTTTCGCTCTGGATGTGCTGATGCCTGCACTGGCGCGAGGAGCGTCTCTCTCTACTGAGGAAAAACTAAAGGTAGCCGAGCAGATGGCCTACTATTCGGGACTGTCCCAAAAAGCCATCCTGGAGCACAACCTGGACGTGCCCACGCATTTCTTCTGGAAGGAGCTACTCAGAGACGAAAGTGGCCAAACCATCGGCCGATTGGACTCCAGATACCTGGGTCTGGATCGAACCCTCGCTGGAGATTCGCCAGACTATAATGCCGAGCTGAGCTCCTGGCTGCACTCCTTCACTCCCGCCATCAATTATTACCTCAGAGAAGAACTCAATTTCAAAACCGACATCAAATACAACATGTTTGGCGATGTACATCCCTGGGACAAACAAAACAACCATACACGCGAAAACCTGCGCCTCGCCACGGCGGAGAACCCCTATCTCAAGGTCCTCTTTCAGGCAGGCTACTACGATGGTGCCACGACCTATTTCAACTCCAAATACACCCTGTGGCAGATCGATCCTAGTGGGCAAATGAAGGAGCGCCTGGATTTCAAAGGCTACCGCAGCGGACACATGATGTACCTACGCAGCGAAGACCTAAAATCCGCCAATCAGGACCTGAGAGACTTCATCAACAGCAGCCTCTCTAAGGGCAAAGCAGCGAAGTACTGATCGACACGGTTGATTCAAAAATAAGACTGGGCTCTTCGGTGGTATAGATCGAAGGGCCCATTGCTTCACCTTTCTAAACTCAGCGGCTCCCTCCTCTCCAACATACCGCTTATTCTCTTCTAGCGTAAAACACCTAATCTTTATAGGGACAACTCTTTTCGTTCCTCAGGATTTTCCGGATGCTGATTGTCTTCCATTTATTTGCATCCTATAGCCATTGCGAAACGCATTATACCTACTAAAATGAAGAAGAGCATAGACAAGTTAACCTGGGTGGTGGTACTTACTTTTTTGATCCCACCAGCCATTGTCGCTACCATCAACAACATCGCCATGACCAACATCGGCGATTTCACAGAAAGACTCGTGGCACACTGGTCTTTTTACGCCTTCACGATTCCCTACATGATATTGACGCCTCTGCTGATCCGCAGCATGGTGATGGGAGCTGTGACCAAGATCGAAAACAAAAACTACCGTGCAGCCAATGCCAGCTATCGAACCACGATCCTTACCTTTTCGGTCATAGCAGTGGCTTATGGTTTCATGGCCCTGGTCATAGGTGCTTTGGTCGGTAGCAGCGATGTAGAAAACCAACTCGGAACCATCAGTGCCATCTTCTATACCATGGTGGCCAACATCCCCTTTCTGCTCAAGTTCATTCAGTTTTTGGACAAAGTGTATGCAGAGGTGCCTAAGGACGAAAAAAGGATCTTTAGGATCAAAGCCAAATTTGGTATCACGACTTTCATTTCTTCCTTTGCCGGGATCGGCCTGCTCGCTACTGCGGCCTATACGCTATCATGGCGTATGATGGATTTCCCAGAGCTGGGATTGACACCTGCCATCTTCGCTCAAAAGATCATCTTCATCGGCATCATCATCATGCTACTACAGATGGCACCTAATATCATTTTGGGCAACATCTTCACCAATTACATCATTCAGCTGAAGGAGGTGATGCTGAGCATCAGCCAAAAGAACCTGACCAAGGCGAGTCTTATTCCTAGCCGCGACGAGTTTGGCTTGATGTCCGACTCTATGGAAGTCCTCCGCTCTAATCTGAAAGCGGTGATCGAAAACATCAAACACAACTCGACCTATATCAGACATACCGGTGAGGAGCTGGCCCAGATGTCTATCGGACTGTCCAGCGACTCGACAGAGCAGGCCGCAGGTGCCGAAGAGATCGCTTCCAGTGTAGAAGAGATGGCCGCCAACATCAACCTGTCCACTGACAACTCGCAGCGATCTGCCAAAATCAGTGTGGAAGCCAGGGAGCACATGATCGAGGGCAAAAGCTCCGTCGATCAGACGCTAAAGGACGTGTCGGACATCACCGAAAAAATCAAATACATAGAAGAAATCGCCAATCAAACGAACCTACTCGCCATCAATGCCAATGTGGAAGCCGCCAATGCCGGTGAAGCAGGCAAGGGATTCAGCGTGATCGCCAAGGAAGTTCGCGCACTGGCAGACCGCAGTAGAGATGCTGCAGCCCAGATCATGGAGCTGGCTACCCAGACCCTGGGCAACTCCAAAATCTCACAAGAAAAAATCACCGAGATCGTGCCTCACATCGAGAACATGTCTCGGTACTCGACCGAAATCGCCAACTCATCACTCGAGCAGCGCTCGGCCAGTGACGAGATCAACACCGCGGTTCAGTCCTTCAACGAATCCTCGCAGCGCATGGCCGCTTCTTCGGAAGAGCTGTCCGCCTCCTCTCAGGAGCTGCAAAACAAGTCCCGAGAGCTCGACGAAACCGTCAGCGAGTTTGTACTATAGTCTTCATTAAGTTATCTAATACAAAGCACAGGAGTTTTCTTCTGTGCTTTTTTGTTAATTGTGATATCTCTATTTTAGGGGATCTCGGTTAATTGTTATTGAAGATTAATTCTCCAATAGAATTTTCTCTAGACGGATTTTAAAATCAAGCATCACTTTTAATAACCCCGAAATCAGTGAATAATCTGTTTCTTCAAGGTTTTCTCCGGCCTTAAATCAAATGCGTTAAGAATTTTAGGGAGTGAAATGGTTAAAAAAATCATACTGTTTGAGCGCAGCGAGTTTATGATTTTTCAGTGTAACGAACTGAAATTTAGTAATTTGATTTACAGTCCCGGCGGGGAACCGCTTGACCTTTTTGGGGGAGCGCCCCTCCGATTCGTTTTTGGACGGTCCGCCGCTGCGGTCAAGCCAAAAATGAAGAGCCTGCTCGGCTTGAGAGCTTAAATAAAATCGGGTAAGTTCTATTCTAGAGGTTTCTGATGAATTGGGTAGCCTATCTCACTTTTTTAGCCATTCTTTGACCAGTTGACTTGTTTCAGAGTTGGAATACAGCTTTCCTAGCTCCGCATCCTTAATTCCTCGATCTATGGTTGTTTTTTCAGCATTTGTCAGTTCGTCTACATGCTGGATTTCATACTCCAAATCAACAGCCTTTAGAAGTTCATCTAACAGCTGTGGATCGTTGATCCCATCGATTCGCTCCTTTATTCTTTCTTTTTAGTTCAGGTTCAACATTTTGATGGCAATAGAATATTTGAGTATTCGAAAACCTAATGAGTTCTTTTTATCCGCATGTTCGGAGTTACATAACAAGCCATAATACGTTGGCTTTCTCTCGAAGTTATGATTCTAACTGGTGTGTTTTTCGAGCGTGGCTAGTTTTGCAAGTAGTTGTTCAACCATTCCTTCGATGGTGTTCGTTCCGAAAATCGCTGAGGCTGTCGATAGAAGTTCTTCAAGAGAAGCTTTGCTTTCAAGTTCCCAAGAGTTGGTACCAGAAAAAGAAACACTGTTCAATCGTTTCTTGGTTATAGGCCGTCCAAAATAGCTTGAGAGTTCATCAATGAACTGCTTAATTGATTCGAGATTCTGAGTTGGCCAGTCGTTCATAGACGTTATCAATAGTTCAGCAAGTCCTCTTAGTTCAGGAGTGATTAATTCGGACTCAATTATGTCCTCCAGTTGTTCCAATGTCTGAATAGTTTGGCTCATACAGTTATGGAAGGTAACAATTTTCATAATAGCCATCCATATTATACACACGGCATCTTCACTGCCAAATTACCTTACTCCTACCAAAGCTCCAACCCCACCCAAAATAAAAGCCCTGCGATCCATTGATCCATGGGCCTTACAAATCCCAAACTGCCATCTGACAGGAATCCACAGGGCAACTACAGAATACGCTAGCTACCGATTCGTTACCGTGCTCCTACACGACAAACAATAAACCCCATTACCAAATACCATAAAAACTCTTCACTTCACCTGAATAATCTTTAAGCTCACCGATTTCTCCTTTAATAAGGAAGCAGGCTGCTCTATGTTTGCATCGTAATCAAATTCAAAAAACGATAAAATTACACATATGAAAACGACACTTAAAACAATCGCCCTGTCCCTATTAGTTGCTCTTTCTACTTCTGCTTTCGCTGCGGACAACGCTGAAAAAGTAGTTAGCGCTGAGCTAAACGTTCAAATCAAACAAGCGGCAGAATCTAAAGTAGTCGTGAGATTCGGCAAACTAGAAGGTGAAGAAGTAAATGTTAAAATTTACGATGCTTACGGTACCTTGATCTACTCTGACAAAGACGTAGCGAACACTTCTTACGCTAAATCATTCGATCTTTCTGCTTACCCAGCTGGTAAATATGCTTACGTGGTTTCTAACGAAGTATACAGCGTGAAGAAAATCGTTGAGCTGAAATAAGACATTTAGAGAAAACTACTAAAGAGCCTGATTCGAAAGAGTCAGGCTTTTTTTATGCTCATGCATGAAGTCGATCAACTAAGATCATTGGTTCTCCCTATGCTCTTTGATATACTTCCAGTGGCATAATACGCCATGAATCAAAAACAGCACGGAAAAGAACATGAGCCCAGCATACACCCCTCTCATTTCCGCATTGTTGATCCACCCGAGTACACAACTGGTCAACACCAGCAAAGGGGCCAGCCAACGATATTTTAGCGCTTTGATCATGTTTGTTTTGGTCTTGGTTTGTGATAAAGTAAACACATTTTTATCCATTCATCCAAAAAAACATGGATACATGCATCAGTTAATTGTATTGCTATGATGGGTCTACTTCAATAGTCATTGCCCTCTTTACTGGTCTATAAGGAAAATCACTGCCGTTTGGAAGTGAAATAAAAAAGCACAAAAAAACCCGGGCTTTAGGCCCGGGTCAGCAATGATTAAAAGTCGTTATATAATTAAACTGCCTTTACGCTGACAGCATTTAATCCTTTTTTACCTTCCTTTAAATCAAATTCTACTTGGTCGCCTTCTCTTACTTCGTCAACCAAACCTGAGACATGTACAAAGTACTCTTTTTTTGTCTCGTCATCAATAATGAAACCATAACCTTTGGACTCATTAAAGAATTTTACTGTACCGTTATTCATTGTATTAAATTGTTATTAAAGGAAGTAAGGTACGTGTATTTTTCTATTTTCAATACTTTTGAGAAAAAAATTAAATAAAGAAATGATGAACATAACTCCCTGTTTATCTTAAAGAAATGTCCAGTTAACCTACAAATAGGCCCTGGCTGTAAACAAAAAAATCCCTGGAGTCGCCGCGACTCCAAGGACTTAAACTGCACCCAAATAAAATAATCTTTCTTTAGTCAATCACCAGTAGTGGCACCTTGCTATGAGAAGCCAACGCCTTGGTCAGTTTCCCTTTGGACGGCTGGGAATTCTGTGCATGAATCCGCGGAATAATCGCCAGCGCATCTATGTCATTATTACTGATATATTGATTGATACCTTCTTCTATATCGCTGTTTTTGGGGAAGGAGTAGTGATACTCCAGACTATCCAGATAGTATTCCAGTGTCTCTTCCTTTTTCAAGGCGACTTTCTTTCTTTCCTTGTCTTCTGGATCCACTTTCAATAAGTGAACCTTAGCATTGTACCATCTCGCGATCTCATGAAATACTCGCAGGTCAGAAGCATTGTCCAATTCGTTTTCGTCCAGTGCGAGCGCAATATTGTTAAGCTTAAAATCTGCAGCTGGATTAGGAATCACCCATACAGGACAGTCTATCAGCTCGATCAGCTGTGCCGTATGTGTATTGACAGATTCGTCCTGGCTACCTGCAGTGCCCATCACCACCAGGTCTATTTTTTCCTCTGTAACCAAATCAGCCACACTGTTCATGAGCACGCCTTCTTTCACCAATGTTTGACAGGTAAAATCTTCAGGATCAAACCACTCCTCCTTGAGTTGTTTGAGTCGCAGATCTGCTTCAGCTAAATCTGAGCCTGCCTCCGCTATATGCAGCAGGGTGAAATTGACTTTTCGATCACCTCGTGCCATTCCCAGCACGTATTTGACCGCTCCCAGGGCTACTTCTGAAAAGTCAACAGGGATTAGGATGTTTTGGATGATGTTCATGGTTATCAGGTTTATTCGCTTTCGATGAAACAAATATGCTCATCTCTATTTCGGAAACACATGACATAGGTCATGTATAGAAATGATTGACACCTGTATACAATATTAAAATGGGCTAAAAACCCCTTTCATTCACACATGTCTCCTCCCTAACTTCTGATGATTTATCTTTATCTAAAATCACTTCTCAGTATAGGAATAAGACTGATTTTTGCTCCATTGTACGAGACAACTATATTTCAGAGTATCTTTTTAAGATCAATACCGTTTATTGATTAAGGAAAATAAATAAACAAAAACACCATGAAGCAGAACCTTCACTCCTATTTGACAATTGTTTGCCTATCGCTACTGACCGGCTGCATGATACCTCAGGATCGATGCAAGGAACTCCTATCTGACGCTATGGACGAAAAGTATGATGTAATCGTAGTACCGGGAGTGCCCTATGAGGATGGGGATTGGAGTCAAATCATGAAAGGCCGCGTGTATTGGAGCAAATACCTTTATGATCAGGGCGTAACCAAAAACATCATGTATTCAGGCTCTGCCGTCTACTCACCCTACTACGAGGCGAAAATCATGGCCATGTACGCCCAGGAGCTGGGGATTCCGGATTCGGTCATCTACACGGAGATTCGTGCCGAACACAGTACTGAAAACATATATTACGGATACAAAAAAGCCCAGAATCTTGGTTTCAAAAAAGTAGCCCTGGCTACAGATCCTTTTCAGGCCTCCATGCTAGAGGATTTTATCAAAGAAAAAATAAGTAATGAGGTGGGAATCATACCTTTTGTGATAGATACCATGACAACACTGAATACTGATTCTCTTCAATTGTCCATAACGGATAGAGACAGTCTGGCTTATGACCAGGATTTTGTTTCTATAGAAGACCGAGAATCCTGGTGGAAACGAATCAATGGTACCAGAGGCAAAAACATCAAGAAAAATTTCTATGCCAATGGGAAGCTAGAAAACGAGGAATTAAGCTCTTATTGATTCAATATTTATATTTAATACCAGACTCAATTCTTACTTGCAGATTGTTTTCAGAAGGGGGGATTGGGCACGAATATCCCTCACTATACGCACAGTAGGGGTTGTAGGCTTTGTTGAAATCTAGTATGATTTGATCTCCATCTGGAATAATCAAATCCAGATACCTACCCGCTCCATATGAATCATCGCCACTGGTCATATCGGTAAATGGAAGGAACAAATGATCTTTGTATTCCTCCATCTCTCTTAGTCGATGGCTTTGGTACACTGTCAACTGATGGACTTGTCCATCTAACTCAAACTCGACGATTCCGAACTTATCATATTTGGCTTTCATACCGCTAGAGGTCTCCATATGAATGGTTTCTGTCAGCCCGTGATGTGGTTTGAATTTCGCATTGATGCGGTATTTATTGTCAATAGTAAAAAACTCATGTGACTCGAACTTCTTCCTGTCTCTTGAGGAAAGTGGTGACGTCTTTGGGTCTTTATATTCCTTGTTCAGCTCATGCTGAAAGGCCCTGATCTCAGACACGTAATCCCCTTGAGCCAAAAGGCTAGCATACAATCCAAATATCAGTACCCAACCTACAATCACCTTCTTCATAGCGTTCATTTTGCTTCAAAAATAACAATTGTTAGTTGAGAAGCAAGAGTATGAAAAAAGGCCCGAAATCGGGCCTTTTTCTAATGTGCATTTTCCTTTTTCCACAATTCGATACGTGGGATCAGTTTCTTTTTGATCACCACCGTCTCACCTAAGAAATCCTGCAAACCTCTCCTCCTCTTATTGGTAAGAAGAATGATGTATTCGCTCTGGCAAAATTGAATTTTTCATGTTAATTGGTTTTTGTGATAAATAGAATCCCCGAATATTGAATGATTCGGTTGTAACCTCTTAGTGGTTAAAAACCAATAAATATTACAGATGTAGACGAATATTTATTAAATAATCGAACCATTACCCCCACAACTCTCGTCCCATAGGTTTTTACTATCTTTAATTTTTTGAAATCGACAATCAAAAAACTATGTCCATTAAAACAGCAGCAGAACTCGAGGGAATGAAAAAAGTAAGCGAAGCAGTCGCTTCTACCCTCCTTCAAATGAGAAACTACGCCAAACCAGGAATTAGTACTCGAATGTTAGATGAATTTGGAGGCAAAATCCTGAAACAATTTGGTGCCAAATCTGCACCTTATGAGACCTATGGTTTCCCAGGATGGACCTGCATCAGCGTAAACAACGAAGTAGCACACGGCATCCCATCCACTAAACGAATCCTGAAAGAAGGGGATCTGATCAATATAGATGTATCAGCAGAACTCAATGGCTTTTGGGCGGACAATGGAGGTTCTTTTGTTTTGGGAGAAGACATTCACAACCATCTACCTCTTGTAGAAGCCTCTAAAAAGGTCCTCCACAATGCCATTATCAATATTAAAGACGGAACTCCAATAGCTGAAATAGGCGCGATCATTCAGAATGAGGCCAACCGAGCAGGATTTAAAGTGCTCAAAAACCTGGCAGGACATGGGGTGGGCCGTAGCTTACACGAAGAACCAGAGGACATCCTGAACTATCCTGACAGACGCAACAAAAAGAAATTCAAAAAGGACGATGTAGTGGCCATCGAAACATTTATCTCTACCAAGTCCACTCAGGCGGTCGAATTGAAAGATGGGTGGACGCTGGTCGGCAACCGGGGAGGATATGTGGCACAGCACGAACATACCATCGTAGTAACGGATAGGAATCCAATAATCCTCACAGAAGGAAATGATATCTTCAATTATTAATCTCCTTATGACCCTCCTTTCTGGCCATTGAACTAAAGGTTGTGGACTCTTGATTTTGTCTATATTTATCCGATAATCGAATCCAAGTATGAAGGGCAACAACCGAATCCTAATTATACTCGCACTGGTCATCGTCTTGCCCATTTTGATCTATGCTGCGTTGCAAACACAATCGCTGGCAGAGGATGAAAAAGTAGCCAATCAGGTTTATGAAAAACAGATGGAAACCATTCTTTTTTCACTCAACCAATATGCTGACGACTACATGGATCGCTGGATCAGGACTTTGGGCTCAGAAGAAAAGAGCATAGAGGCCAATGCACGTATGTTGGTCAGAGAAAATGAGGCCATACAACTGTTGTCCATCAGATCCCTCAAAACTGGGAAGAGTCAAAGATACTATAGCGAATATGTAGGAGGAGCAGAAGCAGACAGTACGCTTATCAATGGTTGGTATCAGCAGCAACCCGATCTGATAGACCAGCTGTGTCGCTATTTGGAGGCAGGGTTTCAAAAGATCCAACCTGCTACTGACTTTCCTGCTTTACCCGGTCTGCAGGGAGCCCAGGCCCCACTTACTGTGATGTTTTACGACAAGGATTCGGCCTTTTATAGTGCGCTATTTGTACTAGAGCCTTATTATTGGACTGAGCAGTTGCTGGGTCTGAATATGCAGGAGATCGCACAAAACAACAACCTGCGACTCGCAGTAATGCAACGAAATGACACTAGCGACCAACCACAACGGATATACCAAACCGAACCCTTCGATCTGGAAAGAGATTTCATACAGAATGAGCTTTGGATTCTACCTCAGACCTTCCTGACCATACAGACCAAAGGCAGAAGCTACGCCGAGCTGATCAGAGACAGAAGTAAAAACAACCTCTACATCCTGCTCTCTTCATTGATCGTGATGCTAATCGGAACCCTTATCGTCATGCGCAACATCCGTAAAGCGGTAAAAATCGCCCAGCTTAAATCTGATTTTGTATCCAATGTCTCCCATGAGATTCGTACACCTCTTTCGCTGATCCGAATGTATTCTGAAACCCTGCTAATGGGACGACTCCCCTCCGAAGAAAAAAAGCAGCAATACTATCAGGTCATCCATCACGAGTCAGGCCGACTCACCTACATGGTCAACAACATTCTCGATTTCTCAAAGATAGAAGCCAACAAAAAACAATATCAAAAAGAAGTCATCGAGCTAAACACCATCATCCAACAGATAAAAGAGAACTATGCCTTTGCTTTGAAAGAAAAGCAGATGACCTGTACACTTTCATTGACCGAGAGTAGCACCAGGATACTAATCGACCGTACGGCCATAGAAGAAGCCATCTCTAACCTCCTCGACAATGCTATCAAATACAGTGGAGAGAGTAAAAAAATTGAAATAATAACCGAAATAAAGGGGAATGCAGTTTTATGCCATGTCAAAGATTTTGGGTTAGGAATACCCAAAAGTGCACAAGGTCAAGTATTCGAAAAATTCTATCGTGTGGAGAGTGCATTGACTCAAAAGACTAAGGGCACAGGCTTGGGGCTTAGCCTGGTCAAGCACATCGTAGAGGCACATGATGGAAAGATATTGCTCCAATCCAAAAGTGGAGAAGGCAGTACATTCACCCTTCAGTTCCCAAAACATGATCAAGAATGACTAAAATACTCGTAGTAGATGACGAAATGGCCATGCGTCAGGGTCTGGTCGACAACCTGATGTTTGAAGGCTATGAAGTGGATGAAGCCGAAAACGGGAAAGTGGCTCTCGACAAAATCCAATCTGAAAGCTATGACCTGATCGTATTAGATGTGATGATGCCAGAGCTATCTGGATTCGATGTATGCAAGCAGCTGCGACAGGCAGGTAATCAGGTCCCCATCATCTTGCTAACCGCAAAAGGCGAAGAAATAGACCGTGTATTGGGGCTGGAGTTTGGGGCTGATGACTATATATCCAAGCCTTTTAGCCTGAGAGAATTGCTGGCTCGTATCAAGGCCATCCTCCGCAGAACTCAGCATAGTACAACACCCGTTCAAAATCTGACTGAAATAGGCCAGATGAAAGTCGATTTTGAAAAGTATGAAGCCTTTGTCGGATCAGAAAAGGTCAAGCTCTCCCACAGAGAGTTTGAGGTATTGCATTTTCTCTACAATCACCGCCAGAAAATTGTCAGCAGAGACGATTTACTCAAAAACATTTGGGGCTATGACGAATTCCCAACGACTCGTACCATTGACAATTTCATCCTTAGAATCCGCCAAAAAGTAGAAATCAATCCAAACGACCCAAAAATCATCCTGACCGTACATGGGATGGGATATAAAATGCTGTGACAACTTGTGACATCTCTTTACCTGGCCGTGACACAGGGTAACATCATAGTGAGTTGCTTTGAAATGTAAACTCAAAACAACGACGTACTATGAAAAAGCAATTTCTAATTCTCGCACTGATGATTCTATCCATTCCTCTATGCATGGGGCAAAAGTTCAACACCCTGGAAATGCACTACCATGATAAACCAATTGTGGAAATGGAGCTAAATGGTAAAAAAACCTGGGTGCTTTTGGATACTGGTTCGGACATCAGTGTTTTGAACCTCAAGGCCAAAGACAAATATGAATTTCATGCCCATCAGGACTTTAACCAAACCATCAAGGTGGCTGGATTCGGAACCCGACACAACGAACTACACCAGGTAACGAATGCCGAACTCTATTTTGGAGATGTAAAGTTAAGATCTGTTTACTATGCCTACGATATCAGTCACATTGCCGCATCTATCCGAGCCCGAACCGACAAAACCATTACAGCCATCATTGGGACCAATCTGATGCGAGACTATGGATTTGTAATCGACATGGGGACTCAGAAGGTTTCTATGACCTATAAAGTAAAAAAGAAGGACAGAAATCAGGATGATAACAACGGCCTTTTTACTATTGCTAAAAGAAACTAGGAAGACTGCTCACAAATGAAAAGATTCACACTCATATTGATGTTTTCTTTGGGCCTGATTTTCAGACTTCAGGCTCAGGAGGATAGTGGCTTTGAATGGTTTCTGAATTGGCTAAGAGAAGAATTTAACTATGAGCATGAAAACTACAACAGCTCTCCTCTCTACGAAAACAGTGAACTTATTAAAAAGATTGATCTGGAGGGCAGCTGGTCATTTAGCATTGGGGACAACCTTAATTGGGCCACTACGACATACAATGACCAACATTGGGAAAAGATCAAAGTACCATCCAAATGGGAAAACCAGGGATTCAATGGCTATGATGGCATAGCCTGGTACCGGATTCGTTTCGATGGAAGAAAATTGAATCAAAAGCAAACTCATTTCTTGTTGCTAGGCCAAATCGATGACGCAGACGAGTGCTATGTCAATGGACGTATGGTTGGCAAGAGCGGGCGCTTCGCTCCTGATTTCAAAACAGCTTATACAGCTCATCGCAACTACCTGATTCCTAATGAGAACATTAACTTCAATGGTGAAAATATAATCGCCGTGCGTGTCTATGACCAAACCTTGGATGGCGGAATAGTAGGCAATGCCCCCGGGCTATATGCCAGTCTCAACAGTGAAAATCTGGAACAAGACCTATCAGGTCCATGGCGTTTTCAAAAATGGGATGACAAAGAATCACTCGAGGTGAATCATGACGATTCGGGTTGGGATGAAATTTGGGTTCCTGCCAAATGGGATGATCAGGGCTTTCGTACATTTGACGGGATCGCCTGGTACCGCAAACATTTCAAAGTCAATTTTACTTACGACCCTAATAAACAATACTACCTGATATTAGGAAAAATTGATGACTTTGATATCACCTATCTGAACGGTAAGCGACTGGGAATGACTAATGACGGACTCAGATTTGGTGAAAGTACGTCATTTGATAAACTACGCTTATACCGCATACCACCCAGTCTCATTGACAAAAATGGAGACAATGTGATAGCCGTAAGGGTGAAAGATATAGGATACCATGGCGGCATCTACAAAGGACCCATTGGTATCGTGACCGAAGATCAAATCTCCGGACTAAAATGAAATTTAACGCTGAATGAGAATTCTTTGGGTAGACACTTCTCCCAAACCTGAAATTGTTCGGACGAAATAAATGCCATTTTGAAGGTCGTTGACATTGACCTGGAGCTGTGATTGGTAATCTGCTTTGGCAGACCTAATTACAGCTCCTTTCATGTTTAGGATATGAACCTCCATAAGGTCTTCGGACACTACCTGAAAACTAGCACCCTTCACTAAAGATGGATAAACGTGAACTGATGAAGACTGATTCATCTGCACTTTTACGGTATTGAAATATTCGAAGGCCCCATCAAAGTCTACTTGTTTCAGTCTATAGTAAACCACATTGGCTGATACGTTTCTATCTGTGAAATAATAATCTATAGTTTCATTCGAATCACCAGCCCCGGATATCTTTGCTATGGCTTCAAAATCATTTCCATTAACCGATCTCTCTAGCTGAAAATAATCATTGTTGATTTCTATCGAAGTAGCCCATGACAAATTCACCTCATAATCTGCTAGCTCCGCATTAAAATGAAGCAATTTCACTGGCAATGGTGTGGTCCCACCTCCTGCAACAAATTCTTCAATAGTAGTTAAACCATCACCACTTAGGTCAGCCACTGTCTCAACAGTTCCTGTACCATTATTGGCCATGCCAGCAGTGGTTCCATCAGTGTATATGTTACCTCCTCCAGTGAATTCTCCATTATTACCAGATGCTGTGATACTTCCTTTTACCACTAAAACCCCACCAGTCTCTACGTTGGCTCCAGCATTATTTTTCCCCATTTCTAAATCACCAAAAATGATAAGAACGTTATTAGCGCCTACATGTATGGCCGCATTATTACTTCCAACATCAAAGAACACACTTCCATAAACAATGAGTGTATCATAGACTGATAGAGAGCAACCATTTACAGTGGAAAAAGTTAGGGTATTATTGGAGATCACATAAGAATCCACAATAGGGTTTGTTAATCCAGCATAGCCGGGAGAAGTTCCTCCCCAAGTCGGCCCATCGATCCAATCTCCATCTGCAACTGAGGTCTGTGCAGTTGCTACTTCTCCTAAACTAAGCACAAGGCTTATTGCTATTATTATCTTCTTCACTTCCTTCTTTTATAGCTTGGTTCTTGTGGTCTAAAACGATGAGATCAGGAAATACCCTACCCATTGTCTATTCAAAGGAAGCATGAAAAAAGGAATAAATAAGGCCCAAAAAAGGCAATTTTGGACGACTACTAAAAAATACGTGTTTGCACTGATGACATTAAATAGGAGAATTCCTATCCGAGACTTCAGTAATTCTTAAAACTACGTAATTCTCTTAAATTCGATCAGTTTGTTACTGAAATGGGCTTTTTCTTTCGCAAGGCAAAAAGGTTTCCCATCACGATCATAATTACCCCAAAAAGTGTCATCCAGGTCAACTGGTATCCTTCGAATATTGCAGACAGAGATATAGAAATAATAGGGATGATCACCAGCGCATAAGAGGCCTTGTCAGCACCAATCTCCCCTACCAGAGTTAGATAAAAACCGAAGGCCACAACAGAACCGATAATTGACAGATACAAAAGAGACAGAACATAAGTCTGGGTATATTCAAAGGTAAATTCCTTCCCCATGAACAACCCTAGTAAAGCCGTAATGATACAGCCATAGACCATACTGTATGCATTGGCCTGAATGACAGGTACACCTTTGCCGGTGTTTCGCGCTGAAATGATATTGCCCAGGGAAGCCATAGTCACCGAAAGCATGGCCATACCAGCTCCGAAGAGGAATTCATCAGTCAATCCAATCCCAAAAAACTGCTTACTAAAAATGATAAAGGTTCCGCTCAAGCCAAAAACCGCCCCAATAAGGACCCCCTTGTTGATAGGCCGTTTCAGAAAAACATAGCCAAAAAGGGAGTTGGCAAAAACGATGGTAGAAAAAGCAACTGCCATCAATCCACTTGGAATGTATTCTTCCGCTCGATAGGCCATCCAGTAGTTGATTCCAAAAAGCAAGGCTCCCTGTCCTAGCATAAAAGCATGCTGCCTCGGAGCAAATTTCATAGGTAGCCCCTTCAACCAGCAATAACCCATCATCACAGCTCCTGCAATCACATATCGATAAACGACGGATACCAATGGATCTACCTTGCCCAGCTGGAAAGTAATGGTAAACCAGGTAGAGCCCCAAATGAGGGCGGGGACTGCATACAAAAGGAAATTACGAGCCGGCATAGATCAGAATTGAGTTAATGAAAAATACTATTACGTGAAAAACATCAAAGGTTTACCACATTGATTCATTTTTTGAAATAAAGCATTTTTCCGGATTTCATTTTGCCCTGATAGTAGATGCGATAGAAATACAAGCCATCGTCCACCGGGCCTCCCACCACATTAGTCCCATCCCAGCTAACTTGCACATCGCCAGCAAATTGTCTTGAATCCAAAATTGATTTGATTAGTTGACCCGAGCTATTCAACACATGAACAACCACACGATCTTCTTCAGGAATTTTGAATTGAATTTTGATGGTTTCCTCAAATGGGTTCGGGTACCCCTTGACAATCTGCAAACCCGATACATCTCCAGATTCGGGAAGCACCGACTCGGGTGTTTCTATGGTCGTCTCAAACACCCCATTGCCATGAGTAGCTACAATAAAAGTCCCATCAGAAGAGCGATAATCCATCATTCTAATCACCGAATTACCAATGGTCTCGTCTCCCTCCTTGACCCAAACAGTCGAAGCACCATTTAGCTCCCTTGTACTGTATAACCCCGTACTGGTCGCAGTAAAATACATCGAACTGCCATCTGCTAAAGGTATGATCTGATTCCAACGAACACTAGGACCGCTCCCACTGCCATCTGGATTTTCCTCTAGATTGCCCCCTACATCTGTAAAGGTCGCCCCACCATCTTCCGAATAAAACAAACTTGGAAAATGGTAGTTGGCATATGAAAATAAAACCTGGTCTGCATTGGACGGGTTCACAGAAACATTGGAGATATAACCACTGGATGGATTTCCCCCTTCATCAGTTACCACATGTTGAAACAGAAAGAAGGTCTCTGCGCTATCTGTATTGGCATAGATGGTCTTAAAAACCGCTCCATAGCTTGTGCCCCAGTAGAGCACATGACCAGGACGTGTGGAAATCGCCATGGCCGAAACGGCACCTACTTCACTTTCGGTACTTTCAATCTTAGACCAGTTGATCGGCGTAGGTTGTTGTTTTCCAGAAGGGACCTGTGAAAGATTGTCATTTCTCCATATTACATTTCCTCCGGCCATATACATACGGTTGAAGTTGTTCGGATCTAAAACAAATGGATTAATGAACAAATAGCCTTCTCCACCTACCGGATCTACCTCAGCAAATGAAACCAGTTCGTTGCTATTGTTGAGCGATAGACGAAAAGTACTCCCCGATTGAAAAGAAGCATACCAATAGGTATCGTTGGGAGTAGTCGCTACATATGAACCATCACCACCCAAAAGGTACCTCCAGGTGGAATTGTCACTACCCAAAATCTTGAGATAGGTGCCATTATCCTGCATGCCACCCAGTGCTTTCAAACTCCCCTCCTGCTGACTCAATGCAATTGTATAAAACTGGGAAGTGACATAGCCCTCATTTTTAGCTGTCCAGCTGACCTTATCCGCAAGATTGTCTCTGGTAAGCCGAACCCCACCGTCGTTGGCCGAAAACATAGTATTCGGATCAGAAGGTAGAAACACGAGTTCATGCTGATCTGGGTGATGTCCAGGATACAAATTCCCCTCTTCAGGTCCTGGATTATAGCCTCCAATCCATCGAGAATTATTGGAAGTAGCAAATCCATCAGATGACCGATAGAGATTGGTCCCTCCAGCGAAAACCACGTTCTCATTTTCTGGATGAACCTTGATCACCATATTGTAAGACTCTTGCGTATCTAAGGAAGGCAAAGTATCCTGAAGCCCAGGCAAATTCATCGATCGATTCTGCCATAGGTTATTTTTTCGTTTCCACAGCTCCAGATCTCTTCCATCACTCAAAGTGTAAATGACCTCCTCATCCGTAGGTGCATAGGCCATAACAGTACGATCATGTCCATCTGACCATTGGGTGGGAGTTATATCAACCCAGTTGTTAGGGGACTCTCTTTGGTAGATGCCTGCATATGCCTGCCGATAGCCCAGAGAAGTAAACGCACTTAAGGCTGCGTATAATGTACCCGATGGGGTCTGAAGCAAACTGGTATAAAAGGGGGCTTCAGAATCATTCAGGTCGGTGATTGGTGGGTCCAGACTTTGTGGATTCAGTAAATCCGGCCCCAAAACTACCTCCCAGCTCACTCCATCATCTTCTGACTTCACCACGCATCCATAGAGTGCAGCATAGATCACACCATTGGGATCTACCTCTATGCTCCAGACATAATTGAAAGGGCTTTCAAAATCTGTCAGTCTGTTATTGCTCGTAGAAGGAAGGATATCCCATGACAACCCACCATCTGTAGATTTGTATATCCCATCTCCCCTATAGGGTGCACCTGTGGCTCTCGGCGAATTGCCTCGCAACTCTCCTGTGCCATAGTACCAAACGTTTTCATGACCGGGTCTTTTGTCTTGTGTTATACAACTGATGCTATTTAATATGGAAGGATGGGTAGTCCTTGTCCAGGAATTGCCCTGATCTGTAGATCGGTACATGCCTCCCGATACACCTCCTGCCAGCAAAACATCTTCATCGGTCACATCGACTGCCAATGCTCTGGTTCTACCTCCTACATTGGCTGGCCCCTTGGCATTCCAGTCCTGAGTCAGTCGACGAGCCTGAGGCTGCTCTGATTGCATCCTGGCTGCATAGGCCAATTGATCATGGTTGATATTGATAGGCAATCTACCTGTGGCAGGATCTACCAGCTGCATCATCTCAAATTCCAATCGAGCCTGAGGATTTTCTTTGCTCCCAATGGCATGAGGTGCTTCTATGCTTACTTCCTCTTGCGTTTCGGGAGCAGTGCAAGAAAAGACCAAGATGAACAAAAAAATCCCAACAGCTGAAGTGAAAGCCCGACACGTTTTTATCATTTTTGCGGATGTTAATCGAAAGTCAGTTTTTAGACGACCGGTAAATTAATAAAACCGCCCTAAAACAGACTGTCGTTCAACATGCAAACCGCATTTTTTATGTTAGCATTGTTGTTGTATTTTTAAGCCGAAAATTTTCATCCATAGAAGCAACATATGAATAGTCGCAACTTTATCTGGTATGCCCTCCCAATGATGTTATTCCTCGCCCTGATGTGGCTTTACGAACCTTGGTTTTACCAGAGATATATCGTGAGTGATGACATAGAGGATATCAAAAAAAGGAACTTTAAAATCGTGGGACACAAAGGTGCCTCTGGAGTGGCTCCAGAAAATACCCTGGCTGCTTTTCAAAAAGCCATGGATATGGGAGCGGACATGGTGGAAATCGATGTACACTATACCAAAGATGGAGAAGTAGTAGTTTTTCACGACGAAGACGTGGACCGTACCACCAATGGCACTGGCAAAATCCACAAATTCACATTGGAGGAAATCAAGCAGCTGGATGCAGGCTCCTGGTTTGGAGATCACGAACAGTATAGAGGTGAAAAAGTACCCACCCTACAAGAAACCCTCGAGCTGATCCATGGCAAAATGGAGTGTGTGATTGATATCAAATCTAAGGGACATGAATTCTATGAAGGGTTTGCCAAACGAGTCATTGAGATAATCGATGAATATGAGGCCAAGGATTGGGCCATCGTTCAAGCCTATGACGAAGCATATCTGGAAGAGGCCTATGAAGCTGACTCTACTGTACAACTCAAAAAAATCATGATGGGTGAAGATGAAACGCATCTACTGGCCTTCTATATCAATGCCAAAAGTTTCACCGATCACCGCGAAAAGCATGAGTTTTACAGCACGATCAATCCACACTATACCACCCTGTCTCAGCGTAGATTATTCAGGTTCAAGGCCAGAGGATACAAGGTGTTTACCTATGTAGTCAACGAACGTGAAGACATGATCAAAATGCTGAACATGGGCGTGGATGGAATCATCACTGACTACCCTGACCGAATGGTTGAGATTCGCAAAGAACTCGAACAACTGGACAAAATCAGAAACCAAGACGAAAATTAAACCTTGGCAAAAAAAAAATACAAAAACGGAGAAGAGTACTATAACAAGATATATACGCTCTTCAACCTCAGTGTGGCTATCACACTCCTACCCTTTGGCTATTTGGTCCTCGAGAAACACAGCGGCGATTTGGTCTCCATGCCCATTGACGAATGGAAACATTGGGTAATCTCATTGCCAGTGGTCATCGCGCTGGGATGGATCATGTGGCGATCGCAGCAGAACTTTAAAGAAGATAAAAAGGCAGCCAAATCAGTGGAAGGCTTGCGAAACAAATTAGACGCCTTTCAGCAGCTTCTCTCTCGCAGGTTTGCTATATATACAGGTATAGGTGCCGTATGCACTATGATGCTTTATCTAACGGGTAGTGGACTATTCATCATGGCTTATGTAGCCTCTATGATCCTTCTATCCCTCAGTCGCCCGACTCTTAACCTAATTATAGACGAATTAGGCCTTAGTGAGGAGGAAGAAAAAATCATCATGGAGAAGAGGGAGATTGAGTAAGTCTGGCTCCTGAGCCTATCTCAATTAACTCCATAACAATTTCTTCTATATTAATTAGTTCAGTAAAAATGTAAGTGCCCAGGCACCATTACAACTAAAAATATTGATCATAGCGGATTCTATCATTGCATAAAAAAGGGGTGTAACCAAACAGTCACACCCCTTTTTCGATTTCAATACTTTATCTCTTATTCAGCGTCATGAACTGCCATATCTGACATTACATAATATCTTGGATCATCTATATCCGTCAGGATGATTTCATCAAACTTAGGATTCGCTTTCATCAAGATGCTCTTGCAGTCAGAACTCAAGTGTTTCAACTTTACCGTTTTCCCAGCTTCTTCATACTTATTCACAATGCTACGGATAGCCTCTACGCCTGAGTGGTCAGACACTTTCGAATCGATAAAATCAATCTCTACTTGATCTGGATCTTCTTTCAAGGTGAATTTAGAATTAAAAGCTGTCACCGAACCAAAAAATAAAGGTCCCCAAATTTCGTACACCTTCGTTCCATCCTCTTTCATAGTCTTACGAGCACGGATCTTAGTGGCATTTTGCCAGGCAAACACCAAAGCAGATACAATCACCCCACAGATCACGGCTATGGCAAGGTCAAAAACCACAGTCACACCCGATACCAGCACCAAAACAAATGCATCTGCAAAAGGAATCTTGTGCATGATACGGAAACTGGACCAGGCAAAAGTTCCGATCACAACCATAAACATTACCCCTACCAATGCAGCAATAGGAATCTGCTCGATGTAGGGAGAAAGGAATAAAATAAACGACAACAACATCAGTGCTGCAACGATACCAGACAATCGACCTCTACCGCCAGAATTGACATTGATCATGGACTGACCGATCATCGCACAGCCCCCCATACCTCCAAAGAAGCCATTGAGGATATTGGCACCACCCTGAGCCACACACTCACGATTACTGCTGCCACGGGTCTCTGTGATCTCGTCTACGAGCGTCAGAGTCATCAGAGACTCAATCAACCCAATTGCCGCCAGGATCGCCGCATAAGGAAAGATAAATTTCAAGGTTGCCCAGGTCAAGGGTATCTGTGGAACCATGAAAGAAGGCAGACCACCTTCTATTCCTTCTCCACCGCTCGCCTGTACAAAAGACTGAACTGTAGCTGTATCTATACCTCCAAAAATTACGATCAACGAAACCACAAGAATGGCTGCCAGTCCTGAAGGAATCTTGTCCGTTAGTTTTGGTAATCCGTACATGATCGCCATGGTCAGTGCCACCAAACCGAGCATTACCATGAGATCAGACATTTCCAACCACTCTCCTCCGCTCTTGAACATCCCTAACTGAGAGAGAAAAATCACGATCGCCAGACCATTGACGAATCCAAGCATCACAGGATGAGGAATCAAACGCACGAACTTACCGAGCTTGAACACCCCTGCTAAAATCTGCAGTAAGCCCATCACAATAAGTGTTGCAAATAGGTACTGAACACCGGCATTTTCTACGCCCGGCATCATTTCATTACCTTCTTTGACCAGCGAAACCATCACTACCGCGAGAGCGCCAGTCGCTCCTGAGATCATACCTGGTCTACCACCGAAAAGAGCTGTAACCAGTCCGACCATAAATGCCCCATAGAGTCCTATCAGCGGATCTATCCCTGCTACAAAGGCGAATGCCACTGCCTCAGGTACCAGCGCGAGCGCTACGGTGATCCCAGAAAGAATATCATTTTTTGGGTTGTGAGTTAATTTTTTGATCAAATTCATCATCTTATTTGTGTGCGTTTGCTAAAAACAAGCCGCAAATCTAGCAAGCCTAGCCGTCAAACACAGGCTTTACCTCAAAATCTCAAACTTTTAGGAAAATTACCGAGGGATCATAAAGTAAAAAGAAGATGAAAAGATGGAATGACTTGTTGTCTCTACTAATTAGTCAATCTCCCATTAACCATTAACTTCAAAAGACACTATGTTTGCAGCCGAAATTTTGGAAAGGCCAGAATGCGAACCGCTGAACATCAAAGCATCGGCCCTAAACAAATAGCACATGTCAGAGAGAAGAGTAGTTGTAACAGGAATGGGTGCCGTCACGCCCCTAGGAAATGATGTCAAAACCTTTTGGGAAAACGCAGTAAAAGGCACAAGTGGTGCAGGACGCATCACCCATTTCAATCCCGAAAAATTCAAAACCCAATTCGCATGCGAGGTAAAGGGCTTTGATCCTAAGTTGAGACTAGACAGAAACGAAATCAAAAGAACCGACCTATATGCCCAATATGGAATCGACGTAGCTGCACAAGCCATCGAAGATTCAGGATTCGAATTTGACAAGATGGATCCTTTCGATGTAGGCGTGATCTGGGGTACCGGTCAGGGAGGACTCGAAACCCTGGAAAAGGAAGTTCAAAGCTATACGGCCAGAGATTATGACCCACGATTCAATCCTTTTCTGATCCCAAAGATGCTATCCAATATGGCAGGTGGTATGATCGCACTTAAGTACGGTTATATGGGCATCAATTACTCAGCAGTGTCCGCCTGTGCGACCTCCAATACGTCTATCATGGACGCCTTCAATTACATCAAGTTGGGCAAAGCTAAAATCATCATTACAGGAGGGTCAGAAGCAGGTGTGACTGAAGCTTCAATTGGTGGATTCTCTGCCATGAAGGCACTTTCTACTAGAAACGACTCTCCAGCAACGGCTTCTCGTCCTTACGATCCAGACCGGGACGGGTTCGTGATGGGCGAAGGTGGCGGTGCGCTGGTATTGGAAGATTATGAACATGCCAAAGCACGCGGAGCGCACATCTATGCTGAGCTGGCTGGCTCGTCTATGACCAACGATGCCTACCATATGACTGCTACCCATCCAGAAGGACTGGGTGCCTACAAGGCCATGCAGTTGGCACTCAATGAAGGAAAAATCAACCCATCGGAAGTAGACTATATCAACACTCACTCTACCTCTACTCCGGTCGGTGACATCAGCGAGCCTGCTGCCATTCGCAGGTTGATGGATGGTCATACCAACAATGCTTCCATCAGCGGAACCAAATCCATGACAGGCCACTTATTAGGAGCCGCTGGGGTAGTCGAAGCGATTTTGAGCATTCAGGCCATCAGAAACAACATCGTACCTCCTACGATCAATACCGATAGCATCGATCCGGAGATCGGAGATGATTTAGATATTGTGATCAAAGAGGCAAAGGAAAAGGAAATCAAAGTAGCCATGAGCAACACCTTTGGTTTCGGTGGGCACAACGGAATCGCTGTGTTCAAGGAGTTCAAATAAGCATACTAGCCATTGGCTTTTAGCTCTTTGCTAATAGCCAATGGTATTTTGCACAATGTCACGAACCAACCTTTGCGTGGAGGAAAAAGCTACTATCGGACGGATAAGAAGAAGGAATGGACACGTCCTCCCCATGGCTATCGCATGTATGTGGATGCTGAAGTTTTGGAGTAGCTAGCAGCCTTAATTCTTTCATGTCATTTCAAATCGCTATTGAAACTGATATCTTTGCTGCCCATTTAATATAACAGACATGAAAGAAGCATTAGAAGAAAGAAGCGGATCCAAGTGTGAACTATGTAGCGCGCCCATAGACTTGCAGACCTATGTAGTATCTCCAAAATCCGGTCAGGACATTTCTGAAAATGCTTATCTCTGCACCATCTGCATCGAGCAAATTGACAATCCAGAGAAGATCGACCCCAATCACTGGCACTGCCTCAATGAAAGCATGTGGAGTGAAGTTCCTGCAGTACAGGTGCTGGCCTGGCGCATGCTCCGCCAATTGAACAACGAGGGATGGGCACAAAACCTAATTGACATGCTCTTCCTCGACGAAGAAACGGAAGCCTGGGCTAAATCTGGCATGTCCGACGGAGAAGCCATCAAACACGTCGACAGCAACGGCGCTCAGCTATCAGCTGGAGACTCTGTGGTACTGATCAAGGACCTGAATGTGAAAGGGGCCAACTTCACCGCCAAGCGCGGCACAGCTGTTCGTAACATTACACTAGATCCAGACAATGCCACCTACATCGAAGGCAAAGTCAACGGCCAGCAGATCGTTATCTTGACACAGTACGTGAAGAAAAGCTAATTGGAGGCCATCCGGAAAATACTGAGAGAAGTACTGGACATCACACCGGATGAGTGGGATTACTTCAGTTCACATCTCAAACAACAGCAGCTATCTGCCAAACAATTTCTTGTGAAGACGGGGCAAATCGCCCGACAGATTGTTTTCATAGATCAGGGATTGCTGCGCAGCTATCACTACCTAAATGGCAAGGAAGTGAACACCTACTTTGCCTGCGATGGGCAGTTCATTTCCGCATATGCGAGCTTCATCTCCCAGACGGCATCTGCAGAAAACGTGGAAGCAATGGAGGATTGCCAGCTGTATTCACTCAGCCACCAGGCTTTACAAGACTGCTATGATAGATTTCCTCGGTTCGAAAAGCTGGGGCGCTATCTTGCGGAACAAACTTACCTCTGCGTGATCGAACGCACCCACTTGATGCAAACACGTACGGGTAGAGAAAAGTACGAACACTTTATAGCCAGCTACCCAAGTAAAATCGTGCAGTCCCTCCCCCAACACATGATTGCGAGTTTCCTGGGAATGGCTCCTGAATCGCTCAGCAGGATTCGGCGCGAGCTCAGCATTTCTTAACATTTGTCAAGGGAAAGCTTCCCTGCATCAGGTTCTTTTGTCAAAAAAAAGAATCATGAAATACATCCAACTAGTAAAAGCCAGTGCGTGGTACGATTTGATTGTCACCGCTCCATTCGCTCTTCCATTTACCGCCAAGTTGACGGTAGAACTAATGGCTCAAATTGACCAATCCATGAACCTGGGAGGATATGTCCCTACATTCGAACCCTTCCACTTCATTTTCACCAACCTATTAGGGTCTCTGGTGATTATTTGGTCCGTCATTAGGATCCGACACTCCCATGCTGTCATGGGACTCTATGATGCGATTTGTCGAATGTTCTTTGCCTCGCTCATGATGTACTATTTATTCCTGTACCAGGCCACTCCAGTCATTTACTTCTTCTTAATTCCCGAACTTTTATGGGGGATAGCTCAGTTCTGGGGATATTTTGGATCTGATGAATCAAAAAGAAATCAGGGAGCTGCACTACAGAGAGTGATATAAAAAAAATAGAGTTGCGATATCGGTTCGATTCGCAACTCTATCCTTAATGCCCTTTTGAAATTACTATATTTGGTCACACAAAGGGTCTCAGAAAAATGGAGTAAGCCTATAGGTAATTGGAAAGAGGCTTTCGCTCAATTAGCTATTATTTATCAAGATAGATTAGATATTAATTAACAATGACACAGTTCACTGAATAGCCCCATTAGATATTAATTAACAATGACACAGTTCACTGAATAGACCCCGTCAACAATCTGCATATACCTCTCGGAGCCTTGCATAGTCCCCTCCGACCTCTGCACAAAGCGCTCATTCCTTTGCATACAACACTCATCAGTCTGCATAAAGCCCTCGACAGTCTGCTCAGTCATCTCCAACGTTTGCACAGTCGTCACAATTGTCTGCATAAACATCTCCTAGGTCTGCACGAAGCGCTCGGAGCTATGCACAGAGAACTCTGCAGTCTGCAACTACGATTTTGAAGCCTTCACCACCTTCTTCAGAGCAGCGAAGTGATCATCCGTCATGCTACCCAAAGCAAAGGTGGAAATCCCTTTACCTCCTCCCTGTATCGAGAGCTCATAGGTCTTAGCCAACTCTTCTGGACTAAGGGAAGGAACAAATACACCGCCATAAACGGGCTTCTTTTTCTCCATTCTACCGAGGGCGGCTTCCACATGATGACGGACAAAATCAATGTCTTTATTGTAGAAATTGTGATAAAGCATGGGCAGAAACGCATCCAGATCCCAGGTATGCCACTCCTGTCGTACATTCTTCCAGTTAGGGAATACGGCTGCTGTGACCTTCTTATCAAACTTTTTCGCTTCTGGAAGTAAAATCCCATTCACAAGATTCGAAACACTGTCATAACGAAACTGTCTCCACTCTGAATGGGCAGAAGGATCCTCCAGATCAGTCAGTGGATCAATTCCTGTTTGCTCTTTGAAACTTTGTCTACAAATCTCAGAATAACTGTAATCATACTCAGGATACTCTCGGTCCTGGACGATGTTGTACTTAGGTTGCAAGGCTTCAGCCAGGATCACATCAGGCAATCGAACATAGTCCAGATGCACCCCATCGATCTCCTTGATTTGAGCCAGTGAATGGACATTCTCTCTGATAAAATTCTGCGCTTCGGGATTACAGGGATCTAAAAACTTGTAGTAATCCACATAGGCCGGATGAGTCGCGGCAGACTGACCTAATCCATTGACCGCATACCAATCCGGATGCTCGCTTACGATTTTCTTATTGTTACAAGGCATGGTCCACATCCAGGCATGAAATTCCAATCCCAAATCCTGACATATCGGCAACACCTGTCCAAGCAGATCTTCCTCTACATCCAAACGATCGGTATCGAAGTACGCATGATCTCCGTTGTACACTTCTAACAGGATGGCGTCTATCCCTGATTCTTTGGCTTGTGTGAGTCTCTTTTTCCAATCATCTAGTTTCCACTCGTGATTAGGAGTCGCCCACGACCAGTTTTTCAAATCTGCATCTACCGGTGATTCTGATACTTGCTTACTTGCAGGCATACACGCTTCGATCAGCCAGGACGAACTAGCCAATCCAACTGTACCCTTCGCCAATTGCTTGATAAACTTTCTTTTATCCATTCTTCGCTTCTTTTTGAGTTGACTTCCAGGTCCGTCCCTCACTGTTGATATGCCAGGTCCCTAAGGCAGGATCGTCAATGATGGCTTCAAAGCTGGACGGAGTGAAAGAAATTGAAATTGATTGATACGTTTGGGTTAGGCCGAGTTGATTCAAATCATCACTGTATCGGCCTTTCTGTTGGTAGTAGTTTTTCTGCGCTTGATAGATGGCGCGTAGTTCCATTAGGATCTCAAAATCTTTGGGCACGCTTGCTTCTTCCTTTTGATTCACAAAACTGACATAGCCCCAGGTCTCAGGCTGATGCATGGCGATGACTCCCTGAGGAGACCATACCCAGTTGTATTCAGGATATGGCTTTCCAGTTTGAGGATTAACCTGTTTCTGGTATTCCCCATTCACTGCTTCGGTACGCCAATTGACGCGAGAGAAGTTGATTCGCCAGTGATCGCCAACGGCAGGTCTTTGACCATCGATGGCAGCCTCCTCTAGCACCGCCCACGGCAGTGCCAACTCCAGAGTCCACCCTTCATCCGTATCGCCTGGATCATTGAGTGTTCCATTTAGAACGATCCCTTTTTTCAGACCTTGAATATCCCATGCATCGACAGCAGGGCCGCCATCTCTGTAAGGTTTGACCAGCATCAGATCCCAATCTGTCCCCAATGCATTGACCTCCAGTTCGTAGTATTGATGGGTATCTCCATCAGGATCGATAAATACCTCAAAATCATTTTCATGAAAAATGATCATGTCCTTTTGATCATAGGTTGCCCAAAGATGAGGTTCCTCCATCTCCGCAGCTATGTAGAGGTAATCTTCATCCCATAGCATTTTCATTCGGGTTCTATAGAGCGGAGCTGGTTTTGCTTCCCCTTCTATATCCACAAAATCAGCACTCCATTCGACTCTTTGCCAATCAGGTTCATCAATCGATCCGTCTATATTGATGGTTTCATTAGCACTTAGAGCAAGGTAATGTTGGGGATGGGGGTGTTGGGCCTGGATGGACCAAATGGTGAACAGAAATAATACACTGAGGATTTGCGAAAACTTAAACATACTGGTTTTTACGATTGATGTGAGGTAGAATTCTCCGAATTCTACTATTCACAATCAAAGTAAAACCCCAGGAACAGGTCTCAAATTAATTTCGCTAAATGGTAGGTATTTCAATCCCAATGCAGGAAAAAAGGACTTTGCTTAGGCAAACATTTTGTCCCGCATGCGCAAGATAGATCTCTCTCCTCCGACGTAAGATTCCAATTGGTCCAAAGGAATCCAGGCCAGGTCGTGTGACTCCTCGTTTTTTTTGATACGATCGGGGTATTTGGCTACAAACGCGAATCGAATATCAAAATGCTCGTGTTCTGGATCGGATTTGCGAGCTGGGATGCTATGAATATCGAGATCAAATATCCCTTCTTGCAGGAGAATCACATCCTCCAGACCGGTTTCTTCTTCCAGTTCCTTTTGTGCCACACGAATCACATCCTCATCGCCATCGGCATGCCCACCCGGCTGGAGCCATCGATCCAGTTTTCGATGGTGCAGCAAAAGCACCTCATCGCCAGCAGGGTTTACTACCCAGGCAGAAGCCGTGATATGCCCAATCGCCAAACTACGTTCAAAACAGTTTTCAATCAAAAGGAGGTCCAAAAACCTCCCTTTCATTTCCATTTCTTCCGCATGTTCGGATTGATAATTCTCAATCTGTGATATTAACTCTGCTCTATTCAATGATCGTATTTACTTTATTGATTCTTCCTTCCTGAAGCGGTGAAGTCAATACACCCGCCCCTATGTTACTTTTATCCTCTTTGATGGCATGCACATAATAAGGCTTAGGATCTAAGCCCTTGAAAGTAACCTTACCCTCTGCATCGGTGGTATCTGTTGGTACCACACGGTTGGTCTCTGCTCGATAATCTTCTTTGGTAGAAAACAAGGTCACCGCAGTTCCTGGAACTGGGTTCCCTAACTCATTTAACACTGTGATTTTTAGTTTGGTCGGCAAGAATTTCAATTCAGCAGGCTGAAAAGAAGCCGATAACATCAAAACAAAAATCCACAATACAGTCTTTGAAAAATACTTTTCCATGTAAACTTTAAGTTGTTTCAGGACTGTTATTTCCATTTCCGTGCCAAAATTATAAAAAACTGAAAAATAGGAGATTAACGTAGCAAAAGAACTCCACCTCTTTGTTGAATTCTTCCTCTCTCCGGCTGAAGGGAACTTTCGAAAGTCATGACATAAGCAAATGTCCCTTGAGGCAGTAATTGACCTCTATAGTATCCATCCCACCTGAACTCCAAATCTGTAGAATAATAAACCAATTCTCCCCATCGAGAATAAATCTTAATTTCGAAATTAGTCACATAGTCGTTCGGATATACAAAGAAAGTATTGTTGACTCCATTGGGTGCAAAAGCATTCGGCGCATTGATAATCGGTGCACAATTGTCAAAAACCTCAACAATATCCGTGATACAGGTAAAACCATTGCCCAAAGTCACCTCATAGACACCAGGAGTGGTAGCGGTGTAGATTCGATCCGTTCCCAATACCTCCGTATCATTCACGATATTCCATGAATAGGAAGTAAAAAAGCCTGCATCCAAATCCACCTGACTATTAGTTGGGTCTGGATCCTGACTACAGAAAGACTCATTCTGAGGCAAAATCAATTGATCTTCATCGATCGGAATCACTGCAATGTCAATACTGGCATCAGCCTGACAGGAGCTCAGATCAGAAGCCACATTGACAGAGTAATTTCCGCTTTCGGTAATATCTATTTCAGCGCCAGATGTGGTGATCACATCACCATTCAAATCTGTCCAGGTAAAAGTCACATCCTCTGTGATATTGGCAAATGCACTTAAACTCACTGCACCATTTTCTTCACAATTCGGATCAGAAGCAATGAATACTGTCAGCTCATCAAAGACTTGCACATCCGTCGAAACGGTATTGACACACCCTGAGCCCTGATCTAATACAGACAATTCATAAGTTCCAGAGCTGACCACCGCCCTTTGTGCGGTGAGGTTTCCATTGTCCCATCGGTAAGCGGCATTGCCTACCAGAGGATTGGTCACATCAGCAACCAACGTCAAACTACCGTCGCATTCATTCCCTTGTACATCAATGGCTATTTGTGGGAGTGCATTTTGGGTAACTCTCACGGTCTGCGTATAGTCGCAGTAACCTGTGCCCGAAGAGGTCACCGTATAGGTACCACCAGAACCTACTACGATAGAATCTCCTTGCGCTGAACCAATGATATCCGAACCAGACCAGGTATAAAGTATCGGATCAGCCGCATTGACAGTGATTGGAAGTATTCCGATCTGACCTTCATCTCCACAAATAAACTGTGGCGCTACCGTAAAGTCCGCTAAATCGTTTCCACTTAGAACAATATCATTTAATGCTCCCGTACACACATTACCCAAGGCATCCATTCCCTGAACGACGAGATTATAAGTTCCTGAATCGAGACTCGTAATACTAAACTGATTGGAAGCGTCCAAAGTAGCAGTAGAGGAGAAAATCACATTACCTACCTGATCCAGCAAATCATAATCTACTGCAGTCGAAATCGGCGCATTGACCGTCACCTGCAGCTCTCCATCTCCAGGACAACCCGGAACAGGAACTACATCCAAAGTAAAAGTTCCTCCATCAATCACATTAGCCTGCTGGTTATTAGCACAGCCAGTAACTGTATTGGTCACATTGATCACATAAGCACCACCGCTCAAAGCGTTCGACAACTGCGTATCGCCTGAAGGTCCGGTAATAGGTGTAGTCAACAGACTCACTGGGCCTGCTAGTGCATAGGTAAAGCTACCCGCATCGGTAATGTCAATATTGATGGCTCCATCCGTAGCTCCACAGCCAGTAGTTGGTGTTGTGGTAAAGGTATAGTTCGGGAAGTTTTGAACGGTCAATTCAATTTCATCCACTGTTCGACAGTCGAAAATATCCACTACTTCCACCTCATACACATAGGTACCCGGCACAGAGGTATCCACCGTCTGCTGAGCCAGATTATTTCCTGTATCGGTACCATCTAGGGTCCATGTAAACTGCGACCCGGGATTCTGGGCATCCAAAGGACCGAAAGGCACATCCTGGCAGATAAACTGATCAGGCCCCAAATTGACAATTGGGCTGGTGTCATCCACAAATGATTCTCTAGGCTCAGATTGACAACCGGTCGTATCGGTGATAAACACACTGATCAGGCTAGCTTGTGAAACGGTAATTTGTCTCGTAGTATCCCCTGTTGACCATGTATAGCTAAAAGCTGCGGTGTCCGTAGGCCAGGCCTCCAAGGTCACAGGACCATTACATAGTGTCACTGCATCCAATACAGTAGGTGCGGTTGGAATTGCGTAAACATCGACCGGCTGTAAAAAGGTCGTATCCAAACCACATCGATTCATAATTCTCAATGACGTATTGTAGGTGCCTGGCAGGTTATAAACGTGGGTAGTGTCTTCTACATCAGCAAATGTTCCATCATCAAAGGTCCAGAGATAGGTATCAATGATAGAGGTTCCTGAACCATCAAATTCAGCCTCCTGACCCAAACAAGCATTGGTAATAACTGCTCCGGGATTCATCAAAGGCAATGGAACTGACTGGGCAAAATTGGGAAGTCCTAAACGGCTGGTTCTGCCTGCCAAATCAAAACCATCCTCCACAAAACCTGCCGATGCATCGTCTCCAGATGGATTATTGATTGTAGCAAGTGTACCTTGTCCATCGACAGCCATGTAGATGATTCCGTCCGCACCAGTCTGTAAAGCGCCATATTGTAAGCTGGCACTAGAACCTAATTCAAATTTCGTCGCTTCAATATCTGCTTCCGCAGTTGGTGCCTGAATACTATCCAAATCGTACTGAAGCAATTTGGATCCATTAGAATTCGTACTGATATATAATTTTTCAGCTCCGGCAGAAAACTCGACTCCATAAACCAGTGCAGGAGCAGGTTCTTGAATATTGATCTTAGCAACCTGAGAAATACCCCCAGTCAAACTATCGATTTCAAAAAGCTCGACGTAATTTTCGGTGGTCTCCTGAATGGCCATGGCGATATACTGACCCGCCTGAGCAATTTGAAGCTCCGCCGTTCCCATTTTTTCCTCATCCCACCGGAGTACGCTACCCGCAGCAGAGGTCAGGGGCTCACCAATACCCGACACAGAGATTGGATAGGATTTGAACTGGTTGTTTCCATACTCGTGGGTAATCAGATAAGTAAAACCCTGGCCAACTCCTAAAGCGGTCATTCGCTCAGAGCTATTGGTATAGAAAGGTAAATTCTTTTGCACTACAGCACCCCGCATCAAGTCCAGTTTCATATCCACCACCGAATACCTCATATTGAAGGTATTGTCTCCATAGACAGGATCAGTAGTAAAAATATAATAGGTCGTCGTATCCTGCGGCAGTGGTACTATCATGGCTCCTTGCATGGAGGTGTTGTCCCCGCCAATATTGGTTCCATTGGGCATCACATTATGTTCCCGATTCCAAACCGTCTCTCCATCTGTATAAAACAACAAATCCCCATTGAGATCAGACACCGAAGAAGCCGCCTGTGGGGAATTGATCTGGTTGTCGTCGGTGATGGCCACCGTACCTGCAGGGTCATTAAAATCAATACCTGCCTGCTCACCAAAGTACCATTGGTTTCTGAACTGAGACTGATCCTCGTAGGTTACCACCTGAACATAGCCGTAATTCATACAGCCAGCTGGAGTCTCGATAGCCACAGAAAAAGTGCCCGTCGTATCTACCTCTATGGTTTGGGTTGTTTCACCCGTATTCCAGGCGTAGCTCAGTGCCCCATCTCCTGCATCGTAGGTAAACACCTCTCCAGGACATCTTACCGTATCCATCCCTAGATCAATGATCAGGTCCAATTCGTTAATAGTAACATTTTGCGTATAGGTTTCTTCAACCCCATTGAGGGTCACGGTGAGGGTAACGGGATAGGTCCCTGCTCCGCTAAATACATGTACTGGTGATGGACCTGTCAGCGTCGTATCTCCGCCCATGTCCCAAACATAACTTTCGGGAGTCGGCTCAACCACAGACATAAACTTGGTCTTTTGAGTCGTACAAGTATCATAATAGACAAAGCCTACTGAATCAAACTCTTCGAAATGCTCACCAGCAAAGGCTGGGAATTGACGACCATTTATATTGCTTGGTGTAAAGGCCAGGCTATCATAACCTACATTGAAGGCCAAACTATCTTCATGATAGGTACTATCAGCCTCTGTAATCACACCGATCTCAAAAGCATCCCCACTAGACTGTTGATACAAGTGATAAATATTCTGATCTGGTCCTCTTTGGATTCCGTAGCTTCTAAATACAGGTTGAAAGAGAATGGAATTAACCGTAGCGACCGGATCATTGAAATCAAATTGATACAAATCCCCAAACTCTCCTGCATCTCCAAATCGAGTAAAATACAACTGATTTCCTGAGGCAGACCACTCTACATCGTAGATAGACTCCCCTGCTGCATCTGCATTTCCAGTATTCAGGATGCTTCTATTAAAAGCCAAAACACCCGTCGCTACATCAAAATCAAGGATATAAATATTTCTGTTTGGATCTCGAGGAGCCACAGCTATTCGTCCATTGACTGCATCATAGGCAAAACTGGCAGTTTCGTATGCCGGATCAGTAGCTGTATCAAAATTGAAATTGGTAGTCGCTCCAACCCCTGTAGTACTACTAATAGCTGTAACGCGATAATCATAGGTATTTCGATCCTGCGTGATCAACCAGTAGTTATCAATATTCTGCCGGATCATAATCATACCCTCCGCGGGATCGGTCAGACCCGTACTGGTGTTAGTACTGACAATATCTCCCAAAGCTGGTTCTCCACCTGCCGCATTTCCGGGCAAAGTGCGATCTACAATACTATATTGAATCTCATTGACCCCTGCACTTCCCGAATTGGTAAAAATATAATACTGTCCAGTAGAGTATGGCAATGGAAAAACAACTGCAGATCGATTGATCGAGGGATTACCGTTGAGTAGTGGATTACCTGGTAGCGTAGCGTGATTGGCATCATAGATTCTTTCGCCATCAGTATAGAACAAAAGATCTCCTGTCACTGGATCCGAAATGACTGCTCCCCCTCCGATTCCAAAAGGAGTGGTCATAAAATCATCCAACTGAGCCCGTGCGTCTGACTTATTGAAGGTGATCATTCCATTGGAATTCCCAAAAAGCCAATTGTATTCCGAATAGTTCTGAACCTGAGCATTTGATTCATAGCCGAAAAGCCAAAGGAAAACCATCAGCATCCAGACAAATGACGGATTCAGGCGGTTTTTCATGTTTCTTTCTCTACTCAAAGCTGATATGAATACGTGTTCGAATAATCAAATTACGCCTAAAAATAAGACAATTTTATAATGTAACGCGAAAAAAGACATTTCAATGTCGTAAGCCTCAACAAAAAATAAATCATTTCCTTATTGCTACAATATTTTATATTTTGCATCGATTCTTATACTGTAAGCCAACTTGTGGAAATTTAACTCAATGCTAAGAAAAACTCTCCTTTTTCTATTTGCTTCTACCCTTTTGATTCTAAATGAATCTCAAGGGCAGGACCCTCAGTTTTCGCAGTATTATGCCGCCCCTTTGTATCTCAACCCAGCATTGGCTGGCATCAATCAATTGGGACGTGCAGGTGTAAACTATAGAAATCAGTGGCCATCTATTGATGCGAGTTTTGAGACCTTCTCTGCCTATGTGGATGTGAATTTCGACGAAAAAAACAGTAGTGTGGGGCTAATGGTTACTTCTGATCAGGAGGGAATTGCAGGTCTGACGTCTACCGAGATCGCTCTGCAGTATGCCTATCAGGTCAGAGTCAATTACAAATGGACCTTTCGTCCAGCCATTCAGGCCTCTTATACTTTCAGAGATTTAAATTTCAATCGACTCACCTTCGGGGATCAAATAGATGCCAATGGACTCAATGGCAACCCTACAGCTGAGCAGTTTGATGCTGCTGGTACAGTTCACTATTGGGATTTAGGGGTTGGAGGCATTGTCTTTTCTGACCGCATTTGGTTCGGTGCATCGATGCATCATTTGAGAGAGCCAGATCAATCCTTCCTCGGAGATGGCAGCCCGCTACCCAGAAAACTTTCTCTACATGGTGGGTACCGTATCCCACTGCGAACAGGATATAAAAAAGGTGAAACTGCCAAAGGCATGGAAAGAAGCCTATCCCCTACTTTCAACTATCGTACTCAAGGTGAATTCGACCAACTGGATGTAGGAATGTACTTTACCTGGCAGCCTGTGATCTTCGGGCTTTGGTACAGGGGTATTCCTATCAAAACACCAGAAGGCAGCGGCTCGAATACCGAATCGCTCATCTTCATGTTTGGAGTCACCCAAAAGAAATTGACCTTCGGATATAGTTTTGACTATACCCTATCCAATCTGGGTATCGCAACTGGAGGAGCCCATGAGGTCTCTATTACTTACACCTTCAAATGGGGAGATCCTCGCAAACCTTCGCGTGACGTCCGAGAGCTCAAATGCCCGGTTCCATATATGTTCTAAAACATGTTTCGCAACCTACAACAGGCTTTCTTCCAACCCATCGACAATAGCCAGATTGTAATCTTCCGAATCCTTTTTGGGCTTCTGATGGCCGTCGAATCTTTTGGTGCAATAGCCACCGGCTGGGTAAGAAAAACATTTATCGAGCCCTCTCATCACTTCCCATTTATCTGGATGGATTGGCTCTCGCCTCTACCCGGGGATGGCATGTATTACTACTTTGTCATTATGGGTATCATTAGCTTATTGGTGGCCGCAGGTATCTATTACCGATGGAGCGCACTGGCTCTTGCTTTGCTATGGAGCGGCTGCTATTTTATGCAAAAGACCAGTTACAACAACCATTACTATCTGGCCGTTTTGTTCTGCTGGTTCATGGTATTAATCAGTCCACATCTCAGGTATTCCTGGGACAGCAAAAGAAAAAAACACGAATCTGACACTTGCCCCAATTGGTATCGTTGGTTCTTCATTTTTCAATTCTTCATTTTCTTCAGCTATGCCTCGATAGCAAAATTTTCGGACAGCTGGCTCAGTGGAGATTTTATCGCACTACAGTTCAGTCACAAAACCAATTACTTCCTGATCGGCCCTTTGCTTGCCCAACAGTGGTTTCAATGGTTCATTGTATATTCTGGAATTTTATTCGATGCGCTCATTTCTCCTTTATTACTCTGGAGGAAAACCCGCATTTGGGCTTTTGCAACATTGATTCTATTCAATTTGTTCAATTCTGCCGTCTTCCAAATCGGCATCTTTCCCTACATGGTAGTAGCCCTGGCCATTTTCTTTTTCGAACCTGATCAGATCAGAAAACTCTTTTTCAGCAAACGACAGACTTTCCATTCTTCAGAAGCCAATAATAAGCCCTGGTTTCTATACCTCTTCATCGCCTATTTCATTTGGCAGCTTTATTTACCACTTAGACACCACTTCATACCGGGCGATGTACTTTGGACGGAAGAAGGGCACAAACTCAGCTGGCGCATGATGCTAAGATCCAGATCTGGAAAGTGCAAGTTCGTAGTGAAAGACGCTGAGACAGGAAAATCCATAAATGTTCGGGAATACAAATATCTCAGCAGAAAACAACTCTCCCGTGTCACTTGCTACCCAGACATGACCTGGCAGTTTGCTCAGATTCTGGCCGAAGAATTCAAAAAAAAGGGCATTAATGCCCCTCAAGTCTATGTCAAGGATAGCAAGGCGAGAATCAACCGAGGAGAATACAGAGACTTCATAGACCCCAACATAGACCTGGCACATACGCCCTGGAACTATTTTGGCCACAATGAATGGATTCTGATCGATCAAAACTGACAGTCACCTGAATAGTTCATAGGCTTTTGACTCATTTTACTAGCTTTGCCGCAAATTAGTAGACATGGACAGCGATCAAATTTTATATCTCATCATTGGCATCACGGTTTTCGACTTTGTATTCAACAAAGTCCTTGGAATCCTGAACAACAAAAGCAGTAAGCAGCCCATTCCAGCATCCTTGGAAGGCATCTATGATGAAGAAAAATACGCACAATCCCAGCGCTATCAAAGAACAGTTTTTCGCTTCTCCTTGATCAGTTCTACCTTCAGTTTCCTGGTCATGTTAGCCATGCTTTGGTTTGGAGTATTCGGATGGCTTGACGGAATTGTTCGTTCTCTTGCACCTATGGAATACCTCGCTTCACTCTACTTTTTTGGCATTCTCTTTTTTGCCTCGGATCTGATGGGTATTCCCTTCGATCTATATGGCACTTTTGTGATCGAAGAGAAGTTTGGCTTCAACAAGATGACCTGGAAAACTTATGTCATTGATAAGATCAAAGGCTGGCTACTGATTCTTATCATCGGTGGACTGATTGCAGCTATATTCATCTTTCTGGTCGCCTTTTTCGAGCAGAATTTTTGGATCTATTTTTGGATGGTGGCTGCTGCCTTCATGATTTTCATCAATCTGTTCTACACCTCCCTTTTCATCCCTTTATTCAACAAACTCACTCCACTGCAAGACGGATCATTGAAAGAAGCCATCACGCAATACAGTAAGGGAGTAGACTTTCCGCTGAACAATATTTTCGTGATCGATGGCTCCAAAAGATCATCCAAAGCCAATGCCTTTTTCAGTGGATTGGGAAAGAAAAAGAAAGTCGTCCTCTACGATACGCTCATCGACAATCATAGCGAAGAAGAACTAGTAGCAGTATTGGCACATGAGGTAGGGCATTACAAAAAGAAACACATCATCTGGTCAATGATTCTGAGTGTCGCGCAAATCGGCTTTATGCTATGGGTGCTTTCTCAAATGATCTTCAGCACGGAGGTCTCATGGGCTTTAGGAGCCAATTCCACCAGCGTTCATATCAATGTATTGGCCTTTGGTATTCTGTTTTCCCCTATCTCTACAGTCATCGGTATTTTGATGAACCTATTGAGTAGAAAAAATGAATATGAGGCAGACGAATATGCAGTCAAAACCTACAAACGCGAACCATTGATCACAGCATTGAAGAAATTAACTTCCGACAATTTGGGTAACCTCACACCACATCCGGCTTATGTCTTTGTCAATTATTCTCACCCCAGCTTGAAACAAAGAATAGAAGCAATGGAAGCTGTTAAATAACGCCAAATGAAGGTTGTATCTTGGAATTGCAATGGGGCTTTGAGAAAAAAACTCAAAGAAATCACATCTTGGAATGCAGACATTTATGTAATTCAAGAATGTGAAGACCCTAATCAATCAAAAGATGAAGATTATAAGTCCTGGGCCGACAACCATCTTTGGGTAGGAGACAATAAAAACAAAGGACTAGGGATTTTTGCCAAAACGGACATATTACTAACTCCGTTAAACTGGAGCAACCAATATGAAGATCACCAAGTCAAATATTTCCTACCATGCCTTATTGAAAATCACTTTCAGTTATTAGCCACATGGGCACATCACAATAACTCACCTACATTCGGTTACATTGGCCAAGTTTGGAAATACCTGAACATCAATGCTGACAAGTTTGACAAAATAATTATTGCTGGAGACCTAAACAGTAATGCAATTTGGGATAAATGGGACAGGTGGTGGAATCATTCAGACGTAGTTAAACACCTTAAAAAGAAAGGGATAACGAGTCTATACCATCATTTCACAAATGAAATTCAAGGAGAAGAATCTAAGCCTACCTTATTCCTTCAGAAGAATCCCGAAAAGCCCTATCATATAGACTACTTCTTTGCATCAGAAGAAATACTAAAGCAAACAGAGAAAATAAGTATCGGTGTAATTGACGATTGGCTTAAAGTAAGCGACCACATGCCATTGATGATGGAGACATCCTTTTAATTAGAAAAATACTCCGGTATCAATCCTTTGATTTTCTCCAATGTTTCGTCCATCGAAAGATTGCTCATACCACCTGCGGCATTGGCGTGACCTCCACCATCGAAGTGGTCAGCTGCCAGTACATTCACTGGGTTATTCTCTCCTTTAGAACGGAAGGATATTTTGATAATACCATCTCTCTCAGACATCATCACAGCCACTTTCATCCCTCTGATTGACAGAGCCTGATTGGCCAGACTATCCGTATCTCCTTTCTTGAAATTGTATTTCTCTAACTCCTCTTTGGTCAGGTAAATGATGGCCGCCCGGTAATCCTCCAAAATCAGCATTTTTTCACTCAATGCATAGCCCTGTAGACGCAATCGACTAGCCGTATTGTTGTCATTCAGGTATTCGTGTACCAAATGATTCTGCACACCAGCCGCCAATAATTTGGCAGTCACTTCGTGCGTGCGTGGATCTACTGATGGAAAGCGAAAAACTCCAGTATCAGTGAGTATTCCCAAATACAGCGGCGTTCCGATTTTCTCATCCAGTAGGTCTTCATGACCCGACTGCAAGATCAATTCGCCAATCAACTGAGCAGTAGAAGACACGGAAGTCTCCGACACCCTAATCGTGGCAAAATCCTCAGGATTAAGATGATGATCAATCATGATCTTTTGGCAGTTAGCCGCTTCCAACAAAGCTTGCATCTCTGGTCCTACTCGATCTGTTCCATTATAATCCAAACTGAAGATCAAATCCGCTTCTTCGAATTTCTGCTTAACCTTATCTGGTTGCTGATTCATCAGCAAGATCTCTGAGGTATCCATCCAGTAAAGAAAATCTGGTGCTTCATCCGGATGGCAAACCACTGCTTTCTTCCCTAGTTTTTCGATAAAATACAGCAAACCCAAAGAGGAACCCACTGAATCTCCATCGGCTGATTTGTGAGCAGTGATGACAATATGAGAAGCCTTTAAGATCTCCTCTACAATTTTTTTATATACGTTCATTTATTATACCAGATTAAAGTGCAAACATAGCTCAGTCGGTTACAAGAATGAGGCTCTATACAGCACTTCTTTGCTCAAGGGCTTGATAAACTCCAAGGGTTGCTAAAACTACCAAAAGCGGGATGACTGGCAACAAAAAACGACCATCCCAGTTTTCGCTAGTCAACCCCACGGTGAACACCTGAAAAAAAAGAAAGCTGAAACTAAATATTGTATAGCACTTATTCACCCTGCAGCCTCTTAGAGCAAAAAAATACAGAGGGATCAAACAGGAAAAAATATAAATATTATGAAAAACAGAGTAGTACGGCTTGGCATGAAACAGGAAAAGCAACACCTTTAGCCCTGTTAATCTCATCATATAAATTGGGTTTTCATACCAAACCAACAACATCTTGACGATAGGACTACAATCCTGTGGCGGTAATTTAAAATCTTCAGCAACATTTAAGAATAAACTTTGATTGGGATATAGAATCTCAGCTTTAGCATAACTATCTATAAACGAATCAACAAATGGTCGAAGAATGATATTCATTCCAATTAAGAACAAAACCATTACGAACAAAACCACCAATGCTTTACCCAGTCTATTAATATTCTTCTTCTGAAAAATCAAATTCATAATAATTGCCAACACGGCAACAAGCAAACCCATACCAGTCGGCCTTAAAAAAACTGTAAAAACAATAACCATGGGAGCAAGTAAAATTCTAATTCTACCCTTTTTGGTAAAAATTATATAAGCCGTAATTACAACAAAGCTTGTGAATAGGGATTCGGTGTACAGTATTAGATTCCATTGAAAAAACTTAAACCAACAGAGATAAAGCACTCCGGAAATAAAAGCCATTTGATTACTACCGCTAATTTTTTGTGTAATCTTATATAGGCAAACCAGAGAAATCAAGGCACATAATATCTGAAAGACAAAAACATACTCGACTCCTCCTAAAACAATATAAGCTATTGCTAAAACAATAAGATATGAAGAATAAAAGAGGGCTCTACCATTTGGCCATTTACCTTCAGTCAATTTGATTGCGTTTGTGATATAAAAATCTGAATCCACAGAGCTCCTCATTTCAAACATCCATGAAGCAATCACCTGCAAAGCAGCCCATAGAATCATTAGTAGTACAATACCATACCTCTGATCACTTATAAGCCTAAACAGTGAACTTAGAAAAAAATGAAATAACTGAAAGATTTTCCCCATATTCAGGTGCAAGAACAAATCACATAAAATCAATCTCCGCACGGAACGGAAATTTCATAAAGTATTCGCTTGCTTCCTGGATGGTCATTTTACCATTGATGACCTTGTGTAGGGTTTCTGTGATCGGTACACGGATGTTCAAGCTATCGGCTAACCATTTCACAATCTGAATGGTATTGAGTCCTTCGGCGACCTCATCCATAGAGCTTTTGATTTCGTCTAGGGTCTCTCCCTGAGCCAATCGATAGCCTACGGTAAAGTTTCTACTGAGATTAGAAGTACAGGTTGCAATCAAATCTCCGACACCCGCCAGTCCTAAAAATGCCTTAGTGTTTCCTCCCAGGGCATTGCCGATATGGATCATCTCTACCATCCCTCTACTGATCAGTAGCGAACGGGTATTCTCTCCCATTCCCATGCCACTCACAGCTCCAGAACCGATCGCAATGATGTTTTTCAACACCCCGCAGAATTCAATCCCGATCAAATCATTGCTACCATAGACCATAAAACGGTCATTCTTTAGGAGCTTTTGTCCTTCGTCGATTACCTCTTCGAAATGACTGGCCACTACTGTAGCAGCAGGTTGTCGCTGCTGGATCTCTCTGGCTAGATTGGGGCCTGCCAGACAGCCTACACGTAGCACTGAGGTTTCTTCGAGAATCACTTCACTCATGGTCCGCACGTGCTTTCTGGATAAAGGGTTCTCTTTAGACAGTTTCACTCCTTCCGGAACATTCAAGTCTAGCCCTTTGGTGCCATGAATCAAGATATGATACGGCTTAAGAAAGGGCGCCAGATCACGGATCATAGATCGGAAATTAGCCGATGGAACGACCGGAAAGATGATCTCACAGCGATTGCCAATCTCAGCGATATTAGTGGTCACATCGATGTTTTCTGAAAGCTCCTGCCCAGAACTGATGCGGGTAGTCATCACATCTTTCGCCTTGTTCTTATCCCTCACATAAAGCAGCACATTGTTCTTTTCTGCGAGTATGTTAGCGATCGCCGTCCCGAAACTCCCGGCCCCTACGACACCTACGAGTTGCTTAGAAGTATTTTTCGAGATCATAGCCCAGGACTTTGTTGTGATAATAATAGAGCAGGTTCATGCTCTGCACTTCTATATTTCCTTGCTTATTCTTAACCACAGGAATCGTCGCATGATACATTCCCAGATTTTTCAATCCCAAGGAAATGACCTCATCCATATCCGCCTTGAACATGTGGTCTGCCAGCCCCACTTCCCCTCTGGCATTTTTTTCTTTTAGTACATCTACTATCTCCTGAAATTTCGCTTTAAAATCTTCGTAATTCAAAATCAAATCATCATCCTGAATTCTCAGAAGACCATAAAGATCGAGATGCTTATGGATTCTGCCCAGCATACGGAAAGCCACATAGGCCACCAATTGACTGGAAAAAATCCTATTGTGTCTGTGGAATTCCTCCACGATTTTCTTTCCAAGGATACGGTTATACTCTTGCTCACGCTGTAGATTTTCTGTCACCTCACCATTGGACTTGAAGTAATCCCGAATGTCAATGACCTGACCATGTTTATCGAGGCTATTTCCTCTGGTATCCACATAGTTGCCCAGTACGTCCATGCCATCTCCTATGGTCACGGATATGTCCGAACCACGAGTAAAGAACTTCAGTAAGAACTTAGATATCTTATATGAGGTAGTATACTCATCATTTTCCTCATAGTATTTTTGCTGACCCTTACGCTTCAAATAATCGTTGATCAGGCTTGGTGCCTCTAACACAAAGTGATAGTTGATCGCGACGGGGACGATAAAAACCTTGTTTTGCTTTTGCTCCTCATCAAGACTCTGAAAGACCTGTCTTTGTGCTTCAATGGCCGTACCTAGCAGACCAAGTTTCAGTTGTTTTTCGATCTTACCACTGCGAGATCTAGTACCTCCCGGGAAGAACAAACTGTGACACCCTTCGCGAATCGCGATGGTGGAGTAGGCCTTCAATGTCTCCAGATATAGAGGGTTTTTCTTTCTTCGGTCAACTTTATAAGCTCCTACGCTGTTCATGAAGTAGGAGAATATCTTCAGATTGAATAGATTCAACCCCGCCCCATAGATAAAAGGAGGCAATCCCAGGAACTGAATCACCCAACCAATCAGTACAGAGTCAAGATTACTATAGTGGGTGGGCACCATTACGACGGTTCCTATTTTGGCAAGTCTTCGCAGCTCATCGACTTTTCCTTTGATATGGATTTTGTCATCCAGATCGAGCTGATTACTAAATACCGACCAGGGTCCCTTGACACGCGCCGCATTGAGCAATCGACCAAAACCAATGGTCACCAAAGTTTTGGTGACATGATATTGTGAAGGATTGAAATGGCCAGCGATTTCTTCGCTATAGCGCTGAACAATCTTCCTTAAAATTTTCTTGAGTTCTTCTTCTTTTTGCTCCTCTGGTAATGCGTCTACTTGAAGCAACTTTTGGTGCATCCCTTCCCAGTAGCTCGCATCATCTTCAGGATCTACTTTCCACGGATTTACTCTTACGCGTTGTTTCTCACGGTAGATGGTCACTTCCAACTCCTCCTGCAGAGATTTGCCACGGCGCAGTTCCATCAGGTTCTCGAAGCTCTCCTCGGCGACCAGATGAACAAACTCCTTTCGCTTTTTAGCCATCTGAACGACAGGCCAAGTGTTGGCGTTTTTTAGGATTGGCTTGTATCTCTTTTTAGTCTTTCTTCTTATTCCCAAGGACTTCATATATCTACAATAAAAAGGATGAACCCATCATTCACCCCTTTGAGAGCGCAAATTAACTAAATAATGGGGGAATAGAAGAAAGTGGTTTTTAATAAATGAGAAAAGCGGTCACACATATATATTTGCATCAAAATTAAGCCCATGCAAAAACAGATTCAAATCGCGCCTTCTATCCTATCAGCAGATTTCTCCAAGCTAGGAGAAGACATTCAGCTCGTAGAAAAAGGAGGAGCAGATGTGATTCACTACGATGTGATGGACGGTCACTTTGTTCCCAATATTACCATTGGGCCGCTGGTACTGGACAGCATCCGAAAGGTCACCCAACTACCGATCGATGTACACCTGATGATAGAAAATGCGGATGATTACATCCCAGCCTATGCCAAAGCGGGAGCTGATTGGATCAGTGTGCATGTGGAAGCGTGTCCGCATCTACATCGCAGCATCCAGCTGATCAAAAGTCTGGACAAAAGAGCGGGAGTCGTTTTGAATCCTCACACCCCACTGTCGGCGATAGAAGATATCCTGCCAGATGTGGATTTCGTATTGATTATGTCTGTGAATCCGGGCTTTGGTGGACAAAGTTTGATTGCATCTTGCCTGGACAAAATCGCAAGATTGAAGAACCTATTGATCCAGCGCAATCTGGAACACATCGAGATCGAAATCGATGGAGGAGTGAAACTGGACAACATCCAGCAGGTGATCGATGCTGGCACGGACATTATCGTGTCTGGTTCGGGCATATATAATACGCCTGACCCTATCGCTACTATCCAGCAGATGAAGCAGGTAGGAACCACACAGTCTGTTTAAGTAGTAAGTGAAAGTATAAGGCCAAAAAAGGCCAATAATCTGATGAACAAAAAGACGAGTCTATCGTCTCAAATAAGAATATATGAGTACTGAAAAGGAAAAGCTCAACTTTATAGAGCAAATGATAGAAAAGGATTTGGCGGAAGGTAAAAACGATGGGCGTCTGCACACGCGTTTCCCTCCCGAACCCAATGGTTATTTGCATATTGGTCATGCTAAATCCATCTGTCTCAATTTTGGATTGGCAGAGAAATACAATGGCCTCTGCAACCTGCGATTCGACGATACCAACCCAGAAAAGGAGGAGACCGAATACGTAGAATCCATCAAGGAAGACATCAAATGGTTAGGTTTCGACTGGGGCGACAGAGAATACTATGCCTCTGACTACTTTGATCAATTGTATGACTATGCAGTGAAACTGATCAAAGATGGCAAAGCCTATATCGATGACCAGCCTGCAGAACTCATCAGCGAACAACGAGGAACACCCAACGAACCAGGAAAAGAAAGCCCCTATCGCAACAGACCTGTGGAAGAAAGCCTTGAGATATTCGAGGACATGAAAGCAGGAAAATACGATGAGGGTACTCATGTGCTTCGTGCGAAAATAGACATGACTTCTCCAGTGATGCAAATGCGCGATCCAGTGATCTATCGTATCAAGAAAATGGCTCACCACCGTACAGGTGACAAATGGTGCATCTATCCTACCTATGACTTTGCACATGGGCAGTCGGATTCTATCGAGGGGATCACTCACTCGCTGTGTACCCTGGAGTTTGCCGCTCACAGACCCTTGTACAACTGGTTTATCGAGAACCTGGGTATTTTCCCTTCAGAGCAAACGGAATTTGCTCGTTTGAACCTCGGCTATACCATCGTATCGAAACGTAAATTGCGCGAATTGGTAGAAGGCGGCCATGTGGACGGCTGGGACGATCCCCGCATGCCTACTATCTCCGGCATCAGACGCAGAGGATACACACCAGAATCGATCCGAAGCTTTGCAGACAAAATCGGTGTAGCGAAAAGAAATGGTATCAGCGATGTGGCTTTGTTAGAATTCAGCGTTCGCGAAGACCTGAACAAGAAAGCCAATCGCGTATTGGGAGTTTTGGATCCGGTCAAATTGATCATCACCAACTATCCAGAAGGCCAAACGGAAGAACTGGATGCAGTTAATAATCCAGAAGATGAATCAGCAGGCAAACGTAAGATTCCTTTCTCACGCGAGGTATACATCGAGCGTGGTGACTTCATGGAAGATCCTCAGAAGAAATTTTTCCGAATGGGACCTGATCGCGAAGTACGTCTCAAATATGCCTACATCGTAAAATGTACGGGATTCAAAAAGAACGATGCAGGTGAAATTGAAGAGATCTATGCAGAGTATGATCCAGCTACCAAGAGTGGCCAGGACAATACCGGCAAAAAAGTGAAGGGTACGCTCGGATGGGTAGATGCCAATGCGGGTATCGAAACAGAAGTGAGACTTTATGATCGTCTGTTCATGACAGAGGACCTAAATAAGATTGAAGATGATTTCAAAAACCATTTAAATCCAGATTCACTTCAAGTGATGAAAAACGCTGTAGCAGAACCTTCCGTAAAGGACATGAAGCCAGGTGAACAATTCCAATTCGAAAGAATGGGCTACTTCATCATCGACAAAGGCTCTACAGGTGACAAGCCGATCATCAACCGGACGGTCACTTTGAGAGACAACTGGGCAAAACAGAATAAATAACGAACTATCCCATCTTCGTCATATCGAAGCAAAGCGAGATATCTCGTACGGCCTACCCTACCGTACGAGACTTCTCCATTCGTCGAAGTGACGTGATATCCTTAGCTTTGGGATAGTTAATTACTGTATATGCAATCACTACAAAACAAATGGGTACTAATCACCGGAGCTTCCTCAGGCTTGGGACTGGAGATGGCCAGGCACCTGGCTGCTCGTCATCAGGCCAACCTGATACTGGTAGCTCGTAGAACGGATCGATTAGAAAAGCTCAAAGAGGAAATCACCGCCAACCAGAGTGTAGAAGTGGATCTACTGACTGCAGATCTATCTGACAGCCAATCTTTCGATGCAGTGACAGAACTTTGTTTGAGCAAGCCTGAGTTTTATGGAGCGATACTGAATGCTGGCATGACCTATCTGGGCAAACACACTGGACTGGAGGAAGATCAAATTCAGCGCATCATCAATCTCAATGTAATCAGCACCACACAGCTGGCCAGCCGTCTGATCAAACACTTTGAGGAAACAGGAAAAGCGGGTCGAATCATGGTCATCTCTAGCTTGGCTGCCCACTACCCTACCCCTTATCAAGCGCTGTATTCCGGCACTAAAGGTTTCATTACCAATCTGATCAACAGCATCGCCTTGGAGATTCAAAACCCTCAATTGAAACTGAGCGTTTTCAGCCCTGGAGGCATTGCGACAGAAATGACCGCCGATGAAGGATTCAAAGACTTACAAAATTGGCTTATGCCGGTAGAGACTGCTACTAAAGAAGCCATCAAATGCTTCATCAAAGGCAAGCACAATTACATCCCCGGATTACCCAATAGAATCAGTTTCGCAGTGATGAAAATCTTGCCGCTCAAACTGATCTCTGCCATTTTGGGAAAGCAGTACAAGAAATCCCTGGGGCTGTAAACTACTTTCCCACGATATTGAAAGCGCCCCAGTATTTAGGACTGGGGTGTATTTTTTTGAGTTGTAATTGCGCTTCTCTAAATGCCTGATGTTTATCATTAGAGTCTCTGAGCCTGGCATAAAAATCACTCATCAACTCCATAGTCGTCTGATCATTGACCTTCCACATACTCATCACCACTGACTGGGAGCCAGCAATCAAAAAGGCCCGTTGAAGCCCATAAACTCCCTCGCCATTTTCTATTTGTCCCATACCTGTTTCACAAGCAGACATTACCACCATCTGAGTATCAAACAAATCCATGTTCATGGCTTCATATGCTGTCAAGATTCCATCTTCCCCCTGATAGTGCTTATCCCGAAAAGTATTCACCGCTCCAGACAAAAACAGTCCTGAGTAGAGCAAAGGATTCTGATTCTTTTCTGGTTGCTGAAAATAACCATGTGTTGCAATATGCAGCACCGTAGGGCTTTGGATGCGTTTGACCTCTCCCTCCATAGCTTCCGAACCTGTCAACACCTCAGTCTCCCACTTACCTCCCAACAATCTTTCAATCGATTTCACCTCTTCATAGGTGCCCGGCAGTGGACTTAAAAACTCTATATTAGTAAACGCTCGGGTTTCAAAAGTCTCAACAGCCTGACCACCTGTTGATTCATTCTGCAAGTCAAATGACGGTGACCCGATCAAGAAGATTTTTCCCTCTTTTGGAAACTTGGGTGTTTTTTTGATCAGATCTCTGGTACTCGTCAATAGTCTCAAATCCATTTTCTCAATGACATAAGAACCATCCCTTGCATCATAAAGGGTATTTAAGTTCAGTTTGTGATAGACCCCGTCTCCCGCAAAATACACCCTTTTGATCCCATCCAATTTTTCCTGTACAGGCGCCCAATAGATATCGTAAGACTTCTCATCTTCCAACTCATATTCAATCGCATTGAAATATGCCTGATAGCCCTTGTTCTCCATGAAATTCCCGTCACGGAGCAGCACATATTCAATCGAGTCAGTATTCCCCTTTTGAATCAAAGCCAAATAATATACTTGATCCGTAAAATGTCCGCCTTTGTGAAAATCAAATGCTCGAAAGCGAATCATTTCAATTGCTGCTTCATCTGGCTGTAGAGTCTTCTTAACCTTTTTCACCAAATTCCTTTCATAGATTGGGCTCTCTTGATTGACATTCGTAATCCTTGAGATTTCCACTTGTAGACTATCTACTTCATTCTGCAAGACTTTTATATCCACCCCTCTTTTTTCTTGCTCCTCGTTGGAATAAGACATTGATCGAGCAATCAGGTTCCTATCCCTTTCGATTTTATCATAAAGCTGTACAACCAGCTCATTATCAGAATTGGACATCATCTGATGAAATTTCGCTGCATCATTGAATAGCAAACCCTTTTTCAACAATTGATTTTCATATAGCCGATTTAGTACCAGCTGATTGACATTGGTATGCGTAAAAGCAAAGGAATTGAAGATTTCAAAATAGTGGCTAGCCTGACGGTAGAACAACAATTTCCCCTGCTCATTCATAGCTGGGAATTGAGTCGAGATCTGATCAATCAAATTCTTATTCAAATATTGAAGGTTATGGTAAGATAAATCAACCTGACCAAGGACAGAATTGATTCCTGAGTAAGTAAAGGAAAAATCAATCAAAGTAGGATGATAGGAAAATACACTTTGAAACTCCACAAAATGCTTCTTTGCCTGCAACAGGTATTTTTTAGCCTTCTCATATTCGCCTAACCTATAATATACCTGAGCTGCTCCCAGCTGCATAGCGCTGGCTTGGTTCTTCATATCGGTATTTTCTGCCAAACTCAGCATCTTTTCTACACTGATTCTAGCCTCTGCATTCAGCCCTGCTTTGCTTTGGCTCAGAGCCAATTCTTTGAGAGCCAATACTTGCGCTAATTTCTCTCTAGACATGGCAAATTCTACCGCCTTTTGGTTGTGGTAGATGGCACTATCATAGTTCTCCCATTTACGATAGTATCCAGCCAGATTGATATTGGCATCATATAGCTGTTCGTTTTGATTGTATTTCTGCAGATACTCGAGCGATTGATGGGTAAAGTCAATGGCATTGGGTAAATCACCCCAGTAATAATAAATCATACCAATACCAGCCGCCAAACTGGCCTGATCTGTGGTAATATTTTCCTTAATTGCCAGCTGCAAGGCATCTTTACTACTATGAATCGCATGGGCATATTCACCCATCTCCAGGTAGCAATGTGATATCCATGACAAAATAGAAATGCTCCATTGGACCTGCTTCTGATCATAGTCTTGATACAGATCATAGCATTGCTGGAACTTGTTAATAGCAGTAGGATAATCATAGCCCTGAGCCAAACCAAGTGCCTCCTGATAATAACGCGGGTAGCCATTTTCATCCAGTGGCCCCTTCCCCGAATCCTTTTCGACTTTAAAATTGTAATTATTGAGTACAGGATAGTTCTGCTTATACATCGGCAGGTAGTCCTCCGCCTGTGGGTTATTGGCCAGGGCTTTTTTGATCCAACTCACTGCCTCTGTAGTATTTCCACTCATCAACTCCACACCGCCCAGTAGCATCTGCCCATATCCAAAATCAGGGAAGTACAGCAGTGATTGTTCAAAATGATAGCGCATCTTTTCCAAATCACCCATCGACCAGTAGACTTGACCCAAAGCAAAGTGTGCTTTATAATTCTTTGGAGAAATCTCAATGGCTTTTTCGAAAGAAGAAATTGCCTCAGTAGCCATTCCCTCGGCAGCATAGTACGACCCCAATTCCTGATACAACTCGAACAAACCGGGATCCAAACGAAGGGCCTTAGACACATAAGCATGATTGATGCGTGCCAAACCCTGAACAGGCTCCAAAAGCCAGAGATAATAATAAACTCTGCCATTATCTGGGTTAATTCCTTTTACATACTCAAAATCGGCTCTAGCCTTTTCATATTGAGCATTGTAGACATAAAGCAACCCTCTAAGCAAACGGTTTTCCTCATTGGATGCATTGCGTTGCACCAGCTCTTCTGCTCTTTTCAGTCCCATCGCCAATTGCGCTTGGCTACCAGTGGCATCACCATTCAATTGCTTTTGCATACCCAACTCCAGATGAGAACGAATGATCCCACGCAGAGCCTGATTTTCCTCCTTATTTTGAAAGGCCCTTTCATAAAGAGGCAAAGCCTTATCGTAATGCAAATTTTCGAATTGCTCGTCCGCCTTTCTTAGCAGCTCTTTGCTGGATTGAGCCAAAACCGAATGGAACAGCAACTGAAAAATAAAAAGGGGCAATAGAATGCGCTTCATAAGTGAATTGATTTGAGCGCAAAACTAGAATTTCTCAGGACTTATTCAGGGGCAATATGCTACAAGTGGGGTAGGTAATTGTATTTATTTTCGAATTCAACTCCTCCTACAGATCTCCACGTAGGGACAATACTGACATTTCTTCAAGTCATCCGTCTGGTTAAAATCAATAGAGGAGTTAAAGATTTCAGTCAGGAGATGCTCAAGTGTTTGCTTGTACTCCTCCTCGAACTGACGGTAATCCATGACTATCCCTCCTTTACGATCAGACCCCTTAGTACCTTTCTTTTGTCTGATCTGACCATCAAAGTCCGCCTGGGATAAGTCACGGCTATTGTACATCAACGGTTGGATGGGTAGTGCATTGTCGGGGTGGTTTTCCTTATAAAGCATCGAGTAATAAAAGAGCTGAAAAACCGCTTTGTTGCGATTGGTAGAACCAGCGTCAAGCAGATCTTCCAAATCACCAAATTCACGATTGTCGCTACCCGACTTGTAATCTACGATACGAATGCTCTCCCCCTTTCGGTCGATCCGGTCGATGATACCTTTCAGCGAGACCTTGGTGGACCCTTCCATCGTCTCAATCGGAAAATCATAGAAGAAGTCTTCAGACTCCAGCCCTACAAATTCGAAAGGAGCACTTGCAGCATCAGTTCTTAATATGTCGAGGACGAATTTCTTGATCACTTCAAATACGATCATCTGGCGCCCCAGACTCTGCCTGCTGTCCTCTATGTTTAATTTCTGATCCACAAAGGCTGCCTTGACAGCTGCTTCTACCTTCCCATTCAAGGATTCAGCCAACTCCTTTGTCATCTCAGACTGTCCCTCATATAGAAACTCCATAGCCCGATGCAACAGATTCCCCAGCATCGATGGATCGATGTCCTCTCTTATTTCATTGGGCTCATAGATTCGCTCGACGTAGTTGAAATAGAATTTCAATTTGCAATCTATGTAGGTATTGAGCGCAGATGGCGAAAGTTTACGAGGACTGGAAGAATCATAGAGATATTCTCCCAATCGCTTCATCACTTCTGCTGTTTTGGTCTTGGTGATGCTGTAAGCTGGCACAGGAGCAATCTGCGTCAAGACAGACTGTCGTTTGATCTCTACCTTTGTCTCATCCGACTCGAACTCCAACTGCTGCATGTAACGACTCAGTTCGCCATTTTTATTAAACTCGGTCACATTGTTGTATGAGATCCAAAGTTGATCACTATTGTGTAACAGTCGGTAAAACAAATAGGCCTGCATCGCATCTTGATGCTCGGTAGTCGGTAGATCAAAGGCCTTGCGGATATTGTAGGGAATAAAAGACGATTGACTGGACTCTCTCGGCCAGGAGCCTTCATTCATCCCAAGGATCAAAATATTCTTGAAGCTCAAATTTCTGGTTTCCAAAATCCCCATGACCTGAAGCCCGCCATCTGAATCACCGGTAAAAGGCAACTTCAAATTCGTCCCTAATTTCTTATAAAGTCGCAACAATGAGCTCGGCTCCAGCTCGATCTGAAACTGTTCTGCTGCTTTGGCCAATCGCTTGAAAGTGCTGTGCAGCAAGACCGCCACTGATCGATCCAACTCTGCCCATTCGTCCAATGGACTCTCATGAATAAAGTCTGTAATGGCCGCTAAAATCTGAGCGCTTGTCTGTGCATTGAGGAAAGCTTCTATCCGAGGCAACAATTCTATTAACTCTTCAGGAGGAAAGAAATATCGCTGATTCTCCAAACAAGCCTTCTGCCAGGCATCTACCTTTTCTTGCTCCAGACCGAAAAAATCATTGAAAGACAGAATGTCTGACAATTCTTTGAAGGTAAGGTAAAGCTGCGAATCTTTGCTTCGATTCATTGCAAGCACCAGCATCTTTTCGAACAAAATATAGGCGCGTGCCTGAGCAATAGACCACCCCATGGTGATATTAACCTGACTGGCCGCTTCTGGCAGCTTATCTAAGAGTACTGGCAAGAGACTCTCTTCAGAGAGAATGACCAACGTATCTTTCAAACCTTCAGCGCTGGCAGCCAACTCCTCCAGTTTTTGTGTACAGGCCATGACCTGTCCCATTTTCAGGGGAGCAGAAATCAAATCAATTTGCTTGTCTTTGGTATTTAGAACATCCTGAATATCTCGCTGAACAGAAGCACCTAAAATCGAATCCTTGGCATATTCACGAAAGAACAAACCAGCCTCCTGATACTCGTCTTCAAAGTAGTATCGATCCAGTTCCCAAAAGATATCGCTACTACCTGTCTCCAGACATTCTTTGATGATCTTTTCTTCTGCACGTGTCAGGGCATTGAAACCTGCAAACCACACTGCACCAGTATCTTTCAGCTGGTTATTCTCGCAAAACTCTCTGAACAAGTGTCCCTTGTAAGTCAGATTTTGTTCGGCCAGGAGCTCGTTGAATCTAACATAGAGCTGATCCAATATCGACCAGGTCTTGATGAATTCCGATTGCTTTTTATCTGGCTCGGGCAAAAAGCCTTGCCAGAATTGCTGAACGGTTTTTTGATCTTCCTCCGATAGAAAATGAAAAGCTTCATCCAATTCTTTCTGCGACTTAATCACATGAAATATATGCTTGGTCTCGACCAGATAATTGTCGATATCATTGAAATCCTTTAGGATCATTTCGCCCCATGGCAAAAAAGCATCGAAAGATTCGGCATGTGGCACCAGTTGCTTGTAGGCTTTGTAAAGGATGAAACTCAACTGGAGTTCGTCTGCCAGTTTCTTATCCTGCTGCTCTTCGACGAAGGACTCGAAAGAACTGATCATGGGAGACCAAATGGGCTTTTCGTATAGCTCGGAAAGGTAGCTGGCAAAATATACCCCCGCCCGCTTGTTAGGAAATATAACCTTGAGCTGCCCACAGTTCTCACCAAACTCCGCCTTGCAGCGTTCTGCCAGGGACCGAAGAAAATGAGAGTTGGACATTGCTTAGTCTTCTAGTTGGTGCATTTGCTTATAGACATCTATGCAGATCCAGGCATCAGTAGCTGCATAGTTGATTTGTGCTTCTGTCAATTCGTCGTTTTCCCAATTGGACACCTGTTGACTCTTGGAGATTCGACCCTCCATGAACATACCCGCAAAATTGCGCGCCCCTATGCTTTCAAATCCGAGCTTCTTACCCTTTTCGTTCAGATCCACAAAGCCCGCTGGCTTGAACGGCTTGATCTTTTTCAGATCCTTGATATCATCTCTAATGCCAATCCCTGCAATGATCACTTCAGGATTTTCGAACAATGCAATGATCTCGTCCGGCAGACCCGTTTTGAGCAAACGAATCAAATACACGCGCTCAGGGGTCGCCAATTGAAGTAAGGCCACCGGATGAACCTGTCCTTTTTTGAAGGCAGGCTTGGTCTCGGTATCAAAGCCCAGCAAAGAAAATTGACTCAAATACTCTGCAGCGGCAGGTATATCAGAGGCATCATCGATGATGATACTCTCGCCTTCATACTTAATCAAAGGCAAATCATTTACTTCTTCTTTACTGATCTTTCTTACTTCCATTCAATCTTCTTTTTTTGTCAGTTTTTTAATCTTGATGTTAAAGTAGCCATAAATGACCGTCATGATAGGGCTAATGATGTTGAAAAAACAATAGGGTGCAAAAGCCAATGTCCCCACCCCTAACACAGAGGAGTGATAAGCACCACAGGTATTCCATGGGATTAGGACAGAAGTCACCGTGCCCGAATCTTCCAGTGTTCTACTCAGGTTCTCTGGTGCCAGGCCTTTTTCCTTATACATGTCTGCGTACATTCTACCTGGTACAACGATGGCCAGATACTGATCTGATGCAGTCACATTAAAAAACACGCAAGTTCCAGCTGTAGATGCAATCAGTGATCCAGCAGAATTGACCCATTGGATAATGGTGGCTGCAATTTTCTTCAATAGCCCAGTACCTTCCATAATACCTCCAAAAATCATCGCACTTACAATCAACCAAACCGTATTCAGCATCCCGTACATTCCACCAGAACTCAAAAGTTCATTGACCATTTCATTGTTGGTAGTAACACCGACAGAGCCATAGAGCGCTTTCATACATCCTACAAAAAGTACTTCCAGATTGGATCCACTATGGGCTGCCACTTCGGCAATCACATCACGCTGAAAAATGAGCGCAAAAACAATCCCCAACAGCGTACCGGCTAACAAAGCAGGTAATGCTGGCACTTTCTTCACGATCATCACGATCACCACCACCGGTACGACAAACAGCAATGGATTGACAGAAAACTTGGCTTCAATTGCTTGAAGTACAGAGGCTGTACCTAATTCACTCACCTCAGGATTATAAACAAAACCCACCACCAAGAAAATCACTAGGGTGATAGTAATGGATGGTACCGTCGTTAAAGTCATGTATCGTATATGTGTGAAAAGATCCGTACCCGCCATGGCTGGAGCCAGATTGGTGGTATCAGATAGCGGAGACATTTTATCTCCAAAATAGGCTCCAGATAGTATCGATCCGGCAACTAGCCCTTCGTGTATCCCCATGGTTTGACCTATTCCTATCAATGCAATCCCCACTGTAGCAGAAGTCGTCCAGGAACTACCAGTTGCCATGGATACAATTGCACATACCACTGTAGAAGCAAACAAGAATATCGTAGGATTCAGAATCTGTAGACCGTAGTAGATCATAGCAGGAACGATCCCGCTGATCAGCCAACTACCAGCCAAAGATCCAATCATCAACAAAATCAAGATCGACGGCATGGCCGAATTGATACTGCGTGTAATTCCTTTTTGGATTTCTTCCCAATTGTATCCCAATCTCGTAGCTACCAAAGCAGCTACCCCACCTGACAAAATCAGGATGATTTGGTTGGAGCCGTCAAGGGCACCATCACCGAAAACAGCGACATTAAAACTTAGGAAAACAATTAGAAATAGGATGGGTATCAAAGCCTCCAGGAGGCTCGCTTCACGTTTCTCTCTGACCATCAATCAAATTAGTTGTCTATTATCAATTCAAGGTTAATGAGTCGATCGAAATAAAGCAAGCTTCATGCAAAAGGAATCAGCCACCAGTTTTCAATCAACGAATGCCCTCGGGGCATAAAAAATCGGAAGATAGTGATTTTTTGCCTTTGCTGATAACCAATCCCTGTCAATCTCTAAGAATTGTTCTTCTTTCTGCTAAAAAGATTCAAACTGCCTGAACTAGCTAAAGCATTCTATATATTTTATCCTGGGCCTTCAGTCATTTTAGTTTTTTTCTACTTAAAAGCAGGAAAAGACGTGAAGAAATGAATGCAGCCCTTGATTTCTTTGTTTACTTTCTTCATCAAGGAAGAAAGTAAAGCCAAGCCGGCGAGGCGAAAGTTTCGATAACTCACTATCCTAGATCAAATCAAAACTGACAGTTTAAACCCGCATATTTAGAGTAACCCCAAAAAGTCAAGGCTAATATCAAGCGGATTTGAAAAAAGATGCTAACTCAATCTCTTTCTTCTTCTCATCTCATTTTTAACGAGTCTAAACTCTCTACTACTTTGTCCTGAGATAGAGGTATTCTCTTCCGCTCTACGCATGAGGTAGGGCAGCACCTTCTTGACCGGTCCATAGGGAACATATTTGGCCACATTGTAATTGGCATGAGCCAGAGTATAAGAGATATTGTCACTCATACCATATAGCTGCGCAAAAAACACCCTTGGATCGTCTTTTTTCACCCCATGGTCATCCATGAGTTTAGCCAGGAGTTGGGAACTGTTTTCGTTGTGCGTACCGGCACATACGTAGATCTCTCCTAGATTCTCCATGCAGTAGATGAGCGCATCGTCATAAGCCTTATCCGTCGCTTCTTTGCTCGGATGAATCGGATCTGGATAGCCTTTTTCCTCCGCACGTTCGCGTTCCTTTTCCATATAAGCACCTCTCACCAGCTTAGCTCCCACTTTGAAACCACCCTGTTGTGCCATTTTATGAATGGCCTTCAGATTGCCAAGAGAAGCCGTTCTATACATTTGATAAGTATTGAATATATAGACGCGATCGCGGTTATATTTTTCCATCATATGATTGACGATCTCGTCGATAGGTTCCTGAATCCAGGTCTCTTCCGCATCGATAAAGAGATACTTATTACATTCTACCGCAAAGGAACAGATCTTTTCCACGCGTGCCTCGAAAGCCTCCCAGCGCTGGGTTTGCTTTGTATTGAAAGGTTTACCTTCCTGCTTTTGAACCAACAAATCAAAGGCTACAAACCCTGTCAATTTCATCACTCCAGTAGGTATTTTATCAGATTCTTTGGCCATCTTGAGTGACTTGATGATTTCTTCACAGTTTTGATCAAATACCCTCTCCTTACTTTCTCCCTCCACCGAATAATCCAATATGGTATGGATGTTAGAGTCACCCAATTTGGTCACCGTAGACATAGAATCTCGCAAAGACTCCCCTCCACAAAACTGAGCGAAGATGGTCTTCTTGATCATGAATTTAATGGGTATATGGATACGAAGTGCAAACTGTGTCAACCAGATGCCCACCTTGGCAATAAAGGGGTTGTTCATGGTCGCAAACAGGAAATACATTCGTTTCAGATCGAAATTGCTTTTATCACCAAAAGCGATTTCGGTATCATCGAAATGAAATTTGGGTTTAAACGTCATATTATCATTTTTTGGGTGCCCAAAGATAATATGACGCTCTATTTCCAAAGTGGAATTTGAAAGAATAAAAACTAGGGGAATAACCTAATTTTCAGCCCATGAGGTCAGAATATTCTAATAATCAAAAATTGGACTATAAAAACACCATGAGCCCAGCAAAGGCCAGCCCGGCTAGTGCAAAATAGACACCTTTTTTGAAGAGGTCCGAACCCGGCATAAACATCCAAAAAGAGGACATCACAAAGAAAAACAGCGATAGCCCAAAGAAGATATTCAAGAAGAACAAAGGACGGCTGCTTGTCGCCTTGTGTAAATGTGTCATTTTATCGAGAACATATGGCAATTCCTTCACCACATAGGAGGCTGTGTGGGTATTCAAATCATAGGTACCGTTTTGGAAATAAGCCACTCCATCTTCCACCTTGTCCAGTTTAAACCTTCTAATCCTTAGTGCCTCACCCAGCTCTTCTGGTTTCGTCTCTGCAGGCAGCTCCTTGACGAGTTGTGTTTCCTTTTTGAAATAATCTGTATCTCTAAAGATCAAAACAATTCCGCTCACAGCATAGACGGCCATGATCCCCGCCAGGAAAAAACCCAAATAGCGGTGATAAATTCTCATTTTACTCATGATTTACTCTTAGTTATTATCGAGCTGCAATCGTAGTGATATTCTATTTAATAAACCATAAACTATTGTAGATTCTGGGAATTGTGATTACTGCTTCCTCAAATTCAAACTTGTTTAAGAATGAGACAAGAACTTAGCTACTATTCCAGATAGGCAATCAACTTCAACAGGGATTGTTCATTGGCAGGGATAAAAAACTTCAGAAGGTTCAAGTATTTTGGGGTATTTCTATAACCAATCCCATAAGATTTCACTGTCGTTTGCCCCGGTTCGGGCTCTTCAAAATATATTACATTATAGAAATTCTTGGCCTCCTGCTTCATAAACTCAGGAAAATTATCCGTTAACTCTGCCTGAAGGGTCAGAAGTCTGAAAGGCACGTAATTGATAATATTAGTCACGATAGTAGTACTATCACCTATTTGTCCTTCGGGATTATAATTTGTTTTGATAGTCCCACCAATTTTAAAGTCAATTTCGGCCAGTGGAACACTCCAGCTCTCCCAACCTTCCTTACTGGTATAAGCCTCCCAAACCTCATCAATCGAGGCATTAACAGTAAACTCCTGTATCAGGACGAGCTCTTCTTGATAGGTAGAATCAATGATTGAAGTCACTCGTTTTGTGCTGATTGGTTCCTGTGCAAATACTAGCCCTGTGGTGAATAGAGCCAAACTTAAGCTTAGAATTGATTTAGTCATGAGAGATGATTGAGGTGAACAACAAATCTAAAATAAGGAATATCCTGTTGTATGCAAAAGCCATTGCAAACCAGAAGTTGTTAATCCAAAAATATTGCTACTCACATTACTAAGACTAGCTTAGTAGCATTTATTGACTTGACTTCCAAATCTCTAAGCAGATGGTTATCTGCATCGTAAATTCTAATCATTTTATTTTCATCATCATATTGCCACTTTCCATATTGGATATAATGAGCATCAACTGAAGACAAAACCAAAAATTCGCAACTCCCATCTTTATTGAAAGTATAGACTTGTCTAAACCTAGAACTTGGAAAAGTCATAAAACCTGATGGTCTATAAACCCCAGGACTTTCTTCATATGACTCTACCCATGAATTAACTAAACCGTTTGGGTAATTCGTGCTAAGATTTGAATCCTCCTCAGAACAGCCAAAAAGAAGTATCAAAAATGGTAGAATGATAAAATGCCTAAGTTGCTTCATATTATAATGACACGCCCTTTAGCTAAATAGTTGGGCAATGCATATCTTGATCATTTGCATTGCCATTAAAATGTATCCTCATAGGGATTAAGCGAAAGTTCGAATAAGGCCAGCCCTTTTCAGAACCGGCCCATTCTCACTAAAACTCAACTGCAGCCTAAACTATTGCCGCAGTTCAGACATTTGTAGCAGGTGCCTGATCGCACGGTGATATGACCACAGTCGTTACAGATCGGTGCATCTCCCATCATGCTGGCTAGTGCTTGTTGTGTTTGACCAATTCCCTCGTCCCCAGTCTTTCCTGCATAAGTGATGGCTTCTGCATTAGCGATCACGGGATTAGAGTCAGACGAAGGTTTAGTTTCGGCTTTTGGAGAAGCGGTAAAGACCTCCTCCTGACTGCCAAGATCCTTAGCTACAGGATTGGAAACATGTACCAGATCCTCTCTACCCAGATATTCATAGCCCAACAGACGGAACATATAGTCCAGCAAAGAAGTAGCAGACTTGATGTTCGGGTGCTCGACACGACCTGCCGGCTCGAAACGCGTGAAAGTAAAGCGGTCCACAAACTCCTGCAGTGGCACGCCATACTGCAGTCCCAGAGATACGGATATCGCAAAGCAGTTGAGAAGGGATCGGAAGGACGCTCCCTCCTTGTACATATCTATAAATAGCTCGCCCAGCGTACCATCTGGATATTCGCCAGTTCTCAAGAAAACGGTATGCCCATCGATCTTGGCTTTTTGTGTAAAGCCATTTCGGCGATCGGGCAGCTTCCTTCGCTCGACCATTCGGGTCAATTTCTGACGGAAAGTATTGTCATCAGACTCCTCCAAAATCGACCTGGCTGCCTTCAAAACCTCTTCAGCATTGGTAGTCAGGTCTTTGATTTCCTCTTCTTTCTCTTGCTCCTTGTCTTTTTTGGCCGATAGCGGTTGCGACAGCTTGCTACCATCACGGTAGAGTGCACAGGCCTTGAGGCCCAGCTCCCAGGACTGCAAATAGCAATCTGCAATCTCCTCCGGTTGGGTTTCATGAGGCATATTCACAGTTTTGGAGATCGCTCCAGAGATGAAAGGCTGAACAGCCGCCATCATACGAACATGTCCTCCGACTGCAATGTATCTCTCTCCCTTTTCTCCGCAGCGATTGGCACAATCAAAAACGGGATAGTGCTCCTCCTTCAGGTAGGGTGCTCCCTCTATGGTCATGGTACCACAGATGTACTCGTTGGCCTCATCTATCTGTTCCTGTTTCAGTCCCAGTTCTTTCAGCAAGTTGAATCCCATGCTGTGATAGCCTTCTATCCCCAATCGGGTCATGCAATCTTCACCCAGCGTATAAAAGCTAAAAACAGAAGCCACATCAAAAGCTGTCGGAAGTGCAGCTTCCACCTTTTCTATTTCAGCATCCAGGAAGCCTAGTTTTTTCAAGCTGTCTGCATCGATGTGCGGGGCACCTTTTAGGCTCGCATGTCCCTTGGCATAGTTCACGATCGCATCGATTTCTACCTCACTATATTGGAGGTTGCGCAGGGCTTTTGGGATCGAATGGTTGATGATCTTAAAGTATCCTCCTCCAGCGAGTTTTTTGTATTTCACCAGAGCAAAATCCGGTTCGACTCCCGTCGTATCACAATCCATCAGTAGGCCAATCGTGCCTGTGGGTGCGATCACAGTCGTCTGCGCATTTCTGTATCCAAACTCCTCTCCCAAAGCCAGGGCCTCATCCCAAACCTGCTGTGCTGCTTGCAGCAAATCAGAAGGACAAAGATTCTGATCCAAAGTCTGAGGTATAACAGATAGTCCTTCGAAATTGTCAGGCGTATTGTATGCGGCATATCGGTGATTTCGAATCACACGGAGCATACTGTCTTTGTTCGGCTCATATCTCGGGAAAGCGCCCAAAACAGAAGCCATCTCAGCAGATGTTTTGTAAGATGTACCCGTCATAATAGAGGTGATAGAAGCCGCCAATGCACGTGCCTCAGGGCTGTCATAGGCAATCCCCTGCACCATCAGTAGTGCGCCCAGATTGGCATAACCTAGTCCCAATGTCCTGTAATCGTAGGAACGCTGTGCTACTGCTTTGGACGGAAACTGAGCCATCAATACTGAAATCTCCAGCACTATAGTCCATAACCTACTCGCATGCTGGAATGAGGCGATATCAAACTCATTTTTCTCTTCATTGAAAAATTTGTAGAGATTAAAGGAAGCCAAATTACAAGCCGTGTTGTCCAGAAACATATACTCTGAACACGGATTAGATCCTCGTATCGATCCATCAGCCGGGCAAGTATGCCATTCGTTGATAGTGGTGTCGTATTGTACTCCGGGATCCGCGCTGCTCCATGCCGCATCTGCAATTTGCCCCCATAGGTTTTCAGCAGATACTGTTTTCATCACGCTACCATCTGTACGCGCTTTCAGCTCCCAGTCTTCTTTGTTTTTTAATCGATCAAAAAAAGCATTGGGTATGCGCACAGAGTTATTGGAATTCTGGCCTGACACAGTTTGGTAAGCCTCTCCGTTGTAGTCCGAAGAATAACCCGCTGCAATCAGCGCTGCGACTTTCTTCTCCTCTTCCTTCTTCCAATTGATAAACTCTTCTATTTCGGGATGATCCAAATCCAAACTTACCATTTTAGCTGCTCGGCGGGTGGTTCCTCCTGATTTGATAGCGCCTGCTGCTCTGTCTCCGATCTTTAAGAAAGACATCAGGCCAGACGAGGTCCCTCCGCCTTCCAGAGGTTCATCTTTGCCCCGGATATTGGAAAAATTAGTACCTACACCCGAACCATACTTGAAAATCCGGGCCTCCTGCACCCACAGATCCATGATGCCATTGGGATTGACCAAATCATCTTCTACATCCAGGATAAAACAGGCATGGGGTTGAGGTCTTTCATAGGCGGATTCTGACTGCTTCAGTTCCTCAGTATCTGGGTCTACATAGTAGTGGCCCTGAGCTTTTCCTTTGAGTCCATATGACTCATGCAGTCCGGTATTGAACCACTGAGGCGAGTTAGGTGCAGCATACTGAGCCAATAACATGAAGACCAATTCGTCATAAAATGCATTGGCGTCTTTTTTGGTGCGGAAGTACCCGTATTTCTGCCCCCACACTTTCCAACAGTTGGCCAGGCGATGAACGACCTGCTTCGCCGAAGTTTCAGTTCCGGTTGTTCCGTCCTTTTGCGGGACTCCCGCTTTTCGAAGGTACTTTTGTGCCATGATGTCCGTGGCGATCTGCGACCAACCTTTGGGCACTTCTACATTGTCCATTTGTGAAACGACCTCTCCCGAAGGATCTCTAATCGTAGATGAGCGCAATTCGAACTCGAACTGGTCGTATGGATCTTTACTTTCTTTGGTAAATATTCTATTGATTTTCAGGCCTTTTGTTGGCTTATTTTGTGGATTCATATTGGAGACATTTGTGTAAAAAAATCTATTGGGCGAGATCTCGATCGAACACAAAAGTGAGTACATTTACCAATATTTTACTAGTACATAATTTTCAAAAACTAGTAATAAAAAAGCATGGATAAGCACAAGCAATACTACCCTTTGACCCTACTGGATCGGCACTACGACCGATGGATAGAGCCAGAGCATTCGCACAATTACTACCAAATCATCTACATCAAGAAAGGGAAGGGAATCCATGTACTCAACGACATAGAGATTTCTTACAGTACAGGCTCTGTTTTCCTGCTCAACCCCAAAGACCACCATCATTTTGAGGTTTTCGAAAGCACCCATTTCGTAGGGGTCAGTTTTACAGAATCTTTCATCAAGGACTGCATGGGCATCCCCGAAGTACTAAGTAAGAAGCTGAAATATGGACTAGAAAATGAGGAATATCACAATGTGCGGTTGCAATTCAAAAACAGCAACAAAAAAGCCATCGAAAGCATATTTAGAACCATCCTCAGCAGTGAAGGTAATGATCAGATCGTCTACTTTCAGATCCTATCTATGTTGGAGATCATTAAGCAAAACTACTCCTCCAAAAAAGAAGTACATGCTCTCCATATCGAGAGTTCGAAAATGGAAAAGGTACTTTCTTACATTCACAACAATATCACCCATCCCAAACTACTCCAGATAGACTTACTGGCTGAAAAATTCGGCATCAGCAAAAACTATGTAAGCAACTACTTTAAACGCAACATGCACATCACCCTACGCAAATACATCGATAATTATCGCATGGGACTGATGCAAAACCGACTAATCCACAGCCATTTCACCATCAAGGAAATCGCCCATGATTTTGGCTTCACCGACGAGAGCCACCTCAACAAATTCTTCAAAAAATACTGGAACATGAGCGCCAAAGCCTATCGACAGATGGAGAAGAAAGAGGAAGTATTATAGATAAAAAATAGAATACCTTAAAACAAAAAAGGCCAGCTTTTGCTGACCTTTTATCTAGTAGCGGGAGCAGGACTCGAACCTGCGACCTTCGGGTTATGAGCCCGACGATTAATACATCAACACGTATCAAAACAGCTCTATACGGCATTTTTAAACAAATAATAGTCATATCAAACCATATAAAAACAGGTTAAACGGCCAAATGTTTAACCATTGTTTAACCTAATTCACATCTATTATCATTAACTTCACTATGTAAAATAACTATTTCCAAAATGGCCTCAGTAAAAATCGTATTACGAAAAGAAAAGAAGAAAAAAGATGGCACATATCCTTTGGCCATTAGAATCATAAAGGATAGAAAACCTAAGTATGTACATACCGACCAATCCATTGAACTCAAACACTGGGATGCATCAGAACGAAGAGTTAAGAAATCACATCCTAATTCCTCTCGGCTAAACAATTTCTTATTATCAAAACTTAAGGAGGCTAATGATATCGCACTTGAGATGGAGTCTGACGACAGTAGCACATCTAGTAAAGGGATAAAAAAGAAAATCTCAAAAAAAGGACGAAAAGTATCATTCTTTCAATTCGGTGCAGAAAGAGTAAAAGGAAAACATCTTAGTAATGTTTTTTCTGTCGCCCGGGCAGAAAGGTCCATACTGTGCAATATCGAAGAATTTGTAAACCTTAAATCCTCTACCCCTCTTGACAAAGCAAAAGAAGAAATTAAGCAAAGAAGAAAACAAAGAATAAGCGAAAGTAGAAAGCCTGGATATTCATTTATTGCTAAGATTAAGCTTTTAGCAAATAACAAAAGCCTATTCTTTGAGGACATCAACACAACATTTATCAATCAATATAAGGTTTTCTGTGTGTCATATTTGGATATGAAACCAAGAACAATCACCAACCAACTCATTTTTATAAGAACCCTTTTCAATGAAGCAATTGCTGAAGGATTAGTAGCTGCAAAACACTACCCCTTTGCTGGAGAAAAAGAAAAAATAAGAATTGGGTCTGGTCATAAGATTGGCTTGACTGTAGAAGAGGTGGAACGAATCGAAAACCTAACCCTAGAAGCTAACACACAAATTTGGCATGCTAAAAATGTCTGGCTAGTGGCTTACTATTTTGCAGGAATAAGAATTACTGATGTGTTAAACCTAACATGGGGTGATTTCAAAGACGGCCGATTGTTTTATACCATGGGTAAAAACAAAAAAACGGTATCGTTAAAAACACCAAAAAAGGCCCAAGATATCCTTCAAAATTACCAGTCCCCTAAAACTAGAAAAAAAGACTTTGTTTTTCCGTATATGAACAAAGCCGACAAAAGCAGCTCAGAAGATCTATTTGTGAAATCACGTAATGCTACATCACTGATCAATGACTACCTGAAAAAAATTGCTTCTCTTTGTTCAATAGAAAAGGACCTTTCTAATCATATAGCAAGACATACATTCGGCAACATAGCTGGAGACAGGATTCACCCCTTAATGCTCCAAAAACTATATCGTCATTCGGATTTAAAAACCACAATTAACTATCAAGCTAACTTTATTCATAAGGAAGCTGATGAAGCACTGGATATGGTAATTGGATCCGAATAGTAATTAGTATCAATTCCCATTTTCTGAATTCTTTATGGTTGGAAAAAATCACAACCTATACGGCTCGCGACACCTGGACGATCCTTGGATTAGAGATGGGGATAGGCATTCGAAAAATCTCCTCAGGACTTGGCCACTCCAGTGTAGAGATTACTGAAAAAAACTATAGTCAGATGATCCAAAATAAAATCTTAGATGAGATTAATGAAATGATTACCAAAGCATAAGTCTGAACAAATCAACCCCTTATATTGTTTGATCCTCGCCAGGGAATTTTACCCACTTGTTTTACAGCTATTTACTAGAAATAGATCAACAAAGGGTAAAACATTTTTTGTGTTCTAGCAGGAATAAATGGGGCTTATTGGGAGTTGAATTGAAAGTCCAAAATTCGCCTCAGTATCGTAGTTTTGGGTGGAAAGCAAAGCAGTTCTAGATTGGTAGAATGTTACCCATAGAACTGCCTTTTTTAATTCGGAATTAATAATCTAAATACCTTATTTAATTAAAATATCTCCTGCATCTAGCTCCCAAACCTCTATGGATCTATCTTGTATATCCCCATTAGGCAGAAAGTCAAGAGAACCTGTAGAACCGATAAAGTCTATCTTCTTACCACGGCTAATTAGTTCGATAATCTGAGACCAATGGGATGCGTCCATTTTTGCACCCTTCATAGAAAAATCCTGCAAAGACTGATGGATCGACTCATCGCTCACTGCTGAGGTCAATATAGCTCCGGCATACAAATACACAATATCATATACATCCGCACTCTCTAAAAATGTGGGAACTGTTCCATACTTGATCTTGTATGAATCTAAAAAATAAGATTGTGTGGTAAATGCTGATGAGGTTCCAATCATTCCATCGAGTACATTGGCTGCCACAGTGCCATACTCACCTTTGGCCGCATCCGTTGCTAGAATGATGACATCATCAGGCATTTGAATTTTGGGAGCCATCAATTCTATATCCACATGATTGGAAACGAGGTAAATCAAATCCGGCCCATCACTTATCAATGCTTCTATTTTCTGAGTGATATCATACGTCTGCAAATCCACGAGTGGGCTATAATACTCCTCTGCAATTACCTGACCACCCCGTTCTTCAAATTTCCTTTTGAATTCCTGGGCTAGCCCTTGACCATAAGCATTGTCAATATAGAATAAACTAGCCTTTCTTCTTCTCAATGTCTCAATGGCATATTTGGTCGCAAAAGAAGCCTGTAACACATCTGACGCAGCTGTTCTAAATACCCTATCATCATTGAGGTTACTGATTTCAATCGCCGAAGCTGATGGAGATATCAGATACCAATCCTCCTCTTCAAACTCCTTAGACAAAGCAATGACCCTTTCAGAATTGGTTGGACCTATTATATATCTCACTCCATATCGACGAATCAAGGTATCTGCCTGTAACAAACATAAATCCAGATCCGCAGCATCATCAACTAACACTAGGTTCAAATCTTTGCCTAAAACTCCTCCAGACGCATTGATCTGATCCATTGCCAGTTGGGCTGCCTGCATCAGCTCTTTCGAAAAACCTGGAAACTTACTACTGGGTAGCATTACTGCCAGATTTATCACCTCTTGGCTTTTTGCCCTTTGATCCCAAACGATCGGTTGAGCCGTTTTTTCCAAATTAACATTGAGTAATTCATCCATACTCAATTGGCTCAATCGATCCTCCTGGGAATAAACACGAAACATACAGGTAGTCAAGACTAAAATCAATACATACTTTTTCATCACTTATTATTTAAAAGTTAATAATGGATATCACCCGTAAGTGATACCTAAATAGCCTCATTTAGTCTTTATAAGTATGCCTTTCGTGCTGATTAAGACAGCATATCTCCATAGATGCCAACCTGTGGCATTGGATCCATATCATTGATAGAACCTCTATACATTCCTTCTGAGTTGAAAACCAGGCTACAATTACCGTTGTGATCTACTCCAATAATTCCACCTTCTCCACCCAATGCAACTTGCTTTTGATTGATCACCAACTGAGCGGCCTCTTCTAATGACAGTCCCTTGTATTCCATCAAACAAGAGATATCATGGGCCACCACACCGCGCAAGAAAAATTCGCCATATCCAGTACAAGAAATAGCGCAAGTTGCATCATTAGCATAGACACCTGACCCTATCACTGAGCTATCTCCAAGTCTTCCATATTTCTTATTAACCAAACCACCGGTAGAAGTTGCAGCAGCCAAATTCCCATGTTGATCCAATGCTACTGCACCCACAGTTCCAAATTTTTTATCCGTACTATGATCAAGTTTCATCCTCGAACTCCCTCTGGCTGCCTGTAGCTGTTCATACCTAAAGTCAGAATAGAAGTAGCTATTGGGAACCATTTCACATCCTTGTTCTTTGGCAAATTGATCAGCTCCCTGACCAGACAAATACACATAATCTGAAGAGTCTAAAATTTTTCTAGAGGCCATCACAGGATTTTTGATACTTGTGGCAGCACCTATCGCTCCTGCCTGAAGGGTTCTACCACACATGATGGAAGCTTCTAATTCGTGTGTTTCGTCTGCAGTGAAAACAGACCCCTTGCCAGCATTGAATAAGTCACTATCTTCAAGCACAATGACAGATGCCTCCACAGCATCCAAACTACTCCCACCATTTTTCAATATTTCCTCTCCTGCCAACAACGAGGACTCTAATACTCCTTTATATGCGGCTTCCTTTTCAGCAGACATGCTAGACTTTAGTATAGTGCCTGCTCCCCCATGAATAGCCAATGAATATTTATTTTTCATATTTATTTCTTATTTGGTCTCTGTATGAACAGAGCCTTCCTTTTATTAAGTATTGTATATTATTTCCTCTCACCAATTAAAAACCAAAGTGGGAGGAATGAGTAAAATCATGGCCAAAACGAAGTAGATCAGCATAAGAGGCCATATCCATTGAAGCCATTTCTTGTACGAGATATTCGAAAGTGTAAGCACCCCCATCGTGACTCCACTCGTAGGGATCACCATATTAGAAAGTCCATCTCCGAGCTGAAATGCTAAAACTGCTGTTTGCCTTGACACTCCTATAATATCACTGAGAGGCGCCATTATCGGCATGGTCAAAGCGGCCTGTCCCGAACCGGAGGGCAAAAAGAAATTCAAAAAAGTCTGTACATAAAACATGAGTTGAATAGAGAGCGTATTCGGATACCCTTCGACAGCAGTAGAGGTATAGTACAACATGGTGTCTATTATGGTCCCTTCAGAAGCCACTATGATAATGCCTCGGGCGATACCTATCACAAAGCAGACCTTGATCATCTCTGCCGCTCCAGCCATAAAAGCATCAATGGCTTCTTGCATATCAACTCTTGCAATCAGAGCAGAAATCATACCCATAACCAAAAACAAAGCAGATATTTCCGTAATGTACCAATCCCATCTATTGACCCCTACGATAAGAAATGCCAAGCCCAGGGCCAGTGTAATCAAGACCCATCGATGTGCTCCATTGAATTCTTCTTGATCTGTTTCAATGTGGCGATGCTTAGATTTCTGATCCTCTTGATAATTGAGGCTAATCTTAGGGTCCTTTTCTAATCGTGCAGCATATCGCATCAAAAATGCTATCGTGACACTAGTGAATATGAACCAAACTATCACTCGGTATTCCCATCCACTAAAGGGAGCCAGCTCTGCGATTCCCTGGGCAATCCCTACTGTAAACGGATTGATAAAAGCCCCTGCAAATCCGGCACCAGCCCCTAAAAAAGGGATGGCTACTCCCATGAAGGAATCATATCCTAATGAAAATGACAATGGCAAAGTCAACAAGATAAAAACCAGAACTTCTTCACTCATTCCAAAAGTAGCGCCAGCCATAGAAAAGAATAACGTCAACACCGGGATGATCCACCTCTTTTTTCTATTGGTATTATAGCCATCAACCAGTCGACGAAGACCCGCAGATATGGCACCACTACGATTGATTATTCCAAAGGCACCTGCTACGAAAAATATGAAGGCTATGATTTCGGCTGATCCCGAAAACCCTCTAATAGGTGCCATGATCAATTGAAAGAAACCAACCGGATTAGGCGAAACAACATGATAAGAACCAGACACGACCAATTCTCTCCCATCTCGTTCGATTCGGTCAAATTCACCAGATGGCACGATCCAAGTAAGCACACAGGAAAAGACAAGTATGATTAGCAACAAAACAATGGTATCGGGTAGTTTTATCTTCATCTTAATATGTTTTCAAGTCTAACTTCTAATCTAGCGCTTAAGAGAAAACTTCTCCCCCGGCAGCAGTATATCTACCCTAAGATCGCGTATTCCTATTTTAGATCCATTCTCAGAGGGTTTTTCTCCCTGATTTCTAAATAGAACTACCTGCGACTCACCGACTACTTCTGCGCTATCTCCGCTGACCAAAACAGCTGTCGATTCATCTATCCCAATGCCCAAAAGGGCCGGATATTCAATCGCCGCACTCAATAGTCTGTTGTATCTGCTTCGCTTGACAAAATGTTGATCTATGATCGCACTTTTGATCAGCCCCAACCCTTGATCCGTCACTATATTGTCAGATTCTATATTTTGAAACGTACTACTATATTCAGGATACCTACGCTCATCACCGGTAATCATCACTTCGCTCATCATAGCTGCTCCCGCACTAGTACCGGCTATGGTTGCCCCTGAATGGTAGGCTTCCTGTATGGCCGATTGTATTTGTGATCCCTCTATGGCAGACATAAATCGGTTTTGATCCCCACCAGAGATATAGATCAGGGCTGCCTTTTTCAAACTGTCGATCTGTGCTTCAGAAACGGAATCCCCATGGATGTTCATACCGAACACCTTGTCTTGCAACCCCAATGCATCAAACTGCTTTCTGGCATAGTAGACAGAAGAATCTGGCTCTGCACTAGACATGGGCAATATGATCAAATACCCCCCATCTGAAACAGATGACTCCTGTACCAGGCGTTTGATCATGGCTTCAGGCCTTTTGCCTCCACCTATCACAAACAGCTTTCCTTTGGCCTGTTCCCTTCCTACTCCAGCAGATTGATTCTTAGTTTCATTGCAAGTAATAAAGCCTAAAATGCACAGTACAATTATTATCGTTTTTTTCATGATTAAAGTATCGAACCGGCTCTCACCGGTTCGATCATTTACAACTTCCAAATAATCCTTATGGAATAAAAACCAAACCTCTAGGATCAGTATAACCTGAACCTATGGTAACACGGTTAGAACCATCCAAATCAGACATGTACACATTCCCCGTATTTCTTTCTGTCCAGTACAATTTTTGATTGGTATTGTCTACTGCTAGTCCATATACCCGATTGCTCGTGGCTATTACCTGTTGTACACCAGTTCCATCCAAATTGGCCATCAGAATTTCAGAATTGTCTGTATTGTCAAAATAGATCTTTTTGTTAACAGAATCTACAGCAATGCCATAGCCGTATCCAGCTCCAGAGTAGTCAAGTATTCTAGTGATCCCAGAGCCATCCACATTGCCTTTCCAAACCGCCTCTGCATCGATCTCTACACAAGTCACATAGATATTACCATCATAAAAATCGATACCGACTGGCAACTCGCCTAGACCATCAGAAGCTACATCGTATAAGGTGGAAACAGTACCATCGCTCAGATTAACCTCCAAAATAGCCTGCAACCCTCTATCTGCAACATATGCCATACCTGCTTCGATATCTAGAGCCAGATCTCTTGGATCATCCAATCCAGTAGCTACAACTGTCATGGCTGACCCATCCACCGCAGAAGAAATCAGCGTTCCATTATCTGCGTCGGTATAATACAAGGTCTCCGATGTCTCATCATATGCTAGTCCTGTACCAAATCCATCCACCTCAAATGAGGTTCCATTCAGGTTTTCGATAGCCATGGTTCCCGCATCCATAAACAAGATATCCACTTGCAGGGCATTCGGATCTCTCACGGTTAACACCTTCTCAATGGCGTCCAAATCCGCTCCAGTGCTTGCCACCATGGATACCCTATAATCTCCTGGCATATCATAGCTATGAGTGACTGAGGATCCTGAACCGCTGGTTCCATCACCGAAATTCCATACATAGCTCACCTCTGTAATACCTTCTTTGAGCAAAGAAGTAGATTCAAAAACCACCACACTGGGTGCAAAATCACCATCTGAAAATGTGATGCTAAAATCAGCTGCTACTTCGCTGCTTTCCGGAACTGGAAACTCTTCCTCACAGCTCAAAGCCGCCCATGCCAACAGGCATATACCTGCTGCTTTACCTATATATTTATTTATCCTCATGATTAGTCTACTTTACGAATTATTAATCCACGTACATCTACCGCTAAATCAACTAGGAGCCCCTCTTCTGTTCCATCCAGATTAGCGACTTTGAACAACCCATTGCGGTCTACCCAGTACACCTTGCCCGTTTCATTGTTGATGGCAATACCATAAACGCGATCTACACTGCTACCAACCTCCTCGATATTGCTACCATCCAGGTCTGCACGTAACAACTTGCCTCCATCCGTATCATCGAAATAAACCTTCTGGTTTACTTTGTCCACTTCTAGTCCATAGCCATATCCGCCTGCACCGTAATCGATGATTCTGGTCAGAGAAATCTCAGACATACTTCCTTTCCAAACTGTCTCTGAATCTATCTCCACCGCAGTGGCATATAAGTTGCCATCATAGATATCCAAACCAACAGGCAATAAGAAGTTGGCATCATCAGTCGAGCTGTAGTAGGTGAGCGTCGAATTATCAATCAAGTCCACTCTGGTAATTTTATCACCTGCTCGCTCCGCCACATACATATAACTATCCGCTATGTCCAAGGCAATGTCTCGTGGGTCTGCCAATCCTGAAGCTACTGTCATTTGAGCACTACCGGTCAAGGTATTTTTATAAACCGCCTTCGTATCGTCATCGCTGTAGTAGAACTCCTCGTTGGTCGCATCATATGCCATCCCCATGCAGAAACCCGGTAGATCAAACACATCTACCGCCACAGTAGGATTGTTTAAGTCGATTTTTCTCATTTTGCCCGCATCATTATCGATAAAATACAGCTCATAATTGTTTGGATTGACTGTGATGACTTGTTCTGACACGGCATTTCCTCCAGTACCAGTAGCAGTCAAAGTCACAGTGTAATCACCCGGCTGATCATAGGTAAATGTTGGAGACTCTTCTGTGCTCGTAGAGTTTGCAGCATCACCAAAGGACCAGCTATAGCTGACCGCATCCATAGTCTCGTTCACAAAACTCACAGGAATAGAAACCTTAAGATTATCGCCATCTTCTACACTGAAAGAAGCAGTTGGAACCAGGCCTTCAATCTTTATATCCATACTGCTAATCGAGCGAGATCCTTCTGCCTCTGCTTTCAAGGTCACCGTATAGTCTCCAGGCAGATTATAGACATGCGAAGCATTGACTCCTACATAAGTTTGACCATCCCCAAATGACCATAAATAAGAATAAGACTCTTCGGAGTGATTCACAAAATTGATAGTCTCACCCTGCTTCAACACAGCCCCATCCTCTATACTGAAGTCTGCTTGTGGAATCAGAGCCGTCTCCTCCTCTTCCAAACAAGCTGTCATCAAAAGGACGAGCATGAACGGAAGATATTTTGATATATTATATATGAATTTCATTTTGTTCTTCTTTTGAATTAATACTCAGGATTCTGAATCAGAACGTCATCCGTCAGGATCATTTCTCTTAGCGGAATGGGCATCACTCTACGATAGCTAGGACGTCCTGTCACTTGCTCCATTCTGCCCAACCTGACCAGATCAAACCAATATTGACCTTCGAAAGCAAATTCAGCTCTCCTTTCATTGAGTAGAATAGTAATCAAGGCATCCTCCGAAGCAATGGAAGAAATATCTGCCAGACCTGCTCTACTTCTGAGTCTATTGATATCTGTTCTTGCATCCTCCAGACTACCTCCGGCCACCATGGCGGATGCTTCCGCACGTATCATATACATTTCAGACAATCTTATCAAGATAGTATTGGCCATGTCATCAGTGGCTGCTGAACCATATTTAGTACACTTATATAAGTTACCATTGGCTTCAAATAGTCCCCCCCTCTCGCTTTCTCCTCTGGAATTGAAAAAATTCATTAGATCTGCACGAACAGCCACTTCTGGTGGGGTAACATACATCTCTACCCCCCATACATTGGGGTCTGTGAGATTAATAAAATTTAACTCAAGGATAGACTCAGATGATGGGTCCTCTACATTAAATATGGCGTTGTAATCCTCTTCTAATTCATATTGACTGTTATTGATAACCAGATTTGCCATGGATATGGCAGTAGCATAGTCCTTCTGATAAAGCGCAGCTCGAGCCATTAAGGCCTGTGCACTTCCCTTTGAAACATAGTATTTATCCCCACTATCTTCCAAAAAGTCAATGGCCATTTCCAAATCGAGATTGATTTGTTCAAAGGATTGTTGCACAGTAGATCTTGCTGTTTCCTTAGGCACGTTAGATGGCTCTAATGGAAGAGGGATTCCATAGATCGATCCTAAATCGAAAAACTCCCCATGTTGTCTCAACAAGTCAAAGAACATCAACCCTCTAAAGAAATAAGCCGTTCCCAACATTCTGTCTTGATCTGCATCACTTAACTCGGTTACTTCAGGGACAGAAGCGATGATATTATTGGCTGCATTGATCGCATTGTATGCTGCTATCCAATAGAATTCCAATTGAGCATTTGAGGTGGGGACATTTCCCGTACTCAGCTCCTGCCAATACGCTTGAAAGGCCGCAGCTTCGGCGTTCAATGCCAGCATCTCAGAGGACATAATGAACCTGCCTCCATACAAATCGCCACTCTGAACGGTATGGTAGAGTCCATTCAGTGCAGACTCTGCTGATCTGGCATCAACGATCGCATCGCTACTTGCTATCAAATCCTTAGGTTCCTGATCGAGTACATCACACGAAGTAGTGATCACTATACCCAACAATATGATGAGATATTTATTGATTGTTTTTTTCATGATCTTCTAATTTAAAATCCAATATTGACGCCTATACTGTAAGTTCTCGCTTGTCCCAGTGTTCCAAAATCTTCACCTTGAAGCGTATTCAAATCCTCCTGACTACTTGTGTTAGTAGACACTTCAGGATCAAAGCCTTTGTACTGCGTCCAGGTATAGAGATTTCGTCCCTGCAGATAAATATTCACAGTTTCCAATCCAACTTTACTCACCCAGTCACTAGGCAGATTATAGGATAGTTTTACATTTTTCAATCTCACAAAGTCACCATCTTCCAGGTATTGAGTACTAAACCTCTGCCATTGCGCATTCGACTCATTCGGTCCTGCCAAAGAAGGTCTTGGAATGCGAGTGATATCGCCAGGTTCTTTCCAGTAATCCAACGATTCGATGCTTTGATTACCATAAGGTAGTCCACTCTGAAGCGACCCGTAATTCTCATAGGCATGTCTGCTTTGGTTGAAAATTTTGTTACCTCCAACATATTGAAACAATACACTCAAGCTCAATCCCTTGTAAGAAAAGGAATTGGTCCATCCACCAAACATTGTAGGGATACCCGAACCAACAGCCTGCTTGTCATCCGAATTGATCACTCCATCACTATTCACATCTTCAAAAACCGCATCACCAGTTAATGGATCAACACCTAAAAACTTTATCAAATGCAACTGACTCAAGGATTCTCCCTCCTGAAGAATGAAGTTCCTTGAGACAATTTGACCATCATTTTGAATCTCTACAACTTCGTTTTTGATATGGGAGAAATTGGCATTCATATCCCATTTAAAATCTCCTAAGCTCAATAGGTTCGCATTAACAGAAATCTCAAATCCGGTGTTCTTAATACTTCCGAAATTGGAAGGAATATTGGCAAAACCAGTTGTTCCTGGTACATCAGCATTGAAAAGCAAGTCCTCTGTCGTTTTCTCAAAATAGTCACCTGTTACTCCAATTCTACCGTCGAATAGTTGAAAGTCAGTACCAATGTTCAATTGAGTAGTCTGTTCCCATCCAAGATTAGGATTCTCAAGAGTGGAAGGTGCTATACCTCCCGCTCCATTATATGGAGACTCCAGATTATACACTCCCCTCCATCCGAAATTGGATATCTCTGCATTGCCAATTATGCCATAACTGGCTCTAAACTTTAAATAGTTTAGTACATCTTGGCCAGACAAGAAGGACTCCTCTGATACCACCCAGCCTAAAGAAGCAGATGGAAAGGTTCCATATTGATTATTAGTACCGAATCTAGAGGAAGCGTCAGTTCGAATAGATAGGCTCACCAAATACTTACTTGCAAAGTTATAATTCAATCTTCCTATGAAAGACTGAAATCCGTAACTGGTTTCTCCAGAAGAACCCGTGGTAGTAGCAGCTGTGGATATTTTATATACATTGTTGGAAGGGAAATTTGTCCCTAACGTTTCAGAAAACAACGCTCTGCTTTCCTGAATGGAGTAGCCCGCCAATACACTGACGTTATGCTTTAATCCAAGGGTCTTATTGTAGGTCAAGGTAGACTCTCCTACCCAGGTCAGTTCATCATATGTTGCAAAAATCCCCTCGCCAATATCTGTTTCGTTTCCACCTGCAGGAGTAAAAGACTCCTCTGTCAAACCACTCATATCAGCGGACCAGGTAGTCTTGAAGGTCAAGTCATCAAAGATATCATAAGTCAGAAAAGCTGTCCCTAATACCCGATCTGTAATAGCATCGTTTCGATATTGCTCAGCGATGAAAAGTGGATTTTCTAAAGCCCACCAGCCATAATAAGAGAATGGATTTGTGTAGTTACCTTCATCGTTCTTCAATGGGGCTGTAGGATCCCAAGCCTGGGCATTAATTACCACTCCATACTCGTCATTTTCATTGATGGTTCTGGCATGATTGGTTCTGCTCACCATCACATTGGTACCCACACCCAACTTACTATTGACAGAGTGATCAATATTCAATCGTCCTGACATTCTTTCAAAGGCCGTCCCTACCTGAATACCTTCTTGATTGTAATAATTGCCTGATAGGTAAAACTTGGTCTTTTCGTTTCCTCCCTGGATACTCACATCTGCATTGTGTGTAATGCCTGTTCTAAATATTTCATCATAGGCATTGTAAGTTTTAAGATTTGGGTCATTTGGATCTCCCAATCGAGAGTTCCAATAATTTTCTCCCAACCCATCATTTTCTGCTGCCACATTCAGGAACTCAATCCACTGTTTAGCGTTCATTAATTCTGGCACATTGCTGATTTCTGAAACCCCCGTGTAGTAGCCCACATTAAACTTGGTTTTACCTACGGCACCTCTTTTGGTTGTAATTAAAATAACACCATTCGCACCTCTTGATCCATAAACCGAAGCGGCAGCAGCATCTTTGAGTACAGTGATACTCTCTATGTCGTTGCTATTGATATCTGCGAGAGGATTTACAGGTTGGATATTAGAGTTAAGCGCTGAGTTATTTCTGGAGACCAAAGGCACTCCATCTATAACAAAGAGAGGCTGACTACTAGCTGAGATAGATGTTACACCACGGATGTTCATATTGATGGCTGCACCGGGTGTAGCCGATGAGCTAGAAATATTGACCCCTGCTGTTTGACCTTGCAGTGCATTTTCAAAACTGTAGGATGCAGGTACATTTTCTAATAGGTCAGAATCTACCTGTTGTACCGAGCTAGTCACGTCGGTCCGCTTTTGCACCCCGTATCCTACTACCAAAACCTCATCCAATTGTTTGGTATCGGATTGCAACTCTACATCAACTACAGACCTGCCCAGAACCTCAACCTCCTGGTTTTCCATCCCGATAAAAGAAAAGGTTAACACGGCATCTTCCTGTGTCAGTTTTATCGAATAATTGCCATCCACATCTGTCACAGTGGCTACAGTGCTGCCCTTTTGAACGACATTCACACCCGGCAAGGCAACACCATCCTCTGCAGAGATGACTTGACCGCTCACTGATACTTGTGCCTGCAACTGAGGCAAGCTAATTAGCATCAAAACGATTGCTGTAAAAAATTTATTCATATTCTATATTTTATTTGATCCGAGAGAAGCAACTATATCGCTTTCTCTGGTTAAGTGACTAATGATATTTCTATAAGGAATAATTCCTTGCTTATCGGAAAAGCGCTGATTTGAAGGTTATCAGCACTTTTGTGCCCCTGATTTTCAATTATTGAAAATAGGCTGCAGATTTTGTAAGCTCACGGGTTTCCAACTTTGGTTCTCAATCACCTTTGGGGCTGATTTCAAAGCAATAGCAGATCCGTCACCACAGAAAAGCAAGGAACGATCGATGATATGTGATTTCATATTACTGATCATTTTTTACTACTATTTTGTGGGTTTCAATACCTTCTCTACCTCCCAGCTGAAGCAAATAGCTACCCGCTGAGAGATGAGATAGATCCAAATTCTGGTTCAAATAAAATCCAGACCGATTCATCAAGACCTTACCGCCAAGGTCTAGCACTCTCACATCCTGAAGCCTCTGTCCAGTAGGCCCACCGATGTGCACTATCCCGTTTGTGATGGGATTAGGGAACACGTCAAAACGCATCATACTTTTTGGGTCAATTGTGTATAATACTTTTGATTCGACGATCAGTTCTACACTGCACGAGCGATTACCCTGATCATCAATACTATTTAATCTATAAAAATACGCTTGATTTAATTGAATATTGGAATCGAGAATGCCTTCTGATTCACCCGACAGGTTCTGTATCAATTGGTATTCGACACCATCAGTAGAACGATACACTTCAATCTGCCATTCGGGATTCTGAACGGACCAAGAAATCTCCACCCCTTCATCTTGAAACTCATAGACCACATCCAAAGGAGGCATTGGCTCCAAAGCTTCTTCTAAAACACCATTAGAAATGACAGTCCCTAATGGTACTTCCATATCGGCTACCAATGAGATATTCATCCTGTCAAAACCTACTACATTTCTAATTTGCCCTGAAGCGTTAATCGGTTGATTGGCCAGTGCATTTGAAGTGCTTGTATTTTCTACTATGATAGTAGAAAATTCTCCTGCCGACTGATAAACCAGTTGTCCCCCTTTGGCCTCAAGGCTCGCATAGGACTTTTGATTGAGGTATATACCATGGTGCAGCGATTCATTGACCATCGCATATAGAACAGCTGCAGTATTATTTTCATAAAAATCCGAACTGCTGGGATCAAAAGTTTCAGTCATTATAATAGAAGACTTTAAGAGCCCCAACCCTGTTTCGAACTCCAATTGCCCTTTGTAAGCATTTAACTCATCGCTTTGGCAATTGCTACAAAAAGTCTCACCGACTAGAGTAGCCGCCTCACCGACAAAGGCAAGAAAACTATCATCACTTTGCCATCTTTTTAAAAGTTGTTTTCCATTGGGGTCATTTTGAAGAAAAGCCATGAAATCAGCTCGATCAACATCTCCTATTACAAATGCGGCGCTTTCTCGGATTAGATTTCTAATCTCGGCCCCTTCACATTCGGAATGTTCTTTGACTTCTAGTAATAACACCTCTTGTTCGGTACGCTCTGCTAAGAAGTTAAGGTAAGAGTCAGCCAAAACTGACCCTTCCTTACAGACTATCACTATTTGACTTTCATTGCTGGCTAAAAAAGACTCAATCATGGATTGATTGTGATTGACAGACTCAGAACCAGATATCCAAATCCTTTTCATTCCCAGATGCTCGACTTCTTTCATCGTAGCTGATTCAGAATTAAAAACTTGTAAACCTTCTGAACTTAGGTCGATTTGCTGTTCATGAAGTAATTGCCTGACCTTGATGTTTTTACTTTGCGGTCGCCCCTCAATAGACTCAAAATTGTCCATTTGATAAAAACTAACAGCACCTGTACCATAGACGGTAGCCACTTGGTTTTCGTCTATGAAAAGAGCCGTCTTATCATCCACTCCTATTCCAAGTACAAAGTCTCCATGGTCTAGATACCAACGCCCCATAAAGGTCAAAAGTCTCGGAAAACGACCCCTTTCGGCAAAATGAGTATCTACCACCCCCCCACTGAGGAGATTCACAAAATCATTGGAAAGCGTAATATCACTGTTATGGACATTTTGCAGGGCCTGGTCTGGATAGACTGAAGGTCCATCCGCTGTATAAACAACTTCTGAAAGGATCGCCATACCTGCAGACGTACCTGCTATCACCCCTCCCTGCTCATACTTATCTTTGATTGCGCGTGTCACTTCACTGTCACGGTAGTATTGGTAATACTTGAGTTGATCCCCACCTTTGAAGAAGAGAACATCATATACCATCAACTGCTGATATAGCTGAGTGTCATTGGCCTCTGTGGTATTAGCTATTTCGATATTGACTGCTTCTGTAGCGCCCCGCGACTTAAAATAATTTGGCAACCAGCTGTTATCACCAGAGCCAAAATCATAACTGATAATAGCCACCTTCTTGTTGCCTGACAGCTCTACTGCCCTGGTATACGGAGCATCGCTCCAGCTATTCTCAGCATCAGATTCTGCACCGCCACCAATCAATAGCAACTTGCCATTTTCCGCCTGACAGATCAGGGAAATTCCCAGAAATAAACTTAATAAAAAGGATTTCATCATAAACAATTAAATACTTGATGAGGAAGACTCATCGATGGGATTCAAAAGGGTAGAATCCTATTTAATTGTTGAATATAGGTTGTAGTCCAAGAAGGCTCGCCACCTTGAAACAAGGGGTGAATTTGAATTGATTATTTGATACTGCTGCCTTCATTTAATTTCAATGGTAGAAATAATATTCGTCTAATGCAAACATTATTGCGAGCAATTCAATCATTACCCGCAATAGTTGCGAAAAAACAAATATTCTATTGCGATAATTAAGAATATGAGATTTCGTTTTGCCTGGTTTGCTGGGGCAATGCATTTTCCAATACCTCAAGAGCTACCTCAGCCATTTTGTTTCCTTTGTTGTCCAAAAGAGGATTCACTTCCACCATTTCGAAGCAACAAACCTTACCAGACGAAAAGACCCCTTTGATGATCTCTACCACCTCATCCACCAAGAATCCTCCCTTCACAGGTGTTCCCGTTCCATAGCTAATCTCATCACAGTCCAGACTGTCAACGTCAAAAGAGATATATACCTTATCACAATCTGCCAACTCCTCAGCGAAAATTGACTGAATGACCGAAGCGTTCCCTCTCTTTCTATATTCACTCACAGTAACATTTCTAATTCCATGATCTTTGATCAAACAGTCTTCTGCAGATTCAGTATCTCTCACCCCCATCAAAACCAGGTTTTCAGGATTTATTTTAGGTGAGTACCCACCTGTTAGCTTTAATGCCTCCCAATCTCTCACTATCTGCGCATCAGGCTCATTGATTTGATTGTCTAGATTGTCCATTCCCATAGCAGCTGCCAGCGGCATGCCATGAACATTGCCAGATGGAGTCGTGTAGGGCGAATGCATGTCTGCATGCGCATCGATCCATACGACACCAATCTTGGCATCTGGATAAGCTTTCTTTATTCCTGCCAGCGTACCACCAGCAGACGAATGATCACCAGAAATAACAATAGGTGTCTGTTGATCGATTCTCAAAGTTTCGAATACGCGATAGCACAGGTCCTGATAGATTTCACGAATCACGTCGATTTTTTTGGCATGAGAATGCCCCCCAGGTAAGGTGAGCGCTGCGTTATTCTGCACTATGCTTTTGGTTTTCAAGTCATGAAAAAAATTTGAGCCTTTTACCAAAGCAGCAGATCTGATCGCATCTACAGCCAAACTAGAGCCACGAGTACCAGCTCCCAGCTCTGATTTGTTTTCAATTAAACAATAGTCTTTCTTCATCTTTTGTCGGGTTAATGAGTTAAGAATTGAATTTCAAAAAAGTTCTTTCAATAATAGTCAAGGCATGATCCATTTGTTCTTCGGTGATCACCAAAGGTGGCGCTAATCGGATTTTATTTCCATGCGTAGGCTTAGCCAGCAAACCATTTTCCTTCAACTGCAGACAAATGCGCATAGCCAAATCAGAATCTTCACTGGAATTGATCACAATAGCATTCAGTAATCCCTTTCCTCTGACACATTGGATGAGGTCACATTTGTCCATCAAAACAGCTATTCTTTCTCGAAACATCTCACCCATTTTGCTGGCATTTTCTTCTAGCCCCTCGTCCACCACTACTTGCAAGGCTGCCATGGCTACAGCAGAACCCAATGGACTACCCCCATAAGTGGATCCATGCTGACCTGGCCGAATCACTTCCATTATTTCAGAGCTAGAGAGTACCGCAGATACTGGTACAGTTCCTCCTGAGAGTGCCTTACCGAGCAGCACCATATCGGGTTTTATTCCACTATGATCTACACAGAGCATCTTTCCAGTCCGTGCAATACCCGTTTGAATCTCGTCGGCTATCATCAACACTTGATTCTGCTGACATAGTGCAAATGCTTCGGACAAATAATGATCATCTGGTACCACCACCCCGGCTTCACCCTGAATGGGCTCAACGATAAATCCGGCTACATTTTTATTTTCAAGAGCTCTTTTCAGGTCGCTCAAATCGTTGTACCTCACCTGTTGTATCCCAGGAAGATATGGTCCAAAACCTCCACGGCTATCTGGGTCTGAAGAAGCCGAAATCACCGCTAATGTTCTTCCATGGAAGTTCTCTGATGCAAACAAAATAATCGCTTGCCCCTCTTCAATTCCTTTTTTTTCATAGGCCCACTTTCGACAAATCTTAAGGGCAGTTTCCACTGCTTCAGCACCGGTATTCATAGGAAGCATCTTTTCATAACCAAAAAGCTCCGTTATATATCTGGCATAAATACCGAATTGATCATTGTGAAATGCTCTTGAAGTTAAGGTTAACCTTTCGCTTTGCTCCTTGAGAGCTGATACAATTCTTGGATGACAATGACCTTGATTGACTGCTGAATAAGCTGACAAGAAATCATAATACCTCTTGCCTTCTACGTCTTCTACAAACACGCCCTCTCCGCTTTTCAGCACCACGGGCATAGGGTGATAATTATGCGCGCTATATTTCAATTCTTCTGCGATCATTTCATCAGTGTTGGCATTTTCGATCTCCATTTCCATCATGTCTCAAAGTATCTAAGTTTAATATTTAAACATTTTAACAGCAATTATATTTATTTTTAAACTTTTAAAAGATTTTTATTTAAATATTTCATTTTATCATTCGTGACATTACATTTGTCACAAACGTTTGAACATGCACACAAAAATTAAATTCGACGAGTTAGACCTGAAGATACTTGGTTACCTGGAAGAAGACGGGAGAATGGCTTTTTCACACATTGCCAATGAACTTGGGGTTTCCAATACCATGATTCATCAGCGTGTATCTGCTATGCAACAGAATGGTATTTTGGAAAAAATCGCACCCATTATCAACGAAAGAAAAATCGGGTATGAATGGAGTGCTTTTACCGGGTTGACCTTAAAGGACGATTCTCAAAGCAAGGATATCATCGCTGAATTGGAAAAAATTCCTGAAGTGGTTGAATGCTATTACATCACAGGCAACTACACGCTGTTCTTACGCGTGATGGCCAAAAGTAATGAGCATATGAGAGAAGTCATTTACGAAAAGCTGGATAGCATCAAGGGGATTTTAAAAACAGAATCATTCATAGATTTTGGCTGTGCATTTCGCCGAAACATTCCGCTATCCAACTAAACAACTACTAAGAATAAACCCAAAACGATAATGATGACTGAAGACGTGAAAGCGAAGGCTTCCAACGGGAAAGCTACACCCTACCGTAAGGAAGAGGATTTTCTTGGAGAAATAAAAATCCCAAACCAGGCTTACTACGGGGTACAAACCCGACGTGCCATGGACAACTTCCAAGTGACAGGAATACCTATCTCCCACGAACCATTTATGATAGAGGCACTCGGCTATGTAAAGAAAGCTGCGGCTCGCGCTAATGTCAAAAAGGGCGTACTGGATCCAGAGCTGGGACAAAAAATAGAGGAAGCTTGTGACCTGATCATATCAGGAAGACTAAATGATCATTTTTGTACTGATCTGATTCAAGGGGGCGCTGGCACATCGATCAACATGAATGCCAATGAAGTAATAGCCAATGTAGTATTGGAAAACATGGGGTATGACAAAGGCAACTACGATATCTGTCATCCCAATAACCATGTCAATTGTTCGCAGTCTACCAACGATGTATATCCTACAGCTTTTCGGATTGCACTGCTGCTGCGAATAGATGCCTATATAAAGGAACTGAAATTATTGGCTAATGCAATGGCAGCTAAAGCAAGGGAATTTCGACATGTCCTAAAAATGGGCCGAACTCAACTCCAGGATGCGGTACCGATGAGCTTGGGTGATGAATTCAAAGGATGGTCTATCACCATACTAGAAGAAGTAGATCGATTAAGCGACAGCAAAAAATTGATTCAAGAAATCAACATGGGAGCTACTGCTATTGGTACTAAAGTCAACGCACCGGAGGGTTATCCAGAATTAGTTACTCGTTACCTCACTGAAATCACCGGTTTGCCTTTAAAGATATCCGAGGATCTGATAGAAGCCACCTCAGACACAGGTGCATATGTTCAGCTTTCTGGTGTAATGAAAAGAAGCGCCGTAAAGATCTCCAAAATCTGTAATGACCTCCGCCTATTATCCTCAGGTCCCCGCACAGGTTTAAACGAAATCAATTTACCCCGACTACAGCCAGGTTCATCGATCATGCCCGGAAAAGTCAACCCAGTCATTCCAGAGATGGTCAACCAAACCGCCTACTATGTAATAGGGGCGGATGTAACCGTAACAATGGCTTCAGAGGCAGGGCAATTACAACTCAACGTCATGGAACCTGTTATTGCCTTTAGCTTATTTACCTCCATACAATGGATGACCAATGCTTGTTCAGCCTTACGGAGCAAATGTATCGATGGCATCACTGCCAACGAAGATCACTGCAGAGAAATGGTAATGAACAGCATCGGTATTGTGACCTTGCTCAATCCATTGTTGGGATATAAGGTATGCTCTTCTATAGCCAAAGAAGCATTGGAAACAGGAAAAAGCATTTACGATTTGACTGTCAAAGAAAAAAAGCTAGTAAACCAATCACAATGGGACCAACTTTTTTCACCTGACAATCTGATGAACCCACAATACGTTCAAAAGGCCTAAAAAAGTAAGGTAAGAATTCAAGATTTTACATTAACCCAAAACAAAACCCATGAGGCAGTGCCCATGGGTTTTATCTTTTAGATTGAGGCCAATTCACTCATCAACCTGCTATTAAGAAAATTCATAACCTTAACTCGCCAGAATGAATCGTATGGGTCAGCAGATAAGGTATAAAAGCATAGATTCGACAACTTATTAGATCTTGATGAGCAGGAAAACACAACAACCAAACAGCAAAAAAATAGCCGCAGCCCGATCGAGCTGCGGCCAAACCAACCATTGAGCATAACTCAACTTCTTATGAAGGTAGAAATAATCAGAATTAATCTAAAACCTCTCAACTATTATCTGTACCAGGCCCCGGGCGACCAACGGTACCTCCCGGGAGACCTAGACTATTCCCCGGGAGACTCTGCCCCTCTCCCGGGTGACCTTATGGCCGTCCCGGGTCACTTGTAGCCCTTCCCGGGACAATCTGATGGCTCCCCGGGAGAGTTATACCCCTTCCCGGGAGACTTTGGACCCGTCCCGGGACCCGGGAGCAGTCATCAACCGCTGTGATAGCGACTTTTATAGCCCTTGAGCCTATCTGGCTCCTGCCAGCAGACATATTTGCCCGCCTTGCGGATTTCGTCTACCGCATGCTTCAGGTGGGTGTAGAACCGATCTCGCGTGCGCTTGGCGCTGTTGTTGTCCTGGCGCTCGCCGTTGACCTGAGCCAGCAGCACGCCCATCTCGCTAGAGGTAGTGGATGCCTGGGTCAGCAGCTCCGTATCGAAATTGATCGCCTCGAGCAGCGGTAGGTTGGCTGTACCCAATACCGACAGATCACTCAGGTCCTGCAGCATGTCGACATGGCCAGAGCCCTCCTCGATCACCTGCACCTTCTTGAGCAACTCGGGTCGGGACCGAAAGGCAAAACGAAAGGCATGTTCCAATCGATTTTTGAGTTCATAGGCAGATTCCTCTTTTTGCTCCCACTCCTGCCGGGCCTCCTCACGGCTGTACTGGTCCTTCATCCAGAGGCTCTGCGAAAAAGCCAGGGCATCGGCTCTCAACAGTAACTCGTCGAAATATTCAACAGGGGTCCCCACTTTGACCAGTCTCTCCTGATCGGAGGCCGACCAGATCTTTAGGTTCTTTGCCTCCTGCACGAAAGTATCGATGGGCATGTTCGGGTTTAGGATGTCTGCTGCTGAGATCGCTTCGACCACTGGCAGCATAGCGTCATAAGTCTCCTTTGACATAATCTTGCATTTTTAAATTTAGGTAAGTAATGTTTCCAAGTCAGTGATTTTCACTGCTCGCGTTTTCATCCTGAACCAAGCACTGAAGGCGTCCCTTCGGTTCCCTATTCAGGAATAAAAAGTGAATAGATTAATAGTTAATAGTGACGAACCCAAGTACATCTACTGGCAGCCTACATATCGGATTAGCTGCCTGCCGATACTCAATGATATGACAGGGATTCACCTACTCACTTTTCTTCTATTTCCTATTCACCCGGGCTTGGTCATAGCCAAACCCAGATCAAAAGCTAGGAGCCCAAAAGCCTCATTCCAAATAATCAAGGCACTTTTTTAGAAAATGGCAGGATTTTAAAGGATTTTGGCAGGATTTTAAAGTCGCCCCATAATTTGGGAGACAAAATGGGAAATTATGCGTGGTGACAGACAGTGGTTTGGGGAGGGTGATCATACCCCAATAGTTAGGACAGGGATTGTTCGGTTTTAAGTTCTACAATAGTGTTTAATAATCCTTTCATTAACAATAAAACCCAAAAATAATCTACTCATTAGGCGGCCTGTTTTTGGGTGGTTTGATAGAGATCAATCGGTCTCTGATTCTCGATACTTGTATGCCTTCTTTCCATGTTGTAGTAGTTGAAGTACTCTGCCACTAGTAGGTACAGATCCATACCGTCCTTAGGTGGATTGAGGTACAGTTTTTCATACTTTACACTTCTCCACAACCGCTCAATAAAGGCATTGTCAATAGCCCTTCCTTTTCCGTCCATACTCAATTTGATGTCTTGACTCAAGACGAAGTTGGCGAAGACTTCTGATGTAAACTGTGAGCCTTGATCGGTATTGAGGATCTCTGGCTTTCCATGTGTTTCTATAGCCTCTTCTAGGCAGTTTAGGCACCAGTCCGCATCCATTGAGTTAGATACTGACCAATTGACTACATACCTGCTGTAGAGGTCAATAATGGCTATCAAATACATAAAACCCTTCTTCATTGGGATGTAGGTGATGTCTATTGCCCAGACCTGATTGGGACGTTTCACGGTCAGATTACGAAGCAGATAAGGGTACACTTTATGAGCCTTGTGCCGTCTGGAAGTATGTTTTCCAGGCTGGGTAGCTCTAAGCCCCATCACCCGATAGTAGAGTCGTTCAACCCGATTTTTGCTCACCTGCAGTCCCTTGTCTTTGGTCAGCCAGGTATGCATGCTGCGTGCCCCCTTAAAAGAATGGTGGAGATAATGCTCGTCCATCATACGCATGAGTTTTAAGTTCAATTCAGATTCTCCTCTGGGCTTATAATATATTCCCGAACGGTGTAGGGAAAGTAGTTTGCACTGCTTTGCCATACTCAATTGACCCTTGCTTATCAATGATCGCCGTTCAGCAAGAGGTCTTACCGCAAGGCGTCGTTTAAAAAATCATTCTCAACTTTAAGTTGCCCAATTACCTTAAGCAGCTGATCACGTTCATCTTCAATTTGGGACTTCTTGCTCTTGCCTTTTTTCTCAAAAACACCCTCTGCATTGGCCAAAAACTCTCTTTTCCAGAGGTTGATTTGCTGAGGGGCTAGTTCATATTTCTGTGCTAGTTCTGCTACACTTGATTGCTCTTTGATGGCCTCTAATACCACCTTCGTCTTGAATTTTGATGTGTACTTCTTGCGTGTCATATCAGTAAATTTAATCGTCATTTCTGAACTAAACCCACTGTCCCATTTTTTGGGGTATGATCAGGGGAATGGGAGGAAATTTAGGATAAACATGGGGCTTGGTAGGTATTCCCTTCGCGTTGCAAACGCTAGGCTCGGTCATCCTCGTTGCGCTCCGCTAAACGAGGACGAGTTGGGGAAATTGAACCAAATTATAATACAAAGATGATAGGAAAATTTAGTTACAAACTACAATTAGAGGGAGGAAATCCCATTCATTCCCATAGCATTTGTTGTTGGCCGTATTAATTATTTTTTGGTAGAATTTCGTTCCTGATTTCGTTGATAACCTTTGCTATAAGTCTCATTGTTGCCTGATCGGGTTGAAATTTTTCAGCACTTAACTCTGTAGTTTTATTTTCGTCAAATAGGTTGTTGCTAACGTCGTCATGATATTCTCCGAGCTTTCTCATTTGTTCCAATAGCTGCTTATAATCTTCACAAGAGAAGTCGTATTCGAATAAATGTCCATAGTTGACATTAAATAATCTGAGAGTATAATAGTATTCAGTGAATGTATTGGTGATAAGGGAAAGTTCCTTTTTCATCTCTATCATTTTATGAAGCTTAGATTCTGGAGTTAAGTATTCAAGCTGATTGGTGAACTGTAATGCAGTCGAAATTCGGGTACCCAATAAGTTTATATCCTTGAATGGCTTTGTTAGCTCTTCAAATGCAGTAAGTCTTTTCTGAAAAACGATGAGAGTTTTATTCTTCTCGTTACTTTGTTCACTGACCAAATAGGTTAGATATGAAAGAATGATAAGACTAGCTAGTGCAATTATGGGATTCAAAACACCGCCAAAATAATCTCCTAGAACCCCCCAGTTATTAGGATCTTCGGACAGGCCTGAACCAGAAAATTGATGAACGTAAAAAATAATTGGCACTAGAATTCCAATAAAAAGCACTATTAAAAATGGTAGAAGTATCTTTTTGATTGGCTTGATTTTACTCATATCTATTTTTTGATATTCTATAATTCCCTACAAAGCTCAACTAAAATGAGTATGCGCTCCAGATGCTAGAAGCACGAGACTTCCGTTTCGCATTGTCATCTCAAAAGACTCCGTTCGCATTTTCATTTTTAGTGTTTGGTATCGTTTTTATTCTTTTCCCCTTCTTCTAATAAAAGATTGATGTTTTCCAATAGTTCAGTTCTTTTTTTCTTGCGCTCTATTAGAGTTAGTTTCTCCAATTCTTTAAGTTCAAGTATCTCTTTTTCGTTGATAAATATGGTTGTTGTTTCCGTACTGAAGCTATCGACCAAAGGTTTTAATGATTTGAAAATCCCAAGTTCCGCATTATCTATTCCGTTTTCTTTTGCCAGTTTCATAAGGTTAATAAATGTCTCTGCTTTTTTGCATTCATTTTCAAATCTCTCTCGGTTAATAGTTCCGTTAATTAAATCTCGTAAGAAGGAACCAAACTCTTTCAGGAGATTTTCAATAGTAATAACTACCTGTTTAATACCAAGAATTTCCGTAAACCATGATCCTGTTGCAATATGATTGAGGATTATATGATTCTTTTTTTCGTCAATTTTATAGATGAAACATATAAAATCATATAAGTCCTGAATGCTTTCTAAAATCAAGGTGAAATCGGAAATCATTGGAACATCCTTATCTGTCCCAATTCTTAATTCAGCATAGTTTTTAGGTGATGCTTTATGAGTTTTGTCAAATTCGGAAATTACAAAATTAGATTTCTGTTTAAGATCATTTAAACTCTGATTTATTTTCTCACTTAAGTCAGAAAGTTTGAATATTTGATCGGCTTTCTTATCAGAATACGCATCAGTATGCTTTTCTGGAAAATCCTTTAGTTGTATGATTAACGAATTATCGTCAGAATATGTGCGATCAAAAAGATTCAAGTCGGTAATCAATGAATTAATTAAATCATAAATTTCGTTTGGCCTTTTCGATCGAGTTATTTCAAGTATCTCGTCATTTATGCCCGTAATTTGTTCATGAAGTCTATTGAGCTCATTAACGGCCTGGGTTGGATTTCCTCTTGGTACATTAAGTATAGTCTGTGGGTTCACCAAGAAACTTTCCTTCTTTGATGAAATTGATGAAATGTAGTTTACGACATTTTCATGTTTCTCAAGGAGTTCCAGATATTGTTTAGAGTAAAAATAAAAGTTAATCATCGTAGTGAATTACCGATATTTGCACAATACGCACTGTACGCATTGTACCTACTATTTTAATGGATAATGAGAACAGTTCCCATTATTTCTTTTTAACTCTTTCTCAAATACTTGCTGCGGGAAGCAGGTTGCTGACCTGCTTGGTGCTACCAAACTAATGTATCGACAGCAAACATCCCAGCCCACCCTGCGAATCGTAGAAAAATCAAAATAGCTCTTCCATTTGTACAAAAAGTCAGGAAGGACTCACAGTAAATTCAGATTCCTTCTAATCTCCTTTTTCTTCTTTTCATCCACCTCAACCTTTGTGGCAAAGTCACTCCACCCCTTCACTACCCTAATGATCTGATCAATGATTTCTTCCCCTCTATTGATGTTATTGGTATAGGCTATTGTCATCAGATCTGCTTTACTTATGCCTGAATGTTTCCCATTGACACTAAGGGTTTGTTGATTGACCCAATTGTTGGTTGGATCATAAGCATAGCAAACATCATAAGCTGGAGTCAATTCCCAGCGCCCTCCCTTCTTCAGCCTAAAGGCAAAGTTCTTGGTATGATCATCATAGTTAGTCGCTATGACATTGAATACCATTCGCCTAAACATCTGTTCTTTTTCTTGATCGGTAAGGCCTAGATCAGTTATCGTTTCGAATAGTTGCTCATAGCTAAAGGCCTGAAGTCGGTTGTAGTCATAGTGCTGCATGGCACATAGCGTCTGGGTGTGATGTTTCTCATTGTTGATACCACGGTCGAAGCGCTTGGTCATGAAGTGCACCCTTTTCCCATCATGGATGGTTTGACACTCCATCATATCTATACCACATTCTTTAGCCATCAGATAGTAGGCATACTCTACCTGTCCCCAGCCCAGGCTCTCGCCAAACTGTGCACCGCTTACTCCATCGAACTTGATCAACCAGGGTTCGAAACTAGGATCCATAGCCCCATGTCCTGTCTTAATCTCCCCTGTTCGTTCATTGTAGGCTATGACTGCCTTAGGTCTGGCTCCTCCTGCAGAAGTCCCAATTCTAATCCATTGCTCCAGAAACTCTTCCTCCCTGGCATTCAAACTCATTCGATGCAAAGCCATATGCCCCACCTCTACCAAGCGGTCAATCTCCAGGATAGCATTACTATCATCGTTTTTATCATCTGCAGGGCGATACTCCAAAGCTCCCATTCCTCGATTTCCGATAAAGCAGAGTTGCTCTATGGAATTCATCTTGCCATTTCTTTCTTGCCAAATATCCATCAGCTGCGTTCCGAACCGATCAGGCAAGCAATCCGCGAACAGACCTGGTAGTCCTCGATAGGTATCATCTTGGCTATTCTCACCCTTCCTTAATTCAGGAAATTCATATGTTCTTATTCCCTGACTTATTGGCATTTTGAATGGGGACAAATCCCATCCCTTTTCCTGAAATTTCGAATCGTATTGGAATCTTGCCAGTTGTCTTTTCTCATCCCAGTGAATAGCACCTACAAAGGTTTCCCATATCCACACTTCTGCTGTCTTAATCATACTTTATTAGTTCTGGGTTGGGATTTCAATAGTCTTGGCAAAGTCAAATCCACGATGTTCCATTTGAAAGACATAGCCTAGTTGATTAGATCTGAATTTTGTACCTAAAGCATCGATATCTTTATCCCAGTGGTTGTGGCCATAAATCCAGTAGTCGATGTCCCACCCTTCGATTCTCACAGATAAATCCGCTGTAAAGTATCTTTTAATGATTGGGCCGATGAGCGAATTAGACCCCTTTGGATAGCCATCAGTTTGTGGACATGGCACAAAATGTGACACCACTACTCTAGGATTTGTTTTTTCCTTATTCAGCTCAGTACTGAGCCATTTTACAGCCCTTTGATGAAGCTCATCATGATGCTTATAAGTATAGCGCTCACCGACATATTTACAGCTACGAAAATCGGCAATGTAATGGTTAATCATATGATGTCTAACCATCGACCATAGTGTAGTGAAATAAAAATCTACTCCTTCGATATGAACCTTTTGATGATTGAGGTATCGGACATTGGGACAGATCTCCAGATCAATATCAAATGCCTGAGAGACATCTTCATTCATATACCATTCATGGTTACCTGGAATAATATAGACTTGTTCCCAATTTTTGGACAGCCACTCAAAGTAGCTATCTCTGGTTACTTGACGATGAATGATGTTGTCTATGTCTCCTGCTAAAATCAGGTATGGAGTTACTGGCTTCAGGTTATTGACCTGTGTCAAAAAGTAGTGGTTATTTTCAAACTCCAGATGGAGATCACTAGCATACTGAAATTTCATGATTTTAATTCTCTTAGTTAAACAATGATTGTGTTAAGCTCACAACACATTCAACAAGAGATCAAAAGCTATGCTTTCGACTGAATCAGAGGGCCTGATTCAATTTCCTTTGTAGAACAATCGCCAAGTACTTGGCCTATAGCTACACCCTTCCCACAGGATGTCCATCAAAATGTGAGATGCAAGTCATAAAGACTTATTGGGTCAGTACGTTTTAGATCCAATCCGGTTCCATGAAAAAAACGAAAGCCGCAACTCCTTCAGAGCTACGGCTAAACCAACCATTGTCAAGTTAATCAAAATATTTTGAAAACTTAATATGGCTCTGTCCATAAATATTGTTTTAGGGATATCTCTATTCAATTGAGTGTGGTCTCATCTTTTAGGACAACAACTCAGCTATCGTGATTTCCAATCCACTGGAAACCTCTAACAGATACACATAGCTAGGATTAATCCTACCTTTCTCCAGGCGATTGATCGATGGCTGATCTTTCCCAATCTTATAGGCCAATTGGGTTTGAGAAAGCCCCTTTGACTCGCGGATCTCCCTGATCTTGCTACCGAGTTTCAAAAGCGCTTCCTCCTTATTCTCATCCATAGGATAAAAATGTTCTAAGCAGCCTCAAGAACTTATAACGGATTAGTTATAATTGTTTAGTATTGTCTTTCAATCAATTTTTTAACTAACCATTACAGCTATGTACAGAATAGTTCTTGTGATATTCTTATCACTTTCCTTCCATTTCCTTTTTGCTCAAGATGTAGATTTGAAAACCGGCCTGGTCACTTACAAGGGTTCTTTTGAAAACACCGAAGGCAACATCGAATCAGCGGAAAGTAAGATCATGGATCTTCTGAAAGAAGTATCGATTACAGACACTCTTGAAACTGAACAAATAGACGGATATACTTTGATCACCATACATGGTGGCATTCCTGTTTATTATTCGGCCAAGATGGCTTCCAATTATGATCCTAACAGCACCGCCAGTCTGTGGTTAAAGGATGCAAAGCCCTATGGTCATTTCAATTACCAGGGCTTAATCAAAATCAGGGAAGGTCAGATTCATTTCAAGTTTGATGAGTTCGTCCACCATTTACCAAAAAAGCCCAAGAATTCTTGTGGACCTATAGAACAAGTCAAAGGTCATCGCACTTCTGAGGATTATTGGAATAATTACAAAATGCAAGTAGAGGAAAAAATGATCTCTCTGGTAGAGGCGCTGGAAGGCTCTTTAACAGCGGAGACCTGGTAATCTATCTTTCACTCAATCAACCCATCATATGGATTCTTCAGACAACTGGTTTAGATCACTAATTGATCACCTCAGCTTCTATTTCAACAAGCTTATCGCTCTTATTACTATCAAAAGAGTTGTTGTAGGATGGCTACTCTATGAGGCATGGAAAGGCTTCTTTGAAAGGTGATTTGTGTTATTATTTAATATTTCAAACAAGCGACCAGACTCTAGACTGGTCGCTTGTTCATTTCAGCTCTGCATCATCAACTCTTTGAACTTCTTTTCTCTCATCCGGTATAGATTTTTGTAATGATCCATTCTGGCTTTGCCTTCCTTGTAGAAATCCTGAGCATAAAGAAAATCCTCTTCTTCTATCATGAATTGCTTAACTTTTTGATAACAGGAAATGATAGCTTCGATCGGAAAAGCTTCGATAATATATTCCCTTTTTCCTGGAACGGCCCAAGGCTCTAACAGCTTGATCATCATCTTTTCGATCAACTCTGCTTGCCAAAAATGGTCCCAGTGATCATGGTGTTCCACCTGAAAACGCTGCCCTTTGTGTTCCTTGTTGTAGTAGCGATACCTAAGACTCCACCGTCTGGATATTCCAAATTTACTCACCCCATTGTCCAGTTTCAACACATAAAAGAAACCAGGCATTTCTAATCTCTCGATCTTCATAATTGTATTAGTTAGAATTAAAAATTTGTTTGTTCACCGAGAGACTACAAACAATTTTTAGAGCTAACTGATACCCTGCCTTACCTTCTCATTCACATCACAGATAGTATTAATCCAACACCAACCAATGCAACAGAATGGCGCAAACCCGAATCTTTAGAGAGGCAAGCTGACTATGCGTTACGCAAATCTCCGACTCGCTTTTTTTTGAAAAAATAAATCATGGTATATAATCAATCGATTGAGACTTACATAATGATTTTAATACATATTGTATTTTTCAAAGAAAGCAAGTCAAGTCATTTGATGTTTGGGTACCCAAATATCCGACTTGCTTTCTTTTTCATCATTCATGTTCTCAAGAATTAGATTCAAGGTCAATTATTACATTTCTAAGAATCAAATGGGTTATTTGATATCCAATACTTGGAAAGGATACTTGAAAAAAGGCTATGTTCATATGCCTAAAAGAATAGTGCATTCAATTATGAATATTAGAATATCAAAGTATTAGAATATATAAAGAATTAAAAAATATCAGAATATCAGAATATCAAAACGTCTCGATAATATCAGAATATCAAAATATCAAATATGCTATCAGCATTCGAAATCCTAGATACCGGGTCTAACTGATGAGATCAATCTCATTTGTCCTAAAGAAAATACTAAATAAAAAGTGATGGTCTATGTCCAAAAAGACATAAAAAAACCGATGATAGCAACAGCCATCATCGGTTCATATTTCATTATTGGAGGGACCTATTAAAATTTCATTTGGGTTCCTCTATTCTTCTTGTTCTGCATTCTCTGATCCAACTCGTATTGCTTAATTCCCCCATACAGGCCTCTGCCATATTCCGAGTCAGTTCTTAAATTTTTGATCAGTTCTTTTGCTATCTGGGGTTGCAGTTCCATCAGCAAATAGCCCTTGTTAAATCCATCTTGATATTTCATAATTCTTCTGGTTAAAATGTTTCTCTTGCGTTAGCTTCCAAATACTGCTCGATAGACTCACGATCATACAATATGATCTTCCTCTCTGGCTGTGAAAAACGAATACTCCCAGCATCTCGAAGCTTCTGCAGTGTTGATTTTGATTTGATGTTTAGAAGGCTCATTGTCTCTTCATGATTGAGCCACCTTTTGTTGAGATTGTCTAGACGTTCTTTCGCTTCATCCAGAACTTTTGTGATTAGCAAATCCAGTGCTCTGGACTGCAAACATATTACCTCCATATACCGCTGATTTTAAAGTGTTTATAAATAAAAAATTTTAATTAATTGAAATAAAAATTTTAACCCAGTAAAATTCATCTATCTGATCCTCAAATAATTATGATTAATCTAGCAATATATAAAGAAAAGTGAGAAGCAAATAAGGAGACGTGAAATACTCATGAACTTCTCACAAATAAAAGGCAGCTACTTTTACGTAACTGCCTTTTATTTGTGAGTAGCGGGAGCAGGACTCGAAGCTGAGGACTTCGGGTTATGATGTCGATTAGCAAAATCCTCAAAGCGAAAAAAATGGGTTTTGTGTCAATTCAGTATCACATGAACCATTTAATCCATGTATTCTTTCATGATTTTAGAATTGTTTTTCAAATAGACTGCCGGGGCTTGTTTGATACCAAAATTCATCAAAGCTATGTTTCCCGAGTATCCTATCTTTTGAATTTCGATAAGCAACAGGTCGACATCAAAAGTTCCCTGACCTAATGCTTTGATCGTAGTGCTATCTCGGGTGAGGGAAGACCTGTAATCCGCCACAGAATCGGTCCCTGCCAGGGTCACTGCTCCTAGTCGATGCTGTATCCTATCCAGGACCTGATCTATCCGAGCACCATTGTGTGCACGCACTTCGTGGTAGAGATGAAATGCCAGGTTCAACTGACTGTCATTGATTCTTTCAACCAGAGGCAAAGCCTCTTCTGCCGATTCGAAATAGCAATCACTATGAGGATATAAAATCACTTCCACTCCTCTCGGCTTTGCATACTCTAGTATTTCTCGCAATTTAGCCTCTACAAAGTCATCTCCGAATCCAACTTCCTTTTTCCCAAATATGACCCAAAGCTGGATTTGCTTGTCAGCGATCTGATCTACTACCACTCGCCATCTTTCTCTTGATTCGATGGAATCATTAAAATTATAACGTACAAAAGCCGCATCTACCGCAAAGTCATCGAATGTATCCGCATAGGCGAGAAACTCCGGCAGCATTTCAAAATTTTCGGGTCTGGCCACTCTCAAGACAATCCCATCATATCCTGAAGATCTCAACAAATCGACCTGATCTGCCGCAGAGAGCAACTCCAGCCCTCCAAAATTGTAGCTATTCAACTGCCAATGTTTCGACTTTGGTTGGTCCCAAGACAGGCGTGTCTTGCAACCGTACGTTGCAAGACTAATGCCTATCAAGACTATGAAATTTTTGAAGGTCAATACCTTAAGGATCATTTCTCACTAAGATTAGAATTCATATTCAAAAAAAGCACCTGATTAGTACCATGCTGAGGAAATGCCAATACATCTAAATTCTCAGCATACCACGGGTCAGTCGGATGCTCCAGTCCAGATAGTATCGTTTGAACCTCAGCACTCTTAGGTTTGACTTTTAGCAATTTACCCGCAGCCCAATCGGTGATGTAGAAATCATTTCCAATTTTGGTGATCCCCTCCAAATTGCCCACATCCTGTGCCAGGGTTCGTATCTTTTTAGATTTCAGATCTATACTCAACAGATCCCCTAACTTAGACGTTTCGAATGTTCCCGGCTCACTTAGGCGTCCCCAACATGCTACTATGAGTTGATCCTGATCTATCATCAATCCATCTGGAGAAAGAAGGTTGTCGGTTTCGAGCCATACTTCTACTTTTTTACTCTCTGGCTGAATGCGATAGATTCGATTGGCAAAAAAATCAGAGACATAAAGTTCCCCATCCGGACCCATCGCTACATCATTGACAAATTCACCATCTGGTATTTCAAAAAAAGCGTGAATCTGAGACTTCTCTATATCCACCTGATAGACCCCATCCCTATCGCAAACAAACAAATAGTTCTCGGTGAGGGTCATTCCTGAAGGTGCGTGCATCCCTTCATCTTTACCAATCCAATATGGAGCTATCACCTGCCCCTCGCGATCCAGCCTACTGATCCAGCCGTATCCATCTTTTTCAAGGGAGATACCTCCGCCCAAACTGGAAACAAACCAGGTCTGAGATGCTGCATGCCATACCACCTGATCCGGTGCATCATATACCAACGTACCCTCGGACAGCTGAGCAGAAACAATCTGAATATTGCCATATGCCAGCGCCAAGAAACACAAGAGTTTTAAGGTCGATATAGTCATTATATTTCTTTGTTTCGAAGTAAAGAGGACAACTTTTCTATTTGTGCCTGATAGTTAGGATCTAGTGCCAGATTCTGATATTCCTGCGGATCTTCAGTCTGGTGATACAGTTCTTTTCCCTGCTCACCCCCATCCCATTCGATGTATCTCCATTGCTTTGTTTTTACCATTCGTCCCAGCATATCTCCCCTTTTGGTCACTGCGTAAACGGCCTCTTTGAAATCTGCCGTCGGGGTAGCTAGCACTGTAGCAAAACTCTCACCCTGAAGATGCTCTGGAGCACCTTCGATTCCCATCACATCTATCAAAGTAGGGTATATATCTATGAACTCCACCAATGCCTCTGTCTCAACCCCTTTATTTTTCACCGCATTGCCAGCAATGATCATGGGTGCATTGGTACCTTCTTCATATACCGTTACCTTGTTCCACCAGCCGTGTTCGCCCAGGTGATAACCATGATCACCTATCAAAACGATGAGAGTATTGTCCAACTGTCCCGTCTCTTCCAAAGCATCCAGCATACGTCCTACCTGTGCATCCATAAATGAGGTGCAGGCATAGTAAGAGCGAATAAACTCACGCTGATCCTGCTCGGTCATTTTATCAAACACCTCTGACCACCCAGGTAGGGAATAAGGGTACGCTCGCTCCCAGTCCTCCGGCAAGGATGGAGGTGTGCAATTTTCTAGTGGATACATGTCAAAATACTTTTTGGGAGCAACAAATGGATCATGTGGTTTGTGCAGCCCTACAGCTAAAAAGAAAGGCTTGTCTCTTTGGGTACTGATCAGGTCCACGGCCTTTTGGGTGACCTGACCATCCTGCTGATCAATATCTTCTCCTTCAGCAGCCTGCCAATAGCACCATGGAAATTCTCCATTGGTCAAGTTTCGCTTTTCTCCTTTTTCTCCTAACTCGGAGGTAGTGAATTTAAAATAAGCGTCCCATGCCTTGGTATCTTCATGATCTGGTTCTTTGTCATGAAATGTCTTCCCGATTCCTACTGTTTCAAATCCATTCTGCTTAAAAAAATGAGGCAAAGTCACTCTATCTCCCAGAACAGACTGTAAAGGAGTAACATTGTCGAGAATACCCAGAGTTTCGGGTCTGAGACCGGATAAAAAAGAACCTCTACTTGGTCCACACACTGCAAAATTGCAGTGGGCATTTCTGAACTGAATCCCCATATCAGCCAAGCGATCCACATTGGGTGTAATGGCCAGCGTATCACCATAACTACCTAAAGTCGGTTTCAAGTCGTCTACGATGATGAAAAGTACATTTTGATCAGAGTTTTCTACAGTTGTGTTTTCATCTTTTGGTTGGGTACAACCCACTACTGATAAAACGAATACGATTAACCATTGAATTCTGAATTTCTTCATTCTTTCTATTTTTGATGTTAACACTTTTACTTTGAATTAGGCAATTGAAAATTGGCTCGATAATCTTCATATACCTGAAGTAGATTGACCACCCTGCCCGGCTTGTCCACTGACAAATCCTTAGACTCGGTTCTATCTTGACTCAGATCGAACAACTGAATATCCTCTTTAGGTTTTAAGGGAAATACCCCTGGATAATCTTCAGGCCCAGCCTGCTCTGCTCTGGCGATAATCGTGCTATCATCAGGAGCACGCGGATCGATCCAGTCAAGAGGAAGCCTAGTACTTCGTGGAGATTTGACAAAAAGTTTAAAGTCTTCATGTCGAATGGACATGATCTGATCATCATGGAGACTAAATACAGGCTGATGTTCGGTGCATTTACCATTCAAAACATCTGTTATGTCCTGCCCATCCAGAGTATTAAGTTTTACAGGCTCCACTTGTGTGAGTGTCAGGACCGTAGGCAATACATCTAATGATGAGCAGGGTACTGATACTCGACTGTCCGAAGAAAAACGCTCAGGGAATCGAATCATAAAAGGCACGCGAATCCCTCCTTCCCAAGTGGTAGCCTTCATGCCTTTGAGACCTCCTGCATCGCCTCCATACCAGGGACCATTGTCCGACATAAAAATAACAATCGTTTGATCCAAAACCCCCAACTCCTCCAACTTGTTCATAATCATATCGGTGGACCAGTTCAACTCATTTATCACATCCTGATATAAATCCTCTGGTGATTCTGGTGTATAAAATTCTTCTGATACTGCCAAAGGTTTATGAGGCATGGCATGATTGAACTGGAGGTAAAAGGGGCGATCCTTATTTTCTTCCAAAAAATCCAATGCTCTGTTTGTATAATCCCTGGTCAGATTATTTTGATTGACTGGATAGCTCACCGTGTCCAGATTGTGTATCATCTGGACTGGTCTCATATCATTTGAGTATAAAATACCATAATAATCATCGAATCCATGGTTGGTAGGAAAATACTCCTCTTTGTGCCCCAGATGCCACTTACCTATGCATTGGGTTTTGTATCCCGCATCGGACAAAAGTTCCGCCAAGGTTATTTCTCGGGAGGACAACCCTATGTCATCAATCCCTGCATCGGGAGTCGGATTATGGATCAGTCCATGTCTAAGTGGAAACCGACCAGTCAGCAATGAGGCTCTGGAAGGTGCACAATACGGAGTGGGAACATAAAAATCTGTACAAATAACCCCTTCCTTCCCAATTCGATCAATTGCAGGAGTAGAAACTGCAGATTCATTATAGGCGGATATATCTCCGTACCCCATATCATCTGTCAGTATGATTAAAACATTGGGGGTTTCCGTTTTTTGATTTGAAATACTCTTGCATCCCCAGCAAAAGAATATCACTACTATAACAATTACTCCCCATCTCCTACACAAGTTTAACCTCACGCCTATTCCAATTTAGTTTCCTCTATCAGTCTACTTGACTATTACCAGTAGCGAATGAAACATGAACAGATTAACTGTCAATTAATAAGGAATTAAAGCGGCAATAAAATGGTGGACTTTATTCATTTTTCTGTCGAAAATTCGAATCCTTCTAATGCAACAAAGTCATGTAATAATGTATCAGCCGATACAGTCCATACTCTGAACCCCAGAGGATTTTCATCAAACACCTTACTGGTAGGATCCCCTCCCACCATCCATATACTATTGTACTGATTGATCATTCGATGATGAGTATGTCCACTCAAATAGGCACGTACGTGGTTTTGTTCAAAAGCCTCAACGAGTGAGAATCGTTTATCCGATGGCAAGTTAAAATAGGCTTCTTCCTCTGATATAGAATCGATGTACAAAGGATAATGCCCAATGACGACTTGGGATTGAAATTTGTTTTTGTTCGCCTTCAATGATTCCATGAACCAATCATGATGGCGTTGTGACTCTTCAGGCACCTCTGCCTTCCATAGTTGAGTATTGGTCACCAAAAAGGCCACATCAGAATATTCAAATTGATAATAATCATCCCCTATCTTCTCTCTGTAATAAATCAAAGATTGAGCTGTGGGCAGGTTACCTACATCATGATTGCCGGATGCCAAATAGCAGGGCATACGAAAGCCCTCTCTGATAGAATTGAAATCCGAAAATGAGGAATCAGAAGCATCATTGACTAGGTCACCACATACCACTACGAATGCAGGATCTAAGGCATTGATCTGTTTTACCGCCTGTTCGAAGCTCGCCTTGTCGTGCTCATAGCCCCCCATGCCCAGCTGGGTATCACAGAGCTGCACAAAGGTGAAAGAAGGTGGAACTTGTTTACAAGCAAAAAAACCTACTATAATAAGGAGATATAAATATTTATTTATCATTTTCTTTTAGATAGACCCTGTTTTCAACAAGGAAAACAGGGTCTGTAAATTCACTGACCAATTTATTATCAAGACTAGATTTCCCAACCTTTTTCATATTCTCTGGCCCACAGTTTCAAAGCCTCTTGATCCATAAACTTACCAGATGGATCGATATCAAAGCCTTTACCTACTCGATAGGCCACATTGGTGTAGTGAACCATAGCCATACTCACCGATGCATCTTCGATCGGTGCTGTCAGCTGTTCCTTTCCTCTAATCGAATTGAAAAAGTTCTGGGCATGACGTGTAGAGGCTGATCCTCCTCCTCCCAGGGCCACTCCAGCTTCTTGCTGATCTGACGCAAAATCTTTCACGACTTTTCCCGCCAAATCATAAACGATGTACTTATTCCTATTGACAAAAACACTACCCTCACTTCCGTAGATAATGGTCCCTCGATCATACCCATAGGTATCATAGCCATTTCTGCTACGCCCATCCCATTTGATCGATTTGTTGTCGTCAAATTTGAAAGTAGCCTCCATTGTATCATACATCTCCCATCCATCATTCAAATATTGGCCCTTGGCCGCATCTACATCTACACGGTTAGGAAAATCTACCCGTAGTGCCCATCGAGCTATATCCATTTCGTGCGTACCGTTATTGCCTGCCTCCGCAGTACCATAGTCCCACCCGTACCAGTGCCAGTTGTAATCCCAGGTCTCTGAAGTATAAGCTCTGCGGGGTGCGGGTCCTTGAAACAACTCCCAATCCAATCCTTGCGGGACTGGAGCAGCCTGTTGATTAGGCACTCTACCTCGCTTATTGGTATAGAAGGCTACGGCCTTGTATGCCTTACCGATCAAGCCTTTGTGTATTTCATTGATGATATGCACACTATGAGCCGAGGAACGCTGTTGGTTACCCATCTGTACGACTTTACCATACTTTTGCGCTGCTGCTACCAGCAATTCGTTTTCATTCATATTGTGACTACATGGCTTCTCTACATACACGTGTTTTCCTGCCTCCAGCGCCATAATGGATCCAGGTGCATGCCAGTGATCTGGGGTCGCATTGAAAACGGCATCTACTTTTTTATCTGCAAATACTTTTCGCAAATCATTTTCCAGCTTCGGTTTATAATCCAATTTGTCTGCAAAAATGGAAGCAGCTTTTTCTCTCTGGCTTGCCATCACATCACAGAGATACCTAAGCTCAACATTGCTTGAAGACTGAGTCAATGGATCAATGAAACCTCCCAAACGTCTGCCCAGACCTAATACTGCTACATGTATACGATCGTTAGCACCTAATATTTGACTATAACTTTTGGCGGATAGGGCAGAACCTGCTAGCATAAAACCTGCAGACCCTACAGCTGCATTTTTGATAAATTTCCTTCTAGAATTCTCCATAACTTACAATTCCTTGATTTTAATGTTTTTAAACGAAACCTCATTTCCGTGATCTTGTAGCAGGATATGACCTATGGGCGCCTCCCCGAAGATGGGCCATTTTTGATACTTACTGTAGGCTACCAGAGCCTTCCACATCTGTGTACCTCTTTCGTATTCTACCACCTTCATACCGTTGAGGTAGTGCTGTACTTTCTGACCTTGAACGATTATTCTTGCCCTATTCCATCCATAGACGTTGACTCTCTTTTGCGGACCTTTAGCCTCGGTATATAGTCGTGCATCAGCCGTAATCAAATCATAAAGCGACCCTACTGTTCTGTTGCCTTCCACTCCTTTTTTAGCGTCGGGATGCAACTTGTCATCCAGTATCTGAAATTCACAGCCTATTGATGAACCTTTACCTTTATTTAGCTCTGTGTCCACAAAATACTTAATACCGCTATTTGCTCCTTCACTGAACTTAAAGTCGACTTCCAGTATGAAATTCTCATATTTTTTGATGGTGACGATATCTCCCCCATTTTCAGATTCGGCCCCATCATTGTCTGCCACAGTGAGTAGACCATTCTCCATGCTCCATCCATTATCTGGAAACCGATCCAATTTTGCTCCACGCCAACCATCCGTGGACTGTCCATCCCAAAGAAGCTTCCAACCATCGGCTTGTTCTCTTTTGGTCAGCGTATTCAGCAGGTAACTTTCCTCCTTGATCTCATTACTCACAGTAGTTTTAACCTCTTGAAGATTTTTGGTTTGGATGCGAATGTTTCTGTAGCGGATTTCTTTACCTTCCTGATCCTCATTCTCTATTGTATGAACCTGCAAGGCAATGAATCCACTAGCGGTCATGTCATCTACCAAATCGGCTGTCGGTACACCATTGAGCCAAACTCTGATACTATTACCAATCGCCTCTACCCTGAACTGGTTCCATTCATTTTGTTTAAAGGCTAGCTTTCCTGCCTCATTTCCTTCCAAATTGTACAGCCATCCTCTTCTTTGCTCATCATAGATGCCACCAGACCATGCCCTATCACTTGGATCTAATTCTACTTGATAGCCATGCACCTTTCCATTTCTATAATCCGCTTGAGTATTGCTTCGGATTTGCACCCCTGCATTCAAAGCAGGATCGATTTTGGCTTCATACTCAAGAATAAAATCACCATAAGTCTTATTGGTTCTCAAAAAAGTATTAGGAGTATTCCTCTTACTTACACCCACAATCACCCCATTCTCTACTTTGAAATCTGCCTGTCCGTTGATTTTGGTCCAACCCTTTAGGTTTTTACCGTTGAACAACACCTTCCAGTCATTAGACTGAGCCGATGCAGTCGTTCCCAGCATCAAGCCAAGGACCATTAGTTTTAATAGTTTCATTTAGTATTTATTTATTTGTTCATATATCATACTCGGGTAGCCACTTCACCGTCCGTTCCTCTCTCATAGCCATATTGGCCATATGAACTGAAATGGCACTTTGATATCCATCCTCCAATCCCACAAGTAGTTCCTTTTCTCCTTTGATTGCAGCGGCAAAATTGTCATAGAGTAACCAAGTCGTTTTCATATAATTATCCTCAAAAGGACAGTTATTTACTTCCTCCCTAGGTGTGATTTTTCTTCCCTGGACTTGGTCATCATCTACTAGTTTAATCGAAGCTCCAGAAACTCCATCTATCCCTTCTCCCCAACCTGAAGCCGATTCACCTTCAGGATAAATGTAAGCCTCATTCATCTGATTGGTCACAATCGTTGCTTTGTCACCATAGAATTTAATGGTTTGATCTTCGTATTTATTAGACAGAATCGAACTAAATGATGCTTTGGCACCATTAGGATAATCAAATATTGTGTAGACATTATCAAACACCTCTCTTCCATCCTTCCAATAATCGATCCCCCCAGATCCAACCACTTTGACAGGATGAGTTCCCATGATATTATCTATCATATTGAGATGGTGAGAACCTAGCTCGGCCATGAGTCCTCCCGAATATTCACGATACATTCGCCAGTTAATTTGTCGCTCCAATGCGGGATTCTCAACTGGCCTGCGCCAATTGCTATTCCTGTGCCAACAAGCGTCAATACGCATAACCTTTCCACAGTGGCCGCTATGGATGATGTCTTTGATCGCCTTAAAAGTGGGGTTGAGTTGGTACTGATATGAAATCTGAAATAGCTTATTACTCTGATCCGCTTTACGTTTGATATTTTGTGACTGTTCTATATCATGAGCGAGAGCTTTCTCACACATGATATGTAGATCTGCATCTAGAGCATCCATCGCTATCCTGTAGTGTTCGTGCAATGGCGTACTAATCACCACTGCTTCTAGCTCATCATTTTTTAGCAAGTCCTCATAGTCGCGATAGCCCTTAGCTTCATCATTGATGCGTTTCATAGCATCATTGAGTCTAAAACTCAGCACATCGCAACATGCAATTACTTTAAAAATTGGTGAGGCATTCAACACATCCACAATAGAGCTTCCTCTATTGCCCACTCCTATAATTCCTATTCGAATGCGTTGATCATCAGGCCAAGGAGCTACCATTTTTTTTGAACCATTCGATTGGCTACATGATACCAAACTAAGTCCAGCCCCTAGTCCTGCAGTGACTTTTGTTGCTTGCTTAATAAAATTTCGTCTTTCCATTATTATCAAAATCTTTGCTTCCTAAAGATAAACCAATATTCATGCGGGGGTTTAATTAGGATATATCCTTCCTGTTTGCTGTTTTCAAATCATGGTCTTATCCCGTTCAAACCCCAATTTCTATTTGGCAGATCGGATAACTCCAATTCTAATGTAGCCCCTGACATGATCTGCTCGTGGGATATAAAGGGGCTATCAATCTCCTGCCCATTAATCAAGGCTCTCTGAATATATTTGCTCTTTTTGCTAGCTCCTTCGGCTATTATTGTGAATTGTTTTCCATTTTTCAAATCGATAGTCACGCGCTCAAAGACTGGACTAGTGATGCTATACACCGGAATGCCTGGCGTCACAGGATACAAACCCATTGAGGTAAAAACAACAAAAGCCGTCATTCCTCCACCATCTTCATCGCCTGGTATCCCAAAAAGATTATCCTTGAACCAAACATCCAAAAGAAAACGGGTACGCTGCTGCGTCTTCCAGGGAGCTCCGAAATAGTTATATAAGTATGGAATATGAAAAGATGGTTCGTTGCCCATTGAAAACTGCCCTACCATACCTGTAGAATTGGACCCATCGATATAGAACTGAGATTTACGTTTACCCATCGGTTCTCTAAACAACTGATCCAATCGGTCAATCGCGGCTTCTTTACCTCCCAATAACTCCACCAATCCATCGATATCATGCTTAACATCCCAGGCGTAGGTCCAACCGTTGTTTTCGTCATAGTACTCTCGATAGCCCAGACCACCTGCAGACTTAGGATCAATATTGAGCCATTGGCCATCCTCATCTTTTGGTAAAAACATTCGATGCTCCGGATGCCATAGCTGTGTATACTCTGTGCTGCGATAAGCGTATTGGTCAGCCTCCTGTTCCTTGCCAATCTCTCTAGCCAACTCGGTCATAGCCCAATAGTCATAATTGATACCTAAGCTCACAGGTACAGGCTGGCGTTTTTCAAACCTGTCCATCATAGGATCGGTCTCTTTTTGGCCAATTTTGAGTGAGGGAAAATAGCCATGCTCGTGATAAAAATCATCAACAGGTCTTCTGGGTGTCCCTTGCCTCCAGGGAATATATGAGCCCTCTAATAAATTCTTTTTAATCCCTTCATAAGCAGACCCCACATCATAATCTTTCAGTCCCTTGCGATAGGCATCAATAAAAATACCTGAAGAATGATAGGCCGTCATACACATATGATTGCCATACACTTGAGGAAATGTAGGCATCCACCCACTTTGCAGGTACATCTGAACATAGGAGTGCAGCATGTCATTTTCCATCTCTGGATTCAAAATCGTCCGTAAGGGATGTTGAGCCAAATAAGTATCCCAAATCCAGTCATCTACATAAAAAGGTCGCTCACTCTGATGTACCTTTCCATCATAACCGCTGTAGAACTGACCATACTCGTTGACGTCAACCATGCGCTCATAGGTACGATAGAGGGAGGTGTAGAATGTCCTCCTTTGCCCTTCAGTCCCTCCTTCTACCTGGATCTGCCCTACTGTTTGTTGCCACATTTTTTGACCAGCCATAGCTAGCTCATCGAGGTTTTGAGTTTGAACCTCTCTTAGAAAATTATCCCTAGCCTGCTCTTGGCTGACATAGGAAACGGCATATTTCATTTGCACTTTTGATACAGGGCTATTGGTGGATAGCACGATCTCACCTTTCTCGATACTCAAGGATAAATCCTTTATGATTTTGCCTTCGACATTCACTATCTGCATATATACATACAGAGGCAATACCCTGGTCACTGGATCAGTGCCGCGTGTTGTATTGTAGAGCTTGTCATGAAGGTGAATTTCTCCCTTTCGCGTCTTCTCGATACTTAACTCTCTGGATCCTTGAATCACCCAGTGCATCTCCGAATTTGAATGGGGTTCGAATTGATAAATTCCACTCCTACTAGCTGGAGCAAAACTAACTCTCAAATTATCGTCAATATGATAATGACTAAAAAGCCAGGGCTTGATCTCTGCCAAATCATGATCAATAGCCATCTTTCGATTACCAGAATCGAAAGTGGGCTGGCCAGTAAAAACCTTCATTCTGAACTCACCCGCACTCCTGTGTTTGACGATCTGCAAGGGATAAAAATTGATCTGATCTGTGAGATAATCTCCCTTTTCAGGATGTACACGAAGCATCTGATTAGGTAGATGTGCCGTCGGATAAGTAGGAACCAACAGCTGTGACACATTACCAATAGTAGGATCTATATAGTCAGTATTGTCTTGTTGCGCATAAGCTAGATAAGAGCCAAAGAACAACGTGAATAAAATTAAAAGTTTTTTCATATTGAATTCATTTCAATTGACATTAGGCTCAATCCATTTGAGCCAATAGCGGTTGGACGGTGGGCCAATAGGAAGACTGAAACAGTCTGGCTGCTCCAAACAAAAAGGAATCATCTCCAACCTCTGAAGTTTGCAATTGCACTTGTTTATTATCGTCAGACAGAGCCTTCTGTAAAGTCGAGCTGAAATATTGGAGTTGATTACCTATCAAACCGCCAAACGAAACATATTCCGGGTTGAATTCACTCAAAATAGGATCTAGGAATTCTCCCAAATCCTTCCCAAAACTGGAGAAGGTATCTAGATCAGCCTGATCCTTGGTAGATTTCTGAATTGCTCCAACGGGGAATTTCGGCACCTTGTGTCCTAGTTCACTGTATTTGGCAATGAGTCCACGGATAGAAAAAAAGTCATCCGCTATTCCATTTCTAAAGGGTACCTTGTAGGTAGCGCCATCCTCTGGGACTCCTCTTCCTTTGAAGACCGGTAGGTTATTCATCAAAAATGCAGATCCCAGGCCTTCATCAATTATCAGGGAAATACCCCTACTGTTTTTTCCAGAAGCTACCCAGTCCTGACCTAGCGCAAACCCAATGCCATCATTGATGTATCTAAATTCCAGATTACCCTCTGGCAATACTCGTTTTTTCAACTCTTCAGAGATGTCACAGCCATGCAAACTTTCATATTTCGGTACTCCTCGATAGTCACCTATACCTTTTTCATAATCAAAAGGACCAGGAATAGAAAAGCCAATCCCTAGTACCTCATCTGCATCCACAGCTCTCATGGAAGTCTTCAGCTTCAGCGACCAAAGTGGAATAATATGTCGATTGCCAGCATCCTTGTCCATTTTGCCAACCACCAAAGATCCATCCACTATCGATTTACTTTCCATATCTATAGCGGCACACTTAAATCCCTTGCCGCCTACATAAGCGCCAATCACTATATTCCTTTTTTTCATCTCAATTCATTATTTCTTCAAGCTCAAAGAATATGGCAGGTTACCAATTTCCATTCCTCTGTTCTTGTTAGGTGTATTACTCATTTCAAAAACCAACTCTCCTCCTTTGATCAAATCACTGTATTTCAAAAAGTGATTTTCATAGGGTTTTCCTCTCCAGTTCATCTCTTGGATATAAAAATTGTCTTCACTATTATTCTCCGATTTGATAATTAAAGACTTACCATTGGGCATTGTCAATTCTGCATAGTCAAATAATGGAGATCCTATCACGTACTCATCCACTCCTGGTGTAACAGGGTAAAACCCCAGAGAACTGAACACATACCAAGCTGAAGTCTGTCCATTATCTTCATCTCCACAATAGCCATCTGGGGTAGGAGCATATAGCTTGGTCAACACTTCCCGTATCCATTTTTGTGACTTGTGTGATGCACCAGCATAGTTGTAGAGATAAATCATATGCTGGATCGGTTGATTGCCATGTGCGTAATTGCCCATATTTACAATCTGCATCTCACGAATCTCATGTATGGTCTGCCCATAATAGCTATCATCAAAATCTGGCGGCATGTTGAATACCTGATCCAGTTGATCCACAAATATCTCACTACCTCCCATTAGGTCAATTAAGCCCTGCACATCATGAAAAACAGACCATGTGTAATGCAAACTGTTGCCCTCAGTGAAGGCATCACCCCACTTGAGTGGGTTGAAGGGTGATTGAAAGGTTCCATCTTCATTCTTGCCTCTCATGAGATTAGTTTCAGGGTCGAAAACCTTCTGATAATTTAGCGATTGCTGATAAAATCGATCAGCCAATGTCTGATCTCCAAGTCTCTTGGCTACCTGTGCGATGGTAAAATCTGCATAGGCATATTCCAGGGTTCGAGCTGTATTTTCTCTAATTCCGACATCATAGGGTACATAGCCCAGCTGATTATAATAGTCGAGTCCTTCTCTCCCCACTGAGGCATGAGGTCGTCCCTTCTCCACTTCAGCATTTTTGATCATGGCCTCCAGCAATATCTCTATGCTTTCATTGGCATTTCCTTTGAGATAGGCATCGGCTATGATCGGTGCAGAGTTAGACCCAATCATACAGTTTCGATGCCCTGGGCTGGCCCATTCGGGCAGCCATCCCGATTCTAAATAAGTATTGGCTAAACCCTCCATGATTAGAGCATTTTGCTCCGGATACATGAGATTAAAAAATGGAAAAACAGCTCTAAAAGTATCCCAGAACCCATTGTCGGTAAACATGTAACCCGGTAAGACCTCCCCATTATATGGGCTGTAATGTATCACATCCCCAGTTTCAGTGATTTCATAAAACTTCCTCGGAAACAGCAGCACCCGATATAGACAAGAATAAAACGTTTTGATGTGGTTCTGATTGGTACTTCTCACTTTGATTTTACCCAATTCATTTTCCCAGATGGTCTTTGCCTTTTGTTTGGTATCTTCAAATCCATCTTCTCCAATCTCACGGTCAAGATTAAACTGCGCCTGCTCAGGACTGATAAAACTGGATGCAACTCGGACATTTACTGTCTCTCCCTTCCTAGTTTTGAACCCTACTATCGCACCGACATGCTCTCCCTCGCTATATAGACTATTGGATTGGAGCAACCAGTCATCATTCCAGGTATGTGTGATCTCAAAATCTTTGTCAAACTCAGCTACAAAGTAGTTATGAAAATTGTCTGGCACTCCCCCCGAATTGTTGCGACAATAGCCAATGATTTTGTTTTCTTCAGGCAGTATGGTCACCATCGATCCTTTAAAAAACCCATCTAAAAGAATATAGGCAGAGTCTGTTTCAGAAAAAGTAAAACGAAACTGAGCCGCCCTCTCTGTGGGCGTGAGCTCTACAGTGACATCATAGTCAGCCAGATAGGCTTTGTAATAATTCGGCTGGACTGTCTCTGCCTTATGAGAGAACCATGAGGCTCGATCTTCTTCCTGATATTTCAACTCACCTGTGACAGCCATCAATGAAAAAGCTGCGTAATCATTGATCCATGGGCTAGGCTGATGAGTTTGTTTGATTCCACGAATCATATTTTCATTATACTTATAAGTCCAACCATCACCCATTGGAGATGTCATGGGAGTCCAAAAATTCATTCCCCAGGGCAAGGCAATTGCAGGATAAGTATTGCCATTGGAGAGAGAGAATTTAGAATCTGTGCCCATCAGTGGGTTGACTAAATCAACCAATGACTTCTCTTGCTGCCATATATGTCCTGATGGTAATTCTGGACTACAAGCCATTAAAGTCATCAAACTAAAAAGTATTAAGACTAATATTTGAGTTTTCATTATCCTTAGTTCCGCTTTATATCAATTTTCTACTTTTAACACCACTATAATGCTCGGAACCTCTTTCTTCTAACCATTCGAGCAATTGGGCTCTTAACTCCTCTGCCTTGTCTCTATATTGGTGTCGATCGGGATTATTCCCTAACAAATTGTTCGTTTCATGTGGATCTTGATGGAGATTGTACATGGCATTCAATACCTCAGACTCCTCACTGTAGGGTATCATGAGTTTCCAACCATCCATTATGATCATGTAGTTTGGCTCTACATCACCACGGTAGTCCCATTCAGTGACCACATATTTTCCATGCTCAGTATCTAAGCCGTCGATAAGATTCCGAAGGGTGCGACCATCCGAAGGGTGCTGTGGCAGGTCCAAATAATCAAGAATAGTGGGAAACAGATCGATCAGCGATACATATCCATCCACCTGGGTTTGTTCTTCTATCTCACCAGGCAAACTAATTAGCAGTGGAATATGAGAGGATTCTTCATAAAATACGTTCTTTTCTCTCAAGCCATGTGCGCCTAACATCTCTCCATGGTCGCTAGTAAAAATAATCAAGGTATTTTCAGCCAAACCATTTTCATCCAATGTACTTATAATCTCACCTACCCAATGATCGATCTCAGCAATAAGGCCGTAATAATTAGAAATCATGTATTTGATTTTCTCAGGGTCGCTATACTCTGGTAGTCCCAGTCGGCCATTAGCGGATCGATACGGTGAGTTAGACATGTCATCATCAATGCTGGCCGGAGGATTCATTTCATCTGCAGGATACATATCGTAGTAAGGATACGGAGGTATCATCGGTGCATGTGGAAAATGAAACGAACAAGTAATGCTGAATGTAGAATCCTTTAGGCGCTCTATCGCATCCATGGTTTCTTTGGCCTGAAATGCTGTAAAACTATGCTGCGCAGGTACTTTGAGTTCTCCATGAAAATTGGGTTGGGACAAGCCCTTCTTAATCTTAGTTACTTCCTCCGCATTCAATCCATACAAACGATCTAGTGGATCCGGTACATAGGCTCTCTGGGTAAACTTGTCGATCTGCTGACCCGAATCCAATGGTACCAAAGGATAATTTTTATTGATGTAATCTATATAAACATGATTTTGACCTCCATGTTCGAAGATCGACTTACCATTTTTTGACTGAGACTTAGGATTTTGGTAAACAGTAGCATGTTTAGACTGAGTGTGCCATTTACCATAGTATTCGCAGTGATATCCATACTGGGTTAGGATTTCATCAAAAGTAGGCATTTTCATTAGCCCCTCTTCTTGATGAAAATAAGCCTTCTCATTATTACACATACCGGTATTTTCTACAGTATGACCTGTCAGAATGGACGAACGAGCAGGAGCACAAACTGCACTCGGAGTATAAGCATTTTTGAAAAACGCACCACTCTTTGCCAATCGATCCAGGTTTGGGGTCTTCAACACATCGTTACCAGCATAGCTAAGAGCCTTGTATTGCTGCTGATCTGTCATAATAAAAAGTAAATTCTTTTTCTTTGACTGACCGCAAACTGAAGCACTCAATAAAACCTGCACCAGACCAACGACAAGTACAGCTAACAGTAATTTAGTATTCCTCATAATTTGCATCGCTTATTCTAAGCTTCCTCTTTCAATAACCCTGACAAGACTAAAATGGAGCAATTAATAGAAGCTTAAATCAGAGTTAACTCGAGTGAAAATTGAAAAAAAGTATAAAAAAAGTCGCTTTCTACGGATGATCTCTCCTAAACAGAGACCATATCCCTCGAAAGCGACCTAACTAAATAATTATGAAAAGACTGAGCTTAGACATACCCAGTTTTCTCATTTATTGCTTCATTATTCGTTTTACCTGTGTCTCTCCATCGATATGGATTTCCATAATATGAAGTCCATAGTTCAATCTGGAAAGATCCAATCTCCATTTGGAATGGTTATCAGTATCCAGATGTTTTTCAATCACCTTGGCTCCCAGCATATTGTACATGATTACATGCACCTTGTCTGCATGACCAGAACCAAGATCAATTTGGACGTAATCTTTAGACGGATTAGGGTATACACTCAACTCCACAGGAAGATCATCAAGTATCGATTCAGTGAATGAATCGTCTAACCTACGTGCCGACGAGCTGCCATATGTGATCTGGATGGCGTCTACTCGATTGGTCACTGTTCCAGACTTGACGTTATAGATCCTGAACCAGTCTATAGCAGACAGATCTGGCGTACCACCGGTTACATTAGCACTGGCCAGACTCTTGCTGATGAAATTCCAACCCGTCTGTAGTCCAGTTAAGTTCCAGTTGTATTCTTCAATATCCGGACCTGCACCGCTACCAAGTTCTAGCTGATTAGAACTGCCCATTCTGCTAGCATCAGAGACAAAGTACCAAAACTCTAAATAAGCATTCGCTACAGGTAAGCCCGAATTGTATACTGGTGAGAAAACCTTCTTGAACTCATCCGTTCCTAATCCGTTGATCTTGACACTACCGCTACCCTGTTGGACTGTGCCACTCAAAACCAAACTATTAGATCCAGAAGTCTGCCATCCCGTAATCGCATCACAGTCATCCAGATAGTCATTAGGATTATAAACCATGATGTCCAATTTCGGACTGGCTGCATCGAACCATTCTACCATATCTTCAAGCATTTTCCATTGAAAATCGTAAGTGCCGACAGTTGTAGGCGCAGTGATGTTAATAGAAAAAGTATAATCCACTCCTGGCGCCACATTCTGTGTCAATACCGAACGGCTCGTACCCCATATCACATTGTCTTGAGGGCTTTGACTACCCAGAAAATGGCTCCCTGCTATCCAGGTCTTTGTTCCACTGTTGTTCATGGTTACCGTCACTGTCATACTCTGCCCTGCTTCCATCACTGCTGGTACTGATTGAGACACAAAGCTCGCCCCATTCACTAAATTGAGGGATCGATAAGTTGCAGAGATACTAGCAGCCTCTCCTCCCATGACGAGATTGGTACTGATAGCTGTAGGGTCAAGAATCACAGGAGAGCCTGAATCAATCACCCATTGATCAAATTCGAAGCCCGAAGGAGCAGCATCAGCAACTATGGTCACGTCCTCTCCTTGTATATAATCCCCACTTCCACTTCCACTACTGACAGTCAAGGTATACTTGATGTCTCGATAAGTCGCAGATACTGTAGCGGCACTTTGTTGCATGGTCAGAGATGTGGTAGATGCATTGACATCCGAAATGCTGACCGTCCCATTATCTATCACCCACTGATCAAACTCCTGACCACTAGGAGCAGCATTAGCTACAAGATTCACAACTGTTCCACTAGTGTACACACCTGAACCACTTCCATCGTTGACTTGAAGACTATAGCTCAGCTCTGTCGAAGGATCCAATAACTGAATTGCGTCAATTCTGGTAGTGATACTAGTAGATTTGAAATTGTATAATCTAAACCAATTGATTGCATTCAGATCAACTGAACCAATACTATTCGCATCAGAGATCTTCAAGTCTACCAAATTCCAACCATTCACCAGATCATTTGGCAAAGGCCAGTTGTATTCCAAACTATCTGCTTTGCCTCCGCTTCCTAGTTCCACTTGACTATTGCCCTGCATCTGAGTCACATCCGAAACATAGTACCAAAATCTCAAAACGGCATCTGCAGAATCTGCTCCTGAGTTGAAAGGTGTCGTGAACAGTTTTTGAAACTCCATCTCTGTGCTGCCGACAAATTCTATGGCGGCATTTCCTTGTTGATAATTAGTTGCCAGAGACAATGACTGTGAAGAAGTCCAATTAGTCAAATCTTCACACTCGTCAATATAGTTGCTAACATTGCCAACAGTTATAATGGCATTATCACTTGCTTCTCCAAACCACTCTACATTGTCTTGTAGCATGGCCCATTGCATATTATATACACCCGACGTTGTTGGAGCTACCACATCGAAGGTAAACACCTTGGTATCGCCTGGCTCAATACTATCTGCACCATCCAGTTGTACTCTCGTTCTTCCCCAGGTATTATTATCCCTTGGGTTTTCACTTCCCAGATAGTAACCATCCGCCAGAGTCCAAGTGGTATTACCAGAATTAGTCATGCTGATCGAAATAGTCAAAGTGTCCCCTAAACCAACTGAGCTTGGTACATTTTGGGACGAAAAAGCAGCCCAGTTACCGCTGGCATTTGGCGATATAGGAATGGAACTAGTCAAGGGAATAGAGCCATCTAACATGCGTTGCGTTTGATCAGCCAATTTCAAATACCAATCGCTTGGCAAGCTTACTCCATCCTGATCCAAACTCACTAACTGAGGCCCCACTGGAAGATCTGCTTGTGTCTCTGCTATTTTAAACATGGCCGTTCCTTCATCGACCTCATCGAACATCGCAACATATACAAAATTCGCACCGGCATCTATGGCATTGTAGGCTTGTTTCCAATAGAACTCTCCGCCATTTCGAGGATGTTGATTAAATGTACCGCCATGAATATTCAGCCATGAGAAACCTGGCCAAATCACCGGCATATAATCAACTCCGCTATTAGAACACTCAGTAAGGTCTGGAGCAATATAATTAGTCTTCCAATTGTCCACATTGCTGCTAGAATATCTACCCACGGTCCAAGGAGAAATCATATCCAATGACCTATAAACTGCAGCCCAGGCAGGATTTGTGTCCGAATCTCCAGACAAATCTCTCCATCCACTAGGTACACCTCCCACAACATAGGCTCCTTGATTATGGAAATAGTCTATTATAGACTGGAAAGTAGCAGGGGTTAACCCTCTATCCTTAAATCCAATCCCCCAGATAGCCACTACTGGTTTACTCTCCTGTTGCACATATGTAGGGTGGTTCGCCACATCATAAGTGTTAACTAAGTATTCCCAGTCTTGAACCAGTTGCGCATATACATCTGCATTAGCCACACCGGACACATCATACATGATCGAGAACTTCCTTCCTTCTTCGCTTGCAGCCGTCATCACATTTTGCAGTACGTTGTTTCGCGCATTAAAGAACCTGACATCCTGCACCTCTCCTAAAAATCTTTGAAGATAGACCCCATGTATATTGTAATCTTTCATCCACTGAAAATGGATTCGAGTTGTACTAAGATCATGTGAAGAAAAAAGTGCTGCCGTAGATCCATCGGCATAGCTCATGTCGGTATTATAGACTTGCGTGTATTCTGACATATCAGGCCACATATCCATGCCTATTTCCGCTGCGGTAGGCGCTGTTGTACTATTGAACCAGTGTCGCCATTCATTTGGTCCAGAACCATCTCCCTCGGCAAAGAACCAACCTTGGTATCCCATCATCAGTTTCTGATCTAGTTCGTCAACCGAAACTCCATTGCCTACAGTGATGGTGACGTTATCTGACGAAGGTCCGAACCATTCAACGTTATCCTGAACCATTTTCCATTGAAAATTGTACACTCCTGGATTGCTCGGAGCTATTACATCGAATGTAAAAATTTTGGATTGTCCAGGAGCAATTTGATCGGATGGATCCAGATGTACTCTCTGTAACCCCCAGGTATTATTATCCTGTGGGTTTTGACTACCCAATTTATACAAGTCTGCCTCAGTCCAAGTACTGGTTCCATCATTCTGCATCGTGACACTTACTGTCACTGTATCACCAGGAGTCATAGCACTGGGTATAGATTGTGACACGAAGCTTGCACCATTAGACTGTCCATTTGATAACTCTAAGGTTGCCCAATCCACATCATAAGCGGGTCCACCTATTTCTTTAACCAGAGCAAGAGTAGGATCTCCTATACCATCTATGTATCCTGTCTGCAACTGTCTGGTGGCATTATCCTCCAGGTTAACATACTGAATGACCACACGCAATGGGTTGTCCAAAACATGAAACTCCATATACCCATGTGTAGAACCTGTATGACAGGCAGAACCTGAGTTGTAATGCACCGCACCATTAGGATAGTTAGTATTGTACTGTGGGTATCGCTCAAAAGTATGAATAGTAGCTGATATACAAATATCAGCAGTTGACAACAGTAAGTCCTTGCGATAAGGATTGAAATTGGCCTCTTTGACAAAATCTCCATTGCGCGAATGAGCAATCACGATGATGATGTCCTTATCTGTTTTAGTAGGTGCCAACTCCTCCAGCTTGTCCTCCATAAACTGACGACTTTCTTCTCGAAATGCATCACTTGCACTAGCGGGTTCATCAGAGAAGTGCAGCTGAATCAAATGAATATTGAATCCGCTCTTTTGAAATTGGGCATAATAGTCCACATTGTTAGGTTGCATCTGGACATTAGGTCGATTCCAAAAGTCATCGACATAATTGAACAATTCCCATCCAGATCCCCAATCACCCTGACCAGTTCCGAAAGCTTGATTTTCACCATCCGCGATATTGGGATAAAAATTCGTATTCCAAAAAGGATCGTTTTGAATGAAACTCAAAAAAGGATCATTTCCATTTGAGTTAACCAGATGGTCTCCTGCTCCTATTACAAATTCCGAGTTTCTGACCCAGGCATCCAACCTTTGCATACTGGTCAGGGATTTATTATCACCAGCGCTCAAAGGACTGTCTCCCTTGTTATCACTCATCAATGAAAAATGAAACAAGGCTCCATTATCCAAGTCCTCAAATTTGGCTACAGTGTAATTTTCAGACGGATCTACGATTTTAATCCCATCAATCTTGGAAGTGATACTGCCTGATTTGAAATTGTAAAACCTAAACCAATTAATCGCATTTAGATCTGGTACTCCGATCTTTCCTGCCTCACTGAATTTCAAGACCACATGATTCCACCCTGACTGAATTCCAGTTAGTGTCCAGTTGAACTCGTTGTTGTCTGCACCTCCAGCGCTACCCAACTCCACCTGATTATTTGACCCCATTTTAGAAGCATCCGAAATGTAATAGTCAAACTCCAATTGAGCATGTGTCTCGTTAGCTCCCGAATTATAAACTGGCGAGAACACTTTACTGAATTCCAAGTCGCCCGAACCAACAAATTGAACACTTGCAATGCCTTGCTGTGGATCTGCGTAGTTCAAACTCAGTGTAGCACTAGAATTCCAACCATTCAAGGATTCACATGCATCCAAATAACTCAAATCCACATCAGGTTGAGTGATGGTCACTACATCTCCATTGCTGGGGGTCCAAATATCCAAATTGGAAGGAATACTGAAAGGGTCATTATTTGTGTTTTCACCAACAGAAGTAGCGTTATCCAACTTGATGGTTCTTACCTCGATCTTCTCCTGGTCAACAAATATCCACTTGAACTGATTAAACACGTCAGAATTTCTAGTCCAGGTTTTATCATCATCGTTTGGCCTGGTAGGAGCTCCCCAGCAGCCCTCACCGACATAAACCGTACCGTTGACATCATCTCTAATGAAGCCTTCATCGCTACCACTTTCAGTGGAAGGGCGAATCGGCCAGGTAGTTTTAACCGTGTGCGCATCACACTCTACTACTAGCTTTACATTGTAGTCATAAAATTTCTGTGCCCAACTGGCATATTGATCATTTTGCTCAGCTTTGCCGGCAACATGCGGTCGGATTGGCCTATGATATTGAACCGATTTCCAGGTCACAGCATCATTTGCGACCAAGTCATTCTGCAACCATGTCTCTTGTAATCCATCCACTGCAATTTCCGAATTCAAGGTATAAGCCCTCACTAATGACCCTCCAAAGGTCAATGCATAATAGACGCTAGAATTGTTGCGAGGTGTATCGAAAAGATGATAAATATAGTCATCATTGGTCTCATGATTTCCTCTTGTGGCTACCACGGGATACATTCGGCCATCACTACTGATGGTCAATTGCCAATCGTCAAACCACTCCTGCCACTCAGTATTAGAGCAGGTATTAGTCATATCTCCTCCAAACATAACTGCATGAGGTTTTAGTTTGCTGACCAAACGATTTCCATTCTGCCTTGGGGCACGATTATTTCTCGAATCTCCACCTGCCACAAAAGACAGTCTCTCAGTAGGTACATCCGGTGCAGTCTTGAACCAAAAGCGCTGACTTGTACTATTAGAATCCACTATAACAAAATAATAAGCGGTATTGGGTATTAGTCCAGTCAATCTAGCAAAATGATTGTCCATGCCAGCGAAAGCTGCGCTTCTACTTGCAGCAGTAGAGTAGGCGTAGCTGCTGTAATTGGTACCATGGTCGGTAGTGCCATAATATACCGTCGCCCCTGTGCCGTCGATTTGATTCCAGCCTATCACAATAGACGTAGCTGGATCATCTCGCAAGGTCAAACGATACTTGTCCGTAGTGGCCCGTAGCGAGGTTGATACCAAAATCGCCAAGACCAGTAATAGTAATTTGTTTTTCATGCTTTCATTTTTAATTAAGAATTTCTTTCTACATCAATTAGATTGATTGATGCTACATGGCTGGCTTTCTAGTTTTTTCAAATCATAGGCTTATATCAGGTTTAAATGAAACTTTGGATTATATTTGAGTTGCTACAGTCCATGTAGTTCTCAATTAAGTGTCATCAAAATCTTCACATCCCTTTGACGCTTAACACAATAGAGAATTTCTCTACTACCTCAATTGAGGTAGGAACAAGTATCTAATCCGATAATTAATCTGAGCTTAAGCGGGCATTAAAAACGAATTAATTGCGCCCACTTTCAGTTTTTTTTTTGAGAACAAATTGCTATTAATCATGGACAACAAAAGAAATATCACCCGACTCCTACAATTCTGTACTTTTTTGGTTTTCGTCGGTCGAGGATGGCAACATTTATTTTGGGATGTACCTCTTCGCACCTTACTATGGGATGAATCCTTATTATCTGGGATAGTCCCTGTGATAACAGGAATGACCTGGACCGAATACGCCACCTCCGAAGGTGTCGATGTTTTCATCAATTATTACAAAATCACACTGGGCGTTGTATATACTTGCCTAGGCATCTTTGCTCTACTTGCACACAGGGTCAGTCTCAAACCTTATCGATGGTTGCTCATCATGGGTAGCACTATGCTCTTTGGCCTAGCTATGCTCTACTCCAAAGAAAAATTTTATCAAATAGGACAACTCTTAGAATACAGTACCCAGTTTGGGTGTCCATTATTCCTCTACCTGATATTGAATGAAAGCGTCAGCAAAAAACAACTGACATTATATATGAAATTTGCGATTGCATTGACTTTCACCTGTCATGGGCTATACGCCGTGGGCTTCTATCCCCAACCGGGAGACTTCGTTGGAATGGTAATTAGAATCCTTGGAGTAACAGAACCGATAGCCAAAACCCTGCTGGCTACATTCGGATGGATTGATTTGGGTCTGGCAATTCTACTTTTCGTCCCCAACTTTGCAAAATACGCTTTGACCTACGCTACATTCTGGGGTGTGGCAACAGCAGCCGCTAGGCTTTGGGCTAATTTCTATCCAGAATTTCTGTTTCCTATTTTACACCAATGGACCTTTGAGGTTTTAATAAGGATACCGCATGGCTTACTGCCTTTCATATTAATATATCCCATCAGGGAATATTTCAAACTTCCTTTCTTATCAAAAAAACCTACCAGTGAGTATCTTCAATCCACCAGAATACAGAAATCAAAAGAATTCAGTTCAAGTCATTGAATAAAAATTAAAAAGCCATCCCAATCGAGTTTGGGATGGCTTTTATTTTTTAATAAATACCAATTAATGATGATCGTAGTAGCTCTCTACTCCGTCTAAAAAGGATCTAAACTCAGGATTTTGTATTTTATCTAGCCAGGCAACATCATACAATACTTTTCTATCGATACATTGTGCAAGCTCGCTAGCCAAATAAGCCTCTTTTACCAATCCATCAAGCTCTGTTTCAATCATCTTAATTCTATTTTCAAACTGTCCCTTTCTGCTTATATTTCGATTAGGAGTTTTCACTTCTGTTTGATTAAAATCTATCTTAAATGTAATATACTGATATAAGAAATTCATATAATCTCTATTTCCCAGCATGGAGGGGCATTGTAATTCTACATTTTCAGAATAAAACTTAACAAATTCGGCAGGTACCTTTTCGTCTGAACGAAGGGTCATTTTCCTGTAAAAAACTGCATTCATTTTATACCATGCATTGACGTAATCCAGCCTTTTGTTTTCAAACTTCACATACCAATCCGGAAGGCCTTTGATATTCGATTTCAGGTAATTTTTATTGACTTGTGTTAACGAATCATTAAATGCAAACACCTCTTCAAAGGATTTAGTATTGTCCAGCATACATTCACTTCTTCCTTTTCTATCCGATTTACTTGTTCCAAAATAGTGGGTTTTGGCATACAGGAACTCATTGACGGATTGCAAACTACCCGCAAACTCCAGCTCAATCTTTCCTGATTCAGCAGCATGAATGGTTAGAGTATCAATAGCACCAGGTGTACTGTAGAGATTGTGTTCCTCATCTTCTATTGAAAAATAAAAATCATTTCTCCCTTGTGCTTTACGCTCTTGCAGGATAGACTCACCCGGGCCAATGGTAGCCACAAGGTAGTACGCCTTTTCTGGCCATAATGCATTGTCTCGAATTCTATAATCCAGAGAATCCTCAGTAGTATTGATCAACAGTATTTGACTGGTCCCTCCAATTTCAAAATTGGGTTCTTCACTTTTGCTATTGCAGCTAGTCAAAACTGTAAGCATCCATATTACCCCAATGACAGGGGCACTAATTAATCCCTTCATATCAATTGATTATATCATTGTACAATTTTTCATCCTTGTCGATACAGCCTGTAACCTGAACCACAGCCTGGTCATTTTCTAAAGTAATGGGAGATGCACTCAAATAATTTCGCATGCGACTCCCCCATATCGACACAGTCAATTTGTCCTCACCTCTGATAAGCATATAATCCCATGACTGGTTTTCAGGAACAGTAGTCAACGCACTATTTCCACCCGAAAAAGCTTCAACATTGCTTAAAGCGGTATGACCTTGTCCTTCAATGATTATAGGATGAATATCCTCTACCTTCTCCCCTGTATTGGCGATAATGGATCCTTGAGATATCTGCCAATTTCTATTCTTAGAGTTGCTTCCTTGTTTCAAAATCCCAACAGCTACACAATCAAAATTAAAGTTGGTCAACTGACCATAAGACTGTTCTCCTAACAAAATCCCCCCATATGTACCAAAAGCAAAAACATCCATCAGCTGAGCATTGTCCGTATTATTGATAGTATAGGCGTAAGTCTTCTTTTTGATCACCTCATCCACCACACTTTTGCTATACTGTCCACCTAAAAATCTCTGGGCACCTGGATTAACATGGCAATGCATAATCCTGGGTACATCGTAGCAATAATTCATTCGAATGAACTCACCACTCAATGGATAACCATAACAATGTTCGAAAGTCATCAATTCACATGGATTGTTTCTATTTGTATTAAAATCAAATGGCAGAAATTCTCCATAAAAAGTCAAACAAGAAAGGTAAACACCTTGTGTCCTGGATTTAGTAGAAACCTTGATGGTCGCCGGATATTCAATTATCTCCTCAGGAGCATCAATGGTCTGATTGGGATACCAAAATTGAATCCCTTTAACCTGAGTCCCGGACATCACAGTCAAGAAAGCCTCTTTTTCATCTGTTATTTTGATTACACTCCCCACGGGCGTCTTTTTGCTCGGATGCGGAGTACCTCTCGGCGTGGGGCCATGTACACCCACCAAAGACACATTGTCCTTGAGTAAAAGTCCTCCAGCAATATGATAAGCCTCTTCACTTGGCTCAACCCAAAGAATGGCTCCATGAACCGATGCCCAATCAATTGCCGCTTGCAAATTTTGTTTATTCACTGATGGCGAATTACCCGGCAACACACCGAATTTTTGAATACTGTATTTTAAAGTACCATCTCCAGATCCTTGAATCCGATCAAGCTTCCCATTGACATTGCAACTGATCATAAGGATGCTGATCAGACTAATCGATAAAATGTTATATAATCTCATATTGTGTTTGAATGTTTTAAAGTCTAACCCTATTGATTTGACCCTTTCGTTAATCGTTAACTCTTGACTCGCATCATTTCCATGATTTGTTCAAGGGACTTGGATTTGGTCTCTGGCATCCAAAAAAGAGCAAATAATAGCTGGAAACACATCATAATTGCAAATCCACTGAAAATACCCCAGGTCATGTCTGAAAATGCATTTATGACCGCAGGAGACACCAATGTAATAAGTGCAGCTAATACCCAATGTACTCCGGTCCCCCAAGATTGCCCAAGTGATCGAAGCTGATTGGGAAATATCTCTGCAATATAAACCCATATCACAGCTCCTTGCCCCACTGCATGTGAGGCAATGAACATCATGATAAATAGCAATAATGAAACTGAACTGAGCTGCGAATAAAAAGAAATAGCAATGCCACCTAAGCTCAAAATATAACCTATAGATCCTATGACAATCAAAGTTCGCCTTCCCAAACGGTCAATGAGGTAAACTCCTAAAACTGTAAAAACTAAATTGACCAGCCCAATATAAATAGATCCTGATAAGGAATCTGATGTAGCCAAACCCGCAATTTCAAATATCTGAGGAGCAAAATATAGGACGAAATTTATGCCTGAAAATTGATTAAAAAAAGCTATTAAGAATGCGAGTCCCATTGGTTTTTTATATTCAGTCAGAACCGATTTCCAGGTTCCATTATCCACATTGTCACTTAAAGTCATTTCGGACAAGGTCTGCTCCACATTAGGATCTCCAAATCGTAGCAGCACCTCTCTGGCAGACTTTATGTCCTTTTTCACTACCATGAGCCATCGCGGACTTTTAGGTAATGGGATTACCAAAAAGGTGTATATCAGTGCTGGAATGGCCTCTACACCTAGCATCCATCGCCAGTCGTTGACACCATCAAATCCGTCTAAAAGAAAATTGGATAAATAAGCCAATAGGATGCCCAAAACAATATTGAATTGATATAACGCAACTAGTCTCCCTCTATTGGCTGAAGTAGAAATCTCTGCCACATACATTGGACATGCAACAGTAGAGGCTCCTACTCCTAAACCTCCAATAAATCTAAAAAAAGAAAAACTGTACGGATCAGGGGCAAAAGCAGAACCTAAAGCAGATAAGGTATATAAAACCCCGATCCATATCAGTGTATTTTTTCGACCATATTTTTGACACGGCCATCCCCCGAACAATGCCCCGAAGACTGTTCCCCACAGGGCCATAGACATTATAAAAAAACCATGAAACCAAGGGCTCGTCTCCCACAACATCTGAATTGGCAGATTGGCTCCAGAAATCACAACAGTATCGAAACCAAATAACAATCCGGCCAGCGCAGCTGAAAAGGACCATAAACCTTGATAATTGACCTTCATCTTTGAGTTTTATGCTTCCAAAGGATTTACTGTCTTTTTGTGTCCCATCACGCCATAAAAGAACAAATACAAGTAACAGATAATAGGCAATGCGAATGAATACTGAACACCTACCCAATCAGCCAGTGCCCCTTGCATCAAAGGAATTAGTGCTCCCCCTAATATAGCCATAACTAACAAAGAAGAACCTTGACTGGTGTACTTACCCAGGCCATCAATGGCCAAAGTGAATATATTGGACCACATGATTGAATTGAACAAACCAATACCAATAATTGCCCAAAAAGCAATCAAACCATCGGTGGAGATGGCAATCAATAGCAGAAGCACTACGACACTAGAAAAAACAGCTAAGGTTCTAGAGGCACTTGATTTACCTGCCATAAAAGCCAGCAGATTCAATATCATAATACCCACGAAAGGAAGAACTGTTTGTATATCAATACCTGTGTTTGTATAAATAACACCAAATATCAGCAAGAAGACAGCGACCGCTGTACCCAGCATTGTGGCCAATTTCTTGTTGGAGGGTAGGTTGCTCATCGATATTGCCCCGAGGAATCTACCAATCATAGCCCCTCCCCAATAAAACGAAAGATAGGCACTGGCCTCCCCTTCACTAAGCCCAACAATATTTTCCAATCCAAAAAAGTTGACCAAAAGACTACCTATGGCTACTTCACCTCCGACATACATAAAAATGCCTACCATACCCAAAACCAAGTGACGATATTTCAATGCACCAGCGCCACCCGGAATCTCTTCAGAACTGGACAAAACAGGTAGATCTGTCAATTTGATAACCAAAGCCAATAAAAGAAATAATGCACTAAGACCTAGATAAGGAATTTTAACAGCATCTGCGCCCAATACATTTTCACCTCCAAAAAAACTAAAAATCAAAAAGCCTCCAATAACAGGGGCTATTGTGGTACCAAAAGAATTAAATCCTTGAGCCAAGTTGAGTCTACTAGAGGCTGTTTCGGGACTCCCTAAAATCGCAACGTAAGGATTTGCGGCAATTTGCAACACTGTCAAACCAATACCTAAGCAGAAAAGTGCAGCTAAAAAGAAACCATACAACAAAAACTGAGCAGCTGGTACAAACAATGCACACCCTATCGAAGAAATAACGAGTCCGATAATAATCCCATTTTTATAACCAATTTTGGTGATAGGATCTCCAATAGTGGTACTAACAATGAAATAAACCAATGACCCTATGAAATAAGCGCCAAAAAAAGCAAACTGAACCAGCATCGCCTGAAAGTAATTGAGCGCAAATACTTCTCTCAGATAGGGTATAAGTATATCGTTTAGGCATGTGATAAAACCCCACATAAAAAACAATAAGGTCAACATCGCGAAAGCCTTACTCTTACTAGTCTGTGCATTCATCTGGACATTTGCAGATGAAGAAATCGTTCCTCCTCCCATTATTCTGTTATTAAATCAAATATTGTTTAAGTAATTATATAATATTTCAATCATCAATTCTTAGGCATTTCCGCTTGAAGCGGTATTTCCTTTCTCAGCATTTGACCAGCCAATCCGGTTAACCTCAAGTAATGATAAGGATCCACTCCATCATTGCCTACAAACTGTGCTTCCTCACTATTCGGTGGACTGTCTAATACAGGTATAATGGCTGTACCTTCATCTATTTCGTCGAACATGGCTACATAAATCATACTAGCCCCTGCCTGTATCGAATTATAGAGCAAATCCCAATAAAACTCACCTCCTAATCTCGGAATAGCACCATAGCTGGTATGACGAGCCAAACCAGGGTTATTTTTTGACAAATTGTGCCAACTAAACCCAGGGTATGCCAAGGGCACATAGTCTACATTATTTTCTTGGCACCATCTAATATCAGCTATCACATGATCGCGATACCTCAATTCATCCTGATGCAATAATGGCGTAAATCGCTGAACCATCCAGGGCAAAACAATGTCTGCCGAACGAATAACTTCATGGAGATAAGGATCAGGCAGACAATCCTTATCGAGTTCACGAAAATAAGTAGGCACACCTAACATTACGGCGCACCCTCCATATTCAGGGTCATTTTTTAAGAAATCGATCAAACGATTGATTCCAATATCCCTAATATCATAGGGTCTATCTGGAAATCCCAACCCCCATATAGCTACTAACGGTTTTTTATTATGATTAAGATAATTTTTACTTTGAGTCACCTTCAATTCATCCACGAGCATCTTCCAATCTTCAATCACAGCAGAACAATCATCAGATTTCGGATTTAATCCAGACAAATCATACATTACGGCAAACGCTCGATCATACTTTTCAGCGGACAAGCTGGCATTTTTTAAAATTATATCTGAAGATTTTCCCTTGTCCTCATATTTCTTTGCCACATTAAAAAATCTTTGCATAAAGACACCACTTACACCATACTCCTTCATCCATTGAAAATGCAAGTCAGTTGTACTTTTATCTATTGAGCTAAAAACCTTTGCTTCGGTTCCATCTTCCTGCAGAAACTCCGTATCATAGGTTCTTGGATAGTCAGATACATCCGGCCAAAAATCTATTGTATTATGATCTTTGTCAAATTTCCCATTATCTCCATAATGAACCCAACTACTACCTGATCCATCCTTTGGGGTTCTGAACCAACCCTGATATCCAGCCATTACCAATCCTTCATAGGATGAATAGCGAGGTTCTATATTGTGCTTTAGTTGAGCCTGGGAATGAAAAATCACTGCTTGAAAAACAACAATTAAACACAAAAAGCTCTTTGTCCTTTTTTTCATCTTATTTCTAATTATCTCTATTTTAAGCTATTGCAAAGTGGCTGTATTGGTCAATCCAGATGGTGGTACATTTTTCAGATCTGCAGCCCATTTTTTATTTGCGTTCATGCCCATCACTACTTTTAACTCTCCTCCTTTTATGACCTCCTCGTGAGTGATCCAGGGACGATCCAAAACCTCTCCATTCAAGGTTGCTGACTGGATAAACTTATGTTCAGGATCATAGTTTTCGGCACTTATTACAAATGTGTTTCCATTGGGCAAATTGATTTTAGCCTCTTCAAACACCGGAGAACCAATATTATATATAGGTAATCCTGGGGTAACGGGATAAAACCCAAGCTGAGAAAAAACTACAAATGAAGTCATACCCCCGCCATCTTCGTCTCCAGGGACCCCCATCAAATCATTTCTAAACCATTGATCTAATAAGGTTCTAATTCTTTTCTGTGTTTTCCATGGCTGACCTGCATAGTTGTACAAATATGGTATGTGCAAAGAGGGTTCATTAGCCATTGAAAATTGCCCAACATTGCCAGTATGATCTGGCAATTGTGCATAAAAATCGAATTTGCTACGGCCAAGGGGTTCATTAAATGTCTGATCAAGATTAGTAATGAATGTCTCTGTTCCACCCATCAGTTCGATTAGATCTTCCACATTGTGTTGGACATCCCATCGGTATACCCATGCGTTGTTTTCGCCATAGAATTTACGTGCTCCCATTCCGCCAGAAAATTTGTAATCAAATGGGGTTATAAACCTTCCCTGTTCGTCTTTTGGGTGAAAAAACATTGTCTCACTATTGTAAAGGTTCCGATAATTATATGAGTGATTGACAAACAATTCGTAATCCTCCATTTCGTCTAATTCATAGGCCAATTGCGAAAGGCACCATTCGTCATAGGATGTCCCTAGTGTAACTGCCACAGGCTGTCTGCTTTCAAAGCTATGCACCTCTGGTTCTGTCTCCTCTACCCCATCTGGCAAAGCAGGAAAATAGCCGTTCTCTTTGTAGAAAGCATCCAATCTTCCAGCTGGCACACCTGACCAGGGAGCCAATGTTTTTTCTGTTATTGCTCCTTTGGCTGCTAAATACGCTTTTTCTATATCAAAATTCTTTAGCCCTTTGCGATGTGCATCCAAAACAGCTGCTACTCCATGATTTGAATTCATTCGTCTACTATCTCCACTTACTTCAGGAAAAGTCGGCATCCATAGACGATCCATTTGCTCAGCCATCAATACAAATGAATTTAAAATATCCTCTTCTTTCTTAGTATCTATAAGAGCATTGAGCGGGTGATGTGCTCTGTAAGAATCCCATATCCAGTCGTCGGTATAAAACGGACGCCCATTGTCCTCATGCACCTGATCATCAAATGCACTATAGTACCTCCCATCCTCCGACAAACAAATTGGTCTCTCGAATGTTCTATACAAAGAAGTATAAAACACAGATAGCGCATCTGCATCCGTGCCTTCAACCTCAATTTTTCCAAGTGCCTGACTCCACTTTTGCTTACCTTCAGATTTGATAGTAGCTATATCCTTATCTATAATTTCACGTTCGAGATTACGTTTGGCTTGTTCCGTACTGATAAATGAAATTCCGTATCGTAAATTCAATTCTCCGGATTCCACTGGAAACTTCAATACCAAACAAGCATTGTTGCCCGAGCTGGAGTATCCTTCTTTTAAGACCTCTTTTCTCAAGGTCTGCACTGAACTAGGCATTCGCTCTGGCAATAAATACAGGTAGATTTTAGTCCCATTTTCGATTAATTGATGTCCAGATATTGCGTCCATGCTCCAATTAATAGCTCCATTTCTAGAATTAACTATCAATGAAATAGAATCCTCATTTTCAAATTTCAAGGAATACATACCCGATTGATGGGACAATGAGTAATCTACTTTTATATTCTCTTCATCCAAATAAACTTGATACTCATATGGCCTTATGCATTCATTATCATAACTATAATCTATAACTGGACGAAATTTCGATTTTTGCACCGGACTCAGATTAAATGCTGAGCTTCTCCTATGTCCAGTTACTACCAGGGGTAGTCCGCTCAATCTATCTCCGGTAAAGTCGCGTCTTTCAGGATACACACGAAGCATACTATTGGGTAAATGAATGGTAGGAAAAGTAGGTACCAATAGATGGCTTATGTTTCCTATATATGGATTGACATGATCAACTGGACTAATATCTTCTTTCTTCTGAGTATCTGATTTGGGGATATATGCCACGATAATCAATAATAACAATATTGATATCAATCCCCATTTTGCAATTTTTTCTTTCATTATTCTCTTTGCCTTTATATTTCTAGTGCGCTTCTAAATATCCCTAGTTAGAATGCATCAAAATCTTATTCGCAAAGTATTTTGAAAGGATTAATTGAGAGTTAAATTCAGATTAACCACCGAAAACACTCCTTTCGTATAACTGCAATCCTGAAGAAAATCCTGTTATATAATTGCCCTAAATGCACAAATCCTCTTTTTGAGTACATATTACACGGTAATGTGGTAAAAGAACAAAAAAAGTTGAATCAAAAACTAAATGTTAAATATTGGGAATTTGAATAGCCCAACATAACAATCAATCTCAATAAAGGTTAAGCTCAAATTAATCGGCAATTAAGCTCGGTTGATTTAATTTGAATATATGTTCAAACCAACCATACAAGAGGTATTAACTAAAAATACGGGTTAAAAATCGAGTCAAAAAAGTAATCCTTACTAAAAATTTGAAATGTCAACTACCAAAATTAGTCCAACAATTAGGAGTCAAATTTATTTACGCTTCTATTTTACATTTTATGTATTTTTGGGTATCCGCCCTAATCTGTCTCTAACAGTTTGAACGGCATTTTAATTATGAAAGAAAAATTATTGATCAATTTACTGATCATCATAACTATTATTCTATCAGTACCCCAAGAATCCAATGCCCAAATATTAGAAAATGGGCTAAAATTCAATTCCTATGAAACATCCAAAGACCTCAGAACAGGGATTAACTTCACTCCAGAGGAGAGCATAGAAATAGGAAATGAACTAAAAATCAAATTTGATTTTAGCTACTGGAGAGTTTTAGAGGCATACGGTCATATTTTTAGGGTAATAGGTTCGAACAATACAAATATTGATTTAGTATCGAGCCCCATAAACTCCTCATTCGATGATATCAACCTCATACTAGGTGATTCTGCTACTGCCGTATCTTTTCTTTTCGAGGAAATTAAAATGGCTCCTAACCAATGGATGGAATGCGAATTGGTAATCTCCAATAGAGATAAATATGTTTCTTTCTCAGTAAATGGACTCAGCAAACGACAAAATATCTCTCAAGAAATAGAGCAAATCAAAATAGCTTTCGGGAAAAACCATATTGGAAAATATGCTTCGAGTGACGTGCCTCCTATGAAATTAAAAAATGTGGTCTTTGTAAGGGATGGCGAAGTGATACGAAACTGGCCACTATTAAAGTACAATGAAAACAATTCTTATGACGAAATCGATGAGAACAAAGCAATAGCAACTAACCCAAATTGGTTGATTGATCAACACTCCAAATGGAAAAACAAAGATAATATCATCACTTCCACTCGTCCACAAATTGTTTATTTGGGAGATTCAAAGTTTGTGTTAATTACCAATAGGCAAATGATTGAGTATGATGCAAATGAACTCAATCATACAACACTAAACCTGAAGGCAGCAACCAATCTTCCCAAACCACAAGCCAGTGTATACCTTCCTGAACAAAATGAAATCTGGACCTATGACTTAGACAAGCTGCTCATCAATAAATTTGACCTGGCAAGTAAAACATATTATGAAACTCCGGCCAATTTTGGAGCCGAACCATCACATTGGCATACCAGTTTGTTGACTATTGATAACTCGAGAGTCTTCATAGGTGGATATGGGCACTATCAGTATAAAAATGACTTGATCTTACATAAAGATCAACAATGGAATACAAAAACCATAAAAAATATTGAACCTCGGTATTTGCATGCCGCTGGTCAAGACAACAACGGCCAATTGTATCTATTTGGAGGCTATGGTAGCAAAAACGGTAAACAGGAAGTTGGAGCTAGAGTATTTCACCAGCTTTACCAAATCAACCCTGAAAATTTCGATTCGAAACTCCTATGGGAAATTGACACTGATGAGTCTACCTATGTATTTTCCAATTCAATGATATTTGATCAATCTGATTCAGTCTTCTATGTACTCAAATATGAAAAAGACAAATTTGCGTGCAGTGCTCTATTAGAATCTTATAATGTAAAAACAAAAGATAGACAGACCTATGGAGACTCTCTCAATTTCAATTTTCTAGACATCAGTTCATTTGTTGATTTGAAATTGGATAAAACCAATCAGCAGCTAATTGCTGTCATTTCATCAAAAGAAAATGACCAGTACATTACTCAGTTTCATACGATCAAGTTCCCACCAAAATTAAGTAGTGAAGTCATACAAGCTGTTCCTCAAAATTATAATATGCACTATGCAATATCCGCAGGCCTTATATCTACGCTTTTGCTAATTGTCTTTGTATTCAAAAACAAAAAAAGACCTGTAACTCTTAAGGAGGAGCCCAAAACAATCCAATCTAATCAACCTGATGCCAGTAGTGATCCAAAGTTAAAAACTGAAATTCTGGAATTGGTTAGTAATGATAAAAAATTCAATGACGAAAAAAGTGCTATTCTTTTACTTGGTGGATTTCAAATAATAGATAGAGAAGGGATTGATATTAGCGAGAAGTTTAGTCCTACACTCAGGTCTCTGTTGACTCTCCTTTTGATGCATTCTACAAATCAAGGCAAGGGAATATCCAGTAACTATATTTGGGAAACATTTTGGGGAGACAAGTCACAAAGCAGCGCAAGAAATAACCGCAATGTAAATATCAAAAAACTGCGCGGATTACTAGACACAGTAGGAGATTCAGAGATAAAAAATGTAAGCGACAAATGGATCATCCACTTAGGAAGCAATATCTTCTTTGATTATCAATACCTATATGACCTGATGAATCAAGATGAGAAAATAACCATATCGGATCTCCAGTTGATTAAAAAGGGCAACTTGCTCCCAGCAATGGAATTTGACTGGATTGATGGTTTCAAAGCCAAATTTTCCAATAAGATTGTGGATTACCTGTTAGACAAAAGTAAAACTCTACCTGTGGATGATAAGGTTCAAATAGAAATTGCTGATGTCATCTTTCAACACGACATCATCAATCAAGATGCCCTCTCCATAAAAATCACTTGTCTGAACGCTATGAAAAAATTTGCCTTTGCAAAACAGACCTATGAGGTATTTAGTAAAGAGTATTTAACATTATACGGTGAAGAATTCGACACACCATTTGAGGACTTCATTCACAGCACAATCAATGGATAGTTATTAGCAATCACAATGTGAATTGTAAATCACTACTACAATATCCCTGTTCCAGGGATTATTATTTGAAACATTCGTCTATTGGAACAGAGAATCTTAATACAGTTGAACACAACTATAATCTAAACCATGTAACGAGATTTTACTGGTTAACAGTAAATGAGGACTATCTTAGATGTTAATTGAATTGTGTCAAACTTGATTTTTTTTTTTACCAGAAGGAGTAGATAAAAGCCCTCCCTCCTTGGCCACTGAAATGTTAATCTATTTTCATTAAAAAATAACATCTTAAGTTAATCTAAATTTGAAGATGCAATAATGGTATATACTTAGAAATAGAATGAAACAAAAAAGCACCAGACTGATGTCTGATGCTTTTCATTTAACAATACACCTCATTGGTACGCAGCATGGTACCCATTAAGTTTCTATATCAAAAGATAAAATTAAATGCCCACTCACCTCCAACTACATTAGTTCTAGCCAATGGTGAGGCCATTTCAAAAACTAAGCTAAAATTAGACTCTGAAACCTCAAGCGAAATCGGCATGTCAACATTTCCGTCTCTTATCAAAACCAATCCCTCGTTATCACCGAACTCCCAAGTACCTGATGTATTCCAAACTCCATGTTGCAACTTTTCAGTGTCTGCATTGGTAGTATAAGTACCTCCGTTTTCATCTCCTGTAAAGGTAATTTTGAAGCCTGTCCAATCAGTTACATTACTACCGCCTGGAACATTCACACTTGCTGCAGAGGCCTCTCCTTTGGTTAACATGGCTGCTGTCTCTACTAGAGCCTTAGATCCTCCATCTGAGTCTGATGAGCTACAAGACGATACAATTAGTATGGCTAGGAGTAGAATTGAAATATTAAAATATTTGTTCATTATTCTTGTCATTTATCGTTAATCAATCTTATTAAAAGGGCTGAGTTTATTTTACAATCAGCCTTCTGGTTACAGCAGTTTCATCCACTACAGCCTTTACCAGATAATGTCCTCTATTGAGTGATTGGATATTGATATTAGTCACATTTCTAGATTTAATCATCAATTGTCCACTTGCACTGTAAATCTCCACTTTAGATACTGGCTTGCCATCGAATGAAATGAAATCTGAAGCTGGATTAGGATACATTGTCAATGTAATCTCCGGAGAAGTAGCTGATTCCATTACAATATCTCCTTCTACGATAAAAGTAAAAGACTCCTCAAAAGCTACTTCGAATCCATACATATCCACAGCTGTTTTAGCCAAGGAAACCGCATAAGTGATGCCCTCTGCTAAATCCCCTGACACTGTCAAGATAGATCCGTCCTCTGACCAGGACAACTGCTGATTAGGAATTTCTGGAGTGATTGTCAAATTTTCGGAAACACTAGTAGCATCCATTGCTCTTGTAAAAGAGATCACAATATCAGAATCGCTAGGCACCTCAATCGAAGCATCCTCTGGCATAGTAGAACTAATGATCGTTGGAGCAATCACCTTGGTTTCTGCCGACTCTTCATCAAACCAATAGTTAGGAGCTACACTACCACCATGTGCAATTATTCTTTCGTTTGTGATAAACTCTGCCAATTGATCATCATAGTCTACCCCATCCTCACCCGTATGTGCAAGTCTGTTACCATTGATGGTCATCATACCATCTCCTGATATATCTATATAAGAACCTTCGCCTATCGATTTCATGTCAGTGGCATTGATGTTAGCCAAGTCAAAAAGCCCAGAGGTGATATTAACAATACCAACACCACCTTCCCAGCCAAGACCGGTCATTTGAACAACATGTATTGTTCCTCCATTAATATTAACCGTTCCTTCTGACTCTGGCAAAAAGCCTATCCATGCGTGCTGACCAAACGTTACTTCACCACCTTTTTCTACCGTTAGAATTGCATTGGTATTATAGCCTACACCACTCCAAACATCTCCCATGGTGATACTACCTCCGTCTTGTACGATGATTTCACCACCGTCACCATTATCCCCTGCAACAATCTGAAACACTGATTGAGCATCAGTAACCAATGCAGGAGCCGCATCTGGAACATTAAAGACTGCCTTTCCTCCACTGGCTCCTGGGATACCAGCCGTCCAATTTGCCTCTTCGTTCCAATTCCCAGTTGAAGCCTCATTGGCTGCTGGATTCCAAACAGTAGTTTGTGCTTGTGCCGAAAGGCCAAATCCCACTGTCACAATAAAAAGTAAAATTTTGTTTTTCATAATTCTGACTATTAGTAAATAAACTTTTTAGCAACCTATCTAGGGGTAATTAATAGTAAGTTAAAAGCCACTTAACAGGCAGTTAAATCAGCATTAAACTAGGGTTAAAGGCACTTTTTAGGCTCATACTTGATTTAAAGCGAGATTATTACATCAAACATTTCTCAATTATTTTTTCAACTATTGGAAAGCCACTAATCATGTTTAAAAAATTTAAAGAGGTCAGTTAATTGAAAATCTAAAAAAAGTCTAAATGGAGGGTGAGGCATCTTCAACTCTGTACATTATTGGGGATACATCTAAATGATAATAAACAAAAAAGTCCTCAGAATTGAGGACTTCCATTGTTGCTTAGGATTGAAGAATTAACTTAAAAACTAAAACCTGACTAATTAATTTTTTAGTAATTGTTGGACCTGCGTCTGCCCGTGAACATCTTCCACAATAAATAAATAGAGACCAGGTAGGAGTTCAGAGACATCAATCAAAGAATTACCTTGACTCAATTCAAAATCAAGATGCTTTTTCCCTGTCAGATCTGTGACAGTTAACCGACCACTTTCCATTCCCCCGTGTTCCAAATGTACTTTTCTTGTTGCAGGGTTTGGGTATAGCAGAAACCCCGTCCATAATTGATCATCAGCAGCTAACACCTGTTCTCCGCACTCTCCTTCTGACCCTACCAGGATCTCTTGGTTTAATATCACAAAACAATCATCACCGGATGATACAGTCAAAGTGTAAACCCCCGCATGATTGTCATTGGCACTGGCTGTAAGTGTGGCTCTACGTCCCTCCTTATTAAAACCATTTGGTCCTTCCCATACAAAGTTTAAGCCCTCTTCATTGGGTGTGCCTTCTAATATCAACCTATCTCCCTTGCAAAAAATCACTGTTTCAGGATCCAATAACTTACCTGAGGCCTCCACCAAAAAATCCGAATCCGGCACGGCAGAACTGCTCACCTCTACAATAATTTCACTGCTATTACTACAGCCATTGGTGTCTAAATACGAAACGGAATAAGTTCCTGCGTGCTCAGAAGTCAAGCTATCAGCGATGAGTACATCTGAAGTTGAAGCCTCAAAACCTTTCGGGCCAGTCCATGTCCAGCTACTGACCTCTTTGTCAACCGAAACAGTAGCAGTCAATTCGCTACCCTGACAAATCACAGATGGAGCTTCCGCACCATAAACAAAGGTTGAAACTATTGGTTCGGGAATGTCTCTAACTATTTCGAAATTGCCAACAGCGCTGCTGCAACTAGTCCCAGACCATCTTGCCCATATATCATACACGCCGTCTGAAAGTCCCGATACAGATAGTGAATAAGTTCCCTCTTCCATCAAGATATCATATGTGACACCTCCATCCAAACTGATATCTACAGCTCCAATGTAAGGATTGGTGGATAATCGAAAATCAATGATACCATCGTCGTTGCAGCTTGCATTAAAGATTTCAACATTAACCTGGGGAGTTGTATTCACTATGAGTTTATCCCCTAGGTCAGTAGGATTCGAACCATCTTGCTCCCTGATCCAAATATCGTAAAGTCCAGGTGACAAGTTGGGAATTGACATCTGTTCTGAATCGGAAGGTGTAGTATAATTATAATTCTGACCTCCATCGATACTATATTGCATCAGACCTGAACCAGTCGTGTTCGGATAGGACAAAATCAAAGCACCATTGGATTGCTCACAAGTAGCATGTTGCGCCTCTACTCCATACACGTCGATTCCATCATCAGGCACTCCTAAAGTGACCGGGTTATCCTTCCACCCTCTAGTTACCTGAGTAGCCAATTTGACACATCTCAAGTACCAATCACTAGGCAGAGACAACCCATCTATATTGAGAGAAATCCAGTAACCTTTATCAGGAGAATCATTTGCAGTCTCTGGCATTTTAAAAAACGCGGTTGCCTCATCAATTTCATCAAACATAGCAATGTACAAGCTCTTAGCACCCCTTGTTAAATTTCCACTTGCCTGCTCCCAAAAGAAATCCCCACCTCTTCTCGGATGTTGATTTTTAGGGCCATCATGAAGGTTGTACCACGAAAAACCTGGCCAATTGACTGGCATAAAATCCACATTGTTTTCATCACACCAGACTTGATCAGGGATTGTATTGTTATCTGCATAATTTTCGTATGAAGATTTGGACGAACCGTAACGACCTACCGTCCAAGGACTGATTACCTCTACTTGTTTGAACACTTCAGCCCAGGCACCATTATCTTTTGTTCGCCAATTGTCGTTACATCCCAACTTAATGGATGCACGATATTTCTCTTCTGGATTGTTATGAAAAAAGTCAATTAAATCTTTCAGCTCTTCTATGTCCGCTTCCGCTCTCACCGAATAACCCCACAATGAAATCAAAGGCAAGCCACGATGATGTAAATAATTCGGACTTTCGGTCAATTTCAGATCATCAACCAAGTGCTTCCAATCAGCTTTGATATCTTCTGAAGCTCCTGCATAATTAACCCCATCCCACATCATAGCAAAGGTCCTACCATATCGCTCACATCCATCTTTGACATGAGAAGCCACCGAATCCCTGAGTTCCTTAAAAGCCTCATCTCTGGCCTCAGACATAAAGCGCTGAAGAAAAACGCCATCCAAATCATAATCTCTAAGCCATTTCATATGTCGAACTACCGTTTTTTTATTGTATGAAGAAAATGCTCGTGCCTCTCTACCATCTGGGTAGTAATACCCTGTCTTGTACAATTCATCTGGATCCAATTCATCGTCATCAAACCACATCTCAACAGACAAATCCTTAGGATCACCGGAACCAGTTGAAAGATCACCCCAATGGTGAAACCTATCCAACTTCCAGCCATCTCCTTTAGCAGTAAACCAGCCCTGGTAACCAAACATTACCTTCCCATCTAATGTGGATGGATCTACAGGAGCGATCTCTAATACATCAGGATTATGATCTGTCAGTGAATCTCTGAATCGGATATAATCCAGTTTGATTTCTGCAGATCCTGACAATGGGTGATAAATTCTAAAAAATCTAACAGCACCTAAATCAGGATTACCCGTTTTAGTAGCTGACATTATTGAAAGGTTCAATTCGTTCCACCCCTGTACCAAACCTAGTTCGGAAATATTCCAAGCATACTCATCTTGATCAGGGTTCCCCGAGCTAGAGATTTCAATCTGCCCATCTCCATCTAACAAATTAAGATCCGCAATATATAACCAGAGTGACAAATATCCGTTCTCATCAATCCCAGAATGGGTTTGAGAAAAAAGTTTTGAAAACCAAACTGTACTGGCCCCAGTGCTTTTCAATGAGGCCCTGCCCTCTTTGTAATCTGTCACGTCTACGGAAAGTGAATTATTACTTTTCCATCCAGAAGTTATATCACAGCGTTGAATTACTCGCTGCGCATGAACTGTCGTGGCTAAGATTAATACTAGCCCAAGTATTCTGATTTTTTTAGCTCTCATTTATATTCCTCCTTCTTCCGCTTTTCGATTCGTTTTCTCAAAGGTCAATGTTCCTCCTGCTTCTATCTGCTCATGAGTGATAAATGGAGTCTCTAATTTTTCTCCATTGTATTGATAAGATGACAAATAGATATTCTCTGCTGTGTTATTATTTGACTTAATAACAAATTGATTACCATTTTCTAAATGAATAGTGACCTGATCAAATATCGGCGAACCAAAGGTATAATAGGGATTACCAGGGGCAATTTGATAAATACCCATGGCACTCATAACATACCATGCCGACATCTGGCCACAATCTTCATTACCAGCCAATCCATCAGGGTCATTTGAATACAGAGTACTCAAAATCTTATAAGTCAACTCTTGAGTTTTGTTAGGCTCGTTGAGATAGTTATACATATATACTATATGATGACTAGGTTCATTACCATGTGCATATTGGCCAATCAATCCTGATATATCACTGGATACATGGTCACCATGCAACTCAGAGCTTTCGCTAAACAGCTGATCGAGTTTTTCTACAAATTGGTCACTACCACCATGCAAAGAAACCAGTCCCTTTACATCATGCGGCACAAACCATGACCACTGCCATGCATTGCCTTCTACATAATCGTCATTTCTATGATTAGAGTATTTAGGGTCAAAAGGCTCCCTCCATTCACCATTGGACAATTTCCCTCTCATGAAACCAGTTTCGGGATCAAAATATTGAGCATATCGCTTAGACCTGGCCATAAAATATTTGTAATCGGAATGCTTATTCAGACCTTTGGCCATCTGAGCTATACACCAATCATTGTAAGCAAATTCCAAAGCCTTGGATACAGACTCATTTTCTAAATCTGAAGGAATATACCCCTTCTTATTGTTATACTTTTTAGCCTTTGGCATCAACTTGTTTTGAATATTTCGATCAACAAACGCCACATTCACTGAGTCATACTGACTCGCGTGAACCATGGCCTCATATGCAGTCTCTATGTCAAAATCTCTTTGACCTTTGGTATAGGCATCAGCGATGAGTGATACTGCGTGATAACCGGTCATTGTACCAGTATAGTTTGCAGCCAATTCCCACTTTGGTAGTATACCACCTTCTTTATACTTCATTATAAGGGATTGGATCATCTCTTGATTGACCTTTGGTCTAATGATCGTATTGAGTGGATGTAATGCTCGATAGGTATCCCAAATTGAATACACCGTATAAACGGGCTGACTAGACTGGTGAATCTCTCTATCCATTCCTATATATCGACCATCCACATCATTGAAAATATTAGGGCTGATACCCGTGTGATACAGCGCAGTATAAAAAATAGTCCTTTGGTCCTGATTCCCTCCTTCTATCTCAATCACAGATAAATACTTTTCCCATTCTGCGATGGCCTTATTTTTGGTTTTGTCAAAACTCCAGTCAATTATTTCTTGATCTAGATTTTTTTTGGCGCCTTCCATATCTACATGGGAGATGCCTACTTTTACCAATACTTCTTTAATGTTCTTTTCAAAAGTGAGCTTAGCTATATCCCCATTTGCCAACTCCTCATATTCGAAGGGTGCAGAAAATACAGCGTGAAAATAAACTGAGTGCTGTCTTGCCCACCCTTGAGTCTTTTTCACCCCACGAATTTCGTTTTTACTTACCACTTCAATTTTGTTCATCACCTGTTTGTGATTCTGCAAAGTGTGGTTCAGGTCAATAATCATACCTGCATTTTTTTGATCATATCTATACCTATGAAATCCCGCCCTAGTAGATGCGGTCAATTCCACATCTATATCATCTTCGTCTAGAGTCACATGATAATAGCCTGGCGAGGACACCTCCGATCCTAAACGTTTCTTAGCAGCATAGTTACTACTATAGTTCTGATCATCATTAGGTACCACTTCGATACTGTTCGAAAAAGGCATGAAAAGTATATCCCCATAATCCCCAATACCAGTACCACTCAAATGTGTATGTGAAAAACCCAAAATAGATTCGTCTGAAATATGGTAGCCGCTACAAGCATCCCAACCATTGAGCCGAGTATCAGGACTCAGCTGAACCATTCCGTTAGGCACAGTAGCTCCTGGAAATGTATGTCCATGCCCTCCAGTACCAATAAATGGATTGACCCATTTTACAAAATTTGTTTGATTTTCGACAGTATCTATTTGGTCTTGTGCCTTAGTCCCCTGACAGGAATACATCATCCATATGGAATATAGTATCGCACTGAAACTGCAGATCTTTTTCATAATGCCTTTTCTTATTGTTCTTATTTTTTGGTTAGGAAGAGGTTGTCTAATGCTATAACACAGAACGGTTTGAGTGATTAAGAGTATCAACCACTTTGCATGCCGATATTCCCTCAGACATATACATAAATTGCTCCCAATGCGACTTGCATCGGGAGCCCATATGAACTACTAAACTTTATACTAAAAATCTATTTCTATAGTACTGCCATAATTGGCTCTAGCCGCAGGCATAGTAGATAATGCGCCTACTCTTAAAAAGACTTTTCCTCCCGCAAGGAAATCACTATCCTTAGCTGGATCAAATTCTAATTGATACTCATCATTTTCTCCTGTTCTGATTACATCATTAATAGAGGTCGTATTCTTTGCTAAATTCATATTGACACCCACATGTGGGTCAAAATGCGCATATAGCCCTACCTCTTTGATCACGACAGCCGTTTTGTCTACATCATCTGCATTGAGATATACAGAATCCAAAGGCTGTTCCAGTCTAAAGCTGGCAATCGCTTTATTACCAACTTTCGAAATATTCAGGTCTACTATACGCACATAAGGCAGCACATTGAAGTCCAACTCAGTAAGTCCGTTAATTTCAACTTGAATAGTGTCAATTGTAACAGTGGCGTTGTTATGGAAATTGGTATTGACGGGAATCACATCATAGGTATTTGAGAACAATCTCAAATCAGCATATGTTCCGTCATTTTTGATTTCCAATCGCTGAGGAGTAACCGGATCCCATCCATGTTCCCAAATCTCGATTTGTGTTCCCTCTAAAATATCTTGAGGGACCAATCGATTAGTTTCAGAGTCAATAATACTTCCAGTCAACCCAGAATCAGGTCCTTCTAGATTGTCCAACTCGCAGGCAGTAAGCAAACCAACCATCAAAACTGCCAAGCATAGATTATATAATACTTTCATCTTTTCCATATTCAATTACCATTCAGGGTTTTGCATCAATTGATTCAGACCAATGTTATCGATAGGTCTATAGTACTCTCTGTGTCTAAAAGTCTGAGACGTAGTGCTGCTCACCTCTTTGCGCACAAAGATGTGCTTGGGTGGATTCTCTCTAAGATCCAAGACAGGCACTAAGGCATGTTTGTTCCTATCATCAAATTGTTCATGAAACTCTCTACGTCTGATTAGATCCCAGTATCCTTTGTTTTCAAAGGCAAGTTCTACCAACCTTTCTCTTTTTACGGTTTCGACTGTTACAGCTATAGTGTTAGTATGTCCTGCTCTTTGTCTTAGCGCATTCAGTGCCATACCGGCAGTCTCTGGAGTACCGAGTCCACTTTCGGCGTATGCCTCTGCATAGTCTAGCAACACTTCTGCATATCTTAGTTCCATAAAATCCGTAAAACTCTGATTCCATGCTGGTACAACAGGATCTAGACTCAAAAATTTCTTTAAGCCAAAACCAGTCGCCGAGTGATTTTCTCCAGTAGGATCAAATCCTGAATATCCGGCTGAAGTTTCTGCTCCGTAAGTATAGTAGGTAACCCCGTCTAGCTCATAACTATCCTGAGTGTCGGTAACAAATTCGCCATCTGGTTTGATGAATCCGTTTTGATAAACAATCTCTACTCCTTTCCATTCCATTCCGGGCAAAATCACTGAACCAAATAACCTAGCATCCTTGCCTTGGAATATATCCATTGGATGATCAAACTTGAGATAATCTCGTGCTGGATCATACCCTAAATAGTTACTAACATCCCCATCACTTGTCGTCACCAAAGGTGCGCTGGTACCACCAGATGTATAACTCTCATACATATCCACCAAATCCAGAGTAGGACAATATCTACCAGGATGTGGCCATCCATTTCTTGTTTGATGTGGATTGAACCAAATATCATAATTATTAGCCAAGTAGTCACCTGCAGAGGACTTCCCTTTAATCAAAATGGCCTCCGTTCCCATAGCCAAATTTGGGTTTTCGAACATGGCTCGATAGTTCTCTGCTGCCTCTTCTGCACTTGCTGGATTAGCCTGATAGAGCGAAAATTGACCACTATTGATCAGTTCCTCACCAGCATCGATACACTGCTGATAGTATCCTCCAGCCGCTGAACTAGGAATACCTACCAAGCCTTGATCTACTGCTGGGCCAACCAAATCCAACTTATCATCAAATTTAGCAACAGACGCTGCATACAAAGCCACTCTACTTTTCAAAGCTAATGCAGCCCATTTGGTAGCCCTTCTATAATTTGGATCATCTATTCCTTCCAAATTAGTTGCTGCCATATCACATTCAGATAATATAAAATCCCAAGTTTCTTGCTCTGTATTTCTAGCCACCAATAGTGCCTCTGGATCTCCTTCAAAATCCTGTGATTCAGTGATTATCGGTACTCCACCATATCTTTTGGCCAATCCAAAATAAGCAAATGCACGAATAAAATGGGCTTCTCCATTATACTGCGTTTTAGTCTGATCATCAACTGGTAGATCCGGAACTATTTCAATAAAAGCATTCACATTTCTAATCAATGTCCAAGGTGTAAATGATGCATCCTTTTTATTGTCATTTACTTCGCTATCCTCGACTTTCCACCATTTCAATCGGTTGCCATCGATAAAAATATTTCTTCTACTATGGACAGCCCAAGGTGTCAACATGGCCTGCACCTCACCGGCATTATTTGGCCCACCGTAGTTAACTTCGAATCCTCCTCCTCGGTTATTTTTAGCATAATAGTTCAAATCTTCCATTGGCAATCTGTAATATAGATCTGCCATGTACAATTCAGTTCCTGCTGGATCTGAAAACAAATCCTGTGCTGTAATCTTATCCTGTGGCTCAATGTCAAGTACCTCATGACACCCTACGGCCATCACCAGAGACACCAACATTAGCGCTATATATTTATAACTCTTCATGTCTTTACAATTTTCAATTAGAAATTAACACTTAGTCCCATCGTGTAAGTTTTGGATAGTGGATATCCAAACCCAGCATTATAGCTTAACCCTGGACCATTATTAGTTCTCTCCGGGTCATGAGCCTTGACCCATGGATCTGCAATAGTGATCAGGTTAAAGCCCGAAGCATACAACCTTAAAGAAGAAATACCTACTCTCGACATCACTTCATTATTAAAAGTATAGCCCAATTGAATACTCTTCAATCTTACATACGAAGCATCTCTCCTCCACATGCTACTTTCGGTATAGGTCATGCCTGGCATATCAGAGATTTGTCTGGAAGCAGGATATTCACCAGCTATCCATTCGCTATCAGGATTGTATGGATCTGCCTGATGCCATCTATCATAAAAGTACTCTGGAGTATTTCCTTTGAAGGCAAATATTGTCCCATATACCTCATTAAACTTGATCGAATGACCAGATTGACCTTGCCACAACATATTAAAATCAAACCCATTCCATCTCAAATCTAAATTCAATCCATATTGTGACCTTGGTGTCGCATTAGACAGAATAGGAGACGCATCATCACCATTAATTACCCCATCACCATTTACATCTCTATATTTCAAATCACCTGGAAGTGCCCTAGTTATGTTGCCATCTCTTCCATTTTGTAATGGACTATTTCGCATATCTTCGTCATCCTGAAACTGACCGATATAATCCTGAGCCCAAACAATACCTTCCCAGCGATCCCCGCTCTGATTCCTCCATTGCGAATAACTGTTTGTAAAAGTCTCCCCTTCTACATGTAGCTTCATAGTACGTGAAATGCTGTAGTTACCGGATATATTATAATATAACTTTCCTATGTTGTTCTTGTGACCAATCCCAATTTCAAAACCTCTAGTCATGTTACTATTAAGGTTTTCCTGAGGCAATTGTCCACCATAGGTATCTGGCAAAGAAATGCTTCGATAAGCAGGAATACCTTCTAAGGTCCTTTGATAAACGTCTGACACTAGAGTAACTTTATCCTCAAATAAGCCTATGTCGATTCCAATGTCAGCTGTCGTAGCAGTCTGCCACGACAGCTTTGCGTTAGCTGGCGCTGGTGCAGAAACTCCTGCCACCTGAGAACCTTCTACGAATTCATAGGATCCTCCACTACCCAATGCAAATCCTTCAACATATTGAAAGGCATTGCCAGAAGGCTGACCCACGATTCCATATGATCCTCTAATTTTCAAATTAGATAAAACTGGAATATTGTCTTTGATAAAATTCTCCTCTGAAATCCTCCAGCCTACTGAAGCCATCGGAAACAGCCCCCATCTATTGGATGGAGCGTATCTATACGATCCCATATATCTAGCAGCCACCTCAAAGAGGTATTTGTCGGCATAGGAGTAATCCAGTCGTCCAATATATGAAACATCAGCTTCCTGATTTGGATCCGAGTCACTTTCATGTGTAAGACCGGCAAATTTTAGAACATCCTTGGTATAATATGCGTCGTAGTATCTTCTAACCCTGAAGTCATCACGCTTGCTAATGTTCTGTTCGTAAACCAATACTGTTTTCAAATTGTGGTTGGTTCCGAACTTTTTATCGTAATTGATATATCCTTGAAAAGTCACGTACTGGTTGAGCCTGGATCTTTGCTGAATAAAACCGGAACCATCTCTGTATTTTACTGCATTATACAAATCTGTAGTTTCATCATAGGTATAGAGCGAATAAGGTTTGCTCAAGTTTTTACCCTGATAGTTATTAAAATCATAAGAAGCTAAACCTTTAAAAGAAAGTCCCTCAACACTAGGAACAGTATATTTCAAAGACAAAGAAGATTGTAAGCTTTGTGTTCTATCCTCGTTGTAACCAGTCACATCTCTTTCTGCAAAAGCCACTGGATTTTGATCCAAATAGATTGGGGTCAGGTAATCCGGGTTATCATTAGCATAAGGCTGATCGATCGGTAAGGATACTCGAGTCCCTTTGAAGATGCCGAAGAAACTAGTGCCTGGTTGATCTGTTGCGTCCACACGCGATCCCAGCAACAACTGAGCCTCCAAATTGTCCGTAACTTGTGCCGTAATATTGGAACGTAAGTTGTACCGCTCGTACCCCATATCATTGCTCTGCAATAGACCATTTTCATTGGTATATTCTAATCCCATATAATAGCTAATTCTATCTGCTCCACCTGATACAGATACATCATATTGTTGATAGATAGCCTGTTCTTTCATCGTTTCGTCATACCAATCTGTACTTTGATAGCCAGGCTCATTCCCTGCTTGCCACTTAGCGACCTCCTCTTGAGTGTATTTGGGAGTGCCATCTGTCCCTCTTTGATAGATAAAGGCATCATTATCCATTTCAATATACTGACTTGCAGATGCCATTTTGGGCACATTAGTAGGTCTAAGCACACCCAAGTTCATCCCAAAATTCACCTTTGGAGCTCCTTTTTGACCTTTCTTAGTAGTCACCAAAATAACCCCGTTGGCGGCACCCAGTCCATAAACGGCTGCCGAAGCATCTTTCAATACCGTGATACTTTCAATATCATTGGCATTTAATTGTTGGAACTCTCCTTTACCTTCTCTACGAATCCCGTCTATGACATAGATCGGATTACCAAAACCTCTAATATTGATATCGGTATCGAATACCCCAGGCTGACCACTTTGTTGTCTAATCTGAAGACCTGCCACTTTACCTTGTAGCTTTTGAGCTAAACTGGAATTGGTTGTAGTTTGAATGGCCTCATTGTCCACCACTGCTACTGCAGAAGTTAAACTTTGTTTTTTGACAGTAGAGTAGCCAACCACTACTACTTCATCGAGTTGATCTACATCAGTCTCCAACATCACATCAAAACTAGTACGACCTGCAGTTGCAACCTCTTTGGTTTGATATCCAATAAAGGATACTACTAGGACCGCATCGTCCGGTACTTCTAGGCTAAATTCACCATTTAAATCTGTAATTGTACCCTGGGTCGTACCCTTTACCAAAACAGATGCGCCAGGCAGTCCCTCTCCTGCCTCATCAGTTACCTTACCAGTCACTCGGACATCTTTCACCTCCTTGTTGCTGGGTAGCGCCAATCCTGGAGAGAATACCATTGCGGACAACAATAAACACATCCAGAATACCCTTGTTAGAAAACTCAGTTTCCGTATAGATATTTTCATAGATAATAATAGTTAAAGGTTCTCGCTGTCCTACCTATTTCAGTCCTTATAATCATGCTCGCGAAACACCTCAGGTGTATTCTAATTTGCTAAAGACTCCAAAGAAGAGCAGCTGAATTGTTTTTTAATTGTGATTTCAAACCTAGAGGAGCAAGCTTAATTTCAAATTAAAAAGCAATTAAAGCAGTTTAGGAAGTTTACAAAACTGACAAAAAGCTCTCAAAAGTGTATATATAGGCCTTTTTATTTCCACTTTTTTCTTAAAGTCTAAAGCCAGTTTTCCCTCACTTATCCAATTCCCCTAGCACATTAACCACTCATTAATGGCGCATTAAGCTCTAATAAATTTCTTCACTGAAAAATATAATACCATTCATCACTATAGTTATTTAAGGTAGTTCATTGCCCTATAAAACCTTAATTTCAGATCCCATTCAGCAGACATTAAATCAAGATGATTCACTTAATAACACAATCTAAAAGAGGCAATTAAATCCTTAGAAACAACATTGAATTTGAGAAGTAAAACTCGAGATGTAGGAACAAATCATATATGATTCTGAAAATAGAAGAAATGTCCTGTTTGAATAAAAGTAAAAAAGCATTGAGACCGCTCTCAATGCTTAAAAAAACCAACCTAACATTAATTTTCGGGTAGATCATCCTTGACTGTCCGCCAATAACTTTCTACTAACAACCGTGCACTACCACTGATAGCAGCATCTTGCATCAGTTGAGAAATTTCTATATTTATACCGATATTCTTGGCGTTAAAATGCTCAAGAAGCCTCGGTTCAATCCGACTCCATGCCCTTGAAATATTACCTCCCACTATCAATAAATCTGGCGCAAATTTTTTCAGCCATGGCATTAGAAATTCTGCAAGATTATCCGCAAAGTCACTAAACAACTCATGGACCAACTTTTCTTCTCCCAGCTCTATGATTTCCTTCACGCCCTTCAACCTTTTGCCAGTTATCTTTTCATAAGTATTCACAAACCAACGGGTAGAAAAGTATTCATCCGCTCTACCTTCTTTGAATGGTAGATGCCACATGCAACCAAACTGGGGCACTTCATCTCCGGATACAACAGGGGCAAAATCTTCTATAAATGATGACCCAAATCCCGTCCCTAGTGTGATGGAAATTGACCTTTTACCATAGCCTATTTGTCCCATCCACGAGCTGCCCACTGCAAAAGCAGTGGCATCATTTATAAAACGAATGTTAAGTGCTGGACTAGGCAAATACTCCAAAAATTCTTTGGCTACATTGACCTTGTAAAGACTCTCATATTTGTCATTCCCTTTGAAGAGGCCAATTCCTCGACGATAATTAAATGCTCCAGGCATCCCAAACCCGACTCCTTCAATCTCGTGATCATTGATGAGTGTCGCATAAGTTGAATTAATGGGCCTCGCCCAAGCTTCAAAAATTTCATTCTTTGTGGCCTTACTATCAACATGTACTGAATTGTACGATTCTTTTATCAACTCCCCTGTCTCCAAATTTACTCCGCAGCATGCTATATGTGTCCCACCTACATCTACGCCTATTCCTACTGTCATATCTCGTTAATGATTATTTTTCCTGTTCTTTATTCCTATCTACATCCATCGTATAAAAACTATCTGCTAATGATGATTCTTTCTCTTGTGATCTCACCATCATCCAAATGGATGGTGAGAATCAATATTCCCTGAACCTGATCCATCCCTCGGACATTTATGTGTTTGTTATCCAATGAATGACTGAATTCGACTCTACGTCCATTCAGATCATAAATTTCTATTTGGTTGATCCCCCGAGCCGTATTCAGATTAAAATCACCTGTACTTGGGTTAGGATAGACACTAATTGGGCTCGCCTCATCGCCGATTCCTAAAATCAAACCGAAACTAGCTTCAATACTATGATCACGATCTATGGATTCAAAAGTTAATTTGTCTACAGGTCCTTGAGAAATACCATCTAACATTACATCTAAAATTTCATATCCAAGATCTGGCATGATGCTATAGCTCACAGATTCACCCAATTCAAACCAACTTTCACCAGATGGAGAAATGCTACCATTAGCACCACTACTCGCCACAATACTGTACATCTTGATTTCTTTGAACTCCACATGTATACTTCTATCAGAGCTAATATTAACAAACTTATATGCCGCCTTTGCTCCTTTGGATATGCCATCGATCTGAACATCCGATATTTCGTATCCAGCCTCCGGCTCAAAAGTATAAGTGACTTCAGAACCAATTCGATAAAAATGGGCTCCCTCAGGATTAATAGTCCCGTGATCCCCTGCCGTTGACACAATGGTAAATCCTTGTTCTTCGAAGAATACCTCGATCTCATGATTACTAGCTATCCTTTCTATCAATAGCTCATCGAGTACTCCGAGCGAAACCCCATCTAATTTCACATCTGATATATCGTATCCATCATATGGATAAAATGAAACCGACCAGTTCTCACCCTCGACAATTCTATGCGTCCCATCTCCAGGCTTGGAACCTCCACCTTCGCTGATTATCAGGTTCACATTGTATGTCACTTTATCTTTGAATACTGCCTGAACCTGATAATCAGCATGTATTTTTCCCAATGTCAGAACATATTCTTCACCGTCGTTAGCTTCTGACAACTGCTCGACACCATCTAGCAGCACGGATTCTAAGTAGGCAAATGGATCTGGAGTAAATGTGAGTGTCAAGTCCCGATCCTCCAAAACCCAAACTTGCCCTAATTCACTAACACCTCCATTTCCTTCACTAACTACCTCTACAGTATGCGTAAGCAATGGTTCGAAAGTAAAAGTCAACTCATGATCAGCAGAGACAGCCGGCAAGGAATAAAAGTACTCCTCTCCAAAATTGTCGGTCACCTCCTGAGATACTCCATCTAAAATAATCGCAATCAGTTTATTCCCTGCGTCTGAGGAAACACTCAAATTGAACTGATCCTGATTAAGCACCTGTATCACCCCACTACTGCTCAATGATCCATTCCCGATGCGTTGAACATTGATCACATGCACTGGAGAGTCGCTATACACTACCTCGATTATCAGGGATCGCTCTAGTCCTTCGTAGCAGACATCTTCATATAGAATATGTGCCTTCCAATTCCCTATGTTGCTATCATTGGTCATAGCAGTAAGAACTGGTATTTCACCTTCAGCCAGTTGCGTCCCATCTGGCCTTTCCCATTGAAATCCCTCTGTGGTTGTATTAAGGGTCAAGGTTAGATTTTGTCCCTCCTGGATATAAACCTCAGTCGCATTGCCTTGTACCAAGCCATCAAGATCATAACTAATCGCCAATGGAACATCAAATGGATCCATACCATAGGATACCTCCACACTCTTTTGTGCGATTTGGCAATCTGAACGATTCTGAAAAAATAATAGCTGACCTTGGCTGAACTGATCCACCACATAGGAATAACTATTATCAGCAGCACTGAGTTGAACTACAGGCCCCTGGGCTACCTCTAATGTTATATCCAAAGGAGATCCATTAGAATAAGTATGAAAAGCAGGAAGCCCTCCTCCCAATTTCCATTTTTGACTCAAATACCCCTCAATAAGACGCTGAGTTCCCTCATCAATGGCGTGATCAAAAAACATCAGTTCGGAAATAGGTCCCTTATGAAAACGCGCAGAACCCGAATTTCCTTTATCCGAAAGTCCTAAAAAGATTTCATAGGCTGTGGTTATATTTTCGCCATCCTCCATGGTAAGTGACTGTTCATACTCACCATTGATGCTTAGTGTCACATTCCTGCCCGATTTGCTCATGACAGCCACAAAATCGAAAGGCAAATCATAAGTTTTGCCACCATAGTAAGCTCCCCCGGCAGAGATCTCGGACTTACCATCTTTCGAAAAACGAAGAAACCAACCGTCATCATATTTGCTCTCGGTCTTGTTACCAATCACATCTGTCCATCGACCTGTACCCAACTCCTGACCGACTATTACCATCGTCCAATCATTCTCCATAAAATCATCCTCTTCGGTAGTGAATAATCGCAAACCATCGGCATTATCATTCATCCCGAACATTACCGCTGGCAACCCGTTCATTCCGGTAGAACTATAGCTGGGGTACAACTCCTCTTGGTCGGCAGATATACTGTATCCATTACCCGAAAGATCCTTCCAACTATCGACCAATGCTCCCTCTGTCAATTCGCTATCCGATACGTTCATGGCATCCAGCCATAGCAATGGGTCAATGGGTAACTCTACTTTTAAGTCAATTTCATCTCCATTACAAACTTCAATATCCGTCTGCTCAGTCCATTCAGTCCCATTCTTCCTCACCTTAACTACAAAATCGTCATATGGCACAGTGTACTGGGCAGTGGCGACCTTCTGATCGACACAGTCTCTGTTGCTGGTCATATGAACGGTGACTTGATCCCCTGGCGACAATGATAAATCTGTATAGGTCGAAGCATCGGTACTCATTTTAGTACCATTGACCCACCATTCATATCTAGGCGAGCTACCTTGATTGCCACCGATAGCCACAAACTCAGTCGCATATTCCCCACATGCCAAGTTTTCATTGGTCTTCAATAATACAGTCGCTGAACTAATGGACTTAAATTGCTCCCAATCATAGTTGGGCCATGCCTCGGCACACCAGTCGGACAACTGATCTATTATCCTACAATCCACTCCAGCTTCTGCAAATTTTGGGAGCAAATAATACATCTTATCAACATAGTAGTATAGTCCTATCTGTGATTCGATATTGGCCAATGCCTCGCTGTGGTCAGCTGGTTCCAGTTCATATGAACCTCCATTGGGGGACTTTCTATTCCAGCTACTAAGGTTCATCTCCGGGCGGGAGACTTCTTGTAGAAATTGACTAAGCAAGGCATCCAAAAACAACTTTCTCATCCCTGGCTGGATTTCATCTAAAAGACCAGAAAAGTAACCAGGTGCAAAGCCGTAGAAATCATTGCTATCTCCTAGACCATAAAACCAATGCGGCATCTGCTGCCTGGCTCTGAACCCATTTTTATTAGGCGTTTTGTGCTTTTCGTAAGTTCTCAATTGGTACATGGCATTGAGAGAATGGTAGAGTCTAACTGGCTCGTATATACCCGAGCTGGCGGAGGCTCTTAGTATAAAACTCAGCTGATATTGCCAATCCATAGGGTCATTACCGCCCACATTTCCATTACCACCATTGAGTACTAATTGGAGCTGATACCAGGCGGTAGATTCATAGTTGCCCGTAGCGATACTCTGCCCTATAAAATTATCGCAATTCGAATTAGTAGCGCAGGAGGTAAAATGGGGAGGTACCTCGAAAATATTATAATCACTACCCAGCCATTGCCATCTACGTGGGGTAAGCTCATCATAGTCTTCTGGTATCACAAACCATTCGTTTTTATCTTGAAGATCATAGAGATTCATGATTTCAAAATTTTTGACGGCCAGTAAACGAGCCAGACTAGTTACTGTCATCTCTACGGGGATTCCTTCAGGAATATGTGCAGATACCTCGTTGTAAGTTCCTCGGGCAATAGCATCCCCTGCAGTACGCCAGTGCCTCACCTCTCCGCTAGCCTGATCAAAAAAATGTCTAAAGTGTCTATGAAATATATGAAGCTCATTTTTAAAATCTTCCATGTTACGACTTTCAATTGGCGCAGCATCCAGATAGTTTTTGATTCTCTCCCACCCAATTTTAGGATGAATATCTACCGTAGGGTTCTGATAATAATCATCGATCGCAAAGGCATCTTTAGGGTGTACTAGCGGCAACCAATGTTTCCAGTCAGGTAGATGCACCGCTAGCGGCATCAAGGTATGGTCTTCTACCCGATCATTGTCAAAATACTCCGCAACTGACAAACTATCTACTCCTGAGGGAAACATATAACTCAACATATCCTCATCCTTATCCAAAATTGCCTCCAAACCAGCCCCAGCCGCCCATTGGCTCAGAGATTTATCCGCCAGTTCAGGACCCGGTTGATAAGGTGGGTTCCATGGACGTCCATAACGTTGAGGACCTTCAGGTTCAGATGACAAGCTTCTGATATAGGCGGCCAGTTTCTTACCTTCATCCTCACTGAGTTTATGAAACTTGGCTCGCTCAATAATCGATTCATTGGAATAGCTAAAGTACTCTAGATCATACCCATTACTCACGTGACAATCCCCACAAGTAGCTTGAATCGGTGTAGCAGGCAATAGTTCATAGCCATACCAACTCCCTACAGTATCTGGATTTAGATAGTTGCTCCATAGCCCGGCATTTTCCCATAAATCCTTACCAGCAGCGATAGACGCTGCATCATCATAACCAATAGGTGAAGTCCAGTTCATGGGGTCTTCCTCTACGAATAGAGAATCATCTATTACCCCTGCCCCCGACGCATCCAATAGATTAAACTTCACAACTCTATAGCCAATAGAAATACCATCGGATCTATTGAATCGAAACTGGATCGTATTGCTACCTGCAACTATGCCTTTGATTGGGATACTGAATCGAATTGTACTAAATCCCCCATGTGTCATACCTCCGCGAGCCTTTTCCTGATACTGCATAACCACGCTTTCGTGATTCAGCTCCATCCATATACCATCATTAATACTTATTGAAGCTTTATTCTCGTACGAAAGGTTGTTCACTTGCATCCATAGCGACTCCACTGAAGAAGCTTGGGACTCGGTCAACTCAAAAGTTCTTGACGCTATGGAACCTTCTGCACCCAACACCTCTACAGGTAACTCAATATTTTGAGCTTGAACAGAATAAAAACAAACAATCAGGATATATAGTAAATAATATTTCATAATGAACTTCAATTCCAAAACATCCCCTTCATGCTATGGGGAAAATAGCTGATGCTCAAATGAAATGTTGAGGAATTAATTCGGGATAAATAAATGATTAATTCCTCCGATTAATTTGGAATTCGAGGAAAGATTGAGAGAAAAAAGTGACTTTTCTCAAACCATCACTTAATTCTAGTCAGATATGTATACCAAGTCGGTGAACAGAATAAATTCCGTAATCATTATTAATGAATGAATGTTGTATTTCTAATGCTTATCCTTGAAATCAAAAAAAGCACGCAAAAAGCACGCAAGGGCATAAAAAAAGCAGTTACAAATTAATGTAACTGCTTCGTTTTCAACGGGTGGAAGATCGGGCTCGAGCCGACGACCTCCTGAACCACAAACAGGCGGTTCCTATACCATAATTTCTTACTGGTAATTAAAGGATTGATTAACAATTGCAATTATTTTCTAAGCTATTGAAATCACCCCAAGCAAAACACTTTTTGTTTAACCATTGTTTAACCATGGACACAAAAAAAGGCAGCTACTTTTACGTAACTGCCTGATTTTCTGAGTAGCGGGAGCAGGACTCGAACCTGCGACCTTCGGGTTATGAGCCCGACGAGCTACCAACTGCTCCATCCCGCGATGTGTAAATCAACCCACTCGTTCGTGAATTGTGATGCAAAAGTAGACGGACATAAAGTAAAAAGCAAGTACCTTTGCTAATAATTTTTAGAAATGAGCGAAACAAATTTTAAGTCGGGCTTTGTCAGCATCATAGGCAAGCCAAATGCCGGAAAATCTACTTTGATGAATGCCCTTGTTGGTGACCATTTGTCTATTATCACCTCCAAAGCGCAAACCACCAGACATCGAATCATGGGGGTGCTTACGGGCGATGATTTTCAGATCGTATATTCGGATACCCCCGGCTTACTGAAACCCCAATACTCCCTGCAAAAATCCATGATGAGCTTCGTGTCTTCTTCGCTCGAAGATGCTGATCTGGTAGTCTACGTCGTAGACCTGATGGAAAAACAGGACGAGGAAGAAGAAATACTCGAAAGAGTCATCTCCAACGGCACTCCTATTTTATTTGTTATCAACAAGGTCGACCTCAACAAAGGCTCTAGACTCAAAGACAAAATAGACTATTGGGAATTGATTCATCCTGATTTAGAAATCCTCAGCGTGTCTGCGCTAAACAACGAAAATGTGGACACGCTTTTTACCCGAATCAAAGAGTTACTCCCAGTACACCCTCCGTACTTCCCACACGACACACTTACTGACAAGCCTGAGAAATTCTTTGCTTCAGAGATCGTAAGAGAAGCCATTTTCAAAAACTACAAGCAAGAAGTACCCTATAGTTCTGAAGTAGATGTCACTGAGTTCAAAGAAGAAGAAGACATCATCAGGATGAGGGCAGAGATCATCGTCGAACGAAAATCTCAAAAGGCCATCATCATTGGAAAAGGCGGTGAAGCCATAAAAAAGGTAGGTACAGAATCCCGACTTCAGCTCGAAAAATTCTTTGGTAAGAAGGTGTTTTTGGAAACTTTCGTAAAAGTAGAAGCTGACTGGAGAAAGAAAGAAAAAAGCCTCAAACGCTTTGGCTACAAAAATTAAAACTCATCTTTGAGTTTCGTTATTTGTATTGAATTTGAAGCACAACATATTTCTGACTGTAATACTCAGAGTTTACGGTCTATTCGCCGCCTTGTTATTGACGCTAACATTCCTGCTGTTATTCCCTTTTTTCGTCCTGGCAGATTGGTGTGGATGGAAAAGATTTGGACTACAGCTTAATCATTTTTGGTCCAAAATCTACTTCCCTCTCGTAGGCATACCCGTACATGTGGAGTATCAGGGAGAGCTTGACCCGAATCAAAGCTATATTTTCTGCCCCAATCACTTCTCCTACCTGGATGTGGCCATTTTACCACAGTTGAAAATGCCCTTCATGTATGTGGGCAAGATATCATTGGCTAAGGTCCCTATGTTTGGTTATATGTTCAAAGCCTTTCATATCACGGTGGACAGAGAAAAAATGAGACAGCGCTATGCCACCTATCAGCAAAGCATCGAAGCGCTAAAAAACGGGTTTTCGCTAGCCATTTTCCCAGAAGGAGGAATCAAAACAGAAAATCCGCCGAAAATGACTCCAAAACTGAAAGAAGGCCCTTTCCGAATGTCAATTGAGACGGGGACACCCATCGTACCCGTTACACTCGCAGACAATTGGCGCATGTTTCCTACAGACAGCTCTCTTTTCTTTTATAGAAGAAAGTGCAGAGTACTCGTACACGAACCCATCGATCCAAAGAATTTTAACATGGATCAAATCAAAGAATACCAAAGTAAAGTTCATCAAACAATCCAGAGCCAACTCGACCAGATGAATTCTTAATTTTTCTTACTTTAGCGTTCCTTCACTTTTTCTAATTAAGACCCAAATGATAGACCTTAGAAGTGATACCGTAACCAAACCAACTCCTGACATGCTAGATGCTATGTATCAGGCAGAAGTGGGCGATGATCTTTTTGGCGAAGACCCTACAGTCATTGAGTTGGAAAACAAATTGGCTCGACTTTTCGGTAAAGAAGCTGCAGTATTTTGTCCATCAGGCACGATGACCAACCAAATCGCGGTTAAAATCCACACCCAGCCAGGTGACCAGATGATCTGTGACAAAACATCTCACATCTACCATTATGAAACAGGTGGAGCTGCTTTCAACTCAGGTGTATCTTGTAGAATGCTGGACGGAAACCTGGGAAGATTCACTGCAGAGCAAGTATTAGCCAACATCAATCCAGATGCAGTATATCTACCCAAAACGGCTATGATCTCTATTGAGAACACTTCCAACAAAGGAGGCGGCAGTATTTGGGATCTGGAAGAAATCAAAAAAATCGCTAAAGTAGCTGCATTGAACAACCTGCGTATGCATCTAGATGGCGCCAGAATTTTCAATGCACTGGTAGATAGCCCTCACACCCCCAAAGACTTCAGCAAGTACTTCCATACCATTTCCATTTGTCTATCCAAAGGCCTGGGAGCTCCTGTCGGCTCTGTACTGATTGGCAGCAAAGACAGCATCAAACAAGCACGACGCGTAAGAAAAATGCTAGGAGGAGCCATGAGACAAGCTGGCTATTTGGCAGCTGCAGGCATCTATGCACTTGACCACCATATGGATCGACTAAAGGAAGATCACATCAGGGCAGCTGCCATCGCCGAGATCTTCAAAGAAAAGCCTTATGTCACCGATGTGATTCATGCAGGCACTAACATCGTATTGATCACCTTGAGTGAAGATAAAGACGTAAATCAAACTTTAGCCGACTGGAAAGAAAAGGGACTATTGGCAGTACCATTCGGAGGACAGCAAATCCGATTTGTAACTCACATGGAGTTTGGAGACGATCAATTGGAACAATTGAAAGAACTTGCCTAAGCTTCTTCTTCAGCGAAAGATTTGAACAGGGCCATTGATTTTCGGGTCTCCTTAGGAAAGGCGGATTTCATAAAAACTCCCATCAGTTTCATCATCCCTGAAAAGCGAAATTCATTTTCTGATATCCATTTGGTCTTGTTTTCGCTTAAGGATTGAAATCGGTTGGAAACAACGTTAAACACCCCCTTTGCCTCATAGGTACAATCCAGTTGAGCAGGCAATTCATTCAAAACAATCGTTTCAATCATTTCGATCTTCCTACTTCCATTTTTATAAATCAATTTGGATTTTGCTCCAGGCTGTACTGGATTCCCGCTCATTAGCTCCAATTCTTGAAGACTCGGCTGCCATTTATACAGATTTTCTTGCTCTTCGAAAAGCTCTTTGACTTTTTGGATAGGAATATCCAACTCGATTTCAACTGTGTATTTCATAATTGAAATAACAATATACCCAAATCCTAAGTGACAAAACTCGAAATACGTAGATTAATACCGTCTACTGCGAAAACACAATCAGGTCACCGCAATTTTCCTAACGATACGAGAGAACAACCCTGGGAAGAAACGTTTGACATATATACCCATCACTTCTTTGAAGCCACCTATGTACACTTCTTCCTTTTCTTTGGCTATAGCTTTGGCAGCAATCTTAGCAAACTCCTCTACACTAAGTCCGTTGGCCTGAGCATTGTCTAGCTTTTGTTGCTGGCTACCGTCTCCCATCAGGGCATTGTATGAAATATTGGTATGCACATAGCCAGGACATAGCAAAGTCACCTTTACGTTGTTCTGATGCTGCTCGGCTCTAAGTGCGTCATAAAAACCGTGTAAGGCATGCTTCGAAGCTGAATACCCCGATCTAAACGGCGTACTAATAATCCCTACTGCACTGGTAATCACCACATGCATACCTGATTTTCTTTCCACCATTTTAGGCAAAACGGCTCTGGACAAATGAATCGCTCCGAAATAATTCACCTCCATCAATTTGCGCTGAACCTCCATAGAAGTATTCAGTACTGTATCTCTTTGGCTGATACCCCCACTCTGAACGATTATATCAACATGCCCTAACTTCTCCTCTACCTCAGCCACACGCTGGTCGATTTGCTCTGGGATAGCTAAATCCAAAGGCACAATTTCGAACTTCGCTTTTTTCCCTTTATTGGCTTCCTTTACCCTCAACAGCTCTTCCTCCCGGCGTGAGGAAAGAATCAGGGTACAATCAGTATCAGCCAGGTAATTGGTCAACCCCTCTCCTAAACCGCTAGAAGCTCCAACAACCCAAATATTTTTATTCTCGAAGTATTTCATTTGCTCCTTAATTATACCTTCTCGTAAATCACAAAATCGAAAGCATATTTGTGCCGATCGTCAGCAGGATGATGGGATCGACTCGTTTCCTTCCATTCTTCTCCCATTTCGGGAAAGAAAACCTCCCCGCCATCTATATGAGCATCAATCTCGGTTAGGTAAATCTTGTCAGACATCTCCATACCTAATTGATAAATCTGCCCACCTCCTATGATAAAGAGTTCCTCTTCACCGTTTTTCTCAGCAAATTCTACTGCTGACTCTATACTAGTAAACAATTCGCAACCGGGTGCTTCATAATCCCCCTGTCGCGTAACTACCAAGTTGGTTCTATTGGGTAACGGACTGAACTTGGGTGGTAAAGACTCATAGTTCTTTCTCCCCATAATGACATGATGCTCTTTGGTAGTCTCCATGAAATACTTCATATCATCCGGCAAATGCCATGGTAAATCATTGTTGATACCTATGACTCTATTTTCAGACATGGCGGCTATCATTGAGATTTTCATATCAGTCAAATTTATATCCTCTCAAGAGGTCTTCAATTAACATTCGCTTTTTTCCTTCCATCTGCAATTCAAGAACATCTAGCATCCCATCACCTGTTTGGACAGACAGAAAAGTCTTCCCATCAGTATGGTATTGCCCAGGACTCAGCGCTGGAACCTCTCTCTCTGTTGCATGAACAGCCTTAAAAATCTTAAAATTCTTCTCGTTCCATCTGGTCCATGCTGCTGGATAAGGAGACATACCTCGGATCAGATTCCTAACCTGCTCAGCTGGCTGCTCCCACTTGATCTCACAGGTCTCCTTATGGATTTTAGGAGCAGATTTCAACTCATTGCTCTCATCTTGCGGACTGGTCTGGATAGTCCCTGACTCTATCTTCTTAACGGTGTCCAGAACCAACTTTGCTCCATTGTTCATTAGACGACCATAAAGATCCCCCACACTATCATCTTCATGAATAGGTTCCTTGATCTGATCTATAATGTTTCCAGTATCAATTTCGTGCTGAAGGAAGAATGTAGTGGCTCCCGTCTCCTTTTCACCATTGATAATGGCCCAATTGATCGGAGCAGCTCCGCGATACTGCGGCAGCAAAGAAGCATGCAGATTGAAAGTCCCTCGTTTAGGCATATCCCACACCACCTCTGGCAACATTCTAAAGGCTACTACCACTTGCAAGTCAGCTTCAAGAGCTCTCAGCTCTTCAATAAACTCGGGTGCTTTTAGATTGGTAGGTTGTAATACATTGAGATTTACGCTTTCAGCATATTCCTTCACAGGTGTACCCAGTAGTTTTTTTCCTCTTCCTTTTGGTTTGTCCGGAGCAGTTATCACCCCAACGACATCAAAATTATTTTCCACCAAAATTTTCAAGCTGGGAACTGCAAACTCTGGTGTACCCATAAATACTATCTTCATATGGAGAATTATCTGTAACGTTTCACTCTACTTCCCAGACTGATCCTTGGATTCATAATGAACTTGACAATTACCATAGACCAGGACTTGTGAGTAAACAGATTGTCGTAATAATCTGGTGCCGTTTTCTTTACATCCGGCAGACGTGTACCTGGCACATTCGGAAAATCATGGTGTTCATTGTGGTATCCTACATTCAATGCAAATATGTTCAGTGGACCGTAATAGGAATAAGTTTCCTGCCCCTCCACAAACACATAGTGCTCAGCAATGAAATGCCCAGCCAAAGGGTGTAAGCTTCCCGCCAAGAAAATACTTAGCAACAAATAGAGAATAGCTCCAGTTCCTACAACGTACCAGTATAGTGCGATTGCTGCGATCTGAAAAACAATATTGATCTTATGCCATTTCTCTAATTTGATCGGATGAACAAACATAGGCCTCAAAGCATAAAACAAAATTTGATTGGTAGCCCACAATAATTTTCCGATATATCCTTTGAAAATTTTTCTTTCCACATCAGTAGGCAAGTCTGTATCGTTTTTAGCATCTCCCTGTTCCCAGTGATGCTTCAAATGATAGGTCCTAAAGGACATGGCATAGGGGAAAATGATAGGTAAATTGGCGATTAAGGCAAGCCAATTATTTTTCACTCTGTCTTTGAAAGCCAAATCGTGGGACAGCTCATGTATGGCCAAAAACAAGGTGTGACTTACAGAAGCCCCAATAAAATAAGCCAACGGAACATACCAATACCAAGCCAACTCAGCAATAAATGGAGCCGATGCTAACTGAAAAACAACCAGAGATAGCGTTTTCCATTTCAACCCTTTGTCAATCCCAAATAGCTCTCTGATTTGTGGGTATTTTGATAGAATTTCTTTCCTTCTATCAAAATGTGGTTCTCTTTCGTCTGACCAGTAAAAACCGTTTTTCTTCTCCAAACTTTATCTATTTAATATTACGGATGGCAAAGATAGCTCGGAATGTGGAGCTAATAAAATGACCTTTGTCAATTAAAGACTCAAGGTACAGGATCATACCCATTCCCGCCCCAGGGATGGCATCTACCCATACGTTTTAGCCCCAACCACAAGCCTTTTCCTGCACCATGTTTCATGATAGCTTCCTTCATGTATTGTGAACAAGTAGGCGAATACCTACAACTAGATGGGAATAGCGGGGAAATACTATACTGATAAAACAACACGGGCAGAATGGCGATTTTTTTTAGTACTTCCTTCATGCTCCTTACAACAAGTTCAGTGAACGCCTAGTTCCGGATGTTTTCCTTTTACTCCGACAAAGAGTCCTTTGATATGAGCCATGTCCTCATCCATGTTTCCTGTTGGAGTAAACTCTTCTAGAAAGATGACCAGTTTTTTGGAGTAATCGAAACCCACCACTACAATCGGCACTTTAGCACGCAGCGCTATTCTATAGAAGCCTGTCTTCCATTCCTCGACATAGGACCTTGTTCCCTCTGGAGTAATGGTCAACACCATAGAGTCACGTTTTTCGAACTGCTCCACTACACTCCCAACTAAGTCGATCTTCTTGCTTTTTCTATCTACAGGTATTCCTCCAGTATAGTTAAAAAACCAGGTCAAAAGATTATTCTTATAGACTTCCTTCTTGATGAGGTAATTGGCTTTAAACCTCAAAATTGACCTTGAGGCCACTCCGAGTATGAAATCCCAATTACTAGTGTGCGGAGCGATGATCAACACACACTTTTTCAAATCACTGCGAAGGTTACCCTCAATTCGCCAGCCCAACAGCTTGAAGCAAGCCAAAAAGAATAATCTCACCATGACTTATGAAGCATATGCGCCCATCGCGCTGAACTTATCGATTCTTTGACTGATTCTATCTTCTTCAGAAATTTTATTCAGTTCCTTAATATTCTTCAAGATCTGCTTTTTCAATTCATTAGCAGCTCCCTTCATATCAGAGTGTGCGCCTCCAAGTGGCTCTTTGATGATGCCATCAATCAGCTTATTGCTCATCATATCGTTAGCCGTAAGCTTCAGTGCTTCAGCAGCTTGCTCCTTGTATTCCCAGCTTCTCCATAGAATAGAAGAACATGATTCAGGTGATATTACAGAATACCAGGTGTTCTCCATCATCAAGACTCTATCACCAATACCGATACCTATCGCTCCACCAGAAGCACCCTCACCTATTATGATACAGATCACAGGCACCTTCAGCATGAACATTTCTTTGATATTGCGAGCGATGGCTTCTCCCTGACCTCTTTCTTCAGCCTCTAAACCAGGATAAGCACCCGGAGTATCTATTAGGCATACAATAGGTTTGTTGAATTTTTCGGCCATTCGCATCAAACGTAGCGCTTTGCGATATCCTTCTGGGTTCGCCATACCAAAGTTTCTGGTCTGACGTTGCTTGGTATTTCTACCTTTTTGCTGACCGATCATCATCACAGTCTGCCCATCTATAGAGGCAAAGCCACCCACCATCGCCTTGTCATCTTTGACATTACGATCTCCATGAATCTCGATGAACTCATCGGTGATTTCATAGATATAATCGAGTGTATAAGGTCTTTCGGGATGTCTGGACAGTTGAACTCTTTGCCAGCGTGTCAGATTTTGAAAAGTTTCCTTCTTCAGTTTTTCTATTTTTTGTTGTAGAGACTTTACAGTTTCAGAAACATCTACATCATTGGTCTGAGCTAGCTGCTTCATATCATGCAACTTTTCCTCCAACTCAGCTATCGGTTTTTCGAATTCTAACAGCATATGTTTTGTATGAAATGAAATGCAAACCTAAAAAGAAAAAAGCTTTTAGGCGCACAAAAAATCACTCATAAATCAGGAAGTCGAATTGAGGGCAAAATCCCCTAATAGTACCACAAAGAATGGCGTCTTCTTAGGTGTTTTCTAAAATTCATCACAAATGCGAGTGATAAATAAATGATGAGTGGGCTACCAAATGTCAGAAATGACAGATAGATAAAGAACAAACGTATGCTCGAAGAAGGTAATCTTAACTTCTCTCCGAGACGCGAACAAACGCCAAAAGCATGTTTCTCCAAATAATCCTGTAATCCTTTCATTCTACTACAAATCTAAGCTAAAACGATCAATTTATTTGTTTTTATTAATCTTAGGATATACTATTTTTTTCCGTATAATTGCACTTGTTTCATCAAAGAAAAGTACAAAAAGTTATATCAATTTTCAAAAAAAACAATTTTTCAAATGAGAAAATCGAATATTGTGATAGCCTTGTTTTTAGGCTTGACTGTATTTTCAGCGTGTAGTTCTCTGAACAGCATGATAAAACTTGCCGGTGGACAGCAAGTGGATATCGTACCAAACCCATTAGAGTTACACGGTGATTCAGTAAAGTTTGACATGGCTGTCGAATTACCCGCCAAAATGCTCCCAGAAAAGTATATGTATAACATGACATCATACTATAAGTATGGAGAATCAGAAGTAGAAGTTGGAACAATGGTATTTGATGCTGCTGACTTCCCTGATAGCAAAACTACTACCTCCAGCAAAACAGAAACATTTGCTTTCGCTTACGACCCAGCTATGGATCAGGGCAACCTGGAAGTAATCGGTACTGCTGTAGATGAAAAAGGAGAGAACAAATCAACTCCAAGAGTTCCTGTAGCTCGTGGATTGATCACAACTTCTAAACTTGTTGAAGGTGTATACTACCCAGCTTTCGCTGATCCAGGATACAACGACAAGGAAGAGTTGACTCCTACTAATGTAAACATGTACTTCGACAGAGGTAGCTCTGTATTGAAGAGATCAGAAACTAGAAGCGAAAAAGGTAAGGAGTTCACTGCTTTCATCGCTGACAAAAACGTAACTAAAACAGTAACAATCACTGGTACTCACTCACCAGAAGGTTTGGAAACTGTTAACTCTAAGCTTTCTGAAAATAGAGCGAAAGCAATTGAGACTTACTACAAGGCTCAAATGAGAAGATACGATTACAAAGACATGGCTGACTCTATCGAGTTCATCTTGAAGCCAGTTGTTGAAGATTGGAGCGAATTCAAAGATTCTTTGGATGTTTACGAAGGAATCTCTGATGATCAAAAATCTGAAATCTTGAAAATCGTTAACGGAGCAGGAACTTTTGAAGACAAAGAAAAAGCACTTCAAAAATTAGATTCTTACTCTGCTATCTTCAAAGATATCTACCCAGGTTTGAGAGCAGCTAGAACTGAAGTTCTTACTGTAATCGACAAAAAATCAAACGCAGAAATCTCTGTATTGGCTAAGAAAACTGCTGAAGGAGATTCTACTGCTGCAGATTCACTTTCTATTGGCGAATTGCTTTTCGCAGCTACTTTGACTCCAGACTTGGCAGAAAAAGAAGCTATCTACCTAGCTGCTACTAAAATGGAAGGCAACTGGCAATCACACAACAACTTGGGAGCTGTTTACCTACAAATGGCTATTGAAGGAACTGATGTGAATGCTAACGTAGAAAAAGCATTGACTCAATTAGAAATCGCTGCTAACAAAAAGAACGCTGCTGAAGTACAAGCTAACATGGCGACTGCTTACGAGCTTCAAGGCAACACTGCTCAGGCTTACGATGCGGCTGTAGCTGCATTATCTAACAACCCTGGACAACATGCAAGCGGTATCAATGGAGTAAAAGGTACTTTGGAAATCATGAAAGGTGACTATGAGTCAGCTACTGCTAGCCTTGGCTCTGCAGACGAAACTGCTCAAGTTGCTTTCAACAAAGGTCTTGCACTGTTGTTGAGCAAAGATTTCGAAAATGCTGAAACTGGTTTCGGTACAGCTATCGAATTGGATGCAGAATATGCAAAAGCTTACTACGCTGCTGCAATCGCAGCTGCTAGACAAGGAAATGCTGCAGATGTACTTTCTAACTTGAAAACAGCTGTTGAGAAAGATCCTGAATTGAAAGAGAAGGCTTTGGCTGACTTAGAATTCTATACTTTCGCTGCTCAGGTTACTGAAGCATTGAACTAAGAAGAGATTCACATTTGAAAAAAGACCCTGACCTACGTAGGTCAGGGTTTTTTTATGCCTTTTCTATACTTAGTTAGCTGCTATTTATGAAAAATAGATTGGGATATTGGCGGCCGTGACATAATTTAGCAGCTTCAATTTGATACGACATACACCCTCCTTTTTGGAAGTGAAAATTAAATAAGAAAAGAATGAAAGTTTTACAATTCAGAGAAGCCCTTAGAGAAGCAATGAGCGAAGAGATGCGCAAGGATGAGTCTATCTATCTCATGGGTGAAGAGGTTGCAGAATACAATGGTGCCTACAAAGTGAGTCAGGGAATGCTAGACGAGTTTGGTGCAAAGAGAGTCATTGACACGCCGATTGCTGAGCTTGGTTTTGCTGGTATAGGAGTAGGGTCTGCTATGAACGGACTTCGTCCAATTGTAGAATTTATGACTTTTAACTTTTCATTGGTAGCTATCGATCAGGTGATCAACGGAGCAGCTAAGATGATGTCTATGTCAGGTGGACAATTCAACGTACCAATCGTATTTCGTGGACCAACTGGTAACGCAGGTCAATTGAGTTCTCAGCACTCACAAAACTTCGAAAACTGGTATGCAAACTGTCCAGGTCTAAAAGTGGTAGTTCCTTCTAACCCTGCAGATGCAAAAGGTCTTTTGAAAGCCTCAATCAGAGACAATGACCCAACTATTTTCATGGAGTCAGAATTGATGTATGGTGACAAAGGAGAAGTTCCAGAAGGAGAATACATCATTCCGATTGGTGTAGCTGAAGTAGTAAAGAAAGGATCAGACGTAACAATCGTTTCGTTTGGTAAATTCATGAAAGTAGCCAATGCCGCAGCTGAAGAATTGACTAAAGAAGGAATCAATGCAGAGGTAATTGACCTAAAAACGGTTAGACCTATCGATTATGACACAGTAATCGAATCTGTGAAGAAAACCAATAGATTGGTGATCGTAGAAGAAGCTTGGCCATTGGCATCTATTTCTTCTGAAATCAGCCACTATGTTCAAAGAAAAGCTTTTGATTACCTGGATGCACCTACCCACAGAATCACTAACAAGGATGTGCCGCTACCATATGCACCTACCTTGATTCAGGAGATTCTACCAAACGTAGAGCGTACAATCAAAGCAGTAAAAGAGATTATGTACATACAGAAGTAATCGCTTACTCCTGTAGTTTCGAAATTAACTTTTCTAAAATCCCCGAAGCAGCTTCGGGGATTTTTGTTCCCGGCCCAAATACGCCACTAACTCCAGCCTGATACAGGAATTCATAATCCTGAGGAGGAATCACTCCTCCGACTACCAACATAATATCCCCTCTTCCCTTTTCTTTCAGTTCTTTAATCAACGCTGGCACCAAAGTCTTGTGCCCCCCTGCCAAACTGGATATACCTACCAGATGAACGTCATTATCCATTGCCTGCTGGGCCACTTCCTCTGGTACCTGAAACAATGGACCAATGTCTACATCAAACCCTAAGTCAGCAAAACTTGTAGCAATCACCTTGGCACCTCGATCGTGTCCATCTTGACCCATTTTAGCCACTAATATTCTCGGATTCCGACCATCTAGCTCTCGTACTTTGTTGACCAGATCTTTTACCCTATTCATCATATCATCATTTTGATACTCTTTGCTGTACACACCCGAAACTACCGTTCCTTTTGCCTGATACCTCCCAAACACCTTTTCGAGAGCCATCGATATCTCCCCCAATGTAGCTCTAACACGTGCAGCCTCAATGCTCAATTCTAACAAATTTGCTTTATCGCTTGCTGCCCTTTCTAGCGCCTCCAAAGCCACTCTTACTTTATGTTCATCTCTGGTCTCCTTCAACTCATTCAACCGCGCAATTTGGCCCTCTCTTACCTTATCATTATCTACTTCAAGCAACTCAATGGCATCTTCCTCTTCAGATTGATATTTATTGACACCAACTATTACATCCTCTCCTTTGTCAATCTTTGCCTGCTTTCGAGTCGCAGAAGCCTCTATCTTCATTTTAGGAATGCCCTGTTCTATGGCCTGTGACATCCCTCCTAACTCTTCTATCTCCAGAATCTCTTTCCATGCTTTTCTGGCCAATTGATCTGATAGCGATTCTACGTAATAAGAACCTGCATAGGGGTCTACCAAACGGGTGATATCGGTTTCCTTCTGCAAAAACAACTGCGTCTCTCGCGCAATACCCGCAGCATATTCACTAGGTAGAGCCAATGCTTCGTCCATAGAATTGGTATGGAGGGATTGAGTCCCTCCTAATGCCGCAGATAGCGCCTCGATACTTGTTCTGGCGATGTTATTTTTTGGATCAAGAGCCGTCAAACTCCAGCCTGAGGTTTGGCAATGCGTTCGCAGCGCCATAGATTTTTCCTTCTGGGGATCAAAGGATTTCACGATTTTAGACCAAAGTAATCTTCCCGCACGCATCTTGGCTACCTCCATATAATGATTCATACCTATACCCCAAAAGAATGAAAAACGAGGAGCAAAGTCATCGATAGCAATTCCGGCAGCCAGTCCAGCCCTGAGGTATTCCAAACCATCTGCAAGGGTATAAGCCAACTCTAAATCAGCACTAGCACCAGCCTCATGCATATGATAGCCACTGATACTGATAGCATTAAACTTAGGCATCTCTCTGGATGTGTAGGCAAAGATATCTCTCACGATCCGCATAGATTCAGCAGGTGGGTATATATAGGTATTCCGTACCATAAACTCCTTTAGAATATCATTCTGAATCGTACCTGTGAGTTGAGTCGGGTTTACTCCCTGCTCCTCTGCCGCCACTATGTAAAAAGCCATGATAGGTAGCACGGCTCCATTCATTGTCATAGAGACTGACATCTTATCGAGGGGAATTTGATCGAAAAGGAGTTTCATATCTTCAACAGAATCTATTGCCACTCCTGCCTTTCCTACATCACCAGTCACCCTCGAATGATCAGAATCATAACCTCGATGAGTAGCCAAATCAAAGGCCACAGAAAGTCCCGTTTGACCTGCTTCTAAATTCCTTCTATAAAAAGCATTCGATTCTTCTGCTGTTGAGAAACCTGCATATTGCCTGATGGTCCAGGGTCTACTGGTATACATGGAAGCATAGGGCCCTCGCAAATAAGGAGGTCTTCCTGCTCCAAATCTAGCATGAAGAAGATCTGCCACATCCTGCTTAGAATAACGATTCTTAACATCAAAGCCTTCAGGCATTGATTTCGAATCTAACACCCTAGAATCACTCTTCATTCCTGAAAGACCTAATTCTCTGACATCAACTTGAGTCCAATCTACACTTTTCATACAGCAATCAATTTTAAGTATTTCTTATAGTCTCCCTGAAGCCAATCAAGCCCTCCTCGATTCAAAACACTTTGAAAATGACGCCAAACTTCAGCGGATAAATCCTCAACCGCTGACTCTAAAAAGTAGCTTCCATTTAAAGCTCCAGCCACATATCCTGCATGTACTTCTTCCCTTAAAATATTAGAAATATTACGATAGTGAATTTTTGACTTATTATTAGATTTCAAATCCACCTCAATGGCCTTACTACCACCATTAATCGCTGCAAGCATGGCTACAGGAAGCCTCAGCAGCTGTTGATCAACTCTCATTGATTCCATCCCAGAACCCAATCTGGCATATATATTAAGTGGTAGTAGCTTATCAATTTCTAAACCTAATTTATGGATCATCGAAACCAATAGTTGATTCAAGGTTCTCAGTTTCAGTATCTCTTGAAAATACCGAGTAGAAACATCGGTGACAATGAAAATCTTGCTCCATAGTTTCGAAAGATCCTGCCCTTTATAACGATCTGTTATTTGATCAAAATGTAGCAAGGCTAACACTACCTCGTATACAACATCCTTATAATGAGACAATCCAGAAATATCTATGGCCATTGAATAGACATTGGAAAAATCTGCTAATTTAATCTTGTCATTACTGCCTATATAATAGGCTTTGTTAGAATTTGCCGACACTAACAACCTCTTAGCAGCACTAATATTACTACCTCTATAACAGATACTTACACTAGGATCATTTCCAACTACAGGTAAACTCGGCTCATTTTCATCATCTACAATCAAACCTTGAACTCCAAGTTTTCTCAATTCCTCGAGAGATTTCAATTCACCTTGATCCCATCTCTCGAACCATTGCCAATCACTGTTCATTTCTAATTCAGCAGCCAAACTGCGAGCGCTCACATCAGCCTGGTCATAATAGGAAGGCAAAGAAAAATATGATGCCAACTCAAGAGAGTTAGCATAGTGCGGATCCTTTCCCCTGTCAGCCTGAGTAGCCAAATCAAGCCATTCAGATTTCGACATAGGAGAAAACTCACGGAAGTGATAATTTTCCATAATCATTGTTTGGGTTGTCTATGGCAATATACGGTTTCTTGTGCCCAAAAAAAACAATCTGAATATCCACCAATCAGAAGGAAACATGATGTAACATTGTAAAAGAAAAGAACAATAAAGTCGAACAAACCCTAATTGTACTTTTCGAAGAATATAAAATTATTTTTTTCAATTTTGTATGCTTGAAGAGCTTTTTAAAAAGTCAATATCAATTTGATTTTTTTAATCATTTTTTTTTGATCAATTTTGAGATTCTCGAAAGAGAAAACTTACAAGAATTATTCGTAAACCTCCAACTGCCAAAATTCAAATGCACGATAGAATATGGGATAACTGTCTGAAATTTATTGGGAGTAAAATACCCGAGCAGAGCTTCAAAACGTGGTTTATTCCGATTATTCCATTAAAATTCACAGCGCCTGTATTAACTATACAGGTACCCTCTCAATTCTTTTATGAGTGGTTAGAAGACAATTATGTCCAATTACTTAAAGAAGCGATTCAATCAGAAATAGGTCCAGAAGGAAAACTTGAATATTCTGTAATTGTAGATAAAGGCAATTCTAAAAACCAACCATACACAGTCAATCTGGCTCAAAAGAAGGATTTTGCCAAATTTGCACAAAATGGTGCTAATGGAGCTCCCATTTCCAATAGCCCTTTTGCCTTAAGAGAAATTGAAAATGCACAACAACGTTCTAACCTAAACGCTGAAAATACATTTGACACCTATATAGAAGGAGATTGCAATAGATTGGCCCGTTCTGCGGGATTGGCAGTTGCCTCTAAACCTGGTGTTACTTCGTTTAACCCATTGATGATCTACGGTGGTGTAGGTTTGGGTAAAACGCATTTGGCTCAGGCCATTGGTAACAGAATCAAAAGAGAAAATCCAGAACAGTTCGTTCTTTATGTAGCTTCCGAAAAATTTGCAAGCCAATTCATCGAGGCGCTGAAGAACAATAGTCTGCAGGAGTTTCAAAACTTCTATTTGAATGTAGATACGCTCATCATTGACGATGTGCAGTTCTTTAAGGATAAGGTGAAGACACAGGAAATCTTCTTCCACATCTTCAATCACCTACACCAAAACGGTAAGCAAATCATAATGTCTAGTGATAGACCTCCAACAGAGTTGAAAGGTCTTCAGGAAAGATTGGTTTCTAGATTCAAATGGGGTTTAACTGCTGATCTTCAGCAACCTGATTTTGAAACGCGCCTGGCAATCATCCAAAGAAAGCTTCAGGATGATGGTTTGGAAATCGATGATAAGGTATTAGAATACCTCGCTTATAGCGTAGATACTAACATTAGAGAATTAGAAGGTGTTCTGATTTCGTTGGTGGCTCATGCTTCACTCAACAGATCCGAGATCAATTTGGAGTTGGCAAAGCAGACTTTGAAATCTATTGTCAAAAACATCGAGTCAGAAGTCGGTATCGATTACATCCAAAAGACTGTTTCTGAGTATTTCAATGTTTCTTCTGAGGACTTGAAAGCCAAAACTCGTAAGAAAGAGATCGTAATCGCACGTCAGTTGGCGATGTATTTCTCCAAAGACTATACAAACCATTCGCTCAAAAGCATTGGTAGTCACTTTGGTGGAAGAGACCACAGTACAGTGATTCATGCCTTACAATCCGTCAACGATATGCTGGACACGGATGCTCGATTTAGGTCCTCCTTTACGGAACTAAAAAAGAAATTCAAAATGAAGGCTATCTAATCGATAGCCTTTTTTATTTGTCTTTTAGCGCATCCTGACCAGACATAATTCGTTACTTCATTGGGAATCAAATTTGTTTCAACAAGCTTTGCAACTATTCGACTGACCAACCTTACAAATCAACAGAGCAGATATGAAGACTAAGTATTTTGAATAGAGACGCTTAGATCGTTTCAAAAGACTTAGACACATGACATCCAATAAAAAATTAAGAGCCTCCCTACTCATTACAGTTTTGGGGTTGCTCACAGCCATGGGACCATTTTCTGTGGATCCTTATCTACCTGCATTCCCTGAGATTGTAAAAGGATTACAGACGGATCTGGCGCATGTATCTTATACGCTTTCCAGTTTTTTCATAGGGCTATCTGTAGGTCAACTTATATATGGACCGCTATTGGAGAGGTATGGTAGAAAAAGACCTATCTACATTGGCCTTACTATCTATGCTATCAGTACCGCGGGTTGTGCGTTGTCTCAATCCATAGAGGCTTTAATATTCTTTCGTTTCTTACAGGCGATTGGCTCATGTGCAGGCTTGGTTTCCGCACGTACGATTGTAAGAGACCTGTTCAAAGGCAAAAAAGTAGCTAAAGTATTCTCTACATTGATGATGGTAGTGGCTGTATCTCCTATCATCGCTCCTACGGTTGGTGGCCTGTTGACCACCTACTTTGGATGGAGAAGCATCTTTATCGTGCTTTTTGTATTCTCAATGATCATGATCTTAGGAGCTATACTTATTGTCCCACATACCAAAAAACCGAATACAGCATATATATTAAGGCCCGGTAATATTTTTCAGAACTACCTTAACATCCTGAAGAACCCAAGCTTCTTTTTATATGCGCTAACCGGATCCATTGCTTACTCTGGTTTATATGCTTACATCAGTGGGTCCCCACATTTGTATATGAACCTGTTTGGCTTAAATGAACAACAGTATAGCTGGGTGTTTGCCATAATTGCAACAGGGCTGATTGGCTCCAGTCAGATCAACAATCTGGTACTAAAGAAGCATAGCATGGAAAAAACCGTACAAACCGCCATCTTCATGCAGTGTATCATTGGGTCTACTCTGCTAGCTACAAGTCTCACAGGAGCTACCAACCTCTGGGTCAACACCTTTCTGATATTTGCCTTCATCAGTAGTTTAGGATTCATATTTCCAAACTGCTCTGCACTAGCTATGGAGCCTATGGGACACACGGCTGGCAATGCCTCGGCACTCATGGGTGCGATACAAATGAGCATTGGGGCCATAGCTTCAGCTTTCGTCGGCATGATGCAAAATGCCACAGGTATACCTATGGCATTGATCATGACGCTTTGTGGATTTTTGGCTTTAGGATTATACTTCCTGGGCAAGCATCTAATAAAAAACGCTATTGTTCCAGTTCATTAATCATGTTTACAAGAAAAATACTGCTCTCAATAGATTGTTATACATAATTAGAAAATTGAAAGAAGAAAATACCTTGAGGCGATTCATGAATCTTTAAAGGAGATTATCTTTATAACTAATTATAATTAATTTAGCTCGGATACATGGTAATAGACAATTATTTCAATCTGGGTCTGCTAATGGGAGCGGTTTTCTCCTTCCTCCTATCCATGTACCTCATATTTTACCCTAACAACTTCTTCCCGAATAAGATATTAGGGGTTCTAGTGTTTACATGGTCTATTACTGTATTCGCTTTTATTATTCAGTCACCAGATTTTTTTGCCAAGTACCCCCATTTTTATGCGCTTTGGGATGTATTCACCTTGATGTTCTTCCCTCTTATCTACTTATATATCCGGCACTATCTTTATAAAGATATTAAGGTTAATTGGTCCAACCTTTGGCACTTTGCTCCTTCTATTGCCTACCTTATTACTTTTTCGCCTTTTTTCTTACAGAGTGGAGAGGCTAAAATCCAAATGATCAATAATGGTTTCCCTGTCTGGTTCGGACCTCTACAGACTATATTTAATCTGACCATTATTCTTCAAGGGACCTTTTACTCCATATACTCATTAAGAACTATACATCACTTTCAATATTTCAGAAAAAACCGTCTATCAGATTTCCAGCTCAACTCTCTATCCTGGCTGAGGTTATTTGTGCTGATCAATATTTTTTTATGGATAGCAGGTACCACTGGAGCTTTTCTGGATATTTTCGGGATAGATATATTCATCGATCTATTCGATGTATTCTATTTAGGGCTTACTCTTTTAACCATAGTACTGGGCATATTCACGATGCAAAGGCCAGAACTATTTGAAGAAACCGAGGACATTCTTGCCCTATTGCATCCAAGAAAATCAAACTCTCCCCAATCTCAAAAAAAAGGATACACACCCGAAGAATTCCAAACCCTCTCTCAATATATAGTAGATAAGAAACCATACCTTAAAAATGATTTAAAAATGCAAGATATGGTGGAGGCTACTGGCTTATCCTATAAGCGCATTTCAGAAATGCTCAACAGCGAGTTTGAAAAATCTTTTTATGAATTGATGAATGAATACAGGTTGGAAGAAGCCATTCGTCTGATCAATGAAGGTTTTCATATCAAACATACTCTTCCATATCTCGCCGATGCTGCAGGATTCAACTCTAAGACAACCTTTAATCGAGCTTTTAAGAAATACACCGGCAAAACTCCAACCGAATACATTCAATCCTTAGACTAAGCCTTAATCTAAACATAGAACGGACGGGTACTATCTATTTTTTCCTCATTTCTCCATAACTCCAATCAAAATGTTAACAACCTGTTTTTCAATACTTTAAATGTGTGTCAAATAACTTTTCTGTGTCTTTGGATGCGATGAAACAGCAAAACTGTTAGTGGTTCGATAATAGAATATTTGAAATCTAGCTTTATGAAAGTATTCAAGTGTTTTAACTAGAACAATTAACAAAATGAGAAAAAAACTACTTACCGTTTTAGCTATGTCTTCCATCTACTTACTCAGTGGCTGTGTAGGAGACGAGATCGATGACATGCAAAAACAAATTGACACTCTAGAAGAAAAAGTTACTGATCTGGAGGCTAGTCAACAAGAGGCATTATTAGCAGCGATAGCAGCTCTAGAGACATCAATCGCTGAATTAGAAGCTACCGGGAGTGAGCAATACACTGCTCTATTAGAGAATCTTGCAACAATGGAGGAGGAAATACAAAGTAATGCTTCCGCTATCTATTATGGCAACTTATTGACGCAGGAAGACTATGATGCCATGACTGCTCAAGGTGCATCGATCGTTACTGGAAAAGTAATTGCAAGTAAATCTGCACATATTACTGCTCTTGCCGATATCAAATTGATTGGTGGAGAATTGGTGCTGACAGTATCAGAAAGTGCTTCACTTCCAATGTTAGAAAACGTAGGTGAAAACTTAGTTATCACCGGCTCTACAGGAGATGCCGCGATTGAATTCGGCGCATTGACTTCCGTAGGAGGTTCTTTTGAAGTAATAGATAATGCAGGTCTAGCAACATTAACTGCTGATGCCCTTGTATTAGTAAACGACGAACTCCATACTGAAAACAATTCAGCATTGACTAGTTTATCATTCGCAAATCTGGATATGGTGGAAGAAGTCTACATCAATGAGTACTGGTCAGAAGACCCCAGAGGAGTGGGCATCAGTGGCATATCCTCTATTGATTTATCCTATGTAAATGTTGTAGGTGATGCTAACATCATGTACGTAGGTGGAGGCAGCTTGACACTTGGAAACATAGGAGGTGGATTTAAGTCTATTTATAATGAATTGACTTCTATAGAGATTACATCTGAAAGCATCGGGGGTGATTTCATAGTTGAATACAATGGTGTCCTTGAAAACCTATTGGTAGATGGAATCAAAACAATCAATGGTAATTTAAGCGTTTCTTTCAATGACAATGGTTACTACTGGGATGCAACTGAAAAAACTGGTCTAGTGACTATGCCTGCATTTGAGGCCCTGGAGTATGTAGGCGGTGATTTTAAGATCGACACAAACAATCAGTTGACATCAATGGAGTCATTTAACGCGGTAACTGAAATACAGGGAACAAACATCTCAATTTCTTCTAATAGTACTGGCATGGATCTAGTAAATGTGCTCAACGCATTGACTACAACTGGACCTAACCAATATTCAAATGCTAACATTTTCATTTTTCAACAAACAAATTGGTTTGATGGATTTGCTGCTTTGACCATTGCTGCAGACGTTAGCATCACTATAAATAAACCAACAGATGGTGGAGGTGGAATTGGTATTGGTTTCAGAACCACTGCTACAACAGATGTAGCTAAATTGGAAGGCTTTGATGCTTTGACCGAAGTAAAAACACTCTCTATCAATGCTACTGAACTAACTGAATTCAACGCATTTGGAGCATTGAATAACTTCCTTAATTATCAGACATACCTGAGTCTTTACATGCCGTCTGATAGCAATGTATCGATGTGTTCTATGGAGCCTATTCTTGCCAAAATAAAAAATGGTGATTTTGATGTCTCATGGTCGACTGATAGAAAGGCATACTTTTCTTTCAACTGGTCCGAAGTGGATAGAGACACTGCATACGATCAGCTAACCGCAGGCTGTACACTCTAAAATAGTATTTAATACCATACCTCCTTCATGTCATGAGACATGGAGGAGGTTTCCTAATGAAGATTAATCAAACAGTTTCTACTGTTTTCACATCCATCTCTCCCTAATGAACTGCCTTCCAGCCGCAGAATTAATAAATAGACATATGAAAAGAATAACATGGGGCCTTTTATTGAATTTAACATTTGTCCTTTCCGTGGCTGCTCAGGGCATCAAAATAAAAGGTAAAGTACAAGATATAAATAGACAAGGCCTACCAGGTGTCACGGTAGTGATAGAAGGTACCGATACAGGTACTATTACCGATATAGAGGGCAACTATTCTATTTCTGCACCTGATAATCAGGCAAGTTTGATCTTTTCATTTGTCGGTATGAAACAAGTCATCTTACCAGTCAATGGGCAATCTGTCATAGACGTTACTATGCAGGATGACATTCAGCAATTAGAAGCTGTGATGGTAGTGGCCTACGGGACTTCAACTAAAGAAGCCTTCACAGGAGCTGCAGAAGTGGTCGATAGCGAAGTGATCGAAAACAGACCTGTTTCTTCATTCGAAAAAGCCTTACAGGGAGCCACTCCAGGCCTGATGGTATCCAGTGCCTCCGGGCAACCAGGGTCTAGTGCTGCTGTTAGAATTAGAGGTATTGGTTCACTCAGTGCCAGCAGCAGCCCACTATATGTTTTGGATGGGGTCCCTATAGACGGTTCCATATCTGACATTAATCCAAATGACATTGAAAGTATCACGGTATTGAAAGACGCAGCAGCTGCCTCGCTCTATGGTTCAAGAGCAGCAAATGGCGTGGTGGTCATCACTACCAAACAAGGCCAAAAAGGTAAAACCCAAATTTCCTTTTCCTCTAATTTCGGAGTATCCTCCAGAGTATCTGACGGCTATGAGTTAATGAATTCTAGTCAGATATACGAACACTCCTGGATGGGACTATACAATCAGGCCTTGATTGAAGGGAAATCCAATCAAGAATCGAAAGACTTTGCCAATGAAAATGTAAAAGAAATCGTAGGGTTCAATCCATTCGGAGTTGACCAGCCTTTGGATAACAATGGAAAAGTAATACCTGGTACTCAAATCCACACTGACACTGATTGGCGGGACGAAATCTACAAAAACGGCCTAATAAGTAACATTAACCTTAACGTCTCAGGTGGTAGTGATATAACCCAAGTCTTCTTTTCTTTGGGGTACTTTGATGACTCAGGAACTGTGCTTAGTTCGGATTTTACCCGATATACTAGTAAAATCAACGTCACTCACAACATCAACAGCTTTATCACAGCTGGAATCAAATCAAACCTGTCTTATTCAGAATCAAACGCGCCACCTAGTGGTAGTGGTGGAGCTAACCCGGTTAGATCCGCCGAAATGATCAATGCAGCCTCTCCCGTATTCAATGCAGACGGCACATACAACTGGGATAACAAAGCAGTATTTGATTTCAACCCGGTAGGACTTTCAGATCTTAACTTATATGAATCGGAGACCAAACGCAGCATGGTCAACGTTTTCCTCGATTTTCAGATTTTACCTACCCTTACTTTTAGGACTACAGGATCTATAGACAATACCGATGGAAAAGCCCTGGTGCACTACAATCCGGAACATGGAGATGGGGCAGGTGTCAATGGACGTAGTAGTGCTTCGAGTAGCGGCAACATCTCCTGGAATATTTCTAACGTTCTGAATTATTCAAAAAGTACCGAAAGGTCACTATTCGAAATCTTAGTTGGGCAAGAATCTATCGGCGCAGACTTCACCCTATTGTCAGCAGAGGCAACAGACTTTGCTGTTCCTGGATACCCTGACTTAATCTGGGGCGCCAGTCCTGAAGCTCCATCTAGCTTTGGTTCATCCTGGAGGATGCTTTCTTATCTAGGACAGATCAAATATGAATTTGAAAATAAATATTTTCTAAGCGCAAGTGCTCGGAGTGATGGGAGTTCACGTTTTGGGGAAAACAATCAGTATGGACTCTTCTATTCAGTAGGTGCTGGATGGACTCTGAGTCAGGAAAACTGGCTCCCATCTGTAGAATGGCTCAATAACTTGAAACTACGCGGTAGTTATGGCACTTCAGGAAACAACAATATTGGCAACTATGCTTCACTAGGATTATATGGCAGTGGAGCCAATTATGGTGGTAGCCCGGGGATAACACCTATACAGCTCGCCAATCCAAATCTGAGTTGGGAAAAAATCTCCTCCTTAAATATAGGTTTGGAAACCAGGCTCTTTGACAAACTGGATCTAACAGTCGAGTACTACAACAGAGCCTCTGATGAATTGCTGTTTGCACAACCACTATCTGCAGGGACAGGTATTGGTTCTATTCTGACTAATCTCGGAGCTATGATCAATACAGGTTGGGAAGGAGCTTTAAACTATGATATCATCAGAAATGATGCCTTTTCTAGCAACATTGGATTCAACATTTCCACCAATGACAATGAAATTTTGAAACTAAACACTGACAAAATAATATCTGGCACTAAGCTCTTAGAGCAAGGTAGCAGTATATACCAGTTTTATATGCGCGAATGGGCAGGAGTCAACCCTGACGATGGTCAGCCCATGTGGTATGTCAATGCTAATTCTGATGACAAAGAGACATCAGAAAACCCAGACTCTGCTTACTCCGACCCCCTAGGAAGTGGCAAACAAGTAACCAGTGAGTATAGTGATGCAGAAAGAATAAGAATGGGAACCGCTTTACCAGACTTTTTTGGAGGGATCAACTATAGTGTAAACTACAAAGGGATTGATTTGAGTTTCTATTTCTATTATAGTCTGGGAGGCAAGGTCTACAATTTAGATTATGCTGCTAACATGCATGATGGTACCCAACCTGGCTCGAACCTAGCAGCCGATGCCTTGAATGCCTGGACACCTAATAATAGGTTCACAGACGTCCCAAGATATGTCACCAATAATACGGACCAGGGTGAACAGCTATCTTCTAGATTTCTAGAAGATGCATCCTATCTAAGACTGAAAAACATCACTCTGGCCTACAGTTTTCCAGAATTGGCCTGTGAGCGGATGCATTTACAAGGTTTGAGGTTATTTGTCTCAGGGGAAAACCTCATGACATTCAGCAAATTCAAAGGATTTGATCCTGAAGGGGCTTTAAATGGCACTACCAATAGCAGGATTCCTGGGGTCAAAGTAGTAACAGCAGGATTGAAAGTAAACTTATGATAAAGGGAAGAAACACGGGTATGAAAATATTTGAAGCAATATCGAAACTACAGTGGGTATTAGTATTGACAGTACTGGTATCCTGTGAAGACCATCTGGATCTAGAACCAACAGATGCTATATCCGACCAAAAGGTGTTTGAATCCTACGCGGTGGCCAACACAGCACTCACTGGCGTATATGACCAATTAAGTTCTTACACTTTTGATGGACTCTACCTTCCGATCATGAGCGATATCATGGGAGAAGATTTGATGATCAATTCTGTGGACAATTGGAATTGGTTTACTCCTGTTTATCAGATGGAGCTGTTGCCTAATTATAGCTATATCGACGAACCTTGGTGGGCAGGATACAAAGTCATTAGCGATGCTAGCAAGATCATCCACAATGTAAGGGTAATCCCAGATGCAACCGAAGAGCAGATCAATAATATGGAAGGACAGGCAAGAGTACTACGTGCCTATGCGATGTACAAACTTACAGAATTCTATGCTCCTTCTTTTGCTGCTGATAGTACGGCATTGTCCATCCTGATAGTGACAGAAGGTCAAGATGCTGATTCAGAAAATAAGCCAAGGGCTGCTCTTTATGAGGTTTACAATCAAATCGAAAATGACCTAATGATTGCAACTAGTCTTCTGGAAATGGAAGAAGACAAAGGGTTCTTTGACCAACGTGCTGCCAAAGCCATATTGGCCAGACTATATCTTAATAAAAGAGATTGGGCCAAGGCAAGAGATATGGCCAAAGAAGCGCACGATGGATTAGATCTGATGACGGTAAATGATATGTATTCCGGTTATTTTGCCAGAAACTCCGAATCCATTTTCTCAATTGCATATACACAGGATGACAACAATGTGTATCTTTCGATCCCTTCTTTTTACTGGCCGGTGGGTGGATATAGTTCCATGCGAGCACACAATCAGTTTGTGAGCCAATTTTCTAGTCAAGATAGCCGACGAAATTTGATGGGCAGATATAGCGAGCTTGACCCTAATCGATTCGTGATATTAAAATTTGCTCACAACAGCGTAGTAGGCAATGCTGAGCGTATTGCAATTAGAGCCTCCGAAATGCACCTGATTGAAGCAGAGTGTGAAGCAGAACTCGGCAATTACACTCAAGCACAGGATGCACTTTATCGAATCCAAAGAAGGGCCAACCCTGCTGCAACTAAAAGCACAACCACCGGACAAAGCCTCATAGATGAAATTCTTCTCGAAAGAAGAAAAGAATTATTTGGTGAGGGGTTTAGGCTCAATGACATCAAAAGAAGATTATTACCTCTACAGCGTGAAGAGGATCACTGGGTCACATTCAATTTTTCATCTGATGATGAGGACTATTACCGACTCACTTTCCCGATCCCACAGTCAGAGATTGACGCAAATGATAAGGTGACCGATAATCATCAAAATATAGGATACTAAAATTGATAAAAGCATCATACTGCATGAAAATGAAGCAAATGTATCAAATAAGAATATTGAAAAAATTACTCTTTCTATGCTTGACCCTGTCAAGTCTTTGGTCATGTCATGATCAAGATGATGGTGGGGTCATTCTTAACCCAAATGCGGGAATTGACCTATTAGACATAGAAAATGATGGATATAAAGTCAAACTAAACGCTGCTGAAGTATCTGAGGGTTTGATAGGAACGTGGCGCATCTACATTGGGGAAAACGGTGTATTTGAAGACATTCATGATCCTAAAACTATATTTCATGGCGAACCAGGGGTGAGTTATCATCTTGGCTGGGAAGTCAGCAAGGGCAAGGATTATGATGCTGCGACAATTACAGTTTCATTCAAAGAAATGGCACCTAAAATCCTCACTGACATTGGAGACACTACCTATAACAACCGGTCCGTTTACCTAGAGGCTGAGGCTCCAAAATTTGGTGCTACTGGGCATTGGGAGATTGTCAGTGGTGAGAATGGAAGAATCGAAAATGCAGATCATTTCAAAGCAGAATTCATTGGTCAATCTGATAAGAAATATAAAGTCAGATGGACACTAACGTATGGTGGACAAGAAGCTTTTCGCGAATTGGATTTCAGAACCGATTCTCTTAGAGCAGATGCTGGTTCGGACAATCTAGATGTCCAAACCTCAAAATCAACAGAAATCAAATTCTACACTCTAGAAGGTTTTTTACCCGCTGGAGCTACTGGAGCATGGAAGATCATTGATGGAAACAATGGGAGGCTTCACGATCTAGATAATCAAAACAGTTTATTTGAAGGTGTAGCGGATTCTCTGTACCAATTGCAATGGACGGTAAAACTTGATAATGAAGTTTCTAAAGATACAGTTCATGTAAGATTCAGGGGCAAATGGGGTTTTTGGAAGGATGAAAGAGATGAGCAGGTTTATCGCTTTACTGAAGTAAATGGACTGGATTGGATGGCGGACAACTTCAACTATGCTCAAAACCCAGGGAATGGATCGTGGTACTATGGTCATGCCGAACGCAGTGTAATAAAGGAAGGACACGCGCTAGAGACCGAGTCCGAAAGAAAGTACTATGGTCGCTTGTATGATTATGCCTCAGCAGTCGAAGCAGCCCCCGAAGGATGGAGACTACCTACTTCTGCCGAATTCTACGATTTAGTATCCTATGCAGGCGGCAGGTTACATGCCAAAGAAAAAATCACCGAAGGTGGAGAAACAGGGATCGATTTCAATCTACCTGGCTATTTGGAATTTTCGAGTGGCCAGGATCCAGCATTTAGAAATGTTTTCAACGAACAGGATTCGACTGCCTTGTATTGGACGGCAAACTACGCTTACAATGGCAATGCCGAAACCATCTATTTCAGTAATGGTGAAGATTATGGGACCACAGTAGTTACAGGTCCGTATTATGCCCTTCCTGTTAGATATGTAAGGGAAGTTCAATAATATATAAAGATTAGGAGCAAGAGTAATGAGAAAGATAGTAGATATAAAACTGAGCTTAAAATTGTTGTCATGTTTGGCCTTTGCCCTGATAATAAGCAGTCAGATCGCGAATGCACAAAATGCTGATACTGATTTGATCCAAGGTAAAATCAGGGTCAAATTCACTCCTGAAAGTATTGAAAACCAAAGCAACCTTAGGGTCAGACCATCCTCCTCTCCTAGTCATATGGGAATCGAAAAAATGGATGAACTAAGTGACAGAATTGGTGTTAAAAATATCAAAAGAGTCTTTCCTTACTCCCCAAAACACGAGGCGAAGCACAGAAAATATGGCCTGCATCTTTGGTATGAATTAGAGTTTGACCCGGATCTAGACCCCAACGACATTGTAAAACAATATCAAGGCATTAGTGATCTTGAGATCATCAAACCTGTTTATAAAAAGGTAAACCTGGATGGCAATTCAGAGCCTGTGGTCATCAAAAAAGACAACCTTAGGGAGCTTGATACCCAGAGTACATCAGCAGACAGCATCATCTTCGACGATCCATTAGTCGCAGATCAATGGCATTATCAAAACTATGGTAATGTAGGACTGGAAGGGTTTGACATTGACCTATTCAACGCCTGGCAATCGCAAACAGGCAGTTCTGATATCATCGTATCTGTTGTAGATGCAGGGATTGACGTATATCATGAAGACTTAGAAGCCAACATATGGAAAAACCAAGCTGAAATCAATGGCGAAGAAGGCGTAGACGATGACGGAAATGGATATGTAGACGACTACTTTGGATACAACTTCAATTCGGATTTAGGCACCATATACAGTGGTTCTCATGGTACTCACGTGGCAGGAACAGTCGGGGCTGTCAGCAACAATGGATTAGGTGTGGCTGGAGTCGCTGGAGGTGATGGATCAGGAAATGGAGTCAAATTGATGTCTTGTCAGGTTTTTACTGAAACTGGTAGTGGGGGTGCAAACTTTGCCGAAGCAATCGTCTATGGAGCAGATAATGGCGCTGTAATTTCCCAGAACTCATGGGGCTACAACCAAATAGAATACTATGAACCAGAGGTCTATGATGCCATCAAATATTTCGTAGCTGAGGCAGGTAACTACGAAGGAAGTCCAATGAAAGGGGGTGTCCTCTTTTTTGCTGCAGGAAATACCGGAGCAGAATCGAGACGTTATCCAGGTTTATTCGAAGAGGTCATTTGTGTTTCCGCCACAGGCCCTACTGGCTTCCCTTCTCCATATACAACCTACGGTGATTGGGTTGATATAGCTGCTCCTGGTGGAGACATGACCAACTTTGGTGAAGAAGGTGGCGTGCTAAGCACACTCCCTGATAACAATTATGGATACATTGAAGGCACCTCTATGGCATGTCCACATGTTTCTGGGGTGGCTGCACTGATTATATCCAAATTTGGAGGAGAAGATTTTACTGCCGATGATTTGAAACGAATCATTATCAATTCTACTGATCGACTGATTTTTATTCATGACAATAAATACGGGCGCGGATATTTGAATGCCGACAAAGCATTGTTGGAAGATAGCCGGGTTCCTCCTAACCCAATCAGCGATCTGGCTGCCAAAGAGACCTTTCACAACGAGGTTCGTCTCTCATGGACTGTGCCCAATGACGATTCAGGTGAAGAACCATTGAATTACTATTTAGCCATAGCAGAATCTGCCATCACCAAAGACAATTTTGACAGCAACAGCTTATTCCTGTTAGAGAACACCGCGGCAATTGGAGAGGAATTTGAAATTAACATCACAGGTCTAATCAAAGAAAAAGACTATTGGTTTGCCGTAAAATCGACGGATCAATTCGAAAACCTTTCGGACATATCCAATATCCTAAAGACTACCACTTCCAAAGAACCTCATTTCATGGAATCTGTGAGAAGTCTTTCTTTAAAAATAGACGCCAGTGTAACTCCTGTAAAGGATACTACCTTTCAATTTTCAAATATTGGGGAAGGGATTGTGTATTGGAATACACTCATTCGAAACGAGGACTATTTTAGATATCCAATCGAAGAAGAAAATACAACCAGTACTTCGGTCAATAGTTTAACCCAAACGATTAATTACTCCTCTTTACCAACTACTGTTGAAAATTTCAGTACTTCCAATATTATCGAAACTGGTGAATTGAATATCCAATCATTGGAGGACATGAGTTTGGCATCTGCCTTCAACACCCAAAATAGAGATCATTGGAAAAATGATGCCACTCAGTTCGTGGCTGGCATCAGCTACGACAATGGCACTTACCCAGGTATATTAGCCGGGACTGGTAACGAAAATGCTGGTTTGATCATGGCTACACGATACGAGATCCCTTACGATTACAGCTTCAATCTTACGCATGTCCAAGCCGTACTTTTTCCTGAAACCAATGAAGTACCCATCATTGTAGAGATCAAAAAAGGAGGACGTACAAATCCTCTGGAGGCAGAAACAATCTACACTCAAAAATACTATCCTGACACCACCAATATTTTAAAATATTACACCATTCCTATATATCAGCCCCAGCGATTTTCAAACAACGAATTTTTCTGGGTCGTACTGCATTTCCCAAGTGAAATGACAAATCCTATTGCCTGCCAACTTGGTCAGGAATACCTACCCAATACTTTCTACTTTTCTAGAAGTAATGGCCGAAACTATGAAGATTTCGTCAGGTACTATGATCGTCCACTCATACCTATGATAGATGCGCTAAGTACCGGAGACGATGGATCATATGTCTTCCTTAACCCTACATCAGGAGAAATCCCAGCAGGAACTAGTGAAGCAATCACAGCAACAATTGATGTGTCTCATCTGACCAATGGACATCATCTAGCGTCAGTAGGTATTATGACCAACGATGTACACAAACCTATGATCAATATAGAGGTCAAGGTAGAAGTGACTGGGCAAAAACCAGTAGTCGATAATGATAAGCGCTACAGCTTTGAGGCCTACGTAGGACGCGAAAACTCCTTATCTCTTGAATTAGAAAATACAGGACTGGACACTCTCATCATCTACGATTTGAGCTCCACAGACTTGGATTTGATTCGAGATTTTGAAGATCCCATCAAGATATTCTCTTCAGAAGTTGGGTTGGTTCCATTTAAATATACTCCGATAAGTAGCGGACTGATTGGGACCAACCTCAACTTAAGCACCAATATTGGAGTTTTACCCTTTAGTCTCGAAATTAAAAGTAAGACAGAACCAGTCATAAATGTAATATTTGACACGCTCACAGTAGATGTAGATTATGGAAGTACTGCTCAGCTGGATGTGACACTGGAAAATAACGGATCCGATTCCGAACTACTCTATGATTTGAGTCATTATTCTATTCCCGAAACCTATTCAGGCAAAACACCTAGCAAACTTACCTATAACATCCTGGATTCTAACGACGCAGGAGGGCCAACTGCAGGCCTATGGGAAGACATCACGGGGTTTGGCAGTAAAACAACCACCAAACCTTTCATAGATTCTGTATTTGCGCTAGGAATGAAATTCCCTTTCTTCAATGAGCAGATAGAGTCTACCTGGATTTTTAGTCATGCTCAACTCAACACCTACATCAATGCCTCTTTAATCCCCATCAAAATCGACGGCTATTTCATGAGTCTCGATACCCTCTATCATCACAATTTTGGTGATCGGTCAGTTTTTACTTTTGTCAGTAGAATTCAAGAGTTTGTTAATTCTAAATTTAATGTTTATGGTGAACTCACTTATCAAATTGTTTTGTTTCGTGATGGCACCATCGAGTTCAGATATCAAGATGTTGATGACCTTACAGCTGATATGAAATATCAGGTTTTAACGAAAGGCATCGAAGACAATGACTCTTTGGTCTATAGAGACTTTGATACTGTGGGTCGTGATTTATTTTCTGGTCAGGTCATCAGATTTGAACCCACCAGTACTATTTCTATGATATCCGAGGCATCTCCCATCAAGGGATCTATCGGACCGGGTAGTTCTAAAACCATCTCACTCACCATCGACCCGGAAAACTACGAAATGCCAAGTGGCCTGTACAACAACAACTTCCTGATAAAGGACAATACTTATGAAGGTAGTCATTCCTTTCCTTTTCAAATAAATGTGACTGGGCAGGGATTGATAGAAATAGACGATTCACTTCATTTTGAAAAAGTCAAAATAGGGCTGCCTAAAACAGCCCATCTCATGATCAACAATACCGGATTTGGATCATTAGAACTGAGTCAGGCAACCTTTAGCTCAAACGAATTTAGTACAAGTGTTACCCTACCCATTACAGTAGAGGCGCTATCCAATATTGCGATTCCGGTTGTATTTGATCCCATCAAAAGTGGATCTGTATCCGGCTACTTGGACTTAGCCTTCAGTTCTGGAGAAACAAAAACCATCCTTCTTAATGGAACAGGGGCTTTTGATGCAGAATACACGTTTGACTTTCCAGGCTCTATTTCAGTCAATCTGGTAGGAGGAAACAAAACGACTGTACCTGTTACGATTAGTAACACTACAGCTAACAACGTCCCATTGGAGTTCATCGCACAAAACAGCATATATGGTAGTCTAGATACCCCTACCCCATCCAAAGCCATGGACAAACCGAACGAAGAACTGTGGAGCAACTTCGGATACCAATGGCAACATAGTGATAGTACTCGCCAGTATTATCAATGGAGAGACCTAAAACGAAATGGACAACTTATTCAAATCGACACCAGTGCCTTTCACCTTTTGAAACTTCCTTTTGCGTTTCCTTTTTATGGCGAAAAGTTTGACTCCATTTGGATATCAAATGAAGGTTTCGTCACTGTAGTAGAACCTGACGAGCAGACTATTATTCCTCTTTTTGAAGCAGGTGATGGATTCAAAGGTATGATTGCCCCCTACTGGGCCAACCTCAGACCCTCTAACCCTGAGGAAGGTATCCTATTAGATATCCAATCCGATCGAGTGTTAATTCAGTGGGACAATTTCACCTCTATCAGTCAGTACTTAGAGGGAGGTACAGTTACCTTTCAGCTGGAGATTGTCCAGGATGGAAGTATTTACTTTCATTATAAGGACATTATTAACTGGACCGGATTACTCAAATATGGATTGGAGAGCCCGGACGAATCAGAGGTTCTGCAGGAAAGAGAGGGACTTTTCGTGGCGAATTTCTTTCCATTCGGCGATAGTACTACCCTTTCAATACATCCGCCACTCACTAAAAGTCTTTCAGCTGGAGAAACGCAAAACTTGGATCTGATCCTCTCAGCTGAGGATCTTTATCACCCAGGGAGCTATCAAGATAGCGTGGTGGTCACCACCAATAGTGAAAAGCAGCCGAAATTCACAATACCCTTCCAAATCAATGTAACAGGATCACCAAAATTGATAGCGGACACAGAGCTAAAATGGGAAGAGGTCGTGTATAAAGAAGACCTGATCATTCGCCAGAGCTTTGAAATAAGAAACGAAGGCTATGATGTTTTGAGTATAGAGAGCATATCAAACTCCAGCAGTTTAGGTACTATGAGTGTCTATGACACTGACGGAAACAAATATATCAGGCTAAGTAGTGGTCTCTTGAGCGAAGCGATAGAAATCGGACAGTGGGAATCACTCACCCTGATTGTAGAAATACCAGTAAAGAGTAACAATATTATTATTGGCAATTTCGATCTGTCAGGCAATTTCGACACACATCATGTCAATGTAGAAGCAAAAATAGTATCTCCTCCCATTTTTGACTGGGACGGCATGGATCAAAGCTTCTCTATGCTTCAGACTCAAACTAAAGAATTTCAGTTCAATATTAACAATACAGGAAGCTCAACTTTAGTTTTGGATATGACCCCAGCAATAGTCCCTCCTGCTGATGGAAATAGCAATGTGGGCACTATTGACAAAATAGGCAATTTCACTAAGGATCAACCTGTATCAGTAGACTCCTTATCAATAGACTCTAAAGAAATAGCAGATGGAATAGCAACCACATTTATTGAAACTGGCACCTATGCTTTTGCCAATAAATTTGAAAATTCTGAAGAGAACTTTTATCTCACTCATATTAAAATTTATGAAGTTCTAAAGCATCAAAATGAACTAATGACCATTAGTGTTTATTACGGAGGAGAAAAGCCTCAGGAAGGTCAATTAGCCTTCCGCCAAAGTTTCATTATTGATCAAGAAATTGACGAAGAGTGGGTTTATTTTGAGCTTGAAGAGCCACTATCTATACCTTCAAATCAAGATTTCATTATAATGGTTGAACAGCCTACCACAATAAAATTTATCGGCTATGATTCAACTAACGATTTAGATCTAAGACAAAAGACTTTTACTGGTGTCTATCAAAAGGATGGCCAATACTACTGGAATTCACATATAGTTTATAATAACACAAATTATGTTTGGAAAATACGACCACTGACTGCCTCAGGAGAAGATGCCTGGCTGGACTTGGATATCAAAAAAGCCAAAGTGGCTCCAGGTGAATCACTCAGTATCACTGCCATCATTGATCCAAAAAATACGGCACCAGGTAAACATCAAGGTAAAGTGTTGGTAGCTTCTAATGATCCTGACAATAGCAATTCGGAGCTGACAATAGATCTATCCATCAATGGAGCTGCACAGTTCGATTACTATCCAAATATCTACGAAGACACCTTGCGCATCACTGAGACTGAGGAAAAAGTGTTCAGTTATTTATTTAGTGATCCGGAGGGTGAGCAGATGACTCTGGAGCTGGATAGTATAGATGGAACGATCGATGTAGAATTTGAGCAAACAGGTGATAGAACAGGACAAGTCAAAGTAAGAACAGACTACGAAGATGCGGGAATACACCATTTGGCCATTAGCTTAAGTGATGCTTCTGGCAATTTGGTCAGGGATACTGTTGTGCTAGAAGTAATCAATAAGAACCGCCCACCTGTCTTCAATAGCGAGTATGAAATCATCAACATGAATTTGGCAGGCACTAACCAAAGCCTATCAATAGACCCATATGATCTGTTCTCAGATCCTGATGGAGATGACATTAGAGTATACGCTGGCAACTTCACTCCTGAAATAGTAGACCTGGGATTTGGTAGTTACTTCCTTAATCTAACAGCTATCACGGAAGGTACCGGAATGCTGATTTTTGCAGCGGATGATGGACAAGAAGGTGGTTATGTAGAATCATATGCCTACGCTCAGATCATCAACGATCCGGATGCTGTAGGTGGTGAAACTAATAGTACACAGGAGGCAGAAAGAATACTGAGCAGTATGAACAGCGATTTTATTTGCTTCCCAAATCCAGTCACAAATCGTTATTCTAAAATTTACTACAACCTTTCTGAATCATCAAATGTCAAAATCACTTTACTCAATACGATGGGTCAGATCCTTATAGAAGATCAACTTGGACAAAAAGAGGCGGGAACCTACCTACATCAGTTGGATATCGGGGGATTGTACAGAGGGGTTTATCACTGCATCATCAAAACTGACCAAGAGAAGAAATCTTTAAAAATTGTTCTGCAATAAGAACTGAAATAGTTAAGAATATGGAAAAAAATTCGATTGATTCCACAAGAGCAATAAAACTTCTGATACTGTTGGCCAGTGCCATCTGTATCATGATGATAGTATCCTATATCAGCGATTTAAAAATAATAGAAGAGCTCACTTTTATCTTAATCACTACTCTGGCAACCCTGGTGGTAATCATTCATCATTATCACAACAAGGTTGAAAATAAAATCATATACACTAAAGGAGCTTTGATTCTAGAACCAGATGAAACCTCATTGATTGAAGGAAAAGCCATTTCGATAAATGAAGACAAGGTCACCTATGGGGTTCTATACCTGACCAACAATAGGCTAATATTCTCTCAAGAAGGGCTCAAGTTTTTCATGATATCCCTGGCCGAAATAGTGCAAGTCAACTTCTTCCTTAAAAAAGGTTTCCTGAAAAAGGGAATTACTGTTTTAGACAAGAATAATCAGGAATGGAGCTTTCTAATAGAATACCCTGAAGACTGGATATCATTAGTGCATTGTCAAATTGGTTTGCTGCAATCTTCACTTAATGACACCTCATCATTAAATGCTACCTGATCAGAATCCAACTCACATATTGGGATTAGGCATTGTGCAAAGATCAAAAAATAGACCCTTCAATCTTAGTGGTGAGCAGTTCCAGGGCCTTCATTCCTTTTTCGGAATTTCCTTTCTTATTGAGAGGTGGACTCCAGACACTGACACAGTACTTTTCTGGATAGAGTGCGACGATGGCTCCTCCTACTCCACTCTTACCAGGCAGACCGACCTCAAAGGCAAACTCTCCTGATTCATCATAAAAACCACAAGTCAACATCAGAGCATTGACTCTCCTGGCTTCACTGGAAGTCAAGGTGAAGGGGCCATGTCCAAATGGATCGCCGGTATCACCAAAATCCCTAAATGCTTCTGCCAGCTCAGCACAGGTCATTTCCAGCGAGCATTGCAAATAATAGAAGTCTAAGACCCGCTCGACCGAATTATTGAGGTTCCCCTTTTCCTTCATCATATAGGCCAAAGAGGCGTTCATGTAGCCCACCTCTTTTTCTGACTTAGAGACACTGTGGTTGTAGTTGATATCAGCATTTTTGCTAAGCCCGCGCACATACTCCAGGAACTCCGCCTCGGGATCTTGCAACTGACTCACCAGAATATCAGCCACTACAATGGCTCCTGCATTGATAAAAGGATTTCTGGGAATTCCATGTTCATACTCGAGCTGTACGATAGAGTTGAAAGGATTACCAGATGGCTCGACACCTACACGTTTCCAGACCTCATTTCCTATCAGACTGATCGCCATGCTAAGGGATAGCACTTTTGAGATACTTTGGATAGAGAACTTCTCTCTGGAATCACCAATCTCATATTCTTCGCCTTCCAGCGTCTTGAGATACATGCCGAATTTAGATGGATCGACCTTTGCTAGTTCAGGTATATAACTGGGCACTTCCCCTTGCTTTTCTACTCCTTCCAGCTCTTTTGCTATCTCCTCCAGTGTTTCCTGATACCTCTTTTTCATTTGCATTTTGATCTAAAAAAACCTCTGACTTATTAGCCAGAGGTTTCAAATTTCTTTTGAAGGGCAAACTTACTTAATCCCTTTGCAACTCATCGCCCATTCCAAATATTGATCTTGGTACTTTTCTATACTAGCAGGGTCCGCTAAGGCATAAAACATGTAGTACACCTCATTGTACTTATTCTTGGCAACTACGGCGTACATCATTTTCTGACCTACCTGTGCTTCATACATTTCCCACCAGGCAAAACCATTATCGTCTGTGCCGTTATTTACTTGCTCCCAGCTCTCCTTGGCAATACCTGACTCCTTAGCCCCAAAAGCATAAACCTTGCTTTTGTCAATGGCGCCCACATAGGCATAGGCATTGATTTTGGTATCCGATTCGGCATTGTATCCTTCGATTTTGACAAACCCTTCCTTTTCAGTTAGTTTAAAACCAAAACCCTCAGGGATGGACATGTCAAACTTATATTTCTTGATATCAATATTACCTTGAGACCATGCAGTACTTGTATACATCAGCACGCAAGTCATCATTACAAAATATTTTTTCATAATTAGATGGATTAAAATTGAATTATTTACTAAAAATATTGAAAGATTCTAAGCTATCAAAACAATCTTACCCTTCACTTCTTGATTTAACAAAGCCTTCATAGCGGCTTCATATTGATCCAGTGGATAAGAATGATAGATCACGCTTTCCAATTCTCCACTTTCAAACCATTCCAATAATTGGGCCACATTTTCGCGGTTTTGATTGACATCATTACGAAATAGGGATCCCCAAAACACACCCACGATAGAGGCACTTTTGAGCAAAGGCAAGTTGAAAGGCAATCGAGGGATCTGCCCCGAGGCAAAGCCCACGACCAGATATCGTCCAAAGCGAGCAATCGATCGAAAAGCTGCTTCTGCATAGTCCCCACCCACCGGATCTACTATCACATCCACTCCTTGTCCATCTGTGATTTCCTTGGCTCTGCTTTTCAAATCCTCCTTTTTGTAATTGATGGTATGATCCGCACCGATGGATCGGCAGAAATCCAGCTTCTCGTCAGTAGAGGCACAGGCTATCACCTTGGCGCCCATTAGTTTAGCCAGTTGGATAGAGGCTACTCCTATCCCGCCTCCAGCTCCCAGAACCATGACAGTTTCTCCTGCCTTCAATTGTCCCCTGTCCTTCAAAGCATGAATCGAGGTGGCATAGGTCATCAGAGAGGCAGCAGCCTGCTCGTAGCTCATCTGTTCTGGAATAATGAAAGTATTGCTGGCTCTGGCTCGAACCTCCTCTGCCAATCCTCCCCAGCTGGTCCCCGACATGACTCGATCTCCAGGCTTCAAACCTTCCACTCCTGTGCCAACAGACTTGACCACTCCTGCCACTTCTCCTCCTGGAGAAAAGGGCAGATCAGGTTGAAACTGGTATTTGCCCTGAATGATCAAGGTATCAGGAAAATTCAGTCCCGCTGCCTTCACTGAGATAATGACCTGACCTTCTTCTGGTGTTAAATCCTCTACCTCTTCGATCACCAGATTCTCCGGTCCTCCGAACGACTTGCACAATACTGCTTTCATCTTAATATTCTATTTAGTTCTATCCATCAAACTGCAATCAGCTCAGGCTGATTGAAATAGATCAAGTAGCCCTTCACCTGATCATAGCCCATTTGATGAAGTATCGATTTGTATTCTTCCACTTGCTGGATGTGGCCCTGAGATTTGAATCCCGTTTTGTAATCAATCACCAATGCCAGCCCCTCCTTGATAACCACACGGTCGGGTCGTTTCATTTTGCCATCGGCAAGCAGGATCGAAGCTTCATTCTTCACCTCCCAATCCTCACTAAACCACTGAGAGACTTGAGGCAAATCCCATACCTGCCTCAGATGCTTTTTGATTTCTTCGAGCTCGTCTTCTCTCAGACCAAACTTGGTCACAGCCAACTCTATCGCCGTAGTAAAATCCGATCGCTTGCGAATCTTAGAAAAGATCCAGTGAACGATATCTCCATAGTTGATGGATTCGATCTGCGACTCTTCCAGTATCCGCCTTTGATGACGAAGGGACAGCTCAAAGGAGGAAGCATGTAGACTCTGTTTTGGCTCAAGAACCAAAGGTTTGATCAGGTCAACCTCCTTGCTGTGAGAGGACTCCCCTACCTTCCCAATCTCTACCTCCAACTGATCCTCCTCTATCAGATGCTGCTGTTGGGCATACTGATACACCAGGTGTCCTACATGTTGGAAAAGCTTTTTGCCAATATCCATTGGGCAGCACATATATAGTACCTCCTCTGCACGTGTCATGGCCACATAGAGCAAATTAAGATTGTCCAAATGAATGTCATGCAATTCAGCCTGATAGTCCTTGACAAATACCGTTTGCGTCAGCTCTGTTTTGTACTTAACAGGCACCAGCGGCAAACCCAGGATATTAGAGTCGCTCGCCTCCTCGCTCCAAAGGAAGGGTCTAATATTGCCATGATCGAGCAACCAATTGCAGTAAGGCAGAAGCACCGCCTTGAATTGAAGGCCTTTGGACTGGTGGACCGTCATGATGGTCATCGCATCCTGTTCGCCAGACAGCGTAATCGAACGGTTGCTATTGTCCGACCACCAGCGCATAAAATCCAATCGCGCATCGGCCTCATACTCCAGAAAATCCTCTACCGCATCCTGAAATGCCAGCACATAGGGCAGATCTTCTTTTCGACTCAGTAGATCAAAGACCTTGACACATGCATTGACCAACTGAGACAATCTGAGCTTCTGCCATTCGGGTGCCTGTTTTTCGATTTCGATCCAAAGGGACTCTGCCTGGTCCTGATCTTCTACCAGAGCCGTCAGTGCATAGCGCACCTGCTCCTGAAGCAAGGGCTCTTTTCTGTTCTGCAGATAGGAAACCACCTGTAGGATCAAGTGCACAGCCTTGTTATTTTTGATAAATAGAGATTCGTTGGATATCACATCGTAGCGATAGTGATCTTCGGGGTGATTGAGACGATGACTCATCAGTGCTTCGGCAATTTTGCGTCCCTCGGTGTTTTTACGAACCAAGATGGCTATGTCGCTGAGCTGATAGTTATTGTCCTGCAAGAATTGAACCTGCTTGATCAACTGCTCTACTTCATAGCCCTCCTCCTGCTCTTTCTTATCAAAGAACTGTAAACGCACCAAGCCTTCCCCAGATTCGTCCCAAAGCTGCTGACTGCTGGATTGATAGGCCTCCTGTATTCTGACCTTGCTGCCTTCATACTTGCCCATGACACCACCTTCTACTATGGCGGGCGCAGCTTCGAAAAATTCGTTATTGAACTTCACGATGTTCTCCTTGCTTCGTCGGTTGACAGCCAGCGTCTTTTCAGCTATGGTTTGCTCGTCCATCCCGTCTTTGACCCTGGACAAAAGGATGTCCCAATCGCCCCCGCGCCAGCGATAGATGGATTGCTTGACATCCCCCACGATCATATTGAATTGGCCACTGGCCAGGCTGTCCTGAACGAGCGGTCGGAAGTTGTCCCAATGCAGGCCACTGGTATCCTGAAACTCGTCGATCAGATAGTGTTTGTATCTCGTTCCTATTTTTTCGTAGACATAGGGAGAATCCGAATCGTTGATGATCTCGTGAAGGAATAGCTGAAAGTCCGAGATCAAAAGCAGGTCGTTGTCCTCTTTATAGTCTCCAATCTCCTGGTGTATTCTGGACAACAGCCCAAAGGCATACAACTGCCCCGAAACCTGCTGAAGTGACTTGTAGGCCTTGATGTTTTTTTGATAGTAATCAACAAGTTGCTGTAGTTCGTCCCTCAACCCACTATTAACGGCTTGTTCTACAACATCCCTTTCTTTGGATGTCTTTGGAGCCCATTTATCATCTTTTAATGCGTTTTCTATGTAGGAGTTGGGTTCCTTTAAATCTCCATTGCGACCCAAGGCATATAGATAACCACCTACACCTTTACCCTTCTGAGTAAAACTATCAATCCCAAGTCCGTATCTTTCGATTGTTTCTACACCTGCTAGTGCTAGTTCCTTACAAGTTGAAACAAACTCATTCATTTTGGAGGAAACATTCTGGATCACTCGATCCATAAAACCTTCATCGTCCAGCCTGGCAAAGATCTCATGTCGTCGTGAAAGCACCTCATCTTTGAATAGCTCTCGGGACAAATTCATAATGCTTTTGTTGGTGTCCCAGGACTTGCCATCATTGATCTCGCTGATCGCAAAATCGGTCAACCAACGCAATAGCTGCTGATCAGAGCTAATCTGCTGAATCAAGCGATCGATCACCTCGGAGAGCACTTTGTTCTGATCCAGTTCGATTTTGAATCCACTATGGATCCCGATCTCACGGGCAAAGGATCGCACCACCTTCTGAAAAAAAGCATCAATGGTAGTGACCGCAAAGAAGGAATAGTTGTGTAGCAAGGTCTTGAGTACCTTATCGGCTCTTTGCTTCAATGTCGCAGCATCCATCTTCAGATCCTCCATCAGATCTTTTGCCATGGGTGGCTCACTCTTGCTGATCTCTCGGAGCGTATCTACGATTCGGGATTTCATCTCCTGGGTAGCCTTGTTGGTAAAGGTCACCGCCAGGATGGACTTGAAATACTCCGGATAGCGCAAGGCCAGTCGCAGGTAGTTGTAAGTCAGCGTATAGGTCTTACCCGATCCTGCAGAAGCGCGATAAATATGAAAATTGGACTGAGAAGAATCTTGCTCCATGATTGCCTGCTTGATGAAAAACTAAAGTTAATAGCAGCCTTACTCTTCACCAGTAAAAGCAGCACTTTTTTTGATGCGAATCAATCGTAACTGTTGGCCATTCGCCTTTGGCTATTGGCTAATGGCCAACTGCAAAAAGCCAATAGCAATAAAACCTAAATAACCGGAATATAAATCACGTTGTGCACCCACTTGAGATTGCGGATGTACTGCAGCGTAATGTCATTGATACCGGAATCCATCTCTATGATCTGGCAGGCAATGTCGTTCTTTCCCTTTCGGGATACGGTCATGGTCGCGATGTTGCAGTCATCGTGCGAGATCACATCTGAGATAAAGGCGATGCTGCCCATCGCATCGTCAGTCGTGACGATCAAGGTGTGCAGATTGGCAGTAAAACCGGAATTGAAGCCATTGACACTGGCGATTCGGATCACTCCTCCTCCGCGGCTTTCGCCCTCTAGTTCGATCTTTTTGTCTCCTTTAGTGAGTTTGAGATAGACGGTGTTGGGGTGTTTGGTCGATGCATTGCCAATGGAGCGGAATTTGAACTTCATCTTCCCCTTGGCATGATCAAAGGAGTTTTTGATGCGCTCGTCATCGGTTTCAAAATCCATCAATCCAGCTACAATCGCACGATCACTGCCGTGCCCTTCGTAGGTCTGGGCAAAAGAATTGTAAAAGGTGATTTCCGCCTCCTCGGCTATGCCACCGAGCAATTTGACTCCTACTCTACCGATACGCACCACTCCGGCGGTATGTGAACTGGACGGACCGATCATGACAGGACCGATCATATCGAACACACTGCTTCGTTCCATGATTTTTGGGGTTGTTTAGCCTGAATACGATTCAGGAGTTAAAAGTTAATCATTAATTAGTTAATAGGTCTCACTCAATCTTTTAACCATGGCAATCGAATTAAAAAACTAAATCCCTCCAAGGGTTTTCTAGAAGGAATTTCTGCCATTGAACACAATACGAAATTGTAAAAATAAACCCTTGGAGGGTTTCTTGTTATTAGTTATTTGAATGCAATTACGCTGACTTGTAACCTAAATAATTAAACCGCCACAGCCGCCTTGATATGCGGATGCGGATCATATCCCACCAGTTCGAAATCCTCAAACTTGAACTCGAAGAGATCTTTCACCTCAGGATTGATCTTCAAGGTAGGCAGAGGCCTGAAGTCGCGACTCAACTGCAAGTTGGCCTGCTCGATGTGGTTCGAATACAGGTGTGCATCGCCTAGCGTGTGTACGAAATCTCCAGGCTCCAGATCACAAACCTGAGCAATCATCATCGTCAGCAATGCATAGGAAGCAATATTGAACGGCACACCCAAAAACACATCTGCACTGCGCTGATACAGCTGACAGCTCAACTTGCCATCCGCTACATAAAACTGGAAGAAGGCATGGCAGGGAGGCAAAGCCATGTTAGGCACATCCGCCACGTTCCATGCACTCACGATCAACCTACGCGAATTCGGGTTGTTTTTGATATCGTTCACCACTTGTGCGATTTGGTCGATGGTTTGACCATCGGCAGTAGGCCAGCTGCGCCATTGCACACCGTATACCGGTCCTAGATTGCCCTCTTCGTCAGCCCACTCGTCCCAGATCGACACGCCATTTTCCTTGAGGTATGCGATATTCTGATCGCCTTTCAAAAACCAAAGCAATTCGTGGATGATGGATCTCAGGTGCAGTTTTTTGGTCGTCACTACCGGAAATCCCTCCGACAAATCAAAACGCATCTGATGCCCAAAGACACTGGTAGTACCCGTTCCGGTTCTGTCTCCTTTTTGTACACCCTCGTCGAGGATTCTCTGCATCAGTTCGTGGTATTGCTTCATCTTCTCTTTGGTTTATCGATTCAATTAAACGATCTCAAAATTAGCCCAATAATCTGAAAAGATTGGCTTGCCCTCGCGACAAATCAGACTGGAGTTAATGGTTAATGGTTAATAGTCAATGGGCCTAACATATCCCCTTCAGGCAAATCCACTCCAATCTGCAGCACGAATGGCCGAACTGGGGCAAATGTGCTGCAACCTGCATGAAGAAATCCTCTATTGGGGCAAAGCTCCTGCAGCTTGTAGGAAGGTTGCCCCCGCACGGGCAAGGTCGCCGCAGCTTGCAGCGAGGAATCCCAAGCTCATGCAAATGCCCTGCAGACTGCAGGGGCCAATTCTACCTTCATGCAAGTCTCCTGCAGGTTGCAGGAAGAAACCATGGGCTCATGCAAGTGTGCTGCAAGTTGCAGGGAGCTTGCATGAACGCATGCAAGGCTGCTGCATGTCGAGACTAATCTGCATGATCATATGATTAGGAAACCGAGTGGATGTTCTACTGTTGTGATTAGACTTGAATGGACCCTTTACAGAGCTACTCTAGGAGTCTGCTCTTATAATCCATGCGTTTATGCAAGATTCGAATGATAGTAACCGATTGATCCTGAGACACCCGATAGAAAACAATGTGTGACATTACTGGCAATGCCCTATATCCGAGTCTTAGGTCCTCGTAGCTCTTGCCTAATTGTGGTTTTTCGCTGATCTTAGAAAAGCCATCAATCAATCCCTGGTAATATTTATCCGCCTGCCTACGGACCAATTCTCTTTTGTGTATTCCCATATCCCGATTAAATCAATTCGGGCCTTTGATGAAATACTATACTTCATTGAATGTTATGCCTGGAATGAAGCTCATCCAACAAAGCCTGTGGATCAAAGTCTTCCACTAGTCCACTCTCCTCTCCTTCCTTTATGGCCTTCAAAAGAATGTTTTTTTTCTCTTCTTGTTCCTCGAGTAAGCGCAGGGCAGCCCGAATCACTTCACTGGCAGAATTATACCTCCCCGATTTAACTGAAGTAGAAACAAAATTATCAAAATGATCTCCAAGAGCTATTGATGTGTTTTTTGCCATGGCCTCTTCTGTTTGTTACATTCAAAGTTACCAAACCTTGGTACCTGATACAAATGAATACAACATGTGTCCTACCTTTTCATCTGGTAAAACCCAGAATTGCACAAAACAGAACTAATATTGCAGGGCGAAAATATTGCTAGCGAATGATCAACAAAAAGTCCTCTATTCTTTCCCTTGTGATCACCTTTGTCGTGATGGGCATCATGGGCATGCAGCTTTTCGATCTCAAATTCAACAACGATCTGGATGCTTTCTTTCCACTCGACGATCCCGATCTGATCTACTACAAATCCTACACCGAAAAATTCGGTCACGACAATGACTACATCCTCGTGGCATTCGAAAACCAGGCGGGGATATTCCAACAGGACTTTCTACTCCGACAGGACTCAGTAGCCGAGCAACTGGAAGACATCGAGGGGGTAGAGCAAATCATCTCTCTGGTCAACTTAAAGAAACTGGTCAAAGGACCAATGGGCTATTTGGAGATCCCCTACCTCCACCTCGACGACCCAGCGCAACTCGAAAAAGACAGCCTAAAAATCATCAAAGAGCCGCATGTCTGGAGCCAGTTCATAGCCGAGGACTATAGCTCGACCAAGCTGATCATCATGCACCGCAAGTTTGAGAACAAGAAGCTGGCGGACGGGTTCGTATCGGAGATCCACCGAGTACTGAGTCAATATCAATTTGACAAAGTGCGGCTGGCTGGACGCCCGATTGGCGAACGAGCCTATGTATGGGCGGTGCAGCAGGATTTTACTTTCTTCCTGATCTTCAGCGGCATCACCATTCTGATCATGCTGATCATCTTCATCCGTAAACCCTCGATGGTGGCAGCAGCTCTGCTGATTTCTCTCTTGTCAGTGGCGCTGACCCTGAGTTTTATGACCCTGGTCGGAAAGGAAATCGACATACTCTCTACCCTCATTCCTTCCATTCTACTGGTGGTATCCATGTCGGACATTATTCACCTCTTTTCGCATGCGAAAGAAGAATACAATGCAGGCACTCCGATGCAGACTGCCGTCAACCGAGCCGTGGGCAAAGTCGGTTTTGCTACGCTGCTTACTTCACTGACTACAGCGGTGGGCTTCATCACCCTGATCTCTATTCGAGTTCAGCCCATCATCGATTTAGGGATCTACAGCGCCATTGGTATTCTTTTCGCCTTTGTGCTGACTTATGCACTCTTCCCGCAGTTGATGTATTTGATCCACCCTAATCTGGGCAGAAAGAAAAGCAATAAGCTGATCAAGAAAATACTGGACACCCTATATCACTGGGTATTGAGAAAACAAAAACTGATCATTTGGTCTTTTATCATCGGCTTTCTGGTGGTTCTCTATGGCATCTCGAGATTAGAGATCAATGCCTACCTGATCGATGACCTGCCCAAAAACGACCCGGTACGCGCTGACTTCAAATATTTCGACAGTGAATATGGAGGCACCAAGCCCTTTACGATGACGATATGGATGGCCGACAGCTCCGATATCTACAATCCTAGAGCCATCGCTATGATCGACTCGATCGAGACACTGGCCCACGAGATGCTCAATGCCAACAATCTGGTATCTCCAGCCACCCTCGTGAAATCCATCCATCAAATGCAGCACAGTGGACTGGCCTCAGCCTACCAGCTGCCTGGCAATGATCGGGATTGGGATCAGGCCCTGCGCACCATCAAGAAAGGAAAGGTAGAGCAGCGATTCTTCAAAGTGACCGACGGCTATCTGGCTCAGATCAGCGGGTTTTCTCGGGACCAGGGATCCAAAGACGCCACCGAACGAACAGAAAAATTGAGAACGGTATTGAATCAATGGCTGAACGAAGACAGCCCACTGCGCTATCGAATCACCGGTTCACAGCTATTGATCGAAAAGAGCCACGCCACCCTCTCCATGAATCTGATGAAAGGCCTATTCGGAGCGGTGATTATCGTGAGCATCATTGCCGGCTATATGTTCAGATCCTGGCGCATGATTCTGATCACACTGATTCCGAATCTCTTTCCTATCATGGCCATCGCGGCAGTGATGGGGCTTTTTGGCATCCCGATCAATCTCGGCACCTCGATCATCTTTGCGATATCCTTCGGGATAGTGGTGGACGACACGATTCACTTCCTCAGCAAAATGCGGGAAGAACGAATCGCAGGTCGTACCATGATTTATGCCATCAAACGCACGCTCTTCGCCACCGGCGAACCGATCATCATCACCACGATCATCCTGACTTCAGGATTTGCCATCTTCTGCTTTTCGCAGTTTGCCGCCACCTTCCACACAGGATTGTTTGTGAGTGTGTCATTTATCGTAGCATTGATTGCGGACCTGACTTTACTTCCTGTTTTGATTCTCTACTTTTTGCCTCGCAAGGTTTTGAGAAGAAAATAGCCTTCCACCTCTGCATATCACTTTGGGATTAATTATTTTAGATAGAAATCACGAACTCATGAATCACAAAGCAATCCTACTCACTAGCCTATTCCTTTTATTAATGGTTTTTTCTGCCTCAGCACAGCGCTATGGACAGGTATCCAAGTTTCGCATGTCGCTGAGTGCCCTGGCAGGATCTAAAACAGGTTATGGTAAGGATTTCGTAGATCCGGGCTTTGGCTTAGGTGCTAACCTGGGAATGGAATATGTGTTTCACAAATCCGCAAGTGTAGCAGGCAGCTACAGCTATTTCTTTACGGGTTCGGATGTAGTCAAATCCGTATCCGTGATCAACGTAGACGGTCGCTATTACTTTGCTGGTGAGCGAAGCGATAGCAAAATATACGCGCTACTAGGGGTCGCCGTAGGCTGGAGCAACAGAACAGGTACCGACAACAACTCCGAAACCGGCCTCAACCTCGGCATTGGTTTCAATCATGCCCTGAACAAAGATTGGGGTTTCAATCTACAAGCCAAATACCAAACCCCGGTAGAAAGTCAATTCGTAATCGGGGCTGGTATCATTCGTAGCTTTTGAGTCCTGCTAAGCCAGCTCAGGTTCTGCCAACCTGAGCGCAAAGCACTCTTCTAATCGACACTTGGCTTCATCCAGACCATTCGTGAATCGATCTGACAGCTCGTGATACACTTTCTTCAGGTCCACAGCCAATGTCTCGTAATACTGGATTCCCTCCATCAAGTTTTTGTAAAACTTATTGACGTATTTGAGTTGTCTCGCCTCGGTCATCCAGAGTTCGTCCTTGATTAGCTCCAGCCAGTAGTCCACATACAGATTCAGCTCTTTGATAAACATGTGTGGTCGATCCACACCTCTCATCAAATCGATGCGACCATAGATGTGATCCAGCATCTGACTCAGCGATACGATCTCCGAGAAATAAGCAATATTCGGCCCTGGGCATATATTCACTGCCGGGCGATTTTTGAAAGGATCCAGTTCGTACTCATGCACCGCAGAGTTGCTCAGGCCTACGCAGAGACATTCCTTGTCTAGCACATCCTGCTTCTGACGTTCATACTCTTCCTTAGCCAACCCCTCTTCTTTCAGTGCCTTCAGTTTCTTTTTCTGATACTCGATCGAAGCGGTACATATCGGTTCCTTCCCGAACTCAACATTGCTCACCAAATACTTTTCAGTACAGGGACTTCCGGGCTTTCCTTTGGAGATGCGAAGGTATTTTTCCTCCTCGCTGCTCGTTCCTTTCAGGTAGTTGAATCGAACGCCTAGTGGAGAGTTCTTACTCAAGACCACATCTTTCTCTCGCGCATCGGCCAGACGGTCCAGAGTCAGCGAATCAACAGTAGTCGCCTCTGGCACTAGCAAAAAGGGAGTACCCCATCCCACACTGTCTGCTCCATAGTGATGGATCATCAACACCTGCTCTTCCTGACTGCCGACACCACCCTGAACGGTGATTTTCATTTCATGCGGCTGATCAGGACATTGGCCTCCTTTGGTCTCTATGGTCTGAGAATAGACCTGATACATGGACTCCTGCAGTTCTTCTCTTTTGGATTTGAACTCCTCCAAAATAGGCCCAAGCAAAAAGCCATCGGTGGCAAAAGCGTGTCCCCCACAGTTGAGTCCCGATTCTATTCGAAATTCACTGACCCAAAGTCCTTTTTTGGCGAGCATCTTGCCCTGTACCAGTGCGGACCTGTAGTCAGATACTTTGATCGCGATCTTCTTATCAAAGCTCCCGTCTGCATTGGCACTAAAAGCCTCCATATCCTCCATGTAGGCGAACAACCGCGGATTCATACCCGCGGACAATACGATGGTCGAATCAGTCAAATCACTCTTGGCATAGCCGCGTAGTGCAGTCACCGCATCAGAGCCATCTACTATTTCTTCCCCGCTGGTATCAAGGGTAGGCTTATCCAGCTTCGTCATGATGTTGACATCTATGCTTCCTGGTTGTATTATCGATTTCAGTTTGGTGATCAAGCGCTCCTTTTCGTTTTTGTCAGTCATACTTTTCATGATCTTGTAAGTACGCTTAGCTTGATGATGATCAGGAAGCATCTGGAAGTATCGGTCCAGATCACTGCCTTCCCCAAAAGAGGAAGCCTTCATTTTTTCTATTTGGCTTTTTACAATTCGATTGACCAGATTCAAGTAGTCTGTAATCCTTCTCGCTCGTGAGTCTTCCTCCTTCTCACTTATAGCCACAAAGGGTTCTCCTATTTGCTGATAGTAGTGTTTCCTCATCTTTTCGATCAGGTTGTCCTGAACAATTGAGATTACCGAAGAGATGCCAAATTTGGCTACTTTGATCGGTGAGTCGATGGTAAATGCCAGTCCCATTACAGGGATATGAAAGTCGTGAGACATTTTGTTTGAATGCATATCTAGATATTTGAGTGGATGAAAATCCAATGGAGAATACTCATTCATTGAATTATAAAATTGCTGCACCCAAAGGTTAGCCTTTTTTACTTAGGGATTTATGATCTAAATCAGGTCGAACCTTAAGCTATATCACCTGTATTCCCAATATTCAATTGTCGGTCAACCACTATGACAAATGAGATGTCAGCAATTCATCTCAAATAGAAGCCGCTCCATTAGTATCTCCCGTTATCCCTTTCTAATTTCGCCCTTGCAAAGCGTTCTTTCTATGTGGATACTACTTGGCATTATTTCGTTACTGGCTCTTGGGGTTTATGACATCCTCAAAAAGGTCTCGCTGTACAACAATGCCGTTCTTCCAGTCTTGTTCTTTTCCACACTTGCATCAGCCTTGTTCTTTTTCCCGACCTGGATCATGTCATACACCGTAGAAGGCTTTGATCAATATGAGAACTTCTACATTCCAGCGGTCAGTTTCAAAGTTCACCTGCTGATCATACTAAAAGCGCTTATTGTCATTTCCTCCTGGATTCTGTCCTTTCTTGCGCTTAAAAACTTGCCAATCAGTATTGTCTCCCCGATTCGTTCTACAGGTCCGGTTTGGACTTTGATCGGAGCGATTTTGATCTATGGCGAGACCCTTAACACCTGGCAATGGGTGGGTATGGTAGTAGCGCTGATCTTCTTTTATTTGTTTTCCATCGCCGGCAACAAGGAAGGTGTTGATTTCAAAACCAACAAATGGGTATGGTTCATTTTTCTCGCCACCTTGATTGGTACGATTAGTACCCTTTATGACAAATATCTCATAGCTCACTACAATCGTCTGGCCATTCAGGCATACTTTTCCTTTTATCAGGTCCCAATCATGGCATTGGTCCTTTGGGCCTTTTGGTACCCCAAAAGAAAAAAACTCACCGCATTCAGATGGCAATGGACCATTCCTCTCATCGGAATTGTACTCGTGCTGGGGGATTTCGCCTATTTCTATGCGCTCACCTTCGAGGATTCATTGGTATCTATACTGTCCTTGCTACGTCGCAGCAGCGTGATCATATCCTTTGCAGCCGGTGCACTCTTATTCAAAGAAAAAAACATCCTTCACAAAGGCCTGATCCTACTGGGAATCATTGCAGGTATCCTTTTGATCATGATGGGTAGCTAAACCCCATTAGAAATCGGTCCGACGCATCAAAATTGATATTATCTGACACATCAATCATACAAATCTTGATTGCACAATAGAATAACTGACGTATCTTTGGCGTAGAAAAAGCAGAGAGGAGATTATGTATTTATTAGGCTATGAAGTGGGCAGTACGGCAATCAAAGTCGCCGTGATTCAGGCAGAACAAAATAAAGTAGTAGATGTACTGCAACACCCCGAACATGATCTTAGCATTATCACCAAACATAGCGGCTGGGCAGAACAGCACCCCGACATGTGGTGGCAAGAACTCTGCATGGCTACACGTAAAATCCTTAGCAAGAATAAAATCAACCCCAGAGATATAGCTGGTATCGGTATCGCATACCAAATGCACGGTCTGGTACTCATAGACCAAGACCACAAGGCACTTCGCCCATCCATCATCTGGAACGACAGCCGTGCTGTGGCCATAGGCAAAAAGGCCTTCAAAGATCTGGGAGAACAAGAATGTCTGGAAAACTACCTTAACTCTCCTGGTAATTTCACCGCATCCAAACTGCGATGGGTCAAGGATAACGAGCCGGACATTTACGACCGAATCTACAAAATCATGCTGCCTGGCGACTACATCGCTATGAAACTCACTGGCAAGATTCAGACTACCATTTCGGGTTTGTCTGAAGCCATACTTTGGGACTTCAAACAGAAAAAACCAGCCAAAAAGGTTTTGGACTATTACGGAATCGACGAAGACATGATCCCCGAGATTGTCCCGACCTTCGACGTACATGGTACACTGACTCCAGAAGCAGCAGAACTTGCTGGTCTGGCTGCAGGCATACCTGTCACCTATCGTGCAGGCGACCAACCCAACAATGCCTTGTCTCTGAATGTGTTGAATCCTGGAGAGATAGCTGCTACTAGTGCGGAATCAGGAGTGGTCTACGGTATCGTCGATCGACCCAAATATGATCAACGTTCGCGAGTCAATTCATTCGCGCATGTCAACTATGAAGACAACTTTGACCGTATCGGTGTTTTGCTCTGCCTCAATGGAGCCGGCAACCAATATGGCTGGATGAAGCATCAAATCGCACAGAGTGGCCGCCACTACGACGACATGGAGCGCATGGCAGCTACTGTACCCATCGGTTCTGATGACCTATGCATCTTGCCCTTTGGCAATGGAGCCGAAAGGATGCTGGACGAAAAGAGCATCAACTCCCATATCATGAACATGGAGTTCAATCGACACGGACGAGGACACCTCTACCGTGCCGCTCTGGAAGGTGTCGCTTTTTCCTTTGCCTATGGCATGAACCTATTGAAAGAAATGGGACTGGAAGTAGACATCCTGCGAGTCACCAATGACAACATGTTTCAGTCAGAGGTCTTTTCTATGACGCTGGCCACACTTCTGGATTGTCACATCGAGGTAGTGGACACCACGGGTGCGATTGGAGCTGCCCGTGCTGCGGGTGTGGCAAGTGGGGTTTATGCTTCTTTGGAAGAAGCCCTGTCTCATGTCACTCCCAGTACGATATTCGAGCCCCGACTGAACCAACCTCGCTGTATCCAGGCCTATCATCATTGGGTTTCCTATCTGGATCAAACCCTCTATGAAATCCCATCCAAAGCCAATAGACCGGAGGTGCTACGCGAAAAAAATAAAGCCCTAAAGACCTCTCTGGAGGAAAAAAACAAAGAACTGGCTTCCTCAGCGATGCAAGTTCACAACAAGGACGAATTCATTTTGGAGATCAAACAAAACCTGAGTGAAATCGCAAATGGCAACATGTCCGACGATCAAAAAAAGCAAATCAATAAGCTGATCCAAAAAATGGAGGATCATGTGGACAAGAACAAAGACTGGGAAAATTTTGAAGAAAAATTCAACCTACTGCATTCCGATTTCTTCAAAAAATTGAAAGAGGATCATCCAAAACTTTCAGTCGCAGAGGCGAAGCTATGCATGCTCCTGAAAATGAAGCTGTCTACCAAAGAAATTGCCAACCAACTGAATCTTTCGGTTCGTGGAGTTGAAACACGCCGATATCGATTGAGAAAAAAGCTACAACTACCCAAAGAAATAGAGTTGGAAAATTATGTAGACCGGGTCTAAAAAAGAAAGGCTGTATCCGTTCAATCACCCGCTTAGAGATTGACTTCAGATACAGCCCTAAAACAACTGACATCATCAATACACAGACATTTCTTCAGCATGATGCAAAGGCACTAATCGCCTTTTCTGCATCAAACTCACTATGATGTCCGCAATTTCCTCAACACTCAAGTGTTGCATGTTCAAGCTTAGGTCAAATATTCCATCGTCTATAGGCTGCTCGATTAGGTGCTCGGTCCAAGTCCTTCGATAGCTATCCATTCGTCGAATCAAATCAATGGATTCTTCGCGGGACAATTCTTGCTTTTCTGAAACCCATTTCGCACGAGCCTCAAGTGGTGCAGTCAGTTGAATATGCAGGCTGTTGCGCAAATACCGAACAACTCCCACGCCCCCACGTCCTACTATGACCACATTGCCTCTGCGTGCATAGGTATCAATTACGTCTTTTACATTGTTGATGATTTCCTTGTCAGACAAATTGTAATCTTTAGAAAAACCCGAAAGCAATTCGTTGACCACTGCCGAATGATGCAAAAACACTCTGTGTTCAACATCTATTGGAGTAATCCCAAGTACCTTGGCAGATTCATCTAAAATTTCTTTGTCTACATATTTCCAGAGGTGCTGCTTCATGCCACCAGGGCCCAAAGCATTCAATTTGCCGATCAAAGCCTTCAGCACTGCCCCTTCATCACAGCCATAGGTTCTGGATATGGTGATGACCGGCCCGGGAACAGTCTGAGTAGCGAGCATTTTTTCTCGCTCTTCAAAATAACGCTTAATGTTAACCTTCATAGTTATTAGGTTTTTCTGATCTTGAAGCCATGACATTAGTTTCGGTCTTCATTTCAGAGATTGCAATCCAAAAACCAATCTCTCACCATAGCCAAATTGCTTATCCCAATGGGATCATCCTGCGCGTATTCCTTCCATATTAACAGATACACTAGTATACGTAATCAAATAATTTTAGTCTTTGATATTCGACATAATTTGCCGTATGAGGATAATAAATTCTACCGGGCTGTAACTGTCAGCTTCATAAGTCAAAAAACCTGACGTATGCTTGAAATTTTATGAAGCGTGGATGAAGTAGTTCTTTAACTTATAATCCTACCTAATCCTGTTTTCTTTGTTTTGCAAATTGGGAAAGTACCTTTTGTACTGATTCAATCGGCGTATTTACAAGGCTAAATGAAAACAATGTATTTAATAGGATATGATCTGGGCAGCTCTTCGGTCAAAGCTGCACTCGTAGATGCGAAAAGCGGGAAAACACTCGCCATAGAACAATACCCTGAGGTAGAAATGGAAATCATTTCACACGAAGCAGGTTGGGCCGAGCAAGAACCCAACACCTGGTGGGACTATGTCAAAAAAGTGACCGACAAAGTAGTGAAAAGTGCAGGGATCGACGCTAGTCTCGTGCAGGGCATTGGCATTTCTTATCAAATGCATGGACTGGTATTGGTTGACGAAAACAATGAAGCCCTTCGCCCTTCTATCATTTGGTGCGATAGCCGTGCAGTAGAGATTGGAAATCAGGCGTTTGATACCATCGGCCATGACCAATGCCTGAAAAGCCTCCTCAACTCACCTGGTAACTTCACCGCCTCTAAACTGAAGTGGGTTAAAGACAATGAGCCGGAGGTATATGCCAAGGCAAAGAAAATGATGCTTCCGGGAGATTTCATCGCTATGAAAATGAGCGGCGAAATCAAAACGACCATTTCCGGTCTATCTGAGGGCATGCTTTGGGATTTTGAAAATGAAAAGGTTGCTAGTTTCCTACTGGATCACTATGGCATCAGCGAAGATTTGATTCCAGAGATTGTACCTTCTATCGGAGAGCAAGGAACACTCAGTGAAGAAGGAGCCAAAGAACTGGGACTGACTGCTGGGATCAGCATTGGTTACCGTGCAGGAGATCAGCCTAACAATGCGCTTTCTCTCAATGTATTCGAGCCAGGAGAAGTAGCCGCAACTGGCGGAACATCCGGTGTGGTATATGGTGTGGTAGACAAGCCAGCCATCGACCCCAAAACTCGTGTCAATGGATTTGCACATGTCAATCATACAAGCAGCGATCCGCGTGTGGGTGTATTACTTTGCATCAACGGTGCAGGTATCCAGTACAACTATGTTCGCCAACTGACCACCGATGGTAACGTCAGCTATCCCGAACTAGAAGCTAAAGCCAGCGAAATAGCCATAGGTTCTGATGGTTTAAAAATCATTCCTTTTGGTAATGGAGCTGAGCGCGTATTGGAAAATCAAAACCCTGGGTCACATATATCTAACCTGCATTTTAATCTGCATACTAAATCGCACTTTTACAGAGCGGCTTTAGAAGGGATTGCCTTCTCATTCATCTACGGAATGGAAATCATGCAGGACATGGGACTAGACGTGAAAGTGATGAAAGTAGGAAATGACAACCTCTTTCAATCTGAAATATTCTCTACGACGATCGCCTCAGTGATGGACTGTGAGATCCAAATGCTAGATGCTACAGGTGCCGTTGGTGCCGCCAAAGCCTCTGGAGTTGCCGCGGGTGCCTATTCAGATGTGCGAGAGGCTTTCCAAAGTATGGAAACGATCAAGACATATAAAGCGGCAGCAGATGCGGAAGCATATAAAAGCAGTTATCAAGACTGGAAAAAGGAATTAACATATATATTAAACAAGAATTAAATAAACGATTATAGAAATGGCAGACGATGTAAAAATTGTTACCGGAGACAAGGAATTCTTTCCGGGAATAGGAAAAATAAAATTTGAAGGCAGGGAATCTGACAACCCACTAGCGTTCAAATTCTACGACGAAAACAAAGTGGTGGCAGGCAAAACAATGAAGGAGCACTTTAGATTTGCTATCGCCTACTGGCATACCTTCTGTGGCACAGGTGGAGATCCGTTTGGCCCTGGCACTAAAACATTTCCATGGGATGCAAAAGGCGATGCAGTTAGCAAAGCCAAAGATAAAATGGATGCGGCTTTCGAATTTTTCACTAAAATCGGAGCACCTTACTACTGCTTCCACGACGTGGATTTGATCGACGAAGGCGCTTCATTAAAAGAATCAGGTGAGCGTTTGAACATCATCACAGATTATGCAAAAGAAAAACAGGCAGCTTCTGGCGTGAAGTTACTTTGGGGTACTGCCAATGCATTTTCTAATCCAAGATACATGAATGGTGCTTCGACCAATCCTGATTTTGATATTGTAGCCTATGCAGGTGCGCAGATCAAAAACGCGATTGATGCAACTATCAAGTTAGATGGTGAAAACTATGTATTCTGGGGTGGACGTGAAGGCTACATGTCTTTGCTTAACACTAACATGAAAAAGGAATTAGACCACATGGGTAGATTCCTAGGCATGGCTAGAGACTATGCAAGAAAACAAGGCTTCAAAGGAAACTTCTTTATCGAGCCAAAACCTGCTGAGCCATCTAAGCACCAGTATGATTACGATTCGGCAACAGTTATTGGCTTCCTGAAAGAGTACGGTTTGGACAAAGACTTCAAAATTAACATTGAAGTAAACCACGCTACTCTAGCTCAACATACTTTCACTCACGAACTACAGGTAGCAGCTGACGCAGGTATGTTGGGTAGTATTGATGCCAACAGAGGAGATTACCAAAACGGATGGGATACCGATCAGTTCCCTAACGACATCAACGAAGTAACTGAAGCGATGATGGTGATTCTCGAGAATGGTGGACTACAAGGCGGTGGTGTCAACTTTGATGCTAAGACCAGAAGAAACTCTACCGATCTGGAAGACATCTTCTATGCGCACATCGGAGGTATGGACATCTTCGCACGTGCATTGATGATCGCAGATGACATTTTGCAAAACTCTCAATATCTGAACCTGAAAAAAGCGAGATACAGCTCCTTCAACACGATTCAGGGTAAAGAATTTGAAGAAGGCAAACTAGACCTGGAAGCGCTGGCTAAAATCGCTCATGAAAATGGCGAGCCTAAGCTAAGAAGCGGTCAGCAAGAGTTGTATGAGAACATCATCAACCAATACATCAAATAAGACAAATAACAGGGTAGATATATTCAAATGTCTACCCTTTTTTTTGCTCTATTTTGGCAAATTGCAAGCTTGAATCTTTGGTTAACACATAAGGTTCGTTCACTTATGGTCGATGGGATACTAAAACTCTACTAAACTTCCCCCATCCTCCTAATGTGATCAACAATATCTGCAGACGGCAGGTGAATGAATTACTAAGACTAAAAACTAAAATCATTTTGAAAACAGAAGAAAAAGTAAACAATCTCTATGTGATAGGGATTACCCTGGTAGCCACTTTAGGTGGGTTCCTATTTGGGTTCGACAGTGGTGTGATCAACGGAACTGTCAAAGGTTTAGAATCGGCGTTTAATGCAGAAGACATCGGTAGCGGTTTCAATGTAGCCTCTATGCTTCTTGGCTGTGCTGTGGGTGCCTTCTTTGCTGGTAAATTGGCCGACGCATATGGTCGTCGTTCCATGCTCATTCTATCAGCGATATTTTTTATCATTTCTGCCTGGGGATCAGGTATCGCAACTACCTCACCTGAATTCATCGTCTACAGAATCATCGGTGGACTAGCAGTAGGTGCTGCCTCAGTGATGGCTCCTGCCTATATCGCAGAGATCGCTCCAGCTAGATTTAGAGGAGCATTGGCTACCGTACAGCAAGTAGCTATCATCTTTGGACTTTTCATGTCCTTTTTAAGTAACTACCTATTGGCAGACATATCTGGTTCAGCAGAGAACATTCTTTGGTTGGATTACCAGACATGGAGATGGATGTTTTGGATGGAGCTTTTCCCAGCTGCGGTCTTCCTGATCTCTCTCCTATTCATCCCTGAAAGCCCTCGTTATCTTGTGGCTAAACAAAAAAATGATAAAGCAGTAAAAGTACTGAGCAGATTATATGGAGCTGTAGTCGGACAACGCAAAGTAGACGAGATTGACGCTTCATTAGCCAAAGATCATCACAAGCCAAGCTGGTCAGATCTTTATGACAAGACTTTGGGTAGAATCAAGCCGATCGTATGGATTGGAATTGGATTGGCCTCATTCCAACAGTTTGTTGGTATCAATGTAGTCTTCTACTATGGTTCAGTGCTATGGCAGGCGGTAGGTTTTGGAGAAAACGACGCACTACTCATCAACGTTGTTTCTGGTGCTTTGAGTATTGGAGCTGTTGCAGCTGCATTGGTATTGGTGGACAAAGTGGGTCGTAAGCCACTTTTGGTTATCGGTTCCGTAGGTATGAGTATCACATTGGCACTAGTAGTGGTAGCTTTCACTTCTGGATCCCTGGTGACAAACCCTGAAACAGGCGATACTACACTCCAACTGAGTGACTCTATGGGTATGCTGGCATTGATAGCTGCTAACCTTTATGTAGTATTTTTTAATGCATCATGGGGTCCTGTAATGTGGGTAATGCTCGGCGAGATGTTTCCGAACCAAATCAGAGGTTTGGGTCTGGCAATTGCTGGTTTGGCCCAATGGGGATCTAACTTCCTCGTAACCCTGACATTCCCAATGATTTTGGGATCAGCAGGTCTGGCGGTTGCTTATAGCTTGTACACGGTAGGTGCTATTATTTCCATCTTCTTTGTGATCAAGTATGTATATGAGACCAAAGGAAAAGAGCTAGAAGAAATGGAGGGTTAAACCTCAAGAAAACACTATTTAAAAGCACCTGATCGAGATAGATCAGGTGCTTTTTTTATGCCCTAGGAATTTTTCCTAAAAAAATAAATGGGTATTCCACCCGAAGATTTCAACCCCACCTTAATCTAACTTTGGTACAACCAGTTATGAAAAAAGTACTATTCGTGCTTGCCCTGCTAGGGAGTCTACAGGCCAGCGCACAACTGAAAGAAGTGGATGGAGTCTACCAATTTCAGAAAATAACCTCTATTCGGATGGCCCAGGACGAATGGAATGAGAAGACGAGTGAATGGGTAGAGCATCAGTTGATAAACAAAAAAACAGCAATTGATGCAAAGACAAATAAAATTCAGCTAGACATGGAAAGAACGATTCACATCTCAGGTAAGCCCATTACCGTCCAGTTTCAATATACGGTAGCTTTTGGGCCCGGTTGGTATCAGGAAAAGGCAACCAACTTCACCATACAAAAAGGGCAGTCTGAATTTAAAATGTCTGATACAGGATGGCAAGAAAAGAAGTTGATTGTAAGTGCCACGAGCTTCGAAATCAATATGATTTCTGAATCGTTGATGAGTTGCATGTATTCTGACTTATACGCCTCTTGCCAGTCCCAAAATGAAAACGATATGTAAAGTCAAAGTTTAGAGACTTATAACACACCATAGTCTCAGGACTATTCACTAAACCGGTCATTTGATGATTTGCATCAGGAATGATCGGTTTTTTTATTTGGATCGGAAACCGACCGTTCTTTTTTTCACCGTGATTCGCTATCTTATTGGTTCATCAGCTTCTTTTTCCGACCCACATGACCACATTCGTCTCTACACTTACGATTCTGTGTTTTTTGATATCAGTATACCTGATCTTGATTCACATTAGAAAATCTGATGAAACCAACCTTTGGTTTGTATTCCTTCTGGCCGGAATCCTCATGTCCATCAAAACTACAATTCCAGCAAGGCTATTGACTATGTCTGTTGGACTATTCAATCTAAACGAAATTTACTATATCACTCTGGCCACTCTTTTCTTAATAGGGAGTTGGATGTATCACCTCTTTCTTAAAAAGGATCAGAAAACAAGCCGTAGGCTAAAGCAAGAGCTGCTCGAAAGAAAAGAAATAGAAGACAAACTAATCTTGCTCAATGACCGAAGAAACCTAATCGAAGAAGCACTGGAGGAAGGTATTTGGGATTGGGATATTAGGGCAAGATCAATCTACCTTTCCAATAATTGTCTAAAGTTACTTGATATTGAAAGCCATACGGATCAAATCATTCGGGCAAAAGTATTCTTACAACTGCCACACGAATCCCAATCGGAGGAATTCAAAACTGCAATAAGAGGAATATTTAAAGGGCAAAAACTTGATCTTGAGCTCAAATTCAAAAGAGATGATGAATTCTATTGGTATCATCTAAAAGGAGATGCCATTTATGATAGACATCAAAAAATAACCAGAGTAGTCGGCACATTATCTGATGTCACAGAACGAAGAGATCGAGAGCTCTTTATAGAACTGGACAATGAACTTCTTAAATCTCTCGCAGGAGCGGCACCCATTCAGAACACCTTAGAATACTACATCCATAGCTTGGCACGATTATCAGACAATTTACAAGCGGCAATCGGATATCTCGACTACCACCACTCTGGACAAAATTGCGAGGTAGTTGCAACCAATCTGAATGAAGATTTCAGAAAAGCCATTGTTGAAAATTTCAAATCCATAGAAGAAAGCAATCCGGAAATCATTCGTAATGAGAATTCCATAGCCATTGGACAGGATTTATTTAATAAAAGCTATCAAGGTTTGGAATCTCACATGAAGCAGGCAGGATTTGTAGCAATTTGGTCCACCCCTCTGCAAGACTCTTCTGGAACTTTACTAGGTGTTTTGGAGATATTTTCTGAAATCAGAAAAAAACCAAATGAAAGGGATATTAAAATCATGGATGCCTCTGCCCATTTGCTCAGTCGAGTGCTCACCAATTATAGAGAGGAGCAAAGTATCATGCAGATCCAAAGTATGTTTCAGAGCATTTTTGAACAAGCTGCAGTTGGAGTTGCCCTGATCCAACTTAAAACTGGCCACCTACTTCAGGTAAACAATAAGTTTTGCCGCATGTTAAATATCGAAGCTAATCATTTCCTCAGCTACACGTTGGAAGACTTTGTCATCCCACACGACTTTAAAAAACTGGAGGAGAAGTTAAACCTAATACAGGAACGATCCATCAAAGAGTTCAATTTGGAAGTCAGATTCATCAGCCCAACCAAAGGGTCTATTTGGACTGAAATACATGCTTCTTCGGTTATGCCGGGAGTTGAGACTAATCAAACCTGTGTAGCGATGATACAGGATATCACCGAAAGAAAATTCATTGAGGACAATCTATATTTCCACAGTGAGGTACTTGAAAACATGGAGGAGTGTGTGATGATCGTAAGTGCGGACGATCACATGCTATTATATACCAATGCAAAATTTGAAAAGTTGTTTGGCTACATACAAAGAGAAGCGCTTGGGATGAATATGAGAGATTTCTTTTGTGTGAACGACAAGGCTTTGGAAAGAAAATATAAAGGAATCTTAGAGGCACTGGAAAAAAGAGGCAATTGGAAAGGTGAAGCGCTAAACAAACGCAAGGACCAAAATGAGTTCCATAGCCGTCTAACTATTTCCACATTTGATCATCCCAAATTCGGCAAGACCTGGATCTCGATCAGTGATGACATCACCATGATTAAAGAAGCTGAAGACAGTCTTCGAAAAATTGATAGACTAAACAGTGTGGGGCTATTAGCAGGGGGAATTGCTCATGACTTTAACAACATATTAGTAGGAGTTTTTGCCAATTTATCGATCATTAGAGAAAAACTATCTGAAAAGGACGAGGCACACTTATATCTCGGTGAGGCCATGCATGCCATGGGCAGAGCCAAATCCCTGACTAATCAATTACTTACTTTTTCCAAAGGTGGAGAACCGATCAAAGAGGATACCGAAATCTCAAAACTGGTCAAAGACGTAGTTCAATTCGATCTTTCAGGAAGTAGAGTCAAAGTTAACTTTGAAATTCATCTGCCCCTGTGGAACACCAAAGTAGATAGAGGGCAGATGCAACAAGTTTTTTCCAATCTGACCATCAATGCCAAACAAGCCATGACTAATGGTGGACAGCTCAAGATAAAAATGGAAAATTATGAAACGAAACATCAAACCATTTCTAACCTAAACCCGGGTCGCTACATCAAAATCCAATTCAAAGACAGCGGCAATGGCATTCCTCAAAACAAACTTGATCAGGTATTTGACCCTTATTTCACCACCAAAAAAGAAGGTTCAGGATTAGGACTAACTTCCAGCTTTTCGATTATCAATAGGCATGGTGGGCATATCAATGTAGAATCTGAACAAGGTATAGGAAGTACTTTTACCGTATACATCCCAGCATCAGAGGCATCAACTATACCTAAAAAATCAAACGCTAAATCAGCCCCGAAAATGAAACCGGGCATCAGAGTATTAGTAATGGATGATCAGGAAATTATCCTAAAGGCTGTAGGGCGAATTTTAGAACTGCAGGGTTTCAAGGTAGACCTAACTTTTAACGGAGATGAAGCCATCAAAGCTTTTGAAAGTGCAGAATCAAAAAAACAAAGCTATGACTTGGTGATCATGGACTTGACTATACCTGGAGGCAAAGGAGGCAAAGACGTTATCAATTCATTAAAAGCCATCAACCCTGAAGTAAAAGCCATCGTGTCGAGTGGATACGCTGAGGATCCTGCTATGGCCAATTATGAAAAATATGGTTTCAAAGGCGTAGTTCCAAAACCCTTCAACATGGATGAGTTGATTAGAGAAATCGAACGCGTTCTAGCAGTACCCAGTTAACTAAACCAATTTATTTTCTATACTGTATTTCACTAGCTGAGCACTGTTGTTCACATTCAGCTTTTTCATGATGTTACGGCGATGGGCATCCACTGTACGTGTGCTGATAAAAAATTTGGAAGCTATTTCTTTGTTGGTACTTCCTTCCACCAACTCTTTTAGCATCTCCGTTTCTCTTTCGGTTAGGCTTGGTTTCGGATCTTTCTCCCTTTTAGATTTATTAAAAATCGATTTACTTAGGACTTCCATTACTTCCTCAGAATAATAAGTCTCTTGACTATTGATTTTCAATAGAGCGGCTAAAATCTGATCCTCACTCGAGGTTTTGGGCAAATAACCAGATGCACCCGCTTCATATGAATCCATGATGTATTCTTCATCAAAATAAGTAGTCAAAATCAAAACCCGAGTATCCAATTTCTCTTCAACTATCTTTTTGGTAATCTCTATACCCGTTAATCCTGGCATGGAAATATCCGTAATCAACACATCTGGCTTCAACTTCCTTACCTCTTCTAATGTTTCATATCCATCAGTAGATTCCCCTATTATTGATACTTGACCATTGTTAGACAACAATGTTTTAACTCCTTTTCGGATCAGGCTGTGGTCATCGGCTATTAGTACCTTAATCATATATCTCGTGTGGGTGTGTTATGCTTAGTCCATTAAATATACACAAAAGCAAACAAAGCTAAAAACCCTTCAAAAAACGACTATAACGAAGGTTTTCAAGACATATATACCCAGAATCCGGTATAGCCATAGGTGATATTACCTATTCAATTTAGGCCATATGCGCTATTTACAATTGTACCCATCCCCTATAGCTTTGAATAGTATTTAAAATTAAGGGGGCTGATATTGAAATCTCCCTACTTGTAAGTTCCGACTTATTGTTAATAACCACAGTGATTAAATAAACTCAAAAACACTAGCTACATGAGCACCAAAACTATCAAACCCAAAGCTTCGAAAAATGGAGTAGCCGAAGAGACCAACGGCCATGCGTCTTTAGAGCAGCTTACAGAACAGCTGAAAGACGCCAACCAAAATTACAACACCATTTTATCGTCATTGGAAATGGCGGTGGATTCCATCATCATGATGAAATCTGATAAGAATGTAACCTTCATGAATAAGTCTGCCGAAAAAATGTTCGGTTTTGATCGTGAAGAGGTGATTGGAAAGAATGTAAAAATGCTGGTGCCCACCGAGCATCGTTCTAACCATGACAAGTATGTAGACAACAATATCAAGACAGGAAAGAACAAGGTGGTAGGGTTAGGTAGAGATCTTGAGATGACACGAAGGGATGGATCCAAATTTTGGGGAAATCTTTCGTTATCCAAAGTTGAAGTGGAGGGTGAGTATTATTTCACGGCCTTCATCAAAGACATTACCCAGCAAAGAGAAGACACTCTGGCCGCTGGTAATATTAAGTCTGCAGTAGATACAGCATGGGCCTCTATAGAATTCGAACCAGATGGAACTATTCTCAACGTAAATGACAATTGGATTGATACTTTGGGATATGACAAATCAGAGATGATAGGGCATCATCACAGAATGTTTTGTGATCCTGAATATGCTAAATCTAAAGAATACAAAGATTTTTGGAAAAACCTTGCTGCTGGACAAACCATGTCCGGTGAGTTCAGAAGATTCAAAAATGGTGGAGAAGAAATATGGATCAATGCCAGCTATACTCCGGTTCGAGACAACAATGGTGAGGTTTATAAGGTGATAAAAATAGCCAGCGACATCACTGAGCAAAAAATTAAAAACTCTGATTTCGAAGGTCAATTGGCCGCTATAGGAAAGGCACAAGCGGTAATCGAATTCAATCTTGATGGCACAATTGTCAAAGCCAATGAAAACTTCCTCAAAACTGTAGGATATTCCATTAATGAAATTGAAGGTAAACATCACAAGATTTTCTGTGACCCCTCCTATGCACGCTCAGCAGATTATGCTGCATTTTGGGATAAGCTAAATAGTGGTGAATATGTGACTGGTGAGTTTGAACGCATCACCAAGTCAGGTGAAACAATTTGGCTGCAGGCTGCATACAACCCAATTATGGATATGAATGGCAAGCCTTATAAAGTGGTGAAATTTGCGACAGATGTCACTGCGCAAAAGCAAGCCATGCAAGAACTCAATCGTGTGGTTACTTCAGTGAGTGAGGAAGGTAATTTGAGCGAAAGAGCAAATTATAATGAGGCTACAGGAGCTGAATTGGAATTGCTTCAGTCTATCAACAGCCTTCTGGAAGGAATTGGTATTCCTATTATGGAAATCAGTAAGGTCATTTCTGATATGGCCAAAGGGGATCTGACCTCCGAGGTTAATATCGAATGCAAAGGAGATGTGAAAGCCATGGCTGATGGTTTAACTACGGCCATGACCAATCTGAATGAGCTCCTGGGCGATATCAACGAAAGCAGCAATCTAATCGCATCTAGCTCAGAGCAAATGCTCGTAAAAAGTGATCAAATGCAAGGCACTACTGCACAAGTAGCTTCAGCGATCGGTCAAATGGCCGAGGGGGTTCATGACCAGGCGGCTCAAATCGACGAGTCGTCAAGATTGATCAACAACGTAAGAACATCTGCAGAAACAGTGGGTGAGCAATCCAAGTCGATCAACGAGGCAGCCAAAAAAGGTCAGGAAAATGCCAAAAAAGGTCTAGGCACTGTCAAGAAGGTGGTAGAAAGCATGACCGAAATCCAGAGATCAGCAGACATCACTTCAGATTCTATCGAGGTATTGACCCAGCGATCTGAAGAAATCGCCAGAACACTGAATGTAATCACAGATATAGCAGGACAAACCAACCTGCTTGCACTGAATGCAGCCATAGAGGCAGCAAGAGCAGGCGATGCAGGAAGAGGTTTTGCCGTTGTAGCTGAGGAAATCAGAAAATTGGCAGAGGATTCAAGAACATCCGCAGGCGATATTGAAAAAGTAATCAAGGCCGTAGAGAAAGACATCATGCAAGCAGGCAAAGCCATCGGAGAAATGGGTAGCAGCGTGAAATCAGGTAATGAAGCTTCAAAAGAAGCAGAAACAGTATTTGTGGCAATTGACGAATCAGTTATTGAAACCCTAAGCCTATCAGAACAAGTACTAAGCGCATCGGAAGGTCAAAAAACCAGCATTGACGAGACGGTGAAAAACATTGAAAAAATCGTGGTAGTAGCAGAGGAAACCTCTTCAGGAACTGAAGAAATCGCTACATCAGCCAAAGATTTGAGCAATGGTATGACTGAATTTAACTCTTCTAGTCAAGGACTTGCAGATATCGCCAACCAGCTAAGAAGTGGCGTATCCAAGTTCACGTTGAAGTCCCTTTAATAGATCTTTTCAACCAATAAACTAAATCAAGATGAAAGTGAACAACGAAGAAGAAGTCCTTGAGCTGGAAGAAAATGAAGTTCAAGTTGACGAAGGAGTTAAAGTTCAATTGATCGTGTTTCAATTGGGCGAGGAAGAATATGCCTTGCCCATTGATCAGATCAAAGAAATCGTAGTAACCCCTCGTATATCGTCAGTCCCTCAAACACCAGATTATGTAAGAGGAATCGCCAACATCAGAGGACATGTCATTTCGATCATGGATTTTGAAACCAAGTTTGGTCTGAAGAAAAAAGGGGCAAAATCTGAATCTAGTCACAACTTCACATTGGTGATCGAGAGTGATGAGTTCAATATCGGAGTACTCGTCAATCAGGTACCCAATACGCTTTCGGTTATGTCTTCCAAAATTGATAAATCATCCAGCATCATGCAGTATTCCACTATGGACGAAACTGTGATCAAAGGAGTGGTCAACTTAAAAGACAGAATGATCATTCTGATCGATGTCCTTCGAATGATGGAAATCGGAGAATTGAAGACAAAATTATAAGGCAAGTGAAGACTGGACAGAAATGAGTCATGAAACTATTGATGTATTGATAGCCGATGATTCGGGATTCATGCAACTACTGATAAAAAGTATCCTAAGTGTAGACCAAAATATAAAAGTGATAGCTACAGCAAACAACGGAAAAGAAGCCTACGAGCTCACCAGAACACATCGCCCCAAGGTAGTGGTGATGGATATGATGATGCCCAAATATGATGGCTTATATGGAGTAGAGCAGATCATGAAAAACTGCCCTACCTCTATCCTGATGCTTAGTGCCATTGGTCACACCGATATCAATCCCATCATGAATTCTTTGAAACTAGGAGCCATAGATTACCTCAACAAACCACAGGGAAGTCTATCCAAACTACGAAGCATTGATTCAGAAATAGTTAAAAAAGTAAAACTCGCTGCAAGCATCAATGTAAATGAGATGGACGTGGCGACAAGATCTCAACCTAAAAATGAAAGTGCGGTAGAATCATCCCAAGTAGAGGCCATCATCATTGGTGCCTCTACTGGAGGACCGCGGGCCTTGGAATCAGTATTGAAGGCTTTACCCGAAAAACTGAAGGTTCCGGTGGTAGTGGCTCAGCATATGCCTAGCAATTTCATCACTTCATTTACAGATCGGTTAAATAACATTCTGCCTCAAAGGGTAAGAGTGGCAGATATAGGAATGTTCTTGGAACCAGGAATCATATATATAGCCCCTGGAGATAAAAACATTGCCTTAGAAAGAAAAGGAAAGAGTAAAGTGAAGGTAGCTCTGGATGAAAAAGTATATCCAGAATACAATCATCCTTCAGTGAACTCTGTGATGATGTCTGCCGCCAAAGTATATGGCAATAAGACATTAGGTGTGATATTAACGGGAATGGGCGAAGACGGTGCAAGAGGAATGACGGATATATACAGAGTAGGTGGAATCACCATCGCCCAGGACCGTGAATCATCGGTTGTATTTGGGATGCCTCAAAAAGCCATCCAATCAGGTTGCATAAAGAAAATCATGCCACTGGATGCAATCGGAAATAACATTAAAAACCACTTATTATAATTCACTATGGATCTCTCGTTGACCCCACAAGAAGAAGCTGAAATTTTGGAGATGTTCTATTTCGAATCTTCAGAAATGCACCAAAGGCTGGATGAATTATTAACGGCACTGGAAGCAAATACTGATGATCAGGAGACCATCAACGAAATATTAAGAATTACGCATACCCTGAAAGGCAATGCCATGGGTATGAACTTCAAAGGCATAGCCGATGTGGCCCATGTTATTGAAGAAGTATTCGAAACAGTCAATTCCGGTGAATTGAAGATGAACAAAAACCTGTTCAGTCACCTTTTCAAAGCCAGTGATAAGATCAACCAGCTGATCAAAAACATCAAAGAGAATAAAAAGGTCAGCCACAAGGGGATTAAAACTAAATTGGAGGTAATTATAAGGGAGGCCAAAGGAATTGAATTGGACAAAGTCTCCCTGGCAGCTAATGATTCTGAAGCGGCATTAGAACAAGAAGAAACTCAGAAAACAGCAGAGATTCCAGAAGAGACACCCGCTGCTGTAGATGAAAACGAAGAGCCAACCGAAAATATTGAATATCAACAAGAAACTGTCCAGGTTGAAACGGGCTCCCATGCAGTCGGAGGTAAAATGCACGAGCCCGTTTCTTTAACTTTCTTTCATAGACTTAGTAACTGGTTCAAAGGAATCTTTCGAAGTAATTCAACTCCTGAGGAGCCACCCATTCATAAAGAAGAAGAGGCCGTCTCTAATGTGCCTGAACCACAAAGCGCCACAAATCATAATGAAGAGCTTATCAGCCTGACAAAAGAATCCTATGAGGCAACAGACAAGGATGACAGGCCGAAGCTTACAAGTGACGATGTAGATTCAGTGCTGGAGTTCTTAGATGATCAAGTTGGTTCGGGTCCAATTCAAAATTTGAATATTGACGAGGTAGAATATGAAAATGAATCTTCTCTAGTAGATGACCTGCAGGAAAAGGTAGCTGTAGCTGATATGGTTCAAGTACCTATCAGAAAGCTAGATGCCTTAATGAATCAAGTTGGCCAGCTGATCATAGAAAGAGACCGATTGATGGCTGCTTCTCATCTAGGAAAAGGTCGAAATGCCGAATATGCTGGTCTGCAACGAATCACCTCTGATTTGCAGTACTCGGTGATGGATGTGCGATTGGTTCAGATTGGTACACTATTTTCAAAGTTCCATCGGGTAGCCAGAGATGTAGCAAATATCGAAGGCAAAGAAATCAATCTGGTCATCAAAGGAAGTGAGGTAGAAATCGACCGAAACATCCTGAAAATCATGAGCGACTCTATGGTTCATCTGATGAGAAATGCAGTAGGCCATGGTATAGAAGATGCTGCTCAAAGAAAAAATTCGGGTAAACCAGAAATTGGCACCATCACCATGAGTGCCAGAAATGAAAAAGATCATGTGATCATCGAAGTAAGCGACGATGGTAAAGGAATCGATGCAGATCAGATCAGAGAAAAAATACTTCAGAAAGGTATCATCTCAAAAGAGTATGTTAATCAGCTGTCTGAAGAAGAAATAATCATGTACATCTTCGAGACTGGCTTTTCTAATGCCGCCTCCGTCAGTGAGGTATCAGGAAGAGGAGTTGGAATGGATGTAGTCAAAAAATCTACCGAATCGATCGGTGGACAAGTAAAAGTATTTACGAAAGTTGGAGAAGGAACGACTATCAGCCTGAAACTCCCAGCTTCTATGGCGGTCAAAGGGGTGCTCATGTACTTGATGGGCGATCAAGAATACGCCATTCCTTTGAGTTATACGGAAGCGGTGATTTCACTACACAAACACGAAATTCACAAAGCGGGAATCGGGTTGATGTCGTCCTATTTAAAACAAACCATTTCTATCGTATTCTTCGAAGACCTTCTAAAAATGCAGGACTTCACAGAAATCTATGATCAAGGAAAACTACATGACACATTTGACCAATATGAATCAGATGAGAAGTTTGAAGTCATAGTAGTATCCTATGCGGATAGATACTACGGAATAGTAGTGGACAAACTACTTCAGCAAAAAGAGATCATTGAAAAACCAATGCCAAAGCCATTGGACAACAACAGATTGTTGAGCGGAACGACCATCATGGGCAACGGGAATGTATGTATGATCGTCGATGCAGTGTCCATCACTGATATATTGTATACCTCTAAATTTAAAATTCAAGAACACTTAAACGCATCATGATATGAGCAATACCCTGGACATAGAAAACGAGATCAAAACGGTGATCAATGACAGTTTAAACAAAACAGCTAGTTCGATTTCCGCATTCTTACAATCTCATGCTACGATAGTTGATACGACTTATACTTTTCTTGAGATTGAGCCATCAGGTTATTATAGCAAACAAGAAGAAGGTAAGGTGGTAGTGCTGAAAACAGAAGTGGTCGGTGCTCTTTCGGGGATCAACTACGTGATGCTGACCAAAAAAGAAATTGAAAACCTATGTGCCAATAGTTTTATTGGTGACATGGAGGGGGAAGATTCCAATCAAATGAAGATTGAGTTTCTTAAAGAAATAGAAAATGTGCTGGCAGCTGCTACCATTTCCTGTTTCGCAGATTGTTTTCGCTTAGATATGTTTGGAGATGTTCCGAAGATCCAAGCGGTGCATGCCGATCACATAGATGGCTTGATCAACAACGAAACCGGAAGCTTAAAGGCTAAAATACTGGTAAAGAGCAAGCTAAACATGCCCGATCTAGCCATTCAACCAGAACTACTTTGGTTTTTTAATGGGGCTTTTGTAGACAAGGTCATGAACAGAAATGGAAAAGCAATTTTAGCAACAACCTAGCACATGGTAACTGAAGAAGAAGTAAAAGCAATGATGATCGCTATGAAAAAGCGATATGACTTGGATTTCACCAACTATGAATCCAAATCACTGAGCCGTGGAATTGTGCGTTTGATGACCAAACACAGAATGAATGGCATGGCAGATCTTTGGGGAAAAGTTCTTCAAGATGATGAGTTCTTTCTCAATAGTATCGATGACCTATTAGTTAACCTAACCGAACTTTTTAGGAATCCTGATGCCTGGTTGATGATCAAAAACGAGATTCTACCGCAGTTCAAGTTCAAAAATAATCTGGACATATGGCATGCGGGCTGCTCGACTGGAGAGGAAGTGTGTACAATGGCGATAGTTTTAGAAGAAGTCGGGCAATTACACAAAAGCAGAATATTAGCCTCAGACTTGAGTAGAACGGCACTTAGCAAAGCGAAGGCAGGTTGCTATTCCAACGCCTCGATGAGGAACTATGGAAGACCATTCAAAAAATTCATGCCTAATCGTGAGTTAGAAGACTTTTTTAATTTTAGCGAATCTGGAGCTTGTATCAAACAGCATTATATAAAAAATGTGGAGTACAAACAGCAGAACCTCGTCGAATGCGAAATGGACAGAAAATTTGATGTCATCTTTTGTAGAAATGTTCTGATCTACTTTGATGGTGAGTTGAAGACTAGGCTCCTGAGTTTTTTCGAGTCATGTCTTAAAGAAGATGGTTATCTGATTTTAGGCTACTACGACACTATGCCAAATCAGAGTATAGACATATTTGATATCCACGACCAATCGACAAGGATTTATAAAAAGAAAGTAAATAGTAAAGTAAATAATTATGAAAAAGACAGTGTTAATTGTTGATGATTCAAGCTATTCTAGAAAAGTAATCAGTCTGGCATTGTCCAAAGCTGGTTACGATATAATAGGAGAAGCAGAATCAGGCGAAGCGGCCATTGATATGGCAATTGAAATGAATCCAGACATCATCACACTGGACAATATCTTACCAGATATGATGGGGTTGGATATTCTGAAAATTATTAAAGAAGAGAACCTAAAAGCGCAAGTCATCATGATCAGTGCGATAGGACAGCAATCCACGGTAGCAGATGGATTGAAGCTAGGCGCCCTTAAGTATATCGTGAAGCCCTTTACGGCCAATGATGTAATAGACGCCGTACAAAAAGTACCAGCATAAACTAACCATTATCAGTTATGAAAAGAGTATTAATAGTGGAAGATTCTCTGTACATGCGATCGCTCCTTCGTATCGAGCTCCGTAAGGCAGGGTATGAGATAGTAGGTGAAGCTGGCGATGGAATCACCGCTATTGAACTGGTCCACAAGTTGAACCCAGACATTGTAACCCTTGACAACATACTGCCAGATATGTTAGGAATTGAAGTATTGGAGTACATTCATTCTCACGGGTTAAACGCCGTTGTAATCATGGTAACAGCCATGAATCATGATCTACTGCACGAAAGAGCCGGTGCTCTCAATGCAGAAGGTTTTCTATCCAAACCATTTAAACCAGGTGCGGTCAAAGAAGTATTAGATGATGCCATAAAAAAGCATCATCTCTACCATAAATTTTAAACTCAACCCTATCAGCTAATAACATGACAGTATTAATTGTAGATGACTCAGTGTATATGAGAGCGGTAATTCGTACCGTATTAATCAAAGAAGGCCATAAGATAATTGGTGAAGCAAAAAACGGTGAACAAGCCATCGATATGGCCATTGAATTGGAGCCGGAATTAATTACATTAGATAATGTGCTTCCAGACATGCTAGGAATAGACATACTCAGATCTATCCAGGATGAGCACTTAAACTCTAAAGTAGTAATGGTGAGTGCCGTTGGAAATACCGAAATGAGGGAAAAAGCAAAATCGCTAGGAGCTCATGAATATGTGGTAAAACCATTTGAGCCAGGACAATTAGTAAAGGCTCTAAACACCATGATTACAAGGGTTGGAGCCTATGCATAAAACAAATCACCCAAGATGAACGAAACAGGAAATTTGAATAAAAACATGATTGACACCTCCAGTATTAACTGGGGGCATCTTGATAGTTATTGTAACACCCTGGTCAATCAAATTGGGTTTGATTGGGCCTGGATTGCATATCGACCATCAAATGACGATCCTCTTGATGCCGTTAGTCAGTCCTTAAACAAGGTTCATACAGGTATATCAGCTGACGAGCTATTGAAACTGGACAATATGGGACCATGTAGATCTGCACTGGAAAATCTGGAGTTGATTTCCTGTAGAAGCATCTCAAATTGTAGACATTTCCCTATCTGGAGTGACCAAATGAGCGAAGTAGGATTCTCCTCATATGCTTGTTTGCCTGTGAAACTAGATGATCATTCGGTGGTCGCGATCAACCTTTACAACCATCATAATGAAAACCATGATCATCTACTTTTTAAAGCCATTCAGGAACTATTCGAGCTATTTGGAAGTGACATTTCAATTTTGAGTTCGGAACCTTCCAACAGCCAAAATGAGCTGAAGGAAGTGGGCGACAGAATCCATGATGGTCTGTCACAGATGCTTACTGTGATTAGTATGAACCTGAGTCTACTGTCCAAGACTAAAGAAAAGCTAAATGACTCAGAACAATTGATTCTAGAAGAAACACTGGCCATGGCCAACGATGCGATCAAAGAATCCAGAGACATCTCTTATGGCCTGAGAAATATATAAGAAACATACCAACATTAACTGAAATGAAGCACTATAATAGCATACAAGAATGTATCCCTGAGTGGCTGGAAAAGTCACAAGGCACACTCATTATGGTGCTCAATAATGAAGGGAACATAGAATTTTTAAATCAGAACTTGTCTTCATTATTTCCTAGTCAAAGTACCCTACCCACACCAATCAATTCTTTGATTCAATATCCAAATATTGATGGGGGAAAAATGGTGAAGTTGATTAGAAAAAATGACTACCACTTGGTAATGGCACTTAATGTCGATTCTGAAACCGACAAAACACCAAGATGGAGCAAATGGGATTTTAGCGAAGTAGAAATTGATAACAAGCACTTACTCATAGGCATTGGCAAAGAGGTGAAATACTTCGATCTATTGGGTGGAAAAACAATCAGCACAAGTATATCTAACACTATTTCTGATAGTGCCATACTTTCGGTAGCAGATCAGCAAGGCTACATAATCATGGTGAACGACAACTTCTGTTCGTTTACTAAATACACCCGCGAGGAGTTAATTGGTCGCCGACATAGGGAGTTCATCTATGATTATCATTCAAAGGAGTTTTGGAAAAATATGCTTTACACCTTGAATGAGGGTAAAACCTGGCAAGATGATATCAAGGTTCAGGCTAAGGATGGTCAAATCTATTGGTTTCGCACTTTGGTAAGTCCTGTTTTCGACGAGTCTGGTAATCTATTTCAGATCCTTCATATTCAATTTGATATTACCAAACACAAATTGGCTGAAGCGGAAAAGCTACGCCTGCTCAGAAGATATGACAATATCACCTCTCACCTACCCGGGTTTGCCTATCAGTACAAGGTAAACCTTGACGGCATGCATTATTTCCCATTTGTAAGTGAAGGTATGTCTAAACTACTAGGACTGGTTCAAGAAGAGGTCAGATTGGATGCCCAACCGTTTTTTAATCAAATTCATGAAGATGACCTTCAGGAAGTAATTCAATCCAAAGAACAATCTGCTCAAAGCCTTGCACCCTGGAATGTTCATTTTCGCATGACCAACGCAGAAGGACAATCCATCTGGGTTCAAAATATTTCGACTCCCGAGCGCATGATTGATGGAGGTATCATGTGGCATGGCTTCTGCTATGACATCACCGAAATCAAAACCTCAGAAGAGACTTTGGCCATCCAGCAACAAAGACTGGCAGAAATCGCGTTTATTCAGTCTCACGAGTTTCGCAGACCGATTGCCAATATGTTAGGAATATTTGACATTATGCAAGTAGAGGCTGATATCAGCGAGTCTATTCCGACCAAATTAGGACACTGGCTCAATCTACTGCATGAATCTGTGAAAGAAACCGATGGTATCATCGCAAAAATCGTAACAAAGGCGGAAGAGGAAAGACTACTAAAATTAAAAGAGGAGAATGATTCTAAAGAGTCTATTACTCCTTCTACCGCTCCCAAATGCTAAAATCCTTGCCTTTGCCTCTGCCTATGAGCTCAGACATATTGTATTGCTCCAATGTGTGAATATCCTGAAGCACGAATTCATCATGCGAAATAATTTCCTTCACTCTGAATTCAAATACTTCGCCATAATTGGTCAAAATATATTCCTTGTGTGTTCTGATATTATTTAAAGCAATGCTCATATCAGCAAAGATGGAAAATACTATTGATTTCTTAAGTGATAAAACCAAGAGTTAGTGATATTGCAATAGAGATGTGAAATAAACATCGAAATCAAAATCATGAAATAATCCAATCAATCTCCCTCTTTCTTGTCAAGAAGTCGGGAAAATTCTAATTTGCACTAGCTCACCAGCTAACATCCAAAAACCTTATTGTTTTTCATGAAGTACTACGTTTTGTTGACTTTATTTTGGCTATTCAACAGCCACCTACTTAGTGCACAAAAACATCCAACAAGCGAAAAACCGGGATGCTGTGGGGTTAATACCAATAACCTTTATACTTATAACAAAGAAGATGAAGACAACTATCTTCTGATCTACGCAAGCAATCGAGCTTCCGAACAAGACCTTTTTTATGAGGGAAAATTTGATGTTTGGGAAGCAAATAAGGACAATCCCCTCATTAAACAAATATATCTTATTCCTACTGGCGCCCTTCCGATAGAAACAGGGCAGTTCCTTGATCAAACTGAAGTGACAAACATAGACTATCAGGAGTTTCTTTTTTATATCAAAAAAGATTCTGGTTTGTACAAAGACAAGGCTTATCAACCAGAACTAGAAAACAAATTCCGAATCAACTATTTTCAGAATCCTGAATTTTACTTCTATCCCGTAGTAGGCGTCAGGCATAAAAATGCCGAGGCATACTGCGAATGGCGCGCTCAGCAGCTCAATTTACTTTTAGTAGAAAAACTTCAATATGAGGTGAGAAAGTACATCTACCATGGAAGACTTCCTAACCTGGAAGAATGGAAAAAGGCGGCTGGCCATCCAGCTGCGTCTATTTCAGAAAAAACGTACAAACTGGACAAAAAGGCTTATGAATTTCTGGACTATGATATAGTTTCCAATCGTTTTGCCAAACCCTATATTTTCGAAAAAAGAAGCTACATTGGATACAACAAAAACTTAAAAGGTCCATCTGGAGATGAATTTGCACTAGAAGTTCCAGCCTACGTTTACAGTTTTGAACCTGACAGTAGGGGTTTTTACAATCTATATGGCAATGTCAAGGAAATCGTTCAGGAAGGATATGCTATTGGAGGCAGCTTTCAAACTCCTTTTAGCGCTGATGCACTCTTTGAAAAAGAAGAAGTTCACGCCTATCGGACTGATGTGGGATTCAGATGTTTGACAGAAGTCACGAGAAAAAAATAAACAGTCCCAAGAAATCAACTTTCACCCTCTTCGCAAAAAATAGATTTCTATAGGGACTGAGAATCACACTTATTACAAGCATTAATCTTTGTAGCATTTACAGCCACATTAGTTCTTGATAAAAAGGTCCAATTGATCATTATTATTTACAACTATTACCATTTGACCCTTCGGTGTATTGATAGAGGCTAAAGACTTGGAATCACCACTTGTCGCAAAACCAGAACTCTTATAAGCTAATGGGGTAAATGATCCAGCACCATCACCTTTCAACAGCATACCAACCGAGGCATCATTTCTTTTGGTCTCGACCTCAGATGCATACAAGTTGCCAGCCATGAGCAGATCCTTCTTTCCATCTCCATCATAATCATCACACAATATGGAATTGACTGATGACAACTGAACTTTGTCTGGTAAGAGGTGGGATTTAAAACCCTCCTCGCCTTCATTGCTCAGGTAGACCGAGGCAAAAGAAGGTACCTGATAGTGAATCCGAGCTGTTTTTAATTCCTTGTCATTGTAGATTTCTCCCAAGGAGGCCGAAGCAAAGCTGTTATAGTTTTCAAATTTCTTTTTAATTGCAGGAATCTGCTCGGAAGAACATTGACGCCCTCTTACTGGGAACTGGGTACCCTCACTGTAGTAACCTAAAACTATATCATGATGACCATTTTCATCAAAATCATCTGTATAGATATCAAAAGTCTCTTCCTCAGAGGCCTGATACTTATAATTGGTTCCCAAATTACCCGCTACTAAATCAACATCTCCGTCATCATCCATATCTTCAGCCAATATTGAGTAGAACCAGCCTAAAGCCTTAGGGTCTCCATATTTTTCAGTTTGATCAACAAACTGATCACCTTCCCTTTTCAGATAGGTCACTGGCATCCACTCTCCCACCAATACTATATCTTGCTGACCATCCTTATCAAAATCAACCCATACAAAATCAGTAACCAAACCTAGAGAAGTCAAATCAGAAGCCCACTCGGAAGTGACATCCGTAAATATCACTTGACCCGACTCGCTATCATTTCTTAGCAAAGTAGTTTTGGCAGGATCCGGATAGGTACGAGGCACTAATCTGCCCCCTACCAAAAGATCCAAATCTCCATCCTGATCAAAATCGAAAGGCTTCACTTTGGAACCAGAGACCGTCATGTTAGGAAGACCGTCATTTGATCGAACCCAATTACCATTAGCATCAGAAATATACAATCTATCCTGATACCATTCGCTTCCTTTTTCGTATTCATTGCCTCCACTGACGACATATAGATCCATGAAACCATCTCCATTGGCATCAAATATGAGCGCACCCATATCTTCATAAAGGCTGTCTTTTTCTATTGTAGGAACCGTTCGCTTTACAAATCCCCCATTACCATCTTGCACATAAATAGAACTTAAAAACCCGGCTGACCCTCCAATAAATAGATCATCCCAACCATCATTGTTTAAATCTCCTGTCGCCATGCAAGGGCCGAATTTAGAGTTGGCATGAGGCAATAAAACCTCAAACTGAAAATCATCAAACTGATTTTCTTTATGCTTGAAGTCCAAAATATCAGATTTCGTAAAAATCGGATTTGGTTTTGTACTCAACTTTTCAGAGGCTAATTGTGCCTCTTGATATTTCAATTTTATCAATTGATTAGCAGATACGTTTTCAAGTATGCTGACTTTTCCATCCAGCCAGGTTACCTCCACCTTGTCCACTTGCTGATTATCTCCAATCCCAAAATGAACCATTTGCTCAGAGGCAGATTGGAAGCCACGAGTCGCATGATTCTCAGCATATTGGATTTTATCATTTTGATAGAGCTTTACTTTAGCTCCTATTGCAGTTGGATTGCCTTTAGGACCCAATAGTTGTATTCTCAGATAATTCCCTTTAGCCCCTGAATTTTGATAGATGGATGCTGGGTCATCGATATTATTAACAACCAAATCCAAATCCCCATCATTGTCCAAATCAGCATAGGCAGAACCATTCGAATAGCCCTCAAAATCTAGACCGGCACGAGTAGCTACATCCTCGAAACGGAGTGAACCATTATTCAAGTAAGCATTATTCTTTATTTTAGAAGTGGGCATATTCAAGGTCATCTCCAATGGAGTTGGCTTTTTTTCATCTGGAAAGTATTTTTTCTCGAACTGATTGAAATAGTCTTTGTTATTGATGTCTCTTCTCGACCCATTGGTGATATGCAAATCCTTGTCACCATCATTGTCCATATCCAAAAACAAGGGTGACCAGCTCCAGTCTGTCAAAGCTGTTCCAGTCATTCTAGAAACGTCCCCAAATATCGGCAATCCATTGTCCATAATCCCATGGTTGAGCTGCAAGGCATTTTCCATGTATTGATAATGCAAGCCTTTGGCTATCATATCATGAAACTTAGGTGGATTCATGCTCGCCATATTGGCCTTGGATCTAAAATTGTCGGCAGGTGCCATATCCACCTGACAAATATCCAACAAACCATCATTGTTGAAATCAGCCACATCTACACCCATACCATAATAGGCCGTGTGTCTGGTTGTTTCTTTAATTTTTTCTAAGAATGTGCCATCTCCCTGATTAAAATAGAAAAAATCAGGTGAGGCAAAATCATTGGACACATAAATGTCCTGAAAACCATTTTGGTCAAAATCACCAATAGTTGCACTTAGTGACAAACTGTAACTTTGAACGCCTGCTTCCTCGGTAACATCGGTAAATTTTCCTCCATCGTTGCGGTAGAGGTGATTGCTTGTTTGATGTTTGGCAATCTTCATGTGGGTACTATAAACAAAATTAGGAGAGTCAAACTTGGTGGCTGGATAATTGGCCACATATAGATCAAGATCACCATCATTGTCATAGTCAAAGAATGTACCCTGAGTACTACGACCCGCATCGGCTATTCCGTAAGCCTCTGCCTGTTCGGTGAAAGTCATATCACCATTGTTGATGTAAAGTAGATTCTTGTTTGAAGCCCATTTGCCAGATACGGATACATAGATATCCATCCAACCATCACCATTGACATCTGCCATGGTAACTCCTGTATCCCATCGCTCATCACCTCCTACACCAGCCTGCTCAGTTATGTCTTCAAATTTCATTCCTCCCTTGTTGAGGTAGAGCTTATTATCGCCCATGTTCGCTGTGAAGTATAAATCCTGAAGCCCGTCGTTGTTGATATCGCCAATAGCTACACCACCACCCATATAGATATAGGGATAGGTAAAATAATTGACTTCTTCAGTTTCAGTCAGCAGATTGGTAAAATCAATTCCCGTTTTAACCGGAGGTAGCGAAAGGTATTGTGTTTCTGAATTAGAATCAGGCGATGTTTCTTTTTGACAAGATCCAAATAATACCACTAACAATGCACATAAAACCTTAAGTAATCCTTCTCTCATAACTAATACCTTCACATAACTAAACAAAGAATACTCCAATAAAAGCTGGAGTATTCTTCAAATCTCTAAAAATATTTTAACACAAAAAAGAGTGAAGGTTAGACCTTCACTCTTTTATTAATCTTTATTAATTATAACCAGGATTTTGATCAGCTTTTGTCAAATTGGCATTATTAATTATTTCTTGATTAGGAATTGGTATCAATTCACTAATTCCCTCTCTAAAACCAGTACCTGCATATTCTGTTGCAGCCATACCCCATCGTACGATATCATTGAATCTCACTTGCTCTCCAGCCAATTCGACACATCTTTCATGCACAATGGCATTAAAGATTTGCTGTTGGTTTCCTACTGGATAAGTAGCGTCCATTGCAGCAGTACCATAATTAGGCATGCCAACTCTGTCTCTTACTTGATTCAATAAAGCTATCGCTTCAGCAGAGTTACCTAACTCATTCTCAGCCTCAGCCTGCATCAACAATACATCAGCATATCTAATTACACGGAAATTAATTCCTGAAGCCATGTTTTCATTCTCCTGCTTGTAATAGTTTTGGTACTTTTTCCAAGCGGCAGTTCTACCTAAAGGAATTGCAACTGTCATGGTTCCATTATTAAAAGTTTCACCATTTGAATAAAAAGTAGATACATATCTAGGATCACCAGTTTCGAATTCGTTCAACAGCCAATCACTTGGATAAACATTGAACCAATCATTCCAGCCATATTCCTGACCTCTAACGCTGACTTCATTTATTCCATCACCTATAGAACCCCATTGATCCGCATTGCCAAATGTAGCCGAAAAACTTACTTCAAATATAGATTCATCATTGTACTCAGTCTCCTCCAAGTAGTTATCATAATGATCTGCTACCAAGCTATAGCCGGTTACATTCTCAAATGCATCTACTGCGGGTTGCCATTGTTCCGTATACAAATATGCTTTACCCAACAAAGCGTAAGCAGCTCCCTGAGTCGCGCGCCCAAGGTCTGTATTATCCTTAGTCGGTAACAAACCAGCTGCATCAGTCAAATCTGAAATAATTTGATCAAAAACTTGCGCAGCTGTAGATCTTGGCTCACCTTCTGAAGGCCCTAAATTAATCGGAACCCCACCAAATTTATTCACCAAAAGAAAATAGTAATAAGCACGCATAAATTTGGCCTCTCCTATTGCTCTATTCTTAGAAGCATCTGTTACATTTTCGAATTTGTCCTCGTTGTTTATAACAAAATTCGCCTTATTGATACCACGGTAACAATTGTCCCAATACATAAAAGTTGGACCATGATCTGCACTTAACGAATAAGTTGGGTAAATCGACTTATCAGCTTCTAGCTGCGGATTGCCTGTACATTCCTGAGACATGAGATCATTCATGAAAAACATGTGTCTATTGTACAATCCTCTTGTTTGAAGATTGGCATAAATAGCATCAACTGCAGATTGCAATTGCTCCTCTTTCTTAAAGAAAGTTTCATCTGTCAAATCGTTCGGATTTTTCAGCTGAAGATCATCAAAACTACAAGAGACATTGAAAATTGCTCCTGTGATTAGGATATATATATATTTTAAACTTTTCATATTAATTCAAATTAAAAGTGTAATTGAATACCGCCTATGAATGACTTTGGTAATGGATAATTACCTCTATCGACACCTAGTTCTTGAGCACTATTACCTCCCAGTGGAGAATAACCCACTTCAGGATCTAGTCCACTATAATCTGTGATTGTGATCAAGTTCTGTGCACTTACATAAATTCTGGCTTTAGAAAATATGCCATTGAACATCGTGTTTGGCAAAGTATATCCCAAAGTGATGTTCTTCAATCTAGTAAAAGAACCGTCTTCAATAAATCTAGTAGAAGGCACTAAGTTTTGTCCTTCAGCAGTCAAGCGTGGAACATCCGTATCTGTGTTTGTTGGTGTCCAAGCATTCAATGCATCAGGACTCGCATTAAAAAGTCTCTGAACTCCTGTCAAATCCCACACATTGGTGTTATATACTTCATTACCATACATACCATTGATGAAGATGTTAAAATCAAACCCTTTATAAAAAGCATCAATAGAGAGGCCCATATTCACATCAGGGATTGGATTACCAATTACCACTTGGTCATAGCTATCTATCACGCCATCAGGTGTACCATCAGGACCAGAAAGATCCTTGTATCTAATATCTCCAGGCATAGTAGCTCCACCAATTCCTGATTGATCTGGTGCATTTGTAACCTCGTCAGCAGATTGAAAAATACCATCAACCTCATAACCAAAGAAGTGATTAATGGATTCACCCTCCTTAATTCTTTGTAAGTTGGCTCCTTCAAAATTGGCTTGATACCTTTCTTGTCCACCAAAAGCGTTTACAACATTATTAGTCGTACTAACATTTAAATTAGCAGACCACTGGAAGTCTCCCTCACTATCGTTGTAACCCAAGTTGAATTCAAAACCATCTACTTGTACTTCTCCCGCATTTTTAGAAACGTCAGCAGAATGCGCTACAGTAGAAGGTGCGAAAGACTGAGTAACCAAAAGTCCATCACTCACATTGTTGTAATACTCAGCAGACAAAGTAACTTGATCATTGAATAGTCCTAAGTCAAGACCAAAATTAGTCATAGCTGTCTCTTCCCATCTCAATTCTGGATTGGCAACTGTTCCTGCAGTTGACCCAGCAGCAAGAAATTCTCCTCCCCCTTGATCTCTGAAAGTATAGTTGTAAGCTCCACTTACAATCGTAGCTGCATATTGATAGTTGGGAATCCTATCATTACCAACTGTACCATAACTAGCTCTAAATTTCAAGTTACTGATCGCATCAACATCTGGAAAGAAAGCTTCCTCAGAAACTACCCATCCCCCAGCAACAGAGTAAAAGGCACCCCATTTGTCGTCAGGACCCAATCTTGATGAACCATCAAATCGGTAAGATCCAGCTAGTAGGTATTTACCTAAATAGTCATAGTTCAATCTACCCAAGAAGCCATACTTATTATACTCAGATGTATTTGAACTGATGTTTTGATCATTATTTGACAACTCCTTGATATCATCAGTAATAGAATTGGTACTATAAGTATTCAATCTTGTATTTTTTTCCGCGATTTTTTCAGCTACCCCGAGTGCCGATACAGTATGGTTACCGAAAGATTTTGTATAATTCAGCGAACCAGAAAGCATTACTCGACTAGTCTCACCAGAATACCTTTCATTGATAGCAAAGGCCTGTGCGTTTGATCCAGTAAAATAAGAAGGCGTGTGATAAGCATTAATGAAAGAAAAATAATCTAACCCTACTTGGCCTTTCAATGTAAGACCTTCTATCAATTCCACTTCACCATAAAAATTACCAACAATATTGGTTCTTTTTTGATTCCTCTCTGGATTATTCAAAACCCTAACCGGGTTAGCCGCGTCTTGACCATCTAGTGGACTATCCGTACCTTGGTATCCACCCAGATTGTTTTCGTTATAAACATCAAAATAAGGAGGCATTTTAATCGCATGCTCTAAAGCAGAACGACCACCATCGTTATTTTCTGGAAGTGTTTCTGTAAAAGCCACCTGTAGTGATTCTCCAAACTTGAACTTCCCTAAACGATAATTACTGTTGGCTCTGAAATTGAAACGATCTGAACCCGTGTTCAAAAGCACACCTTCTTGATCGATATAGCCTGCACCAATACGAAAATCTGCAGATTCAGAACCACCAGAAATGGCAAGGTTATAACTTTGCATAGTACCAGTTTGATAAATTTCATCTTGCCAATCAGTGTCATGATTTATCAAATCCGCATACTGAGGATCATCAACTCTTCCAGATCCAGCTCCCCACATATCCATGTACTGCAGGTATTCTTCTTTATTCATCAAGTCATAACGATTGGTTACTTTTTGAATACCAGAATAAGCATCAAACTCAACCCGTGTTTTACCAGCTACACCTCTTTTAGTGGTAACCATAATCACACCGTTTGCACCTAATGCACCGAAAATCGATGTAGTAGAAGCATCTTTTAATACGTTAATAGATTCGATATCATTAGGATTAATATCTGCTAATCCACCGACTATCACTCCGTCAACTACAACCAATGGTGCATTGTCACCTGTTGTTCCCAATCCACGAATCTGAACTCTTGGACTCGTACCAGGAGCACCAGCACTAGTTACAGTTACACCAGGTACTCTTCCCTGAAGTGCTTGATCTGCAGATAGAACAGGAACCTGAGTAATTTTTTCTGATTCTACAGTAGCAATCGCACCAGTAACTTTAGCACGCTCCTGCGTACCGTATCCAACCACCACAACTTCCTCTAATGATTGAACATCTAAATCCAAAGAAACATCGATAGTTGATCGTCCAGCTACCTGCACCTCTGTAGTGACATATCCAATAAAGCTAAAAACCAAAGTTCCAGCTTCGTCAACATTGATGGAATAATTGCCGTCCAAATCAGATACTGTACCAGTACTTGTTCCTTTCACTAGCACATTTACACCTGGCAAAGGTGACCCATCTGTCTGATCAGTAATTGTCCCACTGACCGTAACATCAGCTGATGCGGCATTTGCCGTCCAGGCAGTAGCCTGAAGACAAAACATCACCAGCAAACATTGCATCAAAACAACGGAGAAGGATTTCCTTCCGGTCGTCTCTAGTAATCGTTTTTTCATAATAGTTTGTATTTAGTTATATAAAATAGTAATCGAATTCATCCGAATTCGGTGAAAACGGCAGGAACCATTGCGACTGGTTCCTGCCCTCTTTCTATTTGATTTCTACATCCATAGTGACTACTGAGGTAGTCGCTGCATCAGCCAAACCTTCCATTCCTGGCTGCTTTCCTCCAACACTCAATCGAAGGCGAGTTGATTCCTTGATTCTCTTTCCATCTTCATCGATATCTGCATATCGTTCGGCAGGTATTTCGAAGCTTACCTCCTTGCTTTCTCCCGCACCTAAGTGGACTCTTTCGAAGGCCACCAATGTTCTAATTGCGGCATCTGGATTGTTCTCTTTGTGCGAGACATAAACCTGAACCACTTCGTCACCAGCCATAGCTCCTGTATTGCTCAATGTGGCGCTGACAGTCATATTTTCACCCGCCGAAGTTTCAGAAACCTTCACATCTTCATAGCTAAAGCTGCTATAGCTAAGCCCATGACCGAATGGAAACAGTGGCGTCCCCTCAAAATACTTATAGGTTCGGTTGCTCATATCATATGATTTGAAGTCAGGAAGATCATCTACAGATTGATAAAAGGTAACAGGCAGCTTCCCTCCAGGGTTGTAGTCACCAAAGAGCACATCTGCAATGGCCTCACCTCCAAATTCCCCAGGATACCAGGCTTCCAAAATAGCTGGAACTTTTGCAGCCGCTTCATTCACCGCTACAGCACTACCATTCATCAATACCACTATGGTTGGTTTACCGATCTGAACGATTTCATTGAGCAGTTTTCTTTGCGCCGCAGGTAGTACGATGTCCGATCTATCACCAGAATCAAATCCTTCCAGTACTACAGGCATTTCCTCTCCTTCGATATCTGGTGTCAGTCCCAGACACAATACCACGACATCTGATTCGCTGGCTATTTGCTTAGCTGGAGTCAAAAGATCTTCATCCAGCTTGGCCCAAAGCAGCTGTGCCTGTGGATCTGTATGAAAATTGTAATAGTCGATCTGAATCTCATAAGCCTGACCTTCTTTCAAATCCATATCATAATATTTCATTACAGGCTTGTGGTCATCATTGAAGTCGATCTTCTTCTCTCCATCTATGAATACCTTGGCATTGTTGCATGCACGGAAACCGATACGGTATTTGGCTGATTCAGGGGCTATCAATTTCCCACTCCATCGCACAGTAAATGTGTCGGAAACCATTTCCTTGATCGGTTTCTCTTTCATCCAAACAAAATCAATTTGCTCATCCACTCGACTGATTGAAGGTTTACCTTCCCAGTTGGCATTAGGAAAATATTCTGCTGATAGGCCTTTCTTTCCGTTGGACTGTAAATTCTCTGCGGGGATTAAAGACAACAATGGCCAGCCCGTAGCAACATCCGAACCTTTAGCGTATCGCACTTCTGCGTTGGGCAACTTAGCCTTGATTCCCGCATATGGGGTGATTTGATTATTAGGCGTGCCGTGATAGTTGCCCAAAAGGGATTGCTTGTCATTGGCATTAGGTCCTATAACCGCCACACTTTTCAATTCCTTGCTTAACGGCAGTACGTTGCCCTCATTCTTCAGCAACACCATCGATTCCAAAGCCGCTTGCCTCGACAATCCTAAATGTTTTTCGCTGGCCACTACACTATATGGAATCTCCGAAAAGGGAACAAGTGACTCATCGTCAAACATTCCTAATCTGAATCTAGCAGTCATCAATCGAATCAAAGCTTGATCCACCTCTTCTTCATCAATCAATTCTTTCAAAACAGCTTCACTGAGATTAGGATCGAAAGTATCACCACAGTTCAAATCTGTTCCAGACTTTACCGCCAATGCAGATGCTTTAGGAGCTGTAGCCGACACACCATGTCTCCCTTCCATATAAAAGTCATTGATCGCCCAGCAATCAGAAACCACATAACCATCAAATCCCCATTCGTTTTTAAGGATATTAGTCAGTAGCAAATTGCTACCGCAGCAGGCCTCATCTCTGTAGCGGTTATAAGCACACATCACAGACTGCACATTGGCTTCTTTGATGGCTGCTTTAAATGCTGGTAAATAAGTTTCGTGGAGATCTTTGTCAGAGGTCTGATAGTTGTCCTCATGTCTGGAACGCTCTGGACCACTGTGTACAGCAAAATGCTTGGCAGTAGCTACGAGTTTCAAATATTTGGGATCATCTCCTTGCAACCCTTTGATGAATTCCACTCCCATACTACTGGTAAGGAACGGATCTTCACCATAGGTCTCCTGACCTCTACCCCATCTCGGATCTCTAAAGATATTGATATTGGGAGTCCAAAAAGTCAGCCCTTGATAAATCCCTCTTTTGTCTTCTTTGACAAAGCGATGATGCTTGGCCCTGGCTTCATCTGAAATGGCGGTAGCTACTTCGGACATCAAGTTGGTATCCCAGGTAGCCCCCATGCCAATGGCCTGTGGAAAAACTGTGGCTTCTCCCGCCCTGCCTACTCCGTGCAAGCATTCGTTCCACCAATTGTATCTTGGTATTCCTAATCTTGGTACCGCTGGCGCATCATAGCGCATCTGCGATACTTTCTCTTGCAGGGTCATTTGTGCAACTAGATCTGTTGCTCTTTCTTCTGCACTGAGTTCAGTGTTTTGATAGTCGTTTGGTTTCGATACAGTAGTGCATCGAATCATTGTGTAAGTAAGTACCAATACCAAGGTACTTAGGCGCAATTGCGTCTTCCAATTCATGCTTTAATCTTTTGTTAAATACGTTGTTCAGCTACAAGAATGACAAGAGGAGCATGAAGAGAATCACTAAAGCAGATAGCAACAAGCCATCTATCAAAAGTTCCTTTCCTCGCTTTTTATTCATCTTAATCATGCTTGTATGAAGGGATTAGTTTTTAGACTCCCACCTTACAATGATGAATAGATTATATCAGGAAGAATATCTCATCTGAAGCATGTACCATCATTTTTATTGCATTATGGCAGCTTGGAATAGATGACGCAACATTTGTATCAGAGCGCACAACATTTGTTATAAAGCAAGAAATAGTAGCAAGGGTATTTACACACCCTTGACTGGGGTATCCTTAGGGACATATCCAAAATGCTCCTTGAAACACTTGGTAAAGTAGGACGGTGAGGAGAAGCCGACCTGATAGCTGACCTCTGCTATGTTCAAATTACCCGCTTCTATGATTTTCCTGGCTTGCTCCAGACGAATATTACGGGTAAACTCATTAACAGAACTGCCGGTTAGCGCTTTCACCTTTCTGTACAATTGACTTCTGCTTAAGTTCAATTCTGAAGCAAGGGATTCAACACTTAGATCAGGCTTAGTAATATTCTCCATTACATAGCTCATCAACTTCTGTACAAAATCACGATCCAAGGAAGAGCTTTGATTGAGCACCTCTTCATCCCGAGCAATTCCTTTAAAATACTTTCTAAACAAAAGTTCACGGCTCTGGATCAATTGAGCGAGCTGACTTACCACCAGACGCATATCGAAAGGCTTGCTAATGTATGCATCCGCACCCTTTTCAATTCCCTCTAATTGATCATCCAAAGTGCTTTTAGCTGTCAACATCAGTATTGGGATGTGAGAGGTTTTGATATCTGATTTAATTCTTTCACAGAGTTCCACTCCATTCAACTCGGGCATTACCACATCTGTAACCATAGCATCCGGGCTTTCGCTCTGAGCCATTTCCCAGCCTTCTGCTCCATCTCGAGCCAGAACTACTCGATAGTGCTTTGACAATTCGCTTTTGAGATATTTACGAAGCTCTAGATTATCCTCTACGATCAGTATCGTCTTTTTCTTGCCATGAGCAATAACATCTTGCTCTTCCAATTCCTTGATTGATTCCACAGGCACGAAAGTCTCAGGTTGAGCCACCAATTTTTCATTTTCCTCCAGGTGATCATCTCCTAACCTCAGAAAAAGTTCAAAGGACGTTCCTTTACCTACTTGACTTTTCACCTTTATATCTCCTTTGTTTAGAGAAATAAAATCTTTCACCACTTCCAGCCCGATACCCGTTCCGCCGAAATAGTCTTTATTCTTTTTATCTACCTGATAGAATCTTTCGAAAATCTTCTCCAATTGATCAGATTCTAAACCAGGCCCTGTATCACTGATGGTTATTTTCAGACTATTCCATGCTTCAGTATCTGTATAATTGTGCATTTCAACCGAGGTGTACATTTTGATACTACCATTTTGAGGTGTAACCTTAAATGCATTAGAAAGCAGATTGAATACAATTTTTTCCAACATGCCTTTGTCCACCCATACCATCTGGTCGGTAGGGTTAGGGATCACATCCAGATCAATCGAATTGGATTCAGCTTCCTCCTCAAAATATTGACAGACAGACCTCAAGAATGGTTCGATCTCCAGGCACTGTGCATGCACGGGCAATTTGTGAAATTTCAATTTCCTAAAGTCCATCAGCTCATCTATCAGTCGCTGGAGTCTATCAGAGTTCTTATACATCACCTGAAGCTTTTCGGTGACTCGACTGGGAAGAGTCAATGAAGAATCGTTCAATACATCCTTCAAGGGATTCAAAATTAGGGTCAATGGCGTCCTGAATTCATGAGATATATTGGTAAAAAACTGTAACTTTTTGTCATTCAGTTCCTCTTCTTGTTTTCTATTCTCAATTTCTGTCAGGTAGGCTTGTTTGTCCCTTACCCTGACCTGGACAATCTTAAAGAAAACATAGAGCAGTCCCAGAAAAGAAATGGAATAGACCAAAAGCGCCCATCTAGATCGATACCATGGAGGCAAAATAGTAATCCGCAATTCCCTCACCTCATCACTCCACACACCGTCATTGTTGGCTGCTTTTACTTTAAAGACATAATCGCCACTTTTCAAACTGGTGTAAGTTGCCGACCGGGTATTTCCTACATAGTTCCAATCCGTTTCCAAACCCTCTAGATAAAAGGCATATTCGTTTTCTTCGGGCCGAGTATAATTGAGCCCAACGAATTGAATTGTAAAAACGGATTGTTCGTGATTCAATGTCAAAGCCGAAGTTTCTAACAGAGGAGTTTCTAGAATACCACTTTCATCGTTGGGCTGGACTAGTTCGTTGAACACACGCAATTCGGTAAAAAACACTTGGGGTTTGACCTGATTGGTCTTCAAGCTATTAGGATGAAAAAAATCCACCCCTAAGAAATCCCCAAAAAACAACTGCCCCTTTTTATTTTTATAGGCCGCATTGTAATTGAATGCATTGGAAAGTAACCCGTCATGTGTGGAGAAGTGATCGATACGTCCATTCTCTAAATCCAAGGAAGCTATTCCAGATTTACTACTGAGCCAGATTTTCCCTTGATCATCTTCCAGTATGGCACAGACGGTTTCCATATCCAGACCATTCTGCACATTATACCAAAAGAAATGATTGTCATTCTCGTTGTATTGACACAAACCTGCTCCATCCGTCCCAATCCATATATTGTCTTTACTATCTTCCTCAATTGACAAAATATGATTAACGCTCGAATGCTCTCCCATGGATTCAGACATCTGATCCGAAAATGAATGTAATTCAAGCTCCCCATTCCTGTTTCGGTCAATCCTAAACAGCCCTAGTGTGGCTCCAACCCAAATTCTATCCTTTGAATCAACATATACCCTGCGAATGTCCATATTGTTGATGCCAGCCAGACGGAATTCACCCTTGTCGTATGATTTGAATTCATGAGTCTTAGGGTTGTAAGACAGTAGACCATTGCTGAAGGATCCCATCCAAATCACACCATGCGAATCTTCGGCAATAGACAAGATTCTGTTGGACTTTAAAGCTCCAGAGGTATTCTCTACCGTATAATTCTTGAAATGCTTTGATCCCTTGGGTAAGAAATACAATCCGCCGTCCCAACTGCCGGCCCAAAGGTTTTGCTCAGCATCAAAAAAAACCGTCTGAATGGCCTTATTAGTCAATCCAGTGTACCCAGACTCCTCATCTATGGTATGAGTGAATTTTTTAGTCTGATCGTTATAGATATCAATCCCACCGCCATCCATACTAATCCAGTACCTACCTTTTTCATCTTGAGTCAAATCTGTGACTGAGGCCACCTGTAGCGAATTGAGATTATTAGCCTGACTGAGTAAGTGGTCGAACTTGTCGAACAAGGGGTCATAAACTCCTACCCCTTTATCATAATAACCCAACCAAATTCGTTCATCTCTATCCTTGAATAAAGACCATATGGAATTGGCCTTAATATGTTCCCCTTCAAACTTATCATAGTAGTAATTCTGTAGAACCTTTCCATTTTTGTCCAGTAAAAACAACCCATCATTTTCCGTCCCCAATAGCATATTACCGTATTGAGTTTCTTGCATCGACAAGATACGTTTCTCTGTAATAGGGTAATTATTGAGTGTCCAGCTATTGAATTTTCTACTTTTCCTTTGTCTCAAATGATAAACGCCATTCATTCTTGAGCCAATCCACAAATTTTCATCGGAATCCAAATACATAAACTCCAGCATCGGATCCAGGCCGAAGTATTTTTCTCCATCGAAAAGTTTAGCCTCCACGATTTGCTGTCTCCCTTTCCCAAGTTCTAACAAGCCATAGTTACTTGCCATCAATATCGTCTGATCAGGCATCAGGACAATGTCCCTAATGAAGAGCGGGTCCTCTTTGAGGCCTAAGAATGGAATATGCTTTACAATTTGGCTCTGTCTTTCATATAAAAACAATCCATCCTGACTAGATGCGAAAAGTAAGTTACCAGTGTAATCTTCCTCCATGGCCAGGATGGTAAGCTGCCTGCTAGCACTCTTTCCTAAAATTTCAATCCTCTGAAAATTATCTTCGGAAGAATTGTAATAACAGGCGCCATTGTCGGTCACCACCCATAGCAAATCCTGGCTATCTCTGAAGATTTCATAAACAACATTGCTACTGATAGTGGTTGAATCGTTCCAATCGTACTTATAGACCTTGTATTCTAATCCGTCGTAGCGATAGAGTCCTGCCCCAAATGTTGCGATCCAAATGAACCCTTCTTCATCTTGCGAAAAGGCTGTTACTGCTCTTTTTGTAATCCCCTCATGAATATTAGTAAAGGTAAATTCTTCGGATACTGGATCTGAAAAAGTCGGTAAACTTGTGCACAGCACCCCAATTCCCCATAGTAATCTTAATGCGATAGTCTTTTTCACACCTTTTTCTCTTAGTCTGCTCCCTCAATATAATCAATAGCAAATGAATCAATCAAGGTCAATTCACCTATAACATGCGTTGCACAAAATATAAAAATTGAAGCAGGTGGTTTTGAAATAGGTATCTCTGATGAAAGTCTTAAAAATCTAAAGTACTGATTATTAAACTTTTTCATTACTTTTAATGATTGTACGGGTCGAGTCCTGTCAATTTCACCAGCGAACGGAAAGATTTAAACTTTTAGTCCTTTACCAAATCTAGGACTTATGAATTTGAGAATCTTCGCTCTCTCCTTTTTACTATTGTTTTCATCCCTTGCGGTTTTGGGTCAGACTTTATCGAGTTTGTATAATCACAATGTTACCATCACAGTTGATAAGAACATGGTTTCTGGTAGTTCTGACTTAACTAATTTCCCTTTACTAGTATCTTTAGAAGGTGTCGAAGATATGATTTCGGATCCTGACGGGATCTCAGATACCAATTCAGACGGAGAAATATTATCAAATGGATTTGATATCGTTTTTGCACCAAGCCCTAGTTCTGTAGTAGCAGATGTTTATAGTCATTATCTAGAATCATATGATGGAGTCAATGGTGACGTGATCATTTGGGTTAAGGTAGACTTAAGTGCTACTGTCAATACGGAGATTGAAATGTTCTATGGTCGATCAGGAGAAACGGATCAAAGTAATGGTACAGTATGGACTGACGCCAACTTCATTGGTGTTTGGCAACTTTCAGAAACTCCTGGTGCTAGTGCTATTGTAGACGCCACTGGTAACTCTTTGAATGGAACCGCAAACAACATGGATGCTACTAACATCGTAAGTTCGGTTGTGGGCAATGGTTATTCTTTTGATGGAACCACTGAATACATCACTGTACCAGATAACACTACTATTGAACCCGCTAACTCCTTCACAATTTCATGTTGGTTTCAAACCTCAGGAACGCAGAATGCCTACGCAAAAATGTTTTCGAAAGGTCGATTAAATGCTCCCTATGCCTCGTATACTCTCGAAATGCGACCCAATGGAGGTGGAACTAATAATGATGAAGAAATCGGTTTCCAAACAGGAAGAACTAATGGCAATTATGTTTTAACAGATACGAATGGTAATGGTGAAATTGATATTACTTCTGGCAACTGGAATTATTTTGTTGGCGTAATTGAAGAATCAGGTGAGAACTATACCCAGACAACCTATCTGAATGGTGAATTGATCACTTCTTCTACCGAGCAAAGCACATCACCCATCGACTATTACACAGCTGGGGGAGATTATGACCTGACTATTGGAGGCATTGATGACGGAGGGTTAAACAATGCCTTTACAGGAATAATAGATGAATTAAGAATAGCCAATGTTGTCAGGACCCAGGACTACATTAAAACCGAGCTTCGTAATACGGCATGTGTTTCCAACTACATGACCATAGAGACACTAGGTGGGCTAAGTTGTACAGACGCCAGCCTTCCTGTTGAGTTTTTCGATGTACAAGCCAGAAGGGTGAATAATGAGGTAATCATTAGCTGGAGCACCGCTATGGAAGAAAATAACGACTACTTCACAATTGAAAAATCATTGGACAACTCTCATTATGAGGCCATCGCAACTATAGATGGAGCGGGTCAGAGCAGTGATATATTGGATTACCAATTTACTGATCCCCATTCACCTGAGGGGTTGATTTACTATCGAATCAAGCAAACGGACTATGATGGAAGCTCTGCCTATTCCAAAATCATGAAGGTGACCGGACAGTTCCAGAATGGTTCTACTCTGAGTATTTATCCAAATCCGGCGCTCTCTAGTCAAGTCATAAAATTCTCCTTATCCGATCTGAACACTGAGCAAATAGAACTATCATTGACAAGTATTTCAGGGCAGATTGTTTATTCTGAAACTATTCAGAACACTAAAAGAAATTTAGTGCATGAAATAAAAACAAATCACCTCCCAACTGGGACCTACATTTTATCTGTAGTTAGTCAACATCAATCTTTCGGCGAAAAGGTGATTATTCAATAAACCTATTAATTAACATAATTAGTACAATAAAGTTCAAAAATCAATTCTTCACCATCTAGAAACCACATTTTATTAGATTCGCCTAGTGATTAGATGTAATAATGGCTCATCCTAATATGATCAAAGCGAAATACTTCACAGTTCTCTGCATATTCTTAAACATTTCGATCTTACAGGCGCAAGAAGAAAGCTCCCATTTGGACTCATTGATTATGGAGTTGAAAAGTGAGTATAAAAGCACCAGCTCTGCTAGCAACCAATCAGCTATAGCGATGAAGCTTTCGGAGACTTTATTACAGTCTAATCAAGCTATAGAGGCCGAACCATGGATTGATATTGCCATAAATCATTTTGCCCAACACAACATAAACGACCAACTATCAGAAGCCTATTTCATCAAAGGACGAGTCATTTTCAACATAGACCCCAATCGATCTGATGAAGCACTCAACTACTATTACAAAAGCATTGAGACCGGTAGTGAAAAATCTAAAAGCCAATACAGAACCTACGGTAGCATCGCTAGAATCCTTCAGAACAATCGTGATCTAGAAAATTCACTCAAGTACCACAAGCTATCCATGAATGGAGCTTTAGAATATCAGGATTGGTCAAGTTACATTCGTGCTTGTGTCAACTTATGTATACTTTACAATGGAAAAACCACTTTAAACCTAGACTCTTCAGTTCACTATGGCCTGAAGGGGCTGAACCTTGCTAGAGAAAAAGAACTGGACTACTACGCAGCTGTTGCGCACAATGTAGTAACTGCCCCCATCATCAGAAAGGGAAACTATAGCGAAGGTTTAAAAATGGCTTACGAAAACCTAAAACTGGCAAAAAAATACCCTTTGCATCCCGTCACCGAGTTTATACAACACATCAATCTAGGTTTTGCCTATATAGGTCTGGAAAAATTGGATTCTGCACAAATGATGGCAGACAAGGCTCAGAAACTTAATCCCGAGTCTGCTGAAAATGCGAGACTAAACTATGAAATCAAAAAAGCCAAAGGAAATTTCAAAGCTGCTTTAGAACATTTAGAAAGATACAAACACCAACATGATTCGGTATTAGAGGCCAACTTCAACCACAAATTTTCTGAAAACCAATCTCGCCTGGAAGCCAACCAAAAAACTCAGGAGGTCAAATTACTCGAAAAGGAAGCCGACATCTCAAAACTCCAATTAAGACAGCAACGAATCTTAATCCTCGCACTCGGCTTATTCCTGTTTTTGGCCATAGGCTTGGGGATTCTATACACCAGACAACAAAAGCTCAAGAAAGAAAAAAGTCTGTCCGACATGGAACAGCGCCTATTGCGGTCTCAAATGAATCCACACTTCATCTTCAACTCCATGACTGCCATACAACACTACATGATGACGAAAGGAGCCGAAGAAGCCAGCCATTATATGGGAACATTTAGTAGACTAATGCGCCAAATATTAGATCATTCGCGTCAAGAGTTCATCAGCTTGGGTGAAGAGATAGAAACCCTCAGGAATTACATGGAGCTTCAGCAAATGCGTTTTGACAACCAGTTCGACTATGAGATAGAATTAGACGAAGAACTGGACGAGGATTACCACCACCTCCCTCCCATGTTTGCCCAACCCTTTATCGAAAATGCCCTGGAACATGGACTATTCAAAAAAGACAGAGAAAACAAAATCAATATTAGCTTCAAAGCAAAAGGAAGTGAACAAATCGCACTAGAAATCAACGATACGGGCACGGGTCTTATTGAGAGTAGTCAATCCAATCACAAATCCTTGGCCACCCGGATTACCCAGGAACGTCTTGCGATTTTCAAACGAACCTTAAAAGCCCAATCTGAACTTTTACTCAAAAACAATTTTGATGCTGAAGGGAATATTCAAGGCTTGCGTGTAAATTTAACTCTTCCAACTAAAGTCATTTTACCAGCATAGTCGAAAGAGTAGTATGAAAATTTTCATTCTGGATGATGAAAAAAATGCCAGAGAAACCGTAAAAGCCTACCTAAAAAAAAGTGATCAGGACATAACTGTCATTGAAGAGGCCTCCTCGATAGAAGAAGCCATAGAAAAACTTTCAACTTTCAAACCTGATTTGGCTTTTCTGGACATCAACTTACCTGATGGCCTTAGTTTCGATCTATTGGCACGACTGGGATTGGACCAAATAGATTTCAAAATCATTTTCATCTCCGCATATGACAATTATGCGATCAAAGCCTTCAAGTTCAATGCGATTGATTACATACTAAAACCTGTAGATCCTCAAGAGCTCAAATTGGCATTAGACAGGGCCATACAAGCCGATCAATCAAAGGTTCAACTTCAAAACCTCAGCGAGGATTTCTCAAATGAGGCAAAATCGCTCAACAGACTCGTACTCAAAGACCAACATAGCATCCAAATAGTCAACATTGCTGACATAGTACGCTGTCAGTCGGAAAACAACTACACCTTATTCAATTTTGTTGATGGTAACCAGACCCTAATCACTCGTACTCTGAAAGAATACGAGGAGATGCTAAAAGGAAAATTGTTTTTTCGACCTCACAAATCTCACCTCATTAACCTGCGTCACCTAAAAAAATTTGACAAAAGCGATGGAGGCACTATAGAAATGACAGACGGGAGTACCGTACCTCTGTCGCGATTCAAGAAGGACATCTTCCTTCAAGTATTGGATCAATTGTAGCAGAAAGAGTAACACGCTGCACTTCCCTAGAAAGAATACGCACTTCCCTAGAACTCCCCTACCAAATAGTCAACCCTGCTCTACTTTCGAGATGATCTAAATAAAAATCTTGAAACTATGAGAATAAAATTTTTGGTTGGCTTTCTATCCCTTGTAGGAAGTCACGTTTTCGGACAAACACTGAATTCTGATTGGATTACCTCTCTTGGTAACTCAACACAAGTCAGCATAAAAGACATAGAATTAGATACTGACGGCAATGTATATGTAGTTGGACTTTTCAATGGAACAGGAGCTAATTTCAACATGGGAAATACCACGCCAACAGCCATCGATGCAGTTGGTGCTGACGATGCTTTCTTTGCCAAATATGACGCCAATGGTGAGCTGGCGTGGGTGCATACCTTTGGGACTGAAGTCCACGAACGATTCAATGCCCTAACAATTAACAGTCAGGGAGACATTTTGCTGACAGGCTATCTAGGCAATGATACCAATGCCACAGGTATAGACCTGGATCCAGGGACGGGCACAGCCAGCGTAACCGCCAAAAGCGACGCTCTGGTGGCCAAATACGATGCTGACGGCAACTACCTGGACCACTTCGTGATCGGCGGGGAGAATACAGGCGTGCAGGAATTCCTCGACATAGCCGTCAATCATGGGGACTCTATATATGTAGCGGGCTACTTCAAGGACCCCAGTGGTACCGTAGCAGATATGGATCCGGGTACGGAAACAAAAAACCTCCATACCAATTCTGTAAACCAAGTAGGGATTATTGGCTTCTACAAACCCAACTTTGAGTTCATATACGGTCGTCGTACCAGCTCCAATTCTGGCAACCAGTTTTCCAAACTGCTGGTGGATGGCCAGAACCGTGCCTTCACTGTTTTAGAATGGGCCATGACCGAAAACGATTACGATATTGCTATTGAATTCGAATATGCACCGACCTACGAAGCAGCCTTGGGTTCTAGAACAAAATTAGGTGATCAAGGGTATTCAGGTACTGCCAGCAACCTGAGGTACATTGGGGCTGGTAAAAGCCATACGATTCTTCAGTTAACAGACATTTCCTGGAAAAAAACAATCGTAGGTGGTGCATCGGTCACTAGCAATCTGGTACATGATTGGATTGCCACTGACAACCAACTATATATAGTAGGTCAATTGCCAATGGGTGTCTATGTCGACACCTATCAGCAGGACATCCATAGTGCTGGTGGTGTACACGGCTATATCATGAAAACCGACCTGGCCGATGGGGCCAACACAACCTTTGCCTCCATCGCTACGACTACCACTGCCACGGATTATATTCACTCTGTAGATACTGTAGCTGGCAACTTGATACTATCCGGTCACTGGAACGGGAACGGCACCCTTGACCTAGATCCTGGCACTGGCACTTCCAACATCAGTTACAGCAACCCTGCCAGCTACTGGACAGAGCTAGACACCAACTTAGGATTTGTTCAAGGTGGATTTCTGGCCTCATCTGTAGGAAACAATGGCATGACATCACCTAGACTCTTCAATCTGGGAGAAAATAAATACCTCTTTGCAGGACAGCACGACGATGAAGCAAGCTTCACAGATGCCTATAGCCCTGATATAGTCAACCAAGGCGCCAGCCTGGCACAGTTGACCTTTATAGCCAACCAACCACCTGTAGTTGAGTCGACATTCAACGACACCACCATCGTGAGCGATGCTGACAACTATTTCAGATTGAAACGCCTGAACCTGGAAGATCTATTCAGCGATCCTGACGATGCGGAATTGACCTACACTGCTAGCTCTACCTCCACCGGAGTATACAGGGCAGATGCTTATTACGAAGAAACTTCATACCTTATTGAGATCATATTTAACCCTGGTTTTTTGGGAACAGCAGAAATCACGGTGACAGCAGAAGACAATACTGGCAATACCGCAGATTTCAGTTTCAACATCACCACCGTAGAGCCAGCAACGTTAAGCTCTCACGCACCTCAAAATGGAACCGAATCTGTAGCTCGCAATAGCACAATCCGATTCGGATACAGCCAGGACCTGGATAACACGACCATAGACGAAAATGTACATATCACTAGCAACCTGCGTAGTTCAATTGCAGGTAACTTCAGTACTCCAGGCACAGATTCTGTCGTCTTCACTCCTGATTCAGATTTCCTTCCTAAAGAAATCATTACAGTAGTGATAGACGATGGGCTCATGAGTAGCAACAGTACTCATGTGATTCCATATCAGTACAGCTTTACAACCACAGCTACCCAATCGCCTATCAACGCTCTTTCTTTTGCTGACACAGAACTGGGCTTCAATGCCACCCAAACGCGAGGATTGGCGGTAGGTGATCTGGATGCAGATGGTGATCTGGATATCGTGGCGAGCACGGAATCAGAAGCCATAGTAGTCTATATGCTTAACGATGGATTTGGAAACTTCGGTGATCCTGTGGAGATAACAAATGTTGCAGATGGTTATGACATCAAACTAGCAGATCTCAATGGTGATGGACATTTGGACATTGTTACTTGTTCCCGATTAAACCGCGGACTAATCAGTTTCATGAACGATGGCAACCTCACATTTACTTCCAATGTAATCAGCAGCGAAATTGGCAATTATCGAGAGATTGAAATTCTAGACTATAACAACGACGGATTGCTCGATATCATGCAATCCAAAACAGACAATCAGGTCTATTTACATATACAGCTAAGTACAGGTAGCTTCCAAAAAACAACAATGGCTACATGGGGTGGACTCGCTGGATTAGCAGCCAAAGACCTCAACAATGATGGTAAAACAGATATTATCTATGCCTCCTATTCTGGTGGTGATGGTATTTTCATCAGACCCTATGGTGGATCAGAAAGTAAAATTCTTAGCAAATATGTTCGTAAAGTTTCCGCCCTCGATTTCAATCAGGACGGATGGTTTGACATCTTATATACGACTATCGATGGTGAAATTGGTTGGTTAGAAAATGAAGGAAGCCTGACCTTTGTAGATCATGCTTTTGCGACTGGTTTTCAAAGCACATTCGATCTGGCACCAGGAGATGTGGATGGTGATGGTGATATCGATATTGCCTACTCTGCAGACAAAGACGCCAAAGTGGCTGTCATGCTCAATGATGGAACCGGCCAATTGAGTTCGACAGATCTATACACAACAACACAAGCACATATCCCATACAGACTGGAAATGAGCGATGTAGATGGTGACGAAGATCTAGATATCGTTGCTACCTTCACTAATGCAACAACAGCCATTCCCCAAGTAATCGTACTCAAAAACAACATCATTCAATTTGATCCTCCTGAAATCCTGGCACAATTGCCCAATATTCAAATAGATGAGGATGAACAGGAATTTCTGATCTCGAACCAGATCGACACTTTATTTTCAGATCCAGTAGGTGATGGATTAACCTATACCGTTAGTAGTACAGATATGAATGTAGCAGGCAATCTATCGGCCAATAGTTTCACTCTGAGCGCTTCCAACCATTTTTTCGGTTCAGCAACGCTTACTTTATCAGCAACCAATGCTGCCGGCACCACAGACCAAAGTTTTGATATAGAAGTATTGCCAATCGATGATGCTCCCCTACTCAGTATTGAATTTTCAGACTTATCAGGAGATGAAGACAGCTTCACTGAAACTCTGGATCTAAGTAGCTATTTCACAGAAGTAGACGAGGAAGAAATAACCTTTAGTGCAACCGTTTCGTCTGGCGAAGAAGCAGTCACTGCATCCTTGGATGGAAACCAACTCACCATCAGCGGAGTTGAGAACGGCAATGGGACAGCGCAAATCGAAGTAATAGCCGAAGACCCTCAATCCAATCAAACTACTGCGATTATAAATGTAACGGTGAATGCAATTAATGATGCACCTACATTTGACATTGAAGACTTAACAATTGGTAAAGACTTTGAAGGAACAGAAATAATCGAGTTGACAGACCTTTCTCCTGCCAACGAAACGGAAGCCATCACTTACTCGATAGATCCTTCTTCAATCTCGTTTGCCAGCGTAACTATTGATGCGTCTACTGGTCATGTCTCTGTTACTGCGATAGCGGGTGAGTTTGGTTCACAACTATTCACCATTACTGCAGATGATGGGCAAACTGAAAACAATACTACAACAGGTACATTTACTCTTGAAATCTTAGATAATGAATCACCAATTGTGGTAGGTACTGTTCAGGATCAGACCTTTGATGAGGATGCCAGCAACCGTGAGTTGATTGCTGATGTCTCCACACTTTTTAGCGACCCTGAAGGAGCCCAACTGTCCTACGAGGTGAGCAGCAGTAATACTGATGTCAGTTTGGAATTAGCCAATAATCGACTGACCTACGCAGCACCAGCCGACTATTTTGGTACTGCTATCATTACTTTGGAAGCCAGTGATGGTAACTCTACCACTACTGCTACTTTCACCCTCGCGATCCAGGCAATCAATGATGCTCCAGTAGTGAACAATCCAGTTGCGGACCTCACAGCTACTGAGGAAGTAGCCTTTAGTTTCTTCTTACCTTCAGATCAGTTCTCTGATGTGGACAATGAAAACCTGAATCTCAATGTAGAGGGTGTTCCTTCTTGGCTGAATTTCGATGGGCTTTCGTTGACCCTGCATGGTACCCCATCCAACGAAGATGTAGGTGTAGCTGTCATCACCATGACCGCCACTGATGGAGAGTTCAGCACGACAGATGAATTTACTATTACTGTTGAAAACGTGAACGATGCACCAACATTCATTGCTACAATGGAGAATCAATCAGTAGCAGAGGATTTCGAAACTTTTTCTTTAGTAGATCTGGACACTTTGGTATTAGATATTGATGGAGATATCCTCAACTTTCAGCTTACTAACAATTCTGCCACTAATGCTGAAATCAACGTTGAAAACGTACTCATACTCTCCGCAATACCGGACAACAACGGGACGGGTAGTATCACATTGGAGATAAGCGACGGTATTGAAACCATAAGCACACAGTTTGAGCTAACAGTGAACGCCATTAATGATCAGCCTTCATTCACACTTAGTCAGACAGATCTGACTTTGGATCAAGATTTTGCAGATGTGCAACACATAAGCATCAATATAGATGACATCCCGGCAGATGAAATAGAGCAAAACGTCAGTTACAGCATCACTCCAAACGACGGAAGTCTGGTGACATTCAATATTTCTGGAACTGAAATTGAAATCACAACTGTGGAGGGTGCATTTGGCACACAGCAATTTACGATCACTGCCGATGATCAACAAGCAGAAAACAATCTCTACTCACAGGACTTCACCCTGACTGTAGTAGAAACAATATTATCCACACAACGCACGGTCGACTTGAATATCTACCCCAACCCTACTTCAGACTATCTAATGATAAATGGTTCTGAAGACTTCAACACCTATCAGGTCTTAAATTTGGAAGGGCAGATAGTCTCAAGTGGCCCAATCTATCAATCTAAGGTTCAAATTGATGTGACACATCTAAAGTCAGGAATATACATGATCAGACTAGATGGGGAGAAAGCTAATTCTTACGTTTCAAGATTAATTAAGAATTAGACTACATCTTTCAGGATCAAAAGATGATGAAAAGGCTGTCTGGTTAGACGGCCTTTTTTTGTCTCTGGACATCTCTTTGCCAGCACTTTTATTTACAAACTTTACAATCCACCCAAAATACCCTAACTTCGCGGAACATTTACTAAAAGTGCATAATTAGCAACATGGTCATATTCAAGAAGTTCGCTTTTGATTCCGCTCATTTTCTTCCCAATGTACCCGATGGGCACAAGTGCAAGAATATTCATGGTCATACTTATCACCTTACCGTCTTTTTGGAAGGTGATCTGGTAGAAGACTTGGAATGGGTCATGGACTTCAAAGATGTCAAGGATGTGATCAAGCCGATTATTGATCGTTTGGATCACCAGCTGATCAATGATATCCCGGGTTTAGAAAACCCAACCGCGGAGCGAATCACGGTTTGGATCTGGGATCAGATCAAACCACAGCTACCACTTTTGAGTAAAATAGAATTGAACGAAACACCGACCAGTGGAGTGGTCTATGATGGAAAATAAGATGGAAAAGCACGACATAGAAATCATGGCGCCAGCGGGCTCATATGAGTCGCTGAGAGCAGCAATCAAAGGAGGAGCCAATTCGATCTACTTTGGGGTAGAGCAGCTCAACATGCGCGCTCGCTCTTCCAACAATTTCACCCTCGATGACTTGAGAGAAATTGCCAAAATCTGTGATGAAAATGGACTAAAAAGCTACATCACCATGAATACGGTGATGTACGACCATGATATGAATCTGATGCGTTCGATCGTAGATGCTGCCAAAGAGAGTGGCATTTCTGCTATCATCGCTGCAGACCACTCGGTGATGAACTATGCCAAGAAAATTGGTTTTCCTATCCATATATCTACCCAGGCCAACATCAGTAACATCGAAACAGTAGAGTTCTACTCTATGTATGCGGATGTGATGGTAATGGCGCGCGAATTGAGTTTGAAACAAGTTAGCGACATCACCAGAGAGATTAAGAAAAGAGACATCCGTGGACCAGGAGGAGAATTGGTCAGAATTGAAGTTTTCGCTCATGGAGCCCTATGTATGGCTGTATCTGGCAAGTGCTATTTGAGTTTACACTCTGACTTTGCCTCTGCCAACAGAGGAGCCTGTGTCCAAAACTGCAGAAGAGAGTACACGGTAAAAGACGAGCAAGGAAACGAGCTAAAGATCGACAATGAATACATCATGAGTGCAGCAGATCTCTGTACGATTGATTTCATGGACAAAGTGGTAGAAGCAGGTGTATCAGTCTTCAAAATTGAAGGACGCGGACGTGCAGCTGACTATGTCTACACCACTACCAAGTGCTACCGTGATGCGGGTGATGCCATCAATGAAGGCACCTATGGACCAGAAAAATTCACGGTTTGGAAGAAAGAATTAGAGACAGTATATAATCGTGGCTTCTGGGATGGTTACTATTTGGGCCGAAAAATGGGAGAATGGAGTAAAGTCCATGGTTCTAAAGCCACGACGAAAAAAATCTTCCTTGGAAAAGGAGTCAAATACTTTGGTAACATCAAAGTAGGTGAGTTCCAAATGGAAACACATACACTGGAATCTGGAGATGAAATCATGATCACTGGCCCAACAACTGGCATTGTCAAAACCAAGGTCGGAGAAATGAGAGTAGCAGATCAAGCAGTGAACAAGGTTAAAAAAGGAGACAATTTCTCTATCCAAATTGACGAAATGATCCGTCCTTCAGACAAACTTTATAAGATAGTACCTGCCTAAGGAATGTTCAAAATCACCCATTACAGAGACAAATGCATCGGCTGTTTTGCTTGCGTTGAAATCGCTCCTGATCGCTGGAGGATTTCAAAAAAAGATGGTCGGTGTACCCTGGTTGGTGGTAAACAAAAGAAAGGTATCTATCACGTAGATGCACACGAAGAGGAACTGGAAGAAAACAAACGCGCAGCTGCCAGCTGCCCAGTCAATATCATCAAGATCAATGGTAAATAACCATTAATAAAATTCTTGAATCTTGAATCTTGAATCTTGAATCTTAATAATTATAATGCTTTTGCAAACCATTGATGATATTCCATTGGGCAAGGATGTAAGTTGACATGATCCAAATCCCGGCATTCTGCATCGGTTCAAAAAACATATTGAGTGCCAGAAGGGAATCTGATAGCAAGAAAAGAATCGCCCCAAAAATCACGCCTCTCACACTATCTATATTGGATCGGTTATGCCTGTAAATAGCGGCTAAAACCATCGAGATTAAAATAGCTGCATAAACAGCTACTGGAATCTTCAGCCCTCCTAAATTGGACCAGATTGCCATCAACAAAAAGACAAACAAGAACACAAAAGGAATGGCATACAACACCTTTGCCAATGGATTGGGCCCTTGAGTATTTTCATTAACTGCATTGGAAAACGCAACGATGTAGGCGATATGTGCAACAGCAAAAGCCGCCAGCCCGATCATAAAATACATTTCCCCCTCATACATCAAGAACGAATCCCCAACAAAGGAAAATATCAAAGCCACTGCAGCAAAAAGAAAAGACGGGCTCAGTCTGCCAGTAGTCCCCTGTCGGAGGTAAAAAAGCAAAACAGGCATCAACATGGGTTTAGAAAAATGACGCACATGTTCCCATCCCATCATCAGTGCCAGTAACTCTACTACCACCACACCAACAAAAACGTACTGAGTTATCTTTTTCGAATTTAGCTCCATCTCAAATCTCATTTACTCGGGGCAAGTTACGCACTGTTTTAGAAAACAAATAGATCAACGCTGTGACAATACATACAGCACAAGTATAGAATACAATAGGAATATTACTCAAGTCATTTCCATAAACCCAGCCACCAAGCAGGGCACCCATTCCTATTCCTATCTCTAAAAAGATATACATAGTAGCCATGCCGCGTCCTCGATGCTTGTCATCACTCAAATCAATCGTCCAAGCAAAAATAGTAGGCGAGCACATCCCTACTCCTACGCCATACAGTACCGCAGTAGTTAACAACAAGAAGGCAGAATTGGCATTGGCCAACAACAGCAAAGCTGCGAGCAATATTGCACTACCCACTTTCAATACTGGCACACGTCCATATTTATCTGAAGCTTTGCCAGCCAGCAATCTCACCATCAGCGAGGCGATGGTAAAATAAGTAAAAAACAATCCCCTATTAGAAAGGCCCATTTGGTCGCTGATATCAGGAATTACCGTTACAATCGCACCGAATGCAAAGACCAAAAGCATCATCATAATCGATGGAGATAAAACCCTGGGCTCATAAATCTCTTCTTTTCTCACTACAAAATGTTTCCAGCCCACTCGCTCAGTATTCTTTAAGGTTTCCTTCATCCCTATCAAGATGAGAACAGAAAGTACCGCAAAAAATGCAGAGGTATAAAACATGATATCCAAAGAAAAATGTTTTGCAATCAGAGGACCTATCGAAGGACCAGCTGCCATTCCCATACTTCCAAAAAATCCAAGTACGCCCATGGCCTCTCCCCTTTTGTTCAACGGAATGATATCGGCTACATAGGCGGAGGTTCCGGTTGGTTTAAAACCTGTAGAAAAGCCATGAAACAAACGAAGGAGAAAAAAGGCCCAAAGCGTATTAGCAAAGGGATACAAAACACCCGCAACTCCACAAACTATAGCCCCCACTATCATGACAGGTACTCGCCCTACTCTATCAGCCAGCTTACCACTAAAAGGCCTTGAAAGACCAGCTGTCAAAGTAAAAAGCGCAATAATCAACCCTTTGTAGTCCCCTCCTCCCATGGTCTCCAGATGTGAGGGCAACTCAGGTATGATCATGTTGAAACTACTAAAAAAAAGAAAGCCACTAAAGCATAGCAGCATGAATTGAAGGGTATAAATGGAGTTGTTGTTCATGGATGCAAAAATAGAAGGCTCCCCCAAAAGGAAGCCACAAAGCCCATGAAATAAAGATTAAATAAATCACCCGGTCTTTCACGAGCAATCACTCCAAACTAAGAAACCATTAGAAACTGGTGTACGTAGACTGGCTTCTCTTGTCCAGCTTCAGATCCTTCAACATAGCAGAATTCACCGCAATCCTTACGTAATAAGATTGACGTGGACCAAACGGCACCCAGTTAAAGGAAATATTCCAACAGTGAAGATCTCTAGTCACATTGAGTCTGGTAACTGTAAATTCCTTAGCCTCCAGATCATAACCTGAGTTGAAATTCATTCTGGTTTTATCTGTGATACTCAAGGAACCACTAAAGTTTAACGTTTGAGTGATCGTATAATCCTCAAAACCTCGCTTATTATAGTTGAGAGAGTAGTTCACATTCAAACTCCAGGGAACATTCCACGGCACGTACATGTTAGGATCGTAAGAAATAAAATCATCTACATTACCAGCCTGAAATTTTTCATCCTCATTGATAAAACCATTGTTGCTGAAAGGGTCATTGGCATTCGGATCGCCTGTTGGATTCTTATCATTGTTTTTAGAGCCTTTAGGTTGCAGTTTAAAGCCGACAGACATGCTCGTTCGGGTCAATTGCCCAATACCCTTACCATTATTCCAGGCGAACTGATCTATTTGCCTCTGATGAACCTGATCCCCTCTGGATGTCTCCTGGATACTATCCAGTACATAAATATATGGATCGATCGTACCGCTCAAACTCACAAAGACCGCCCCTTTGAAAAAAGAAGTCCTGGCATTCCAATTGAAATCACTCAAATTGAAGGAATCCGCCAGAAAATTGTAACTGGTAGACATGGAGAGGTTATCGAAGATTTTGATCTTCTTATACTCCTCCACAGAATCAACTTTGGATTTGACCTTCATCTCGATATTATTATTCAGAGAGAGGGATACGCTCGCACTTTCTCCCAAAGATGGGCCTCCGTAGGCAAATCCTTGGTATTTGGACAATACCTGTGTTCTTCCACTTTCACTAGTTTGAACTTCCTGGTAAGTCCCCTTTGCAGGATCTCCAAAATCAGGGCTGTAACTAAAACCTACATTTGGAGTCATCACGTGTCTAATGGCCTTGACCTTCTCACTTCTGAAATTGTACATACCATAAAGTCGAGTGGACATAGATGCACCCGAACTCCACCAACCAGCTCTAGAAAATCCAGAAACCGTATCAACCTCTACACCTTCTAATTCCTGATTGTACTCGTAGCCCAGCTCCTGTGGATACCAAACCTCTGTATAGTTAAAACTTGGGCTTACAGTAAAGTACTTTAACATATTAAATGAGGTAGAAACTGGAATCTGATGTCTGGCCCCCATCTTGGCTCGACTCAGCAAAAGATCCATATTTTCTCCGTTGAAATTGATGACTTCATCTGACGCCACATTGGAGTTAACAACATACCCAGGTAAGTTAACTGGTGAATTGGTCACTTCACTCTTCGCAGACAATCTATAAGTAAATCCTAATTTGCCCAGCGCATTATTTTTCATATTACCCACATTCTTGAAGGGCTGAATTCTGGAAGCATTAAAACTAATCTCTGGGAGTGTCATATTTACCACTCCGGTACTGATGTTCTGGCTATGACGCGCATTCACCGTCATATTGAAAGGAGTCCCTTGAAAAGTCTTACTATAAGAAATATTAGAGTTGAACTGTGCATTGATACTTTGGGTATAATCATAACCTACGTTATTCGCATTGGCGCTATAGGTAGTCGTACCCCCCGATACTGAAGCTGAAAAACGAGAACTACCATAAGACTGTGGAGTATGGCTCCAGTTGACCCAAACATCCTTGGAAAAGGAATTATCCTCAAACTGCGGGCTCATTGTTTTGTTATAGCGCACTGCCAAATTTCCGTTATACCGATAGCGCTTTTTGTAGGTAGTCGCTCCATTCAAGCCATAACTACCATTGGTGTAGAGGTCTCCCGTGATTTTCAGATCCATATACTCACTGATATCGAAGTAGTAACCCGCTCCGCGCAGGAAGAACCCACGATTGTTATCCTCTCCATATCCTGGAAAAATGATCCCTGAATTCTTTTCTCTTGGAGAGGGGAACATACCAAAGGGAAACCCAATAGGTGTAGGAATTTCACCAAAATAAATATTGAACCAACCCGACAAAACACGATCCTTCGGTATCACTTTCAATTTGGTGGCTCTGATATAGTAATGTGGATGCTCCAAATCGCATGTAGTGTATTTGGCATCACGGATATACATCTCATCCTTTTCATTCTTTTTGACTCTAGCGCCATGCATGTATGCGCCATCTTGCTCAGTAATGATCCCATTAATCAAGGCCTTCTTGGTCTTGAAATTATAAATCATATCATCTGTCTCGTAGCTATCGCCTCCTTCCGTAAAGACCGGCTTCCCTACTTTTCTACCAGTACTATCATCCAAAATGTAAGTAGCTTGTATCGTATTCTCCACCCAATCCATCTCAATTCTCTCCCCTGTCAAAGAAATATTTCCATAATCTATACTTCCTTCACCATATAGGTACATTTTTTGATTGGTCAAATCAAAGTAGATCGAATCCTTGGATTGATAGTTGACCGTGGTGGTGACATCATTGCGGCTTTTCTTCTGAGGAACCTGAACTGTATCAGCTACTACAGAGTCCATTTGTGATGGAATCATAGCTAGAATTGAATCAGGCAGGAAACTACGATATTCAGGGTAGGCCTGGAGAGAATCTAAATAACCGTTAGAAATGAAGAAATCGACCTTTTGTAATACTTGTGCCGTGTCGATTGACAGGTTTTGTGAGTATCCTTTGACCCCAAAAAAGACGAGTGATAAACAGAGAAACAGGCATTTTATATTGGGCACTAGGATTTTCAGTTTCAATTAAAAATATACATTTTTGTACAAAAATATTGCCAATAAAGTTCTAAACAACTTCTTCCGAATGAAAAATGTCATAGTGATCGGGATTTTAGCAATTGGTCTTCTATTTGTCTCTTTTAACTCCACTGGAGTGAAAGATTATAAAATCAGAAAGATTGTCATAGATGCGGGACATGGTGGAAAAGACCAGGGTACCTCAGGTGATTTTTCGCTCGAAAAAAACATCGCGCTGGATATAGCATTGGAGACAGGTAAAATCATCAATGAATATTTGCCAGATGTAGAAGTGATCTATACCAGAAAAGACGACAGCTTTCCGTCCTTGTACGAACGCGCCGATATAGCCAACAACAATCACGCTGACCTTTTCATTTCGATCCATTGCAATTCTGCTCCATATAGCGCTACCGTGCATGGTACAGAAACTTACATCATGGGTTTACACAAATCGGATGAAAATTTTGAGGTGGCCAAGCGTGAAAACTCCGTTATCACATTGGAAGAGGACAGCAAAGGTCAGTACGAGGGGTTCGACCCCAATTCGCCAGAGTCCTACATCCTGTTTTCACTATATCAAAGTGCCTATCAGGAAAACAGCTTGAGATTAGCTCAAAATGTAGAAGATCAATTCAAAAACCGAGTAGGAAGACGAAGCAGAGGTGTTAAATCTGCAGGATTTTTAGTACTTTGGAAAACTAGTATGCCAAGCATATTAGTAGAAACAGGATTCCTAAGTAATGAGAAAGAGGAACGAGAGCTCAACGATAAGCTGCAGCAAACGTATATAGCCTCTGGGATCTTTAGAGCATTTAGAGATTACAAAAACGAATTAGAATCTAAAAACTAACTTCACTAGTGACCAAAGAAATCAAAGTCGGCCTTTTTGCCGCTATCTCGGGAGCAATTTTATATCTAGGTTTCAATTTTTTAAAAGGGAACAATTTCTTCTCTGACACCCAACAGTTTTATGCGATATATGACAACATAGATGGTTTGAATGTATCCAACCCTGTCATAGTCAATGGATATGCTGTAGGACGGGTTAGCAACATTGAGATCCTACAAAACCAAAACAACAAGATCATTGTGGAAATGGATGTAAAAGGAAGTCTGAAAGTGGGAAAAGGCACCTCTGCCATTTTGATGAACAGTGATTTTTTGGGGAGTAAATCCATCCTTCTTGAAATCAAAAACCACGATACACCACTCAATAGTGGAGATACTATCAATGGTGAAATAGACCTTGGACTAGCAGCTATATTGAATCGAGCCGAACCGTTGACAGACGATATAGGAGTCACAATCAGTCGATTAAATGAAATACTACTGGGAATGGAGGGTGCTGGAGAAGAACTCAAACAAACCCTATCCAACATCAATACCGCGGTGATCAGTGTCAACAAGCTGGTAGTACAAAACAACTCCAGGCTAGAAAAAAGCTTCAACAACATCAACGGTTTATTGGTCAATATTAACCAAAAAGTGGATATGTTAGAGCCTGTTCTAACCGGTGCAGATTCGACCCTTTCCAAGATCAACTCATTAGAATTGGAAAACACCATCGCGAACCTGAATCAAGTTATGATGGAATTAGACACTACCATCACAGCTATCAACGAAAGTCAGGGTAGTCTTGGTAAAATCATTAATGAAGACACGCTCTACAACAATCTAAATCAAGCACTTACAGACCTAGACAAACTACTGATCCATATTGATCAAAATCCAAAGCATTTCTTTGGACCATTAGGGCAATCTTCGAAAAAAATAGCAAAAGACAGAGAAAAAGCTGCGAGAGAATAATCAATGCCTAAGACTCGGATTTGGACTATTCCATATCTTTTTTATCCAATCCTTTCTTATCATATTTTTATCCTATAATTTGAGAATTATTATCAGCATAAACCAATATGTCAGCAGCATTATTTGGGCTCCTGCTCTATACTGTTAATTTTTTCGGCAATACAGAAATACCTGTCACTAAGACAGATTCTCTCAATGTTCAGCTTGACACTATTGTTAATGTTGAACAAAGAGTGGATGTATTAAAACTTCTGGTTGACGAAGAAATTGAAACAGATCCTGAAACAGCCTTACCTTATCTGGAAGAGCTTTTAGAAATAGGGAAAGAAAATAATGATATCATACTGATAGCGGATACTCATAACCAAATTGGGTATCTATGGTTTAAGGTCAGCAAGCTTCAACAGTCAACAGAGCATTACTTTAAAGCGCTAGATTACCTGGAAGATAAGCCTGATCATTATGCCTTGCTTTGCAGAATCAACAACAACATAGCCTGGAATTTTCAGCAACAACATGACTATCAAAGAGCCCTTGAATACTATAACATAGGGGAGAAATTCTGTAAAAAATCTGATGAGATTGCCATGGTGGCCCATCTACTCAACAACAAAGCAGTAGTTTATAAAAACTTGCGCCAGTATGACACAGCCTTGAAACTCATTGGTCAGGCGATGACACTCAACAAGAAGAATGGTGATGTCCAACGAGAGCTTCACAACCTCAACAATATGGGAGTTATTTACCTGGAACAAGGCAGATATAACCAGGCTAACAAGTATTTTAAACAAGCCCTGAAAATGAATCATGAGAGAAAAGACTATCATGAAGCTACTAATAACCTAATGAATTTGGGGCGCTCATTTTATCAACAAGGAAAATATGAGGCAGCAGAGGACACCTTAAAACATGCTTTGAACCTCTCTGAAATAACAAGATCCATACCTCAAAAAGAAGAAATATTATTTGATCTCTATGAAGTCAAAAGAGAGCAAAAGGAATTTGAAGAAGCGCTAAGCTTTTTCAAGCAATACCATGATCTAGAGGATAGCCTCTTCAAACGAGGACAATATACAGATCTGATCGAACTGGAGGCCAAATACAAGGTAGCGCAAAAAGAAAGAGTATTACAGGAATCTCAAAATCAGCTTCTCAAACAACGTTTTATTAGCACGATGTATCTGGTGGCTCTTTTCTTTGCAGCGGTTCTGATTGGCTTTCTAATCTGGGTATATTCTAGCAAAAAACGAAATGAACGAAAACTCATCGCTCTGTATATGGAAATAGATCAACAGAACGAAAAAATCCAGAGCATCAATCAGAATCTAGAGAAGACGGTCAACAAAAGAACCAAGGTAATCCAAGAACAGAATAACCAACTGAGGGAGTTTGCCTTTATGAATTCTCACAACATCAGAAGACCTCTGTCAAACATTCTTGGTTTACTATCCTTGCTGGCCGAAGAAACCGAACAGGAAAACGTGAAAGAACTAACTCGACTCGCCAAAGAATCGGCTGCTGAGATGGATCAAATCATCAAAGACGTCAATCAGCAGCTAAAAGAAGGAGAACTCTAGCGGCTCAGGACAAATTGTTCTGATTCCACCCTCTCCGATCAATATTGACATGTATATTTGCGGCAAAAATCGAGAACTATGACGCTAAAAAACGACTTACTGATTCGCGCTGCTAAAGGAGAGAAAGTAGAAAGAGTCCCTGTATGGCTGATGAGACAAGCAGGACGAATTTTACCAGAATACAGAAAAGTTCGTAATAGTGTCAGTGGATTTATCGAATTGGCAAAAACGCCAGAATTAGCTGCAGAAGTCACGATTCAGCCTGTAGATATTTTAGGTGTAGATGCTGCTATCATTTTCTCAGACATTCTGGTGATCCCGGAAGCCATGGGTCTACCCTATCAAATGATCGAAAAGAAAGGTCCCTGGTTCGAAAACACCATTCAAAGTGCTTCAGACCTATCGAAAATCAGAATAGCTGAACCAGAAGAGGATTTGGATTATGTACTAGAGGCCATCAAAATCACCAAAAAAGAATTGGATAGTAGAGTACCTCTCATTGGTTTTGCTGGCGCACCATGGACGATATTTTCCTATATGGTGGAGGGTTCTGGAAGTAAGACTTTCTCCAAGGCAAAAAAGATGCTTTACTCTGAGCCAGAATTGTCTCATCAATTATTGGACATGATTACCAAGAGCACCATATCTTACCTGAAAGCTCAAATCAAAGCAGGAGCCAATATTGTTCAGATCTTTGATTCGTGGGCTGGCATTCTGTCTCCGGAACAATACGAAACCTTCGGTTTAAAATACATCAGTGACATCTGTGACGCCATAGACGAAGTGCCGGTTACTGTTTTTGCAAAGGGGGCCTTCTTCGCGCGACAGCAAATGGGAGCGCTGAACTGCGAAACGATCGGACTGGATTGGAACATGAGCATCGCTGAATCTCGCCAGCTAATAGGAGATACCAAAACACTACAAGGCAACATGGATCCGTGTGTACTCTACAGTGATGACAAAGATATCGAAGCTCATACCATCAAAATGCTGGAAACATTCGGAGGACATAGACACATTGCCAACTTGGGACATGGCGTATATCCGGACATTGATCCCGGAAAAGTTAAAGTATTTATAGAGACTGTGAAGAACTGGAGAGCTTAGGTGCCAGACATTTCAGCCTCGCTCTGTTCGATGTGGTTTCTTATTTTGTTGTAAAGATCTTCAGGTTCGAATGGCTTAGTAATAAAGTCATTCATTCCACATTCGTAGACTTTATCCCCTACATCCAGCATCACAGAAGCTGTCAAGGCAAGAATAGGAGTTTTAAGTCCCCCTTTTCTAAGCTCACGTGCAGCGGTATAGCCATCCATCACAGGCATCTGTAGATCCATAAGCAATAGATCATAATATTCCGTGCTGCCTTTCTCTAGAGCCTCTCTTCCATTTTCGGCCACATCCACGTCTATATCCCATCTAGACAGAAATTTCTTGGCCACCATCACATTGACGGGGTTGTCCTCCACCAAAAGGATTTTCTTTCCTTCCAGTTGGTTCTTGTCTTCGCTTATAGTTTCTGTCACTCTTTCCTGGTTTTCGCTGATCTCAAAAGTCTGGGTAAAATAAAACCTCGACCCCTGTCCTTCAATACTGAACAAATTAATTTTAGTATTCTGAAGATCCAGAATCCTTTTTGTGATACTTAGTCCCAATCCAGTTCCACCATACTCACGTGTAGTAGAGGTAGAGGCCTGAGAAAAACTATCAAATATTTTAGTTTGCTTGTCTTTGGGAATTCCAATTCCTGAATCTTCTACAGTAAATTTAATAGAGATTCTCATTTTAGTCTGCATAATTACCTGAAGACTTAGTGTAACTCCCCCCTCATTTGTGAATTTAATCGCATTTCCGATCAAATTTGTCAAAATCTGACTCATTCTTAAGCCATCACACACAACGAACTTAGGGATCCCTTCATCACTAATAAAATTGAGATATATCCCTTTCTCTCTCGCTTTGGGCTCCTGAGCCTTTACAATATTGTGACATACCTCGACAATATTAGTATCCAGATACTCAAATTCGATCTTACCAGCATCCAGCTTGCTATAGTCTAACACATCGTTGATCAAGACATGCAAATGCTCCGCTGAGAACTTAAGCGTCTTCAAATCATCCACATGTTCCTTCTTAGGCTCATCACCGATGAGATAGTTGGTTAATCCAATTACAGCATTCAGAGGTGTTCTAATCTCATGAGAAATCATAGACAAGAAATCAGACTGTGATTTAGCGGCCGCTTCAGCCTTTTCTTTGGCCACCTCGATTTTCCTATTGTATTTATAAAACAGAATGATCGATTGTATAAAGAAGAACTGTTGATACCCAAAGAAATAAAACAACAAGGAAGATTTGAAATACCCAAAATACTCGAGTATAGTGGATCCCAAAACAATAAACAGTATAGTAGAACTGACCAAAGACAACTTAGATCCTTCTCTCTTTCTCACCACAGCCATCACATAGGTGCCGAACAAGTAGACAAAAGAGAACATCACATACACCGAAAATGGAGCCGCCAACTGTGTAAATACTTTAACAGGTAAGAACAGTGTCACAAGGATGCTGACCCCACAAAATAAAGAGGTAAAGTACAAAAACAGTTTTGAGGTTTCCTTCCTGTACAAATGATAAGAATAAAAGGAAAAGGATAAAGCGGAGAGATACATAGTGATATACTCCAGCTTTAAAGTCACAATCCAAGGCAAAGTAGGTACCAGGGAATGAAAAGTGTAATTACCCGACCCGATGGCTCTATAACTGTAGAACAAACAAAACAGTGCGTAGAAGAAGATTGGCATTTCGTGCCTTCCATAAGAAAACAGCACCATAAAAAACAAACCGACAAAGAACAAGCTGGCCGCCATGATCAGATCATTGGCTTCCTGTCGCCTTTTCTGGGTTTGCATCATCACCTTTTCTCCAAGAGTAATAGGTTCTACTGCCCCACCTCTGGAATGATCAAAATTGGCGATCTGAAGCACGATATCCAATGTGTCATTGGTGACTTTCAGATCGCGGGTAATCAGCTCCCAGTGCGGATAGGTAGTCGTTTCGCTCTTCCCTACCTGACCATTGGCAGAGATAAATTCTCCATTGATATAGAGCATGTAGGCACTATAAAAATGCGGTACAGAAACTGCCAACTCAGGAGTGACTGAATTCAACACCACCCTCAATCGATGAGTGGCAAAACCGTCAGGACCTATTGTATCATTCCCTATGATTTCTTTTTTCCAAAGTTTTGGAAAAGGACGGTAGATTGGATCTATTTTAGAGGAATCAAATTCGTTGGGATAGATGAGTCGCTCCCAGTAAAACTCCCACTCACCTGTAAGCTCCAGGGGCTGTGATTTCTGAAACTCCCAATCACGCAAATCCAACACGCCTTTTTGCGCCTTGGGCTGTTCTGCAGCCTGCAGGGTATTAGGATTCCCAAAGGACAGAATCCATAACAGTAAAAAACAAATCAGATAAGGAGCTCTCAAAGTAAACCTTTCATTAGTTGTGTAGGATAAAACTAATGAAATCAGGGGATAATAAAAGAAATAGCGAGCCTAAAGAAATAGACTCGCTACTTTAAGATATTATTATTTCAATTTGGCAACTGCCTCTTTCACACGTCCAATTGCTGTTCTCAGGTTCTCCTCAGATGCAGCATAAGATAGTCTCAAACAGTTAGGATCACCAAAAGCTTCTCCTGTCACCAATGAAACATGTGCAGTCTCCAGCAAGTATAGACAGAAATCCGTAGCATTGTTGATCGTAATATTACCATCTGATTTACCAAAATAAGCACTCACATCAGGGAAGAAGTAGAATGCGCCTTGTGGCATATTCACTTTGAAACCAGGAATATCACTCAATAGACCATGTACCAACTCTCTTCTGCGACCATATTCTTTCGACATCTCCTGAGTAGGACCTAAATCGGTGGTCAAAGCAGTATAAGTGGCTCTCTGCGCTATCGAACAGTTAGCAGAAGTTAACTGACCCTGGATCTTGTTACATGCCTTTGCCAACCAGGCAGGTGCACCGATGTACCCTACTCTCCAGCCTGTCATCGCAAAACCTTTGGCTACACCATTGACGGTTACCGTTTTGTCTTGCATGCCTTCGATAGCACCAATACTAGCATGTGCTCCCGAAAAATTGATGTGCTCGTAGATCTCATCAGAGATAACTAAAATATCATGAGGTTTCAATACCTCAGCGATTGCCTCTAACTCTTCCTGAGTAAATACTGAACCTGTCGGGTTACATGGAGAAGAGAAAATCAAGGCTTTTGTTTTGTCAGTGATAGCAGCTTTGATTTGCTCAGCAGTAGCTTTGAAATCATTTTCGATTCCTCCTTTCACCAATACAGGGGTACCTTCAGCCAATTCGATCAAGGCAGTATAGCTAACCCAGAATGGAGACAATACGATGACCTCATCACCTGCATCTAGAATTGACAAAAAGACGTTGGCAATAGACTGCTTAGCCCCATTAGAAACTACAATCTGATCCGCAGAATAATTCAGACCATTTTCTTTCTTAAACTTCTCAGAAATAGCCTCTCTCAAATCAGCGTATCCATTTACAGGTGGGTAAGCAAAATATTTTTCAGAGTCGATCGCCTCTTTAGCTCCTTCCTGGATGTGCTTTGGGGTTTTGAAATCCGGCTCTCCTAAGCTAAGACTGATCACGTCGATTCCTTTGGCTTTGAATTCTCTTGCTTTGGCTGCCATAGCCAAAGTGGCAGATTCTGCCATGTTTTTGATTCTGTTTGAAAGTTGTTCCATTTCTTGTTACAATAAATTTTGCTTGCGCAAAACTAGACAAGCTTTAATCAAGCTCGAAGGGAAAGGGTTTTAAAATTTTAACACTTCGGTTAAAGTTTGTTCAAATAAGGATAATATGAACCAAGAAGGACGAAATTCCGCATCATATAAAAAAATCAATGAATTAGGCTGGTTAATTACTCACCACTGAGGTAGGCTGTTCTTGTCACGATACTGCGCCCGAGAGTTACTTCATCTGCATATTCCAATTCTCCACCGATCGGGATACCTCTGGCAATGGTTGATATCTTCACTCCCGTTTCTTCTAGCTTTCGAGAAATATAGAATGAAGTCGTGTCTCCTTCCATCGTAGCACTAAGCGCAAGAATCACCTCTTGAACCTCTCCGGCAGACTCCTGAACACGTTTGATTAGCGAATCGATATGCAGGTCTTCCGGACCCACTCCCTCGATAGGGGAAATCACACCACCCAGCACATGAAAAGTTCCTTTATACTGACCCGTACTTCGTATAGCCAGCATATCAGGAGTGTCCACCACGACACAGATGACCGACTGGTCAGTATTGATCGTACGACAGGTGCAGTCAGTCGTATGAGAAATAATGTGACAGGTATCGCAGTATTGGGTCTCCTTCCGAAGCTTTAACAATGCCTCAGTAAGATCCTCTGTCGTAGCTTGTTTTTCTTTTAGTAAGTGTAGTGCGAGTCGAAGAGCCGTCTTTTTTCCTATTCCGGGGAGTTTGGATATTTCTCGTACCGCCTCCTCTATCAGTTCGCTTGGGAATTCCATTCAGTAAAGTTAGACAATGGAGGCATTGATACCCGCATCTATGATTCCATCTTTCATGGGTTTCAGGTCATCATATGTCCCTTTCTTTACTTCACATTTACCTTTGAAATGAATAATATATGTACACTGCTCTGCTTGAATACGTTCGTGCTTACATACCTTGATAAGCGTATCAATCACATGATCAAATGAGTTTACCTCATCGTTGAAGACAATTAGTCCTCTACCTTCTTCTTCCTTGATGCCAACCAGAAGTGACTCTTCCTGTTCGAATTGATAAGACATATCTTTATTTTTTTATCCGTTCACAAAATTAGAATAAAGACAATAAAGTCTAAATTTATTTTTCAGTATTGCAGGCAAAGTACGAAAATTGACAATGGCACGAAACTTGAAAATGGCAAGAGTAAAAAAAGTAGGAATGAAGCAAGTGGCACTGTTGTTACTTGGGCTGGGGTTGATCTTATCAGCACAAAGCACAAAGGCCCAAAGCAAAAGAAAGAGAAAAAAAGCCAACATCAAATTAGTAATAAGCACGGCCGAAGGATATAAAGGCACCCCCTATCAATATGGCGGCAACTCCAGAAATGGGATCGATTGTAGCGCATTGATGCAGAACTCCTTTTCCAAAGCGGGCTACCAAATCCCAAGAACCTCCAAGGAACAATCCAAATATGGAAAAAAGGTTGGCTGGAACCGGGTAAGACCAGGAGACATCGTTTTCTTCAAGTTTAAAGAGAAAAGAAAGAAATGGTACCATAGCGGACTCATCACCTCTGTAGATGGAGACAACATCTATTTTATACATGCATCCACCTCTCGCGGAGTAATCCAATCCAACCTGAGCAATGACTACTACAAGTCCAATGTCAAGACATTTCGAAGAGTTATCAAATAGTTAACATCGATACCATTCATAAGCTGTTATATTTTTCTTAAGTTTAGCTAAACAAGATAAAACAGTTATGACTTTTAGATCCACCTTAATCTGCGTCCTATTTTTAGGTGCAACTCTGCCTACTTTTTCTCAATCAGTTGCAGAGATTGACAGAGACGAATACTTTGCTGAACTGAATTTGACTGAAGAGCAGAAACCCGAGTTTGATACAATCCTTGACGAGTACTATTCAACTTTAGAAGAAATTCCTCATAATGAAACTTCGAAAACAGACATGCTCAAGGCATATATCAAGAGCACAAAGGTCAGAGATAAAAAAATGAAATCAATTCTAAGCAAGGAGCAGTTCAAACTCTTTCACCATCTAGAAATGGAATTGGAAAGAAGAGCACGGAAAGAATACAGGGGTTAATGTTCATTAACCCTATTTTTTTCTATCAACTGAATCATTTCTTCAGTCTGATCTCTTCTAAACCAGACTACTTCTTCGTCACGCTTAAACCAGGTCATCTGCCGTTTGGCGTATCGACGAGAATTTCTTTTCAATAAGCGAATTGCCTCTTCTTTGTCATATTCGCCATCCAAATAGCCAAAAATTTCTTTGTACCCTACAGTCTGAAGGGCATTAAGTTCTTTCTGCGGGTATAACTTCTCAGCTTCCTCGAACAAACCTTGCTCAATCATAAGATCCATGCGATCATCGATTCTCTGATACAGCGTTTCTCTGTTTTCCTCTATTCCAATTTTGGTCACTGTAAATGGACGTACGACCTCCTTCTGATTGGCCTGTCGAAAGGCGGTAAATGAAGCTCCACTACTGCGAATAACCTCCAGAGCTCTAATCACCCGCTGATGATTGTATCGATCTACTTGTTCATAATACTCCGGATCACGAAGCATTAATTCTTCCAAAAGAGGTTCCAATCCATTTTCTTCCCATTCCTGTCTGAGTTGTGATCTTAGCCCCTCTTCTACTTCTGGCATATCGTCGAGTCCATCGCATAGCGCCTTGATATAAAGCCCAGAACCTCCGACAGAAAAAGCAATGTCCGTCTTCTGATATATATCATTCAGGAGGCTTCTGGCGTCCTCAGAAAAACTTCCTGCATCATACTCCTCCACGATGGAATGTGAATCAATAAAATAATGCTTAGCCTGAGCCAGCTCCTTGGCATCAGGTTTGGCGGTTCCTATTTCCATTTCCTTATAAAACTGCCTGGAATCTGCCGAAATAATTTCAGCATCAAAATGATTCGCCAATTGGATACAAGTTGCCGTTTTACCTACTGCCGTCGGACCTACAACCACCACTAAATGAGGAATTTTCATGGCTCAAAGATAAGTTTTGACCTACGTATTTCTGGTAATTAATTTAGTATTTCAAAAGATAAAAGATATATTAGCAGAGCAGCCAAGTCAAGCACAGTAAGAATCTAAAACTAACTGTCTTTGGCGATGCGAGAGAAAAATATTCCAGAGAAACACCATCCACCTAAATGGAGTCAGCAACCGAAAAAATGAGTAGGTCAGGACTGAATAGTCCGCAAAAAAATGAGAAAAGTCCTACAATGAATAAAATCATATATAGACCTACGCGAATCACGCCTTTGATTTTTTTTGATCCGGAGAGAGGACTTTTGGAGCTAAGAGGAAAATCAAGCCCTGAAAATGCTATTGAGTTTTATGGGAAGCTATTACTCAGCCTGGAAAAATTTGCCAAGCAGGGAAATAAAAATCTGGTCGCTAATTTCAAATTCGAATACTTCAATACCAGCTCTTCCAAGTGTATCTTCGATATTTTACGAAAAATCAATTTAGTCAAAGAATACGGCCGTAAGCTATCCATCAATTGGTATTATGAAGAATATGATGAGGACATGCAGGAAGCCGGAGAGGACTATGCCGACCTGCTCGGTACGGAATTCAATTTTATAGAGACAGTATATTAAAAAATAGACCATTAGTTCAAAACCAATGGTCCAATCTTAATAATATCATACTGTACGGCTAGTATCGAACTGCTCCAGATAATCCGCCACTCTTCTGACAAACATGCCTCCCAAAGCTCCATCGACTACTCTGTGATCATAGGAGTGAGACAAGAACATTTTGTGTCTAATACCGATAAAATCACCTTCTGCTGTTTCGATCACGCTTGGCTTTTTCACAATGGTACCTAATGCAAGAATTCCCACCTGAGGCTGTACCAAAATGGGTGTACCCATCACATTGCCAAATGAGCCCACATTAGAAATGGTATAAGTACCATCACTCAGATCGTCAGCAGTCAATTTATTGTCTCGACCTCTTCTGGCCAGGTCATTGACTGCCAAAGACAATTCTTTGATACTCTTTCTATCGGCGTTTTTAATGACTGGCACAATCAAATTTCCGGTTGGCAAGGCAACCGCCATACCTATATTGATATTTCCTTTTCTTATAATTTTATCTCCTTTGACCTGTACATTGATCATTGGATAGTCTCTGATCGCATTGGCCACTGCTTCTATAAAAATCGGTGTAAAAGTCAATGGCTGCCCTTCTGCCTCCATGAAAGGCTTTTTGAACTTGTTTCTCCAATTGACCACCTCAGTAACATCCGCTTCCACAAAAGAAGTTACGTGTGGTGCGGTCTGTACAGATTCCAACATGCGCTCAGCTATCATCTTGCGCATGCGATCCATTTCTATGATTTCATCCTCACCAGTAAAAATCGCCGGTGAAGGTTGGATTCCCATTTTAGACTTAGGCTTACCATTTCTCTTTTCTCTGACACCTGGCTCCCGGTCGAAACTCTTAGGGTTCTTGGTTTTGAGTAAAGCCAAAACATCCTTTTTCGTAACACGGCCTTCTTTGCCTGTACCCTGGAGGGCATCGAGTTCTTTGATGCTAATCCCCTCCTCTCTCGCTATTGTCATGACAAGAGGAGAATAGAAACGACCCAATTCAGATTTTTCAGGCTCCTTGGGTTGCACTTTCTGAGCCGAAACAGAATGCTCTTGCATTGTCTCCTCAAGCATCGCTTCTGCCTCCACAGCCGCCTCTTCTACTTCCTGATCTACGGACTCTTCACGGGCTTGTACCTGGCTATCATCTACTTCCAAAATAGCAATTGGTTTACCCACTTCTACTACGTCTCCTTCAGCAGCCAAAATCTCCTGCAAAACACCCGTATATGTGGATGGAACTTCAGTATCCACTTTGTCAGTTGCCACCTCCAAAACAGACTCGTCTTGCTCCACAGTCTCACCTACTTTTTTCAGCCACGAAAGGATGGTTCCTTCCATGATACTTTCGCCCATTTTGGGCATCACCATTTCTACTTGAGCCATATCAGTACGTATTTCATTTTTGGGTTACAACCCGCAATATAGCCGAAAATCGACTAAAAATCACCCTTCGTTCAAGGTTTGACGAATGAAATCCAGGGCTTTTATCGCACTGTATTCGATGTTGAGAAGTCGGGTTCCGGGTGATTGAATTTTCTGCGAATAGAGCTTGCCGCCAAATGATATTGCCATCCAAACTGTACCCACAGGTTTTTCTTCTGTGCCCCCATCAGGACCCGCAATACCCGTAGTGGAAATTCCTATGTCAACCTTTAATTTTTTTCGCACACCTTCTGCCATTTCCTTGGCCACTTCCTCGCTCACAGCTCCATGTTTTTCCAGGGTTTTTGGAGAGACTTTTAGTTCTTGCTGCTTGATTGAATTGTGATAGGCTATCACCGATCCCAAATAATAATCAGAACTACCAGAAATGCTGGTCAACTTATGTGAAAGAAAGCCACCCGTGCAGCTCTCAGCAGTAGCGATGGTCAATTCTCTAGTACGTAGCAATTCGCCCACTGCCTCTTCTATCTCCAAATCACCAAAACCATAAACAAACTGCTGAATGGTCGGGAGCAACTTGGCAATTTCTTCATCCATTTCGCTTTTCAGCGTCTCTCTATCGTCACCAACTCCTGTTAATCTTAACCTCACCTGATTTCTTCCTGGCAAATAAGCCAATGCCAAATGATTGGGGAGCGCATCTTCCCACCTCGCTATCTTTTCTGACAACCAGGACTCACCGATACCAATCGTACGAATGACCTGATGCAGAATCACTGGTAAAGTAAATTTTTGCTTGATCTTAGGCAGTACAGTCTTGGTCATCATGGCTTTCATTTCGAAAGGCACGCCAGGCATAGAGACCACTACTTTCTTATCAATATCAAACCACATGCCGGGGGCAGTACCTCGCTCGTTGGTGATTTTCACAGAACCTTTGGGTAAAAACGCCTGTTGACGATTGATTTCAGTCAGCTCTTTCCCCATTCTTTTGAATATATCCTCCACGTCCTCCAAGGCACTATGGTTGAGTTCAAGCGACATACCAAAGCATTCTGCCAGAGCATGCTTCGTCAAATCATCTTTGGTAGGACCGAGTCCGCCAGTAATCAGGACCAGCTGACACTTTTCCAATGATTCTTTTACCGCCTCTTTTATTAGTTCACTTTTATCCGAAATCGAATATTTTCTTCTGACCTTGATCCCCAGATCATCTAATTGCTGGCTTATCCACTGAGAATTGGTATCCAGAATTTGACCATATAAGATTTCATCTCCTATTGTTACAATATCGGCAAATACTTCTTTCATTAAATCTTAAAACTAAAAGTGAACATTCATTACTTTGACCTCAAAAGGAACAACCCTATTAACTGAATTTGCTCCAAATTGTTCCCAAAAATTTAACAGCACGAATCTATCATTTTATCATCATGCTATTAGAATGGATGATAAATAAAGCTTTTTATCCTATGATAATTGTCAGTCTAAAAGAAATTAATACCCGTCTGGCTTCTCTTTCCTCCTTAGGATCAATAAATTGATCTTTTTAATAAAGATTCGAAATGTCATCAACTGTAAAACACGGTTTATTCCTCTTGAGCTTTCTTCTGCTGATAATAGGATGTACTCAAAAAAAGAATTCAGAAAAATCACCAGAGGAATTGAGCTCATCACTCTTCGAAGGGAATTACAAGGTGGGAGATTATGAAGCGATTGTATATTCTATGCACAGGACTTTTGAAATCGAAATGCAGATTTTTGCACAACCTATGATGTTCTATTTCGACAAGCTCGATGATGAAGGCAACTACATTTATCTTTCAGATGATCAATCTATGCGCTTTAGCATGAAGCCTGATCATAAGTCCGGAACATTTTACGAGATCAACGAAGCACCTCTACCAGTAAGTAAAGAATAAAGCGAATAAGCCAATTTTTCTTTATCTAACCTATCCAACTGAGCATATATGAGTAATATTGATGCTGAATTCAAATTACTTTTATTTTATGCAAAGAATTACTCTCCTGTTAAGTCTGACATGCGCATTGCTAGCCACAAGTTTGGTTGGCGAATTGAATGCCCAAAACCTAAAAAAACCTACCAAAGAAACGCAAGTAGACAAACTTTTGGTGATTGTTTTGGTTCGAAACATTGAAAATCGCCGTACGCTTGAACGAGAATTGGCATACGATTTTAAAGATTATGGTGTAGTGACTGTACTTAGCCACACGACCAGGCTAGCTGGTGCAGAGCATATTACTAAAGAAGATGCAAAGGCAGTATGTCAGGAACATGGTGCGGATGGTGTACTAGTAGTAAAGCTTGTTGATATGGAAAAACAAAATGCCTACTCTTACAATCAAAAAGAACAATACACTGGTGCGGGGACTCCTTCTGCAACTAGTAGTGGAGTGGTATTCACCAATAGAGGGACCTATTCATGGGGAACCTATGCTTATGGTAACTACTTTGATGCAGTAAGCTCCAACATAGTAGAAATACAATCTGATTTGTATGACGTGGGATCAGAACAAATGCTTTTTCAGGACGACTATAAATTTAGAGTAGGTGAAATCGAGGCTGCTATAGGCAAATTCTCAGGGAAACTCACAAAAAGAGTCGTTAAGTCCAAGCATCTGGCTACTGCAGGTAAAAAAGCAAAAAACTAATCACACTTTGGTTGCCAGACGCGTAGCTTGATCTATGGCGCGTTTGGCATCCAATTCTAGCGCTTCCGCTGCTCCTCCTACCTTATGTACAATTGCCCCTTTCTCTTTTAGCTGTTCATACAGAGAATCCTCTGACAATTGGCCCGCGCACAGAACGATATGATCCACCTCTAACATCTGACTTTTCCCATCTCTGGTATAGTGCAGACCTTGATCATCAATCTTATCATAAGTAACCGCTGTGATCATTTTTACTTTTTTGTTTTTTAGAGCCAAACGATGAATCCAGCCAGTTGTCTTTCCTAGTCTAGCTCCCATTTTCCCTTTGCTACGCTGAAACATCCAAACCTTCCTTTTGGACGCATGGGCTTTGGGTTTAATTCCTTCTATACCTCCACGCACTTCGTTAGTAGGGTCCACACCCCACTCTTTTAGGAATTCAAATGTATCCAAACTCACCTCTACTTCTCCTGCCGTCAGATACTCCGCAGTGTCAAAACCAATCCCTCCTGCACCTATGATCGCTACCTTTTCTCCTACTTCCATTTCATCTCTCAATACATCCAAATAGGACAAAACCTTTGGATGATCGACACCTGGTATCAGAGGCCTTCGAGGTTGGATTCCAGTTGCGACCACTATTTCGTCAAAGCCCTTAAGGTCGTTAGAATCAACCCTATGACCTAGTTTTAAGGTAACACCTGTCAACTCCAGTTTTCTAGTAAAATATCGGAGCGTCTCATAAAACTCTTCCTTTCCCGGAATCTTTTTGGCGATATTGAACTGCCCCCCGATTTCGTTCGCAGCATCAAAAAGTGTGACGGCATGCCCGCGTTCAGCTGCCGTAGTAGCAAAAGCCAATCCCGCAGGCCCTGCTCCGACCACTGCAATATTTTTCCTTTCAGTGACCGTATCTATCACAATTTCAGTTTCATGACAGGCCCTTGGGTTCACCAAACAACTCGCAATCTTTCGCTTAAACACATGGTCCAGACAGGCCTGATTACAAGCAATACATGTATTGATTTCATCCTCTCTGCCCTCGAGACTCTTAGCCATTAGTTCAGCGTCTGCGAGAAAAGGTCGAGCCATCGATACCATATCTGCATCACCATTAGCCAGGATATCTTCCGCAACCTGAGGCATATTGATTCGGTTGGTAGTAACAAGAGGGATCTGGACTTCCTCCTTCATTTTTTTAGTGACCCAGCTGAAAGCACCACGCGGTACCATAGTAGCAATAGTTGGGATTCGAGCCTCATGCCAACCGATACCTGTATTGATAATCGTAGCTCCTGCCTTTTCGATTTCTTTGGCCAGTTGAACCACTTCCTGCCAGGTACTGCCACCAGGGACCAAATCAAGCATGGACAACCTGTAAATAATGATAAAGTCCGGCCCCACCGCTTCCCGAACTGCTTTGACTATTTCTATCGGGAATTTGATTCTGTTTTCATAACTCCCCCCCCACTCGTCGATTCTTCTGTTCGTTTTACTAACGATAAATTGATTGATCAGGTAGCCTTCGGACCCCATGACTTCTACTCCATCATATCCGGCTTCTTTGGCCAATCTCGCAATGCGGGCAAAATCTTTGATCGTGACACGAATCCCTCGCTTGCTTAACTCAAAGGGCTTGAATGGAGAAATGGGAGATTTGATTGCCGAAGGCGCTACATTGAGGGGGTGATATCCATAGCGGCCCGAGTGTAAAATCTGCATAGCAATTTTTCCTCCTTCCTGATGAACTCGATCTGTGATGATTCGGTGCTGTCGGGCATGTCTTCTTTTGGTCATCCGGGCAGAAAAGGGACCGACCCAGCCCTGTCTATTGGGAGCAACTCCACCAGTTACGATCAACCCTACACCGCCTTTGGCTCTTTCACCATAAAAAGCGGCCATTCGTTCAAAACCGCCTTTGGTCTCTTCTAGCCCAGTATGCATTGAGCCCATAAGTGATCGGTTTTTGATTGTTGTAAAGCCAAGATCCAATGGCTCAAACAAATGAGGGTATTTAGTATCAATCATGCTATTGGGTTGTTGTTTCCATAAGTTTAGCGCTTTTTCTCATCCTAAACAATGTACAGACCCAATCTCCAGAAACCAAAAAGCCCAGCTGGTATCTTTCACCAACTGGGCCTTTGATTTTTCTTACTTAATTGAACTAATCCTCTTTGCTACGAACAGCTGCCACGTCTTGAGCCATGATCTCTGAAGCGTCATTGCCCCAGCTCTGTCTCACATAGGTCAGCAAGGCAGCCACCTCCTCATCAGATAGATAGGAAAAGGAATTCATTACACTGTTGTATTTGACGCTATCCACTTCAATTTTTCCTTCCAATCCATTCAGAACTACACCGATCAATGTTTCCTTGTCTCCAAGCACCCATTTAGTACCTATCAAAGGAGGGTTGACCCGTGCTATACCGGATCCATCCGCTTGATGGCAAGCCAGGCAATTGGATTTATACACCCTTAGTCCCTTTTGAATTTTCGGACTCATGGTTGTTTTGGCTTCTGCCACTTCTGCAGGACTTTGTTGTTGTTTTTTCTTGTCACTACTACAAGCAAAAAGCACCATTAAAGCGAGAATGATTGCGAAATGTTTCATATCTCAAATCTAAAAACTCAGAGGAGAATTACCCTATGCAAACAAAGTTATTCTGCGGCAAAGAAACTGGCTTGCACACCCTTTACTCCAGGTACAGCCACAAACACGCTACCTGCCAAAGGCAAAGAATCCAATTCAGCCTCACTCATATCTACCCTAGCTGAAGTGATAAAAAGTGAATCAAGATTTTCTCCTCCGAAAGCACAAGAAGTAATATTATGAGCAGGCACATTCACTCTGCCTGTTACCTCACCAGTTTCGGTATCGATTCGCAACACTCCATTTCCATTCCAGAGACATACCCATAGATTATCCTCAGCATCTATCGTGCTGCCATCAGGAAAACCATATTCTTTGAAATCCATCATGCTGCGCTCATTAGAGATGGTTCCTGTTGCATCGTCATAGTCAAATACACGAAGTTTACCGTCAGGCGTATCGATATAAAACATCGTCTTCTTTTCAGAAGACCAGACAATACCATTTGAAATAGTGATGCTATCTAGCATTTGCTCCGCAGTTTTATCACCAGCAATTTTGTAGAGCCCTGCAGCATCAGCGATTTGATTCAGATGCATAGAACCCACCCAAAGTCTGCCCGAAGGATCACACTTGCCGTCATTGAATCGAATGCTATCGAGGTGTGATTCAGGACTGGCGATCAATTCCAATTCTCCCGTTTCTACAGCATAATAATAGATTCCATCTTGCAGAGCCACTACAGCACGACCATCGGTACTTGGCACGATGGTTCCTATCCTTTGATCCAACTGATGAACGATCTGAGATTTATTACTCACATCCAGCTGAAACCACTTCTTGCCCTCAATATCTATAGACCATAACTCGGAGCGCTCGTGATTCCAAATAGCCCCTTCGCCCAATTGATTCTGATCTTCATAAAATAAAGTAGCCTCCCATTCAGGAATTGCTTTTGTTTCTTCAACTACCTCTTGTTTTGCTTCTTTTTGACTGCAAGCCACGGACAGAAGCACTAAACCAATAATTCCTATTCTCTTCATAATGTATCGATTGAGCACAAATAAAACAGGATGACTGCAATTAACAACCGGGTGAATCGCACAAAATCCGTAAAATTTACCCCACCACAGCAGGCATTAAAAGCCTATCTGATGCAAAATCAACCCTGAGGCGGGTGCAATGTATGTAAATGGTTCTGCTCTTTTTTCAAGAAGTGATTGATCGAATTCCTCCATACTGATGTTTCCTTTGCCCAATTCTATAAGTGTACCGATCATCAACCTAACCTGATGACGCATAAATCCCGGACCCTTGATACGAAAAGCATAGCTCTGATCAGGAAAAAAGCTAGCGGTATAAAATGTATTGGGCACTATTTCACTCAACTCCATTTCGCGCTCGAACTGCCGGCTCTCGGAAGGTCGGTAGACGTAGTTCTGAAAATTGTGTCTACCCTGAAATTTGCCGGCAGCTATGATCATCTGATCCAAATCCAAATCCCCATGAATATGACAGATGTACGGTGCTGAAAATGGATGATTCTTCTCTCCAAAAGAGAACAGGTATATATACTCTTTGCTCTTCGGATTTTGAATGATGTTGAATTTTTGATCCACTTCCTCTATGTTCAGCGCTCTGATATCAGCGGGCAAATTACGGTTGAGTTGAATAAGAAAATCATCCTTATCCAACTCTTCAAATATGAAAAGTTCGATATAGGCCTCATTGGCAGAGACCATGGCATCTGTCCGACCTGACGGGAGGATTTTATGATCCTTGTGCCCCAGCACATAGTTCAGTGTACGCTCGATCATGAGTTGTACAGTTTTGACATCTGGCTGCTTCTGAAAGCCATGATACCGAAACCCCAAATATTGTACTTTTATCAGATAGTAGTAGCGCTTAGTTTGCATCGTGTTTTCTCCTAAACCCATTATAGGAAACTCCTAATTTACAATAATAGGCAATAGAAAATGATTAAACCTCTTATTTCGGAAAGTAAAAACAATTGCTTTGTGATCAATATTAATAACTGATAAACTTATGAAATTTAATTATTTAATGATTGCAGCAGTTTTATTCATGACTGCACTAACTAGCTGTGACTTAGAAGATGTTTTGGATAAGGTAGAACTTAACCAAGATGTGACTGTTAATGAGATTTTCGAGGTAAATCTAACTGCGAATGATCCAACTACTTTTAGTGAAGAAAGAACATTTTCTACAGATGTAGAAGGTTTAGAAATCACTAAAATTGAGATTTCAGAATTAACTTATACCGTTAGTAATTATAGTGGTGATCCTCAGAATTTGAGCCTAGAAGTGTGGTTTGGTGATAATGCAGAGATGGGAGGAGTAACTGTTGATGGTGCAATATTAGAGAATGGTTCAAGCGACCTACTTTTACTAGTATCAAATCTTATTTTGACATCTTGGGAAAATTACTTGTTAGGAAACCCAGAAGCTACGGTCAACGTGTCTGCAACCATAGATGAGGTTCCGGTGACCTTTGATTTAGCATTAAATATGACTTTGAAGGTTACTGGTACTAAGAAATAATTATTTAAAGGTTTAGGCCTTTATTCAAAAAAGCCCCTCACAGAAATCTGTGAGGGGCTTTCATTTTCAACCAATTTGTTGTTATTCCCAGGTAATATCAAAAGTCGTACGATCATCTCCTTTGGATAGGGAAGACTTAATTTTCACCTTCAATCCTTTGCAGCCACAAATTTCAAGGGCCTTTTCGATCCACCCTCCGATTCGGTGCTCGATCAATTCATTATTCACAGGTAGCTGAGTCAGATGCAGCAACATCGACTTGTCAGTAGTATCTACCACCTCGATATTGGTCGGTGAGTAGAAGGTAGTCATGATTCGACTGGCTCTTTTTAGCATAAAGCTTGGGGTAGACACCAAAACAAACACCTTATATATTCCTTTCAAGGCAGCCTCTGCGCTGTATCGCCCAGATTCCCACGCGCCTTTTTTGGCATCTTCGTAAAACATCTCACAAAGTTGCTTGGTTGGATCTATCACCCCATCTTCTACAGGATACCACTTTTGTGGGCCTGGATTTTTTAGCAGCTCCAGGGTTTCTTTTGACAATTTACCCTTCCACGAATTGTAATCTGATGAATGTCTCTGCTTCACAAACTCATCGATACTAATCAACACTGATCCTCTTACTTCCATATTATTAACTTTTCAAATGACCTCTCAAATGCTGCTTTTATGAGGTGGACAAGGTCAAAAATAACTAAAATAATCATTTGAAAAAATCGAAAGACTCGTTCATCTATGTCCATATTTGTTAAAAACATTGACTCTAATCTTATGAATCGAAAGCTTTTTGTGTACGGCACCTTGATGAGCCCCTATGACAATCCCTTCGCAAAAAAACTACATGGCATGTCCCAAGTTTTAGGAGAAGCTAGTTTCAAGGGTCGCCTATACCGCATCAAATTTTATCCCGGTCTACTTCATTCAAATGACGAGAATGATAGGATTTATGGAGAGTTACTTCAGATCAATGGGGATATTGAAGACCTATTTGTGACTCTGGACGAATACGAGGGGGCCAACACAGGGAGTCCAGAAGGTGATCACTATAGCAGAGAACTGGTAGAAGTCGAGTTAGATGGACAAAAAGTGGAATGCTGGACCTACATCTACCTCAAGCCTGTAGATGAGGCCAAAAGAATCGAATCGGGTCGCTTCGAGGGCTAAGCCTTAATCGATAAGACCGTAAATGGCAGATTACCAAATTGCAAAAAATGCTAGAATAGCAGTTTAGACCCACACATCATTCACAATAAGTTTTCGGCATATCCAGAGTCTACTTATGGCTTCCCGGTCATTTCTTCTACCTTTGCACGCTAAATAAAAATAAGATGGCAACAGAATTAAAGAGCGAAGACCAAAAGTTTAGCTACGGATTGGGTCAAAGTGTAGGACAAAATTTTAAAAATGAAGGTTTCGGAGAGGCATTAGAAATTGATGCATTTCTTGGAGGACTTTCTGATGCATTCGCCGGACAGAGCGAATTGTCAATGGAAGAAATCAATGAAGTTCTTCAAAAAAGAATCGGTGAGATCAAAGCAGGAGCTCACAAAGAAGTAAAAGAAGCAGGTGAGAAGTTTTTGGCAGAAAATGCCAAAAGAGATGAAATCACTACGCTACCAAGTGGACTGCAATACGAAATCATCGAATCTGGCGATGCGGCAGGCACCAAACCAAGTGCATCTAGTCAGGTAACTACTCACTACACGGGTCAATTGATCGATGGTCGTGTATTTGATAGTTCTGTTCAGAGAGGTCAGCCAGCTACTTTCCCAGTAAATGGCGTGATAGCAGGATGGACGGAAGCCTTGCAGCTGATGGTACCGGGTGACAAATGGAAACTTTATATCCCGTTTGATCTGGCATACGGCGAGCGCGGCGCGGGTCAGGACATCCCTCCTTTTGCCGCATTGATATTTGATATCGAATTGATTTCTGTAGCTTAATACAGTACAGAACAGCAATATTTTCAGGACTGGTTTATTTCAGTGACTGGAGTCAAATTGGCTCTATTTCACGGAAATGAACCAGTCCTTTTTTGTTGCTGATACAAATCATATTTAGAGCCAGCATCCATCATTTCTAAGCCCCAGGAAAAGAATGAATTTAGGGTATCAGAAAGAAAGAAAACAACTAAAAAACCGTAAAGTCATGGAAGCTGCAAATACAACAAAAAAAAGAACCCAGCAGTGGAAACAAGAATTGATGAATACCAATGCCAATCGCGCAAAGGACAACACTGCAAATCAAGAAACAGAACAAATCGTTCTCAATCAAAAGGACTATGATGACCTCATGGACTGGAAAGCCAAAAGAGCCGAAAAGTTAAGACATCAAAGTAGCATGTTTTTCTTCATTGGATTGAGTATCGCCCTATTTTTGGTAGTTACTGCATTTGAATGGAAAACCATCGATGATGGTATCGTCACTGAATTGACCATGGATGCCAGCGATTTTGACGAATTGCAAGACATACCTCAGACGCTCCAAGCCCCTCCTCCTCCTCCAAAAAACATCATCCAGCAACCGGTGGTGGTAGAAGTGCCAGACGAAGTGATTCTTGAAGAAATCGATATTGACATGGATGTGGAAGTCACAGAAGAAATGGCAGTTGAAGAAGTACTTTTCCTTGACGATCCAGTAGAAGAAGAAACCGCTGAAGAGATATTCTTGATCGTAGAGGACAAACCAGAACCAAAAGGCGGAATGGCCGCATTTTACGAATACGTGGGTAAAAATGTAAAATACCCAGACGCTGCTCGTAGAATGGACATCCAGGGTAGAGTGTTCGTTCAGTTCGTAGTGAACAAGCAAGGTAAGATAAGTGATGTGACTGTGGTAAAAGGAATAGGTGCAGGCTGTGACGAAGAAGCCGCAAGAATCGTAGCTGAAGCTCCAGACTGGGTACCTGGCCGACAAAGAGGTAAAGCTGTAAGTGTGAGAATGGTCATACCTATCACTTTCAAATTAGCTAATAGATAAAACTTGAGAACATCAATTCTTTCTATGACTGGAGGGTAGCTAGCGGTGGCGCCCTCCTTTTTGTAGATACTATTCTACACTTTGTAGCCATCATGCATCAAAGTGATTTAACTAATCGGTCCTATTTGCTTTTATAGCTTATGGCATGCTTTTGACTCTATTGTCATCAAATCAAAACGGTTAGTTATGAAAACATATAAGAATCAATTATCCATTTTATCACTTATTGTTGGACTGGCTCTAATTTCTTCAGCATGCTCAACTCAAACGAAAGAGAAAGAAAAAAAGCTATCGGATGACTTTGAGCAGCAAAAAGAGGAGCTGGTAGAGAAACTAGAATCGATAGAAGAAGATATTGATGATTCTATCGATGAAGTAAAAGATAATATGAACATCGACGAAGGTCCAATCGAAAGGAACTTTGAAAAAACCATGTCTGATCTTGAAGATCGTAAAGAAGAAGTTGGAGAAGCTTTAAAAGAGGTAAGAAGTTCTACAAAGAAAGATTGGAAGAAAGTAAAATCGGAGGTGAGTGAAACCTACGATCAAATTGAGAATAAATTCGAAAACACGAAAGAGGATATCAAAGAACGTCTGGAAGAAATAACCAATTCTTAGTACCAAACAGATATAGTATCAATAATCCCTGCCATTTTTAGCAGGGATTATTATTTTACTACCAAATCAACTTGTTCGAACAAATGGAAACATTGAGTTGGAAGGAATTCCAAAAAGTAGATATGCGGGTAGGAACTATCAAAAGTGTAACCCCTTTCGAAGAAGCAATTAAACCCGCTTATAAACTTCAAATCGATTTTGGTGAATTAGGAATGAAAAAGAGTTCTGCCCAGATCACCCAACTCTATCAACCGGCAGATTTAATAGGCAAACAGGTCATTGCGGTTGTCAATTTCCCACCCAAACAGATTGCCAACTTCATGAGCGAATGTCTGGTTCTGGGCGCTGTTAATTCTAATGGTGAAGTCACATTACTAGAAACGGGTTTACCAACTCCAAATGGACTTCGGATTAGCTAATATGAAAAAACGCCACTTGTGATTGGTCATGATATTTATTATCATGAAGAAAATCATGCAATTACCTGTCATAAGAGGGATCACTATTCGACCTAATTCCGTCAATATGAGACTACATTTGTTAGGACAGCATTTACCCTTTACCAAACACTCGACACCCTATGAATGCACAGATTCTTAAATCATATCAGGTAGAGGACCATCTTTTAGATGAAGTATTCGACCATAAAGGACAGATACGAGCTCCTTATAAACGCCTCTACGATTACTTCAATAAATATGGTTCTGACGACTTCAAACGTGTAAATGAGGCTACAAAACTTTCCTTTTTATTACAGGGAATCACTTTTGCCACCTATGCGGAAAATCCTAAAGGGACAGAAAGAATCTTCCCTTTTGACTTGATGCCTCGTATTATCACTGGATCTGAATGGAAAGAATTGGAAAAAGGATTGATACAGAGAAACATCGCCATCAACCTCTTCCTCAAGGACATCTATAACGAAAAGAAAATCCTCAAAGACAAAATCGTGCCCTCTGAACTGATCTTTTCGTCGGTCAATTACAACAAATACATGGTGGATTTCGAACCGCCTGGAGGCATATACAATCACATTTCCGGAACAGATTTAATCAAGCATAGTGATGGGAATTTTTATGTCCTGGAAGACAATGTACGCTGCCCATCTGGTGTCAGCTATGTACTGAGCAACCGAGACGCATTGAAGAAATCTTTATCTCAACTATTCAAAGCACTAAAAGTCGGGACTGTATTCGACTATCCTGAGGCGCTATCTAACTGTTTGCATTCTGTAGCACCAGATGGTGTAGACGAGGCTACATGTGCCGTATTGACACCCGGAATGTACAACTCGGCCTACTATGAGCATAGTTTCCTGGCACAGAGCATGGGACTCGAATTAGTAGAAGGGCGAGACCTTTTTGTTGAAAATGGTTTCCTCTATATGAAAACCATCTATGGTCAAAAGAAACTGGATGTACTCTACAGAAGAATAGACGATGACTTTTTGGATCCTCTGGCATTCAATCCTGATTCGATGCTAGGTGTGCCCGGACTCATGGATGTATATCGCCAGGGCAATGTCAGCCTAATCAATGCCCCAGGAACAGGAGCCTCGGATGACAAAGCCGTCTACTCCTACATACCACAAATCGTCAAATACTATTTGGGTGAGGACCCTATCTTACAAAACGTACATACATACCAATGTGAAATCCCATCAGAAATGGATCACGTGGTAAATAACCTTGAAAAATTAGTCGTAAAACCTGTTGATCAAAGTGGTGGGTACGGCATCTTTGTGGGCAGCAGTGCAAGTAAAGCCGAATGCGAAGAGATGAAACAGAAAATCAAACAGGAACCACGCGAATACGTGGCTCAACCGATCATGAACCTGTCTTCTCATTCGACCTACATAGATGATACCAGCCAATTCGAACCTCGACATGTCGATCTTAGAGCCTTCACTCTTTTAGGCAAGGACTATGAGTATGTGCTCAAAGGAGGTTTGACCCGAGTAGCACTGAAAAGAGGCAGCCTGATTGTCAACTCCTCACAAGGGGGTGGCTCTAAAGACACCTGGGTAACAGAATTGGACTAATTTAAACGCGAGAAAGGAAACAATATGCTGGCAAGAGTAGCAGACAACCTATACTGGTTTGGTAGATATGTGGAGCGAGTAGAACACTTGAGTCGCTATCTCAATATTCAATATTTTTCGGCACTGGACACCACTTCAGATTTGCAGAGGGAAATGGCCCTCAATAGCATCGTACATATGGTAGGCCTGGACAAAGAAGCCGAAAACTACGATTTCGAAGAGGAACTATTGGTAGATGTGGCCATGGATGAAAAAAACCACACTTCTATCAAATCATGTACGCACTATGCAAGAGAAAATGCACGAGGTGCCCGAGATTTGATTTCAATTGAACTTTGGAACGCGATCAACAAGTTTTATCGTTTCATCAATGACTATCCCGAGGACTTTTATAAGACACAAGGACTCTACGATTTCACCAATACGACAATAGAGAATTGTGCCATCATCAAAAACAGGGTACAGTCTACGATGTTGCATGATGAAATATGGGCTTTTATCCGAATGGGATTGCAAATCGAACGAGCCTCCCAGATATGTCGCATATTGATTACCAAATTCAATGATATCAGCAAAATAGAAGATGAAAAGGTAAGTAAGTCTGTTGTTAGTTTTCAATTGGGTACCTTACTGAAATCCGCTGAAGGTTTGGACATGTATCATAGAGAATATTCCATTCTTCCCAAAAAGAAAGAAACACTGGAATTTATGGTTCTCAACGCCCGTTTTCCGCGATCTATTGCTTACAACATCAGTGCGCTACAGCAGCACCTGCTACAAATAAGCCCTAGAAAATCTACTGAAAAGAACTCAATAGAATGGAGCATTGGACGTATGAGTGAGTTTCTCAAATACCATACGGTAGAAGAATTTTCAGATGATCCTCTGACATTTTTGAACGATACGCTCAAATACCTCAACGAACTGAACAATAGGATCAGTCAAGAATACTTGAACCATTAAATATGTCTATCTACCATGTTAATTATCAAACTACCAATAAATATGAAAACCCAGTCAAAGAAGCGCTAATTGTACTTCTAATTCTTCCCAAAGCAGACGAAAGTCAGCAATTCATATCCTTCAGCATTGAAAACAATCTGAATTTAGATCATTTCTTGATGCCCAACATGTATGGCTTTGATCGCATCATGTTCAGGCCATCTCGTCCCTTCTCTCAGTTGGATATTAATTTTCAATGCCAGTTAGAGATGGAAGATATCAATCCATATGAAAACATTATTGAACCTCTCACTAACGAAAGCGAGATTATTCAGTCATTGGATTTCAAGATTGATCATCAACTCTTTCTCAAACCCACTCCATCTACTCGGATTTCAAAAGAATTATTACCAGATGTTTTGATCAAGTCAGACCATCAAAGTAGTGTTGAATTTCTGCAAACACTCAATGCCTTTATCTTCAATCAATTTCAATTTGAAGATCAGGTAGATAGCCTATCCAACGTTCCAGCAGACACTTTGAAAAACAACCACGGAGTTTGTCAGGATTTCGCGCAGTTTTTCATTGCTGTATGTAGAGCAAATAAAATACCAGCCAGGTATGTATCAGGCTACCTCAATCAGGGAGATGGCCATATCGGTAGCGCCATGATGCACGCCTGGGCAGAGGCCTATATACCAGGCACCGGATGGCAAGGCTATGACCCAACCAACAATCTGATGCGAGATAGTCACTATATCAAAGTCTGCCATGGTACAGACTATTCGGATTGTGCTCCTATCAAAGGTGTATTAAATACTCACGGCAGTAATGTGACTGACTACAAGGTCACCGTATCTCAGCAAGCGCAGCAGTAAACCAGGGCTGGATTTTACCGTAGGATATCCTTACCTTTAGGATAATCCTCAACTATATAATCCACCCGCTATGAATCCTTCTATCAAATACCAACATTTTAACAGCCCTGTCGGTGAGCTCGTCATCGGAGAGTACAACGGAGAAATAGTCCTGTGCGACTGGCGCTATCGCAAAATGCGCAAATCGATAGACCATCGAATTACCACAGCACTCAATACCACATTAGAGAAATCTACCTCGCCCCTCATCGAGCAATGCATTTACCAGTTGAACCAATATTTTGGTGGGGAACGTAGAATTTTTGACCTTCCAATTTCCATGATTGGGTCTGATTTTCAGAAACAAGTATGGAACGAACTACTGAAAATCCCCTTTGGCGAAAAAGCCAGCTATATGGACCTGGCCAAAAGACTGAACAATGAAGGAGCCATACGAGCAGTCGCTTCAGCCAATGGTGCCAATGCCCTGTCTATCATCGTGCCCTGCCATCGCATCATAGGCAGTGATGGTGACCTGACTGGGTATGCCGGTGGCCTGAATGCAAAAAAGAAATTGCTTGAATTAGAAGGAAGCCTTGCTCATCAGATGCAATTGTTTTAAGAGGCCTCATTCTTCACAATTGCTTAACGTTGCGAACTAAATTTCTGCCATAGATTCTTTCTAATCTTGCTCCATAATTATTGTAACCAGTTTAACATGGAGCTATTCAAAGGACTATCCGGCAAGTTTATCATTTCCTATGCGCTCACCCTTATCTTCGGTATTTGGGTCTATTTCGCTTTTCAAAACATCACTCGATACGAAAACATCAAAGACAAACTTCAGGGCATCCGCATCGGCCTGCTCGAAGCACGACAGCACGAGTATTTGTTTCTCTCCAAAGAATTCAGAGAAGTAGATTTTTTACAATCGGGTCAAAGCCAAAATCTCAACCTCAACAGAAGCATCATTGATAGCTTGCTTCAAGTCAACCACCAACTGACTCTATCTGAGCTGCTTTCTGAAGAACAGTCAGATTCTATCTCACAGCTATTGAAGCTTTATGACCGGACCCTCACGAAATTAGAAACCCAAATGTATGTCCGTGGATTCAAAGACCATGGACTGGAAGGAAAATTGAGAAAGGCCATACATGATGTGGAAGACACAGACTATGCCTACGACAAGGCTTTGATGCTGATGCTCCGCAGACACGAAAAAGACTTTTTCCTCCGACACGATCTCAAATATCAAAACAAATTCAACAGTGGGATAGAGGATTTAAAATCCAATGTATTGGCGTCCTCCGAAAATGATGCCGCAAAAAGAAACAACATACTGAAGCAAATCAGTAACTATCAGCGACTTTTCAACGAGATTATAGAAATGCACAAGGTGATCGGCCTCAGTGAGACAGATGGGCTTCAGGGAGAGCTGAATCAAATCGCCGATCAACTATCCAGTTCAGTAGAAGAAATGATCGTGACCGTGGGACATCGTGCCGATCAAAAGGTGACGCAAAACATCTGGGCCGTAGTGATTCTGATGGCGGTAATCATGACGATCGGGGTGATTATCCTTTACCTCCATGTTTTTAAAATCACCCGCAACATCAATATCATCAACGATAGTGCGAGCCGTCTGGCCATGGGGCGTTTCCCTCAACTTGCCCATGTCAATTCGGGAGACGAATTAGGCAAGGCACACCAATCTCTCAATACTTTGATTCAGGGATTGAGGGACAAAACTGAATTTGCCTCTGAAGTGGGACATGGACAGCTCAATTCACAATTGAAAGTACTAAGTGATGATGATCGACTCGGTCAGTCTCTTATCGACCTGCAAGACAACCTGCGACGAGCCATTCAGGAAATCCACCACGTAGTACGTCAGGCAGGCAATAATGGAGAACTCAAAACTCAGGTTTCTCTGGATTACAAATTGGGAGTTTGGGAAGATTTCAGCAAAGCCATCAACAAGCTATTGGCCTCTTTGACGCTACCTTTCGAGACCATCAACCAAATCGTATTGGGTATGGCCGAGGGTGACTTTACCAGGCGATATGAAGGAGAGCAAAAAGGAGAGTTCAAAAGACTCGCAGACAATTTCAATCGATCGCTGGATCAACTCAACGAAACCCTTTCTGCTATCCACAACCACGCAGAGGTCATCAACGAATCTTCCTCCGCCATGCTAGCCGCCAATGCATCCATGACCACCAGCACGGAAGAAATCGCCAGCGCTATCACGGAGATGAGCACCGGAGCACAAAATCAAGTGATGAAAGTAGACGAGTCTTCCGAACTGGTAGAAGCTGTACTTAGATCCTCAGAAGATATGGGGAATCGTTCTGAAAAGATCAATCAAGCTGCTTTCAGAGGACATGAAGATGGTGAGAAAGGTGCTGAAATGGCCAGAGAGATGGTCAAGAGTGTAGACCAAATCGCCATCTTCACTATGGAGGCCAACGAATCGATGCGTGTGCTTACAGAGCGCTCCAAAGAAATCTCACGTGTGCTCAAAGTGATCACCGACATATCCTCACAAACCAACCTGCTTGCCCTCAATGCTGCCATCGAAGCGGCTCAAGCCGGAGATGCAGGCAGGGGCTTTGCCGTAGTAGCAGAAGAAATCAGAAAACTGGCAGAAGACTCCAAGAATGCCGCTAAAGAAATAGAAGTGCTGGTGTCAGACGTGCAGAAAGATACCCAAACTGCCTCTGGCATCATCGAGCAAATGGATACTTCCGTACAATCAGGAGAAAGAGTATCCAAAGAAGCCGAAGAGGTATTCAACCGCATCGCGCATTCTTCTGCGGATACCCTGGCACTTTCTCGAGACATCCTGCAAGCAGCTCAGCTGCAAAAGGAAGACATCAACAAAATCGTGAGCATCACCGAAAGCATAGTCGTGATCGCGGAGCAAACAGCTGCGGGTACAGAACAAGTGGCCAGCTCTGCACACGAGCTTTCTTCTGGTATGAAGGAGTACAATAGACGCTCGGAAGGGCTTTCTGAAATCGCCTTTGAATTGCGAGACATGCTCAATCAGTTTCACATCAAACATACGCCCTACTACCTAAAAGAGTCGAGCACTAAAGCTCAAGAGATTCATGCCGATATGGTTTGAGTTTTTGGAGGAATGCTATCAAATCCCTAGCTTCGGAGCTCTAAAGACTAAATATCTACCTATGAAATTCAACACCTATCTCCTGTCCTGGGGCTTTGTGCGGTCCTATTGGCTTGCCAACCTCAGACTGAAACTAAAGAAAACAACGAAAACCTGGTCATCGATCAAGTGGCTAAGAACAGAATCGATTCTACGCTTCAATCCTTTGTATCAGAGGGCATGGTTGTGGGCGCCTCTGCCCTGATATTCGAGAAAGGCAAAGAAGCCTATTTCAATGCATATGGCTATGCAGACCGTGAGGCCAAAATCCCAATGGACAGAAACACCATTGTCACGATTTTTTCCATGACCAAACCCCTCACAGGAACTGCTCTGATGTCCCTGTGGGAAGAAGGAGCCTTCCAATTAGAGGAGCCTCTATCTAAATATGCTCCTGAGTTCAGCGATATGCAGGTAGCCACAGAGCTGCTGGACTCTGGCAAATGGAAGTTAGAACCTACTACCCGCCCTATCAGCATTGCGGATATCACACGACACTCAGCAGGTTTTTCTACCCGTAGTGATTTGGGATTGGATCAGGCCAATACCGCTGCAGATCTTTATAATCTGAACAACACGCTGAAAGATATGGCACAGGACCTCAGCCAACTCCCACTGGGCTTTCAGCCAGGTACTCGATGGGAATACGGTATATCTGTAGATGTACAGGCCTATCTGATCGAGCAGCTTTCGGGTCGTCCATTTGATGAGTACATGCAAGAGACCGTCCTTGACCCTTTGGGGATGAGCGAAACAAGCTTCTTCGTACCAGAAGACCGAAGACAAAGAATGGCAGCCCTCTACTTCAAAACAGACAGCAGTATCAACCGTATACCTGATGAGCAATCCCATGCCTTCAACTATGCCGAGTGGCCGATGAAACCCGGAGGATGGGGATTAACCTCCACGCTAGACGACTACATGAAATTCGCTCAGATGCTAGTGAATGAGGGTACCTATCGGGACAACACCATCCTACAACCAGAAACGGTAAAACTGATGGCTACCAATCATCTACCTGCTGTAGAAGACAGTCTATGGCTACCAGGCAAAGGCAGAGTAGGATTCGGAATCGACTTTGCCGTCCGTACGGAGGAGCCTCAAAACAGCGAAGAAATGAATGGAACGGTTGGAGAATTCTTCTGGGATGGAGCTGGCAGTACCCTCTTCTGGGTCGACCCTAAAAATGAATTAACTGCCGTTCTCTTTGTTCAGATCTTTCCTTTCAATGGCACGATCCACAAACAATTCAGGGATGCAGTTTATGGTCCTATAAAAGATTGAAAAGGTAAGAGGCTGTATGATTTATTTTCAGATGGCCTCTGACTTTTTCTGGTCTAACAATTCGTACCCAACCGCACAAAAAGGAATGACGAAAACTGATGGGATGTATTGGTAGCCGGAATTGAAATGCTAAAACAGTTGTGTCATCTCGACGGAAGGAGAGATCTAAGGCGGTCCTAAGGTCAAGAAACACAAGTGAATATACACGTCATTAGTAGACATTTAGTCAAGTTCAATTTATCAACTATAAAATCACCCCACTCTACATCCATACCCCTAGCTTGTTACCTGCCTATCCTATTCCCTGTTGGGTACAGAGATAGTTTTGATGCTAATAAATCAAAAGCATGAAAACACCTATAAGACTATTCGCATCGCTATTTTTACTATTAATGACTTTGCAAGCCAAATCCCAGGACCCCAACTTCTACATCTTTCTAGCCTTTGGTCAATCCAATATGGAGGGCCAGGGAACGATTGGTAGTCAGGACAAAACCGTAGACAGTCGCTTTCAGGTTTTGCAGGCTGTGGACTGTTCCAATCTGGAAAGAGTACAAGCAGAATGGTACCCTGCAGTCCCTCCCCTATGCCGGTGTTGGAATGGACTGGGACCGTCAGATTACTTTGGGCGCACGCTGGTTGAGACCCTACCTACAGCCGTGCGAGTAGGTATCATCAATGTGTCGATTGGAGGGTGTCGCATCGAATTGTTCGACATGGACATTTATCAGGATTACAAGAATACATACGAGGAAGACTGGTTTCAGGATGCGATCGCCAGCTATGGCGGCAATCCTTATCAACATCTGATCGACATGGCCAAACTCGCCCAAAAGGATGGCGTGATCAAAGGCATCCTACTCCATCAGGGCGAATCCAACAATGGGGACAATCAATGGCCCGATAAAGTGAAGAAAATCTATACTGACATGATCACCGATCTGGAACTGGAAGCCTCTGAAGTTCCATTGCTAGCAGGCGAAATGGTGCACGAAGATCAAGGAGGAGCCCTGTCTGGCATGAATGCTATAGTCAATCAACTGCCCGATATATTGGACAACGCCCATGTGATTTCATCCAGCGGATGCAGCGACAAAGACGACAATATTCACTTCGATGCAGCCGGCTATCGTGAGTTAGGCAAGAGATATGGAGAAAAAATGCTTTCCCTCCTGGACTACTCCAATATCACACTTGATGCCCCAGCCTCAAAATCCATCAATGGATACGAACTTTTTCCTACCTACCCTAACCCTACCTCAGACACTGCACAAATCAGTTTTCAACTCCCCAAGGAATCAAAAATTGAGATCAAACTGTATAGTATCACTGGGGCAGAAATGGCCCTGATTGCAAAGGAAACATTGGCTGAAGGCAAGCATGAGATCTCCTACAATTTCTCTTCTCTACCAAAAGGACTGTACTATTACACCTTACAAGCCAACGAGTATCAATTGAGTCAGAAAGTAAAAGTGGATTAGAAAATTTGGCCAAAGAATCAGAGCGCCATACGCCTAAAAACATTTCGCATCAATTCTTGTCAGAGATTCATCTAATCCAGTAAAATCTGCGTAAAATTGATGTGGAATTGGCGTGGTGCCAATTCCGATTTTTATCATCTAATTGGAATCAAATTTATATGTTCTCTGATTTATTCAACGAACCGAATACCGCTTACCCTACTTTCCAGTTGATCGGAACTGTGATCATCATTCTTTTCTATCTGGTGATTCGAAAGATCTTCCAAAAGACGATTCTCACTCGTTCTTTGCAACAAAACTTCGATCCTGCCCGATCGATTTATGTTCGCAAACTGGTAGGCTTTATTCTATTTATTATTTGCCTGGTACTGGCAGGTTTGGTTTGGGAGGTATCTTTCAAGGGGCTCTCTGTCTACATCGCTTCTGTACTTACCGTAGTAGGTGTGGGTCTATTTGCCAACTGGTCCATTGTGAGTAATATGACCGCCTCTTTGATTCTGTTTTTCTTCTTTCCTCTCAAGATAGGATCCAAAGTAAGAATCGTAGATGGCGCCAACTCCATAGAAGGAGAGGTGATCAACCTCTCCCTATTTTCGATCAAAATCCTGACACCAGAAAAGCAAATCGCCTACTACCCCAACAACATGGCCATACAGCGATACATCATTCATCTGGATGGGGATACCAATATTTTACCTTAGAAAAGAACTTGAGCCGAATGAAAATCATTCGGCTTTTTTATTCCACCAATCCCTGATACAGCTCCAAACTCTCCTCCATCGCAGAGTCCAACTCGAGTGCTTTGGCAAATGAGGCTTTGGCCTGATCAGTACTATCCACGGCAAGGTACCACTTGCCCAGGTTCTCATAGGCATAGGGATTGTCCTCATCGATTTTTAGACTCTTTCTGATCAGAGAATCTGATTCGTCCAATTTGCCCTGCAGCAGGCTGATGTATCCGGCATTGTTGATAAAATAAGGCTGACCACCTACCATACCCATCGCGAGATTGATCAAAGAATCTGCAGAATTGAGCTCGCCCTTTTCGGCCAGTACCAGCGCCAGAGAGTTGAGCACATAGGGTTCGTTTTGATGGATCTCCAGCGCCTGTCGCAGGTCTGCCTCCGCCTGATCATAGGCTCCCAGGTGGTATTGGATGATGCCTCGATTGGAATACGCATCGAAGTGATCGGCATCACGGGCAATCGCCTGACTGAAGCTCTGAAGGGCCGCTTCATATTCCTTTTCCTCCTCAAAGATCAAGCCCTCTACCACATCGATCAGCGCGGTATCTGGATATAGCGTACGCAAAAAGGTCAAATCCTCACGCGCATTTTCCATTCGGCCTAGCTCCAGATAAGTATACGCCCTGTTGAACAGCAAGTCGTGGTATTCAGGACGCTGACGATAGACTTCATTGTAGTCGGCCAGGGCAGCCACATATTTACCCATTTCGTAGTAGGCCACTCCCCTGTTCATGTATGCATCGGTGATCTCAGGGTCCTTCTCCAACACCTGCGAATAAAGAGCTACCGCATCTGCATAGTAGCCATCCTCCAGTTTCTTATTGGCAGTTTCGAATCTATATTTTATTCTGTTCTTTCGGTTGGCTGGACTACAAGCTGACACCATCCCCACCAAAATCAACACATACAAAAGGCTCTTTTTCATGCCGCAAATCTCCACATCCCGGATATAAAAGAAAAGTTTTTTGTCTGATTCCCCTACTGATCTTCGTCAGCAGACCAAAGAGTCAATCGGCTTTGATTATTTTAGCCAAAATTTCCGGATATGAATTTCTACTATCATCCCGATCCCGCATCAGACCTGACCCTAAGTCAGGAAGAATCCAGTCATGCTGTAAAAGTGCTCAGGAAGAAAACCGGTGACACGCTCCACCTCATGGATGGAATAGGAGGAAAATATGAAGCAGAAATCACGGAGGCCAACTTCAGAAAATGTGAATTCAAGATCCTGAAGAAGGAAGAGATGGCCCCCAGGGAAGCACAAATCCACATCGGCATAGCCCCCACTAAAAACATCGACCGATTGGAGTGGTTCGTGGAGAAAGCCTGCGAACTGGGAGTGGATCAGATCACGATATTCATCACACAGCATACAGAAAGAAAAAAAGTAAAGCTCGACCGACTAGAAAAGAAAGCCATCAGCGCCATGAAACAGAGCAAGAGTTTCTGGAAATGTAAGATCCACTGGGCTGACAAGTTTCCTGCTTTCCTTTCATCGACAATGGAAGAACAACGCTTCATCGCCTATGTGGAAACGGGCGAAGAATCGGCCCTGCGCCAGCTCCTACAGGCGGAGAAAGACACGATCATTCTCATCGGACCAGAAGGAGACTTCAGCCCTGAGGAAGTGAAGCTCGCGACCGATGCAGGATTCACAGCCGTAAACCTGGGCAAAAACGTACTACGCACCGAAACCGCCGGCATCATCGCCGCTCACACTTTCAATTTGATCAATGGGTGGTGAAATGACGCCTCCCTTACAATCGAGCCAGTGGTGCTGATAACTTAGAAGGTGCTACTGACAAGCAAATCAACGATACAGACAACTTAGCGAATGCCACTGCCTACTTAGCTAATGGTACTGACAACTCTGTGGACGACACTGACAACTCCGTGGATGATACTGACGACTTAGAAGGTTCCACTGACAACTCAGCCAATGATACTGACGACTTAGAAGGTGACACAGACAACTCTGTGGATGGTACTGACAACTCTGTCTAGTAATCAGGTTACTCAAAGTAACCTGATTACTAAGTGAGGCGTCCTAAAAATCGTTGACACGCATTACAAACATTCATGGCTGAAGCCTGGGGCAACTAACATAGATTTATCGTCAGAGTCTCTGAATCAATATTAACCCCGGCCTTTAGGCTGGGGATTTGACTAACCATCACAAATGGCTTTAGCCTGGAATAGAACAGCCTGCTTTAGTTTCTCAAAGCCTTTAATCGCTGGTTTAAACCAATAACTCATTATTTTTCCAATAAAATGTAATTACCTATATAAACAACAATTTAATATGCCATTTTCCATTAGTCCTATAGTATTCATCTTAGCATTACTAACCTATAACTCTACCTTCGGGCAAACCATTGATCAGTTAGAAGGAAAAACCTATAATTTCAGTACGGACTTTGATTATGATAAATGTGAGATTCTTGGCAGATGTGATTGCTGCTCAATGGAATTATACTTTTACGATGAAACAAATTTTATTCTATCTATCCCTTGTGAGGGCGATCTTATCTATATCAAAGGAGAATATACTCAAGACCTAAAGAAAATTAAACTCACCCCAGCTCCAACTTATGTTATAGACAGAACTCCTTACGGAGAAGCAAGTCCAGATGAAGAATATGGAACTTTTGTTATGCAAGAGTATAGGGATGAGTCAATTATCGAAATTTCAAATTGTGGCAATAATCAAATACTCATTTTAGGAGAAGATATTGGGATGCTCGAATCAGAAAATGAGTACTTAAAGAAAGAAATTGAACAGGAAAGTGAGATGATTCAATTACTCCAACTGAATTAATTAATCTCACTTCTGAAGTTTCATGGCTAAAGCCTCTAGATTTTCGCATCGCATACCCAGGCTGAAGCCTGGGGCAACTAACATAGATTTATCGTCAGAGTCTCTGAATCAATATTAACCTCAGCCTTTAGGCTGGGGATTTCACTAACCATCACAAATGGCTTTAGCCTGGAATATAAAGCATACCGAAGTATCTCAGAAGCGCTAAACATGAAGACCTGCCTATCGCACATTATGTCACCTAAGGCCTTTCCACCTAAATCCTTCAGCATTAATCCCTGAACTTTGAATCCTAACCCTCTCTCGATTGCGCAATTCGGCTTAAATTTGCCTCCCAATAAATTATTAAAGGAAATGACAGCAGAAATACACACTGCAAAGGGCGTGATGAAGGTCGAGTTTTTCGAGCAAGACGCACCAAAAGCAGTTAAAAACTTTACAGATCTAGCAAAAAAAGGATTTTACGATGGACTTACTTTCCACAGAGTAATTCCTAATTTCATGATTCAGGGTGGATGTCCTGATGGTACAGGTGCTGGCGGACCAGGCTACACCATCGACTGTGAGTTGGATGGTGATAACCAATACCACGACAGAGGCGTTTTGTCTATGGCTCACGCGGGTAGAAACACGGGCGGTTCACAATTTTTCATCTGCCACAACAGAGATAACACACAACACCTCGACAGAAACCACACCGTATTTGGTAAGGTAGTAGAAGGTGTAGATATCGTAGACGATATCAGACAAGGAGACAAAATGGAGAAAGTCGTAGTGATCGACTAATTAAACTCCAATTTCATTAAAAGCCCCGTATTTTCTGCTCTTGCAGAGGATGCGGGGCTTTTTATTTCTGCATAAAAATCATCCCTAAAAGCACGCATAGGCAATTACGTGATTCGAATTGGGCAAAAACACTTAGAAAAAAACGAGCGAATGACTGGATTGATACAGGTTGATAGCTACTCTACTTTTGCTAAAAAACAAAAACGTAACCATGAAGAAATTATTAACAATAGGCGCAATCCTATTAATATCTTCCCTAACACACGCACAGAGTTTTGAAGGAAGTGGGATCGGAAAAGGCATCAGATTCATGCCTCGTGACTCCTCCTTTTTCCTACAATGGAACACCAGGTTCCAAACGCAATATGTGGGCACCCTTAATCTGGATGACAATCAATATGAGGACGCTTTCACTATCCGTCGTTTCAGACTCAAATTCAAAGGATATCTATTGAACCCAAACATTGGGTACAAAGTAGAATTGGCACTATCCAATCGTGATCAGGGGGATTTTTTCTCTGAGCACAATGATGCCGCCAGCATCGTCCTGGATGCTGTATTGAAATGGAAATTTGCTCCTGGATGGCAGCTTTGGGTTGGCCAGACCAAGCTACCAGGCAACCGCGAGCGTGTGATTTCCTCAGGATCTCTTCAACTAGTAGACCGTAGTAGACTCAACAGTCGCTACAACATTGATCGTGACAAAGGGCTATGGCTTTGGCACGAAGACCAGCTAGGTCGTATGGTAGTCAGGGAGGTTCTTGCTGTCACTTCGGGTGAGGGCAGGAACATCACCTCTACCAACGAATCTGGCTATGACTATACCGGCCGAATCGAGGTGATGCCTTTCGGCAAGTTCAAATCCAAAGGGGATTACTTCGGAGCAGATTTGATGCGCGAAGAAAGACCTAAATTGTCTATCGGCGTGACTTACGACTACAATGTAGGCACCAGCCGCGAACGTGGACAGTTAGGCAGATTCATCCTGGATGCCAATGGAGATAGAGTAAACAGCGACCTGGCAACCCTATTCGCAGATGCCATGTTCAAATACAAAGGATGGTCCGTGATGTACGAATATGCCAACAAAAGAGTCGCACGAGGCGTGATCAACGGATGGGACTCTGATGGTAACGAACGCTACTTCTACACTGGTGAAGCCCATAACGTTCAGTGGGGCTACCTATTCAAAAACAACGTGAGTGTGGATGCCCGATGGACTCAAAACACCCCGACGGCCATCATGATCAACGAGGTAGAGGAGCAATCCATCATAGACGATCCAGAAACAAGATACGAATTGGGACTGTCCAAATACATTGCAGGACACACCCTAAAAATACAAGTCAGCACGGCCTATAGAGACCGACTGACTAAAGATGATGAAATGCTGTTTTTCGCACAAATGGAAATCGGCTTTTGATTGTCAAAGCTGGCAAGACGTGCCAGGCTTAACTATTAATTTTTTCTCTCTGCTACGGGCTTGCACGCTCGTAGCTATTTTTTGCCCCAATATCAGATGTTCTTGGCTTTCAGTCTCAAGGCATTGCTGATCACGGACACCGAACTAAAACTCATAGCTGCCGCAGCGATCATCGGAGACAGCAGCAATCCAAACACCGGATACAATATCCCCGCAGCGATCGGTACACCCAGTGCATTGTAGCCCAGAGCAAAGAAAAGATTCTGACGAATGTTTTTCATCACTGCATGGCTGAGCTTACGCGCTTTCAGTATTCCTTTGATATCGCCTTTGACCAGTGTGATTGATGCACTTTCGATCGCTACATCTGTACCAGTGCCCATAGCGATCCCGATATCGGCCAGCGCCAGTGCAGGTGCATCATTGATCCCATCTCCAGCCATGGCTACTTTTCTACCTTCGGCTTGCAGCTCCTTCACCTTGTCCTGTTTATCAGATGGGGAGCACTCAGCTATATAATCATCCAATTTCAACTCTTTCGCCACAGCTTTAGCAGTGTGCGGATTGTCACCTGTCATCATGATGATCTTCAAACCTGCCTCATGCAGCTCCTGAATCGCAGCGGCACTGTTGCTCTTGATCGCATCGGATATCACCACAAAACCAGACAGCAATCCGTCTACAGCTAACATAGGTACAGTATTACCCTTGGACTGTTCGTCTTCCGCAGCTTTGAGTAGCCTTTCAGGACAATCAACCGACTCTTCATCCATTAGCTTTCGATTTCCAATCAATAGCTTTTTACCATCCAGCATAGCACTGACCCCCATACCTGTATGGGATTCAAAATCCTCGACAGATAGCAAATCAACTCCCTGTTCATTGGCATAGCGCACCGTAGCTTCTGCCAGTGGATGTTCACTTTGCTGGTTCACAGATGCTATTAATTGCAACACATCATCCTCCGAATGATTCGATCCGCTGACCACCTGTTGCACAGAAGGCTTCCCTTCTGTGAGAGTACCCGTTTTATCAATTAAAAGGGTATCAATAGAATTGAAGCCTTCGAGCGCCTCCGCATTCTTGATCAAAACACCTAGCTCTGCTCCTTTGCCGACCCCCACCATCACAGACATGGGTGTCGCAAGACCCAAGGCACAAGGACATGCAATGATCAATACCGCAATGGCATTGACAAAGGCATAAACCAATTTAGGATCTGGTCCAAAAAAGTACCATAAAACGAAAGTCAATACAGACACAGCCACTACAGTTGGTACAAAATAAGCGGATATTCTATCTGCCAGTTTCTGAATCGGTGCCCGGCTCCTGCTGGCCTGATTGACCATATCGATGATTTGAGACAGCAAGGTGTCACTTCCTACCTTTTCAGCCTTCATCACGAAGCTCTCCTTACCATTGATGGTACCGGCGCTTACTGATTCCCCACTTTTCTTGTCTACAGGTATAGGTTCACCGGTAATCATTGATTCATCGATGGTGGATTTCCCTTCAGTGATCTGCCCATCTACCGGAACCTTTTCTCCCGGTTTCACACGTAGCTGGTCCCCTTTTTTGATTTGATCTATGGCTATGACCATCTCCTTTCCATCTCGAATGACGGTGGCCTGATTGGGTGCCAACTTCAGCAGCTCTTTTACCGCCGCATTGGTTTTGCCATGAGCACGTGCTTCTAGCACCTGGCCTAGCATCACGAGTGTCAGGATCACAGTAGCGGCCTCAAAATACATGTGTACCGCTCCCGATTCAGTTTTGAACTGTGCCGGAAAGACATCGGGGATCAACAATCCCACGACACTGAAAATCCAAGCCACCCCAGCTCCAATACCAATCAGGGTGAACATGTTGAGATTCCAGGTAATGATGGACTTGTAGGCCCGCTCGAAAAACATCCAACAGGTATAAAACACCACTGGCAATGACAGGGCAAACTGGATCCAATTCCACGTCTGCACAGAGAGCTGAGAAAGCACCGGTGCATTCGGAATCATCCCTCCCATAGCAATGATAAATATCGGTAAGGTGAAACCCACCGACCACCAAAATTTCTTCAGTAACCTTTTGTAGGTCTTGTTTTCCTGTGATTCGTCGGCTTCTTTAGGTACCAGATCCATCCCACATTTAGGACAGGACCCTGGGCCATCCTCCTCTACCTCCGGATGCATCGGACAGGTATATTTTTGTGCAGAGGTATTGCTACTGGCCTCCTCGACCAGGTCCATGCCGCACACCGGACAGTCTCCTGGCTGATCATAAGTCTTCTCCCCTTCGCAATGCATCGGACAATAGTACTTTCCAGAGCCATTCTGCTCAGGTTTCTTCTTCTTTATTTCTGGAAGTGGAGCCAAATTTGGTTCTGGCTTCTCTTCATGGATCTCATAGATCGATCCTGCAAGCGCATTTTGCAGTTGCTCAAAATTAATTTCTTCTTTTAAGTCGAGATGAGCGACTTTTTCTTTTAGGTCTACTTCGGCATGTGATACGCCCGGCACCTCGGCCAGTGCAGATTCTACATGGGATTGGCATCCCATACATGTCATTCCGGTGATGTGGTATTGCTTTGTCATAATACAAAATTGGGTACTTCCCTGATGAATGAAGTTACAGAATTATGGATACGATTTATAAGATTTTGCTAGATAGCGTCAATAGAGCGGCGCTGAGGATTCTTCAGTGACTTGAATTCACTGGGGGTCATTCCTGTTTCTTTTTTGAACTGAGCACTGAGGTGTGCTGCACTGCTATAGTTCATCTGATAGGCGATTTCAGACAATGTCAACTGCTGATAAAAAAGCAATTCTTTGACACGCTCTATTTTTTGCTTCAAGATATATTTCTCAATAGTGATCCCCTCTACAGCAGAAAACAGTCGACTCAAAGAACTGTATTCATGCTTCAGTTCTTGTGAGATCAAAGTAGAAAAATTTACCTTCAGTGCTTCGGATTGATGATGCACCTGCTCTATCACCAATGCTTTGATCTGGGCAATCGTTTGGGCTTTTTCATCCATCAGCAATTCAAAACCCAATTGGCTCAGGCGATCAGAGAGAACGGCACGTCGTTCGGCATCCAGAGGCTCTCGCAAAGCTACTGAGCCTAACTCCACTTTATCAGAATGGATTTGAAGCTCTTCCAATAGTTCTACCACAGAAGCAATGCATCTGGGGCAAACCATATTCTTGACATGTAGCGTTTGGGATGTCATAAGTATCAAGACGAATTTAAGCGCCAGAGGTTAATTTCTACCCTCCAATTATCAAAAAGTAGCCATTACAGAAAGAATGAAGTTCCTTCCGGCTCCTGATATCCCCGAACTGTAGGGACGATACCTTTGGTCGGTTAGGTTCTCTACTCCGGCATTCAGTGTCAGCAGCTCATTCATGGCGTACATCGCCTTTAGATTCAAAGTGTACCACGAGGGAGCATAAGTATTACCGGCTGCATCTAGTGCATAGATCTCCGTCTTCCCTTGTTCACTCACAGACAAATCAGCGTGTGTGACCTCTCCTTGATACTGCGCATTCAACTCCAGATTCAGTTTGCTGAGCTCGTAAGTCAATCGGCTGACGCCAAAAACCGGCGCTGCATGACGCGAAGGGCTCTTCGTGCCATCATCCATTTCTTCTTTACCCACCTGATAGTTGAGGTGAGAAGCAAAACCAAAGCCCACTGGTAGCTTCACATCCAAACCCGCCTGCAGTCCATAAACATGTGCTTTTGCTGCATTCTGAATCGCCTGCACCTGGCTAAGTACGCCATCATACATGAGGCTATCCTGCCCCTCTAAAACATAGTCCCTTCGGACCATCGCATGATTTAATATAGTGTAGTACCCAGTCAGATCCACTTTCACCCGATCATTAAAAACCTTAGCTACACCTAGATCGACATTGTAAGCATATTCGGCTTGAAGATCCGGATTAGGCACTACCACGGCTCCAGGCTCAGAATCAAAGACCTTACCCATATCATCTACATTAGGCGCTCGAAAAGCTGTACCCCAGTTGCTCTTGATCACCCAGGAGGCGGAGGGTCGATACACCAGACCAACATTTCCTGTCAGAGCTGCATCCTTTATTTCTGCCTCATCAAATGGGAAAGGATAAAAGGTGCTATTATCCGAAAAGTCTGCATCTAGAAGGAACACATTGTAGCGTAGACCTCCCTGCACAGTCAACTGATCGGTCATGCGATACTCCTCCTGAGCATAAGCCGCAATAGAACTCCACTGCGCATCAGGGTACCTGGATGGACCTGCAGTCTTACTCCCCGTTACAATGTCCCTTTGTTGCCCTTCAGAATTCACGTCATTCAGTACATACTCTAAACCATAAAACAAAGTATGTTTAGCTCCCAAAGCTTTGCTAAAATCCCAATTCGCAGAGTAGGCATCTACCCATTCCGAATTGGTTGTTTGATTGGTAGCATTGAAGGACCGATCGATTCTACTTTCTTCAAAGTTTTGCAAGGCCAATCTCAGGGTCATTTCATCATACAATCCCTTCGAGGCATGGTGATTGACTTCCAGGTGGTTCATCCGCCATTTTTGAGGACCATAATCCCACTGCCCATATCGTGGCAGGCCATTTCTCATGCGATTGTGGCGATCATATCTACCATACGAGGAAGTCTCGGAGTAGTGAAAGGCATACTGCATCGTCCAGTTGTCATTGGGAGCAAAACGCAACTTCTGCATGGTATTGAACTGAGAATAGGCCGATGGCATTTGCAGCAGTGGATCACTCTGCTCTACTACGACATCCTGTCCATTGCTTCTTTGCACATGGTAGGGTTTCACATAGTCTCTGGGACCCTGGCTACCCTGTCTCAGATGATCAAAGTCCCAATAGCTGAAACTGCCCACAAAGGCCCATTTCTTCCATCCCAGGTTCAGATCAAAGTGCCCGGTTTTCTCCTGATTAGCTGAAGCAAACCTGGAAAAAGCCTTGCCACTGATCATCGTATGGTCACCTATCGCAAATTGTGGCGTCAAAGTCTGAAAACTCATCACCCCACCGATGGCATCACTGCCATAACTGACCGATCCCTGCCCAAATAATATCTCGGTATTTTCTATCGCCAGAGGATCCTGATTGATCACATTCTGTATGTTACCACTTCTAAAAATGGCGTTATTCATTCGGATGCCATCTACAGTATACAGCAGTCGGTTGGTAGCAAAGCCACGTATCATGGGACTGCCTCCTCCTTGTTGACTTTTTTGGACAAAGACCTTGCCCGATATACCTAGTAGATCCGCAGCAGTTTGTGGATTTTGGAGGGCTACTTCCTTACTGGAAACAATACTGATTTTTGAAGGAAGATTGGAAGAGTTTTGATACCATCGAGTGGCAGACACCACCACTTCGTCCAGATTGAGATTGGTTGGCTCTAGATACAAAATAGAATCGGCTCCTATCAGTCTGGCAAAGCTCAGGACAAGGGTTTTGTAGCCTAGTGATCGTATTTCGATTGCTTCCGAACCCTCAAAAGGTTCGATCTCAACCTGACCATATGGGTTCGAAATCGCAGAGAACTTTTCGCTCGTCAATAGCACCCCTTCGATTCCTCTTTGCGTTTCCTGGTTCTTAATAGTAAGCCTTTGTGCAGAAGCCTGCCAAATCCCCAAACACAATGCAGCCAATAGCCAATATCTATTCATTAATTTCTCTCTCGATTGCCATTCGTTCTTTCTAGCAAAATTCTTGCCTTAGTCGATTTATCGATCCTAAACTTAACTTCTAGGCTGGAAGTTCCTTACAATTAAACAATGCTTCATTAAATAATCCAATATAGACTACCAACCAGAACAGCTTTTACACGTACATAGACATAGTTTTCAACACATTCTTCAATCCTTGGCCTATATCAAATGAGACTTTTATTTAGCTTCATTCCTCTTCTTTTCACTCTTCACCTCCAAGCCAACAGCCCGATCTCAGGGGTTGTCAAAGATGCAGAAACCAAAGAGGCACTTCCTTTTACTAATATCATCATCGAGGGACGACACAGAGGTAGTATCAGCAACAGCGAAGGGGTATTCGTATTGGATGAACAAGGAATAACAGCCGACGATTATGTTCTCTTCAGCTACATGGGTTACAAATCTCAAAAAATCAAGGTCTCCGAATTGCGATCCAGGCATGAGATATATCTGGAGCCAATAGCCATGAACCTGAAAGAAGTAGAAGTATATTCTAAATCTCAGAGTGCCGAAGACATCATCAAACAAGTGCGTAAAAATCTGGATGACAACTATCCAGAACCAGCCTACAAACAAAAACTATTCACCCACCGATACGAGCGGGTTCCATTTTCAGAAGATAATCGAATCACCATTAAGCGATCCAATTTTGACGGAATGGATCAGGACACTTTCGATGAAATGTACCGTGTGATGCCCAAGGAATTTACTGAATACCAGGATGCAGTAATGGGTCACTACTACTATGACGATGAACACAAACTAGATCCTATCGAAGGTGTATCTCTGGAAGAAGGAGCCATGAAGGAGATAGAAAAAGAAATAGAAGATCTACTAGGCGACTTTATGAAGGACATCGAAAGCACCAAAGAGGATGAAGATGTCTATTATAAATTCCGTACGGGTCTGCTCAGTTTCAAGGCTGACAATGAACCAAGCGACATGGACTCTACCTGGAAAGAGAACATGAATGACAGCCTGAACTACATCATCCCTACGCATCTGGTAGCTAGCGGCATCAAGTTCCTTTTCAATGATTATTCACGAATAGATGGTAAAAACTGGGAGTTCATAGAAGACCCAGGCAAGTTCGATTACGAGATAGAAAATGTGATCTACTACAACGAAGAAGTGGTTTACGTCATCTCATTCCAACCTAAGAGCAGAGGGTTGTTTCAGGGTAAGGTTTACGTATCTACATCGGACTACGGCATCCTTCAGGCAGATTTTGAATATGCGCCGGGCAAGGACAGCGAAAACATAGACCTACTGGGGGTGGCACATTCGATGAAGCACAAAAAAGCACGAGTGATCTTTGAAAAAGGAGATGAAGGGTATTTGTTGAAATACCTCAATGTGAAGCAAAAAGAATATGCCTCGATTGATAGGAAATTTTCGGTCATGAAAAAGCAAAAGCGATTCCTAATCGACAAAGAACTAAAAGAAATCAAAATGGATGCACATCTGATATTCAACATCAACAGCCAGTGGGAAATCTTAGTGCTGGACAGAGAGAAAATCAGTGAGGACCGTTTCGAAGCATTCAAACAACCCAAATCCATGAAGTTCAGAAAGGAATACAGCTATTCTCCCAATATCTGGAACAATAGAACAGTCCTGGTACCTACCTCCGAACTCCAAAAGTACACACGTACCGAATAAAGGAGCCTCTGAAGATAAGGGCAACAAGATTATGCTTTCAGTTTTGGGATAGTTAGTGCAGTCTGATTATATTCAATTGTGACCATTCGGGAAATGGACAAATTCAAATAGACTATGAAATCAGACGAACTCAGCAGGGCATGGACGCACAGGCAAATCTTAGAACTGAACTTTAACAACAGGCTCAATTTCTTCCTGTTATTTCAATCCATCCTGCTAGCTGCTACTGTCAATGGAATCGGACAGCACTACGACGAGGCACTGCTGATGGCTATCTGCATATTCGGAGCTGCACTAACGGTAATTTGGTGGCTGATTCAGAGCCGCGAGCACCACATGCTAGACAAAGTCAAAAACTATCTGCGAGAAAATGACATAAGCTATCGAGAAAGACGAAAATTGTATGAGAATTTCTTCATCAAATTTTCAGTCAACAAGCTTCTGAGTCGAGTCATTCCCCCTATGCTAAGCTCCATTTGGATCGCCTTATTTGTTTTCATCTTCATTCAAGGATAATAAGTCCTATTTGCATTCTCGCAAAACTAGACAAAGCTCCCAAAGCACATGGGGGAACAGATCAAAAGGGGCCTTCGTCAGAACAAAGTCTCTTCATTATTCACAATTAAATTGCTATCTGATTATGTTTGATTAGAAGTAAGTGAAAGACGAATGAAAAGCAATATTGCCCTAATTGCCATAGGAATTGTATTCCTTTTTGGCGCTTGCCAGAAAACTGGCTATGACGAAAATTCTATTCCTGACGAGCATCGCTTTACTCAGGAAGTGTTCTTAAAAAACCTAAATGAACCTGTAGAGTTAGAAGTTCTACCCAATGGCCAAATTCTCTACGTAGAAAGAAAAGGGGGAATCAAACTATATGACCCTGCAAGCATGTCCATGATCCTCACGGATAGCATACCCGTTTATTATGGTTTTGAAGATGGGCTCATGGGGATGGCTCTGGACCCAGATTTTATCAACAATCGCTGGCTTTACCTCTACTACTCCCCTCCTGGCGAAGAAGCCAAACAACATCTCTCTCGATTTACTTTTGATCAAAATGGAATCAGGGATGAAAAAGTCATGCTAGTGGTACCCACTCAACGAGATGAATGCTGTCATACCGGAGGGTCCATCGAGTTTGGTTCAGACGGGTTACTCTATCTATCTACGGGAGATGATACTAACCCATTCAAATCGAACGGTTATGCCCCCATTGATGACAATAAAGAAGGCAAAGCTTTTGACGCCAGACGTACTGCATCTAACACAAACGATCTACGAGGTAAAATTCTCAGGATCAAACCAGAAGCAGATGGTAGCTATACTATTCCAGATGGGAACCTATTCGTAGATGACGACCCAAAAACGAGACCCGAAATCTATGTGATGGGATGTAGAAACCCCTATCGTATCACCGTAGATCAAAAAAGAGGTTGGTTATTTTGGGGAGACGTGGGACCAGATGCAGGTGACAATGACTCCATCAGAGGGCCAAGAGGTCATGACGAAATGAATGTAGCGATGACTCCAGGCTACTATGGCTGGCCCATGTACATCGCTGATAATAAACCCTACGCCAAATGGGACTTTGCCAATGCATCAAGTGGCGGCTTTTACGATCCCGAAAATGCCGTAAATGAATCTAAATACAATACTGGAATCAAAAACCTCCCAAAACCAAGACCTGCGATGATCTTCTATCCTTATTCAGCCAGCAAGGAATTTCCTATGCTGACTTTAGGAGGACGAACAGCTATGACTGGCCCTGTCTTTTATCAAGAAAAAGGTATGGATTCAGAGATTGGATTCCCTAGCTATTTCGAACAAAGGCTTTTCATCTATGACTGGATGAGAAACTGGATATTCACGATTGAAGTCGATTCGACAGGTTCTCCTTCAGATTTCGTCCCATTCATGCCAAGTGTAGACTTCAACAACATCATCGACATGGATTTTGGTCCTGATGGCACGCTTTACATGATCGAATATGGTACTGCCTGGTTCAGGCAAAACGAAGATGCCAAACTGAGCAGAATCAAATTCAACAGAGGCAACCGTACCCCTGTGATGAATGTAAATATCTCACAGTCCATAGGCAGCAGTCCTTTGGAAGTTACCCTGGATGCTTCAAGCTCTATAGATCATGATGGAGACGCATTAGAATTTGTCTGGAAATTGGGAGACAAAGAAATTGAAGGCCCAGTATTCAATCATACATTTGAGGCCAACGGCGTGTATTACCCAAGATTGAGTTTGCGAGACGAGGCAGGCAACTGGCTCATGGAGTCATTCAAAATTGAAGTTGGAAATGATGCACCTGAGATTTCAATCGCACTGGAAGGAAATCAAAGTTTGTACTGGCCTGGAAGGGAAATCAACTATCAGGTTAATGTTTCAGACAAACAAGATGGAAGTTTGGGCAATGGAATAGCGCGCGAAGAGGTGAATTTTGATATCCAGTACATGGACGGTCTCGATCAGTCTCAGATACTCGGACATCAGCTTCCAGTGAGTTCCGGTGAATTACTGATCAGTGAATCTGACTGCATGTCTTGCCACAAAGTAAATGACAAATCGGTTGGCCCGTCTTTTGTTCAAGTAGCCGATCGCTATCAAGGTGATGCAAATGCCATGAACTACCTCACATCCAAAATCATCAAAGGGGGGAGTGGTGCCTGGGGAGATCACTCAATGTCTGCACACCCGGATTTTACACAAGAAGAAGTGGTCAGTATGATTGAGTATATCTTCACCCTGAATCAGGAAAAAGAAGCCTTAAAACCACTTCAGGGAAGCTATATTGCTAAAGAGGATGAGTATAAAAAAGAATTGGTCTTCAGCGCACAATATGCGGACAAAGGAGGCATGGGTTTGTCATCCATCTCGAGATTAACCACTCTTCAGCTCAAGCCCAACCAATTTATGGCTGGAATGGCGGATAGTCTAACAAATGCCCCGGCCAACAGACGAAATGTCCTGAATAGAGTTTACAATCAGGCCATTATGCAATACCCTGAATTTGATCTGACAGATATAGCTGCCATTGCCTTCAACATGAACTCAGCTGTGGACAATGAGATCAAGATCAGCATCCATATTGATAGTGAAGATGGTGAAAAAATTGGTCAGCTTATAGTTAACCAATCAGATTCTGATTGGACTGAAAGGACGATTCCGATCAAAAAAACCAGCGGTAAGCACAAGACCTTTGTAAGGATTGAATCTGACCTTGATGATAAAGTATTATTAAAAATCCGAACTATAAAATTCATTCCAAATGAACTTCAAGACTAATTTACTTCTAGGGCTTAGCATTGGGGCCTTGGCCTTTTGCAGTCCAAAAAAACAAACAGAAGAAAAACCGGAAACGACAATTGCCGATCCAAAAAAGGAAAGCACCCCAATCGGACTACAGTTGTATACGGTAAGAGATGCCATGGCCGCTAACCCAGACTCTACCTTAGAATTGGTAGCCAAGCTGGGATACAAACAGCTTGAATTAGCTGGTTATGCAGACGGTAAATTTTATGGAATGGCGCCCGAACAATTCAAATCCACAGCAGAAGGTTATGGCCTCTCCCCCATCAGTGCGCACATTAGTATCGATGCATTGGCAGAGAACCCTGAGTTGGCGATATCGGCCTCCAAAGCGGCCGGTTTGGAATATGTCGTTCTGCCGTGGCTGAGCCCTGATCAAAGAAACTCAGTGGCCCAGTACGAATCCCACATAGCGCTGATGAATAAGGTAGGGCCTATGTGCAGTGAAGCTGGACTTAAATTCGCTTATCACAACCATGCCTTTGAGTTCGACACCCTGGATGGACAAGTACCGATGGAAATGATCATCAATCAAACCAATCCAGAACATGTGGCAATAGAGCTAGACCTATATTGGGTGAGCAAAGCTGGTTTGGATCCGGTGGCTTTTTTCAATAAATATCCCGGTAGATTTAATCTATGGCACGTCAAAGACATGGATGATACACCGGAGCAGAATTTTACCGAAGTAGGTAGTGGAACGATTGATTATAAAAGTATCTTCGAAAATGCGGAAGTGTCAGATATGCAATATTTCTTTGTGGAACAAGACCGATCTGACAACCCAATGAAAAGTATTGAGATTTCGTATCAATACGTAGATGAATTATTGAATCAATAAGAAAAGCTGAATGAAAGTACTGGGAGCAGTCCTCTGCTTACTCCTAAGTGTCACGAGTCTGGCACAAAACATCGAAGGAATAGTAACCGACCATCAAAGCGGCGAACCATTGATTGGTGCCGCGGTTGGTCTAAAAAATGGTGAGTTAGGTGTAATCACTGACGCAAAGGGCTTCTTCCAGTTCAACGACCTGGTCCCTGGTCTCTATGAGCTAAAGGTGAGTTACCTTGGCTATCAAATCTTCATTCAAAAGGCTATCTGGGTCGAAAATGGCGAAACCCAGTACCTGGATATCAAAATGATCCCAAGTGCACATGCCCTTGACGAAGTAGTTGTGAGTTCCAACTCTTACGACCTTCATGATCCGGTTTCGAAAGTCTCTATCACTGAAGAAAAAATCAATCGCTATGCTGCGACCTATTATGATCCAGCACGCCTAATTCTGAGTAGTCCGGATGTGGCAGTAAGCAATGACCAAAACAATCAAATTTCCGTTCGCGGACTGTCTCCTGCTCTCAACGTTTGGCGTCTTGAAGGCGTAGAGATTGTCAACCCCAACCACCTATCCAATGCCGGGACTTTCAACGATCAACCTGCTGCTACCGGTGGTGGTGTCAACATACTCAGTGCCCAAATGTTGGATCAGTCCGAATTCCACATTGGTGCTATGGACAATACGAATAACAATGCTGTTGCAGGACTATTCGATATGGACTTTAGAAATGGAGCCGCAGATCGCCGCTATACTGCGCAAGCCTCCTTAATTGGTCTGGATTTTAGTGCTGAAGGCCCATTTAAAGAAGGAGGAAAAGCGAGCTACCTGGCCAACTACCGATATTCCTTTACGGGACTCTTAGGTTTGATGGGAGTCGATTTTGGTGGTGAGGTCATTGGGTTTCAGGACTTGAGTTTCAATGTTCACATTCCGCTGAAAGAGAATAGTAGCATAAACATTTTTGCCCTTGGAGGCCTTAGTTCTAATGATTTTGAGGCAAAAGACCCCAACGACTATGAAATAGAAAAAGACAAATCGGACATCCACTACAAGGGAAAAATGGGAGGGTTAGGTACTCGATATTCCACCTTGCTTAATAGAAAAACTCAGTTTCAGTTTACCAGTTTATTTTCTTCCAGCTCTCAGGAAAGAAATCAAACTACTTATCTAGACCTACTCACAGTGGAGAGCTTTCTGAATACGGCACAAGAAGAATCAATTTGGTCCAACAAAGCGGAATTTGCTCGACACATATTGAATAGCAATTGGAATATTGGCAGCTATTACAATCACTATAGACATAGCTATACCTCAGCAGGCACAGAAACTGAAAACTTCCAAAATGATCAAATGCTTTTGAGTCCATTTATCAATTGGGAAAAGAAGCTCTCACAAAACTTCAGCACCACACTTGGCTTGACCTATTATGTTCTCAACAGTAAAGAAAATTGGATTCAGGCCCTGGACTATAGAGGCAGTATCAGTTATCATAAGAATAAAACAACGATCAACTTAAGTGCTGGTAAATACAGTCAAATGATAAAACCAGGCAATTTATTTATTCAACAGTCGCTACCAATTGCCCTCAACTACTTTGAACCTGGATTTCATGAAAGTTATCGTTTTCTTTTAAGTCTGGAGCGAAAATTTCGTTGGGCAGATCTGCAAGTAGAGGGTTTTCACTATCTGTTTCCGAATGTACAAATTGTTAGTCGATTGACCTGGGATGGCACTCCTTACCAGGTATACCTTGATCAGGAATCAAAAGCCCAAACTACAGGATTAAGTATACGTCTGCAGAAAATGACTCCTTTATTCTATTTTGACTTGGGAGCCAGTGTCTTCAATTCAACCTATGCAGACGACATGGACAATCCCTATAACATTGATCATTCTATAAGCGCCTCTCTAGGGAAAAAATGGTTCTTCGGAGGTAATGAGGGTGAAAAGAAAGTATTGTCTATCAACCTGAAACAATTGTATCAGGGAGGAACCTATCAAGCTGGATATCAGAGACTATCCCCTTATCAAAGAACAGATTTTCGGGTGAAATGGTCAAAGAACAAAAATGGAATTATCAGGAGTTGGTCCCTCGACATCCAAAACCTGCTTAATACACAAAATGAGGGCTGGCGCTACTTCGACACTGTGACAGGCCAGATGGAAGTTCAGTATCAAATGGGCCTCCTTCCGATTTTGACATATAGACTTGAATTTTAGAAGAATGAAAACGAAAATTTTTAGCGGCATTTATGCGTTGATCTTTGCCGCCTTCACATACCTACAGCTCAACGATCCAGACCCTGTAATTTGGGTGGCTATTTATGGTGCGGTTGCATTTGCCTCACTTCTTAGAGTAGTGGAGGTTTATCATCAAATCGTATTTCTCACTCTTACGATAGTATTAGCGGGCTACTCGCTCTTATATATCCCTGGATTTTTCGAATATCTGATGCAGCCTAATAAGAATGAAATAGTGGGGGAAATGGTATATAAAAAACCCTATATCGAAGAAACTCGAGAATTCATTGGTCTGCTGATGGCTTCTGCAGCCAACTTCCATCAATTCAAAATGAAAGGTTAAGGCAACAATATGGACTTACAAAGGCAGGCTGACAAAAAAAGTACTGCCTTTGCCTGATTCTGATTCTAACCAAACTTGACCTCCAAGATCACTCACGTATTTCTTCACGATAGATAAGCCAAGACCTGTAGAGCTCTCTCCCGCGGTAGGTTTGGCACTCAGTTTTTTGAAGCGACCAAAAACATCCTTCATATCCTCTTCAGTAAAACCAGGGCCTTCATCTTTGATAGAAAAAAGGACTGTACGTTCTTCCTCCTCTGCCTTTATCACTATGGTCGATTTGGAAGGCGAAAATTTTATGGCATTGGAAAGCAAATTCTCAAGGACAAGAAACAGTAGCAAATGATCTGTTTGCATGATGGCATCAACACTGGGGTAATGAATGTCCAAATGGATCATTTTTTTAGAGGCAGCTTGCCTGTAGCGATTCACCACATCCACTATAATATGACGAACACCCACCTTCTCACGTAGGACAGCACTCTTGTTTTGCTCCAATGCATTTACGTCCAAAATCTTGGTAATCATCTGACTCATCGTCCGTGCAGAATCATCAATGATGCCCATAAACTTACGATCTTCCTCAGAAAGCTCATTTCCCTCTAGCATACTTGAGACACTGATAATGTGATTCAAGGGAGCACGTAGATCGTGAGCCAAAATGCTAACCAATTGGTTTTTATCCTCATTCAAGGCCAACAGCTGAGCATTTCTATTCATCAATTGCTCATTCTTTTGTTGGATATTTTCTTGCTGAGCTTCAATCTGCTTCTTTTGATTTCCCATCATCCGAGTCTTGCGAATGTTGTTAAAAAACAAAACCCCTATAACCATCAAAAACAATAAGGCGATCGCAATGCCCAGGATCAATATTCGCTTATATCCTTTTTCCTTTTCCAGCTGTAGATTGGCATTTTGAACCAGAGCCAGTTGCATCTCTTTCTCCTTGGTCAAAATCAGCGTTCCAAGCTGGTCATAGCCATACAAATAATCAATAAACTCATACAGCTCTGATCCGATGTATTTGGAAGCAATGGCCGCCACCTTTTCCTGAACCGCAGAATCTGCCAAAAACTCTGCAAATGGCTCATCCCAATCGGAATCCTTAGGTAACAAATAAGCATAACCCTGCCCCTTGACGGTGAAGAAATTCTGTCTGGACAATTTTCCTCCTCTCTTCACATCCATCATATAAATGGGAAGGTCTATAAATCCAAACAACCCCTCTTCCGAGGAAATCTCTTTCAATAGATTCTCATCACTTCCTATGTATCGAATATCAAAATCTACCGACAATCGATCCTGAAGATCTATCAATAAAGTCTCATAACTAGTCCCTTTAATGGTAACCGCTTCCATGGTATTGAGCATCTTGTATATCTCGTCATAGCCATGAACAATTGGAGAGCCTTCGCTGGACACTAGTACCGTAACATCCATTAGATAAGATGAACTAAATTTATAAAGCTCCTTTCGCTCGTCGGTGATCGAAAAGGCAGAAACCCCTAAATGATTGGCAGATGGGCTATTTTTTATTTCGGCCAGTATCCCTGCAAAATTTTCGGCTTTGATCCAGTTCAATTCAAGATCAATTCCCTTTCTGTTTAAAAGAAACTGTTGGAACTCCAGTAGGACCTCATATTCGAGTCCCTGCATCTCTCCATTGGTATCTTGCCAAATAAAAGGCACAGAAGTATCCCAATAAAGTTCAAGCTCCCCTTTCTTTTTCAATTGGGTATCCTCCCAGGAATTAGGAAATGCAAAAAAGGGCAAGGTCATGCCCAGAAACACAAACAACGAAAATCTCTTCATATCAATTAGATCCGATTCAAACAGCCTTTCGACTATCTGTATCAATTAATCTTTCAATACCACTTTCGCTGGTTGTGGTGAAAATATGGATAAATATAACAACTGTGAACTTAGATGAACTCTATTTGTCCTTCAACCAGTTGAATGCGTTGGAAAAAGATTGAAAATAAGTAACGTTCGAAATCCTCTTCTGCTTGATATCTTTTTGAATATCATCGACAGAGAATTTGGCAAAAATATCGTCGGGGAATACAGCAGCAGCAAATTTGACTCCTGAACTGATCATATCCAGAGTGAAATCACCTGAAATATATCTTTGAGAATGATCGTCCAGAACTTCAATCTCACGGGCATCGTAGAGGACCTTTTCGGCCCCCTCAAAAGTAACTGCGTCCAAAATCCTGGCTCCTACCGCCTTGATCTCTTCATAAGTACAAAAGCCTGTCCATTTACTCATAAGTATATGATCCTCTGGACTCCAGAAGACTTTAACATAAGGTTTGTCCAAATAGACGCGGGCATTATTAGTCAAGAGAGGTACTGCTTCCATAGATTGATTAATTAATTCTCTTGATCAAAATTAATTTTAATCTTTGAAAAAAAACACCGTATAAATGCATAAAAGCATAGGCGATTTTCTTAAAAATGCTTCCAACCCTGGGCTTCAAGCGGAACGGTATTACCACCTTTAGTCACCATTTTAAGGCCATTTTCTTGCTTATCCATGTATCCAATAGCCGATACATCTGGTAAATTCTTGATTTTCTCAAAATCAGATTGACTGATCGTGAAGAGCAATTCATAATCTTCCCCACCATTCAGTGCACAGGTTGCAGGATCCAATTTGAACTCAACGGCCGTATTGTATGTCATCTGATCTATAGGCAATTTATCTTCATATATCGTCACTCCCAGTTGCGACTGAGTAGCGATATGAAAGAGCTCACTGGCCAATCCATCAGACACATCGATCATAGCTGTCGGTATCACTCCTAATTCTTCTAGTTCGAAAATCAGGTCCATTCTGGCTGTGGGTTTCAGCTGTCTTTTGACGATGTACTCATATTCGGTCAAATCAGGCTGCATATCTGGATTGGTCTTGAACACTTCTTTCTCACGTTCTAGTACTTGCAGTCCCATCAATGCACCGCCCAAGTCTCCTGTCACACAGATGATATCCTTCTCCTCTGCATTTTTTCTATAGACTACCTTATCCTTGGGGGACTCTCCTATTACGGAAACCGATATAATCAAACCTGTCGGAGAAGATGTGGTATCTCCACCTACCAAATCAACAGCAAAGTCTTCACAGGCAAATCTTACACCTTCATAAAAGGCCTCTACCGCCTCGACAGAAAACCTGTTGCTCAAACCAAGGCTCACAGTAATCTGCTGCGGTTTACCATTCATGGCAGCAATATCGGAGACATTGACAGCCACAGACTTATAACCCAAATGCTGTAAGGGCATATAAGAAAGGTCAAAATGCACTCCTTCGACCAACATATCTGTTGAGAGCAATTTCACTTTGTCGCCGCTTTCTATCACAGCAGCATCGTCCCCTATCCCAATCAGGGTAGACGAGTTTTTGTTTTCAAATTTCTTGCTGATTTGATTAATCAACCCAAATTCACCTAACTCACCTATCTCAGTTCTTTTGTTCTCTTCTGACATTTACTCTTTGATTTCTTGACACAATTCTACCAACACACCATTGCTACTTTTGGGATGAAGGAAACAAATCCTTTTATTGTCCGCACCTAATTTGGGCTGATCCATGACAAACTCAAATCCCTCAGACTTCAATCGAGCGATTTCCAGTTCGATATCTTCAACCTCAAAAGCCAAATGATGTATCCCCTCTCCTTTCTTTTCAATGAATTTAGCTATCGCACTATCCTCTCTTTTGGCCTCTAGCAGCTCTACCTTGGTCTCCCCAAGTTGGAAAAAAGATGTTTCTACTGCTTCCGAACTTACTTCTTCGCTTTTGTATGGGGCTCTACCAAATAAACTTTCAAAAAGTTGATTTGATTTTTTGAGACTTTTGACAGCAATACCGATATGCTCTAATTTCATGATCAGGAGATAGAATCTTATTTAAAATAATTCTATTTAAATGCTTACTTTTGCAAAGAGAATGAAACTTTTTATCAAGCTAAAGAGTTCGACTAATAATATTGAAAACTAATATTATGCTGAAAGTATCAGAAAAAGCACAAGCAAGAATCATAGAATTGAAGAAAACAGAAGGTCACCCAGAATCGCATAATTTACGTGTAGCGGTCAAAGGCGGGGGATGCTCTGGTTTGATGTATGATTTGTCTTTCGATGATCAAATCACTGAAAAAGACGATGTCTTTGAAGACAATGGCGTAAAAGTAGTCGTAGACAAAAAGAGCTTGTTTTATCTTTTGGACACTACACTGGACTTTTCCGACGGTCTCAATGGCAAAGGCTTTCAATTCATCAATCCAAATGCCTCACGTACCTGTGGCTGTGGTGAAAGTTTTGCTGTCTAAGCAGTTATAGCTCACTATAATCAACAATTTTTACTGGCAGGAAGGGTCCTTCATACATATAGCAGGTAGCCACATCAGGCAAAGCTGACCATGGCAAAACCTCTATGTCTATCAAGTATGATTGACCTTCCTCAATTTCTAATTCACCTTCAAATTCTAAAGGTAAAAAGGAAAATCTTTTATAATCCGGGTTGATATTATTTGGACGCTTAGATTGGAACCAAAGTCCATTGGGTCCTGGCTGGCAGTATGTTCTCGCCACTTCAACTTCGATTTGCTTACCCTGAATCAATCCAGGAACATTTGGCGGCAATACATATTCCTTGAGATCATAACCATTGGTTAGTTTCACTGTGAATTCGTTTGAATCATTACTTCGAAATTGCCCTAAGTCTATCCCTAATTCCTCCACCCAAAGCGCCTCACAAAGCTGATTGGGAGCCTGATGAATTAAGGCTAAGGACAAACTTTCTTCTGTGTTAGTCCCTTCCACTATTACAAATGAATGATTGGGATCACAGCCCGCAAATCGAAGTTCCAGAATCAACGAATCTTCAACCCTTTGAACAGAATTAATTTCATACCACAACCCCTTTCGATCTCCCTCCGAAATGTCATCATACATCTTCGGGTTGTCTACGATGGTTAATGATTTATCAAGAAATTTTTGATCTATATTATCTATTGCTGATTCTTCACAAGAAAAAAGCAGAAGTATCAATACTAGGAAGACAAAGTTTTTCATAATCCTTTCGTTTTTCATTTCCTAGAAGACACCATACTCTACAACTTGGTTGGAAAACAAAGGCCAAATCCAATAAATCCTAAGGGCTTTTACCGGGTACTTTTCTTAAAAAATTCTCCTATCTATAGGGGAATCCCTTAATTTTTGTTAAAAAGTAGTATTATCCCTCGTTTTTGTTTGGGAATTCCATCCCTTATGGTACTTTTGTAATACGATAATTGAGAAACAAACAAGAAAATATTCATCTCAACTTTGCTTTGGCACGGTATTCGTTTAGAATATATTAACAAACAAAGTTAGATATAAAGATAAGTTTAGGTTAGGTTGGTTTAGGGGTTGCACCGAAAGGGCAGCCCCTTCTTTTTTGTCCTCTTTTTAAATTACTACCCCTTCCCCACTCCAGATATTTATTTTCAACTGCGAAAAGTCTGGTTTTCCCTAGCTGCATTTTGATTAGATTTGGAAATGTCTAACCAAACCCCATAAGCCCACTTTGAAACCTCTCTACATGAATAAGCAGCTAGAAAGCCTAATTGGCGCTTTCTTACTATTCATCATCAGTTTAGGCATTGGATTAGCAGGATTCTCATTTATTGAAGATCTGGAATTTGTCAATGCACTGTATATGACGATCATTACTGTCGGTACAGTAGGCTTTACAGAGGTCAAAGAATTGAGTCAGGCCGGAAGGATATTCACATCTTTTTATATCCTAATGAACCTTGGCTTATTTGCCTATGTGGTTTCGGTAGTATCCAGTTATTTTTTCGAGGGAAAATTAAAAAGCATATTTAAAAGCTATAAATCAAGTATGGAAATCAGCAAATTAAGCGGTCATGTCATCGTGTGTGGTTTTGGTCGCAATGGCAGGCGTGCATGCGAAGAACTACAAAAAAGCGGTAGAGAGTTTGTCATCATCGATAATAAAGCAGAAATCCAGGAGCTGATACCTGAATCTATGCGCTGGTATATTGGAGATGCTACGCAGGATGAAAACTTGAAAACCGTGGGTATCGAAAGAGCTTCTACCATCATCATCACTACACCTTCTGATGCTTCTAATGTCTTCATCACCCTTACTGCCAGACACCTCAACGAAGACATCAAAATCATAGTAAGAGCCTCAAATATAGAAACCGAAGAAAAACTCTATCGAGCAGGCGCTGACAAAGTAATCATGCCTGACATGCTCGGAGGTATGTTCATGGCACAGTTGGTAACTAAACCCATTGTTATCGAATTTCTAGATCTGCTCAATGGTGTATCAGGTACTAGCTACCACCTCGAAGAAGTGGGATATGAGGAGCTAAAGTCTCAATATCAGGACAAAACCTTGCGAGAGCTGAATATTCCAGCAAAAACAGGCGCCATCGTTCTGGGTGTAAAAGACAATATCAAGGGATTAATACCTGGACCAAGTGCAGACACTTTTATTGGTATAGATGACCACTTGATTGTATTGGGATCGGATGAAACCCTGAAGAAATTTATAAAAGAATACAAAAGAGGGCTTCTTTAAAAAGAAAAAAGACAGGTCGCCCCGTCTCTTTTCTTAAATCAGACTAAAGTGTTTTGTATTTGCTTCATTTAGAACTTAGTTCAGTGATTTCCTGATCTGCCACCAAAACTTTATTTACTTTTTCAACAATCAAATCCTTAGCCAGGGAGAAAGTTGCACTGGCGTTAATATTTTCACTAGAAGAACCAATCTGAACCGTATACTCCCCTGCTTCGGCTACCCATGCTGTTTGACTTTCGTCATATGAAGCCAAATCACGGGCTTTCAAAGTGAAACTGATCGTTTCACTAGCTCCTGGAGTCAGAAGCCCAGTCTTGTCAAAAGCACGAAGTTCCTTTGAAGGTTTATCCAGGTTTTTATCAGGTGCGGCGAGGTACAGCTGTACTACTTCCTTGCCTGCCAACTCTCCAGTATTAGTGATGGTCACTGTAGCAGTTATTTCCTCAGAGAAGTCTGAACCGCTAAGTTTAACTTCAGAATAATCAAAACTTGTATAAGAAATCCCGAATCCAAATGGATAGGCAACTGGCACATCAAAAGTTCCAAAATATCTATACCCAATATAGATCCCTTCTTCATAGTTGACTTGCGAAGGATACCCCATCGGCATAGGCCCCATCATGATTTGTTCTACACCAGGCAAGTTTTCTCCGGGGAAATTCTCAGCGCTCTTAGTATCTTCATACACCACAGGAAAGGTTGTGGGCAGTTTTCCAGAAGGGTTGACCTTACCCAAAAGCACATCGGTCAAGGCATGCCCAGCCTCCTGACCTCCCTGCCAGGCCAGTACTATCGCATCCACCTGATCTCTCCAGCTAGCCGTCTCAATCACATTACCAATGTTAAGTACCATGACAACTTTCTTATCCACTGAATGATAGGCGTCCGAGACTTTTTTAATCATGTCTTTTTCTGCGGCAGTAAGATAAAAGTCTCCCGCTAGCTCGCGATCCTGAAATTCGCCGGAGTTTCTTGACAATCCGATAAAAGCCACATCGCTCTGATCAGCCATTTCCTTCAACTTAGCATCTTCAAGGGCCATTTCTGGAATAGGAGGCAGTAGCGTAAAGAAAAATTCTTTCTTAGGTAGTTTCGCCTTTTCAGTTACAATATATGCTTCATAGTCACCCTTAAGGGTATTATCCACTGGGTAGCCAGCCTTTTCCAATCCCTCTACTAGAGAAACCGTGTATGCCTCATTGACATCACCACTACCCGAACCACCTGCGATAAAATCATAGGAACCAACCCCAAAGGCAGCTATCTTCTTTTGCTCAGATTGTACAGGTAAGGCCATTTCATTTTTCAACAAAACGATGCCTTCTGCCGCCGCTCTTCTAGCCAAATCCGAGTTGGCTCTCATATCTGGTTGATCCGAATATTCATATCCCGCGAATGATGGGGATTGCAAAACAATCTTTAAAATATGTCCCACATTGGTATCGATGACTTTCTCATCTAAGGACCCGTCCTGTACCGCAGAGATGATTTCTTCTCTTTGCTCAGGTCTGCCTGGCATCAACATGTCGTTACCTGCTCGCATTTGCTGAGCAGCATCATCTCCTGCAAACCAATCAGTCATCACAAATCCCTCAAAGCCCCACTCGTCTCTGAGTACGGTATTGAGCAACTCGCTATTTTGAGAAGTGTAGACTCCATTTACTTTGTTGTAAGAACTCATGACGGTCCATGGTTGAGCTTCCTTTATGGCAATTTCAAATCCTCTCAAATAGATTTCACGCATGGCTCTTTCACTAATGGTCGCATTGACAGTCATACGATTGGTCTCCTGATTGTTGGCTACAAAGTGCTTGATAGAAGTCCCCACTCCGTAAGATTCAATCCCATTGACAATGGCAGCAGCCATTTTGCCACTCAGAAGTGGATCTTCTGAGAAGTATTCGAAATTTCTACCCGCACGAGGATTTCTGTGAATATTCATAGCAGGAGCCAAAAGCACATCTGCTCCATACTCCTTCACCTCATTGCCCATGGCCTTGCCTACCTGCTCTACTAGATCAAGATCCCAGGTAGAGGACAATACAGTTGCTACTGGAAAAGCAGTGCAATAAAATCTATCGGAACTAGTAGAATCACGAATCGGTTCGATCCTCAAACCTGCAGGCCCATCAGCCAATACCATCGATGGGATGCCTAATGCTGGAAAAGGTCGCGTGTTACCCGCTGCACCTGGCACTTTATCTTCAATCTCGCCCACCATCATTCCGGGCAGATTCATACCAGTTCCTACAACCAAACTTACTTTCTCTTCCAGACTAAGTCGAGGAATAATATCCGCCACTCGTTGATCAAGTGAGGCTTCCGGATTCTCATAGGTTTCCATGGTTCCGTTCTGATTCAAATCTCTGTAGGCTATCTCAGTGCTTTGTGAACAAGCAACCATCAAGGCCATAAAAATAGGTGTGAGTAATTTTTTCATAATCTTCATTGCGTCATTATGACACAAACATAATTATTATTCAGAATTTTTCAACAACTTTGAACAAAAAAGAAGAAGTGGCGATTCAAGTAGAGGACTTACAACCAGGACTTTCCATCGACTGTGTCATTTTCGGATTTCACGAAAATGAACTTAAAGTTTTACTGCTCAGGCTTAAAAATTCTGACATTTGGGCTTTACCAGGAGGGTTTGTAAACAAGGAAATAGATGTCGATCAGGAGGCTATTCATGTATTGAAAAACCGCACAGGGTTAGAAAGTATTTTTCTGCATCAGTTTCACCTGTTTGGATCTGTTAGCAGGAATAACACCTATCACACCAATCATCTGATCGAACAAAAACTACTCGACCCTAACCTGAAGGAATGGTTTGCGCAGCGGTTCGTCACGGTGGGTTATTATGCACTGGTAGAATATTCGAAGGTGGAAGAACCCACCCCAGACTTGCTATCTGAAGCATGTGAATGGTGCGCGATCAACGACCTCCCAAATCTGATGCTTGATCACAAAGACATCATTCTAGAGGCACATGCGACGCTGAAAAAGGAGTTGAATCATCAACCCATCGGGCTAAATCTATTGCCTGAAAAGTTTACCATCCCGGAGTTACAGTCCCTATATGAGACAGTGTTGGAAAAGAAATTGGACCGAAGGAACTTCAGAAGAAAAATGCTCGGCTATGATATACTGATTCAAACCAATGAAAAGCGAACTGGAGTAGCTCATAAAGCCCCTGATCTATACAAGTTCGATCAGGAGAAATATCACCTCGCCATTAGTCAGGGTTTCAAAAGTGGTTGGTAGAGGAAATCAACTATAATCCTCAACCTCCAGCTGGAAGAAGGCTACAGCTGGTTCTAGGGCTTTCAGGAGTTTATCCTTATTGGTGTTCCCTGCTAAAAACACTTTTTCTTCATTTTCAAGTTTCACAAAAGCAATGAATTCTCTGGAACGTATTGTAGAACCCGTCGTGACCTGAGTATACATATACTGTGAAGTTTTTCTGGCATTGATATATAATTTGACCGCCTCATTGTAGGAATACCAGGTGCCCATTTTAATCCACAAAATGGAATTATAGATTCGATACCGCTTCTTCCTTTTATCAAATACTACTCCGGTATAGCCAGTCAACAAAACCAAGCCAATAATCAAGGCTATCGGAAAAGCGACCGGTGCATATAGCAAAATGACTAAACTCATGAACATCAGTATCCATCCTACTACGCGGAAGTGCGATGGAAACAACTTTTCAGTTTCAATATCTAAGGTTTCTTGTGGATCTGCCATTATAAGAAATTCTACTTTTCAGGATGTATAAATCTATTCACTTCCTAATTATTTTCACTCTGCCCTGAAAAAAAAGTGACCCGAACCGAATCATTGCAAAGCAATAAACGGCCCAGGTCAGCAACACACTTATCTTAAGGTTTCGACTACAACTGAATTAAAAATCCACCATTAGGCTTTAGGCTGATGGGGTATTCACCAGTTTCCGGAATAGACACCTCCTCCTGCTTCCAGGATCTTTTTTCTTCTCCATCAGTAATTACAGTACCGCTCAACCCCTTGAGGAATGACAAATCGAGAATCAGGTCCTTCGCCTTATCTTCTCCATTGATTCCGCTAACGAACCACTTATCACCGCTTCTACGTGCCATTACAGCCAACTTGCCCGGATAGCCATCGACAAAAACCGATTCATCCCATTTGACAGGCACGGCTCTCATGACCTCCCGTACATACCCTGGATGATTCTTCATCCCATTGGCTGTCTCTGCATAGTGCTGAATCCCTGAAACAAAAAGCACCGAAGTGGCCAACTCGAATGCGTTAGTTGAACGTCGCTCTATGTTAGGAATCTCAGACAAGGATACCGGAGTAAAATCCATCGGATCGAATACGTTTCTAGTGAATGGTAGCATCGCACAGTGAGAAACAGCAACATCCGCATTTCGCTGATCAAAGGTGATAAACTCCATGCCTTTAATCGACTCCATAGACATCAGGTTGGGATAGGTTCTCTGCCATCCTCTTGGTAAGGTACAACCATGAAAATTGACGGCAATACCAGCTTCAGCGGCATCTTTTAATATATCGTGATAGTACTCGATCACTGACTGACCATCGCCTCCAAAGAAGTCTATCTTTACTCCAGCAATACCCATTTCGCTAATTCTTTTAAATTCTTTTAAACGAGCATCACTTGTCAACATCATATCCTTTGGAGTCAGTGGTGTGGAGTTCCAATCACCTGCCGAATTGTACCAAAGAAGCAATCGGACGTTGCGCTCCGAAGCATAATCTGCTAGCATTTTTATGCTATCATATCCTATTTGCTTTTCCCACAGTGCATCAATGAGACAGTATTCCCATCCCATATCCGAAGCATAGTTGATGAATCGTTTTTGAACCGGCACTATCGTGCTATCATCTTTCAATATCACCCAGCTCCAGGCAGCGCGTCCAGGCTCTACCCATGAAAAATCTCCTTCGATGGCTGGTGCAGCCAAATCTGTACCCAGAGTCGATTCCGTTATGGTTTTCAAAGAGCCTATAGCCAATACTCTCCATGGACTATACCATGGCAATTGAGACTGTGGATTCAACTCTCCGTCAAAAATCACTTCCTTTTCCTGAGGAAAACCAACCTTGTACTCACCATTAGGAGAGTTTTGCTCCAAACGAGTCGCACAGTAATTGGCTTCTAAGCCAGACTCAGATACCAATACCCAGTTGTCTCCCACATTGAATAAGGCTGGATAAACCCACCCAGCAGCAGTCGGGCTAGACTGACTCACGGAGATGTCCATTAGATAGTTTTCCTCATAGGATGGATTGGTCTGACTCCAACCTGACTTGGCTTCAGCACATGGCTGTAACCAGGCTTTGGCATCATCAGGTAGATTGAAGGTAGTGCGCTCTTCATTGATAAATTTCACATCCTCGCTTTCCCCTGGGAAGTAATAACGAAAAGCCACCCCATCGTCAGACAACTGGAATATTACCTCCATCTTGTCTCCAGATGCATTCTCAAATGAGTAGACCTTTTTGTTGGCCATGTAGTGAATCTTACGTTGTTTTCCATGCTTCAGCTCATAGTTGTCATGTACCATCTCTACCTCCGAAACACCGGTAAGCTGAAGAGCAGTGGAAAGATCTACATCTTCGCGTTTCACTCCTAGTTGAGAGGGCTCCAGTACGATTTGGTCGTTCTTCTTTACACTATAGCTGGCTTGACCCGCCTCGTCGATAGCCACCTCTACGGTCAGCGAAGCGTCAGGGCTAGACACACTCAGATCCTGCTCTTTTTCTGTCGGAGAGCAGGCCACACCCATCATCAATCCGATGAGCGCCAAAAAAATAGAATTTCTTAACATGCTTGTGTTTTTAGTTTTTCATAGTTTCGACATAAAGTTACTCAGATTTTATAAAGTGTAGCATACACACTTTAAAACAAAAAGGGCACCCAATTCTGGACGCCCTTTCAATTTTTTATTACTCTTTTTGATAAGGGTTTTAGCCCTATTGAACGTGAGGTATGATCAACTTCAATCAGTTCACCTTCACGGTCAAAACCTCAGAAATATCATCTGAAGCCTGTCCCACGTAGATTTGATAGCTTCCTTTCTCAATCTGCCAGTCACTAATAGATTCGTTGTAGTAGGCCAAATCCCGCACAGCAACTTCCATTTCTATTTCCTGACTCATCCCGGCTTCTACGATCACCTTTGCAAAACTCTTTAATTCCTTGGTTGCGCGCTTCACCTTTGATTTCTTCTTACCCACGTAGAGCTGCACCACTTCCTTTCCTGCTCTATCTCCCGTGTTCTTTAGCGTCAGTGTTACCTTGATGGTTTCGTCTAGACCATATGTACTGGCCTCAGTTTTCACGTCAGAGATTTCGAAATCAGAATATGTCAAGCCATAACCAAATGCATATTGAGGGGTTATTTTCTTCGTATCGTGCCAACGATAGCCTACCAATATATCCTCCTTATACACCTGCTTGATACTATCTCCTGGGTAAGAAATCTCACCATATGAATGAGCCGCATTGTCGTTCAGCTTTTTAGGGATGGAAAAAGGCATCTTACCAGATGGATTCACATCGCCACTGATCACATCTGCCAATGCATGTCCGGCCATGCTACCCAGGTACCAGCCTTGCATCAGGCCTTTTACTTCTGATAGCCACGGCATTTCGACCGCATTACCGCTGATGAGCACGAGCCCTAGATTAGGATTTACCTCTGCGATCTGCTTCAACAATTCGTCCTGACCGAATGGCAAACCATATTCCAATCGATCACCTCCTTCACAGTCCTGGTAGTGGTTTTTGTTCAACCCTCCGAAGAACAGCACCACATCCGCGCCCTTCACGGTTTCAAGTGCTGCAGCCCTCAGAGAATCAGCATCGTATGGAGATGGAAGTTCTCGTCCATAAACAGGTGCACCAGAGGCATAACCCATGCTGTATAGGATCTCCGCGTTTTTATATCTTTCTTGAATCCCCTGCAAGGGAGAAATTTCAAACTGTGCCTTCAATTCAGAAGATCCACCACCCTTGGTCATCATGCGAGTAGCATTCTCTCCGATCACTGCTATTTTCATTTTCTTTTCAGGATCGATAGGGAAGAAATCATCCTCATTCTTCAACAAAACGATGCCTTCAGTGGCCACTTTTCGCGCTACTTCATGATGCTCCTTGTTATTGACTCTACCGAGCGGACGATCACTATCCAAACTCGTACGGTAGATCAAACGCAGGATTCTTCTCACTTTATCATCCACCAATTCTTCAGCCAACTCCCCATCCTTTAGTTTTTTCTCAAAAGGGTCAGCCAGGTAATAATTGCTGTAAGCAAAGGCTGTAGAAGAAGTCAAGCCATTGGTCCAGGTACCCATCTCTATATCCAGGCCATACTTGGCTGCTTCATCGGTATCGTGTGCTCCACCCCAATCGGTGACCACCACTCCATCAAAGCCCCAATCTTTCTTGAGGATATCATTGAGCAGTATCTCGTTGTGGCAGCAGTGCTGTCCACGAAACTGGTTGTAGGCTCCCATGATCGACCAGGCTTCTCCCTCTATTATCGCCGCTTTGAAAGCAGGCAAGTAGATTTCGTATAGTGCACGGTCGCTGACCTGTACATCGATGTGTCCACGCCATTTCTCCTGGTTGTTCAGCGCATAGTGTTTCACACATGCAGCTACACCATTCTTCTGTACATTTTGGATATAGGGCACCACCATTTTGGAAGCCAAAAATGGGTCTTCGCCCATGTACTCAAAGTTTCGACCATTGAGTGGCGTACGATAAATATTGACTCCTGGTCCTAACAAAATATCCTTTTCGCGGTAGCGTGCCTCCTCTCCTATCGCCATGCCATAGTCTGCAGACAATTCAGGATTGAAAGAAGCAGCCAGGGCAGTCAAGGCAGGAAAAGCAGTGATAGAATCGTTGGTCCAGCCGGCATAGCCCCAGTTGTCCCAGTTGATCTCAGCTCTGACGCCATGTGGTCCATCGGACATCCAGACTTCTGGTATCCCCAAACGTGGCACGCCCGCGGAAGAGAACTTCGATTGTGCATGGCACATGGCCACTTTTTCTTCCAGCGTCATCAGGCTGAGAATGCTGTCGATTTTCGCTTCTCTTACCTCAACTGCACTTTGTGGCAAGGCAGCTGAGAAAGAGCCAACGATTATAAATAAAGACAAAAAGTATTTCTTCATTGTATTTGAATTATGTGGTTGGGTGCTTGTTGTTTAGCCTTCCCCAATTTCCTTAAAGGATTGGAGCTAATAGTTATCATCGTCATTTCGACAGAGCAAAACGACAAGACCTGTCTACCAACAGGCAAGAATCTGGTTCGAAAAATGCTGAGGCTATCTTGCTCTCTGCCATCAGAACACCAGACTTCTCGTCGTAGCTAAGAACTACCGTCCCTAGCTACTCCGTCGAAGTGACGATGCATGATTAAAACTTCACCTCAGTTGAAGATCCGTCGTATTTCACTTCTTTATAATCACTCAGGTCATCAATAGAGCCTGGTTGATCTTTGGAAACTACAATTACTCTAAAAGTTCTTTGCTCCAGCATACCGCTAAAACTACCCTCACGGTCTCCAATCGTCAGCGTTTGATCCGCTTCAGACCAGCTCAGATTGATGTTGGTGTACTGACCTTTTTCATAGTTGTAGTTGGTTCCCTCATCTTCATAGAGATCGAATGTCACATCTTCACCTGCGTATACCACTACCGTGATCGGATCAGCTGGCTTTTCTGTTGTGTACTCAATCTCAGGACCAAAAGTCAAGATTGAACCGGCCTTTGCGAACATTGGCATTCTCTCATAGTCTGCTTCAGCTACTATTTTCTGACCTCCATCAAAGAATTTGCCCGTATAGACATCATACCAACCCGCAGACTGTGGCAGATAAACTTCTCTTTCTCTGGCCTGATACTCGTACACAGGTGCCACCATCAGAGATGGACCAAACATGTACTGATCACCTATGTCATATACATTCTTATCAGAGGTAAAATCCATCGCTAATCCACGCATCATGGTGTAGTCTTTGGTGTAAGTCCAACCTGTCAGCGAGTAGATGTATGGCATCAGCTTATATCTCAGCTTGTTGTAGTAGAGCATAGACTCATATGCCGGGTGTCCTTCTGGCGCGATATTATATACCTCGCGGAATGGGAACTGTCCATGCACTCTGAATAGCGGAACAAAAGCGCCGAACTGGTACCAACGTGTATTCAATTCTCTCCACTCCTTCAGGTCTTCACTTCCTTCAGTCGCATTTTCATATCTTTTCTCTACACAGAAACCTCCGATATCCTGCGTCCAGTAAGGCAAACCAGACATGGCAAAGTTGATACCAGCAGAGATCTGAGATTTCATATCTTCCCATCTCGTACCGATGTCTCCACTCCAGGTCACAGCTCCAAATCTCTGGATCCCTGCAAATCCTGATCGAGTCAAAATGAACACTCTCGTATCGTTATCAACAGAACGCTGACCTTCATAGATTCCTTTGGCATTGGCCAAAGCATAAGCATTGAAATATTCCGTAGATGGTCCTAATGCGGTAGGAGTCATCAGTGCTTTTCTGTAATCTATACTTGCATTGGATAGGATATCTGGCTCAGAAGCATCCATCCACCAGGCATCAAAACCTTTGGTATATAGTTTATCATGGATCTGCTTCCAGAATAATTCTCTGGCTCCCTGATCGTACGCATCATAGAAAGAACCTATATAACCAGGATAAATCCAATCCTTCACGCTGTCTTCAACGGCTCTCATATACATCCAGCCATTTTCCTGAAACTCCTTAAAATGCTCAGTATCCTTGTAAAACTTAGGCCAAACAGATACCATGATCTTGGCATTCATCTCGTGTACCTGATCTATCATACCCGCAGCATCTGGGAATCTCTCTAGATCGAAATCGTGGCTACCCCATTTCGTCTTTGGCCAATAAGACCAATCCAATACGATGTTATCGATTGGGATATGTCTCTCTCTGAATTCTTTCAATGCTCCTAGCAATTCGTCCTGCGTTTTGTAACGCTCGCGGCTCTGCCAGAATCCCATCGACCACTTAGGCATCACTTGCGCCTTACCTGTTACAGTTCTATACTTGCTGATCACATCATCCATGTCGTCACCCGCCATGAAGTAGTAGCGAATGTTCTGTCCCATTTCAGAGTTGAAAGCGATTTGCTTTTGCTCCTCTGGAGCTACTGGTGACAAAGCCTTCAGTCCAATGTAAGACACACCGCCATCAGGAATCCACTCTAATTTGATATCGTATTTCTCACCCGCTTTCATGTCCACGTTGAACTTAGCTACAGACGGGTTCCATGCGGTTCTCCACTTGTAGAATTGCAGCTCACCATTCACCCATAGTTTGGTGTATCCCGCGTAGTAGCACAGGAATCTGAACACGCCACTTTCGTCTGCTTCGATCTGTCCTTCCCAGGTGATTTTGGCATTAGAGAAAGGAAAATCTTTTGGAAACTTCTCAACCGTTTCGAGGTTCTCATAGTCGATTTGGCTTTCCTGCTGCTGAACAAATACATGATCAGAATTTTTATCATCATAGTAGGTAGCCGTCAAGCCGCCTTCTTTCCCATCTGCTCCATAAAGCTTGAATTGATCGATGTTGCTGTAAGGTCTCTCGTCCCCAAAGCGTGTCAGAGAATAGTTGTCCCAAAGTATACCATAGTTCTCTGTCGACATGATGAAAGGAATAGACACTTTGGTGTTGTATTGGAAAAGCTCCTCATTCTTTCCTTTGTAGTTCATTTCATCGGCCTGATGCTGACCTAGACCATAAAGTCCCTCGTCTTCTGGAGAATCGAAACGCTGGCTCATGGTATAGCCCGTTTCACCTTCTACGGTGATCGCCTCGAAGCTGCGGCTGTCCTCCGCCATGATGGCATTGCCTGCTGCATCAGCATAGGCCACATGGCCTGTTGCCTGATCGATGGTAACGGACAATTCAGCTGAACTCAATACCAAATGGCCATTTTCCTCTTTTACCTCGAATGAAACCTGATCTTCTACTGGCACTGCAATCAGACTCGGTGTAGAATCCCACTGCCCATCAGCAGATGCCTCCACTTTGACTATGTCAGGTGTGACAAAACTTACTCTTACACTTTTAGCAGTTCCATCAGTCGGTGAAACCACTACTCCATCTTCTGTTTTTTGATATTTTGAGGCTCCCCCTTGCTGACATGCGAAAACCGCTACTGCCATTAGCCCCAACACCAATTGTTTGATTGTCTTCATTGTGTTGCTCATTGTTTGAGTCTTAAATTTAACCTATTGGAATTATTTTAATTCAAAACTTATTTTTCCTTCGAAAGGATCATCTACCAGTTTTTTGTTTCCATTTTCATTCACTACTTCGATGGTTTTCCAACTATCTTCTCCCGGAATAAAAAGTCTACCCTTGGCCTGATCACCATAACATTTCAACGTGATCTCTTCCCAATTCATATCTTGTGTACTCTGTGCAAGCCCGATGTGCGGGATCACTGCCCCTTCTCGCACTAGTACGACGATCGGGATATCCCCTGCTTCGATGCTATGCCATCCCCCTTTGTATCGAATACCTGTCTGATAATCTACCCATGCTCCCGAACCTGGCAGATAGACCTGACGTTCATGGCCATTTTCGAATAGCGGCGCTACTAACATATCCTCCCCAAACAAGTACTGATCGTCCACTAACCAGGCGCCCGGGTCCTCCGGAAACTCGACGAACAAAGCCCTCAACATAGGCAGACCATTATCACTTGCATGCTTGGCCTGTGCATAGATATAAGGCATCAATTGATAGCGCATATTATCTGCCTTTCGAAAAGCAGACATAAAATCTTCTCCAAATTCCCATGGCTCAGTAGGTGGCTCCCCATGACTCCTGACATGAGAGGTAAGCATCCCAAAAGGTGTCCATCGTCTGTATAGATCCTCTGGAGTGGCCGTCACAAAGCCTCCTATATCGTGAGACCAGAAGGTAAATCCAGACAATCCAATAGATAAACCACCGCGCAATGTAGCAGACATGGCTGTATTGGTGGTTGCCGGATCACCACCCCAGTGAACGGGATAGCGTTGGCTACCGGCCCAGGTACTTCTCGCCCATATAAAGGGATGACCTGTCACTTCTTCCGTTACGTCAGCAACTGCCTTGTTGTATCTGAGGGGATACAAATTATGCTCATAAAAACCTGTTCTGCCATTAGAGTAAATACCAGTTAATGGTGCTGCTTCTCCAAAATCCACTTTGATCGCTCCTACCCCCATATCGAGTAGGGATTTGATCTTTTCCTGGTACCATACTACCGTTTCGGGATTGGTAAAATCCAAAGTGGCATCCTCATAAGGAATATTTCCTTTTCTGTCTTTCACGACCAGCTCCTTCTCAATCAACTCAGGAAACAAGGAGTTCTGAGGTGTGAAATAGGGCAATTGCCAGAGTGAAATATGAAACCCATCGCTTTTCAGGTCACGAATCATCTTTTCTGCTTTTGGAAATCGCTGATCGGCAAATTTGTAATCGCAGCGCCAGTCGACCCCAAACCACCCCGTATCAAAGTGAATGACATCCGAAGGGATTTCATTCTCACGGAGTTTTTTAGCTACTTTCATTCCTTCCTCTTGAGAGAAATAGGTGATGCGACTCATCCAAAAACCAAAGGACCAAAGAGGTGGCATACTGGCTTTACCTGTCAGGTCTGTGTACTCATCTAATATCTCTTTTGGCTCGCCCAAAAAGAAGAAAAGATCCAACTCATCATCTCCAATCATCATACTGTTGGCGGCATTGAAATACTTGCCAAAATCGCAAGTGATCGGTGTAGAGTGATGCATAAAAACACCATAGCCCCTGCTACTCATATAGAAAGGAATCGGCTTGTACATGGTCTCATTCTGCACACCATTGCCATCGTCGGTCATTATTACCACCTTGGATCCGCGCTTGTTAAAACTGGTATATGACTCACCACAACCATAGATTTTTTCGCCGGGAGACAATGAAAATACCGCATCCATACTGCGAGAATAATCCTCTGCACGACGTACATAAGAAAAAGGAACGACGGGAGTATAAGTATTCGTTACGTCAGATTTGTGAATGGTACTGGTGAGTAGCTTGCCATCCGTATCATATAGATAAATATGCCAGGGTTTCTCAGTGATGACCAGCTTACCAAACTCACTTTGGTATTCATGCCCCATATCTGTTCTGCTATATATCCATGATGAGTTGTCTGCAACTACCTTCCCATCGACCAGCATGATGCTATTCTCCTCTTGTGTAAACTGAGGGCCAGAAGTCATTTGGATTCTGATGGTCCTGGGGGACACAAAAGTGATCGAAAATGGATGCTCAGGAGAAACCGCATACTCAGTAGTCGGAAACTCATTGGCTTCTTGAGGAGCCAACACCGACAGCATGTTGTTAAATGCCTGTCTCGTCTTGTAGCCGTGGCGCAGGTATTTGACTTTGCCTTCTCCGGTCTTCGGATCAAAGGCAGTTAACTCGTCTGCCAGGTAATAGGTGTTTTCAAAACTGCTAAAACCACCACTGATGTCCACTGGCTCGTTGAGCATACCTGTGTTTTGAATTTGGGCCTGGCATATCCCAAAACTCAAACTCAATAAAAATAGGTTTAAAATCGTCTTTCTTAATATCATAATCATCATTTAGTCGTGATGACCACCGAAGCACTGGTCAAATGAGCCGAATGGGCCGTTAACTCAATCTGTCCTGCTTCTTTGCCAGCTTGTACCACTACCAGACACTTGCCAGCCATGGCCTTCATTTTTGTTCCTTTGAGAGACAAATGGCTGGTTGGATCTCCGTTATCTACTCCGACGATTCGGCCATTGCCTTTAATTTCGAATTCGATAAGATCAGTCGCTACAGGGACGACTCTGCCCAAATCATCCTGCACCTCTACTGTGATAAAACTAAGATCCTTGCCATCTGCATCGATGGTGCTACGATCAGTGGATAGGGCTATCTGACTGCCCTCGTTGGTTGTCTCCACAACCTCAGTCAGAATCGCCTTACCACTTTTTCTAGAAACAGCCTTTAATGTCCCTGGCTCATAAGCCACACGCCACATGACATGCAACTCTTCGCCTTCTTTTGATTTCGTTCCGAGCGACTTTCCATTGAGAGAAAGTTCCACCTCGTCTGCATGATTATAATAAACCCATACATCTACTGAATCTCTATTTGCCTCTTCCCAGTTCCAGTGTGGATAGACATAAAGCACGTCTTCATCCGTCCATTCAGATTTGTACATATAATAGACGTCTTTCGGGAAACCTGCCAGATCGATTACTCCAAAATATGAGCTTCTGGAAGGCCAGGTGTATGGAGTAGGTTCACCCAAATAATCAAATCCCGTCCAAATAAACATACCAGACAGCTCGTCATGTTTTTTAATAATCTTCCAGGTCTCCTCGTGCGTAGAGCCCCAGGGAGCACTGACTTGATCATAGGCCGATACGGTATTGCCTGGGTTCCCTTGATCAAAAGGAATATCCCAACGAATCGGCCATCTCTTCAATGTATCGGATTCAGCATCATAATAGCCCCTTGTCATCAACCCAGAGGTGGTCTCTGTAGCGATAAATGGCTTGTTAGGAAAATTATCTTTGTGATGCGGGTAGGTCTGATGCGCATAATTGTATCCGATGACATCAATTCCTTCGGACTTAGAAATGGAATTGTAGCTTACTTCAAACTGTGTCGTCACCCCTGCATTGGACATATTTACCGGCGGATTCATCCCAATGGTAATGGGTCTTGTGTCATCCAGTCCTTTTACAATATCGTATAGTTCTTTGGCTATTGCAGGTCCTTTATCTCCCCACTGTTCCAAAACTTCATTGCCCGTACTCCACATGATGATACTAGGGTGATTTCTGTCTCTTTTGATGAATTCTACCAAATCCTTCTTATGCCATTCGTCCCAGTAGAGTGAATAGTCGTAGGGCGATTTATTCAAACTCCAAATATCAAATGACTCGTCCATCACGACAAACCCCATTCGATCGCAAAGTTCGAGCAATTCAGGTGCTGGCGGATTGTGAGCGGTACGTATACCATTTACCCCCATCCCTTTCAAAATCTCTAATTGTCTTTCGATCGCACGTTCATTGATCGCAGCCCCTAAACAACCCAAATCGTGGTGCATACACACCCCTTTGATTTTTACTTGCTCGCCATTGAGCACAAAGCCCTTGTCTAGATCGAAAGCAAAAGATCGAATACCTGTAGTAGTTTGGTACTGATCTACAATAGATTCATTTACCTTGATTTCAGTAAATAAGGTATAGAGATAAGGTTTGTCCATACTCCACAACTGAGGAGATTTCAATTCTAGCTCATGATCTATGGTATTACTTCCTTTGGCTAGTTTGATAGAACTCATTTTCTGAGCAACTACTTTATTTTCAGCATCCTTTAGGATTGAATACACTTCAGCACTTTGGGGCGTATCTCCATCATTGATCACTGTCGTATTGACAGCCAGGGTTGCAGATGCTTCGCTCACCTTTGGAGTGGTAATATAGGTTCCCCATTGCGCAACGTGAATCGGTTCTATCAAGACCAATCTGGTATTTCGATAAATACCGCTCCCAGAATACCATCTGGAATTAGGCTGCTTCGAGTTATCAACTTTGACAGCTATAACGTTTTCCTTCTCGCCAAAATTTACAAAATCTGTAATATCATATTCGAAGGAAATGTATCCATTGGGTCTTTTACCGAGATAGGTCCCATTGATCCAAACTTCGCTATTCATATAAACCCCATCGAACTGAACAAATACGCGTTTGCCTGCTTTGTTCTGATCCAGTTTAAAAGTCTTGCGATACCAACCTATTCCTCCAGGCAAAGCACCTCCTCCAGCAGTCGCTGGATGATCTTCTGAAAATTCCCCTTCGATACTCCAGTCGTGCGGCACATCCAATGTCCTCCACGAGGCATCATCATAGGATGAATTGCTGGCATCCATAGTGGAGTCGGCCAGAGTAAATTGCCAATTTTCATTGAAAGATATTTCCGTCCGAGGCAAAGAAGTCTGACCGCAAGCTGCGATCAGACTTACCAAAACTATTATTATATGAAACTTTATGAATTTTATATTCCTTCCCATCATCTGGTTGTTATTCTCCTGCACTTATGATTGCATCCAATGCTCCCTGATTAGACACTTCTGCACTATTTCTATTAAACAAAGCAAAACCATTGTTTCCGCGACTTCCATTGTCCCAGTAGACCGGCACCATACCATTGGCTAATGCTGTTTTGGTTACATAGTTGAGGTAATAGTTTCTTGCCTCATCATGCTCTGCCTGACTAGGATAGTTAGGGTCAGATATGCCAGAGACATCTCTCCACAATGCACCGTACTCTCCGAGTAAAACAGGATATCCTTTGTACACAAAATTGCTTTTCATTTTACCAAACTGCTGATCCACCCAGTCTTCCTGTCCCCAACTGTCGATATAGTCGCTTTGATCCTTGTAAGGCTCTCCCCAAAGTGGCTTTCCAGAACTAGTCTTTTCATCCAAAGAAAAATTGTATGGGTCATAATAGTGCACCTCTACCATCAATCGTGATTCGATTTCATCATCTGGGATAGTAAATTTATTAACCGTATGATCAATGTTGGTATTGAAGCCCTGAACGATAAGGTGACGGTAAGCATTGCGCCCACCTGTAGCTCGTACTGTAGATACAAAAGTCTGATTGAAGGAATTCTGAACCTCTGCCTCCTCATTTGTAGGAGGGTCATAGTTGGCCTCATTTCTCACCTCATTGGATCCAGCGAAAAGCAAGTGATCATCGTAATCACGGAAAAACACCCCAATCTGCTTCCAGAATGCTGCCAATTTGGTATTGATTGCGTCTTGCTCTGAGTAAAATGGATGGTCCATCCAGCCACCATCCCAATGCACGTTGATCACCACATACATTTCATTGTCCAGCGCGTAGTTGACGACTTCTTCCACACGCAGCTTCCATTCATATTTGATTTTGAAAGTCTCCTGATCCTCCAGCATGTGAGACCATGAAACTGGAATTCTGATGGTGTTGAATCCAGCTGCCTTCACAGCGTCTATCAATTCTTTAGTCACGACTGGGTTGCCCCAGATGGTTTCGTTTCCAGATGGCGGATTGGCTTCTGCATTGATGGCCTCTAATGAGTTGCCCAAATTCCATCCCTTACCCATAAGCTGTGACAGTTCAATAGAAGTTAAGTCACGCATGTCCGTATTGTCAGGTTCGATATAGTCAGGTTTGTTGGGTTCGTTTGGATCTACTGGTTCTTTATCCCCAGCCTCCTGGTTGACTGTGATAACGATATCTTCTGCTCCATCAGCAGAAAGTGTCAAAGTCATCGTTCTAGTTTCATTGATGCTATTTTCTTCTGCATTGATGGTCACAGTAGCATCTCCTTTGGCGGTTTGTAAGGTGGGCTTGCACCAGGCGTCTGCTCCGTAACTGATCGTCCATGTAGCATTGCTGGTAATAGATAGCTGATCTGACCCTCCCTCAGCAGGGAAGTCAAAAGTATTTTGGTCTATGGTTAAGGTGGTTTCAATAGGCGTTGGTTCCTCACCTCCTTCTTCCTCTTTGCAGGAAAGTGATAAAAGCAGTACGAATGTGAGTAAGTAGGTCAGCATGCTATGTGAAAAGTGTTTCAACATTTATGTGGTCTTTCTAATAGTAAGTTGATAAAAATTAGAGTAGAAACCCGGGAGAAATCTCCCGGGTTTCAGGGGTATTTTGATACTCTATTTAGTAGAGCACTATTTTATCTATGGTAGCAGATACTGCTGCCAAGTCTGCAATATCAGTTGCCATACCACTCATGTCAACAACAAATACAATCACACCATCGGCAGCTGATCCTGGAGTATAAGTAACCGTATAGGTTCCATCTCCTGTCACAGATGTTACTGCCCCATTTCCATTGGGTGACCAATCTGAATCTGCATAGTACATAGAGGCGTCATAAGATCCAGCCGCACCATCATTCAATGTGATACCTGATAGAGTAAAGGTTACCTCAATGGAAGAAGCAAAAGATAAATCGCCGGTATTTAAACCTGGATCTGATATTGTAGATCCAAACTCGTTATAGATCTCCAATCTCAAATTACCATTGCCTTCCAAGTCACCAATGACCAATTTAGAATTGTCAAAGGCAACCTCAGTTCCTGCAGGCTCCTCTCCACCACCAGATCCAGCTGCCACATTAAAATGAACAGCTAAATACTCAGGCTTCTCTGGATCTCTTTTTCCTAACCATATCCCAGTCACATTGCCAAAAGCATCAGTATCCGCTTTGATAATTCTTAGGGCGTTTTCAGCAGTAGTTCCAAAAGTGAACCAGCCTCCCAAGCCTGAGAAAAAGGTTATGTTTTGATCGAAGATGATGTTATTCTTATCATCGACAGTATAGCTACCAGTCAATTCTCCTTCGGAAGTCATCGCTACGTAGGTACCTTCAGTATCACTCACTCTACTCAATTCAAGCTTTGTCGCTGAGAACAAATCTGCGTCATAAGGTGGTGCCCAACCATCGAATGCAAAGCCATCTGGATCATCACCATAAGATACTACAGGGTTCAAAGGAGTGCCATCCAAACCAAACCAGTTGTATGGATAATTGGTATCCATCGCCCAAGTTTTAGTAGTTGACACATTGGTGGTCAAATCATCATTGGCATTTCCATCGTATGGAGGCTCTGGATCAGGCTGATCTTCTGGCACCCAGTTTTCTGCGTACTCTTTTGAGATATAGTTGAACACCAACATTGCCTCACCATCACAATCTGCACTTCTCAAGAATCCCAGCTGCATGGTGTTTTCCGTCAATGAGAAAACTCTCGCTTCTGTCCATTTTGGTACACATGCATCAGTATTTGGTGAATGCAAAGGGGTCACATCCGTTGAGCTCAGCGTTTTAGCATCCGCATCAAGGAAAAACACACCGCTTTCTTCTCCTCTACCCGGGATCATCAAGTGATTGGCAGTTAAATGGGCACCATCAATCAAATCGAAGGTCATAGAACCATAATCGCCCTGGTCTGCTATCCAAGTGTTGCCCGGCCAGTCTGGATTCCAGTTCCAGCAATCTCCACCATAGCAACCAATAGATTGCGAACCATCAGGAGAAGGTCCTCCCCCTTCTAACCATCCATTGTCTGTACCGTAGAAATACTGAGGTCCTGCAAAGTATTTAGAAACCCCGTCTGCATCCAGATCCAACAACCAGGTTTTAGACTCACCTACTCCTCCAGTCAATAGCTCCCATAGGGGATCATTGATATAGTCGAAATTATTAGTTGTAATCTCTAGCTGTACAGTATCTACTGCTACGAAACCACCAGCAGCCAATACGCCGTAGTAGAATTCGTATTCTCCCGCAAATGGGATTCTTACTGTATCAACCACTCGCTGCGAACGTCCCTGAGGAGTAGTCCATAGTGGCGTCATCCCGGGATTAGTGCTTTCCAAAATCACCATATTGGGATCTGCTGGATTCTGTGTTACGCTTGCTTTGTTAAGCTCACTTACCATTGGCGCATCCTCCAGGGTAAATTCCTCTGGTGTACATGACCATAGCAGGGTAACTGCTGCCAGTAGTACACTTAAATATTTATGCATGAATCTTTTCATAATCTTCATCTTTTAGTCTTTCACAATTATTGCCAACCTGCATTTTGATCATATTTACCATCCACACGCGTGATCTGGTTTTGTGGGATCATCTGCAAGCCACGGGTAGCTCTCAGGTTATCTCCAGAAATGGTTTTGGTAGCATCTTCTCCCCCATTCTGAACCGTCATACTTACATTGACTGCATTAGCTGCTTCGTCAATTCCATATCTGAGCAAATCCCAGTAGCGAATGCCTTCAAAAGCAAATTCCAATCTTCTCTCTCTCCTGATGTTATTCTCAGTAGCAGGTACAGAAGTAAGACCCGCACGCGTTCTTACTGCATCTAGATAATCCTGCGCAGTGGCAGCACCTAACTCAGCAGCCATCAACAGCACGTCTGCATACCTCACGGCTACATAATCCTGATATTGACCAATTTGGAAATCTGTACCTCCATTGGCTACAGCAGGATCTGAGCCATCAGGGTTCGAGATCGGAGTATATTTTTTGTTGGTATATCCGGTATACTCTCTTTGGTTACTGTTATCAAAATCAAGACCTTCCTGGCTAATCGCGATGATTGATGCATCTCTTCTTGTATCACCATCTGCATAAGCGTTGTAAAGTGAAGGCAATACCGTACAAGCACCCCATCCTCTACCGTATGGGCTAAATGACTGCTCTCTCAAGCCTAACATAACCAACCAGTGGTTACCATCAGGATCTCTTTCACTGTCTCCATAGATAGATGTGATATTATACTTGATAGAAAAAACGGTTTCTATGTTATCCTTACCGGCATAGGTAGTTTCCAGACCATCACCTGCCTCGTTTGGCATAGTAGATGCCGCTGGCCACAAGTTTTTGAAATCTGAAACCAAATCGTAACTTCCTGACGCGATTACATCCTCCAGGCCTTGTAAGGCTAAGGCTGCATTTACATTGCCATTGTTACCTGGCAATTCAGTCTCTCCATAGTAACCTGAGTAAAACAAATACACTCTAGCCAAATAAGCTTTAGCCGCCCATTTTGTAATTCTACCTGCAGTAACTGTTTCTGAACCGTTCTCAGCAGCAAAAAGCAAATCTTCAGTAATTTGACTGTAGATATCTACTGCGTCTGACTGTGGTACATATCCCGTAGTAGGCTCGGTCAACAATGGAACACGCTCCCAAAGTCTCGCCATATCAAAGTAACAATATGCTCTGATGAATCGAGCTTGTGATTCGATACTGTTTCTTTGAGCTTCATTTCCAGTCCAGTCGATATCATCTATTTTGCTCAAAAGCACATTGGTACGATAGATGACCTTGTAGAATGCTACCCAGTTGGCATCAAAAATATTGACCTCTCCAGGTGATACATCTAAACTAAATTCGTCAATTACCTGATAGTTGAACCCATCGCTGTGTGCAACACCGCCAAAGCAGTTGTCAGACATTACCTCTGCAGCTACAGGTACGGCAACTCCTCCACTGGAGTATAGAAGCTGAAGACCACTGTAGCAACCTACTAGTGCGGTTTCCATATCTTCAGGAGAACTATAGTAGTTTCCATCGGTCAATTGCGTAATCGGCTCAGTATCCAGGAAGTCCGAACAACCTACAGTCGACGATGCAATTCCTAATACGAGTATATATTTAAATATTTTCTTCATGATTTTTCAGATTAAAAGTTCATGTTCAAACCAAGCATATAAGTCCTAGCTCTTGGATAAAAGCCCAGGTCAATTCCTGAAGAACCATTCTCTACACCATATCCAATCTCTGGATCCATGCCGTCATACTTAGTGAAAGTAAAGGCATTTTGAACCGTAGCGTATATTCTTAATTTACCTATGTTTTCAGTTTGGATCAGGTTCTTGAAATCATAACCCAATGTCAGGTTGTTGATTCTGAAGAAGTCCCCATCTTGGATATAATAATCAGAAACAATTCTTAGGTTCTCATTTGTCTGAGTTACTCTTGGGATAGAGTTAGAAGTTCCTTCTCCATGCCATCTGCCCAAAGTAGCCTTGGTGTAGTTAGCATAGGCATTGTGGTTTCTGTAAGACTGAACGATTTGGTTGCCAGCTACCCCATAACCCAATACTGAAAAGTCAAATCCTTTGTAATCAAATCCTAAAGACAAGCTGAAAGTAAAATCAGGATTTGGATCACCTATCATAGTTTTATCCGCATCGTTGATGATACCGTCACCATTTCTATCTACAAATTTTAGATCACCTGGTTTGGCATCAGGTTGGATTACTACTGTGCCACTTTCTGTAGCAGAGGTATGGCTCAAAACTTCCTCTTCTGTCTGGAAAACACCTAAGGTCTCCTGACCCCAGAAGTAACCAATTGGATAGCCTGACTCGGCTCTTCTGTAAAACTCTGGAGAGTTGTCGAACAGCATATTTTTAAGACCATGTACGATACCATCATCCGTCGGCACTTCTGTTACCTCGTTTTGATTGTAAGATCCTACCGCGCTGATCCAATAGTTGAAATCATCTCCTACTCTGTCATTGTAGCTCAATGCCAACTCATATCCTTCGTTCAGTACATTACCACCATTGATGACAGGAGCATCTGCACCTTCAGTGGCAAAGCCTGGAGCATCTACTAACCAATCGTAGGTGTTCTTTTGATAGTAATCAAAGTTGATTTCCATCTTACCGTCTATCAAATAGGCATCAAATCCCACATCGATTTGCTCTGAAGTCTCCCACTTGATATTGTTGTTTGACAATCTACTCACATAGGCACCTACTGCATTGCCAGAAGCATCGTATCCTGCCGAACCAAAATAGTAGTTAGACTTGTTGATCACTACTGGAGACAAATACTGGAAGTCGTCAATATTTTGGTTACCCACTTGACCCCAGCTCGCACGTAGCTTGAAGAAGCTAACTGTATTTCCTATTCCATCCCAGAAGGATTCTTTAGACAGTACCCATCCTGCAGATACTGAAGGGAAATAACCCCATCTGTTGTCTTCAGAAAACTTGGATGAACCATCCGCTCTCAAGGTTGCATTCAAAAGATACTTGTCTCTGAAATCATATGATAAACGACCAAAGTATGACTGTAACTTCTGATCGTTATTTGGGGCTCCCTGATAGTTCAATCGAGTCAAATCTGTGTTGGTCGCATTGTTGATATAAGCATGCTCCAAATCTGAAACTGTCAAGTCTGCGTTGGATGTACTCATCCAAAGACCTTTGTTCACCCACATATATGTACCCACCAGAGCAGTCAATGAATGATCTCCAAACTCCATGTCATAAGACAAAGTGTTGTCCAAGGTCAAAGCCAAACCCTGACTCATGTTTTGAGTAGCCTCGTCGTTGGTTCTGAAGGCGTAGATAGATAAGTCATATACAGGTCTGTAAGATCTTCTTTGCTCTGCATAATAATCATAAGCAAATCTTGATCTCAATTTCAATCCCTTGACAGGCTCTATCTGAACATAAAAATCACCTAGCGCCTTTTGGTTTCTATTGTCATTTTGATTGTTCAACATCATACTCGCGTATGGGTTGTTTTCTCCTGGGTTCCATGGTTGCCATTCTTGCCCCTGATACATCACACCCGCATTGGCAGTGTTGTTCAGGTAGTTACCTGCATCATCGTACATCGGTAGGAAAGGACTGACACCAAATGCTCCTCTAAAAGAGTTGTTGTACTGATTTCCTACTGAAATACCGTTCTTCTTCATGTAAGAAAAAGTCAGGTGCTGACCTACTGTCACAACATCATTCCAAAATTTATGCTCTGAGTTGAGACGGAAAGAAAAACGCTCATAGTCAGATACGTCTGGTCCACCCACGATACCTTCTTGTCCCGTATAGCCAGCAGACATAGAGTAAGTAGATTTTTCGCTACCTCCCGACACACCTAATGCATAGTTTTGCATCACGGCATTGTCATAGATCATTTGGTCTACCCAATCTGTACCTGCTCCCATCTGTGCGATAGAATCCTGAGTGAAGTAAGGTAAGTTGCCAGAGTTGATCGCAGCTTCATTCATGATCGTCGCATACTCCTGTGCATCTAGCATAGAGATCTGACGAGTCGGCTGCTGTATACCATAGTAGCTATCAAAAGTCCACTGTGCTTTACCAGCACTTCCTGTTTTGGTAGTGATCAAAACCACCCCGTTGGCAGCTTGCGAACCATAGATCGCAGCAGAAGCCGCATCCTTCAATACGTCGATGCTGGCAATATCGGAGTTGTTGAGGTAAGAAATGTCTCCTGTCTGAACACCATCCACGATATATAATGGCCCAGTGTTATGGATGGTACCTACACCACGAATGTTGATTTTCAAACCTTCGCCTGGCTGACCAGAGGTAGAAGAAATGTTAACCCCTGCCACTTGACCCTGCATGGCCGAAAGTGCATCAGTAGTACTCAATGCCGTCAGCTTGTCACCTTTGACCTGGCCTGTGGCGCCCGTTACGAGTTTCTTTTGCTGAACCCCATATCCGACAACTACCACTTCTTCCAGAGCAGTTACATCTTCTTCCAGACTCACGTCTAGTACCGACCGACTCCCAACAGAAATCTCCTGACTGACATATCCGATAAAAGAAAATACGAGAATAGGATCTGAAACATCCTCTTTAAGGTTCAAAGAAAAGTTACCATCCAGGTCCGTCACGGTACCTGTCGTACTTCCCTTCAGCAATACTGTCACACCTGGTAGTGCTTCTCCGTCAGTGCTTGAACTGACTGTTCCTTTTACAACCTGACTTTGGGCGAGCAACTGTCCCGACCCTAAGAAGGCTAGTGCAAAAAGACATAAATAGAATGCTTTAAGCTTGTAGTTTTTTAGCATAGTCTTTCTTTTAAATAGTTTATTAATCACGTTGATCTGCATCAACAACAATTCAATATTATCTGATTGTTAAACCGGAGAGGGTAATGCTTTGCTTATGAATGGGGTCAAAAATGTAATCCCCCTTAAAAAACCCTGTTTAAACGCAGTTTTGAGGAGATTTTTTTGAATCTGGGGTAGGAATTGTTGAATGGGAAATAAACAAAAGTGACCCACGGGTTACTTCATCACTAGGATATGGACACACGAAACTATGTTCAGGAAAGAGAATAAGAAAGGCGAGTTAATGAACTGAAGGAGAGTCAAAGCCGGGCATGTGATCCACCCCATGCCGGGCTCATCTGATTACTTACGAGACAAAAACTCCTCCTCTATCAGATCTTTATTGATCACTGCCCCAGCGAATGATCCTGACTGCACTGCATTGGCGACAGAGCGAAATGGGCTGGTACAATCACCACAGGCATAGACTCCATCCAGACTGGTCTTTTGCATCCTATTGACCACCAGGTAACCTTGTTCATCCACTTCACATCCGAGTTGATTGGGAATCTGACACTTCTGCTCAAAGGGCAAACGCACATAAAGCGCATTTAGACTTTCCTTAGATCCATCCCTGAATTCTATGCCCTTTATTTGCCCCTGATCATGCGATACCTCTACCACTTGCTTTTCATTGATCAGGATTCCTTTATTTTTCAATGCTGTGACCTGCTCTGTTTTGAGACTTGATTCACCCTGGGTATAAAGTGTCAGGTCAAAGGTCCAATTCGATATCAGCTTGCCCATCTCAAAAGCAACTTCACCACTGGCTAGAATCCCCGTCTTTTGATTGCGTACCTCATACCCATGACAATAAGGACAATGAATGACCGAAATCCCCCAGCATTCCTTTATACCTGGAATATCAGGCATCAAATCTCGAATACCAGAGGCAAAAAGTAGTTTCTTCGTTTTGAATCGCTCCCCCTTATCTGTCTCTATCTCGAATCCCCCATCCAATTGCCTTCCATTCAAAGCCAATCCTTCATAAAACGAAATGGAATCATAAGCCAATACCTGCGCTCTGGCCTTGCCAGCAATGATCCCTGGCGCCACTCCATCTTGCGTGATAAAATTGTGCGAATGAGGGGTCTGCGCATTGCAGGGCTGGCCACTATCGATGATTAGTACTTGCCTCAACGACCTGCCCAAAGCCATAGCTGCTGATAAGCCTGCATAACTTCCTCCTATTATAATCGTGTCGTATATTTTGATTTGCTCCATGCGTTTTTAATTATTTAAGGAAGCAAATGTAAAGGCATTGCTATTTTATGCAACAATGTTGCATTTATTTATTGTCAACATCCAATCACAAGACAAATGATAGATTTTCGACAGCAGGTTCTTGAGTAAAATGGCATCACATAGCTTAATAACGCCTCATTGATGTCTTCACCTCGCCACTACTTTGATCAATCGATCGATGCGCCGCTTGTTCTCTTGCTGTAGCAGAGAGGGATAGAGATTGAGTAGCGTGTTGGCGAGCATAATACTGAATGTTGATACCCAATGCATCAGAAACAATTGGTACACGGCGAACCCTGCCACAAAGACAAAGCCGATTAAATGACCGATCTCTGCAGTGGTCATTTCTTTGCGCAGGTCATTGAGCTGGTCCAGATTCAATTTGGCCGTTGCTTTCAGTTTCTGATTGAAAAATTTGAAAGGGGTGTTCTTTACGATCCATTTGAATACCCCAATGCCCATGTATCGGTTAAGCCTCTTGCTTTCCACAAAGTTGAAGTGAGCCAATCTTTGATATTGAGGCAGCTTCATTGCTATTGCGTTGAGGATCAATCCAACGATCCATGAAATAAAGCAGATAGAGATGCTGAAAATGAGGTGATTTAAGGTCATTGGGCTTGGTTTTGATATAATTCGGTTAAAATTATTTGATCATCAAAGACTTTACAAATCAGAACTATCAATACTCCTCCTCCCTATTCACAAACAACTCGTTGGACTGTCCCCTCTGATAGGCTTGGTAGGCTGATGCGAAACTCTCAATGATATCGGGCATACTCGTGGGGCCAGACTGATGTGGGGTGACCCAAATCCGCTCATCATCCCAAAGAGGAGAAGACGATGGCAATGGTTCGACGTTAAAGACATCCAGAGTCGCTCGCCTAATCAATCCAGCATCCAATGCATCCAGGAGCACTTGATCTTCAACCGTATTTCCCCTACCGATATTGATAAAATGGCTATTTTGGAAAAGGGCAAAAAAGGAGGCATCCAACACCCCATTGGTTGCTGAAGTCTTAGGCAAGGCATTGATCACGATATCAAAGTGCGCTGCCTTGATTTGATCCAGCTGATCCATGGACAGTACCTGATCAAAGGCCTCCGGATGACGCAAGGATCGATTGAGGCCAGCTACACTTTTGCAAAGCCCTTTCAGTGTTTGGGCAATGCCCTGTCCAATAGAACCGGTGCCTAATATCAACACCTTCTGATCGTAAAGGTTGACCTGTGGCAATTGCTGCCATCGTTTTTGTGCCTGATTGTGTCGGGTGGGAAACACCTTTTTGAGATCGGCCAGGATGTAGCTGAGACAGTACTCCCCTATTTTGACTCCCATGCTGCCCGTGGTACGTGATATCTGAATCTCACTAGGTAGGTGATCCATCGCCAAGAAAGCATCTACCCCAGCCCCAAAAGAATGAATCCATTTCAATTGAGACAAATCACAGCCTGTTAATTCATTGAAGCCCGCATAGGCCTGTGCAGTGGGAATCTCCTTGCTCAATTCCTCTTTGGTAGACGGCCGATAAACCGATATGTCAGGATAGGTTTCCCTGACATGATTTTCAAATTCGGCAGATAGGTTTCCATAGGTGAGTAGTTTCATACTTTGGGTTATTGTCTCAGGGCAAAGATCCACTTTTTGGTAGGATTACTGCTCACAAAATTGACATTGTCTCCCTTCATCCTGACACAGTTCACTGAATAGACCCCACACTTTATTGAACAGACTCTTGCACTTAGGCTTCCGGGCGTTACAGTTGGGACTTTGGGCGTTACAGTTGGAACTTTTGGCATTACAATTGGGTCTAGAGCCTTTACAATTGGGCTTTCGGGGTTTGCAGATGGAAATATAGGCCTTTCGTCCTGAATTTGGTTGACAGGTAGATGGCTTGACAGTCTAGCAATCAGGCTACTCAGAGTAACCTGATTACTTTTGGATATACAAAGAATGTCAGCAGCCTACCTCCTGCAGCAAAGATTCTAGAAAGAGTTAAAAAGAAATAATGAGAACTGTTCTCATAATCCATTAAAATAGAGGTGTAATATGCTCTTTGCGTATTATACAGTTGTTGGCAAGAATTTTCTACATGAAGAGTGAGAACTACAAAACCTTAGACTTATTTCAGAGCATCCTGCATAAGGAACACCTGAAGCCCATTGGTTTCAAGAAAAAGCAACGGAATTTCAACAGAATAGTGGATGATGAAATCACCCAAGTGATCAACTTACAGATGTGGCAATCAGCCCCAAATGAAACTGAAATTCCTGGATTAAGACCGAACCTGTCTGGCCAATTCACAATTAACCTAGGTGTGTATCTACCCATTGTTAATTCAACACTTTCGGACTTGCCAACTCCGAAATTCATTGCAGAATACACTTGTCACATTAGAACTCGATTAGGTGAATTAGTAAACAGTCAAGACGAATGGTATAGCATTCAACCTGAGAATAATGAATTAATCGAAGAACTGACTGGAAAAGGATTAGACTGGTTCAGTAACTTTTCGTCTTATGAACGGATTCTAGAATATTTCGAATCAACGGGACAATTGGACTTTAACACAATTGGGAGATCTAAGCTTCTTGCAGCAATCATTCATAAACACCTGAACAATGAGAAGAAAACGGAAGAACTATTAAACTCAGCATTTTATGAAAATCAGGGACATCCGTTTCAAGGGTATTTGAAGGAACAAGCTGAAAGACTCGGAATAAAAATAACATCTCGCTAACCAGTGGTATAGCGAATGGACAAATTGCCCATCTGATATTTCAGCTGCAACTCGACCGTGATATCTTCCGCTCAGAAATGACAGTGCTTTCAATTGACTTTAGCTCACAGGATTTTTTTCTTTCTAAACGCAGTGGTTAATTGATTCTTTGCAAGCAATGTCAGATTTCCCTAGATTCGAAGTATTAGCCAGCGGTGGGCATACAAATCGCTAGCTTAGCGATAGCATCTACATCTTCAGACAGCAAAATTCGTTACCTTTATATCATGACTCTTGAACAGAAAAAAATATCACTTATTAACTGGATTGCGAATCTGGAAGATGAAGTAGTTCTTGACCAAATTGCCGGAATTCAGAAATTATCCTTTGAAAATCTTCCAGACGCTATTGTTCAGCTTTTGAAAATTGCTGAGGCAGAACCTGATGATAGTTTAACAGTTCATACATCAGTTCGAGACATCCTAAAATGAAAGAAGTCCGATGGACCGAAACGGCCAAACAAACTCTAATTGAAACTTCTAATTTCATCCGCGATCTTTGGAATGTACAAATACAAGAGAACTTTCTAGATCAACTTGAATATCGTATCAAACAACTTCAACAAAACCCCGAACTTGGCCCAGCGTTTGAACAGACGGATTTCAGAAAACTAACAATTCACAAATCAGTATCATTGTTTTATATCAACAAAAGAGACTTCATTAAACTTCTTGTAATTTGGGACAACCGATCAGATCCAGACCAACTATTCAAAAAATTGACAGAGGCCAGCAGAAACTGATTTAGATTTTATGGTAGATACACGAGTTGCAGAACCTTCCCAATATCTTCTCACAACTTGAAATATATAGACCTTGTGTTAGATGAGGGCAATGTAAGAATTGATGGCTGGAAAGAAAAAAGCAAGTAACATGACCTAGAGTAACTGTGAGAACTGATCCTTTAGCCAACCTCTGTGGAATGCAGCTCTCATCGATTCACTGGTTGGTTTGGTAGATTTTCACTACTTTGGCTGTATGATCAAAAGACACGTATACGCTGATTAAAAGCAATCGAACACACACGACGAAAATTATGAAGATATTAAAAAAGGGAATCAGAAATGTAATGGTCATCACAGTCTTATTGTCGAACATCGGATGTGATCAAATTTCTAAGAACGTTGCAAGAGACTATATTAATTATGGCGAGAAGATCTCAGTAGTATCTAGCTACTTAACTCTAACAAAAGTAGAAAACTCAGGTGCATTCTTAAGTCTTGGGAACACCTTACCGAACTTCATAAAAATTCCTTTGCTTACAATTTTTCCATCACTAGTTCTAATTGGAATGTTAGTCTTCATACTCAGAAAGAGAAAAATGGACTTGAACTATTCATTGCCAATTGCCTTCATTATAGGAGGTGGTATAGGTAACCTATATGATCGAATACTCTATGGATCAGTGACTGACTTCCTGCACATGAATTTTCAATTCTTTCAAACGGGAATTTTCAATATGGCTGATGTCTCGATAATGGTGGGAATATTCTGGTTGCTGGTAATCCAAATTAACACTAAGAAGGATAAGCCTATAGAAAGCTTCTAATAAAATGAAAGGCATGTGTTTTCGTGGCTTTTGCCAAGAGTATCTTAACTATTCCGTTTCGTCTGCCCGTGAGTAAATTTTGTGCAGTTTGGTAATCTCAGTTTACGGGATTTTTCTCTTTCTGAACGCGGAGCATTGTAGATACTGTTGCGGAGGTTGGGCAGTTTCTTTACATTAGAGGTGTTTAAAATAGAAATGGCCACCCGCCTATCTGGTTGATAAAAGAACAATGAACGAAACGATCAAGTCAGAATCTTTGAGCTATTATGGACTAATTGTATTTGGATTACTCTTTGGGATGACTTTTTTCATTGGCGGTTTAATAAACTGGCTCGACCCAAATGGAACAGTAAACATAAATGGTGTGATTGAACAGTCAAGCATCATTAACACTGCTCCGATTATTATACTTGGATTAGGAGCAATAGTTGCTGTTACCTACTATCGATCCAACCTTGGTCTTGCCGAGCTCTCAAACACTTCTATTAAAATTAACTTTCTTAGGAAGAAGTTTCAAGTAGACTTATCTAGTATCAAGTCAGCCGAAATAGTTTCATTTATCAACGGATATGCAATAAAACTGCATCTTAGTGACGGTTCAAGTTTAAAGATTCAAACTGATCAGGCAGGCTTCAAATTCTCAGACTTCTCTAACCTCAAAAGATCCTATTATCGAACCAGAATGTGGGAGTATCTGAAAGAGAACAACGTAAAGTTAATTGAAGAGTATAGCATATAACCTCGTATAGGCACGAATACCAATAGCTGTGTGACCGATTCAATGCCAAAATTAACTCCCCGGGAGACTTGCCCCCCTTCCCGGGTGAATATGGAGCCGTCCCGGGAGACTTCTCATGCTTCCCGGAAGACTATGCCCCCTCCCCGGGAGACTTTGGAGGCGTCCCGGAGGACTTGTTCCTCTTCCCGGGACGATTGGAGGCTGTCCCGGGCGCCGGGAGTGCTATTTCCCCTGCTTTTCGGCCATATACTGCGATGGGTACATCTTGTAGACCGACTTGAAGTAGCGACTAAAGAGCTTCGGGTTGTTGTAGCCTACGGCATAGGCCACTTCGGATACCGTCATTTGGCTCTTGGTCAGGAGCTCAGCGGCTCGTTTGATGCGGATGTTTCTGATAAAGTCCATCGGAGTCTCTCCGGTGATCTTGAGCATTTTTTGGTACAGATAGCCTCGGCTGAAGCCCAGTTCATGACTCATCTCCTCTACCCCAAAATCTGAATTAGACATGTTCTTCTCTACCAGTTCGAGTGCGTCCTGAACCAGTTTTTCGTCTCTCGATACGACTTCTATTTTTTCCGGTTCAGCTTTGACACGCTGGCTCGATTCGTTGACCCGCTTCTGAAATTTAAGCGCAGAACTGATGGTACTGGCCAGGATCTCGAAGTTGACGGGTTTGGAGATGCACTCGATGGCGCCAGCTTCCAGCCCCATGATCTTGTGCTCTTCAGAGGTCTGCGCGGTAAGTAGTATCACGGGGATATTGGAAGTACGCGGATCATTCTTGATTTTCTTACATAGGTCCAGGCCATTCATCACTGGCATCATCACATCCGAAATAACCATATCCGGATGCTGAGCCACTATTTTCTTCCATGCCTCCTTGCCATTGAAGGACTCAGACACATTGAAGTATTGCTTCAGGTTGTCCTTGAGATAGAAACGGAAATCCGCATTGTCCTCCACTATGAAGACATTCGGTTTGTTCTCATCCCTTTCCTTCTCCTCACTGTCTTCTACTGGGATAGGGCTGGTTTCTCCTTCATGCTCGTCCAGCTCTTCCTCCATGTGATCCACCTGCTTCAGCGGCAGTTCTACAAAGAAGGTACTGCCATCATCTTTTTCGCTTTCCACAGATATATTACCACCATGTAGCTCGACAAACTCCTTGGTGATGGACAGACCGATTCCCGTACCACTATTGATCATGTTGGGTTTGATCTCACTCTGGATGAAACGATCGAAAACCGCTTCCTGCTTATCGGCCGGTATGCCAATGCCCGTATCGGCTACCGATATCACGACATGCCCCTTTTCGTTCAGCTCCAGGGCTATATCTATTTTCCCTCCCTCGAAAGTAAACTTAAAGGCATTGGACAGCAGATTGAATAGAATCTTGTCCATCTTATCCTTGTCGAAAGAGGTATAATACTGCGTCAGGTCACTCTCAAAACTCAAAGCGATGTCTTTCTCTTTGGACAGATCGGAAAATGAATCGACCACATCCTGAATGAACTTCACCAAATCCCCAGAGGAATAATGCAAGCTATGCTGGTTGGCTTCCATCTTCCTAAAATCCAGCAACTGATTCACCAAAGTAAGCAACCTTTTGGCATTGCGATGGATCACATGAAAATCCACCTGACGGATATCATCAGGGTGCTTGATCATCCGCTCGATGGGGGTCAGAACCAGCGAGATCGGGGTGCGAAACTCATGACTGATATTGGTAAAGAACTTCAACTTCATCAGGTCCAACTCATGCAAACGCTGGGCATCCAACCTTTCATTTTCGATTTTGGCCTTTTCACGCTCGCGTCGTACAATCAGCCCTCTCGTCAAAAACAACAAAACAAATAGAACTATGAAATAGAAGATGTATGCCCAGATGGTCTTCCAAAATGGCGGATGTATCAAAATCCCCATAGTCAGCTCCTCTTCACTCCAGACGTTGTGGCTATTGGAGGCTCTGACTCGGAATCGGTAACTACCCGGATTGATATTGGTATAGGTCACCTGTCTGATGTCTGCCGATACCTTGAGCCATTGGTCATCGAATCCCTCCAGTCGGTATTCATAGTTGTTGCCACTGGCCTGATCGAAGGTAAGTGCGGCAAACTCAAAGCCAAAGGAGTTCTGATCATAGCGCAGTTCCAGCTGGTCTTGCTCATTGAGGTTTTTCTTCAGGATCACTTGCTCATTGATTTCCTCAAGTGGCTTCACTGGCTGGCTGTTGAGATAAAACTGTGTAAAGACCAACAATGGCGGCTGATCATTGACATCAATTTTTTCAGGATGGAAAAAGTTGAGGCCATTTTGTCCTCCGTAGGCCAGCATCCCATCCTGCGTAATGATCCCCGCCCGTTCGTTGTAGTAGTTGCCCTGTAGTCCGTCCGAAACACTATAGGTCTGTACAGACAACTCGCCTTCATCAAAGGTCAATTTAGACAGTCCATTGTCTGTACTAATCCACAGGTTTCCTGTTTCGTCTTCCAGTACCGACATGATGATATCAGAAGCCAAGCCATCTTCTTTGTTATATACCTCAAAGGCATCCTCCTCGGGCAGATAGCGATTGAGACCATTGAGTGTTCCTACCCATATATTACCCCTGCTGTCATTGAGCAGGCAGACTACACTGTTGCTACTGAGCGAACCGGGTAGTGAATCTGAAACAGAATAGTTCTTAAAACTGTTATGCCTTTGGTCATAGACACTCAGCCCGACACCTGTCGCTATCCAGATTCGATTTTGATCGTCCTCCGTGATGTCGGTAACGTAGTTGGTCGGCAAACCAGAATCTGTGGAATAGTTTTCAATCTCTCCTGTTTCAGTATCGAGGCGATCCAATCCACTGAGCAGAGTTCCCAGCCAAAGGTCCTTTTTACTATCCTCATAGATGTCCCAAATATTGTCATCCGAAATTCCTCCGGCCTCTCCTTGTCTATACTGGGTCAATCGGCCGTTTTTGTACCTATACAGTCCCTTGGTGTAAGTTCCCAGCCACAGCGATTGATCGCTGGAATAGTACATGCTCACAATGATATCCGGCACTCTGGCCGATTGACCGGATTGCAAGACATTCATTGGTTCTATCTTTTTGGTCTTTTGATCAAAACGCAACAGTCCCTTGCCATTTGTCCCTATCCAAAGATCCCCACTAGCGTCTTCGGCCAAACTCAATATATCATTGTATGAGGGATCTTCATTTGGGTATTTGTAGTGGGTAAACTTGCCCGCCTTTTCATTGTAATAACTGAGCCCCTTACGGCTTTTGCCAATCCAAATGATGCCCTGACTGCTGCGCAGCATAGAGATGATACTATTGTTTCCGATACTGGCAGGGTTATTCGCCTGGTACCTGTAATTCTTCGTCAGCCATTCTTCCTTGTTCACGACAGTGATCCCACCATGATCTGTTCCTACCCAAATAAAACCATCTCCATCTTCAATTAGCGTTCGGACGATGTTGCTACCCATTACTTTTTCGTCCAATTGTTTGATATCACCATTGGTGGTGTTGTAGTAGATCAGTCCTAGCTCACCGCCTGAGCTGTAGAGCCAAATGTCCTGATTCGAATCAATAAAAAAACCAAGTGAACCGATATTGGCCGTCGATTGACTCAAGTCAAACTTACGAGTGACCTTGGCTATTTGTGTATTGATCACATCAATGGTCCCATTACGATATAGAATCCAGAGATTGTCCTCATCATCCATTTGGATATCGCTGATCTCTACATCAGACAATTCGATGTAGCTATCCGACTGGCTATTTATATACGTGGATATCCCCTCATGATCGTATCGGATCAGTTCTCTGCCATTCACCAAAAACCAGGAAGCATTTGCGGATTGAACGATTTTATTGAGCGTGGGAAGGTCGTCAATCCCCACTCGATCTGCCCAGTCCTGACTGGAGACAAACTGCTCCACTCGTGGATCGTAGATGGCTATGCCCTGCCCAGTATTGATCCAGATGGTGCTATCCGGTCCATTATCGATCCAAATGATGGCGTTGCTGGGAATAGAATTCGGGTCCTTGGCATCATGATAGAAGGTCTGAAAGTGATAGCCATCGTAGCGATTGAGGCCTGAGAGAGTGCCTACCCAAATGAAACCATATGGGTCCTCCAAAATACAATCTACCTGACTGTAAGACAGTCCCTGATCCGTCCCTACTTCATCGAATGATATTTCTTTTTCCCACTGACCATAGAGCCAGGTGGGTAGACTCAAAACACATGCTACCGTCAGGTAAATAATCCTCATAAATTTCTCGATGTACGCCACATTTTAATCAAAATTAAGCTAATCTACTTTCGAAAAACCTACAATTTTTCATTGATTTTATAAGGAAGGTTGAATTGAGTATGTCTGTCCGCGTTGTGTTTCCCATTGATACATGTAATATTTTTTGGATTCTGAAATTCCAGCTTCGCCCTCACCCAAAACAATAGGCCTGGCAGAAGCAATAGGTTCCATCAACGGGTTAGAATCAGGTGTTTCTACCCGTTTTGCCCCCGGGATTTCCAATGGCCACTCCGAAATAATCACGCACAACCCTCCTAGTGCTGATTTGACCTCTGCACTTTCCATGACCCCTTTGGACCATTTAATATCTACTTCAAAACCCCCTCTGGCTTTCAATCCTTTCACTTCACCTCTGTCCCAGGCAGTTGGCAGGGCAGGTAGTAGATGAATACCTCCCGCGTGAGACTGCATGAGCATCTCCGCTACTCCAGCGGTAAAACCAAAATTGCCATCAATCTGAAAGGGCGGGTGAGCATCGAATAGGTTGCCATATAGTCCGGGACGATCCCATTTCTCTCCCTCGACATCTGATGTTCGAATCAGGTTGTTCATGATCTTCAAAGCATGATCTCCGTCGAGTAACCTGGCCCAAAGGTTGATTTTCCATCCCATCGACCAACCAGTGGCCTCATCTCCGCGCTTGAGCAGCGATTGCTTACACACTTCGAATAGCTCTGGCGTATCCCAGAGGTTGATTTGATTGCCTGGATGCAAGCCATAGAGATGGCTGACATGTCTGTGGTGCGGGTCAAGTTCCTTGTAGGGCTGATCCCATTCCAGCAAGGTTCCATCCTCTCCAATCTTAAGGGGTCTTAGCTGCGCGATGGTTTGGTCTAGTGTCTTGAGGAAAGCATTGGATGGGTCGAGTAGCTCCATGCTTCTTCTGCATCTGACCAGAATCTCTCGAGTCAAAGTCACGTCCATGGCAGTCCCTTTCGTTAAGCTCACCGCCTTGCCTGCCGAACTATAAAACTGATTTTCTGGTGAAGTACCCATCGCAGGCTCCAGGTATCCCCCACCGTTTCTTTCCAACATCCCGATCACAAACTCCGCCGCTCCTTTTATCTCGGGAAGGTAGGACTTCAAAAATTCCTTGTCGCCAGTATAATAATAATGCTCAAAGACATGCGACATCAACCAGGCTCCACCCATCGTCCAGTTGGACCACATCGGATCTCCCGCCACTGGACCGGTATGCGCCCAGATGTCTGAATTGTGATGAGCAACCCAGCCATCCAATCCATAGTTTAGCTCGGCTGTTTTCTCTCCGTTTTTGGCCAGGTCATGGATAAAAGACAACAAAGGCTAAGTCGTCTCGGACATGTTAGTGACCTCCGCAGGCCAGTAGTTCATCTCGGTGTTGATATTGATGGTGTAGTTGGATCTCCAGGGTGGATAGATGTATTTGGACCAGATCCCCTGCAGGTGCGCAGGCTGCCCACCTTCTCTGGACGATGAAAGCAAAAGGTAACGGCCGTAATTAAACAATAGCTCCACCATGGTCTTGTCCTGGGTTTCGGCATAGGTATCAATTCTCACATCCGTATCCATAAGGCTGAGGGTATCGGCCTCTGCCAGATCTAATGAGACCCGGTTATATATGGCTTGATAATCAGCCTTATGTGCTTGATTCAGCTCTCCGAAGCTGAGAGGCAATACTCTTTCCATGTCTGCTTTCGCACCAGCCGCAGGATCTTTTCCTTCATAACCTGGCGACTTAAAACGTCCATTGAAGCTGGTACCGCAAGTCAGAAGTAACAGCGCCTCATCTGCTCCTTTCAACTGGACCGAATGATCCGTAAAGGAGAGCTCGCCGCCCTGAGGAATGATCTTCAGCCAAACCTCTGCCTCCATACCTTCTCTATCCCAAGTACTATCACTCCAGGTTTTGCACCTGATCTTCAACATTTCGTCTTCAACAAAAACCTTATTTAATACAATGCTGGAAAAAACCGCTTCAAAAGAAAGGCCTGCTTCTTCTTCACTTTTCAGCTCATATGCGATGACATCATGAGGATAGCTGGCTATCGCTCGGGAAGTGATGCTGTTTCCGTCCTTGATGTAAGTCTGAGAATAAATAGCTGAAGAGATATCCAGAGATCGATGATAATCCGCAACCTCTCCCTTTGGGAAATGAATCGCCAGATCGGCTAGAGGTTGGTAAGGCTCTGTATCCTTGCCTTGCATGTTTCTCACCAGACTGTCTGCCAAATCGTGATTCCCCTCCTGCAGGGCCTTCTTCACTAGGGGAAAGAATTCTTTAGCCTTAGGATTGTTCCAGTCAGAAGGTCCTCCTCTCCAAAAAGTATCATGGTTCAACTTGATGGTATCAGAGACGGGATCACCAAAAATCATGGCCCCAAAACTCCCGTTCCCAATAGGCAAAGCATCGGTCCATTTGGTAGCGGGCTGGGTATAATGCAATAGGTGTGAAAGTCGGTCATCACCGGTTGGTTCATCCTCACAGGACAATGCCGATGCAGTAAAAAAAACGATCAGGCAAGTAAAACTTACCATCGCTTGAAATCTCTTTTTTAGTCTCTTCTCCTTAATCATAATTGCTATGCCTTTGTCGGTGACATCATTATTCCCAAAAATCAGGGCAAGTTACCCCTCTAGTGTCTCACCGCAGGTAAAGAAATGAATACTCCTGTGGTAATAAATGTTTTTTCACCACTTTTTTCTTATCTTCACAACATGATTATTTGATTACGATTAATCAATAAGCGTATGATGTGACTATTTACTATTTGGACCACCAACAAAGTTGGTGGTCTATTTTTTTGAACTCATCTCTCAACTAATGAAAACCATCCAAACAGGAATTGCCTCATTCGGGATGTCAGGACGTGTTTTTCACGCCCCTTTGATTCACTGCCACCCTGCTTTCAATTTAAAAACTATAGTAGAAAGGAGCCCCAAAGGCTCTAAACAAATCTACCCGGAAGTAGAAGTTGTTACTTCTTTCGACGAATTGATTCAGGATTCAACTATGGATTTGATCATTGTCAATACACCGGACACCACTCATTTTGACTTTTGTCAAAAAGCCCTGAATGCGGGCAAACATGTAGTGGTGGAGAAGCCTTTTACCGTGACAAGCGCTGAAGCAGAAAAGCTCATCCATCTTGCTAAAGAAAAAGGATTGATGATCAGTGTATTTCAGAACAGAAGATGGGACAGTGACTTTCTCACCGTCCAGAAGGTGATCAAGGAGCAAATGCTGGGTAGGCTGGTTGCATTCGAATCCCACTTCGATCGCTATCGCAATTTCATCAAACCCAACACCTGGAAGGAAGAACAAGGTACCGGGGCAGAAATCGTCTACAACCTGGGCACGCATATGATAGATCAGGCTTATGTGCTATTTGGTATGCCTCACAGCGTATTTGCTGAGATAGGAACACAACGCACCGGTGGAAAAGCGGACGACAGCTACAATATTATCCTAGGCTATGATGAAGTCTCTGTAAATCTCAAGGCCAGCTATCTGGTGAGAGAAGAAGGACCAAGATACCAACTGCATGGCACTGAAGGCTCATTCCTCAAATGGGGCATGGATCCGCAAGAAGCAGACCTGGCAGCAGGAAAACTCCCAGGTTCTGATCACTGGGGAATGGAAGATAGACAACTATGGGGTAAGTTGAATACGGAAATCAATGGTCTACATGTGACGGGTCGAGTGGAGTCACTCCCAGGCAACTACATGATGTACTATGAAAGCATTGCCGACACCTTGCAAAATGGCACTGAGTTAGTGGTAAAACCTGAGCAGTCTCTAGATGTGATCAAAATCGTAGAAGCGGCAATCGAAAGCAACAAAAAAGGCAAGAAAGTACTTCTTGCCTGATTCATATTGTTTCAAAAGATTTTATTCATCCACTTCTTGATCTGATTTTTCTTCCTCTTCATCTGCTTCGTCATCCTCTTGCTCAGCGTCTTTTCGCATTTCTTTGCCTTTGGCCAACTTATACTCGAGGTCTTTCACACGCATCTCGGCGTTTTCTATTTTGCCTTTCTGCTCCTCATACTCCTCATCGCTGATCTCTCCTGATTCTTTCTTCTCCTCTAGATTCTTTTTACTCTTCTTTATTTTCTCTTTGGCCTTTTTCACCTTTTCTTCATTTTCAGAAATGGTTTCGTCCAGCTCTTGCTTCTTTTCTTCAGACTTCATTTTAGCCTCTGCTGCTCTGGCCTGCCCAAATTCCTTACCTTTTAGGTCTCCTTTGTTTTTACCATAGGCATTGCCCTTTGCCGAATCGGATTCCATTTTTTCATCCTCGTCTTCCTCATCTTCCTCTACATCACCCTTTTCTTTCACCTTGTCCTTCTTGACCTTATCTTCTTTGTCTACTTTCTTTTCATCCTTTTTGGATGACTGAGCCTTATCTGGTTTTTCTTTGGCTTCTTTCTTTTCCTTTCCTTTTGGAGTAGTGTCCTGAGCCACTGCACCTGTCGAACATAGCAATGCCAGTACCAACACTCCAATCCATAGTTTCAAGCTTTTCATCATTCTTAGTTTTCTAGTTGATCCAATGCTTCATCGAGTGCTTGGGCTGACTCTTCAATTTCAGTGCTAAGGCTATCCACAGTTGCGGCCTGTTCCTCCAGCTCTTCTACCTCTTCGGAGGTCATGTCTACTGATGCTTCTTCAGTCGTCATTACTTCTTCGCTAGTCATCTCCTTTTCGGAGGCACTATCTGTTTTTTTCGTTCCGCAGCTAAAGAGCATTAGCAGCGCTACAATTCCTGTTAATGTTAGATTCTTCATGTTCTAAAGATAGGAAAAACTATGAATCAAATGGATGATGATGGAGCCAAATTGGTAGTGCGGAGCTTATACATTTTTTATCATTCCTTATTCCATCCTTCTTCCCTTCCTTATATTTATCTAATTTAGAACGAAGTAGCATTGACTCCTAACCTACCTTCAGGGAAAAACTAGACTAAAAGCATGTATTACTGGATGAAAGAAAAGCATTGTCTTGCTGCCATGGCTCTATTGCTATCGATTTCGGCGTGGGCCTCTGATAGCTATCAGCCAAAAATCGCTAACCCCATGCAGGAAGAATGGCGCTATGCCTTTTTCCCAGAGTTAGACAACCAGGGGCTCAGAAGCATCGCGTCAGTCCCTGGAAAAGATGAAGTCTGGTTCGGTTTGGATTCGGGAGTTGCCAAATATGACGGATACGAATGGCAATACTTCTCCTCCCAGCATGGGCTAAGTGGCGATGCTGTCCAAAAGGTATTCGTAGACCGAGATCAAAAGGTCTATGCCGCCACCCGAAGGGGACTTTATATCAAAGAAGGTGATGAATGGAGAACCTGTTTTCCTCTTCCTCCATCCCCAAAAGTAAATTTCAAATCCATCGAGCAATTAGAAAGTGGTCGTTTGGTTGCAGCCACGGATCAGGGCGTTTTCCTATACGACGAAAGCAAAACGGTACTGTTAAGCAATCCCAAACGCATCGTTACTTTTAAGAGACAAGAACCTTCCATTCACTATTTGGCTATTCCTGACGAATTATTACTAAATGGAAAATTCGACAATTTCCCGGATATTCATGAAGTAAAACCCGGGGAACTCTGGATCGGAATCACATACAAATTGGAAGATGAAAAAGGGGATATCATCATCCTAAACGAGAAGGACTTTTATGCAGAAGACATTGCGCAAAGCGGCTTGCTCAGCAACTACTACGACATAGACCTGGGCTATGAACAGCATATCATGCAGGCTTCTAACGGGGACATCTGGATCATCAACAAATCCAACAAGAGCCCGGCTTTACGATTCAGAAATGACCACTGGAAAGCCATCTACTATGCACGACCATTCGGTGATGACGAATACTCTGAAAATATACTGGAAACCGACGATGGCAAAATATGGATCAGTGGAATCGGTAATCTTTATTCATTGGATCCGGACGGCACCTGGCACAAATACAACTCTGAAAATTTTAAAATCCCTCACGGCCATATCGATATTCATAGTAGCGACAATTCTAAGCTTTGGATATTTGAGAAAAAGTCATCGGTGACCCGTGTGGACTTATCTCATGACAAATGGCTGACCTACGAGGGACTCAACTATCAGGGAAAAACTGCGGCTGGAAAAACCTGGTTTCTGGACTTTGAAGGTCGGGCCATAGAGCAATCTGCCAATGGCTGGCGTCAATTTGATCCGCAGGACGGCTTGATCGAATCACCTGTGAGTTTATATATAGACTCTAAGGATTATGTCTGGGCAGTAGGTAGCCACCAGGGAGTGGCGGCCGCCAGTATCTTCATCGACGACAGTTGGGTCAAAATGAAATTCGACTCCATGAGTTGGAGCGTTGACTACCGAGCCATCTTCGAATCCAGCGATGGTTCTATCTGGCTGGGAGGTAGCCCTGATGTTTATTTGGAAAAAGGACAATCCGGTGGCTTGGTGCAGATCATCAATCCACACAGCCAGGTTCGTCACCCTGTCTATCACAAGGGTCGCCTCAATGGACTCAACCAACTCAATGCCTATGGTATCACCCAAAGCAAAGATGGTCGTATGTGGATTGGCGGAACTGCACTTTGTTTCTTTGACAAAGTATCCTGGAAATACCTGGACATACCTGACCTAAACGACTTTGTGAACGATGTGCAAAACGATGATCAAGGCACCTTGTATGTAGGCTCTCGCCAACATGGATTATATATATACGAGGACAATGACTGGACCAACTACTCGATCAACAATGGACTAGTCAGTAACAACATCATCAGTGTAGCCACTTCATCCGATGGTGATGAAATATGGGTAGCTACCGACAAGGACATCAGCTATTTCAATGGCAAAGTTTGGACCAACAACATATTCCCTGATGAGCTAACCCTTTCTTTCGAAGGAGGCACTATCAAGACCAATGATCAAAACGAAGTATGGGTCAGCCGTTCGCTACGTGAATGGAAGCGTAGAGTCTATACCGACAGAGAGCCTTCACAATCTGCCAAAGACAAGTTCAACTGCTATCGATTCATCAAAGACAGTATAGCTCCAGAGACCTTCATTCAGGTTTATTCGGAAACGGTAGAAAACACCGGTAATACCTCTATATTTTGGTCTGGCCGCCACTTCTTCAACAAGGTCAATGCAGACCAATTGAGTTATTCATACCGCATCAATGATGAGCCCTGGTCCAAATTCTCCTCCAATACCAACCATACATTTCTAGGATTGCAAAATGGAGATTACACCTTTGAGGTCCGAGCCATCGATACAGAAGGCAACATCGACCCCACTCCTGCACGCATCGAATTCAGCGTATTGCCTCCAGTCTGGAAACAACCCTGGTTCATTAGCCTCATTGGTTCTTTGCTATTGGTGATTGGCTATTTCATATATGTACTTATGAAAAAGCAGGAGGTATTGGAAAAACTTAACCGCTCACTTCAATCGGCCAACTGTGAATTGGAGTCGCGAAATGAGGAAGTACAAAAACAGAAAGATTCCCTCGAAGAAGCAGTGCAGAAAATTGAAGAACTATCACAAGCTAAAGTCAAATTCTTCACCAACATAACGCACGAATTCAGAACACCACTTAGCTTGATATTGGGGCCTATCAACAAACTGGAGAAAGACAGCACCCATGATTCCAAAGAACTGAGTTACTATCACATCATCAAGCAAAATGCCAAGAGGCTACAAAAACTTATCAATCAACTACTCGAAGTGCGCCGAATAGAAGCTGGAAACCTAGATCTGGTACTGGCTAAAAATGATGTAGTGGCTTTCATCAAAGGGATCAAAGATCTTTTCAACAATCAGGCAGTAGACCGAAATATCAATCTGCAGTTTGCAACAGACTTTGAAAAACTCGAAATCCTCTATGATCAGGATAAAGTCGAAAAGGTGCTATTCAATTTAGTCTCCAACGCATTCAAACACACCCCAAATGGAGGCGACATTAAGATTAGCATCCTGCAATCCGAAACTTACTTGAAAAAAGACAGTGATCTGGAATTTATAAGATTGGTAGTCGAAGACAGCGGTACAGGGCTGGACAAAGACATCCTGGACAAGGTATTCGAAAGATTTGCAGTTGGACACAACGATGTAGAAGACCAAAATGAAGCCAATAGCGGCATTGGACTTTCCTATATCAAAGACTTGATCGAGGCACATCAAGGCAATATCAAAGTAGAAAGCGAAACAGGAAAAGGTACCCGATTCACAGTTTTCATCCCTCAAAACCTCGAAGCAGAAGGCCATATCATGGCGGAAGACTTTGAGTATCAGATGCTCAATGGTGCTCCTCATCCATCAGAATCCAATGAAGAAGATGAAGACCTGAATCTAAAACTGGCCAATGCCAGCGCACATGATACAGAAAAGCAAACGATACTGGTAGTAGAGGACAACCGAGACATGCTCGCTTTCATCAAATCACTACTCTCGGATCAGTTCAACGTACTATCCGCCAACAATGGCGAACAGGGTTTTGATACACTGAAAAGCGCCTATGTGGATCTAGTCGTTTCTGACATCATGATGCCCAAAGTGGATGGGATTACATTTTGTGAAAAAATCAAGTCGGACCCGACTGTGAGTCACATACCTGTGATTCTGCTTACAGCCATGGCCATGAACAGCAAGCGCATCGAGGGTTATGAATCGGGTGCGGACAGCTACATCGTCAAACCATTCGAGCCAGAGTTGCTCAATGCCCGTGTAGAAAACCTACTCGACTCTAGAGAAAAGCTCAAGGTCAAATACGCCGATAATCTCAAATTCAAACCCAAGGACATCAAGGTCACTTCTGTAGACGAGGAGTTTATTGAAAAGCTATCCGCGATGCTGGAAGATCATGTCTCCGATGCCCAGTTTGATGTAGCGCGTATGTGCGAAATGGTCAGCATGAGTCACATGCACTTTATCCGTAAAGTAAAACAGTTGACTGGCAAGAAGCCTGTAGATCTTTTAAAGTCTTTCCGTTTGACCCGAGCGAAACAATTGCTCTCTCAGGGAAAGATCAACGTATCTCAAGTCGGGTACATGGTAGGCTATGACTTACCTAACTCCTTTACTCGTGCGTTCAAAAAAGAATACGGCATCTCCCCTACTCAGTTTGTCCATCAGATCAAGGACAAGGCTGAATTCTGATTCTTAAGACCTAATAATAGGACCCAAACCGTTGAATCCTGCTACAAAACATGGCATGAAAAAAAAGCGTCGATTTAATTAAGTGTACATATTACACTTTATATCTTTTTATATATATTTGGGTTTTAGTGGTATTTTGCGCGTGACCAAGTGAAGAGAATGAGTAAGAGTATCACTACCTAGTTGAATTAATTATAAAAGACTAAATCAAATAAAATGGGATTTTCGACATTAGACTACATAGTCTTCGGTATCTACTGCCTGGTAATCGTGGGCATTGGATTATGGGTTTCCAAACCTAAAAAAGGGCAAGACAAAACTGCCAATGAGTATTTTCTGGCGGGTAATTCTCTTACCTGGTGGGCCGTTGGTGCCTCCCTTATTGCAGCTAACATTTCTGCAGAACACTTCATCGCCATGTCTGGTTCTGGATATGCGATTGGATTGGCGATTGCAGCATACGAATGGCTTGCAGCAGTAACTCTCATCGTGGTAGCGAAATACTTCCTCCCTATCTTTTTGGAGAAGAAGATTTATACCATGCCGCAGTTCATCAACCAGCGATTCAATAGATCAGTGAGTTCATTCTTCGCGATCTTCTGGCTTTTAGTTTATGTATTCGTTAACCTGACTTCAGTCAGTTACCTGGGTGCTCTTGCACTCGAAAACATCATTGGAATTCCATTGTTGTATGGAATCATCGGTCTTTTGGCCTTTTCAGGGATCTATTCAATTTATGGAGGTTTGACTTCTGTAGCATGGACTGATGTGATTCAGGTAGTATTCCTAGTAATTGGTGGATTGTTCACTACTTTCCTGGCATTGGACGCAGTAGGAGCAGGATCTGTTATCGACGGTTTTGGTGTGATCTATACCAAAGCAAATGACCACTTCAGAATGGTAATCGAAGAAGGCACCTCTATGGTTCCTGATGGATCAGGTGGATTCAAAGACACTTTCAAAGATCTACCAGGTGTAGCTGTGATCTTTGGTGCGATGTGGTTGACCAACCTGGGCTACTGGGGCTTCAACCAGTATATCATTCAGAAAGGTTTGGCTGCCAAATCAACCAACGAAGCAAAAAGAGGTTTGATCTTCGCAGGATATTTAAAGATTTTAGTTCCACTATTGGTGGTTATCCCAGGTATCACAGCTTATGTATTGGTCAATGAGCACACACCTGAGCAACTGGCTGCCTTGATCGGTAAACCAGTAGAAATGATTGGAGAAATAGGCAAATCTGATGAAGCCTACCCTTGGTTGTTGAAAAACTTCGTACCAACAGGTATCAGAGGTTTAGCCTTTGCCGCACTAGCAGCTGCGATCGTATCATCGCTTGCTTCTATGATCAACAGTACTTCTACCATCTTCACGATGGATATCTACAAAGAATTTTTTGACAATGATGCTTCTAATAAGAAATTGGTACTTGTAGGCCGTTTGGCTGCAGTAGTGGCATTGGTTATTGCGGTATCTGTTGCGCCGTTGTTGAGCAATCTGGATCAGGTATTCCAGTACATTCAGGAGTACACAGGATTCATTTACCCAGGTGTAGTAGTAGTATTTGCTATGGGTCTGTTCTGGAAGCAAATGACTTCTAAAGCAGCACTTTGGACTACTATCGTGACTATTCCAATTGGTATCGTTATCAAACTGACTATGCCTGAGATACCATTCATCATGCGAATGGGCTATGTATTCATGATTCTGTGTACACTGGCTTCAGTAATCAGCTTCATGGACAAAGGCATTAAAATCAAGTCTCCAGCAGCTGATCCAGATGTAGAAAAGCTTTCTATCAAGAGTTCTTATATCCTCATGGGATTAGGTGCGATCTGTATTGTAGTTGGCGCATTGTTTAGCAATAGTTTAAGCCATTTGGGTATGGAATCTATCCTGATGATGGGAATGTTACTAGGCATGATCGGTGTGATCTTCTATACCAACTTCAAAATTGATATCGAAGATCCAAAAGCACTGAAGCTTGAAGATCCAAAAACATTGTTCAATACGAACGTAGGATTCAACGTAGGAGCCATCGGCATCATTGCTATCGTAGCAATGCTCTACGGTGTGTTCTGGTAAAAACATTAAAGCCCGACAGACTATTCTGCTCGGGCTTTTTTATTTTCAGCTCTCAAGAAATTAATTCCAAAGACAAATTATGAAAAAGACAATATTACTCGCAGCTACCTCCTTGATAATCTGGAGCTGCTCTACCCCTAAGAAACAAGAAGAAAAGACAGTCGAAGCGCCAGTAGAAAGCGGCCTTACGGTATCTTCCTCTGATTTTGGTCAAATGCCTGATGGCAGTGCCGTCTCTCTTTTCACTATGAAAAATGACAATGGTGTGATCGTAAAGGTGACCAACTATGGTGGAATCATTACTTCTCTCATAGCTCCTGACAAAGATGGCAACATGGGCGATATCGTATTAGGTTACGATTCACTTAGTGGTTATTTGAAATCAAGCCCTTACTTCGGTGCATTGATCGGTCGCTATGGCAATCGTATTGCTGATGCCAAATTCTCACTGGATGGTGAAGAGTACCAATTGCAAGCCAACGATGGCAAAAACCACCTACATGGAGGAGTTAAAGGTTTTGACAAGGTCCTATGGGATGCCAGTAGCTTCAAAAACGAAACCAGTGCAGGCGTAGTATTCAGCAGAGTGAGCCCTGACGGTGAGGAAGGCTACCCAGGTAACTTGACTGCAGAGGTGACTTATGCATTGAACAATGACAATGAGCTGACTTTCGAATACAAGGCGACTACAGATAAGAAAACTGTAGTGAATCTAACGAACCACGCTTACTTCAACCTGACTGGAGATCCAAGTCAGACGATCTTGGATCACGAATTAGAACTACCGGCCAACACTTTCTTGTCAATCGATAATACTTTGATCCCGACGGCTCAAACAGCGGTAGAAGGCACTCCATTTGACTTCACCTCAGCTACTTTAATAGGTGCACGCATCGGAGAAGAAAATGAGCAATTGGCATTTGGAAAAGGATATGACCACTGCTGGGTATACACCGATTCTTCTGATAGTTTGAAATTCGGTGGTAGCCTATACGATCCTAGTTCAGGACGTTTGATGAATATCTACACCATGGAGCCAGCCATTCAGTTTTACAGTGGCAACTTCCTGGACGGAAAGCTAACTGGAAAAGGCGGTATCAACTACCAATTCAGAACTGGGCTTTGCCTGGAGACTCAGCATTACCCAGATTCTCCTAATCAACCTGAGTTCCCAAGCACAGTTTTGGAACCAGGTCAAGAATATTATACCAAAAGCGTATACGAGTTTACGACCAAGTAAACTCTACTACTCGCTTACAGCTAAAAAAGGCATTCGATGGTTCGAATGCCTTTTTTGCTTATACATTTTTATAAGCCCAATTGATAGTGCTCCTTAGGTTTTATCAATCCCCTCTGCCTGTATTCAACCAACAATCGTTTTGTCATTCCGACGCAGGAGGAATCTAAGCGATGAATACAAATTCAATAGTACACAGTAACTCCATATAAGACCTTTATTTGAGGTTCTGAGGATCGCTTTAGATCTCTCCCTCCTGTCGAGATGACACTTTTTTTTAAGTCATTAAATATTGGCTCCTATGGAGGATGCCTATGGCATGCGGTTGGGCACCAAATGTTAGGTCTCGAAGTGACGTCCATTTAAACAGCGTCATTGTGACGAGCGAGGCACGAGCGACGTGACAATCTCATTCGACAACCTCTGCCCCCACTATCTCCCTCTATTAGAGTTGACAGGACTGACTAGCTTTCATTACTGTCATGTTGACCGCACAACTATGCTACACGCTTCGTGCAGCTATAAGGACACGATCTGTGTAGTACTAAGGGCACAATGTCTGCAGTACTAAGGGCAAGGTATCTGCAGTACTAACTACACAGTATCTGTAGTTATAACTACATAGTCTCCGTAGAGGCTGAAACCTTGCCGGTTCAATATAGGATAAGCACAAAACAAAAAAGGCACTCCTGGGAGCGCCTTTTTGATTATGAATTACTAATTACTAAACTCTACTTTCCTTGTCTGTACACATCGTTGTGCTTCAACGTATCTTTAAAATCTCTGATGTTTGTATCCTCATCAATTGTTACTATCTCTAGATCTACCATGTCTGCATAGTCTTCCAGGTATTCGTTACCCAGGTTTTGACTATATACTGTGTGGTGTGCTCCACCAGCCAGGATCCATGCTTGAGCCGCGATCTCCAGGTTTGGTTTCGCATCCCATAGTACACGTGCAGTTGGCAAGTGAGGAAGCTCCTGAGTTGGCTCGATGCCTTCCACATTGTTCACGATTAGTCTCATACGACCACCCATGTCCACTACAGAAGCGTTAAGCGCTTTTCCACCAGCAGCATTGAATACCAAACGAACTGGATCTTCTTTTCCGCCAATTCCTAGTGGGTGAATTTCACACTTCACTTTCTCAGCAGAGATAGATGGACAGATCTCCAACATGTGCGATCCCAATACCAAATCCTTCTCTGGAGTGAAGTGGTAAGTATAATCCTCCATGAAAGAGTTACCACCTTCCATACCAGCAGCCATTACTTTCATCGTACGAGTCAAAGCAGCTGTTTTCCAGTCACCCTCTCCAGCGAAACCATAGCCATCAGCCATCAAACGCTGTGCTGGGATGCCTGGCAATTGCTTCATGCCGTGTAGGTTTTCGAAAGTATCTGTAAAGGCAGTGAAACCACCTTCTTTGAAGAAGCTTCTCAGACCGATCTCGATCTTAGCAGAATCCTCCAAAGACGCTCTCTTAGCTCCTCCAGCTTTCAATACATCTTGCATGATGTAAGTCTCCTCATACTCCTGGATCAAAGCTTTCACTTGATCTTCAGTAGCAGAGTTGATGTGCTCCACCAAGTCACCTACTCCATAGCCATGTACTTCATAGCCAAATTTGATTTGTGCTTCTACCTTGTCGCCTTCAGTTACTGCTACCTGACGCATGTTGTCGCCGATACGAGCCACTTTACCAGTCTGTGCATCCTGATGAGCGCTAGCCACTCGTGTCCAAACGTTGATCTGCTCTACCACGCGCTCGTCTTTCCAGTGTCCAACGACTACTTTGCGCTGGATACCCAAACGAGAACAAATGAACCCAAACTCACGGTCGCCATGAGCAGACTGGTTTAGGTTCATAAAATCCATGTCGATCGTCGACCATGGAATCTCTGCATTGAATTGTGTATGAAGGTGCAGGAATGGCTTGTTCAAAACTTTCAATCCACCAATCCACATTTTCGCCGGAGAGAAAGTGTGCATCCAGAAGATCAAACCAACACAGTCATCCGCGTTGTTAGATTCCAAACAAACTTTTTTGATTTCTTCAGGAGTAGTTACTACGCCTTTGTACTCGATTTGTACGGGTATTTTGGCATGGGCATTCAGCGATTTTGCGATCTCCTCAGAGTGTTGAGCTACTTGCTTCAAGGTCTCTGGACCGTAAAGGTGTTGACTACCCGTTACGAACCAAACTTTATTTTTTTCTATTGATATCATCTCTTATCTGTTTAATCTTTCAATTCTGTTTTCAAATCATGATTGGCCGTAGTAGGCGCCTTTGCCGTGCTTGCGCTCGTAGTGCTTTTGCTTCAAGGATTCCTTCAACCTTGGCGCTTCTGGATGGATTGTCTTAGTGATCCATGCCATCTTAGCTACTTCTTCGAGCACTGCACTGTGGTATACCGCTTTCTTCACGTCCTTGCCCCAAGTGAAAGGAGCATGGTTCGCCACGATTACCATTGGTACTTCCTCAGGGGTGATGTTTTTGTCTTTGAAGCAATCCATGATCTGAAAACCTGTTTCATACTCATAGTCTCCTTCGATCATCTCATCCGACATCACAGGCGCACATGGGATATCAAAAGCCAGGTGATCTGCGTGTGTTGTACCGTAGATCGGAATATCCAACTGCGTCTGTGCCCAGGCAGTCGCATGTGTCGAGTGCGTATGCACGATACCTCCGATATTTTCCCAATGCTTGTAAAGCACAGCATGAGTTTTAGTATCAGACGAAGGTCTCATATTTCCTTCCACTATGTTGTTGTCGAAATCAACAATCACCATATCTTCCGGCTTCAAATCCTCATAAGGAACACCACTTGGCTTGATCGCAAACACTTTCTTTTCACGATCCACCGCACTGGCATTACCGAAAGTAAACAGTACCAAGCCTAGCTTAGGCAACTGCATATTTGCCTCGTAGGCTTCTTCCTTTATCTTTTGATATTGGCTCATTTCATCGTTATTTTTTCTACTGCTTCTCCTAGTTCGCAGTATTTCTTATACAATGCATTGTAAACTTCTGCTCTCGCTGGGTTAGGCTCATAGGTCTTGTCGAAACCACCTCCCATTTGCTTCATGGCATCTTCTACTTTTTCGAATCTACCAGCCGCTGTAGCAGCAAACATCGCAGCACCTAATGCACAAGTCTGATCAGACTTACCTACTTTGATTGGCATCTGCAGCACGTCAGAGAGCGTCTGCATCACGAAGGTCGACTTCTTAGCCACACCACCCAGTGCAATTACTCCTTTGATCGCTACGCCTTCGTCTTCGAATCGCTCCGCAATTCTTCTTGCTCCAAAGCAAGTCGCTTCTACCAAACTCTTGAATATGCGAGGGGCGTCAGTTCCCAGATTGATTCCTGCTAACACACCTTTCAATTCCTGATTGGCATCTGGCGTACGTCTACCGTTCATCCAGTCCAGGGATACATTATCTTTTGCAGTAGGCTCTATAGCCGCAGCAGCATCTGCCAGTGCAGGGATGATTTTGCTATCTACCTCTTCTGCATATTTTTCTTTCAATTCGTCGCTTAGGTTCTCTACTGGCCACAGTAGCAAACGCTTGAACCACGCATACACATCACCAAAAGCAGATTGTCCTGCTTCCAGACCTAGCATACCTGGGATCACAGATCCATTGACCTGTCCACAAATACCTTTCACCAGGTGCTCCTTTTCTTCCAATGGCGCTACCATGATATCACAAGTAGAGGTACCGATCACCTTACTCATATAACCCGGCTCGATCTCTCCTCCTACTGCACCCATGTGACAGTCAAATGCACCTACAGCCACGCATACGGATTGGTCCAAACCTAGCTTAGCAGCCCACTCTTCAGATAGCGTCCCTACAGATTGATCAGCCGTAGCTGTCTCTTCCAATAGTTCGGTCTTGAAATCAGCAAAACTAGAATCGATTTTTGTCAGGAATGATTTAGGGGGTACTCCATTGTAGTCTTTGTGCCAAAGCGCTTTGTGACCTACTGCACAAACCCCTCTTTTGACATCTTCCGCCTTGTTACCACCTGTCAACAGGAACGGAATCCAGTCACAGTGCTCTACCCATGTATAGGCCGCATCTCTGATTGAGGCATCTTGTCTGTTGGTATGTGCGATTTTGGCCCAGAACCACTCAGAAGAATAAATACCTCCTACATATTTCAAATAATCTTCGTCCGAATCAGCATTGATAGCATTGATCTCTGCAGCCTCTTTCACAGATGTGTGATCTTTCCACAAATGAAACATCGCATTTGGGTTCTCAGCAAATTCAGGCTTAAGCGCCAAAGGCGTACCATCCGCATCCACAGGCACAGGTGTCGAGCCTGTCGTGTCTACTCCAATACCAATTACATTTTTTCTAATATCATCTCCAGCCTCAGCAAGCGAACGTGTCACTACATCTGTCATAGCTTCGATATAATCCAGCGGGTGCTGTCTAAATTGATTATCATGAGGGATACAAAATTCTCCCTTCATCCATCTCGGGTAGTTGCAAACAGCAGTTGCCATTTCTTCTCCCGTCTCTACATTGACTACCAGCGCTCTTACACTGTCAGACCCAAAGTCCAGACCAATGGTATATTTTGCCTCTTTCATAACCTTAATTCTCTGTTTTCAATTCGTGTACATTTCACACTTACAATACAAATATACAACTTTTCTATAAAGTGTCAATTTTACACTTAATAATTTTCATGGAATTATCAGAATCCTATAAAAATGAGAAATCTTCTGATATAAGCAATAGAATACCCCCTTTGCTGAAGTTAAGAGTAACTCTTATCCACCTAGGTAATTCCCCTAATTTTCAAACATTTCCTCTTTAATACAATTTTTTATTGAAATATTACCATTAATTTTGTTCAACAATATATTAGATAAATAATATTCAACCACTACTGCTATGAAATCATCGAGAAAAAGAATAAGCATTACGATAGGTATTCTGTTCCTATTCGCCATGAGTCTATTGAGTTCATGCGCTTCCAGAAAATACCAAACAGAATGGATGGATGTGGCACACGCCAAAAGATTGGATAAGAAAAAAGGTCATCAATCAAGAAAAATTCAGCGTAACGCACACAACTATCCCAAATCAACCAAACGCCATCAAAAATAGCAGGTAAGAGTCAGGTGAAATATGAATTAGGACGATTAAATGTAGAGCTCCTAAACTGACTATTCAGATCTAAGCCTCTTTCGTTAAATGACCGATTTACTTTCATGAACCTCGCGTTCATAGCCCTAACCGATCTAGCGTTTAAGATCCTTTATTTCACCTGATTCCCTCTTATCCTTTCAGACCCAGAAAGAATTCTAATCTTTTGATTCAAAATGACGTTAACGCTGGAACTCTAGGGTTTCACTTGAAATTTGTTACCTGTTTTTAGCTGTTGCTGGTACTTCTCTGGATCGAATTGATAAAGGAAGGCTCCTTTTTTTCCGCTGGTTCTTTTCTTCTCATCGAGTTTCACAAGGATATCAAGAGACCCAATTCTTTTGATGAAATTACGCTTGTCCATTTCCGTTTCGAAGATAGCTTCGTAGAGGGATTGCAATTCGGGCATGGTAAACTTCGGAGGCAAAAGCTCGAATCCTACTGGGTAATGTTCGGCTTTATATTTTAGTCTTTGATGAGCACGTTCGACCATTTCGTTGTGATCGAAAATCAAATTTGGAGTATCTCCCAAATCGAACCATGAAGCATCATTCTGCTTAATCAATTCCTCATCATGGTCTTCGATATTGATGAGTGAATAATAGGTGACACTGATCGTACGTTCTACTGGGTCACGATCTACCGAGTTGAAGCAATACAGTTGCTCGAGAAAGACATCCTTCAGTCCTGTCAAACTAGTCAAAATACGATTAGCAGCATCATCTAGACTTTCTTCTCTCTTTGCAAAACCACCCATTAGAGACCACTTCCCCTTTTCAGGTTCAAAATCCCTTTTGATGAGCAACAGCTTTAATTTGTCGCCATGGAATCCGAAAATGATGCAATCTACCGCCACAAGTAGGCGATCGTATTCTTTATAAAGTGTCATATTTACACAAGTATAAAGCAAAGTCCCTTTAGAAAAAAGGATTCAGCGTGATTGGAACAATGAAGATGGCAGGTAAGATTCAACCTATCACCTGTTTTTATATAGCTTTTATAAGGCAGCTACTCCTTCGGTAGTTCGAATCACTGGCTGTATACTGCCATCCTCATTAAAATTGAGTTTTTCGATGCAAACACTTCGTCTAAACTCACCTCCAGTTGGCAACTGACCGTTGTGATAAACAAAATACCAATTGCCTCTATACTCTACCACTCCCTGATGATGTGTGGGTGAATTAGGTAAGGTTCGATTCAGGTTGCCCATCACCTCCCATGGTCCCTCTGGGCTATCAGACATAGCATAATCAATTTCCTCAGGAAAGCGTGCGGAATATACCAAATAATACTTTTGGTCTCTCTTGAAAACCCATGGCGCTTCTGTAAACTCTGGCAATAGGATTGTCTGAATCTCACCATCCAATTCGATCATATTGTCCTTTAGTTTAGCCCACTTCATTACGGAATTGCCCCAATAGATATAAGCCGATCCATCCTCATCTACGAACACAGCAGGATCTATGTCATCCCAAAAAATATCTGTCTGTTTGGTCATATCATTGGTGACCAAGGCCTCTCCTTTGGCATCTTTCCAGGGTCCAGTCGGGTGATCTGCCACAGCCACTCCTATGGACTTACCAGGGATTGAACCATGTTCTACCGTTACATACCAATAGAACTTCCCATCTTTCTCAACTGTATGTGCAGCCCAGGCATGACCATTGGCCCATTCGAAATCAGTAGTTTTCAAAACTGGTCCGTGTGACTTATAATTCCTCATATCAGTTGTCGAAAACAACAACCAGTCATTCATCACGAATCCTTCACCACCCTGCACTTGTTCGTCGTGTCCTGTATAGATATATAAGGTATCATCATGTACGAATGGTGCAGGATCAGCAGTAAAAACATCTTTGATAATTGGATTCCCTATATTTTCTAACAAATCATTATTGTTAGTAGATTCTAAATCCCGTTCTCTTCCATCCTTCGCACATGAAACCAACAGAAGAATGATAATTGGTATGTGTAGTATATTTTTCATCCTATTTTAAATAATTTCCTTTTTGATCCAGGTGAACCAATACCTATCATTGTTCCAAAACATATCTGGATATCCTTCTAGAGTATTTAATATTATATCCTTTTCTCCTGAGGTCATTAATCATTTTTCTGACCGTCCTCTCAGAGCACTCAAACTTCTCCGTCAAATCATACGGGGAAGTCAGAGCACCTTTCTTAATCAACTCCAGTACGTATTCCAGACGACTCCAATAGCTGAAATAGTCCATAAATCATGCTTTATTTTAGCACTCTACCAACTCCTCTAGCCTAATCTTGAATGCTGATTATTATTTCTCAAGGTTGATTTTTTCAGGCCAGCCATCAGCCGTCCAACTCAATTCTTTTATAATCAATTTGGCATGACCATCTGCCTGCGTATCATAGCCATGAAAAACCAAATAATCCTTACCATCGAAAGTGTAGGTACTATTATGCCCTACTCCGGCAAAACGGTCATTTCCTTCCACCACCAAAGTGCCTCCTCCCTCATTTAGGGGCTTTCCACTTTGATCTATAAATGGTCCTGTTGGATTTTCTGATCGACCAACTACTACTTTATAAGTACTTTCCTTGCCTCTACAGCAGTAGTCCCACGATACAAACAGATAATAGCTCGTGTCTTTCTTGAAGATAAAGGGTGCTTCTATGGCTGCATCACCTGGATTCTTATCATCTAATTCAAAACTTCTTTCCCTTCTGGCTATTGTTTTCCAAACTTGAGGTTCAGCGACTTCAGTTCTATTTGGTATCAACTTCACCGCTTTCATTCCGTCCCAAAATGAACCGAAAGCAAGCCAGGGATATCCATTTTCATCCACAATCAAATTAGGATCTATGGCATTCCACATGTCTCTATAAGGTACAGATTGTACCACCTCACCGTGATCCACCCATTTGTAATTAGGGTCATTTGAATCAAGGGTCACATTAGTAGCCAGTCCTATGGCAGAGGTGTTTTTAGCAAAGGAAGAAATCGAATAATAGAGATAATACTTACCATCATAAAACGAAATATCCGGTGCCCAAATATGTCCAGAAAAACCGCTTACAGTTTCTGTAGCCCATTTGGGAGGGTTATCAAAAACTCGTTTTTCATTCTTCCACTCCTTTAAGTCTTTGGAAGAGTAAACCGTTATTCCCCAACCTGTGCAATACAAGTAATAGGTATCTCCCTGCTTGATCATTACTGGATCATGCACCCCTATGTCATAGACGCCCTGCGCCCATGATATGGAAGTACTAAAAACATACAATAAAACCCAAACGATTACTTTTTTCATTTCTTTAGATTTTTTTACCCCAATAAGCCACACCATCTGTAGTCAGGCCTGTAAATAATATTGTCTCTGCTACTTCATTTTCCCAATCTCTACCTCTTTCAACCTTGAGTTGAAAAGGTGCTGACTCGCCATCCAAAGTAAACGTCAACCAAGGGGCTGAATATGTCCAGGTTCCAGTCGAAGCACCAGACAAGGTTCCATCTGAATTAATTATCAAATCAGCAGAATTTTGAAAACCAGGGTTGGTTTGTTCATCGGCATAACCAGGCACCACTTCATAGCCCAAAATAATTTGCTCCCAATCTCCAACCAATTCACTTTGATCCACAGGGGTCTCTTCTTCTGCTGCATAGCGTTCAGGACTGACCATTGGCCAACCATCCTCTGTCCAGTGAATCTGACGGATGTGAAGCAACATATAATAGCTATCTATACCTGGCCTACCCTGATGTCCCATGTAGAACTCCTTGGATTCCTTGTCGATAAAGACCGAGGGATGGGAAACACCCTGCCAACCAGAATGCCCTTGAAAACGGTAAGGAGTAAGAATCATAGGTAAATCATCAATCTCCTCATTCATATCTCTACCCAGATAATCATAAAACGGACCATCAGGATTGTCTGAACGACCTACACGAACATTGTACTTAGTTTGCAGCCAATCATAGGCAATGAACATGTAGTACTTATCAAATTCTTCATTGTAAATAATCTCAGGACCTTCAATATTACCATTGATAGAATTGCCTGTAAAAGCTCGTTGGGCCACTCTTGAACCCTTATACCCTGGACTTAATGGCAAACCTGATTCTGGATCTAACTGAATTTTATATATCCCGTCCCATGCAGAGCCATAAAAAAACCAATGAGAACCGTCCTCTGCCACCGTAACAGTCGGATCAATGGCATTTGTTTGTCTTGTAGCATTATCAGTTGAAGTTACTACAAGTCCCCGCTCTGTAAAAGGACCATATGGTTTATCGGAAACCATTAATCCAATTGCACTTAATCTAGGAGTAGGCGAAGACAAAGAATAATACACACGATATTCATCTTTGTATTTCATAGCGTATGGCGCCCAAAGATTCCCGAAAGGTTCACCACCATTTGATACTATATGATTGTATCCTTTTGGCGGATAACCATTTCCGCCAACTACCCAGCCAACGAACTCCCATTCTACCAGGTTTTTACTTCTGCGAATGTTATGACCAGGTCTAACAGTAGCCCCATAAGCTACATCTGTAGTGTAGCAATAGAAAAAGTCACCGTTATCAATTATTGAAGGATCGTGCACATTGTAATGCGCCCAGTCATAAATATTTGATACCGGAGCTATCTGAGCATAAGTATCACTAAACTGAGAAAAATCAATTGGTCCATCACCTAATTTGGAATCCAGGGTATCAGGCTCTGTTGGTTCTACAACCTCTGGATCCTTATCATCAGTTTTTGATGGAGTTTCATCATCACAGGAGGTAAATACCCCCTGTGTGATTACTAAACCCATTACTATTACATGAAATATTTTCTTTCTCATCTGCCTGCTAACTTTCTTATTTCAGTTCCAATACCACCACTGAAAATGGCGGCAAAGTCACTTTATACTCACCGTTCTTTCCTTTGAAACCGGAAAATTTCTTTGGCGAAATCTTATCTGCCTCATCAAAATCATTGTAATCTTCCAATTTATCTGAAGCCAAGATTTCACCTGTCATCTTTTTATTATCAGTACCATCCAGATTCAAGATTACTGTTTGTGATTCTTTAGCATCAATATTGACTAGCGATATGTGAATCGCGCCAGATTCATCCTTAGATGCTGAAGCAGATACTGCTGGCAATTTCTCTCCTTGAAATTCATAATCAGAAGTCTCTAACTCTAATGGCAACAACACGGCATCCTGATGTACATTGTACATTTTCATCACGTGATAAGTAGGAGTCAAAATCAATTTTTCCTCATTGGTCAAGATCACCGCCTGCAATACATTCACAATCTGAGCCAGGTTAGCCATTTTGATTCTGTCGGCATGGTTATTGAAAATGTTGAGAGTAGCACCAGCGATCATAGCATCTCTCATGGTATTTTGCTGATAGAGAACTCCCATGGTTTCGCTCTCTTTGGAATCGTACCATCCGCCCCACTCATCGACTATAAGGTCTACTCTACCTTCTGGATCGTATTTATCCATGATAGCGATGTGCTTAGTCACTAACTCCTCCATGAAAAGAGCAGCCTTCATGGTTTTGAAATACAATTCTTCACCGAAATTCTTTGCAGGGCCTTTCTTACCCCAATCAATTACAGAGTATGAGTGCAAAGCAACTCCTTCGATCAATGGCTTTGGTATATCGCGCATCAATACTTCTGTCCACTGGTAATCGGCACCATTTGCACCTGAGGCTATTCGATATAGTCCATCAGAATTGGTCCAATCTGTCATAAATGTGCTGTACTGTCTGTACAGGTTCGCATAAAACTCAGGTGCCATGTTTCCACCGCAACCCCACATTTCATTACCTACACCCCAGTATTTTACATTCCATGGTTCTTTCTGTCCATTTTCGATTCTAAGACCCGACATTGGGCTACCTCCTGGGTGATTGACATACTGCACCCAATCAGCTAGTTCTTTAACTTGACCACTTCCTACATTGCCAGCTAAATAAGGCTCTGCACCGATGCGCTCGCATAGATTCAAGAAGTCGTGTGTACCAAAGCTATTGTCTTCAACACTGCCACCCCACCATTGATTAACAATGCTTGGTCTTTTGGCAGGGTCCCCAATACCATCCATCCAATGATAAGTATCTGCGAAACATCCACCCGGCCATCTCAAAACCGGAACTTTAAGTTCCACCAATGCATCAATGATGTCATTTCTAACTCCGTCAGTATTAGGAATAGTAGAATCATCTCCTACATATATACCGTCATAGATACATCTGCCGAGGTGCTCCGCAAAATGACCGTAGATATTTCTATTGATTACATGTTCACCTTCTGTTGTTTTAACTGTAACTGTGGCATCCTGAGCCCAAGCCTGAACTACTAACAGGACTAGAGCCAGTGTCGATAAAATTCCTCTTCTCATTTTTCTCTCTATTTCTTATTTAGCTTCTATTCTCAATACTGTGAGTGAGTAAGGCTCTAGATCATAAGACAACTTGCCTCCTTCTACCTTTTGAGACTCACTTCTTGGACTGATTTTATCTCCTTCTTCAAATGTATTGTAAGCCTCCATGTCTTTACTTGACATCACCTGGGCTGAAACTGTGGCACCCATTTCTGCTCCCAACACATCAAAACTTGCGTTAACAGACGCATTATTGGTGTTAACAATTTTGATAATTAATTCACCAGCATTTTCATCTCGGGTAGCAGAAGCATACAATCCATCCTGCCCAGTTACTGGCTTATTGTCTTTTTCTAAAGGAATTACATGCGTACCTGGATTGTTAGAATACAACTTTTGTACATAGTAATTAGCTGTACCATACGAATCCAAATTGTTGAACCAGATCAAATCTGGTGTCCATTGCCATCCGTCTGCATGTGCAAATAGGGGCGCATATGAAGTCATGGTAACTAGGTCTGCATTTCGCTCTAGCCCCGTAAGGAATGCTGCTTCTGAAAGAGCAGTTTCCCAGTTGTTTTTATTATCTGGGCTTGCGACTCCCACACTTTGTGCAGCCCATTCGCCTACGAAAAGCTTAGAACCTGTGCGCTCATAGCTGTCGTACCAGTCTGCATTTTCCATAAACCAATCAGGATTGCGATAAAAATGCTCATCCACGATTTCAGGCTTCAATCTTTTCCATTCTTTCCAGAGATATTCAATTTCTTCTTCTCCATTAGGGAAGATAGATCCATCAGATCCGGTCGCTGCTATGATCTGTATATCCGGATACTGTGCTTTGATAGCGTCCACTATTGGCACATATCTCTCGACATATTGCGGACCCCATTGTTCATTTCCTACACCTAGCATTTTGAGATTAAATGGTTCTGGGTGTCCCATTTCGGCACGCAATTTTCCCCATTTGGTATCTGTAGAACCATTGGCAAATTCGATCAGATCAAGCGCATCTTCTACATAAGGATCCAGTTGATCTAATGGTACCAACTCCCCAGTATTGAACTGGCAAGCCATACCGCAATTTAGGATCGGCATAGGCTCTGCTCCCAAATCTTCGGCCAATAAGAAATATTCGTAAAATCCAACACCAAAACTTTGATAATAATCTGGTGCAGGTCTGTGGTCAAATTCAAAATTCCAACGATTGATAGTAACCACTCGTTCATCCACATCTCCAACAGTATTTTTCCATTGATATCTCTGTGAAAGATCAAACCCCTCCACGATACATCCACCAGGGAAACGTAAAAAACCCGGGTCTAAATCTGCAAGCAGTTGAACAAGATCAGCTCTCAATCCATTTTTTCTTCCTTTCCATGTATCAGACGGAAAAAGAGAAACCATATCAATATCGACAGTACCAACTCCTTCGAACCATATGTTCATAGTACCTTTTGCCTCCGTTTTAGATGGAGTCAAAGAAGTGGTCAGTGTTTGCCATTCATTATTAATTCCTTCGACCCGACTGTTAGCAATGACCTGGCCATTTGAATCCAACAATTCAATTCGAATCGCAGAAACATTTCCATCAATATCTCTCACCTGAATGCTAAAATCATGAGGAAGACCTTCTTTGAGTCCCATTCCTCTAAAACCTTCATTCGCCAATCCAGCTCCCGAACCCGGCTCATCGATTTGTACTCGCATGAACCTTGCATTTCTTGGATTATTGGTATTAATAGGAAAAAACCGAACACCAAGACCTTTATCCTTGAGTTCAGTCCAGCCACGCAGGGGTTTGTCAAATTCAAAAGATCGGTTTTTAACTAATTCGGCATATAACCCGCCATCTATAGCAAAGTTGATATCTTCGAAAAAGATACCATACATAGTTGGTTCTATTTTTGCTATGGTTTCGTCATAATTGACCTGAAAAGAGGCAGACATAGAGTCTTCTGTTGTCTTAGTATCTGACATTGCAGTACCACAACCATAAGCAAGCACGGCTCCAGCTCCTATTCCTAATAAGTGTTTTAAAATTCTGTTCATGGTTATTTCATTTCTGCCAAGACATGACAATCCAGTCGCAAAGCAATTAGATATTAAATGCTTGGTATAAGTACCGACAGTATAAACTGCCGGCACTTTTCCCTCTATTAAAAGTTATTAATTATTCCACCCAGGGTTTTGCTCCACATTGGGGTTAGCGTCAATCTCAGCTCTAGGAATGAAATAGAATTCCCTTCCTGGAACATATGCATTGAATTCAGAATCGTGCGATTGAAGCTCTGCTAACTTTGTAGGATCTTGTAACCAACCCCATCTTCTGATGTCATCAAATCGGTGTCCTTCAAATACAAACTCCAACAATCTCTGATGTGCCAATTCGTCAAATATTTCCGCTTTCGACATTGCAGCCATTTCTGCCTCTCTATCTGGCAAACCAGCTCTATCTCTAATCATTTGAATATAAGATGCAGCAGCAGTATTATCACCTAACTCAATTTGACACTCGGCATACATAAGAAGGATGTCAGCATATCTCAATAGGCGTTCGTTTATCCCTGATCTCCAATCAAACTCATCTGCAATGGTCAAATAGTTTTGATATTTCTTAGGGAAAATCAATCCAGAACCAGGGCCATAATATGAAGCAAAATCATTTCCATAAACAGTAGCTCCTGGATATTCATAAAACATAGTAGCATCCAATCTAGCATCAACACCACCCGTGGTAGTAGGCTCTACAAAAAATTGATCAAACGCCCATTGAGTAGGAACTACATCAGACCAGCCAAAACCAACAGGGGCATATGTAATCGCTCTAGCAGTAGTCTTGGACCATGTGGTTGCTGGCTCACTTACCCAACCTAATTCTGTACCACCTACTGATCTATCAAATTGAATTTCGAATATTGATTCAGCATTGTTTTCATAAGCCTCCGTGAAGTTGTCCAAAAAATTCGGCATCAAGCTATAACCCATTGCCATCACTTCTTCAAAAGCATCTGCAGCTTCTGTATATCTCTGATCGAAAAGCAAACATTTACCTAAATAACCATAAGCTGCACCTTTAGTAGCTCTACCAAGATCAGCAGGATCATCATAGCTCTCTGGTAAAAGTGATGCTGCCATTGCAAAATCATCTATCACTGACTGTCTTGCTTCCGCTGGATCGGTTGTAGTTCTATATGAATCTTCAGGGCTCAAAAGCGCCTCTTCATATATGATCACATTGTTGAAGAAATTAACAAGATGATGATTGTAAAAGGCTCTCATAAAATAAGCCTGACCCAACAACTCCTCTCTTCGAGCGGTATCCTCCCATTCAATATCATCAATCTTAGAAATTACCAAGTTGGATCTATGAACACCACCATAAAACACAATCCAAATCCATTGTTGCATCAACTCATCACCGGGATGAGTAAAAGTTCCTGCCAAACCAATAACTGGCCAAGGACTATCACCTCGTACATCATCGCCTCGTACGTCTAGAGCAATAGAAGCAAATCTTAACCATGATCCATCATAGTACAAATTTTGATAAATAGCATTCACGCCTTTCTCAAAATCATCTTCAGTTTTCCAAAATTTCGCTGCATCGGGTTGATTAGGATTGGACAATTCCAAATAGTCTTCCTGACATGAAAATGCCGAGAATAGGACTAATACTACTAATATATATTTTAGACTTTTCATTTCGATTCAATTTTTTAATTCACAAATTAGAATTGAACTTGAACTCCCAACATGAAAGTTCGTGGAGTAGGAAATCCTCCAGTAAAACTGTTAAAAGCTTTATTTGGAGCATCAGACATGGCTATACCTCTATTGAATAAGCCATCGTTACCGAATTCAGGATCTGTTCCCTGATACTTCGTAAATACCACTGGGTTAAGTACTGAACCATAGATTCTGAACTTAGAAATTCTTGCTCTGGAAATAATAGATTCTGGAAGTGAGTAACCTAATTGTATTGAAGAAATTCTTACAAAACTACCGTTCTCTAACCATCTATCTGAAGCTCTTCCGTTACCATTAGGATCACCAATAACCATTCTGGGAATATCCGTTTGATCCCCTTCCTGCTGCCATCTATCCAACAAAGCTCTGTCATAATTAGCATAACCAGCCCCGTTCTCTAAGGACACTCTTACCATATCCAAAACCTTGTTTCCTGCATGACCATGCCAATTCAAGTTAAAATCAAAATTCTTGTACCCTGCCGTGATACTACCACCATAGTAGTATTTTGGGATTGCACTCCCCAAATAAACTCTATCATCTTGGGTGATTTCACCATCACCATTTACATCTGCAAAAATAAAATCACCAGCAGCTGTATTTGGTTCTTGGTACAAGCCATCCGGAGCACCTGCATTTAAAGCATCAACTTCCTCTTGAGTTTGGAACATACCTTCAATTTTGTAACCATAGAATCTACCAATTTCCGCACCTTCTTCCGTAATACTAGTGTTACCATGAATTGGCTCACCATTACCTAAGCTTACTACTTCATTTTTAAGAGTACTGAAGTTAGCATTCACAGAATATGAAAAATCACCCTTTGTATCACTTATTCCTGCAACAAACTCTAAACCACTATTTTTAATTCCACCTGCATTTACCCAAGGAGTTTCCCATGGATACAAGCCAGTGTTATTTGGAACAGGCAGCTGCAATAACAAATCTTCAGATTCTTTTTCATAGTACTCTGCAGAGAATGTGAACTTATTATTGAACATCGCCATATCAACACCAAAATTTCTGGTTATCACAGTCTCCCACTTCAAATCTGGGTTACCGAATCTCAATTGAGTTGCTCCAAAAGCCAATTGCCCCCCAAATACAGCATGAGCATTTGAGTTGACGTAAGTAGAATAATTATAATTGGCAAATTCCTGATTACCTGTTTCCCCATATGAAGCTCTTAGTTTTAAGAGATCTAGAAAAGTAAGACTTTGCATAAAAGATTCCTCAGAAATTTTCCATCCCCCGGAAACCGCTGGAAAGACACCATAACGAATGTTTTCACCAAATCTTGAAGATCCATCACGACGAATTGATCCTTCAATAAAATACTTATTAGCAAAATCGTATTGTAATCGTCCAAATAAAGATGTCAACCTATTTTGTTGCTCGCCACCACTCACATTATATTGCTGAGCATTATTTATAACGGTTGGTGTCAAAGGATCAATAACAACAGCATGAGCATTCAAAGTAATTGACTTGCCATTCAATACAGTGTTACCTATTAATGCGTTAACCCTATGTTTTCCAAAAACATTAGCATAAGTCAAGGTATTATCAATAGTTGTTAAATAAGCAGTTCCTCTCCAGTCAAAAAACTCTCCATCTGGATCATTAAACGTCGTACCGAAATCATAAACAGGTTGTTCTCTTGTATCTCTCCAATCTGTTCTTTCACCACTTACACTAGTCTTAAATTTCAGTCCCTTAATTATCTCATATTCTAAATAAAGGTTACCTACCGTTCTTATTCTAGTTCCTTTATTAACCAAAACACTATTGATACCAATAATATTATTAGTCAATGATCTATGTAATACACCATCAGGTCCACCATATCCATTCAACATATTCTCATCATAGATAGGCATCGTTGGGATTGCTCTAGTTAAATCCTGAACCCAGTTCCCATCTTTTAGGAATGCCGCAAAGTCTCTATCTTCATTACCTATTTGCAAAGACTGACCTATCTTAAGTTTACTACCCAGATTGTGATCAGAATTAATTCTTAAGGACAAACGCTCGTAATTAGGGCCATTTCCTACTGCTGTGCCCGTTTGATCAAAATAATTCAATCCTAGATAAAAATTAGAATTTTCATTTCCTCCAGAAAGTGAAATGTTGTGTTCCTGTATCTTGCCTTGCTTGTATCCTTCTTTCTGCCAATCTGTATCTATATCAGTAACATAATCTGGAGAATTTGGATCATTCGTCGGCACTAAAACCAATTCAGAATTATATGGCATTGCAGCAGTCACTGCCTCATTATTCAATTCCTGATACTCAGCAGCATTAGTCACATCATAAAGACGAGTTACATTCTGAACACCGTAGTAGGCATTATAATTAACTTGTAAACCACCTTTCTTTCCTCTTTTAGTCGTAATGATAATTACACCATTGGCACCACGAGAACCATAAATAGCATTGGCTGCACCATCTTTAAGTACCTGAATAGACTCAATATCCTGAGAAGGTACCTGGCTAATTGGTGTTTGAATTCCATCTACAATGTAAAGGGGATTGTTATTTCCAAAACTAGCTGTACCACGGATCTTAACTTGAGGTTCGTTCCCTGGCTCTCCACCACCTTGAATAGACACACCTGCTACCTGTCCTTTCAATGCATTTCTAACATCATTAGAAGCATTCTTAGTTACAATTTCAGGATCTGCTGTTGCAATAGAAGTAGTCACATCTGACTTCTTTTTTGTACCATAACCAATCACAACAACCTCTTCTAATGAAGCTACATCAGCATTTAATTTGATATCTACCGTTGATCTCGAACCAACCGCGATCTCTTGAGATAAATACCCTACAAAAGACACAACCAATACTGCATCTGGTCCACTTACTGTAATACTATAATTACCATCAATATCAGACACAGTTCCATTGGAAGTACCTTTTTCTAATACCGTTGCTCCTGGCAGAGCATCGCCCATTTCTGCATCCACTACTCTACCCGTAATCGACGAGCCTTGAGCAAAAATGGAAGTACTCACTAATATCATTAGCAAGCACAAATAGAAACTTTTAGTAAAACTTTTCATATCATACTTAGTTCTTAATAGTTAAACATTTAGTCATAACACGTCGGGAAAACCCCGATCGTGATTGTAAAGATTAGAATGGAAGGGACAAATCAGGTGGAGCCATGTGTATTTAGATTGGACAATTGTTCATTTACCTGTATTTCAACGATTTGCAAACTGTGTTTTGACAGATAATCTACCTGTCGTAAACATAAATCCACCCTTACACATACAATCCATGGCCGACTGTGTGGAAAAGTGAAAGTGTAATCATTGAAAGAGCTTTTCCTGGTACTTTTTGGGCGAATATCCAAAATGCTTACTGAACAATCTGGAGAAATATTTAGGATCATTGAACCCTACTGCGTAGGCTACTTCCGAAATATTCTTATCTCCCTCTCTCAGCAATTCCTTGGACTTCTTCATCTTGAGGTGGTTGATAAACTCTGAGGCTGAATGTCCTGTAAGGGAAGTCAATTTCTTGTGCAGCAAACTTCTACTGATCCCCAATGCGGTCACCAAATCCTTAGATCCGAATTCAGAATTAGAATACTGCTCTTCTACCAACTGAACCGCTCTCTCCATGAATCTTTGATCTTTGGTATTCTGTGCAACAGCTGCTGGCTGTATTTCGTCCTCTTGCTGAAATTGTTGACGCAGTCTTCTCCTAGACTCTATCAAATTGGCAATTCTTGCTTCCAGCAATTCAAAATTGAAAGGCTTAGGCAAATAGTCATCTGCTCCGATTTGCAATCCTTCAATTTGATTTTCGACAGATGATTTTGCTGTAAGGAGAATGACCGGTATGTGACTCGTACTAAAGTTGTTTTTGATGGAGGTGCACATTTCAAATCCATCCATCTGGGGCATCATCACATCACTGACGATCAGGTCAGGATTATACTTTTCAGCAAACTCAAGCCCTTTTAATCCGTTGCTGGCTTCAACTATATTGTATTTTTCGCTAAGCCTAAGCGAAATGAATTTGCGAAGATCCAAATTGTCCTCTACTACTAGAATGGTCGACTTATCATCATTGATAGAAAGCTCTTCCTTTTGCTCAGGCTCCTCCCTTCGGATCATCAACTCATTTTTCAAAATCTCTATCTGAGATTGGATATTGGGTTGATCAGGTTGAACGAAGCTCAATTCCTCTCCTGATTGATAAATGCTTGGAAACTGGATTTCGAAAACCGAACCTTCACCTATTTCACTACTTACGAAAATGTCTCCATGATGAGCCTTAATTAACTCTTCAGTAATCGCCAAACCAATACCTGATCCGCCAATTTTGAAGGCATCCTCAGACTCAATTCTATAAAAACGCTTGAAAATCAAAGGCAAATTCTCCTCACTGATACCTGATCCACTATCAATGACCTTGATACTTACTACCTCCTGACCTTGCGTGTTTTCATCTGAATCCAAGTTCAATCGACTTTCTTCCGCCTTCAGTACCGCCAACTGTACTTTAATCGCTCCTTTGTTTGGTGTATACTTAAATGCATTGGAGAGCAAGTTGTAAAGTATATTCTCTATTTTCTCCGAGTCAAACCAAACCTTATCGGGTATTTGATGAGCTTCAAAACTAAAGTCAATTTCCTTGATTTCTGCCAAAGGAGTGAAGGCTTCAAAGATCTGACGGGAAAAATGTTCAATATTACCATGGCCCACTTTTAATTCTGATTTACCCTGCTCAATCTTTCTAAATTCCATGATCTCATTGATCAAATGGAGCAATCTCTTGGCATTTCGATTAATGACCTCTAAATTATTCTTAACCTCCTCACCAAAGCTATAATTGTTCATCAAGCGCTCTAAAGGTCCAATAATCAAGGTCAGAGGAGTCCTGAACTCGTGAGAGATATTGGTGAAAAAGCTCAATCGAAGCTGACTGACCAATTTCAGTTTGTTATTCAATTCTAGCAATTCATCCCTTCTTTCACCAATCTCACGATTTTTACTTTCCAACTGCGAATTTTGCCCTTCGATGAACTTCTGCTTTTCTTCCAGTGTGGCGTTCGTCTTTTGCAATTGCATAGATTGGTAGGTCAAGGCCTCTTTCTGACGATTGATTTCCTCTGTCCTTTCTTGCACCTGTTTGGCTAGTATCTCCTTTTGTCTTTTCAAACTATAGGTCCTGAAACGGATATAAGCAACAAATCCCGTGGCTATAAGTATCACTGCCAACAGCTGAAACCAAACGGTTTCCCAAAAAGGAGGTGAAATACTGATTTTAAGTTCTGTGGGGGACTCATTGTAAATACCATTCGGACCAGCTGCCTTGACCTTAAAGGTATACTCGCCAGGCTTCAGGTTGGTATAGCTTGCAAAATGTCTTTTGGAACCGATATAATTCCACTGCTGATCAAATCCATCCAAATAATAGGCATAGGTGATCAAATCTGAATCCAAAAAATTGAATGTCGAAAACTCCAGCGACACAATCTTCTCCTTATATGAAAGGGTAATCTCTTTGGCTTTCGAGATTAAGTTTTCTGTTACCTCAACTCCATTGTAGGATTGATGCGGAACCACTGATTGGTCCAGTAGTTTCAGGTCAGTAATGACTACCTCCGGCTGATCAATTTCTTCACTGATCCAGTCTGGATGCAAAACATCCACACCATTCATTCCTCCAAAATAGAGTTTACCCTCTTTATTTTTGAATGTGGAAGACCAATAATATTGATTATTCAATAACCCATCAGAGACATAAAAATTCCTACAAGTTTCCGTTTTAGGGTCAAAACGACTCAAACCATAATCCGTACACAACCACAAAAAATGATCCCGATCTTCCTCAATACCAAATACGATATTGTTACTGAGCCCCGATTGAGTATCATAGCGAGTGATTCTCACCGATTTGTCATTGATTTTAATTTTGTTGATCCCCTGACCATAAGTACCAGCCCACATGTTGCCCACATGATCCTCTATGAGCGAAATCACATAGTTACCGCTAATTGAATTAGAGTTATTGTCCTGGTGACGAAAGGTTTGAATGCTTTCATTGGGTTGTAGCGGATCAAGACGAAAGAGTCCTTCACGGGTTCCTACCCACAGCTTTCCCTGATAATCTATCGTTAGACATCCCACTCCGGATACCAAAACTTTCTGATTTACTGGTTGTACCCGCAATACATCACCAGTTTTTCGGTCCAGACGGTATAGTCCTCCTAAGGTACCTATCCATACATAGCCCCACTTATCCTCTATAATTGAAGAAATAAATGGATTGATGATGCCTGAATCAGTTTCCGCCAAGGTCTGGAAGGGACCATCCGAGCGACCTTCTGGTAAAACATTGATGCCCTGACCCCAGGTCCCCACCCAGAGCTCACCATTTTTCATTCGGTAAATCTTGGTAATAAAATTGCTAGAGATCTGCCTCTGACTCGGAGAGTTGAATTGAAAATGTACAAACTTTTGAGTTTGCTTATTGACCCGATTGAGACCACCGCCTGCTGTCCCTATCCATAAGTATTCCTCATCTTCATAGATAGAATTGACCGTACTATGACTAAGACTATTTGAGTTACCGATTTCGAACTTGATCTGTTCAAAACTGTTCTGTCTGGAGTTGATGATGTTCACGCCTCCCCTTTCTGTGCCAATCCAAATGTTCTCTTCATCATCAATCATAAGGCAATTCAAGAAATCATTATTCAAGCTAAAATTGTCTGTAGGATTGTTCCTGTAATTAGATAGCTTCCCTGTATTCCTATTCATAATAGTGAGCCCCCCCAAAGTGGCAATGAGCAAATTACCATGACTCTCTTCCAGGTTCATGACCGTATTGTGCAACAAACTATTATTAGGGTCATCAGGCTGGTAATAGTAGCGAACAAAGGCATCTCTGATCGGATCATATTGATTCAAACCTACCTCGGTAGCTACCCATAACTGACCATCTCTGGTCACATGTAAATCATGTATCAAATTGGCGGACAGGCTTTCAGGATTCGTCTCATCAAATTGGTGCTGACTCATGATTTCGCCTTCTTTATTGAGTGTATATAGAGCAGAATCAGTCCCTACCCATACTTGACCTCTGGTATCTTCTACTATGGCAGAAACCACTCCACCGTTCAACCCTTCTTTTTGATTGAGGTAAAGATGACGGATCAAGGTAGTTTCACCTTTCGAATTATTGATTTTAAGAGAGGTCAATCCTTCGCTTGAACCGATGTGTAATTCTCCTTTTTTGTTGGAGTAAATAGAATGAAAAGAAGATTGATTAGAAACACCATACTGGCTCAAATCAACTAAACGAAAAACCTTGCGATTATATAGATACACAAATAGGCCTTTGCGCGTACCGACCCATATGTTGCCGAATTGATCCTCCTGTAAAGCATAAACAAAATTATTGCCGAGCGTAGATTCGCCACCAGCACGACTATCAAAAGTCTCGAAAGTGTAGCCATCATATTTGCAAAGACCATTCCAGGTACCCAACCAAATGTAGCCCTGGCTGTCCTGCAACATGCAGTCTACCATGTTTTGCGCCAAGCCATTCTCTGTAGTCAAATGCTTGAACCTGTAATGCTGAGACCAGATAGTATGGAAGCTAAACAGCAGAACAACCCATATCGCAATCCTTTTACTCATTGTCAATAATTTTATCTCTCAACCATATTTGAATCAGACCGATTCATTTTCATGCCTGTCAAAGGTAATTATAAAGTGTACTTATTACACATAATAGTAAAACTACCTCTGCTACTAGGATAATTCTTCGGGATGGATATCCTTAAGATAAGATTTTTTCAAGAATAAAAGGATTGCAATCGAGCTAGTTTAGCAAAAAGATAAAAAAGGACAATAAAACTCAGTCATGGATCTAAAACTCAATGCGGTAGTTCAATATTGGTATTAGACCGGCCATGGGGTATAAGTAAACTTCCTCTTTGACACTATCATAGTCTTCGTACCAGATATTCATGCGATTGGTCGCATTTTGTACGTTCAGGGATATGACATGCTCTGATTTGGACTTGTAAAAGTGAAGCTCTGCCCCAATATCGAGCCTCAAATAGTCCTTTGACTGAACAGGAAACAAATCCCCTTCCTGATAAACTGTTTCTCCTTCGAGGATGGATTGCTCCAGATCGACGGGGACATAGCGCTTGCCTCCTGACCAAATCAATTTGGCATTTAAACCGATCATCTTATTATCTCCCCATTGAAATTCCTTACCGCCTACCAGATTGTTAATGAAACCGACATTGTAGCGACTGTCTCTCCATTTCCCATCTGCCGCCTGATATTTGGAATCAAACAAAGAGGACGTGATCAAAAAGTAATAATTGTGGGTGAAGTACTTCTGCAGGGTCAATTCCAGGCCGTAGTTGCGGCCTTTACCTATATTGGCCAGGGTATCGTCTGGGATCAGTCCTCCGAAGATCGGCGACCAGAGCTCATCAGGGTTGGTAGACACAGGCAGGTTCATGATATACTGAAAGTAGCCCTCTGCTTTGAAAGAAAAGTCTTCCCAAAATTTCTTTTCATAACTGGCGACAAAATGCACTGCTTTGGTCAATTCCAAATCTCCATTAGGGTAAGACACATTACCCAGATCATCAGTGGCTTTCACGAAGTAAACGGGCAAATTTTCGTGTCTGCTATGAAGCCCTGCTCCTATACTCACCTTTTGATTGTGATTCAGGGCTACTGACAGCCCCAGTCTTGGCTCCAGAGAATTGTCCCTACTGAGAGCGAAATGTGAATAGTGCAAGCCATAAGTCATAGAGATATCGTTGGTAAACTTGTACCTGGCCTGAAAGTACAACTGATAGAGCTGCGTCTGATCATGACTATCCAGATAGGTGTCCCATGCATCTGTGTCTTCCTCCCTTTGTCTGGTGTAGTAATTGAGATTGAGCGAGTTATATATCCCTCCAGCGCGCATAGTGGTACGACTGGACAATTTCCTGTTGTAATAGGAGCTAATACGAGTCGCTCTGTTTTGAAGATCGTCATTGAATTCGGGTCTCATCTGTCCCTGGTCATTCATCTCCTCATAGTCCTCGCCACTGAAACTCATCGAAGAAGAAATCACCGTACGCACATAAGATTGTTGATCCAGAAAGATTTCGTGACTTAGCCCGGTGGCATACATCCCCGTTTCGGTCACATCCCTATATCCATCTTCCAGATTTTCTCCGAGTTCAGGGCTAGGTATAAATTCTTCATGTACGTCTGATAAGCCACCTATCCCCCAGAGAGAAAAGGTCCCTATTCGCTTGGTTGGAAAGTTCAATTTAAATGAGAGATCTTGATAGTTAGGCAAGGCATTTTCAGAGATCTCAAAATTCAGATCGTTGAGAATCGACAAGGTGGAATAGCGATAATTGAAGAGGAAGGACCCATCATAGCCTTTCTTGAAAGGACCCTCGGCCGAGAGATCAACTCCCAATACTCCCAGCTGTACCGTGTATTCATTCTCACGATTGTTTCCCTTTCTTAAGTTGATATCAAAGACACCCGAAAGCGCATTGCCATACTCGGAGGGGAAAGCGCCCGTGTAGAAGTCAGAGCTTCCCAGCAGATTGGCACTGAGAATACTCACTGCACCTCCAGAATAGCCCTCTTCGGCAAAGTGGTTTGGGCTGGGCACCTCCACTCCTTCTACCCTCCAAAGCAGCCAATTGGGAGAGTTGCCACGAATGATAATCTCATTGGACGCATCATCGCCAGTAGATACGCCAGCAAAGGACTGTGCCATGCGGGCCGGATCGCTGAAACTCGCTGCATAGCGTTTGGCCTCCTCGGCATTGAACACCTTAGCGCTCACAGTAGCCATGTCATTGAGTGGTTCATCCCGATCTACAGATACAGTCACCCCTTCCAGCGCCTGCACTTGCTCTGTCAGCTCGGCAGATAACACCACTTCCTTAGCCGAGCCTACCAGCACTTCTGGCAACACGGCATCTGCATATCCCACATAGGACATACGGATATCATATTCTCCCTACCGGTACATTTTCGATCACAAAATTGCCGTCAATGTCTGACACAGCTCCCAGTAGCGGTTGCGTACCCAGCACTGCCACAGTCACATAGGGCAGCGGCAATTGCGAATCCCGATCCAGTGTTTTGCCCCGGACAGTCTGTTTCAGTCCCGATCCATTAGCAGATTTGGCTTCTCCCTTGGTGGCTATCACGATTTTATCTCCTACGCGCTCGTAGGTTAGGTCTTTACCCTCCAGGGCCTGATCCAACACCTCTTCTACTGTTCCGTTCTGGATGTCCACACTCACGTTTGTTATTTGCTGCACCTTCTCGTGATTGAAAATGAAGACGATATCTGTTTGCTCCTTGAGCGTGAGAATCACTTGCTCTAAAGTCACGTTTTGCATCCGTAGACTGATACTTCTGGATTGGCCATAACCAAACTGCGTAGACAGCAGAATGATGATAGCCACCAAAGTCCCCGCGATGAGGATAGAGGTTTTGATTGATTTTTTCATAGTTTTACTTTGAGATTGAGTTTTAGAACTTGATTAAATTAATTTCAGAGGGAGGTGTTGCAGCACTTCCCTTTTTTTGTTTATTGAATGATTATTGTTTTCTCTTTGAGTTTGAATTGCACCTCGGCGGTCTTCTCTAGCAGGGTCAATATCTCCAATAGCCCTTCCTGATTGTCGAATTGAGCAGTAAAGTGATAGTGCATAGCTGCCTCGTTTTCGAACTGAAATTGAAAATCATACCAGCGCGCCAATCGCATCATCACATCATGTAGATTATCATTGCTAAAGACCAGTTTCCCCTCTTTCCACAAGGTGAAAGGTTCAGTATCGACCTGTGAGACCTGAAGCTCCTGCCGATTCCAAACGCTTTGATCTCCGGGTGCCAAAATCTGAGACTCCACCAGCGATCCTTCTTCTTTGACTTCCACCTGGACTTTGCCCTCCACCAGCGTGGTAGCCATCGACTCTTCATCATAGACAGACACATTGAAGGAAGTACCCAGAACCCGAACGTCTATATCACCTGCATGCACACGAAAGGGGCTGCCCGTATGTGTCACCTCAAAATAGCCCTCGCCCGTCAGATACACTTCTCGTTGCTTAGCATCAAATGCGACGGGATACCTAAGACTGGATTCTGAATTGAGCCATACATGGGTACCATCTGCTAACTCCAATTGATAGTGCTGGCCTCTAGGCACGGTCAGTTCATTGTAGATCAACTCCTGAGTAGCATCTGCAGGATCAGCTTGTGTCTTATACACCAAACTCTCCGCATCGTTGGTGATCTCAGCTCTGCCCTGAACGATAACAGATTGAGTAGGCTGATTGAGTGCTAATTTTTCTCCATTGGCCAGCTGAAGCGTCACTGACTTGGGTGGCTGGGTGATGATCTGCTCCACCTCCGACAGGTCTTTGTACTCGGGTCGGAAGGCCAGAAAATAAAAGAGATAGACGATAGCCAATGGAAGCAGTACAGCCGCAGCGTATCGGAAATATTGCGCGACGGGCCACTGGACCGTCTTAGTGGCTGACAGCCTGTCCTCTAGCTGATCCCAGTTGCGCTGCTTGTCGAACATCGCGTAGATCTCTAATCGATCCATCTGACGATCGGTGCTCTCCACCCTCTCCAGCAGAGTTCGATTGGCCTCCTCTCGATCGCACCAGTCCTGCAGTCGGCTCAGACCCGTGACGTCTATGCTTCCTTTGATTTTTTGAGCGATGAGCTCGGCTATTTCAAATTGTTCTTCCATGTTTTATTTCCTTACAGATCTAAAACAAGCAAGCCCCAAAAACGGGTGAAGAGAAATTGAAATATTTTTAAATCAGGAACTAAAAAGCCAACATCAGCACCTCAAAGCTGGAGCCCATTCCTTGCCTCAGCTTGCTGTATCCTAACTTTTTCTGGGTTTTGACGGTATTTTCAGAGACGGAGAGTTTTTCTGCTATTTCCCGGTTTTTTAGTCCATTGAGTACCAGCAGCATCACTTGTTTGCAAGAGTCGGGAAGGGTTTCTATTTCCAGATGCAGCTTACCGAACACCTCCTCTTCGATCACACGGGCACTAAAAAACTGCTCTGATTCCAATTCGTAAATGAGCGCCTCCTGGTTCTTTTCTCTTACCACCTGATGTTTGAGTTCATTGAGGCACTTGTTGCGCAGCGAAACGTAGAGAAAGGACTTAATCGCCATGTGATGCTCAAAATTGGTTCTGGCCTCCCATAGTGAGACGAAGACATCCTGAACCAAATCCTCTATCACCTGAGTATCCCGCAGGTATTTGTACCCAAAGCCACACAGAGCGTGAAAATGCTGATCAAAAATGGCTTGAAAAGCCTTTTTATCGCCCTGGGCCAATTGAGATGGGATGTCTGCGTTCAAAGTAAGTTATCAGTGAGGTTTTGCAATTCTAGCGAATAGTTACCTTATCTCACACTAACAACTCGCTTTCCATTCAAGCCCCTTACTTTATAGTTATAACCTATCAATATTCTGCATTCAAAGCTTGAATCCACAAGATCTATATCAATCTCATAAGTTTCCTCTATCACACTATCGAAAAAAGCGTTTTGATTCCGTTCGCAAGGCAGCCAAATCCCTCCACTTTTACATCACAATCAATAATTAAAACAACTACATATATGAAAAAGATACTCGCATTTGCTTCGCTTATCGCGCTGAGCTGGTTCCTCCCAGCTTGCCAACAAGAAGCTGCCAAGGAGGAAATGTACGCTGAGGCTGATGGTAAATCAGGAGCTACTAAAAAAGAAAAGAAAACAACGAATAAAGACTGGTGGCCCAACCAGTTGGACCTAAGTATCCTCAGACAGCATTCGTCCCTATCTAACCCAATGGGTGAGGAATTCAACTACGCCGAAGAATTCAACAGCGTAGACTATGAAGCACTGAAAGAGGACATCAGAAAAGTATTGACAGAGTCACAGGAGTGGTGGCCAGCGGATTTCGGACACTACGGTGGTTTGTTCATCCGTATGGCATGGCACAGTGCGGGTACTTATCGTACTGCAGATGGACGTGGGGGATCAAGAGCTGGACAACAGCGTTTCGCACCTCTTAACAGCTGGCCTGACAATGCCAATCTGGACAAAGCAAGGCGTCTGGTATGGCCTATCAAGCAGAAATATGGCAACAAGATCTCATGGGCTGACTTACTGGTATTGGCTGGTAACGTAGCACTGGAAGACATGGGCTTTGAGCCTTTCGGTTTTGCTGGAGGTAGAGAAGACACCTGGGAGCCAGAACTAGACATCTACTGGGGAGCGGAAAAAGAATGGTTGTCAGATGCCAAACGCTATGACGAAGAGCGTGACCTGGAGACACCACTAGCCGCTGTACAGATGGGATTGATCTATGTGAATCCAGAAGGACCTAACGGCAACCCTGATCCGATGTTGGCTGCAGAAGACATCAGAGCGACATTTGGTCGTATGGGTATGAACAACGAGGAGACTGTAGCCTTGATCGCTGGGGGACACACCCTGGGTAAAGCCCACGGTGCAGGTCCTGCCTCGAACGTAGGCCCAGATCCAGAGGCCGCTCCTATCGAAGAGCAAGGTTTCGGATGGAAAAGCAAATACAAATCAGGAAAAGGTGCAGATGCGATCACTTCCGGTTTGGAAGTAACCTGGACTCCTACTCCTACTCGTTGGAGCCACTTGTTCTTCACTAGCTTGTTCGAAAACGAATGGGAATTGACCAAGAGCCCTGCGGGTGCACACCAGTGGGTGGCCAAAGATCCTAAGATGATGGTACCGGATGCCTTCGACAAGGAGAAGACCCACAAGCCGACCATGTTTACTACAGACCTTTCATTACGATTTGACCCAACTTTCGAAAAGATCTCACGCAAATTCTATGAGAACCCTGAGTTGTTCAATGATGCCTTCGCTCGTGCATGGTTCAAGTTGACACACCGTGACATGGGACCTAAGACGACCTATTTAGGACCTGAGGCTCCAGACGAAGATTTGATCTGGCAAGACCCAATCCCTGCAGTAGATCATCCATTGGCTAGCCAATCAGATATCGCAGGATTGAAGAAGACGCTTTTGAACTCTGGCTTGACAATCAACGAAATGGTGACGACTGCCTGGGCTTCTGCTTCGACTTACCGTCACTCAGACAGAAGAGGGGGTGCCAACGGCGCACGTATCAGACTCGCTCCACAGAAGGACTGGGAAGTAAACAACCCAGCACAATTGGCTAAAGTATTGGCTGTATACGAAAAGATTCAGAGCGACTTCAATGCGAAAGCAGCACCTAAGAAAATCTCTATGGCTGACCTGATCGTATTGGCTGGTGATGCAGCGGTAGAGCAAGCAGCAGCTAATGCTGGATACAAAGTAGCCATCAACTTTGTGCCCGGTCGTATGGATGCCGTTCAGGAGCAAACAGACATCGAGTCGTTCAACCTGCTGGAGCCAATGGCTGACGGATTCCGTAGCTACCTGAGGACCAAATATACCCTCTCTACTGAGGAACTATTGGTGGACAAAGCACAGCTACTGACGCTGACAGCTCCTGAAATGACTGTTCTGGTAGGTGGTATGCGTTCGTTGGGTGCCAACTATGACGGCTCGTCTAAGGGCATCTTCACCGACGATACCAATGCGCTGAAAAACGACTTTTTCGTGAACTTGCTGGACATGAGCACAGAATGGAAAGCCGCTGACGACACAAAAGAAAACTTCGTAGGCGTGGACCGTAAGTCTGGAGCAGAGAAATACAAAGCGACTCCTGCAGACCTGATCTTCGGATCTAGCTCTGAGCTGAGAGCATTGTCTGAACTATATGCGCAGGCCGATTCAGAAGAGAAGTTTGTGAAGGACTTCGTAGCTGCCTGGGACAAGGTGATGAAGCTAGATAGATTCGACTTGATCTATCAGTAAGAATTGGTTAAAGTTTGATTAAGATGAAGAGGCGGCTCGGTAGGGTCGTCTCTTTTTTTGTTTATTATTGGGCTGTATTGCAAATACTTGGGAAAATCAGCATGCTTTTAAAAGCGCGCTAGTGGACAATCATCATTTATAGGGCTCATTAGACAATCACATGTCAAAAATCTTAACGGTATATTTCTATTATTTCTTAGAAAAGGTTGATGGTGATCGTAAGATGTCAACTTTCAAAGCCTGTTTGGTATTATCATTTAATTTCACAATGAATGCATTCTTTATCTTTCGTTTATTACAGCTACAATTTGATGGGCTTAATTTTTTAGATTTTAATGGCCCAAAATACTTTGGAGTATTGATAGTAATGCTGTTGATTTCTTATTCATTACCAATAAAAAAGAAAGCAGATATCAATTATCGGAGCAAAATATTGGCTTATACCTATATTGTTGTTTCCCAAATATTAATGTTCTATTCCTTAACGATATGAAACCTCGGTTCCGGCCATACTCCCTCCCGCAGGTTCTCCGAACCTGTGCAAAAAATGACCCAAAGGCTTCCAGCCGTGACAATTGCAGCATGCCAGCGATAAGCTACACGGGCATAGCCCTACAGTCCATATGGATTACAGGTTCGGAGAACCTGCAATAGTGCTGAGTACATCGCCCGCCTGCCGGATCGGGAAGGAGGCATTAGACAAGCAGCCAGAGGTATCAGCATTCTACAAGACCAAAACGTGCTAAAAATAGCTACTAGCAGCGCATCTTCTACTCTGCCTGTTCGATCCTTCGACATGGCTCAGGATGACAGGAAGAGAGACATCCCCTCCCGCAGGTTCTCCGCATTCCGGAGGACAGAGAGAACCTGCAATAGAAACAGCTCCCAGTAATCGGATGACTAGCATTTGCCCTTTTCCACAAGATTTTCTAGATTAGATAATTATGAAACCGACTAAATCTATCCTGACCAACCATGCCCAAGAAGAAAAATAAGCGCAAAAAATCCAGCAAGAAACATCTGGGCCATAAGGCCATGGTAAAGCGCCACATCAAAGAACGTTACGCTCAATTCTGCAAAAAAGTAGATGCCGTACTAGAGGACATAGAGGCTGAAGAACTCCGTGCTGATATGTCCAAAGAAGATTTGAGACTGATGTATATCCTACGTTTTCAATCCCCCAGAGTAGAATCTGCAGAAGAGTTTCAATTTCATCCCAAGACGATCAAGGACTTCCAAAAGGTTATAAACAAGTATATGGAAGACAATACATTCAGTCTAGAGGGCAGCGACCAAATACTCACATTTCATGATTACTTCAATGTAATCAAGAGCCTCAACTGCTGGGTGCACTCCATGGAAAAGGAGGAATACCCCAGTATAAGTGTATATATCAAAGAAATAAAACCGATCGACGACTATTGTAATCTAAGCAACAATGCAGAGCGACATTTCTTCGTATTTCTACAGATGCTAAGCAAGGAGATCACCCCAAATCCTTTCAAAGAGTTATACTTCTTTACAGCGCAATACGAAGAACAAACTCATCCAAGACGATCCTATGGATATAAAGTATATATACACGGTGCTACCCCCACTATCAAAACAGTAAAACTAGATAGTCATAACCGTAGCGTCTGCATGTATCTCGCAAATGGCAATGGTAGTGCGGCTGTGCCCAAATTAAAAGCTTCGGATATCGATCCTAATAGCCTAATCAGGAACCTGGAGCTGCCTGTCTATTATCAAAAGCATGTCATGGGTCGATTGTACGAGCGGGTAGATTGTTTTGATCGCAACCTCATGAGATGTTGCATGGATCAATCTCTCCTATCGCCTAAACTGACGCCCATTAGCTCTACCAGGGCTTTATTGACCTATTCCTTTTATGGTTTCAAGCTGGGCTACTTCGTAGTAGAGGTCATAGACGGGATCGCTCTGCTACGTACCTTCCTTTTCCTCACCAACGATGATACACCTGAAGGGGATCTATTGAAGCGAAACCTGGGTATAAGTAAGCTCGATAAAAAGTATACCGGATTAGATCGGCTAAGCACCTTCTTGCACTCCGACATCAAGGAAGACAAACAGCTTCACGACCTCTTGAAGGCCTCCAATTGTGATCATCTCCTGCATGCCCATTCGTGTATAATGGAATTCTCAAATCAATCAAGCTCTGCCTTCGATGCAGACAGCATGAAAAAATACCTGATGGTGGAAGAAGAGAGCCTATCTGAATCTGCATGAGTATATACTTGCAATAACGAGAGAGATGAGTTTAATTTTAACTTTACTTCCACGTGCCAGCGAACGGCTAAGAATGCTTGTCATTTATCAAAAGGACACTAATATAGAATTTATATGAAAAAAGATTATGGCAATCTGATTTATCATGCTTTATTAAACTCGCTCCCTCTATTAGGAATATTTTTCCTAATCAAAAAATGTATTGACGAAGCTGAAGCCATTCCATTCTTTATCTATTGCTCCTTTCTAATATTAGTCTTGGTGATTACCAGGCTAAGAATGATCGAAAGTTATTGCATAGACGGTAACACCATAACAATCAAAAGGATTCATAACTCTGAATCATTTCAGTGTACTGAGATAAAAGAAATCAATTACACAAAAAGCGGTTCAATAGAAGTGCATTTGAAGAACTCTAAAAAACATTTCTTGTCATCAAACAACTCAAAAGAGCTACCGGCATTTACTGAACATATTGTCGAATTAGCACCAAACCTTCCTTCTCCTAAAGAAGTTGATGTAATTGTCAAACAACTATCTAAAAAAGACAAACTCCTAATTGTAGGATTGCTGACCGGACTGATAGTTTCTTTTTTTCTTTCTTTCTAGAGCTTTCAGTATCGCAAAAGATGAAAATTCCCTCCCGCAGGTTTTCCCTGTCCTCCGCAGGAGGGCAAACCTCCGGAAACAATACCTCGCAGACTTCTAGCCGTAGCACTCGCGGCAGGACAGCGATTACCCATACTTACCCCAGTCTTCAGACTGGGAGCCAACCATACGCCCCACAGAGGGCTTTAGCCATAAATCCTTTCTCATATTCAAAAACATCTGCGACTCGAATAGTTCTAGGCTAAAGCCGGGTTAATGCAATTTCTAATCCACAGGCTGAAGCCTGTGGCTAGAGCTATCACCTCTCTCTTATAAAGTGTAGCGGATGACCACACATTAAGGCCCCACTCGCCCTCGTTTCCAAACGGGGATGTACGAGAGAAGCGATCCTGGCCGACCGGCAGGCGGGTGCATCGCGATTTGTCCCATCTCTCGCTATTTCCTGCCAAATAACAGTTAACTACTTGTGCATTTACCAATCATTGCTTACATTAGTAAATAATGAAGCCAGCCAAACTTTTCCTTCCTTGCTACTCTAGTAGCGATCCACAAGACGATTTTAACCAGTATTTTCACATTGTAGCAAAGCCGCTGCAATCTGCAGCGAGTGCTTACAACATCTCGCAAACGCCCTGCAAATTGCAGCGGCTGTTTTCAAGGCCTAGCAAGCTTCCTGCAATTTGCAGGAGACTTGTTACGTGCTATCAGCTCTTCCTGCAGATTGCAGGGACAGATTTAGAACCTAGCAAGCTTCGCGCAATTTGCAGCGGCAGATTTAGCTTCATAAATCCGCCCCACAGCTCCCCGATAGGTGCTTTACAACCCACATAAGCAAACTAATTTTTAACATAAACTATAATAATTATGATCAACCGTATCACCCAAATGCACTTGAGAAACACCGAACATTCACAATTCTTCAGCGATGTGCTGGGTCTCATCCAACGCCAGGATCCGAGCGTCCTCAAAGTGGAAGAAGCCTACAACCTACTCAAAAGCGAACATGACCAGCTGGTAGAGCTGCTCAATCCCGAAAAAGGAAGCCAGTTGACCGAACAGATCGAAGAGGCCGACGACCTTCGGGACGAACTGCTCGTCGGTATCTACAAGATCGTAGATGGCACCACCGCCCACTACAATCCCACTCAGCGAGCCCATGCCGAGACACTGCTCCGCAGTCTGGATCTCTTTGGCGGTATGGGGCTGGCCCGCGAAAACTACCAGAGCGAAACGGCCGGTATCAGCAGTATGCTCTCCGACTGGGACAGCAAAACAGAGCTGACAGAAGCCGTCGCGGCACTCAAGCTCAAGGGCTGGCAAAATGCCCTGACCCTAGCCAACGAGCAATTCAACGACCTCTACCTCAGTCGCACCGAAGAGACCAGCGACATCAACCCGGTAGGTGTCAGAGAGCTCAGACTCAAGATGAAGGACGACTTCTACGACCTGCGCGACCTGATCACCGCCTACTACACCATCCACAAGGGAGCAGAACCCTACGCCACTACCATCAAGCAACTCAACACCCTGATCGACCAATACAAGCAGCTCCTCAAAAGCCGCAAAAGCAAAGTCAAGGAGCTGATCGAAATAGAAGACTAATTGCATTCATTATGTCCATCGAGGCGACCCCAGCGGGTCGTCTCTTTTTTTGGCTATTATTGGGGGTGATTTAAAGCATTAATCAAAACCATGAATTAGAAATGAAAATCCGAGTTCAGTTACCTATAAACAGGAGTCATCGAATAATATTAACATATATTAGTCTTGTTTGTTTTTTTCTAATGATTTTCGGATTAGCTTCAAATAGTATTTACCCGTCTTGGTTTGTCAAACCCCTCGTATTATTATTCTTCATTAATACAGTTACATTATCTCTTATACCCCGATTCAAAGAAGTAATATGGGATCATTCAACGGCAAACATTGAATTAGACAAACAAAGCATTCGGGCTGATGAAATAGTAACATTAGAGCTTCAAAAAGGATCTGTCTTTTTTAATGAAAGTATGATCATTTTTAATCAGCCAGATCATAAGTTAAAAAGCATGGTAAGGTTCGTTCTCTCTGAGAATAATGTGTTAGAGCAAGAAATATTAGTCAAAGATGAAAAGTATTTTCAAAAAATAAACCAGTTCGTATCTCAATCGAAATAATAACTATTCTGTCGGACTTTTGTAAAGCATGCTGATTGATACATCCCCGATATTATATCATCTCGACCACCTCCTCCCTCTGGCGCACTTTTGTAAAGTGTTCTGGTTTACACAGGTATTTGCAATACGAGGGAGATAAACTTAGATTTAACCCTATGACCGAATCGGTAATTAACTATACAAAAGCAAATGTTTATGACAGAGCTGTTTCATTTATAATAGACCATATAATCATAACATTCATTTGGGGACTTTCATCTTTTCTTATATCTGGATCAGATATGCTTGAATCAGATTTTGATCCAACAGGTTTAAGAAACACCATGTTAGGTACCATTCCTTTTATTCTTTTGCTCTATTTCTGCAAAGATCTACTTTATGGTAAAAGTCCAGGACGGTGGCTTATGGGAATCATGGTTAGAACAGAAGAAAGTTATCAATTACCTTCCAAGAAACAATTGTTCATCCGTAATCTTTACTTGGTTATTTGGCCTATAGAATACTTAGTACTTGCAGCTAGTGAAGACAACAAAAGATGGGGAGATGAGAAGGCTAATACAGTGGTTGTATACACCCCCTAGCGACCATAAGGATACAAACCCTACTAGGTGTAGTTTGCAACTACATCTCACTATCATCTCTCCCGCAGGTTCTCCTGACCTCCGCAGGAGGGCAAACCTGTGGAAACAATGAGCCAGAGGCTTAAAGCCGTGACAATTACAGCAAATTAGCGATCACCCAAACTTACCCCAGTCTTCAGACTGGGAGCCAACCATACGCCCTACAGAGGGCTTTAGCCTTAAATCTTTTCGCCCTATTCAAAAACATCTGCGACACCAATAGTTCTAGGCTAAAGCCAAATCAATTTCTTTTCTAATCCACAGGCTAAAGCCTGTGGCTAGGCTATGCCGCTCTCCTAGAAGTAAAATAGTCTCGTCACTAGCAATCACTTGCAATGAAAAGAATCGCTACCTATCTTCACCCACCTAAATATCACAACCGATTGGATCCATTATAACCTTAATTCAATTCAGTATGAAAAACATCACCGGTGTACTAGTTCTACTCGTTTTTGTAACTTCTTGTAGCTCAACCCATCGAGAAACAGCCAATCAAGACAGCTCCGTAGATTCACTTCTCACAGCTGTTGTCACAGAGCAAGCTACTGACATCATCGTACCAGAGGAAAAAGAACCAGAGGAAGTTGAACCACAAGAAAAAGAACCAGAAGATGACTGCATCTTTGATCAATCGACCCAGACAGACGAATTTTTAAAGGGGATCAAAGAACTGGAAAACTATGAATGGGACGACATAACCAAAACGGCTACAATTCCACTAGACAATGGTGACACCTTATATGTATCAAGAGGGGGCTGCTATAGCTTCGGTGTTTCGGCGCTTTTGAAAACCACACAAAACACATCCCAATACGCCGACTGGAATCAGGTGTTTGAACAAGCACTTTGGATGTCGGAGGTTCTACAATCAGAATTTGCTCACGAAGAACTCAAAATCGATATCGAAAGCAACAAAATAGAGATAGAGAGCTATGACGATCAAGAAGTAGTAACCTTCTCTGACGAATACCTACAGAGCAACCACTACGAATTGACCCGAACCCTGGGAGAAGAAGCAGTGACCATAGAGTTGAGCTATTATATCAATTAAGCACTGGCTCTATACCCTCCCGCAGGTTTTATAAACCTGTGGAAACTATAACCAGGAGGCTTCCAGCCGTAACACTAGCAGCAGGCCAGCAATAACCCATACGGGCACAGCCCTATAGTCCATATGGATTACAGGTTCGGAGAACCTGCAATAGTAGAGCAGCAAGCCAGCGATCACCCAAACTTACCCCAGTCTTCAGACTGGGAGCCAACCATACGCCCCACAAAGGGTTTTAGCCATAAATCCTTTCTCATATTCAAAAACATCTACGACACGAATAGTTCTAGGCTAAAGCCAGGTTAATGCAATTTCTAATCCACAGGCTGAAGCCTGTCGCTAGGGCTATGCCCTACACTAGATGTACCCAGTTCCCTCAACACTTTGCATGGTGAGATATCGCTGCACCCATTTTCTACATCCTCGATTCCAACCATCCCATCCCCATGCGTGTCATAGAGAGGAGAAACAAAGAAACAAAATGATCAAACACATATACTGGATAGCTATCATAGGCATGCTAGCGACCGCAAGTTGCGAAGAGGAGAATGAGTCTGGAGAAATTGAAGACTGCCTTCAATCCCATCTCGAGCAAAACGACATGGTGGCCTACGATGATCAGGAGATTAGTTGTCAGTTCTTTATGGTTCAGTACCTCTACCTAAACAAGCAATACTACCTGCTAGGCAATCACTGTGCTGATATGGTCGTCTACCCTACCGACTGTGATGGCAATCAACTATGTCTAAATCAAAATGAGACTTGCGATTTTTATGAAAAGGCCGAGCTAATCGGTATCGTGGGGATTAGGGAGTGAGGTTCTCATTCCTATCAGGCCTCACCCAACTCCCGATAGGCAAAGTAACTGTGCTGGCGGCCAGTCCATATATCGTGGCGTCTATCTGCGTGTCCATGACATAGCAGGTCAACCAGACCGCTGCCCCAGAGCCCATGGACAGCCATGCACCGAAGTGGGAGGTTCGCTTCCAAAACAAACCTGCAGTAAAAGGCACGAAGACCGACACCAGTACCAGACTTAGCGAGGCAGCCACCAGGGCTACTATATCTGAGTCGTTGAAAGCAAAGAAGCACGAAACTGCCGCCACCAGAATCACACTCAGTCGGGTAAACAGCAATAGTCTTTTGTCTGGCAGATTGGGGAAATAGGGTTTGATCAGGTTCTCTCCCACCACGGTAGCGGGTGCGAGCATAGCTCCACTTGAGGTACTCAGTATCGCAGATATCATGGCACCATAAAAAAGAATCTGCACCGGCAGACTGGTAAACATCCCCACCAGAGACAGAATCAAACCTTGTCCATGATCACCCCCGATGAGTTCAGGGTGAAGATGAGCACCAGCCAGCGCAATCACCAGAGGTATCGAAGGCACGACCAATAGCAAGAAGGCTCCCAGATAAAGCCCATTTCGAGCTGCCAATTCGTCCCTGGCAGAGAACACCCGCTGGTATATCTCCTGTACCGGAATACAGCCAGCTGTAAATGCCAATAAGAGCGTGATGTAATCATTCCACTCCTCGATCCCCCCAGACGGTATCAAACGAAAGAAAGACCTGGGCTGATGAGAAAATAAGTCTACCAACCCATCGGTCTCAGACATCACAGCGAAATAGAGGATCACCAGACCCAGCAATATCAAAATACTCTGCAACATATCCGTATAGGACACCGCCCACATGCCTCCGACATAGGTGTATAAGATTACAATAGAAGCACCCAACACTATGCCTATATCTACGGGCAAGCCCATTACCGCTTGAAATAAATATCCTAGGGCGACCAACTGAGCAGCAATCCAGCTCGGATAGGACAACACCATAATGATTGATACAGCCAGATCCATCTTAGGACCATAGCGCTTGCGAAAGAAATCTCCTACAGTGACCAAATCCATTCGATAGAGCTTGCGAGCATAGAAGTAGCCCACGACTAGTAGAGTGAAGACCCCAGTAATGGTGAGCGTCAGAAAGGAAATAAACCCATCCTCCACAAAATGCCCAGGATTGGCCAGGACCTGACTGGAACCAAACCAGGTTGCAAACAAAGTCACCCCGACGAAGGAAGTGCTCAGGCTTTTGCCCGCCAGTGTAAAGTCACCCGAGGACTTGATTTTTCGAGAGGCCCAAAACCCGATAGCGAGGGTAATCAGTAAATAGAATACAATGAAAAATATAAGCAAGGCTAGGTAGTTAATTAGGTGAGTAGACTAAATCCAAATTATTAATCCTTAGGAAGATAAGCATTATTTTCAAAGCTAGCGTAGTGTATTCTCTTGCAGCATGTATTTTTCCAGTCGCCAATTCCAACAAAACTCTTTGATCATGAATCAATATTTTTATTTTTGAGGCAAACATTAATTCAGATTTATGGCAGGGTATGAGCTCATCAGGCATCAGGGAAAAGAAATTCTAATCGTCGACTATACCGACATGAGCAAAGAGGATATTCTAAAAACCATGGAAGAAGCCACAGCCTATGCACTAGATCTCAATAGACCTCTACTGCGCTTATCTAATATGACAGGCGTATTTGCCGTAAAAGAAGTGCTAGAAAAGGCCAAAGAAAGCGGCAAAGTCACCAGCCACCTCACCATCAAAAGAGCTGCAGTGGGCATCACGGGCGCCAAAAAAGTACTATTCAATGCCTACAATCGATTCACTGGCAACCACTCCAGAGCCTTCGACTCTGTAGAAGAAGCCAAAGATTGGTTAGTTTCTTAGTCGACTATTAACTATTCACTATATCAAACATGCTGATCGATCAATATGGCATTGCCATCTGGATCAATTAGGGTGATACTAGCAGGACCACTGCCAGTAGGCTCGGCTTCACTTGCCAAATCGACCCCCTGATCTTTGAGGGATTTTTGTATCTGTCGTATATCGTCGAACTGCTCCAATGCATTGGCATCAGCATCCCATCCAGGATTGAAGGTCAGGATATTGCTGTCGAACATCCCCTGAAACAAACCGATCAGAGTACTCTCATTCTTCATGATCAGGTAGTTCATCTCGATGTCCCCACCGAATACAGTAAAGCCAAGTTTTTCATAAAATGCTTTGGAAGCATGGATGTCCTTTACGTTGAGACTAATAGAAAAAGCGCCGAGTTTCATATCAATTGAGTTTAGGTAATGAGATTGAGGCTTGAAGCCATTGGCTTCAGGGATTAAATTAAGCAAAAAGTAAAAAACAACTAACTCTTTAGATACAAAAGATACCCATAGGCACTGCTTCCTCCTCAACTTTCAACAGGGAATCAGGATGAGAATTCACGGTCAATTTTATCTTCAAATGTGACTTTAGTCACATTTATTCTCCGATCACTGGGCTAGATTCACATCAAGAAAAAGACGGTAGAACTTTGGGGTATTCCCTCATAAAAGAACAATCCTTTCATTCACAAAAAACACCAAAAAAATGAGCGTAGCAATTAAAATATTAGGGACCGGATGCCCAAAGTGTCAATCCATGACCCAGGTGGTAAAAGAAGTGGTGGCCGAAAAGCAAATAGATGCCCAAATTGAAAAGGTAGAAGATATAGAAGAAATCATGAAGTACAATGTGCTGTCCACGCCTGCCATGGTAGTCAATGACACCATCAAAATAAAAGGGCGGGTACCCTCTAAAGATGAAGTACTCGCACTGCTCAGCTAAAGAGCCAAAACAGATCACGACTTTTCTAAAGAAACATAAGCAGGCATGTTTGAATGGGTACAGCATTTGGCAGATTGGTTGGTTTACCAAGCCCTCAACCTCAACCCAAATCAACACTTAGCAGCGGCGCTGAATTTCTTCATATACGATACAATTAAGATTATCATTCTGCTGGTGCTCGTCATATTCCTCATGGGAGTCGTGAATAGCTACTTCCCCATAGACAAGGTCAAAAATTACCTGTCCAGAAAAAAACTGTATGGCTCAGAGTATCTGATGGCAAGCCTCTTTGGAGTGGTCACTCCTTTTTGTTCCTGCTCATCAGTTCCTTTGTTTATTGGTTTTGTAAAAGGCGGCATCCCGCTTGGAGTTACCTTTTCTTTTTTGATCACATCCCCACTGGTCAACGAGGTAGCCATTGGACTTTTTGTTGGCCTGTTTGGGTTAAAAACTACCCTCATCTATATCCTAAGTGGCGTGCTACTGGGTACGCTATCGGGAGCCATACTTCAGAGTTTAAAACTTGAAAGCTACCTGAGTCCATGGGTCAAAGAGCTTCTATCCAATGCCCAGAGAGAACAGGACATTTTCCAATCTGAAGACCAAAGCCTTAAAAATCGCCTACCTATTATCTGGGCAGAAGTGCGAAAGGTTCTTGGAGGAATTTTACCTTATGTAATTTTCGGCATTGCCATTGGGGGGTTGATGCATGGATATATTCCTGAAGGTCTCTTCGAAAGATACATGAACAAGGAAAATCTTTTTGCAGTCCCTATCGCGACCCTTGTGGCTATTCCCATGTATTCTAATGCATCGGGGATTTTGCCTGTCGTTCAAGTGCTGGTCAGCAAGGGAATCCCACTCGGCACTGCGATTGCCTTTATGATGGGAGTGGTTGGTTTGTCCTTACCAGAAGCCATGCTGTTAAAAAAAGTGATGACCGTAAAGCTCATTGCTATATTTTTTGGCGTTGTGACCCTCTGTATCATCCTATCTGGTTACTTATTTAATCTGCTCCTATAGCCTAACTATTTCTCCTTTCGGTCACTATGTCCCAGATCGCGCTCTGGAGAGACTTCATCCCGAATCATCTGCTTCAGTATCTTAATATCCGGAAACCTTCCTTTTTCTTGTCTCGAGTAAAGCAATTGGCCATTGAGGTAGATATTGTAGATACCACCGGTGGTAGGACGCAGCTGCATCTCCTGGATTTCGTCCGGAAAGGTTTGTAGTAGTTCCTGAGCCATCCAAAATGCACGCAGTTGCCATCGGCAAAGGGTGCAATATTCTATTTTCACGATGTTTTCCATAGTCATTTCAGCTTTTCCTCGGACAAATCGCCTCTATCAATCTTCACAATGTTTTGCTCCAGAATCTCTATGCCCGACTCTTTCAAGATAGCATGAGCACGCAGCGCCACTTCACTTTTAGCAGCCAGTATATCTCGATTGACCCAGTAGTAGAGTTTGAAATGTGCAGATTGCTTATCTATCCCTTCGAAATAGGCCTTGGGTGCAGGATCCTCTAATACGGGGTCCACTTCCTCCGCTGCCCTTTGCAACAGATACAATACCAACTCCAGTTCCACCTCTGGTTTTGTTCGGATTTCAAAAATCAGTCGTCTCTGGTCGTCGCTAAGTGTATGGTTTACCACTTTCTGACTGATCAGGTCTGAATTAGGCACGATCAGCACGGCACCATCATATTGTTGGATTTTGCTGGATCGAATCCCAATAGACGCCACTACCCCCTCTATGTCATCCAACTTTACTATATCCCCAATGGTGATGGGTCTTTCGAAAATCAGAATCAAGCCTGAAATAAAATTGCTAACGATGTTTTGTAATCCAAAACCAATACCCACACCCAAAGCACCAGCCAAGAGTCCAAGGTTCTCGAGGTTAAATCCAAGACTAAATAAAGCAAGGAAGAATCCACAAGAGATCAGAACATAATAGGTCATGCTGCTGATAGCCATCGGCACCCCTTTACTGAGGCGAAACCTCGACAAAATTTCGTCCTTGAGAAGCAATCGAATCAACTGAGCAATTCCAAATGACCCAACAAGTATGACGACAAATGAAATTACCCCCAAAATGGTGATATTGACATGCCTGACTTCTACTCCTAGTTCAAGGATGCTATTGACGAATTCTAGCACAAAGTCAAGTAAAAAGAACCAGGCTAGGGTGAAATAGATCCAGCAAAAGTAATATCCGATTTTAGCCAGCTGGCTAAATTTCTTAATCGTCCAATCTTTATACTGTGTGATTAAGATTGACTTTTGGGCTATAGGTGTATTGACAAACAACACAAAAACTGAAGTGGTTGTAGAATAAATCACACCAAATAAAATGGCAATTAATATGGAGTTAACCGTGGTAGCGTTGATTAAAAATGCCAGATATAGGTATCCCACAGCATTGGCTATGGCTGATACAACCAAAGCGGCTAGAAAAACGGGGGCCATAAAACTCATCAGTTTGAACCAAAGGGCTTGATAATTATACTGCTCGACGATCCTTGCCTTATTGCGAATGAAATAAATCAAATAAGCCATGAGCGTCAGGTTAACAAAAAGCTGAAAGACACGATACATCAAATCATTGAGAATGTACAAGTCTGTAAACCGCATAGAGATGTAGTGAATGCTGATCAGGTATACCGCCAGCTGAAGAGGCTTAGCTATTATTTTGGAAGATATAACGATGAATAACAGCAATATCACCGTACTAAGTACAATTTTTATAGGCAATGGAATCGATGGCAGGCTACCTAAAGTCAGTAACAAGGTGTAGAATAGCGAGGACAACAAGGGATGATCAAATATGGCTTGCCCCAATTCCAGTTCTTTGATATGGAGTGTCTCTAGTTCAGCTCTATTGCTCCTTAACCAGAGGATAACCCCCAAAATCAGAATAAAAGGAATGGACAGGTTAGTGAAAAAATCCCACTCCTCAGTAAGAAATAATCGCGACTCTCTTAGGTTATAAGCCAGATAATAATCTCGATACTCCTTTCGGTCTCCATTTTTCAAAGAATCGTTAGGTAGATTGAAAAGAGAATATTCCTTCTGAAAAACCAGATTACTAAACTTCAGCTTTAACAACTGCTCCAGATTATCTCTTTCGGTCTCAGCAGACAAAGTCAAATCTACAATCCTGTTTTGCAGATCCAAAGAACGACTTAGGCTGTCTGAGACTAGTTTACTGTTTGCATCCAGATAGTCCAATATAATCTTGGTACGGTCAAGAATATTATCTGGGATCTCGTCAGCTTCTTTTAACTTCACCCGGGTCAACTCCCATTTTTTCTTTTCTGTGCTCAGGTCATCTCGAATTTTACCCAAAGCTTCCGTGTAAGTCGACAAAACCTGCTTCGGAGCTTGTGTTTTGGCAATAAACTCATCCCACTTGATCAAGTAAGATTCGATGAAAGAATAACCATAGTTGCGCTCTGTGGCATAGGCGGTAAACCCTTTGATCTGCTCCTTTCTTTTGGCAAGCGAATCGATTTTCACTGCATTTTGATGTGCCACCGGCTGGGCTATTACCTTAAGGTATTCTGCATTAATCTTACTGACCATCTTTTCTGATTCAACTGGTATTTCAGAAAGAGAATACGGCTTCAGCTCTTCTTGTTCTTTCAGTTTCGGTTCCTCTTGAGCTATCGTAGATAGAGAAGATAAAAACAAGAAAAAAACCAGGGTGAATCTGTTTGAGATCATAAGCCAAAATCAGGTGTCTGTTTGCAGAAATGAAGATAAGCAATCATGTGGAAATCTGAAGCGATGTAGCCCAAAATAGCAAACAATCAAAAAAAGAGCAGTTGATCCGTGCGATCTTTCTACTGGTCCTTCGGTCCACCTAACTGTACGATGCGAAAGCACATAATTCAAGTATCAGAACAAAAAAAAGCGACCTTCTAAAGGTCGCTCCGATTCACGCTATTTATTATCTTAAGCTCGTCATCTGAAGTTGGCTATCAGATGCAAGCGAATAGTAGTCATATTTTTTTTGTAAGAGAATTCAGCCTTTTCCATTCCGGAACATGGGTGCACTAGTTTCAGCAGATTATTATCAGCCCGTGAAAAGCGATTACTGAACCTCGTTAGCCAAACTGATCGTATTCGGGACCTTCTCAAATACCACTTTTACAAGCCCTCTCGCCTTGACATCAGTGCTAAAATGGATTTCCATTTGATCCTCCGAAATTTTCTTGATTTGATAGTGCTCTGGTGAAGCTCCTTCTTCATGTAGTTTTAGGACATGTCCGCGTCCCTGCAATCTATAGTCAAGTCTACGATGTACCCCATCTCCATTAACCAATACCACTTGTCCATTTGGGTAAAATGACCATAGCTCAGCCTGATGAAAGACCAGACCCTGACTGATTTCATGTTTCATCTGCTCATTAATCTCCGATGAAATGACAGAATAGTGATCATGCATTTGATCTAATTCTTCGTAGTGCCAGGCTGTTTCCTTCCAGGTTCCCACGATGTGATCATGGGGTTTTTCTCCATGCATGAGCATAGCAAACAAGCCTGCTATCACCACAGTACCTGTCACTAGATATACAAGAAAAACTTTAAATGTTATCATACTATTGGGTTACTAAAAATCAAACGATTCATGGTTAAAAAACAATTTCACCAAGGGATCAAATAAGGTAGTATCAGTCACAGACTCGCTATCCCAATCTATGGCTGAAACAGGACGATTACATTTATTAGCATATGGCCTAAGATCAAAACTGCGATCATGGCGTTTGACAAATTCAACTCCGGGTTGATAATAAACCTCATCAATTCCCTCCTGATCCAAATATCGATTGAACTCAATCTGTCTTGGAATCGAAAACAGCTCTTTTCTAATCGAACTCAGGTCAGAAGAATACTTAGATCGTATCATTTCGCAGGCAGAGCGAAAATCTCGATCATAGATTTGCTCCAAAACTTTTCGTTTGGAATAAAACATCAAATCTATAGTTGAGTCTGGCAGGTACACACCTTGCAGAAAGGTAACACCAACCTTTTCCTCAAGAATGCGGTGTCTAGCTACAGCCACCTTCATTACATTTAATATGTCTATGTTTCCATCAGTAAGGAACAAGATATGCCTGTCCATGACTCTTTATAAGAATGATTCAAAACAAATGTACGTGGTGACCATTAAGACGATCTTAGGAAGAGATTAAGATGAGATTAGAATTTATTAATCCAGCTCTAATGGCCTGAATCAAGGAAAATCACTCCCTTTTAATTACGTTTTTTTCAATCAGGACGAAAATAAATTTGTCAATACTCTATATGTAGGCAAACCAGACACACAGGCAACCCTCACCTAGTTCAAAACTCCCTGATTATGTTTATGCAAATGAGACAACAATACTAGTGACATTGTCAGTTCAATCGCGGCATTTCAAAATAGCTTCTACTTTTTCCAAAGTCTTTCTCCAAGTACCGCTTGCATTACAGCTTCCCTGTAGTTTCGACTGATAGGTATTCGGGCACTCCCAATGATCAGCTGATTATTTTCTACACATTGAACTTTTGGCAAAGCAGCAATAAAAGATTTATGTACACGCATAAAAGCAGGGAAATTGAGTTTTTCTTCAATTCCCTTCATGTTCAGCAAGGTCACAAATTTGCCCTGCACTGTATGAATCGTCACATAATTTTGCATCCCTTCGACATAGAGGATGTCGTCAAAAAATATCTTATCGAACCTATAATCACACTTGATGAAAAAATAATCCGGCTGTTCGACCTCCAATGGAGTCTCCATAGATCCACGAATTTTGAGCTCATGATATTCCTTGACCTTACTGGCCGCTTTGAAAAAACGGTTAAAGGTAATGGGCTTGACCAGATAGTCTAAAACATCCAATTCGAATCCCTCTAGGGCATAACTAGGATAAGCAGTAGTCAGTACCACCATGGGCGGTTCTTTAGTCATTTTCAGATATTCGATACCATTCATCACAGGCATCTGAATGTCTAAAAAAACAAGATCCACTTTTTCTCTTTCCAATATTTGAGTCAGTTCCAAAGGGTGACTACCACTACCCACGGGATTCAAAAAATCTACCTGACTCACATAATCCATGATGCAGGTACGAGCCAGAGGCTCATCGTCGATGATAACACAATGGATCTTGTTCATGAAGCACGTGAGATTATTGTTTGACTGGCTAGTGATATGCTTAGTTTGATCTGGAATCTACCAGATTCTGAATTCACGATCAGATCGTGACAATTTGGGTATAATAGTGCTAGCCTTCGCCTTACATTTTCTAATCCTAATCCACTGAAAACCACTGCTTCTTTGGCTTGCTCAGAAGTAGCCGTACTGCTGTTAACTACCTCAAAGCACAATTGGCCTGCATTCAAAGTCATTTCAATTTTTATCCAATTCTTTTGCTGGTTGTGCTGGGACACATGCTTGAAGGCATTTTCAATGAAGGGCATCAGGATAAAAGGAGCAATCATTTCACCATTGACATTTTGTATGGGTAGCTTGACCTCCACTTCAAAATTCTCATTGAGCCGTAGTTTTTCCAATCCTATAAAACTTTCCACATATTCCAATTCCCTGGACAATGGTATCTGTGCTTCGTTACACTCATACAGTTGATAGCGAAGCAAGCTCGAAAATTTGGCCAAGGAGTCAGTCGCCAGATCCTTGTTTTTGTTGATCAACACAAAAATTGAATTGATTGTATTGAAAAGAAAATGTGGGTTAAACTGCGATTTCAAAAACTTCAGCTCAGTTTCAAGTTTTTCTTGCCTTAAGGCTTGTTCTCTTCGTTGTGACTCGACAAAGTTCTTAGCCAATTTGATACTCATCCCTAGTGTCATACTTGCCAGGGAAGAAGGAAAAGTATTGCTCAGAAATAAACGATAAGGATTAGTAAAATTTTTTCCAGAACCGAAAACCTCCACCAGGGTCTTATCTACAACCATGGCACTTAAATAATATCCAGACAGCACCACGCCTGCCATGACAATCACCGTTAGGATCAGCAAGAAAACAAATAAGAGGTACTTGCCCTTTTCGAGATAATTTGGAATCAGATAATACAAACAAAAATAGACCCCCAATGCTTGAAAGACCACATAAAAGCTGTATTTGATATTGTATGGTGTCGTAAAGATAGAAGAGAGTGTATTAAGTGGGTCACCTTCATACACCATCCACCAAAGAAAATGGTAGACCATCCAAAACACCAAATGATGGATTTTGAAACGAAAGATCCATTGAAATTGAGAAGGCACTATCTGCATATATGGACTAATCACACAATCAAAACTAAGCGAAAAAACAAAACATATAGAAAATCATGTACGAGTGGTAGAAATTAATTGACGAAATGCCTCAAAATCATGTAACCCGCACCAGCCTCAGCCTAAACACATCACCCTGCTTACCTACAGTTGTAATTGGTATTTGGTCAACGGTTTTGGGCATGTCGTCAATCTAAATTCATTGATCTGATACTACACATTTGATTTGAGCATGAATCAAATATACTTTTCGATGAAATCTTACCTACTTTTAGTTTTCTCCCTATCAACCTTTGCATCATTTGCACAGATCAGCGGTGCAATTACGGACTCTAATCAACAATCGGTACCCTATGCTAATGTTTTGCTCCGGTCAAGCAGCGACTCAAGTCTGGTCAAGGGAACAGTAACAGATCTCAATGGCCAATTTCAACTCACAGACATCCAAAATGGTCATTATTTTCTGACATTGACCTCAATCGGTTATCAGGACTTCCAAAGCAGATTTTTTGAAATCAACACAGCTCAAACAAGTCATCATTTTGGTCAAATCACCATGAGAGAGGACGCAAAAGTACTGGAAGGTGTAGAGGTACGTGCTCAAAAACTTCAAGTGGAACAAAATCCTGAAGGCATGGTACTCAATGTCGAAAATAGCCTCATAAGCAAGGGAAGCTCTGCTTTGCAGCTACTAGAACGTTCTCCTGGGGTCATCCTCGATCAACGCAACCAATCACTTACGCTCCATGGCCAAACGGGAACATTGATCATGATAAATAGTCGCCCGGTACGCATGTCCTCCGCAGAAATCACCAATCTTTTAAGAGGGATGAGCGCTGACAATGTTAAAAGTATCGAGCTTCTCACTAACCCTTCTTCAAAACACGATGCTGATGGTGGTGCAGGCATTATTAACCTAGTCTTGAAAAAAAATGAATCAGAGGGCACCAATGGTTCCTTTTCGCTGACAGGAGGCTATGGCTATGGTCAAAAAGAAGTTGCGAGCATCAACCTAAACCACCGAAGAGGTGCCACTAACCTATTTGGGAGTTATGCATTGTCTAATGATGACAGCTATTGGCAATGGAATGGTATGGGGACTAACGACATGCCGGTATTTGGAGGCGTCACGCGCTATGACACCTGGGATCGAACCGAATTAAACACCTTGAGTCACAACCTACAACTCGGAATAGAACGTGAATTTGATCACAATCTGTTTTTGGGCAGCAGCATGATGTACAACCATGCCAACACGGATCAAGAAGAACGGGTAGATACCGATAACTGGTTTCCTAATGATCCATATTTCCATAGTAAAAGAGTGATCTCTGCAGTCAACACATGGGACAATCTCAATGCCACAGTATATGGGGAATCCAAACTTTCAAATCAGGGTAAAATCAGCGCCGACCTGGATTATCTTTTTTACAAAAACAACATGCCTACACGAGTAGAAAATCAATATCAAAATAGCCTGGGCGAAACCGTGACACCTGCCAACGATATTTTTCTGGATAGCAACAGAGGTCAAAGCGAAACAACCATCCACATAGCCATCGCTAAGGCAGACTATGAACAAACTATCGGCGAAAAGACCAAACTCGAAACCGGTATCAAAGCCACCTACTCCAATACAGACAATTTTGCGGCAATCGAGGGATTTCAAGATGGACAATGGATAGTAGATGCTCGTACAACAGCTCAATCCAACATCGAAGAAAAAATAGGAGCAGCATATGCTTCTTTCAACTTTGAGTTGGACTCTAACACACACATTACAGCGGGTCTACGATACGAACATTGGCTGAGAGACTTTGGTGATCCGGAATTAGATCAGAACAATGGGCGCCTTTTCCCCACTTTGTTTGTATCCCGTGCACTTACTGCCAAAACCAGCCTCCAGTTTGCATATAATCGACGTATTTCGCGTCCCCTTTACAATGATCTGGCCGCCAACTTGCGCTACCTTAGTCCTACTTCGGTATTTTCTGGCAATGCCAGCTTGAAACCGACGATCACAGACAATTTCAGATTGAGCTATCTGATAAATGACATCAGCCTGGCGCTGGTCTACACATACGAGGAAAACCCCATCGTAAGACATCAGCTTTCGCAACGTCCCGATTCGGAACTCATCGTCATCTCTGCCCAAAACCTGGCCTACCAGAAAAACTATGCCATTCAGTCCAACCTGCCCATTCAAATCGCCAAATGGTGGAGTATCAATACCGGGGGATCTATGGGTTACAGATCGTTCAAGCTTTCTCACACAGAGGAGCAAATCGAAAAAACCTACTTTGTTTACAACACCTACGCCAATTCGACATTTAGTTTGCCATGGGATATGTCTATGGAATGGTCCGGTTTTTACAACTCTAAGCACTATTATGGGAGCATGAAGGCCAAGGGTTTTGGCCAGGTCAATTTTGGAATCAATAAAAACTTCAAAGACAACTGGGGGAGCCTTCAGTTCACTATCAATGATGTATTTCAAACATTACAATACCAAAACCAATATGGTGCTTTGACAAAGGAAGCCTACGACGGTCAATTTAATGTCATATATGAACCCGAAGCAAAGGTCAATAGAATCTACAGGCTGACCTACAGCAAGACCTTTGGTAGCAATAACATCAAAGGTAAAAAACAAAGAAAAGCAGGTGCCAATGAAGAGCGATCCCGAGTCAACCAAAACTAATTCGATTGAACACGACCAGGAGGCAAAATCACGCGTACTACTGTGCCTTGCCCTTGTTCAGAATTGACCTGGAGTTTTCCATTATGGATGTTGATGATATTTCGTGCTAATGGGAGCCCAATACCAAAACCCTCGTGGTTCTTGGTATTGGATGCTCTAAAGTAGGGATCGTATATGAATTGTAACTCCTCTTTAGGAATCCCTATCCCAGTATCTTTGATCAAAATAATCACCTGTTCTGCTGATACACCGAGTGCCACTCTTACCGGCTGATTATCTGAGTATTTGCATCCATTCAACACTAGATTGGACAGAGCCAAATGGAGCAAGGGTTCATTCCCAACAACCTTCAAGAGCATGTGATTTTCTGGAAGAAGGCTAAAATCAATGTTCACCTGACTATTCGGATTGATCTTTTCAACAGTTTCCTTCACATCCAGAATCAACTGATCGATTCTCAATGCACCAAATTCCTGTTTCTTGCCATCATAGCCTGTTTGTGCCAGCATCAACAATGCACGTGTCTTTTGATCTAGTTTTTCTGCCTGATCCAAAATGGCCGTCAGGGTTTCGATATAGTAATCCACCCCACGTATCTTACTTAGCGCTACATCAGCTTCCCCTATAATTGTCGTCAGGGGAGTATTCAATTCATGAGAAGCATTGCTGATGAAATTCTTTTGACTTTCGAAAGAAGTCTCTAGTCGATTGAGCATATCATTAAACGTCTGAGTCAATCGGCTAATGGTATCATCATTTTCAGATTTGATATCCAATCGAAGATGCAGATTGCCTGAACTAATCTCTTTCACTTTTCCGATGATATCATTAATTGGCTTTATTATCTTTCTAGAGAAAAGGAATGAAATGAGCAAAATGATAAAAAAAGCAATGACCAGAGATACAATCAGCAGATTGCGAAAAAAGCGAATGTGGTGAGTGATGAAGTAATTCTCAGCAGAAGCTATCACTAGGTATTTCTCACCTACATAAGATTCATAAATCATACCATAGTAAAATGTCCGTCCATCATTGTACATGGCTATTTCATTCTTTAGGATCTCCTCTACAAAATCATCCTTGTAATGATCCAACCTCATGATATCAACATCCAATTCTAAATCACTTAGTTTGAAAATATCAATATGCTCGCGCTGAAGTTTTTCGAGATATTCCTGTCGCAATTCACGAATCACATCTACCTCAGATTCGTGTTCCACTTCGGATTTTGCCAAGGTAATCGCTCTGATTTCTAATCGCTTATAAAAATCAGAGAAGGAGTAATTAGAAATCGAATAGTAAATAAAACCACTGAATATCAGCGTGTAACTGAGGAAAACTGACAGTAGAACGAGTATGATTTTATTCTGAATTTTCATTCTTCCTCCCTCATAACATATCCCATTCCTATCACTGTATGAATCAACCTATCCCCCTGATATTTTTCCAGCTTCTTTCTAAGGTAATTTACATATACATCGACCACATTGGTCCCCATATCAAAATCCACTCCCCAAACTTGTTCTAATATGGCCACTCGGGACAAAACACGTTTTGGATTTTTGACAAACATCAGTAACAGGCGATATTCCGTAGATGTAAGAGAAATAGGCTGCCCATTTCTAGTCACCTTTTTAGTATCGTCATCAATCAATAGATCAGCAAAGACATACTCATTATCTGATGAGGAATCTAAACTCTGCGAACGCCGTAGCAAAGTTCTCATCCTTGCCAGCAGTTCCATAAATTTGAAAGGCTTAGCCAAATAATCATCTGCACCAGAATCGAGACCTATCACCACATTTTCAGTACTCCCTAATGCGGTTAAAAATAAAATTGGTGTTTCGATCTTATGTTCGCGAATCGCCTTACACACCTCCAGGCCATTCATCGTTGGCAGCATGATATCTAGGATTATCAACTCGTATGTATTGGCCAGGGCAAAATCAAGTCCCTGTTTACCATCCATAGCTACAGTGACACCATAGCCCTCTTCTTGAAGTCCTTTGTTGATAAAAGAACAAACATGACTATCATCTTCAACTAATAATACTTTCTTCACGATTTTGAATTCTTGAACGCAGCGTTACGAGCACGCCAAGATAGGAAAGTTAAAGATTCTAGACCATTCTTAACAGAGACTTAAAAAGCATATTATCTAATTCTAATGGAATTTTAATGAACCCAACCAGTAAGCTCTCCAAAAAATAGGGCGCTGCAGTCTCACACCACAGCGCCTATCACCTCGACTCTATTTTTAAACTAATAAACTAAAACTAATCTTGGTTGGAACGAATGGTTTGGGTCATCTCGACCAGCTCTGCCACTGGGTCGATGATCTGCAACTCTACTCTTCCACTTTGACTCTTTGCCTCCTCCAGGTGTTGGAGGGCTTCTTTATACCATTTCTTGCTTGGTTTTCGTCCCGAATCAATATGCTCGATGGCGACCAGCGCATCTTGAGAAAGGATTTTCAAGTTGGCACTATGAGGCAATGCCTGATCCAGTATCGGTGATTGCAAAACAATCGCTCGAAGGGCCTCATCGTTGGATTCCCATAGATTAAATTGAGCTACCAGAGCATCTGAACCAATTTTTCTGTCTTTATAATCCTCCACCAAATAATCCATCTTCAAAGCATCCAAGGCATCAGCAGTAGTAGCATCAGCTAGTTTGGTATAGGGAGAAAACACATCGTACATAAAACCTCCGGCGTTTCTTGTATATCCCTTCATCGGCTCCAATACATCTACCAGGATTCGAACAGGTTCTACATTTCTTGAATTGGCAAGGTTCCTCAGTAGGATATCCTTGCCCGCAATATGCTGCAAGCCATAATGCTCTAAAATCAATGAAAGCTTGAACATTCTGCTGTACATATCTCTAACATCCCGTATTTCAGCAGGTGACCAAAAACGTTCTGCTATCGCACCCATTCTAGGCCAGATTCTGCTATCGACTGTCAATGGAACCACCAATTCACTCCACTGTGTCGCTTCACCACCCAGAATATTGTTTTTCATCTCGTCCTCTAATTCATATCCAAAATATGGGTCTCTGAGATAATGATGCGACGCTGGTCGCATCAGATCTATATAGTATCCATTGGACAGCACTGTTTTGTAGCCTTGTCTGGCTGCAGCAAATAAGGTGGTGGTATCCGCCAAATCTTGCCCCCCTCCTCTCCAGGAATGAATCACCGTCTCTTTCGGGATGCCTTCCGTATGGATTTCATCCCAGCCCATCATGTATTTATCATACTTGCCTAAAATCTCGAAGAGATGTTGATTGAAATAAGTCTGTAGCTCATGATTGTTTTTTAGTCCATTGGCTTTCATGAAAGCCTGTATCTCCTGGTTTTGATCCCAGTGATGTCCTTCATTTTCATCTCCCCCGATATGGAAATAGGGATCTGGAAATATCTCAGCAACCTCTCCAAACAGCTGATCCAAAAACTCATAGGTTTCCTCCTTGATAGGATTCAAAGTAGGATCGAAAACTCCGGCATTTCGAACCAGCGAGTAAGTCGTGTCTTTGCTTCCCAATTCTGGAAAGGCGGTGAGCAGGGCTGAAGCATGTCCTGGCACATCGATTTCGGGCATTACTCGTATCCCACGGTCTGCAGCATACTTTATGATTCCTTTTAGCTCTTCTACCGTATAGTATTGCCCTTCTGAGGCCAACTCATTCAGCTTAGGAAATTTCTTTGACTCCACTCTATAACCATGGTCATCACAAAGATGAAGATGCAGCACATTCAGCTTTACAGCTTCCATGCCATCCAAATTCCGCTTAATCACACCCACCGGCTGAAAATGACGTGAGGCGTCTATCATCAATCCCCTCCATTGAAATCTTGGCTCATCTACTATGTCTACCTGTGGCAAATAATAGCCTTTTTCATCTATGGAAATGAGTTGAAACAAGGTTTGAAATCCACGGACAGCACCAATATCGGTAGTAGCTAATAATCGGATCTGGTTCTCATCGATGGTCAGTTGATAGCTTTCATCCTCACCTAACAGCACCTCTCCTTCTCTTTCTACCTCAATAATCAAGGAAGCAGAAGCATTAGAATCTGCCGCTGTGATCCAGCCCTGGTCTAAGAACAAGCCTGTTCGGTTGGTCATGCGATCGATGTATCGAGTAGAGGCGGCAATGAGTCTGGGTGACTGAAAACCCATCATCCCCAACTCAAAACTCTCATCTAATCTAAACTTCCCCTCTCCAATCTCGATTTGCTTAGGCCATGGCATCAGATTCTCAATACCATTTGTATTTTGTGCCATCACAGCACTACTCCAAAGACAAACGATCGCAAATAATATCTTCTTCATTATTATCTATTCATTTCATGCTCAATCCCTGAGAACTATCTCTGCCGAATACTGTTCAGTAGGGATTGAACTCATATTCACAAGTATAAAAGTATTTGTCTCCAAAATGGGGGAGAAATATATTAGCTAAGAAGGGTATATCTAACGCCGAACGGTAAATTCGAAAAACCGTCAATATAACGGAAATGATGTCTGCTAGAAGCAATTAATGGATATAGGCAACCTTTGACTTACAGTTCGCATCTTGTAGTAAAGAAAAGATTTTTACATTTTTTAACTTTAACTGTAATAAAGCTCAGCACCCCGATACTAATAGGCCAAAGGTCAATTTAAAAAAACTTAAAACAATCCATCCATCCCATGATAGAAGTTAAAGACGTACACAAGTCTTATCAAATGGGTAGTAATTCCTTGAAAGTATTAAAAGGGATTAACCTACATATCGAAGAGGGAGAACTCGTAGCGATTATGGGTTCGTCCGGATCAGGGAAATCAACTTTACTCAACATACTGGGAATGCTAGACGAGGCAGATACAGGTGAGTACATCCTGGACAATGTCTTGATCAAAAACCTGAATGAAACTAAAGCTGCCAACTACAGAAACAAATTTTTGGGATTTGTGTTTCAGTCCTTCAACCTGATCAATTACAAATCTGCCACCGACAATGTAGCCCTTCCCTTACTTTACCAAAAAGTAAACCGAAAAGAAAGACATCAAATAGCGCTTCAATATCTGGAGAAAGTAGGCCTGGGACAGTGGGCAGATCACCTACCAAGCGAAATGTCTGGGGGACAAAAACAAAGGGTTGCCATTGCCAGAGCACTAGCAGCGACTCCCAAAGTTCTGTTGGCAGATGAGCCGACGGGGGCATTAGATTCCACTACTTCCTATGAGGTGATGGATTTGATTCAAAAGATCAACGATGAAGGCAAGACCATCTTGATCGTGACACACGAAGAGGATATTGCTCATATGTGTAAGCGCATCATCCGACTGAAGGATGGGGTCATTACAGAGGATACCAAAGTCGAACAAGTTAGAGCAGAAAAACATGTTCAGTAGAGATCGCTGGCAAGAGATATTTCAGGCCATATCCAAAAACAAACTTAGAACCTCCTTATCTGGCTTTACCGTTGCATTAGGGATTTTCATATTTGTGATACTTTTTGGATTTGGCAATGGATTGAAGAACACTTTCCAAGAGTTCTTTATGGATGATGCGACCAATACCATTTTCATCTATCCCAACCGAACCACTATGCCCTATAAAGGATACAAATCCAACAGGCAGATTGAGTTTGACAATGAGGATTTAGAAGTGATATTAGAAGAATTTGCTCCATTCATCCAATATATCACGCCTCGTATCTATCGCAATTTCGAATTTAAATACGAGGGTGAATCTAACACCTACCCTGTTCGGGCTGTAGCCCCTCCTCATCAATTTTTGGAAAAAACCATCATGATGAAAGGACGCTATATCAATGAAAAGGACATTCTAAAAAAAGAGAAATACATAGTGATTGGTAGACTCATAGAGCAAGATCTTTTCGATGGTCAAGATGCCCTTGGAAAGTTCATTGATATGAGAAACAGTAACTATAAGATAATAGGCGTATTTCAGGACGATGGTGGAGACAGAGAAGAGAGAACAGCATATATGCCCTATACCACGCTGCAGCTGAATGAGATGAACAATGACAAAATCAATCAAATCGTGATTGGTTTCAAACCAGAAATCGGCTATATGGGTGCCATGGGATTCTATTACAAGCTTCAGGAATTCATGAAAGAGCGCCACTTTGTTAATCCAGAAGATCAAGCAGGAATCTATTTCAGAAATGTAGCAGAAAACTTCCAGCAAAATCAGCAATTGGCGACTGTGCTGCAGATCATTGTTTCGCTAGTGGGACTGGGTACACTAATCGCTGGAGTCATAGGCATTAGCAACATCATGGTGTTCACTGTCAAAGAGAGAACCAAAGAACTGGGCATAAGAAAAGCACTGGGAGCCACACCTGCTACTGTAACAGGGATGATCCTTCAAGAATCTATTTTTATCACCATTATAGCTGGCTATTTAGGGTTATTTGCCGGTGTGATGGTGTTGCAGTCGGTGGGCGACAAGCTCAAAGATTATTTTATTACGAATCCTTATCTGGACATGAATACAGGTATAGCAGCCACACTCGCACTCGTTTTGTTCGGAGCTATAGCAGGCTATATACCCGCACGAAGAGCAGCAAGGATCAAACCAATCGTAGCACTAAGAGACGAATAAGTATGGGTTTTATTTTCAGTATAGACACCTGGCAAGAGATTTTCGATTCGATTCGAAAAAACAAGGCTAGAACCATCATTACGGTGATTGGAGTACTTTGGGGTATTTTCATCTATATCGTACTTTCAGGAGCTGCCAAAGGCATGGACAATGGGTTCGAACGTGAATTCAAAGGCATGGCCATGAACAGTATGTTTGTGTGGACTCGTAATACGAGCGTTCCCTATGACGGATTTAAAAGAGGAAGATACTTCAGTCTGAAGTTGGGAGATGTAGACATTTTAAGATCTAAAGTTCCTGAAATTCAATACATCGCGCCTCGAAACAACACAGGAAACTGGGGCAGTGCGCCAGCCATGACTGTCTATGGCACCAAAAGCGGATCCTATACCACTTATGGAGATTTTCCCATCCTGGCTAAGATAGATGCCAAGAAAATATTTGACGGAGGGCGATTCCTCAATGATCGAGATATTGAGAATGCCAGTAAAGTCTGTGTCATAGGAGAAAGAACCCGTGATGAGCTCTTCGAAAAAGATGAAAAGCCTGTAGGGAAATTCATCAGAATTGATGGAATATTTTTTCAGGTAGTAGGTGTCCACAAAACCACAGAAGGTGGCGGCATGCAAAGTGATAGTGATATTTATATCCCATTTACCACCTTCAGCAAACTCTACAACAAAGGGGATCGGGTAGGCTGGTTTGCAATTGCAGCTTATCCAGAAGCTGATGTGATTCAGGTAGAAAAGGACATCAAAAAAGTACTCAAGGAAATCCATAGAGTAGCACCAGAAGACGAGCGAGCCATTGGTTCATTTAATCTGGGCGAAATGTTCAACCGAATCATGGGATTCACCAAAGGCATGACATTTTTATCTCTGGTAGTGGGAGTTGGAACCATTTTGGCCGGTGTGATCGGTATTGGCAACATCCTTCTTATTTCGGTCAAAGAACGAACCAGAGAATTAGGAATTAGAAGAGCATTAGGTGCTACTCCTGGTGAGGTTAGAGGACAGATCTTATTAGAATCTATCTTTTTGACCATGATGGCAGGTTTTATGGGAATCATACTTGGTGCGGTGGTGCTCAGTGTGATCAACTCAGCCACTCAAGGAATTGATTTCCCCTATACCAATCCGACCGTACCGTTGGAATGGATATTTGGAGCATTGATCCTAATGGTGTCTTTGGGGACGCTGATAGGGCTCATTCCTGCTCAGCGAGCTGTTAGTATTAAACCTATAGACGCACTAAGAGAAGAATAAATCGAAAACTCAATTAATAATTAATCAAGCATGAAAACATATAACCAACTGAACAGATTGCTCATGCTGAGCCATGACTTAATGAAAGAAGTCTGTGGTAAAACCAAAACAATTCAAATCAAATGAAATCTAAATAAGTACTTCATTCCAGCAGGGTGAAGTATTTCATAGAGATTCCAAGTGACCTATTAAAAACAGATTACATACAAATGAAAAAGGTACTAAAAGTTTTATTGATCATCATATTCCTGGCGGGTGCAGGATATGCTGCATACTTCTTTGTCAAATCCAATCAAAAAGCGGTCATAGAGTTCGAAACGGCCAAGGCTTTTAAGGCAACTATCCAAAACAAGACAGTGGCTACCGGAAAGGTAATACCTGAAGATGAGGTGGAGATTAAACCCAACCTTTCAGGTATCATAGAGGATGTGCTACTAGAAGAAGGTGAGGAAGTGAAAACAGGCGACTTGATTGCTAAAATCAAGGTCGTCCCGAATGAAGCCTCTCTCAACAGCGCCAAAGGGCGTGTTAGCAATGCAGAAATCGTATTGAAAAATGCTGAGTTGGAATACAACCGAAACAAAAAACTCTACGAAAAGGGTATAATTGCTGATCAGGCCTTTAACAGTGCGGAATTGAGCTACTCGCAAGCCAAGCAAGAATTGGCTAATGCGAGAAATGACCTGCAAATCATCAAGCTAGGTACAGCAGGTGGTGGAGCAGCTAATACCAATATCCGTGCGACTGTGACAGGGACGATCATCGACATCCCAGTTAAAAAAGGAGATCAGGTAATCGAAAGTAACAACTTCAACCAAGGGACTACCATTGCAATCATCGCAGATCTGGACAAAATGATTTTCGAAGGAAAAGTAGATGAAGCAGAAGTTGGGAAGCTAAAAGTAGGTATGCCGCTAAAAATAAGTTTGGCAGCCATCGACGATCACGAATATGACGCCATTCTGAGATTTATCGCTCCTAAGGGAACAGAAGAAAATGGAGCAGTACAATTCGAAATCAAAGCGGATGTAACGCTTTCTGGAGATCAATTCGTACGTGCCGGTTACAGTGCGAATGCTACCATGGTACTTGAGAGCAGAGACTCTGTCCTTTCGATCAAAGAAGAATGGGTACAATATGTCCCTAACTCGGACAGTGCTTTTGTTGAAGTGAAAAAAGGAGAGCAAGAGTACGAAAAGCAATACCTCAAACTTGGTTTATCTGATGGCATCAATACCGAAGTGATTTCTGGTGTCAGCAAAGAGGATGAAATCAAAGTTTGGAATAAAACAGAGCCCGTCAAAAGAGGTGACTCCAACGGATAATCAAAAATGAAGCTAAGAATGAAATTGAATATAAGCCTAGCAACGCTCGCGCTACTATTTAGTCTGAGTGCTTCTGCACAAGTAAAAAAATGGACTCTGGAGGAATGTGTAACCTATGCATTGGAAAAGAACATTTCGATACAGCAAAGTCAATTGGACGTACAAACTGCGGAATACAATAAAAAGAGTGCTATGGGTAACTTCTTACCCTCAGTCAATGCCAGTGCAACCCACAACTGGAACAATGGTTTGACACAAGATGTAACCGATGGAACACTAAAGGTTCAAACTACCCAAAACACTTCAGTCGGTTTAAATGCAGGAGTTAACCTTTTTCAGGGTTTGACAAATCTCAACACGATGCACCGCGCCAACTTGCAGATACTGGCCAACCAGTATCAAATAGATGGCATGAAGGATGACATTGCACTGATGGTGGCCAATTCTTTTCTGCAAATTCTGTTCAATAAGGAAACATTAAAAGTTCGGCAATCGCAATATGACTTGACTCAACAAGAATTAGAGCGAACCCAAACTTTGATTGCAAATGGCCAGTTACCAGAAGGGGAAATCTATGAACTAGAAGCCAACTCTGCTAGTCAAGAACAACAGATCGTAGTGGCTGAAAACAACGTAAGACTGTCGCTGATCAATCTGGCACAACTACTGTTGATCAACGATTATGAAAATTTCGACATCTCTACGGAGGATTATGACATCCCTGCTTCGGTCATTTTGGACACACGCCCATCTGATATTTATCAGAAAGCGCTAGAGATTAGAAATGAGGTCAAAGTGAGTGAGACCAATGTCGAAATAGCTGAGGTCAACTATGATCTAGCTGTAGGAGGAATATCTCCTACTCTTTCAGCATTCTATTCTTACAATACTCGAGCCTCCTATCAGGATAGAGCTGGCACTCCAATTGTAAATCCAGCGGATCCCACAAGCGATCCCATTTTAGGGTATGTGACTAGCACACAAGAACCCGTAAGAGTACCTACTATCACTAGTACTACCGTTTCTCCTGATCCTATTTATGATCAATTTGATAGAAACGGCGGACATGTATTTGGCCTTCAGCTTCAAATCCCCATTTTCAATGGCTTTCGCAATCACGTAAATATGCAGACGAGCAGAATAACATTAGAAAAGGCACGTTTGCAATTAGAAAACACAAAGATAGACTTGGAAAGCACTGTGTACCAATCGTACAATGATGCACTCGCTGCTTCCAAAGCATACGTGGCAGCCGAGAAGACCCTGATCGCCCGTCAGCAGGCCTATGATTATGCTCAGGAGCGATTCGACGTTGGGGTTATCAATTCCTTCGAATTCACTCAGACACAGCAGCAATTAGAGGCTGCACAGTCAGAATTGGTGAGAACCAAATTTGACTATATTTTCAAGATCAAAGTATTAGAATTCTTTTTTGGTATCCCGATCACAGAATAATACAAAATAACCTTAATACTATGCGGTGGCATATCTATTATTAATAGATTTGCCACCGCTTTGATTTTATACCCACCTGTAATTGATTGCTTCTAATTCTAGTATTTTCCATGAAGAGGACTATCTTAGGAAAGAAAACCGACTAGAATAGATCATTTGAAACTAAATAAAACTATAAAAGGACTCGTGAAAAACTACTTTAGCATATCCTTATTCATTCTTTTAGTTATTTGCTCTTCTGCTATGGCGCAAGACATCAATCAGGCAGAAGAATTACGAATTAACCAGCTACTTGAAAAAGGAAGGAAGAACTTTGCTGCTGGAAACGACAGCTATGCTATGAGCCTGGCCAAACAAGCCGAATCACGAGCTGACAAAATAGAAAATGTGCAATTGGCGTGGGAAGCGCGTAACCTAAAGGGGGAAATTTACCTATCCCAGGAAAAATACCCGGAAACAGTCAACTTATTCATGAATATGGCGATGACTGCCGAACACAGGCAGAACTATTCCATATCCGCTAATGCTTATTTCTCTCTAGCCAATACATTTTCAAGTCTTAGTGCATTTGATAAAGCGACAGAGTATTATAACAAGGCCTATGAGCAATTTGAAAGAATAGATTACGAACTGGGAATGATCGAAATCTCACTGGCCTCTGGATACAATTCGATTAGAGCTCACCTACTTGATCAGGCAGAACAAGAGTTTCAAAACCTTTTGGCCCTTGCCTTAAAAGACAGCATCGAGTATTTCGAATTTGAGGCTTATGATGCCCTGATTGAAATCTATGATGCTAAAAACGACCCTCAAAAAGGAGCGAAATATGCCAAACAGTATTATGATCTGATCAAGAAGGAAGGCAACAGCGAGAAATCCAGTTTGCTAGCCTATCATTTGTCCCAATTTTACGATCAGATGAAACAGGCAGACAGATATCAGGAGTATCTGGATATAGCTATCAAAAGCTACCCTAAAAATCGTCAGGCCTATGAATCACAACAAATAAGCTTTGATCTACCCAAGAAGCTTTCTGAATCTGAAGTGAATAAGGCTCAGCTATATGCCCAAAAACTGGAAAAGAATGCACTTGACATCATCAAACGAGAGGAAGCTGCCATTTTAGAGAAAGAAGCGAGCATATTAGACAATGTACATAAGCAGGAAAAAAAGCAATTATCAGATTTGGCACATGACTACCTTTTGGGAGACAAAGAGCTAGATCATTCCGCTTTGGCTACTGAATACACGCATCAGGACCTACTTGTAGCTCATCACGAATATGAAAACCGTGAAAGACAAGCAGAACTGGCCAGATATAAATTGGAATCAGAAGTGAACCGCCTTGCCAAGGAAGATGAAGAAAATAAAAGAAAGATTGCTGAAGAAGAAAAGCTGATTCTGGAGCAGGAAGTAGAATTACAGAATCAGCAAAGGCTCTACTACATAACCATTTTAATAGCAGTCGTTGTTTTGATTATCATCCTAGGGATAGAGTACGTAAGAGTAAGAAGGCTCAACAAGCTTTTGGCACAACAACAAAAGACCATTCAGGAAAGTAATGAAAAACTTACTGCTAGTAACGTTAGCATCAAGAAATTTAACAGCGATCTACAACTCGCACAGACTGAGCTGAAGCAGAGCTTGCAGAAAGAGAAACGCATTAGAATGGAGCTTGAGAAGGCCCATAAAGACTTAAAAGAAACGCACGATAGTTTGATCCAGGCAGAGAAAATGTCAGCTCTTGGTATGCTTACTGCCGGTATTGCCCACGAGCTCAAAAATCCAATCAACTTCATCTCTAATGGAGTGCTGTTGATTGAAGAGAATGCAGAAGAAGTTTTCAATCACATCCAAAACACTAGTGGCTCGAATGATCAGATCGAAGAGCTAAAAAGTGACATCAGCGAATTGATTCAGGATACCAAATTTGGTACTACGAGAATTCAGGAGATTGTTGAAGGGCTGAGAGTTTATTCCAGAAAGGATGAGGTCGAATTTCAGAAAGCTGATGTAGTTCAGGTCATGAATGCAGCTCTATTGATTTTAAAACCCAAGTACAAACACAAGGCAGAAATTGTCAAAAAGTTTGACGAAAACGTTCCTCAGATCGATTGTTTTCAAGGAGAAATCAATCAGGTCTTTATCAACATCATCGGTAATGGAGTAGATGCACTTGAGAAACATGGCACCATCACTATTACCATCAACAATTTGGATAATAAGTATGTAAGAGTCATCATTCAAGATGATGGAACAGGAATCCCAGATGATGTAAAAGCCAAGATGTTTAGTCCACTATTTACGACTAAAACTCAAAGTGAAGGTACAGGCCTAGGGCTTTCTATTACTGCGGACATCATCAAGAAGCACAATGGCAAACTCCAACTCAAAACCAAACTAGGTGTCGGAACAGCCTTTATCATCACTTTACCTGTAGACCAACCTACTAGTACTCCTTTGTAAATCAAGGGAGTTGCTTTTCAACAATAAAGGTAGATCGATGTGAATAGGGATTGCCTGTACTTGTAATCCCTTCTATTCGGATTTCATATTCCCCCTCTACCATGGAGGTTTTAAACTCAATGTTCAGCTCATCCGATTCTGTATTGATCGAAGGATTCCAGTAAAGCAGATCATTGAATTTAGGTGCTCTTTCTTCTAGTTCTGTCGAAGTAACTTCTGAAGTACGCTGAAGCTCCGAAAGATCCACTTGATGTCCAAAAGGTTCAGTATCACCGCCATCTCCCTCAAAAGTATGAATGGAGATAATTCCATCAAACATCACGTCCCCCATAAAGTACCTACGATCCAACACATCTATTCTTTCCACCAAATAGGGTGAAAGCTTAAGAACATCTTCCGAGGTTGAAAAAGCACCATCTAAAAGGACCATCGTCTCAACATCTGCCTTATCATTATAACTTAGATCAACAGTCCTCATATTGAGATTAAACTTACTTTCATTCTTACTCACCCCTACTTCATAAACCAATTCGATAAAAGTATCTCGCATGGTTTTGAATCTAGTATAATCATCTAAAACATAAGATTTCATACTACCAAAAGTAGATATGGCTCTTGTTGAATCCTGATATTCTTCAACCTCAAAATATGCGTTCTGAATTTGATTGGCAATTGCCCGCTGAGTAATCTTTGCCAATCGAACAGAGTCAATTGACAATGAAGGCCCTGTCATTGGTTTATAATTCTTATAGTATTCATCAAAAATCTCAACTTGATACTCCTGATCTTCATCATTCAGAACTTTTACAACTCCTTTTTCATTGGCAAATAGAGGATCATATTTAAGAATAAATTGACCCTTCTTGTCAACTTTATAGGCATCCAGTTCCATTTGAGATCCCTGGAAAGATAAAGCCACATTTACGTCTTCAAAGTCACCCTTGTTCGAGGTGACTTTGCCTTGAACAATACCAGATTTGTACTCTGGCATGAATTTCACAGAATCAACCAATTCAGAATCAAACTCCCAGTTACTCATTATCATCATTTGATCAAGCAATTGATCGTTAAGCTCCTCTTTATAAATCGCTCTCTCTTGATTCATTGAATTAGGAAACAATGCAATCACCTCTAACTGATTGATACTTTCATATCCATATATCTTTTTTACAGAAACCGAATAGACACCTTCTGACGGAACATCCACTTTCTTTTGGACATAGCTATCCACACCATAAACCAACGGTTTGATCTGCTTTAGATTATTCAATCTGCCATTCCAAAAAACTCTTTCATTGCTGATCATGTTATCAATATATAGCCGCGCGATCAGCTTACCTTCTGGTAATTCTTTCTTTGTCAAAATATGTTGAGACTGCATGGTTGAATTAAATCTCTGTACCATTTCCGCCGGACTCCATATCTCCAAAACTCCGATTTTATCTGAATTAACATTATTGGATTCAACCTTTAGTAGGAGGTTTTCTCCACGATCAACAAGGCTCAACTTGGTACAATTCTTACAAGGTGCAGGTAAATCAATAAATTTAAAACTAGATGGCAACTCAAGAGCTACTTGATAATTCGATTGCTGATCAGTCATAAATGAGACAGTAGCTATTCCTTTATCATTAAATATAAGGTCAGCTATCTTTTCACCTCCCTTTTTAAGCAATCTTGCTTTCAGCTTGGCAGGTTTCCCCCATTGATCTAATAATGTAAGAACAAGCTGATTTTCCAATCCAGCAGCAAAGCTCCCACCCTCGAAATAATACTTCAAATCATATTCTGACTCCTCTTCGTTTTCAGCATTAGCATAAGTTTTATATGGATTAACAATTGAGATAACCTTTTCGTATCGTTGATCAAAATTTTTCATCCATCGAGTATAGGCCACCACTCTATAATTTCCTGTTTCCAAATCAGTATTTAGAAAAATATCTCCTGATGATCTTCCTTCTTTTTGAGGAAATTTCCCCTGAAACACAGAGTTACCTTTGGCATCTACCAATTCTATGTATATCAGGGAACTCAACCCTGACACTCTACCTGTTAGTTGGCTATAGGTGAATGAAGAAAAATTTAAGTTTTCGCCCACTATCAAATCAGTTGAGGACAAATGAAGGTAGATTTCTTCCTTGATATTTTGCTGAGCTACAGTGACTCCAGTTCCCAGTAAAAAGCCGAATATTACGAATGCAATTTTTTTCATTACTCCCAAAAGTCAGGTTTTTCTAATACACCATAGTTTCTACAATCGCTACATGAGGAAGGGACCACTGCTACACTAGTCAAAGAAGGATCAGTGTAAGTGAATACATTTTTAGAATAGCCCAATCCATCATAAAAAATTAGGGAATCTACAGCAACAGTATCAGCATACTCATTATAATCACAAAAACTATATCTTGATGGAACAAAACCCTGACTTCTAAAAGAGCCTGCTGGAAAATACCTGAAACCTGTAGAAACAGCTGCCACCTCGAAATACCCTAAAACAGGAAATGCCTGATCCGACACGTTACTTATATTCCCTAAAACAGTCCCTTTTTGTTTATCAAAAAAGCTTCCTGAGGACTCATTATTCTCTTTTAAACTTTTATAGTATTGGTATGCTCCTGGTGATATACTGAGCTGCCTAACCGTCAGCGAATAATTAAATCGCAACTGTGGTTCATTATCCTCCACATATACAATTGGAAATTCAGATAAACGATTTTTTGATTGACCACTAGTCGTTTCGGTTAAAAAATCCGTCGACTCCCTAGAATTGTAACAAGTTGCAATGCTTGGTCTCCTATAAATCAGAGAATCTTCCGCTTCCAAATATTCATACATTGAAGGGTATGTCACATTAATTGAAAAATCTTCTTTATACTCAAACCTATAACTAGAAAAAGCCTCATTATCATTGTGGTTATCCACCATGAACTGCACTCCTTTCAGGTTCCGATCGTCATCAGAAGAAGGTCTCTCTATATATCTGCCGTATATACTATCTATAGCCACTGGTTCTGGCATTTTTTCTGGCAATGATTCGAACTCCTGACCATCTATCGTGGTAATTTTAAGTACATAACTCAATCCAGGGCTACCGCCAAATTGCTCGACAGATTGATATACACCGGGATCTGAAGTTTCAATAAAGGGGTATTCCTGACCTTCAACTTCTTGAACAGAAATCACAGCACCCGTCAAAGGAGTTCCTTCTGTACCATCTAATGGATAAGACTGAAACAATCTCACCTCTTGAGTTTTTACCTCATTTGTTAGTGACACATCCACCACCATCACTTCTTCGGTATCCTTTACTTCGAAATCATAAGGCTCTACACAAGCATATATACCTGCAATCAATATTGAAATATGTAGTATCCTTTTCATGTATTAGAATGTAAAATTATAAGTGATGGTAGGGATAGGAGTTGGAAACACAGACATCTTATATCCTTTGACCTCTCCCTCCTCAACTCTGAAAAAGGTTGAGTAGACATTGTCTCTGCCTAGCAAATTGTAAACTGAGAATGACCAGAATGAATGCGCCAACTTCTTGATCTTGTGATTCCCTTCAATGTTAATACCCAAATCCACTCTGAAATAATCAGGTATTCTATAAGCATTTCTTTCAGAATACAACAAGTTTTCTGACCCTTGGTAATTGTATTTACCAGTAGGATAAGTAGTAGGAATACCTGTTGCATAAACAACATTGAGCGTCATCGTAAAACGACGAGTGAACTTATAGTTGGTTACCGAATTGATATAATGAGGCTTGTCATAACCGGTCGGGAAATAATTCCCTCCATTGATGATTTCGTCTGGGAAATCTCCATCTAATTGAATCAAAGACCTGGAATAAGTATAATTAACCCAACCTGTCAACCATCCTGAAGACTTCCTCAATGACAATTCTACTCCATAGGACTTACCCGGCCCCTGTAGCAAATCTGTTTCGATTGCCTTATTGAACTGAAGGTCTGCACCAACTTTGAAATCTAGAAGATTCTGAATCTGTTTATAGTATACTTCAGCAGAGGCTTCAACCATATGCTTCCCATAAAAATTCTTATAGTACCCAACAGAAAATTGATCTGCTATCTGTGGTTTGATGTGAGCATTGGACAACCTCCACATGTCAGTCGGAGCTATAGAGGCAGAGTTCAACAGCAAGTGTATGTTTTGCCGAGTACGATTGTAGCTGGCTTTGACCGAGCTAGTTTGGTTTAGAGAGTATCGAGAGGAAAGACGAAACTCTGGTCCCCAATACGTCTCAATTATTTCATTGTTCCCATATTCATTGCTTCCGATTCTGGAATTTGGATCAATAGGCAAACCTTCCGCATATTGATTTACTTCACCAGGTCCCAGCACATTAAAGACTGAAAGCCTTACCCCTCCTTCTACAGAAATTTTGTCGGAGGGGCTGTACAATGCAGATACATAAGGAGCTAGTTCCAAACCTTGCTCATCCCCCACCTCATCTCTCAATATCAATGATTCTGAACCAGTTGGTGTTTTCACTCCCGGAGTTACACTTGTGTGCTTGGCCTGCAAACCGAATTTATAATTCAATTTTTCACTTACGAAATAGTCAAACTTAGCTGACAGTTGCGATTGTTTTACCCCATAATCAATCCTAAAGGCTTGAGTTGGAAGCAAGTCATAGCCTATATTGTAATCGTACTGGCTATATCCCACTTGAAAATCTGCCTGTAACCGATCGTTAAAAACATGTCTCCAATTGGCCGTCAACAGTTTATTTTGATAGGAAAAATCCGTGTATGACAATAAGGTGTCCGATGACAACTGAAAACTATCGTGACTGAAATATCCCGTGACAGACACTGAATTATTATCATTGATATCATGATCTATCTTGGCAATTACATCATAAAATGACACGTCGTTATTCTTCAGTGGTGAGTCTTTGATCTTATTGAGTACATAATCAGAATATGTAGCCCTTCCCCCTACCATGAAAGTAGGGCCATTCTTGAATGTAGGACCTTCGAGCATAAATTTTGAAGTCACCGGGCCTATGCCTCCAGCCCCTTTGAACTTCTCCTGACTTGGTTTTTTGGAAGAAATGTCAAAAACAGAAGACAATCTCCCACCATATTCGGCAGGTATTGCACTCTTGTACAATTCCATTCCTGATAGTGCTTCTGAATTAAAAACTGAGAAGAATCCAAAAAAGTGATTGGTATTATAGACGGGAGCACCATCCAAAAGGAACAAGTTTTGATCTGCTTTTCCTCCTCGTATGTTAATGCCTGCTGAGCCTTCTCCTAGATACTGTACACCAGCCGTAGTGGTAGCGACCTTAACCATATCCTTTTCTCCCAACAAAGCAGGTACAATCTTCATGTTTTCTGGTTTAATCTTGGTCATGCCCATCTGGGGACTCTTGGTATTGGCTTCTCTCTCTGCGCTCACCACTACCGAGTTCAAAGCAATTACATCCACTTGCAAATTAACATCCAATCGCCCGTCAGAGTATACCATTAGCTTCCTGTAAGTATTCTTCATATTCACAGATTGAATCAATATGTTTCGACGACCATTGGGGACGTTCAAAGAATAAAATCCTTCTTCGTCTGTCGTAGTGCCCGTAAATGGGCTTTCGATGTACACATAGGCATCTGGAACAGGATCTCCACTTTCAGACTCCAGCACATATCCGGCTATGGTGCTTCTTTCACCATTCACATAGAGTTTACGGTTTCCAATTTCAATCAGAGTCTCCTCTACTCCCAGATCCTTATTTCTTTTTTCTTGAGCAAATACAATTTCTTCCGAATTTAATCCATCTACTTCTCGGCCTTCTTTAAAAGAATTCACGATTAGCGGTTCGGAGATTATTTCTTTATTGTTCAATAATATCACATAGTCTCCCATGGCGTAAAAAGTCAACCTTGTATGACTTAATAACTGCTCTAACTGAGACTCAAAATCATCTTCTATGGACCAGGATTGGGCCACCTTTACGCCTTCTATCCATTCCTTTTTATAGCTGAACATTTTATTACTATTAGACTCAATAACCTGAATCATTTCTGATAGGGATACAGAGTCTGACTTGACACTTCGATCACCTTGAGCCCGAAGAGAATAACTGAATAAACAGATAAAAGAAAGTAAGAGTAACTTATTCATAATTATTCACGAATTGTTCGCAATAAACAATCAGGTTATAAATGGATGTTTCGTTTTTACCCTTAACTCCATTTCGGTTGGCAAATGATCTTATTTCCTTCTTATGTGATGGAAACATTTTATAAAGAGTCCTCCTATTTACATACTTCTCATAATGCCCACCGACATCAATGAAGTATTGATTTTCCTTTAAGTATTGAACCTCCATATCATTCACCGTCTTGGTTTTCAAATGTTTAGCATAGAGTGACAAATTCTCTCCTTTATAAATTTCTTCATAAAAACCAGGACCATAGAATATTGAATCACTATTAATATTCACGAAATGCTGACCATGAATAAAAAATTCATCCACCGCCCTCTGATTTGGTTCAATCGGTTGATAGTTGGACCTAAAAACCCCACTATTCTCAACAATCAAAAGATCTTCATATATGTTATACAATATTCGAATACTATCGAACTGCTGTCCATACATATACACAGTACCAATATCCCAAATTGGACTAGCCAAAAACTGATGTTGTCTAGGGGTTTGTGGATCTATATGATAATAGCTACCATTTGCAATTGGAGTATTGTTCTGTCCTAGAACTTCTTGATACCAAGATTCAATACCCTCTTCCAAATCCAATAAAGCCACGGATATCTGCCCATAGGAAATTAAAGGAAAAAAAATGCACATCAGTGCAGTCGTAATTACACGGTTTATCATTTTTACAGGTCGATTCAACATTAATAATTAATGTATCATTAGAATAGAGGGGACTGCAATTTATAAAAATAAAACTGTCTTCAAAGAAATCTATCAGCGAATTAATACCCTTCCTTTAATTGTTCTAATCCAATTCTTCCCTCCAGCTTTGCTAAGGAAGCAATAGTGGAACTGTCGAACATAGTTTTCAGATTATCCTTTATTGTTTGCCAAGTATCATGGGCGGGACAAGGGTTCTCATCGCTACAACCAGCTAACCCCAGCATACATCCATCATAAAAACCCTCATCTTCAAAGGTTTTGATAATGTCTCTTAGATAAATCTGATCCGTTTTCTTACAAAGCATCACGCCACCTGTAGGCCCACGATGCGACACAAGTATCCCATCTCTAGCCAGAGTTTGCATGATTTTGGTCAAAAAATGGAAGCTAATACTCAGCTTTTCGGACATTTCACTTATGCTAGTATACATATCCTTGCTAGCGTGTCGATCTAGATAAAGTAAAGCTCTGATGGCGTAGATACTACTACTATTTAAAAGTTTCATCTGATATTAGGAGTAATTACTCTGTAATTTAATTACTACGAATATTAAATTGCACTTTACCAAGCTGTGATTTAACTACCTTAAGAATGCTAATAATCAGCTTTTGACAAATTAATAATTGGTGTTTCCTGTATGAATAATCTGTTTTTAGTACTCCTTTAGCCAGCTTTTTGTTAAAAATCTAAAACCCCTAGCCTACTAGAAATCACCGAATCCCTAAAAATAGGGATGATTATTACTCTAAACCGGTGGTAATTTCAATCTTAATCAACCAACATGCACAAATAAAATTGAACAAAACCAAGATTTAATAGTGGCATAGGTGAAAAAACCTAGAAAAGGTATGTTTTTGTTTTTTTTACTTCGTCTAAAGTTTGCGATCAATTGTATAAAAGCTAGATTTGTAAACGCATGTACTAAATCACTATTATCAGCTATATAGAGTCATAAGCTTTTAATAAAAGTAAAACTCCAACAACCTCAACCAGTTATGATGAATACTAAGACGTAGTTTCACCATAAAGAAAATTAAACCATGTACCTAACAAAAAACCGCCGTAACCAGAAGAAATCTGTTTTGTTAGTTGATGACAACAAAATGATGTGTCAATTGACTACAAAGATTCTAGAACAGAATTATACAGTACATCCTTTCACTAGTGCCATAGAGGCAATACAATGGCTTTCAGAAAGTGACAAAATACCCAATGTTGTCGTTTCAGATGTAACCATGTCAGAAATGAGTGGGTTAGAATTTGGTCAATACTTGAAACTCAACGGACTGTACAGCCATATACCTTTGGTCTATATTTCAGGCCTACCTGAAGATGAAGTAAAGTATATACCTATTTCAGTAGACTATAGCGCTTATACCCAAAAGCCGTTTTGTCCAAGCCAATTACTGCAAACAATTGAACATGTAACTAACGAGAGTAGTAACAAAATTCAATCGTAGTGAACGAGACGGCCAGCTTAGAAAGTAACTTGGATAATAAGTCCAAGGTGGAGTATCATGTTTCCAATATTCAAGAAACATTGGATCAACCTATAATCATTTTTTTAGGCGAATCCTTGTTTAAACAAATTTTGGACACCGAAAATGGGAAGTATGAGTTGATCAATGCGCAATCACCTGAGCTATTGATCAATTTAATTGTTAATTGGAATACGTACTACAGTAAGAAACCTGAGGCTATACTTCTTTCGGACAATGTTCTTTCTAAGCTAAACGCTGAAAAGCTTGAAAAACACAAGAAAAATTCTAGCTTTAAAACTGTCCCCTTAATTGTATTCTCTGATAGAAAAAATGAGCAAACTAAGGATTTAGCTAGAAGTATTGGCGCTGACGAATATTTTCATAAGCCTATTAAATTCAAATCATTAATACCAAGAATAAAGTTTTATAAAAGGTTAAAAGAAGCAGGTTTTTCAAAAGAAGACTCAATATTAAATGAGGACAAGGAATACAGTATGTACTTTCTCAAACGTACTTTTGACATAACTGTATCATTGAGCATTCTGCTTCTAGTTTCACCTTTACTATTCTTGACTGCATTAATCATAAAGCTCGAATCAAAAGGTCCAATCTTCTATATTTCGAAGCGAGCTGGTACTAATTATAAGATCTTTGATTTTTACAAGTTTAGATCTATGCAAGTAGATGCTGATTCCCAACTTGAAAAACTTAAAGAGACTGCCAACCAATATCAGGATGGTAACCAATTTGTCAAAATCAAAAACGATCCAAGAGTTACACGAATCGGGAATTTCATTAGAAACACGAGTATTGATGAGCTACCTCAGTTAATTAATGTACTAAAAGGTGATATGTCAATTGTAGGGAATCGACCCTTACCACTATATGAAGCTCAATTATTAACCACCGACGAACATGCTGAAAGATTTCTAGGGCCTGCTGGAATAACTGGTCTTTGGCAAACTTTAAAAAGAGGAAAAGGAGACATGTCTGCCGAAGAAAGAATTATGTTAGACAGGATTTATGTACGAAAAAATTCACTGCTTTTTGACTTCAAATTAATGCTAAAAACCATCCCAGCCCTTATTCAAGCCGAAAAAGTTTAATTATTCGCAGTTAACATATTTTGTTCTTTAACGATCAATTTTTCAAGTCTAGCACTAAAGTCTGAAACACCTTTTCTATTTAGATGATTGTAATTAGTAAACATTGAATAATCCTCATTATAAATTGTTCTAAAATCATAATAGGGTACTTTTAGATCCTCGCATATCAATTTAAATGCATCTGCATTTTCAATATGAGCCTCAGTTTCCGCAACACTTGCTAAGGGAGCAGTAAAGAGAATTATTTCAATACCATTCTTCTTACATAAATCAACCACCCTATTTAGATAAGCGTACTCTCCATCTAAATCAAATAGATACTCACTAGTATTCTTTGCACCTACAAAGTCAGGGTTTGGATAAAAAAAGCTCCCAGCTTCATCATGATCTGGGTTAGAAATCTCTAACAAATGATTCAAAAAATTATGTGGGCCCCAATCAAAATTGTATTCAGCATATCTAAGGTAAGGGATGTATTTATATGCATACCATTCTAAACCGTACTTCTTGAAATGATCAAAAACAATTGGCTGTCTTATAAAAGGCATAAATCTAGGCCTCGTAAATTTACCAATAGCCTCATCATTTGAATTATATGAATCAATCTGGAAAAATATCTTATCAAACTTATTATCAGCATCTAACAAAACTTCAAACACAAGAGCTTGTGTAGAAATCAAACTTCCATCTATCCCTAAATTTATCCCATTTAGCCCTGTACGTTCATTTATTGATTTAACGTCCACAGTAGTATATGCTCTTGAACTGCCCAATACTCCATAATCATATGTCCCGCCTTTCAAATTCATCAACCATTGTTCCTTACTGTAATCTCCTTTTTGATAAACACTGGTAAACAGTAGGTCCAAAAAGAGAAATATCACTAACAGAAGAGTGACCAATAAAAGTGTCTTTTTCATAATGATCTTCATATAGACTTAGAATTGAAAATAAATAAAATCACTCTGTTCTCTAAAAACACCATAAAAGGCGATAATTACAATTATCCCTATGTATGATGCCATACGCAATGACGATGTCCTATAAAATGTATTTCTGAATGATTCCAACTTAAACATTTTCTCTCCAATTAGTAGTATTAATATAAATGGAATCGGAATTACAACATTAAACAAATCCCTTAAACGCATCGACTTAAAATCCGCCAGACCAGTACTAAAATCTAAAGCGTTTCCAAAAATCACCCAAACATCTCCAACTTTATTAGCTCTAAAAAACACCCAAGCTATCGTTACAATTACAAATGTCCATATTATGGCTAGGTAACGGTTCATCTTAATCGGAAACAACTCGAACTTAGAGGAAACCGCCTCAACAGCCATAGCTAGGCCATGAATCGCACCCCAAATGACAAAAGTCCAATTCGCACCATGCCATATACCAGAAATAAAGAAGGTGATAAACAAATTAAAAATCCATCGTGGCGTAGTGGTTCGATTTCCTCCCAGAGGAATGTACACATAATCCTTAAACCAAGTAGACAATGAAATATGCCATCTAGACCAAAACTCTTTAATAGACTTTGAAAAATAAGGAGAATCAAAATTTTTCATTAAATCAATTCCGAATATTCTTGCAGCACCGATGGCCATATCAGAATACCCACTAAAGTCACAATATATTTGAAATGAAAAAAACACCATTCCAATTACTACACTCAACCCATGATACTCTCCAGGGGCATTAAAAACCTCATTGACAAAATAAGCTGCTCGATCTGCTATCACCATTTTCTTAAACAGGCCCCATAACATCAAACGCAAACCTCTTGATAGATTCTCAGGTATAATATCTGAAAGCTTTTTTAATTGGGGTAATAGATGCTGAGGTCTCTCAATTGGGCCTGCTACTAATTGAGGAAAAAAGGAAACATAAAGAGCAAAAATTCCAAAATTCCTTTCTGGTTCAATTCTTCTGTGATAAACCTCCAAAGTATAACTTAAGGTTTGAAAGGTGTAAAAACTAATCCCTACAGGCAGCAACAAGTTCAACATACTATAACTGTACTCATATCCAAATAGCCCCAGAGTATCAGCCATTGCATTATTAAAAAAATCATAATACTTAAATGAAAATAATAGCCCCAGGTTCGCAATCAAACTACACATAAGGAGAAACCTTCTTTTGTGAATATTTTCAATTTTCCCCATTCCAATGGTAACCAAATAATCAACTACCGTTGAGAACATAATTAGTACAATGTAAATGGGATTCCAACTCATATAAAAATAGTAGCTGGCCACTAACATTAGTACCCACCTGTGTTGTTGCTTTACTATGGCATACAATAAAACAACGATGGGAAAAAAAAATGCAAAATGAAGGGAATTAAATAGCATGTTTGTTTAGGTTAATTTTCAAAATCCAAATCTTTCATTCTGGACATAATCCCCATCACAGGGTAAAAAATATATGACATTGGAATCGCCGTGGTAGCAATTTGGGCATATATAGACACTGTTACAGCAAAAGTAAAAATTACAAAAGCCAGCGTATACATCTTTAGCTCCTCATTTTTTAAATGAAAGTAATTTACAATTCCATTCTTCAATCCTACAAATAAAAATATCATGAATATCGCCAAGCCAATTGGACCAATCTCCAGGGCTCGTTGTAAATAACCACTATCAGGTGGAAAACCAGCCAAAACATGGCCAGGGTTATACTTTTCTCCCAAAGGACCAGTAGTAACTAAACCTCCCCCAAGAGGATGCTGATGTATATAAGATTGAATATATTTTCTATTCTCATCACGCACCCCTAATGATGGATCATCAGAATCAAAAGTAGATCGAATTCTTGCAATAGTAGGATTTTGAATAGGTCCAAAAAGAATAAAAACACCCAAAATTCCGCCAATTGCAATTAAAATCATAGTTCTTGGTTTAGTAATACTCATCAAACCGTACATCATCAAACCTGCCGCAAACATGGCATACGCTGTACGAGTACCTGAGTAACCCATTGCCAGTAGCATAAAGGGCACACAAATCCCTGTAGTCCACCTTAAAACAGAATTTTTAGTGGTTATACAAAGAATGAGACAAACTAATCCTGAAGATGACATAAAAATACCAAAAGATGCAGGATCAGTTAACAATGAAAATTTTCTAAAACGTCCAGCAACGAAAATTCTTTTATATCTTAATTCTTCAGCTCTAACCCAAGCCTCCTCGAAAGACATTAAACCAAACCATTCTTGAACACACCCATATACTGCACTAATAAAAGCCAAAGACAACCATAAAATCAAAAACGTCCTTAAAAATCTCTTATTGACAACATACAACACCAAAGCATAACAGCACAGAATACTAATACTTCCTTTTAGGACAAACATGGTCCCCACTATTGACACGCCGTTTGGATTAACTATCTGAAAAACATTGAATGCTAAAATGGCCAGCATACAATAGGTCACACCATTCCATAAAAAACCGTAAGAGAAATCCTTACGCATCAACTTTTTCAAAACAATCACCGATATACCCAATATGGGTAATATTTGCATAAAGAGCCCCACTGGTACATTTATCTGATATTTTCGTTCAGGGAGGATGAATATGAATGGAATTAGAATTGATAAAAAATATCCATACTTCGGAGATATAAATACAAGCAAAAAAACTATAGATCCAATTAACAAACCTAGAATACCAATTGATAATTGTAAACCAAGCTTTGCGCTTACAATCGCAACAAACACGGAGCTTATTACAAAAAATAATGTCCCTATTGGAGTATCCATTTTCTTTACAAGAAAATGTTTTATTAAAAATCCCCGGAGATTTTCTAGCGACTGATAATATAGAGATCTTAAACCCTGCACTAGAAAAACAAAACTTTGATATATAAAAAGACCAATAAAGTAGCTACAAAAAGAACAACCACATTTTTTAATAGCATCTCTGTTTGTTCCTTATTCATTTCTTCTTTTTTCTTTCTCTTATTCATGATTTAGTGAACTTTCGATTCTTTAAAGAAATGAATTTAGATTCAAAAAAACGATAACTAAAATAAGAGACTAAGTAGCATATAACTAAAAACACCACAAATGACAGTGCCCTATTATCAATCACTTTCCCAATGTACTTCCGATACAATGCAAACAACACCCAGTGATACACATATAGCCCATAAGAAACCTTTCCTATTTCGACCATTATTCTAGAATTGAATAGTCTAATCAACCAATCACTGCTATTTCCTTTAATGGCATATAAAATTAGTAACAACGATAATAAATTGATCAGTGTATAACTCCAGACATGAGAATAGAGTTCCATATTGCCTATAGGAAATCCCAAACTTGTCCATGAAACAGATTCTACTTCTCCAAATAGCAGCATGTTCACAATTCCTGCTACTATAAACAAAAGGAAGCAACCGATCATCAAAGGTTTCACCTTCCATTCCCTTTCATCCAAAGCAAATACAGGTATTGCCGCACCAAAAGCAAAACCATCTAATTGCATAGGTGTTAATCTATATATGATTTCACCAATCTGTGATGCTTCAAACTCCCCCTCCATTATTATCCCAGCTAATAGTCTTAATACTGGACTCAAAAGAACAATGCCGATGATGACGAATTTCAAAATCCTCCTATTGAAAAAGAAAATTATAAAAGGCCAAATGAAGTAAAATTGCTCCTCGACTGAAAGCGACCAAAAATGAGTAAATAAAGTATCAAAATGCAATTCATTGAAAAGCGGAAAATAATTGTAGGTATAGGTAAACAAATAAGGAGAAGTTGAAAGAAAATCTCTTGGATATCCAGCAATTACAAAAACTCCAAGCACCAAAAACAGGTACAAGTAATAAAGAGGAAAGACTCTTAAAGATCTCCTCCAATAAAATCTTTTTAAGTAAAAAGATAAACTCGCCTCTTTTTTATCCTCTAAAAGAATCGATGTTATCAAAAAACCCGATAGTACGAAAAAGAGTTGAACACCAATCCAACCCACTTCTAATAAATAATAAAAATGAAAGAGCATAACCAATAGTATTGCTACTGCCCTTACACCATCCAATCCTCTGAGGTATTTCATAAGCAAAAGAGGATGCCTAAACTATCGATTAGACATCCTCATATGTTCAGGTTATTATGAATTTACTTTTTAACGAATCGTTCGACGACATGCTGTCCTCCAACTTTGACCGAAATTAAATAAAGACCGGGACTTAATGAATTGATTTCTTCTTCAATTGTTACTTGTGTATTGATAGAATTTAGGAATTTATTAAAGCTGTATACCCTTACACCTTGAAGATTAATTATATCAATATATGCCACGTCTGCAGGTGCATCATTCATATTAATAATCAAATAATCATCAGTTGGATTCGGGTACATCCCTAACTGCAAGGTACTGAGGCCATAACGAACCTCATAATTACCGTTAGTCACGGAACTATTTTTGCGTGCAGCTGAAGAAATTCTTCCCGACACCTGTTCTGTACTTCTAGGTAAGGCTTCAATTACAAAAGCATTGAAAATAGCCCAATTAGAACTCGGATCTTCCTGGACAGTAAACATTATCTCGCCATTCTCATTGGGCTCGATTCCATATATGGTAGACACCTCTGTTGTATTATTGGTCTGACTATTAGAAACTGTCATTCCTCCAGCAGAGAATTGAGTAATAATGTTGTAATTAGTAACAATTGATCCAAAAAATTTAAGATTATACTTATAGCTAAGATCCAAGCCCTTAAGTACATATTCTCCTTTCGGATCTAATCTATCATTGAAGTAGAAGGACCTCATCACTTTATCTGGGAAAACACCAGAATCGTCTCCAGTAGTAGCCCCCCAATCATTACTTCCTTGCATTCCTGTAAGGACCTCCATCTCAATCCCTGTCGGGTTACCATTGTTACTATAGAAACCAGTAAACACATCACCCGTCTGACCAGACACACTCAAATTATTCCATGGCTCATTCTCGTCATAGGCTACATCTCCGTTCACATTAACATACACATAGTAAGCAATTGTAGAAGCCTCAACAACAGTGGTATAATCAGAGTATTCATTACCAGAAAACTTGGCTCTAACTCTATAGTAATAAATCCCGCCTCCTTCTAAACCAGAATCTACAAATGAAGTAACATTTGCACCAACAGTACCTACGGTAGAATAAACACCATTCAGCGAGGTAGCTCTCTCAATTTGAAACTGGTTCTCATCAAAAGAATTATCCGACCAGTTCAGCTCAATTTCTGATTCTGATAAACTAGAAGCTGTTAAACCTGATGGGTAAAAAATACTCGGATCACCAGTATAGGCTTCCAAAATCAGCCCATTGATATATCCAACTGTAGCCCCGGCTCCTTTTGACATAGTAATTAGAACTTCTCCGTTAGAATTAGCCACTACATTATCAATAACTGCCAGGTTAGATGTATTTGCCTGAACATCCAGTGATTTAGTCACACTACCAATGGAATAGTTAGTTTCTCCATTGTCAGTTATATTTAAACCACTAAAGGTTGAATTACCTGAAAATTTGAATTTATACTTATTGTTATAATCCAGGCCTGAAACTTTCAATTGCACAACATCTGGCGCTCCAAAGACACCCCAATAATAATATTCCTGTAATACATCATCAGGTACAGCGCCGCTATCATCACCAGTAACAGGGGCCTCATTGTGGACTCCTCCAAATGAGGACAATAATGTAATGCTTACTCCTGAGTTATTTCCTACCTGATCTAACAGTCCACCAAAAACGTCTCCTTGAGATGGCGCTTTAGATGTATTATTCCATGGAGCCGCTTCATTATTATTTTTCCCAAAATTCAATCGTACAGAGTAAAGAAGCTCTTCGTCTACAACAATAGATAATGGTTCAGTACTAAAACTACCTTCGTTATCCGTTGCGACTATCGTAAAGCTATAATTACCAATATCACTTTCATCTGGATTCATAACTAAGTCACCTCCAGTTCCAAATTGATTGAAGACTACAAATGATGGCAAGTTCATAAAAGTAACATCTACAGTATTACTTGGATCATCTGTGACATCAAAGACCAAAATAGTTTCTTGATTCACATAAGCCATTTCTACACTCTCCACTATATTTATAACTGGGGGGGTGTTAGGTATACTTAGTGAAACTTCATTAGAGACAATTGATTGCCCATTCGAATTATATGAACTGACTACATAAAAGTATTCAATGCCCTGAGAAATCTCTGAATCTAAAAAGGATTCCACTCCTTGACCAACACTCCCAATAAAATCATATGGACCACCTTGATTTTCTGATTTATAAACATTAAACCCCTCTTCATTGAACGGGGCATCTATCCACGATAAAGAAACATTTCGTCCAGACATTTCTGCAACAAGATTTCTCGGCTCTGCTGGCACTTCATCAAAACCCAAGGCAGTGGAAATAGAAAGACCATTCAAATATCCCGTGGGAGTACCATCAGACGCCTTCGACATGGTTACTATAACCTCACCTTGAGCATTTGACACGACACCTTTAAAGTCAGCTGTTTCCGAAGTATTCCCCTGCACATAGACAGACTTCTCTATTCCATTCACAGTATAGACGGTCGTACCATTATCCGAAGTACCAGTCCAAACTGAACTTCCCAATAAAGATATATCATAGGACATGTCTGGATCCAGATTTGAAAGTTTCACATCCACAGTTTCGGGAGCACCAAAAATCCCGAAATAATAATAATCCCTTAGGACTGCATCTGGGAAAATACCAGAATCGTCTATTGTTAAGGCACCTTTATCATAAGTATTCCAACTATTAGTTAAAAATTCAAAAGATATCGGTTGTGAAGCACCATCAACAGATGGAACTTGCACAATACCCAAACCAGAAACGTTAGTCCATGGTGATGCGGCACTAATAGTTTTTGAAATATTAATTAAATACTGCGTGTTTGGGTCCTTATCGCTTACATTGACCTGAAAATTAACTTCAGCAGTAGCCCCTTGCTGATCTTGAACCGAAATAACACAATCATACACCCCATGATTGGTATAATCTGGTGATATATGCAATGAACTTTTCCCATCAATACTTACATTCAGAGTGATAAAATCGGGCAGGTTACTTGTCCAAGTTAAATTTTGAGCTCCTTCAAAATCCGTTGCGATAATTTCTAAAAATAATGACTCACCTTCCTCCAATATTTGATTATTCATTGAAGTCAGAGTAGGTAAATTATTGTCATTAACTGTCAAATTGAAAGAAGCGGAAGTTTCTCCTCCATAGCCATCTGAATAATCGATAGTTATTGAATACACTCCTTCATCTTCAGCCCTGGGAGTTAAAATTAACAAACCAGTTCCGTCTCCATAATCGACAATTTCACCAAACGAAGGTAAATCCGTCGATGAAATAACTAAGGCATCATTATCAGCATCAGTAGCATACAGATTAAGCTCAAAAGTACTTTCAAACTTAACAGTAAAATCCTTTATTGTATTTGTCTGAGGTATTGCATTCAAAGTAGCCACATCAAAAGAATTACTTTCGGTAGAGCCTCCATCATTTACCCCCACAACTTTATAATAGTATGTAGTATGTACCTGTAAACCCTCCTCTTGATAATAAGTCGAATCACCTTGAGGTTCAAGAGTTGCAATAGGAAGGAAGTTAGAATTATCTAAAGACCTATAGAGTTGATACTGTTCAGCAGAGGCATCATTCAACCACTTAACCGTTAATTGATTTCCTTCAACCTTATCAAAAACAAGTTCTGAAACAATCGCTGGTACGGGAGGCAAAGGAAGTGTTGTCACGGAATAATGCCGACTGGAATTTCTAACAAAAGAAGTTCCTGAAATGGTAAATTCTCCATTATTGTTTCCACCATTGAAATAATCAGCAAGAAAAACCAAGTCTCCACTCACAAACCCAGCAGCAATACCAAAAACATCACTATTATCTCCCTCTAAACTTTGTATTTGATCTGCACTGTAATCAACAGCTGCTAACAATACGTCAGTGGGTTCTGGTTCGAATGAATAATAGCTATTGTTATTATCATAGTACCAAGCATCACCTATCCTTTTTATCGCAACCAAATGGTTACTATTATAGGAATAAGGCTTATCAGAACTGAATCTCTCGAATACATCTTCAACTGAATACATGATATAACCATTACCCGTTGCATTGTCTTGGGCAGCAATCCCATGCTGTATTTCACCGATTTGAGATTCTAAAGAAACTACAGGATCTGAGCTTCCATACTGATTATTTGCTATTACTTGATAAATATAAGAAGTACTTCCTTTAACAGACTGATCTTCAAAAGTAGTAACATTCGCACCTACTATTCCAACAGGCTCAAATGGACCTGATAACGACTCTGATCTGAAAATTTGAAAGCCAGTTTCATTGTTACTATTGTCCTCCCAATTCAAGGTTAATTGATTATAAGTAACATCAATGGAGCTCAATCCAGATACTGAGTTTGGCGCTGATCCTGCAGGTGTATATTCATCTACCAAATATGCATCAGGTATCAATTGTCTACTGGAAACCCCATGAGGGGTATTTTTCCAATATACCTGAAGTCCATAACCGCCGCCCCCCTGATAAAAGGCAAGATGAATTGGATAAGATCCAGGCTCTGAAAAATAATAAGTTCCCTCTCTGTATCGCATCCCATGAGAGCCATCATTATTTACAACTAAGTTGGATTCTGTATACTCACCGATATATAACTTAGAACCATCGTCAGATCTGGTTTCAAAGGTATAATTGCCAGCAACAGGTATGTTAATAACACCTGAAAACAACAAACCATAATCTGAAGTCACGGGACTAACAGAAATATCAAAATTTGAAACTGTACCTGTTTGAATTGGGGTTAACTCACTAAAGTCTGGAAGATTTGAACCCCATGTCTTTTCATAGTATCCATAGGTAAGTCCTGAAGTCAGTGGAACTGCTATCAATTGCTCACTAAATGGAGATTCGTTTCCTGTCAAATCTCTTGCTTTTACCATAAACTGGTATGGTTCACCTTTGTTAAGGTTGAACATAGTTACGGTGTTAGACTCTGTTACTTTTGACTTAATACCATTTTTGTATACGTCGTATCTGTAAACAGCCACATCGTCTGTAGATTCATCCCAAGTCAAAGTAACCTGATCGGGAAAGGTACTAACAACTCTTAAATTCATTGGTACTGAAGGAGGTTTACTATCTACCAAAGTTTTCACATGAGCCTCTTCAGAGACTGGTGCCGAAGTAAATTCATTGATAGGTCTAACCAGATAATAATAATCTGTATTGGCCTTCAGATTTTCATCCGTATAATTCAAGGCTTCTGAATTAGCAACATAAATTAATTCATAACCAGAACCAGACGCTTCACTTCTAAAGATTTCAAAGCCAGTCACTGGATAAGCAGTGGCTGCATTACTTGACCAAAGTATCTTAACGCTCGATTCTGAAAGTGCAAATGAAGCTACATTACTAATTGAGGCAGGCCGATTACTTCCATTAGCAGATAACACTTCGAATATCTCTGAATCATTACTTGAACAACCGAATTTCTCTTTGACTCTTGCAAAGTAATTACCAGATTGCTGAGCGTTAAAAATTCTTTCACTGCTAACAGGGTTAGCAGTGCCTTGCATATACCATTCGTACTCAATGTACCCCTCAGGCAAAAGCAATGACACCCCCATGCTGCCGTTGGGGTCTGGAATAATATTCGTCTGTAAACTTTCTGTAACGATATCAGGAGTATTCGTAGCATCCTTTTCCTTTACCTCAATGGCTCTAGCTGACCATTCACTCCACTCCCCATTCTCTTGGAATCTAACATCGTATACCCCAAATTGAGTAACTGTTAACTCATTTGTCGTTTCACCCTCGATAACCTGACCATCTTTTCTCCATTCATATGATTCAAACCCCCCAGTAATGCCCAGGTTAGCAATTACATCTTCACCAGGACAAAATTCATATTTGGTTATAAATTCATATTCGTCTTTATGATCTCCTGTAGCGATTAGTGTTAGTTCACCATTAAGCACAACCGGATTAGTAAGATTAGCTCTTAGTATAAATGGCCAAAAATCTGCCTCATTGTAATGAGTATACCAAACCCCATGCCCAAGGTTATGATAAAGCGTATATCTAATATTACCACCTTCCTGAACTATTCTATTCACCAAATTCCATGAAGTTGATGGACTAGGAGCCCTATCCTGAGCACCTTGTGAAAGCCAAATCGACTTATATTTATAAATTTCAGCATCAGCCTCATAATTGAAAGATGCTGCCGCCATAGGTAAAGCAGCGGCTATAGTCTTAGGATATTTGGCTAAATATTTCCAAGTACCTTGGCCTCCTGCCGAAAGGCCATGGATGATCACCCTATTTTGATCTAAATGAATTTGCTCTGGAAAATGAATAGTTAGCAGTTCATGAATTGCATCATAATGACCATCTGCCCAAAAGCCGCCTGTATTCTGTGGGAAAAACAGAAAGCCATTAAAATCACCATTTTTCACGTGATATTCATGATCACCACCACCATGCTTGATATTATTTTCATTGTCGTAGATTTCTCCACCTTCACCACGACCATGAAGCATGATTATCATAGGATATTTAGTATTACCACTAGTATCATAGTTCTCAGGAAACCTCAATCTAAATGCCATCCCATTATAGTAATAGCATTTAAAGTTATCTGTATTCCAATTGAGTCTTTTTGTTCTAACCCACTTACCAATCTCATTCAAAGGAGGTTTGACAGGTGGATTATTCTCGTCATACTCAACAATTGGATCGTTCGGATCAAGTACTTGAGCTGACATGGGAAATACTAACAAACATAATATGATCGCTAATATTCTTTCAAGTAGAATTCTTTTCATTGCTGTGCTATTATTCGGTGCAGGTTACTATATACTATTAATACTTTACTATTTTTTGGGTCAGTTGGCGATCACCGGTTCCTACAGAGAGAATATAAATCCCTTGATTTAAACCGGAGATCTCATTATTCAATTCAATAATCTGATCATTATCAAAAGAATAATCACGGGCAAATACTACTCTACCCTGTATATCTAAAATTTGAACTTTTGTATTTTCTATATCCAATCCGTTCACTAAACTGATAAACATATGATCACTAACAGGGTTCGGAAAAACCTCTATTAAAGGAGACTGAACTCCAAAATGAACATTTTTATTTCCTGCAATATTGGCGGCAACACCACCATTCAGGCTTCTAGCCATTGGATCTCCAGAGTCTATTGGGTAGGCTTCAAGAACAAACGCATTAAAAATGGCCCAATTGGATGAGGCATCCTCCTGAACATAAAATTCTAATTCTCCATCTTCGTTTGCTTCCAGACCATAAATAACTGAGACTTCAGACACATTATCAGTCTGATGATTTGCTACTTTTTTTCCTCCAGATGAGAAGTTGGTAATGATGTTTAGGTTAGTTACAATAGAACCGAAAAACTTCAAGTTATAACCAAAACCAGCATCAAGTCCCAGAAGTCTAAAGTGACCTGGTGCTTCCAGCCTATCATTGAAATAGAAACTCTTCATCACATTGTCAGGGAACACTCCTGAATTATCACCAGTGGTCGCACCCCAATCATTGCTCCCCTGCATACCATTGACAACTTCCATCGCCATTCCAGTCGGATTTCCATCTTGATTGTAAAAACCAGTAAAAATATCACCAGAAGCAGCCTCCACACTTAAATTATTCCAAGGGACAGCCTGTTCATAGTCTGGAACACCATTGATATTGACAAAAACGGTATATAAAATAGTACTGCCAGAAACTACCTCTGTGTATTCTGAATACTCGGTTCCTCCTAAAAATGCCCTAACTCTGTAATAAGAAATTGAACCCGTAGACAAATTAGTATCTGTAAAAGTAGTTACATCACTAGAAACAGTACCAATACTCGTGTATACACCATTCAAATCCTCGGCACGCTCAATTTCAAAGCTCACTTCATTGAATGAATTATCATTCCAAGACAATTCAACACTTGAGGAAGAAAGAGAAGAAGCAGTCAAATTACTTGGATCAAAAATGCTAGGATCACCTACAAATGATTCTATTACTATTCCATTAATATAACCGACAGTTGCGTCAGGTCCATTAGTCATAGATATAATTACTTCTCCATTGCTATCTGCTACTACATTCTCTATGGTAGCCACATTTTGTGTATTACCCTCAACATATAAGCTCTCAGATTGATTACCAATTGCATATTCTGTATGTCCATTATCAACCACATTCAGTCCTCTAAAGACTGAACTGCCCACAAAACTGAATGAATATTTGTTGTTATAATCCAGGCCAGACACCTTCATTTGCACAGTATTGGGAGAACCAAAAACTCCCCAGTAATAATACTCCTGGAGAACATTGTCAGGAACTACTCCTGAATTATCTCCTGTTGTCGCCCCCTCGTTGTACTGACCACCAAATTCAGTCAGCAAGGTTATACTGACGCCAGTATCATTACCGTCTTCATCAAGTAGAGAAGAAAAAACATCTCCTACTGCAGGGTTCTTTGCTGTATTATTCCATGGACTGGATGCAAGACTATTTCTACTAAAATTGACAGAAATTCCATAGACTTTTTCCTCTTCAACATTTACAGTTATCGATTCAGATGTAGTCAAACCCATATTATCTACGACATCAATATCTACAGAGTAAACACCAATATCATTTAAACTTGGGTTAAATGTTAGAGTCCCTCCATTTACTGAAGGAGTATACATACCAAAACTAGGTAAGCCCTGAACTTCAATTGTAAATTGATTGTCCGGCATATCTTCTACAAGAAATTCTAGATTAGTAGATTGATTGGCATAGGCAACCAAAGTGTTTTCTACTGTAATAATTGGTGGTGTATTTGGAATCAAATAGCTTGTTATATTAGAACCTGCAGATTCGCCATTTTCATTGTACGAGGTTACGTAATAGAAATACTCCACACCTTGAGTAACATCTGCATCAGCAAATGATTCCGAATTTGCCAAAATTTGGGCTACCTGAGTAAATGGTCCCCCTGAAGAAACTGACTTATAAACATTAAATCCATCTTCATTGAATGGGGCATCAATCCAGCTCAATTCTAGTACTGCGCCATTTAACTCAGATGCTAACTCTCTTGGTTCAGATGGAATTGTATTGGCACCTAGTGCCGTGACTATCTTCATTCCATTCAAATAACCTACCGGTGTGCCTGCTGCTTTCGACATGGTAACAATAACATCTCCTGCTGCATCTGAATATATTCCATTCAAATCGGCTGAATTGTCGGTATTTCCATCTGCATAAACAGAAGCACTTTCACTACCTATTGTATAGACTGTGGTTCCATTATCGGCAGTTCCAGTCCATACACTACTCGCAACAAAGGAAAAATCGTATGGCACATTTGGATCTAGACCAGAAATAAGTACATCTACAGTTTCAGGTGCTCCAAATATTCCGAAGTAGTAATATTCCTTCAAAACTTGATCAGGCACCACTCCTGAGTTATTTCCAGTCTGGGCTCCTTGGTTGTAGGCTTTCCAGGAGGTTGTCTGTAACTGAAATGAAATACCCGAATCATCTCCATTTTCATCCAACAAAGCATAACTATTTACAGAAGAAACATTATTCCAAGGAGTAGATGCCGCAACATTACTCACAAGATTTACAAAGATTGAGGTGTTCGGATCAATATCATTAACAGTTATGCTAAATTCTTCTGTTGCAACAGCTCCGTCTGCATCTGTAAAACTCAATGAAACAAAATACTCACCATGATCAGCATAATCAGGTGAAATTGTAATCTGCCCATTACCAGACGCATCTAATTCCACTAGGCAAAAGTTTGGAACATCTACCTCTGATACTAAAAGTTCAACTCCTTCTGCATCCTCTACAGTAAACGGTACCATTAGAGTTGAACTTTCATCAATGACAACATTGTCGATTGATGTAATTGTTGGAAGATTGTTACTATTAACTACAAGACTAAACACCGAACTTGCAACACCTCCAAAGGCATCTGCGGCCTCAATAGTTATGTCTAAATATGTGCCTTGATCAGTTGATGCTGGCGCAAACCTTAATAAACCACTACCATCACCATAATCAATAACCTCCCCAAATGTCGGAATATTTGACCCCGATAGAGTTAATATGTCACCATCTTCATCTGTAGCCAAAATCGGTAGTTCAAAGATTGAACTGTGATGCATGGTAAGGTCATTTACTTGGTTAACCATTGGAATATGATTAAGAGTAAAAGCACTTGTACTGTTAGATTCTGATACACCCCCAGCATTCACAGCTGCTACTTTGTAGAAATATTGGATATTCGTACTGAGGTTTTGATCCTGATAAGATATTGCTCCATCATTACCCTCAATCTGAGCGATTAATTGATAATTTGTCTCATCGTTGATCGATCTATACAATTCAAAGTAATCTTCGTCAGTAGACTGATCTGTGAAACTAAGTTCAATTTCCTCATAAGAAACTGAAGAAACACTTAAATCATTAACTGCTACTGGAGCGGCTGGCAATGGCCAGGTAGTAGCACTGTTTTGAGCGCCACCTAAACTAGACAACTCTTCTACAAAAGCATCTGCGGCTATATCAAAAACATAAAAATCATCAATCAAACCAGTAAATCTGTCCGAAACAACATCAAACGCATTACTGCTATTGGTTCCTCCCAGTCCACCATCATTTCCATGACTGTTTACGATCGAATAGCTAATATCATTTCTCTCGGCAGTAAGGCTTCCATCAATATAAATCCGTGTGCTTCCATTGTCAAAAACCCCCATAAAGTGATGCCAGGTATTTCTGCTTATTGGGGCTAAAAGAGGAAATATTGCATGACCATTCTGTACTGTCAAATCTATATTGTCTCCATCTATACGAACACCAATACCATTAGTAGATCCACCTTCGTCATATATATCTTGAACACCAGAGACATCAAAGCTTTTAAACCAAAAAGCAATAGATCTTTGAGTAAACTCAGAATGAATAAACTGATTCCCATTATCCATATTCAGGTAACTAGAACCATCAAACTCAATGGCATGAGACCCTTCTGCTTTGTCGATATCATTGAAAGAAATATTTCCAGAAACACCGCTTTGAACTCCCAAACCTGATTCATCAAGAATCTCACCATTAAATTTAAAATTGGCAATTGAAGCGACACTCTCCAAGGTTACTTCCGATTTATTGTAATCTGAAATAGCAACTACTTGATATGAATAGGTAGTTTCAGGACTTAAATCTATATCAGAGTATGAGGTAACATTGGCACCAACATTTTGGATTGGCAAATAAGGTTGTCCTTCAGTTGATCTAAAGATTTGGAATTCAATTTCATTATCTGAATTATCTATCCAAGAAATATCTATTTCATCATAAGATGTTGCTACAGCATTGAGTTCAGTAGGTGCCAAAACTTCATTATCCGGGATTGTAACCACCTCGGCAGGATTCATTAACGCTTGGATATCAGTAGCGGACAAAGCCACATCATATATCTGCAAGTCATCAATTCTCCCTATGAAATTGCTGCTATTCTGATCAAATGCATTACTACCATTAGTTCCTCCTAGGCCTCCACCATCACCATGTGCTGATATTTCAGTGTATGGCAAATTGCTATCTATGGCTGCCTGAACACCATCAAGATACAAAGTCATCGTTCCATTGTTGAAAATGGCCGCTACATGCACCCATGTATCAAGAGAAATGGTTGAAGTAACAGACCTAATATCATGATTATCTTGAACGGTGAAATCAATTGTACTGCCGACAGTTCTAATAGCAAAACCATTGGTGGACCCTCCTTCATCAAAAACATCATGGTTTCCAGATAAGTCCAATGACTTCATCCAAAATACTACGGTACGCTCTGCTACATCATTGTGAATAAACAAGTCGTTCCTATCCAAATCTAAGTAATCACCATTACCATCAAATTCTAAACTGGAAGCTCCCTGCATGAAGTCCGTTGAATAAACAGGATTACCATTGGTACTTGTAGAAGTTCCATTACCAGACAGGTCATCAGTCGAACCTTCGAATGGAAAAATTGCGAGCGCATTGGTATTTACGGTAGTGACCATTACAACTCTTTCACTTTGAGCAGACACATTACCCGTAATGTCTCTGGCTACTACATAAAACCTATAAATATTGTTAGGTAATAAATTATAAACTGTGGCCTCTGACAATTCAGTCGACAATACTTTAGCTCCTTCCTTATAAACATCATAACGATAGACACCAACATCATCCGTCGCATCATCCCAGTCTAAGGCAACACTGTATGAATTAGAAGATACCACATGTAAATTAGTTGGTGGGGTTGGATTTACGACATCAACTAGAGTCTCAATCTGAGGGGTTGAAACAGCATTTGACGCTGCATTCTCGTTAATAGCCCTTATTTGATAAGTGTATTCTGTATCAGGCTCTAGACCCTCATCTATATATTCTGTGGCACCAGAGGCAACTTTATCAACAAATTCCAATGCATCTCCAGCTTTTTCTCTGAAAACCTCAAAATATGAAGCTGGATTTTGATCATTTGGATCCGTTGTCCATATAATTTTTATTTCGGTTTTGGATAATGCTAATCCATTGACACTTAATGGATCCTCAGGTCCATTAGCAGCTAAGGCATCTATAATGTGTAAGGGACTTGAATCATTACTAGAACAACCAAAATTCTCAGTAACCTTAGCTACATAATAATCTGGTTCTGAAATAGTCACAATACGATCAGTACTCACCAATGAGTTGTCTGACACCTTTCTCCATTCATATTGTGCATATCCCTGAGGTAATTCTAAATCTACTGAAACACTGCCATCAGGACTAGGGAGAGCAACACTTTCATTTTCAACTAACTGAATATCTGGAGTTTCTGTTGCAGGTTTCAACTTGATTTCAACTGGAGCAGGAGACCACTCACTCCATTCTCCATTTTCTAAATATCTAACATCATAGACACCAAATTCAGTAGCTACAATTTCGTTAGTTGATGCATTTAACAGCTGGCCATCTTTCCTCCATTCATAATCATCAAATCCCGCAGTTAAACCTAAAGTCACAGCCACTGTTTCACCTGGACATGGTTCATTCCTTGGAACAAACTCATAAACGACCTTACTGGAATTATCAAACACATTAAAATAATTTCCAGTAAGAACCACAGGGTTGGCTTTATGCCTACTTTCTATATATGAGAAATAATCTGACTCAGCATATCCATTATTAAAAATACCATGTCCACCATTTTTGTACATGGTATATCTAACATTATTGTTAACAGTATTTAATTTGGCGATATGAGATTCTGTGAATTCAGGAGAAGGTGAATCATCTAGTTCACCTTGAAAAATCCAAATAGGCACATGTCTCAAAGCCTGTAAATTATCTGTTGAAGTACTCTTCACACCTGACATAGGCATCAAACCCGCATAAGTTTCTGGGTGATCTTGAACAAAGAGCCATGTATTTTGAGCTCCACCTGAACGTCCGTTGATTACTATTCTACTTTTATTAACATTTAATTCCTCAACAATTTGATCAAAAATGATCTCCATGTTTGCTATATGAGGCTCACTAAACCAACCATTGTTAGACTGAGGAGACAATACAAAACCATCATATTTTCCTTGATTAATCGCATTTTCATAGGCCTGGCACCTGAATTATTCAAATGTCTCTCGTTCATATACTTATCGCCATTACTAAAACCCAAACCATGTAGGATTAGAATAATAGGATATTCTTCCGCTCTATTCGGATCATAATTATTTGGAAAACGTAGGCGAAAAGCCATACCATTGAGGACATAACATTTCCATTGATTGGTATTCCAGCTTACTCCGGGAGTACGAACCCATTTCGCAATTTGACCTGTGGAAGGATTAGATGGGGGATTTGCTTCATCATAATCAACGATAGGATCATTGACGTCAAAAACTTGGGCAGATAGAGAGAGGGATAATAGTAAAGATACTATAGTAAATCCCAGACGCAAAAAGTTCATAGGTTAGTGGTTTAGATCTTGGTTATTAAAATTGAACTTTACGCTGGCTGTTCTAAAGTCTTAACAAAGCTACCACTATCTTGAGATAATTATAAATTATAAGCCCGTTTTTAATTATTTACTTCTAATAATACAATAATAACTACTAAAAGTAAAATTACTTAGGGCTTAATACCCAAAACTAGGTAGTACATTTTTTTTATAGAATTCTTTGGTAGGCTCCCTCAGTCTTCTCAACCATTTGTTCAACTGAAAAAGACTTCAATATCATTTGATAAGCGTTTTCACCCATACTTGATAGTCGGTCTTGACTAGAAGACAAATCAATCATCGCTTTTGCCATTTCATCCACATTTTCCTTTTCTATTAAGACTCCTACGTTATCATTGACAATTTCTTTAGAACCATCTACGCGAGTAGCAATTACAGGCTTTTTCATAGCCATCGCCTCCAATATTCCAATAGGCAAACCTTCCCATAAGGAAGGAAGACAATAAATATCAATTGCACTTAATATAGCCGGCACATCAGCTCTAAATGGCAACATTTTAACCTTTTCGTGCAACCGTTCCTTAGTCACAAACTCTCTAACCTCCTGTTCTAGCTCTCCACTGCCCACCATCAACAATCTCAAATTGGATTTTTTTTCAAGAGCTATTTTAAATGCCCTCAATAGGGTTAATGGATCTTTTTGAAAAGTCATTCTCGCTAGAAAACCCAACCAAATCTCCCCCTCCTTCTTTCCGATTTCAGTAGCAATACTGAAAGAACTAATTGAATGATCAAATTTTTCTAGAGACACACCATTGTTGATCACAATTGATTCAAAGCCTCTCAACTCTTTTTTACCTGTACTCCTATTAGATTCAGACACGCAAATATTTAGGTTCGTTCTTCGAGCAATGTAACCTTCAATTTGCTTTCTCAGAAATTTCACAGGCCAACTTTGATTCAAATTGAATGACCAGCCATGAACGGTATAAATAACGGGCTTCCCTACCTTTTTCGCCGCTTTCAAGACATTAGAAGCTGCTCTGGTACCATGGGCATGTACAATATCAATATCGCGTTCTTTAATAAGGCTTATTACGCTTTGGACCACTTTCGTATCAAAAGGTCTAGTAGTATGAATAACATGTGTCTCAATCCCACTATCTCTAAGTGCAGTCACCATCTCTCCATCTGTAAAGGATAAAACGATCGGTTCGAACAATTCTTTATTAAGTCTAGTGGACAAATCGTAAACATGCGTCTCTCCTCCACCAACCATTCCTTGTCGAATGGATTCAAGAACTCTTATTTTTTTGGTCATAATAAGGTTAGTTTTTCAAATGCCAGTAATAAGCATTCACAAAGGCTTTGAGTTGCTTTTGATCTCTCTTAATCAAGTATTGCAAAGATTTAAGTGGTAATACGAACAACCAGGAATAAGAAAAAAACAAAAAGTTTTGAAAAAAATCTCTATGTCTTCGGCAAAACAAAATTCTATTTCTAGTCAAATAATAAGTCTTGAGCGGGTTACCTTTGCCAATCGACATAGACTCTTTGTGATAAATCTTGGCTGCCTGATCAACCCAAATTTCGTATCCAGCCTCCTTGATACTTTGACTCCAGTCTACCTCTTCATAGTATAAAAAAAACAACTCAGGCATCAACCCTACATTATTTACTACCTCTCGACTGGTCATCATAGCCGCACCATGTGCATAGGGAGTTGGGATGAAAGACTCGAACTCCCCATTATCTTCTCTTTTGTTACCAACTGCCTCATTCCTTAAGGTCAGCTGAGTCAATTCTGTGTACCCTGCATATTGAATTATGTTGGTATTATGATAAACAATTTTGGGAGATAGAAGCCCGATATGTGGATTTGACTGAAATTTCTCAATGAGATCTCCGATGAGTGTTGGGGTAACTTCAGTATCATTATTGACAAAAAAGTAATATTCTCCATTTGCCAATTCAACCCCCTTATTGTTTCCTCCAGCGAATCCAAGATTCTGCTCTGAACGATAATAATTCACCTTATTCCCCAGTGAATTTAACTTATCAGTTGGATCAACTCTTGATGAATTATCAACAATAATTAGTTCCCAATTTTCATATTCCGACTCCTGTAGAGACGCCAACAACTCAAGAGTGTAATCTTCAGTATTATAATTGATGGTAATCAATGAGACCAGTGGCTGCTTCATTTCCATTATTTAGAATTTACTACATCCTCATCCACTTCTACTTGGCTATGTTGGGTATGAATAAATTTCTTATCCGCTCCTTTTAGTTTGAACAAAAGCAAAAACATAGACCAAAAAGTTTGTGGTAAACTAAGCATTGATCTAAATAGTTTCTTACCAAACATCCTTCTGGGCATTGCCATCAACATTGCAACCACATACAAAAGAAATGTACCACTCCAATACCAATAAGGTAGTTGTAAAAAGTCTGACAATAAATAAGTCATCAAAGACAATAGGAAGAGGCAACCCAAATTAATAACTCTAGGAAGGAATAAATTGTGAAGCACCGCAATATTAAAATAATCAAAACGTCCTTTGATCAAATTCAAAGAACCTTGCCCCAAATACTTAAGAAGGTATTTGTATTGACTTGACAACCACCTTCTTCTCTGATTTTTAAAATTATCAATGGAATCAGTTTTCTCATCATAGACCAAAGCGTGATCTAAATACAAAATCCTATTGCCTCGCTCAATAATTTTCAACTGAAGCACCTTATCGAACCCTCCAATCGCCTTTATCTCCTTTAAGCATGATACCACCTCATCAATTTGAAAGGCCATACCCGAGCCAATTAAGGAAGCAGATAAACCAATCGCGTTTGGGCCTTTCCTAAAAATATGATTATTGATCGCCTCGCTGGCCCCATCTAAAACTGCCAAATCAGTATTGGAATTTTTAGCTACCCTCCTTCCTTGTATGGAAGAGTAACCCATCTGGGCATAATCATTAACAATGGCTAAGAAGTCCTTTGCAAAAATATTATCAGCATCACTTATTACAACCATGTCATATTTGGAGGTATCCATCGAATCCAAACAGAAGTTAAGAGATTTGGTCTTGGTACTGCTTTCGAATTTGACTTCAACGAGCTCAACATCCTTCCCCCTCAATGCGACCAAGGTTTCTGGCTGCATATGGTCAGCTATAATGTAAACATCATAAAAATCACTAGGGTAATCTATCTGTAACATAGAGTCAGCTACAGATAGAATAACTGCATCTTCCTTATAAGCTGGAATCAGAATGGCAAACCTCTTAAATGTGTTTTGATTGATTGATGAAGATTTCCTTTTATAAAACAGACCGAAAAAGGAAAAAAAGAAAACATAGGCTGCTGAAGCCAGAAAAAAGGCAAATATGGCAACCTCAACAGAAAAAAGAACAACGTGCATTGTTTAGTAGTTAAGCTAGTTAGAGATTTCTATACGCTGGCACAACTTTGTGTCTTAGCATTACATTAAATATTAAAGACACGAAATTTGTACGAAAATATAAAATAGGATTGGCCTATCGATCTATTGAATAAAGAAATTTGAAAGATCCTAAAAAAACCCTTAAATCCATCAATTATTTAATAATCCATCCTTGAATAATTACATTCCAATCTTGAGAAAATAAATAGCTAGGGTGAAGCTATCTACAATTGGATTAGAATCCCTAAGTTTGAATTCCAATTATTGATTCACACACTGTGTGTTTCAGACAATATTTCATCAAAATATTGGTTTATTATTAAGTGATCAATATTATTTAATAACCTGAAATGATTGACTAATTGGAAGCTTTTGCATGTATGGAAAGTAGACTTTAAGATGAGAAAAACCACCTTATTTAACCTATTCTTAATATTGGCTGTTTTTTCTGTCAATGCTCAAAACCCTGGAGGGATTGGGGATACAGAATTAGTTTTATGGCTCAAAGCAGATGCTGGTACCTCTACAACAATTGACGGAACAGAATTGGACACATGGACTGACCAAAGCCCTACAGGAACAAGTGCTACTAACAATGGCACACCAGAATACCGAAACAACACAACTGACAATCTTAATTTCAACCCTGTTGTTGATTTTATCAATCCTGACGGTGATTATTTCACGACTACCGCGACAAGTCTTCTAGGTGCAGGAAATGCATATACGAAAATTGTGGTGACAATTATTGATAATACCACCATCAACAACAATCTAATTTCCTCTGGGGCTTCAGGTAATCATGCTTTATTTATCAATAATGCCAGTGGTGATGCTCCAACCCTTTTTCATGGCTCTCCCATTCTTTCGGGCAGCTCGATTACTTCTGGATCACCCTATATTATTTCAGGTAGGTTTAGAGGAAATACAGGGGGCACTTTGGACAACATTCTAAATCTCAATGGAAACCAGATAGCAAGTAACACATCCACAACCTCCTTCACGGATGGTGGAGCCATTCAGATAGGAGCCTTTCAAAATGGCAACAATATGGATGGAAGAATTGCCGAAGTGGTTGTTTACAACAACGAAATTTCTGACTCAGAACTTGCACAGGTTGAAACCTACTTGGCAATCAAATACGGCATTAGTCTCACTAGAGATTATATAGCCTCAGATGGGACTACAATCTGGATAACAGGAGGAGGATTTGACAATGACATTACCGGTATAGGTTATGATGTTAGTTCCTCATTGGACCAGCAAAAATCTAAATCAATGAATAGTGATGGCATCATTACTTTGGACAAGGGAGGGGCATTTTCCAGCGATGAACAATTTGTAATCATTGGTAATGATGACGGATCACTTCTTGCTACTCAATCAGGCATTCCAAGTACAGTCAATTTTAGATGTGGCAGAACATGGTACTTTTCCGAATTAGGAACTGGTGGAGATGCGGGTTCTATCTCTATTACTTTTGACATAGCAAGTTTAGGATTAGGAGGAGCAGTTGCTAGTGATTTTAAATTACTAGCAGACACTGATACTGATTTCACAACCGGAGCGACCGAAACAGCCGCAGACATACTTTCTAATAACACAATTACATTTAGCGCTGTTGATCTGGATCATGGAACTTACTTTACTTTAGCCACCACAGGGGAAGCACCCGGTGGATTAGGCTCAGATTTAAGGATGTGGTTCAAAGCAGATGCAGGGGTAAGTCCATCCACTGATGGAGCCACTATAACCTCCTGGGCAGGACAAAGTAATCTGAGTGCTACGGCTACTCCTAGTGGAGATCCAGCCTATGTGGACAACTCTACTGATAACATCAACTACAACCCATCTGTGGATTTTGACGGCACTGGTGACTTCTTCACAACCGATCAAATAGGAACGATCGGAACAAGTTCTGATTACACCAAATTAGTTGTGGCAGTTTTGCACAATACAACAGGAGCCAACAACTTAGTGTCGGCGGATGATGTGGGCAGTAGTCATGCCATCTATTTTAATGGGAGTAGTACCCCAACTATATATCAAGGAAACACCAATTTCTATTCTGGAGGCACAGTTACAGCCAATGAACCAGTACTAATTGCCGTTAGATATGGCTTCAATGGTTCACTTAACAACATTATCAATATCAACGGACTTCAATCAGTAACTAGTCCTTCCTCATCTCAACAACCATTCTCAGACAATGGAGGAATAAACCTAGGTACATTCAACAGTCAAAATGCGAATGTTCTTAATGGCTACATCAGTGAAGCCATCATTTACAACGAAAGTCTGAGCGACGCAGAAATAAAACAGATAGAATCTTACCTTGCCATCAAATATGGAATTGCTCTGGACCAAAGTTCTCCCACTGACTATGTCAATTCAAACGGAACTGTGATTTGGGATGCTACTACTAATTCTGGTTATGACAATGGGTTAATTGGGATCGCTCGGGATGATGCATCTGGATTAAACCAAGGGAAGTCGACTCTTCAGGTCGGAAACAATTCCTTTACGGTTGCAAGAGGAGATATCACGACCCCTGAAACATTTGCTCAAAATCAATCATCCATTATTCTGGGACACAATGGACAAGCGTTAACCGAATCTGCCACAGAAATCCCAACATCAGGAATCGTTACTTCAAGACTAGGTATTGAATTCAAATTAGACATTACAAATTTCAGTGAAACACTAGATCTACTCATCGATTTGGACAATGCTACTGGGGTTACATTTAACAATCAGATGGAACTGATGATAGACGAAGATGGAGATGGAGATTTCACTACTGGATTTGTAAGAAGAATTGGCGCCAGCAGTTCAGATAATACAGAAAAGACCGTTTATTTCGACAATATCACTATCAATGATGGGGAAGTAATTACATTGGGAACCCAAATCGCGGCTCATGGTCCAGGAGGTATAAGTAGTAATCTCGCTGTCTGGTTCAAAGCCAACGAAGGGGTGATTGGTTCATCACCAGTCACCACATGGTCAGATCAAAGTTCTAATGAAGATGATGCTGCTTCAACTGGCACAGGCCCCAGTTACACTGAAAATGCAATCAATTCTAATCCAGCGTTAAGATACAGTGGTACAGAAGATTTATTCACAACGACCGTAGATGACGGAACCAATAGCTCTTTTGATATATTTGCTGTTGCAAGTGCCAGTGCATTTAGCGCTACCTCAGAAAACAATGGGATAATCCAAGGCTCCGCTACCTCATTTTCAAGTTCACAAAACATTGGAATGTGGATCACAGAAAATGGAGAGCTTTCAGGTAGGGTAATTCAAAATGATGCTACAATAGTAGATTATCCAACAACTACCATTCTTACTACTAATACTCCTTACCTATTAAACAATTTCGCTGATGGGGCCGGAACTAGTGGTCAATTGATTAATGGATTGTCTGCAAGTGTAGCCCAAGTTTATAACAATACAGTTGGAGATTGGAGTGCATTTGGTATAGGCAGACAAGAAAACGACGAATGGCAAGGAGACATTGCTGAGGTCATAGCTTACAATCAAAAATTATCGACCAATGACCAACGTCAGGTTGAATCCTATCTGGCATTGAAATATGGCCTAACTATTGACCAAAGCTCTCCATCAGATTATTACGATTCGCAAACCACTACTATTTGGGATGCCACCACATTTTCAACTTATAGCAATGACATAGCCGGTATTGGCCGAGATGATTTTTCAGATTTGGACCAAAGGTCTTCAAGGTCAGCCAACTCTGACTCTCGAGTGATCATAGAAAAGTCAAGCGGATTTTCTACAGACCGAGTATTTTACATCTGGGGCAACGATAATGATGTGATGGAATCAAAAGATGAAACTGATTTTCCAGGTGGAGAAGGACTAGAAGGTAGAGTTGCTAGAACATGGCATATTGAAATTCAGAATGATAATGGAAATGTGGACGTCACCTTTGATTTGAGTGGGCTTCTTCCCGTAAACACATCAGATTTGAGGCTATTAATTGATCAGGATCAAGATGGTTTATTCAATGATGAAACGGTCGCAGGATCTGGAATCATTAGTGGTGCAACTAATCCAAGTGCAGGTCTTTACCAGTTTTCTGGTGTTAACCTTGATGATGGTGACAATTTCACTATTGCTACAATTGACATGACTAATTCACCACTGCCAGTTGTATTCAGTGATTTCTCATTAGAACTTATCAATCAAACTGTAGTTATTGATTGGATTACAAGCTCTGAAATAGAAAATAACTATTTCGAAATTGAACGATCTAGTGACCAAAGAAATTGGATATCTATACAAAGAGTCAATGGAGCTGGAAACAGCAATCAGGAGCTGCGATATTCTATTCAAGACTTGCATCCAAATCAAGGAACCAATTACTATAGGATAAAACAAACAGATTTTGATGGGTCATTCTCTTTTTCTGATACCAAGAGTATTTATCTCACCCCATTTATAGAGTTATTCCCTAACCCAGCCAAAAACAATATTAATGTTGCGATTAGAAGCTCAAATTACGTGAATATTGTTTTTCAAGATTTAGCAGGTAAGCAAATTAAGTTACCCGTTTCACAGAACAATAATCAGTATTCTTTGAATACTCAGCATCTTCCTTCAGGTCTGTATTTGATTACAATTAGCACAGAGACTTATCAAGTGCAACGCAAAATTGTTATCAATAAATAAGCCCTATTGATACCCAGAAGTGTCTAATTAATGACATCTCATCTATGCCCAATAACAGACTCTTCTTGTGTTATGATTAAGTTAATCTGTTAAAATACAGCTTACTGATTTTCTATCTCTTAGAAATTCGGTTTAATTTTGAATTTAGTCTACCTAATATTAAACTTATGTCCCTGTTTACCCAACGAAACCGTTTGGTTTCGGTAGTATTATTCTATACCCTTTTCATTTTCACGACCTCTACATTTGCCCAATTAGGGGGAAACCAGTATCTCAATACCATGAGACATTCGGTGAACAATGGTGGAACAACTGAATACTACATTTATTATCCGGAAGATTACGATTCGCACCAAAACAAACCGCTGCTCATCGCGCTTCACGGCAATGCGGAAAGAGGAGGTAATGTAAGCCGCATGCTAGGTAATGATGGAGAAGGATCAATAGCTTATCTGGCCAACCAAGGCCAGGATTTCCCCTTCATTGTTGTATCTCCACATCAAAAAGCTTGGATAGGTGGAACCCAATATCCTAGCTGGAATTTAGAAATTATTGATCAGTTAATTGATCATGTAGTATCTGAATTATCAATTCACCCTTCTAATGTTTTTCTAACGGGATACTCTTCGGGAGGTGGTGATTCCTATAGATACCTTCTTAATTATCCAAACAAAATTCGTGCAACTGCTGTAGTGGCTGGATTATCCAATTGGACGTCCACCTATGGATATAACTTGATTAATGCTCCCTACCCTTGTCAGCTTAAGGATCATATTCTGAGGTTGTGGCACGGCAATCAGGATTCAGTAGTACCATATTATCAATCCGCTAATTTGATTAGTGCTATCAATGATTGTAGCCCATCTGCTCCCGTATCGCCGGTGCTGGACTTGGTGAATGGATATGATCATGATCCATTAAGAGGATATGTCTACAACAATACTACGGGAGCCAACAATATATATGAATGGCTACTTCAATATCAACTAGCTACCGATGATTTTGACCCGCCAGTTACAGAGAGTATCAATCTTAATTCGATAGATCAGACATCCGCCACAGTCCAGGTTGAATTCAACGAACTATCCTATTTATTCTATGGGTTTTCTCAGGATTCGTTATTAACCCCATCAACTGAAAATTTACTTGATGGCAATCAAGGCATGTTTGATCGAGTTGGAACAGTAAATGGTCTGGCTCCCTCCATTAGTTTTGGATCTCTTTTGCCTGATCAGTCCTATACTCTATACTTTATTGCAAGAGACAACGCGGCTACCCCAAATTTACAAACAGAGATTTCATCCTTTACCTTCACAACTCCAGCTCCTATACCTGATACTGACGCTCCTTTTTTTACTGAGCAACCCAACTTAACTGTTTCGAGCACTAGTTTAGAGGTAACCTTTGAAACTGATGAACCTGGTTATCTTAGATGGGCCTTATTCCTTGGTCAACAAACTGATTTAACTTATTCAGAATTGGCGCATCACCCAGAATCAATACTGGCAAACGAAATCCAAAGTGAGGATGGTGGATTTGAACTTGCCGGTCTAAGTGAAGACAAAAATTACTTTTTGTATTTGGCTGCTACGGATTTTGTTGGAAATTCACAGCATATTGTTTCTGAATTTCCATTCAGCACTCTACAATCAGGAACTGGTCTCACTCCTGATAAAACTATCAATATTAATATCAGCAATTCGAATTCAGTAAGCGTAGCAAATTGGAACAATGTAAATCTTAAAGGGTTCAATAATACTATCACCTTTTCAGATCTCGAAGATACAAATGGAGAAAATACACCAATAGACCTTCACGCATTCCATAAAGTAAACAATTCTGTAATCAACTCTGTTGCGGACAATAGCAGTGCACTAAATAATGGGATTTACCCAAACAATGTACTTAGATATGCTGCCTATACCTCGACAACTGGTATGGTTCAGCTACAAGATCTCGATGTAGAACACTTTTATACCATTACTATTCATGGAGGAAGAAGTGGTAGTGGTAGCAGACCTACAAACTACAACGTGAATGGCCAGAGTCAAGTATTAGAATGTGTCAATAATAAAACCGAAACTGTAACTTTTGATAAAGTCAGCCCAAATGAAAATGGACAAATAGACATTACCTTTACCGGAACAGGTACATGGGGTTACTTAAACGCCTTGATCATGGAGGAATATGTAAGTTTAGTGTCCTCAGACACGACTAAGCCAGCTACTCCTATTTTCACTGGGTTTGAGAATTTTCAAGATAAGGCAGAAATTTTCTGGTCAAGTACCTCACTTAATAAAATCAAAACATTTAATCTTTATTCATCCGAGAACTCCATCTCAAACTCTTCTCAGATTGAGCAAATAGGTATAGAGGACAGCAGCATAATTATCATTGATAGGACCAAATTTTATTTCATCTCCGAGGTGGATCAATATGGCAATGAATCAGATCTCAGCGAATCTATAAAACCGACTCCTGCAGACACTATTGCTCCTGCTCAAGTACAGAATTTTTATGCAACTCCCTATTATCCTGACTCTATTGTTCTTAATTGGGATCCAGTTTCTGATGAAGATTTAATGAATTACCTGATCTTCAGATCAACTAATCTCGAATCGCTTCCAAGTACTGCAGCGTTCGCATCCACCCCTAATTCCAATTTTACTATTGATATCCAGAATAGCAAAACTACCTGGTATTATAGTATCATAGCACAAGATAGTAGCGGTAACTATTCAGATTTTTCTGAAGTAATCAGTTTTACTACACCAGATATAGTCGCTCCATCTGTACCAACGGCCTTCATCTCCGAAATAGACATAGACAAAATCACTATTGGATGGAACTCAGTACCTGACCCAGATTTATATTCTTATAAGATCTATTCCAGTACCATTTTCGAGTTTAGTCCAAGCGAAAGCACGCTTATTGAAATATTATCAGCAAATGACACTGTATCAAACATCAATTCCTTAAGTTCTGATTCAGAATACTATTTTGTGGTATCTGCTTTAGACAGTGCATTAAACGAAAGTTTCAGTACTGTTTTATCTGCAAGAACACTGTCTATTCCAGACACAATTGCACCCACTCCACCTTCGAACATTTCAGCCATTCAGGATTCTTTATCGGTAATTGTAACATGGTCAAAAGAGAATTTAGAGAGTGATTTTTCAGGTTTTCAATTGGAACGGTCAGATTCAAATGAAAATGTTAATATGTCAGTATTTGTCACCGACACATTCTTTATTGATTCATCAGTACAACTTTATATTCCCTACACTTATAGAGCCTATTCAGTCGATTCTTCGGCAAATATTTCAACTTCTACTCCAGCTTTCAATATTACTCTTGAAGATAGCTTTGCTCCCATTTATTTACAGGAACCTAAAGTAGAATCTGTCGGAAAGGACGAAGTAACCATGACGGTACAATTAAATGAGCCCGGTGAAATAATAATTCAAGTTTTGACAGCTGGAAGCCCAACCCCTTCTTTATCGGAGGTGATTTCCAATCCGACTTTGATTAAAAATACAGATGGCAGTTCAGAAATCCTTATAGATAATTTATCCTCTGGTAGTAATTACGATATTTATCTAGCTGCCAGAGATACCGTTGAAAATTTAACAGATCAGCTTTCATTGGTTTCTACCAGCACCCTTTCTTCCAATCAAGCTTATCCATTGTTGACTATTAAATACAATGCTGATGGTAGCTATCAACTGATACCAAAAATCAACGATAGTTCAGTCTTGTATGAGAGTCCTTTTGTGGTGGGTATTGGCAGTAGTACACTCAATGGCACGGGGCCTAATACCGAACCAGAAAAACTAAAGAACAGAATAGATAATTGGCTAACTAACAATACGAGCAATCCAAAGTGGTCTGAAATGGCAACTGGTGGATGGAGAAGTGATATGTTCTTACCAGACGAATCAGGCAGTAGCATCACTAGGCATCATTACAATATAGATGCAGTAATGTCCATGAGACCAGACATTGTATTCATTTCTCTGCCGAGCAATGACCAACAGAATGGGGTCAACTCTGCACCTCAATTCGTTGAAAACATACTTTCAATCATTGAAAGAGCAAATGAAAATGGAGCTTATGTTTTTGTTCAGGACACCAACCCCAGAGATGGATTTGACCTAACAGCCAGACAGCGCTTAATTGAAAGTGCCGAACTATTGGCACAAAACATCGATAGTATGCTATTGGTCAAAACTCTTGAAAAGTTATCGATAACACTCTCAGGCGATGACAGGGCCAAAGCGAAACCAGAATATGCGTCAGGAGACAATATTCATTTAAATGGCGCTGGTCATGAGGTGATTTTCGATGAACTCATAAAAAAAATGACTGAGTTTTTTACAGCTGAAAATATTTCTACAATTGAATTAGAAAGATCATCAATTTCACCAACAAGCGGGTTTGCAGTTATTGATTCTAATCTATTATTAGATGGGGAAACGCAACAAAGATTAGATGATCAGGTTTACTACTATCGCGCAAGAGTCAAATTTGATGATGACACCTACTCAACATATAGCAACACGCTATCCGTTGAGAAGCCCTTGGATATTTTAGAAACGGATCAGATTATTAAAGTTAATTTAGGTCCTAGTCACACAAATAATTCGCAATGGAACAACTGGAATCCAAGTTCTCCAATAGCCGGAGAGACGCTGATATTGCAAGACACTGTTGGGAATCCAGCTGGGGTAGAAATAGAAATCATCAATGATTTTTATGGCGCAGGAACCAATGGCTATAGCTCGGGCAGTTCATATCCAGAATCTGTTATGGAAGGGAATTGGCAAATTAGAAATTCAAATTTAACACCTCCGGTATTAAGTTTAAAAAACCTGATTCCCCATGCGACCTATAATATTCAAATATTAAGTAGTGTTTCGACTTTCCAAGATAATAGACGAACTGGTGCTTGGTGTCAAGATCAAATCGAAGGAGTAAATAGTGGAAACAACAATGGCTCAGAAGTAATAGAAATCAATGGACTAATACCAGATGCTAATAATATAATTGAAATTGAGTTCAAAGCCCCCTGGTATGGGGCAGGGTTTATCAATGGTATCATTATTGAAAGAAAACCATCTGAAGAATTCATAATACCAGTTGATTCTGTTACTAATCTGATTGTTACCGAAATCACTGGGTCTACATTAAGTTTCGAATGGACTTCTGAGGCTAGCTCTTTTAATGTGTACAAGTTCCCCGATTATTCAACACCCTACACTACAGTTGACACACCTAGCTTTACCGACATTGGACTATTTGAAAAAAACACATATCAATATAGGGTATCCAGCATCAATGAGATTGGGATTGAATCTGATCTTTCAGAAGAAATAATTATTCAAATTCCTGACATTACGGCTCCTGAAGCGATTACTAACTTTAGTCTCACAGAATCAGGTCAAGGTAATATCGATTTATCATGGAATAACTCAATTAGCGATGACGTTTATGAATATTGGATTTATCAAAGCACAAATAATTTAGATTATTCTTTGATACATACACTTTATGAAACTAATTATTCAATTAACAACATTCCATTTGACACCAGTTACTTTTATGTTATTGCTGTTGATTCGGCATCTAATAAATCTAATCCTTCTGAAGTAATAAGCTACACAAACACCTCTACATCTGGACCAATCGTATTATCGAAAGTTCAGATTAACATGAGTAATTCGAACAGTTTGAGTGTGCCTAATTGGAATAACGCAAACCTTTCAGGCATCAGCGGATCAAGGGCTTTCAATAACTTATTAGACACGGCCGGTAATACTACAAGTATGACTTTCATAGCCTATAATGGGAATGGCTCTATCATTAACAACGTGGCTAGCAATGGTTCAAGTCTCAATGGAGGTATTTATCCAAATCAAGTAATACAATACGCTGCCTATTCAAGTGGAACTGGAATTGTTGAATTATCTAATTTAGATAATGATCATGAGTATACGATCCATTTGTTGGCTGGGAGATCTGGTACTGGTAGCAGAATCACTAGATTTACTATCAACAACAATGAAACACAGGATGTAGAAAGTGTAAATAACAATTCGGAAATTGTTATTTTCGAAAAGGTTACTCCTATCAATGGATCCATAGAAATACAGTTTCAAGAGCTTCCTCAATGGGCCTATTTGAATGCTTTGGTAGTAATAGAATATGCCCCATCAGATAATGGAGCAAGAACAAACCAAAGCCAAATAACCAATCTAATTGATGAGTCTGATATCCAGATATATCCTGTACCTTTTGCAGAATATCTAAAAATAGACATGAAGCAAAATGTAGATTGGGCTAAGATCAAATTATATGATCTAGCTGGTAAAACGATTTATGAAGCTATAAAAAGTGGCAAGGATATAGATTTGGATATGTCAGATGTCGGTTCTGGAACCTACATCCTACATATCAACTCTATTTCTGAAGTTTATGTCAGACAAATCATCAAACGATGATTAAAGGTTTAGTTTTTTAAAAATGGGTTCGGGGATATTTCGTATGATCAACATGACGTATCTCCAAACCCATTTGACATAGACTGTATTTTTTTTCTTTTTAATGGCCTTAATGATAGTTTCAGCAACGTAATCTGGAGAGGCAGTCAATAAAGCTGGCAAATCAAGATCAGCCGTCATTTTAGTATCCATAAAACCCGGCTTTACCGTCATAACATGAATTCCTGTTTTTCCAAAACGATTTCTTAATCCAGATAAATAGGCAGTTAAACCAGCTTTAGCGCTTCCATATAAATAATTGCTCTTTCTGCCTCTATCTCCTGCCACCGAGCTAAATACAGCCAACACACCACTCCCCTTTTCTTCCAACTGATTAGCCAATTGGTTACAAATTGAAATAACCCCAGTGTAATTGCTGTTAATAATATTTTGACATTCCCCCCAATGATTTTGAGCCTCTATTTGATCTCCCAGATATCCAGCGAATACCACAGATGTAGCCGGTACTGAGCCAAGGTCCTTCATGAATTGTTCATGAGAATCAAACTCACTCAAATCCAATGAAAGTAACTTAACCTTTACATCATATCGAATTTGTAAATCTGCAGCAAAATTCTCTAGCTCTACAATTCGCCTGGAGGTAAGAATCAGATTAGTTCCAACTTTGGCATATCTACGAGCTGCTGCCTTAGCCACATCACTAGTGGCTCCAATTAACAATACAGTATTCATCATTTGTTTTAGTTCTAATATTTTATGCTGATTGAAAACTAGGTTTAAGGCATCTGATCTGCTCAATCAGAACATGCTCCAATCCAACCTCTAAATAATAAGTTTTATTAACACTTATCAATTTTTATCGAAATGATATTTAGCAAAGAATATATTTTCTTAACTATGCAATTCAAAACAACCTTCTTCTAATGACTAATACTACTTCTTGGATGAGCCGATTAAAAGAATTGGCCACAATAGAACTTAGCGAAAAACAGGTTAGAATTCTTTCGCTTTCTATGATAATTATTTTCGCAATTGTACCCTTGTTTACCACCTTTCCTTATAGGGTCAATATTTTCCTTTCATGGGAAGGAGCTTATAGATTATCAGAGGGTCATATTCCCTACAAAGATTTTGGACTCCCCATGGGGTTCGGATATTGGATAATTCCCGCCCTTTTCTTTAAAATATTCGGACCTTATTTTCTAAGTCTAGTCAAAGCTCAAGCATTCATTAATATAGTTTCTGGACTCGCATTTTACTCTATTCTAAAAAGTTTTAAAGTCAATCCAGGCATTAGAGTGCTATCTGTTTTTGTCTATTGCCTTTCTTATTCATTCTTCAACTTTTGGCCTTGGTATAACCACTCTGTTATTGTTTATGAAGTATTGGGGTTTTCTTTCCTTCTCAAATTTTTACTGAGAAAGAAAAACTTGAAGAACAACCTAATGAATATCATTTTAGGTTCGCTTTTCTTGTTTTTGTCATTCTTTACTAAGCAGGATGGTGGTGCCTTAGCCTTTTTAATAGCGTTTTTTCTTTTCTCCTACCACGCCATTCTGGACAAAAACTGGAAGGATATAGCCTTGTTCCTAGGGCTATATGGCCTTTGGATAGCTGTATTCTTTTTACCATTTGTAGCACACGGTATTGGATATTGGTTTAATCTGGGACAGGAGCCTCATAACTCAAGAATTCGACTCATAGATTTTATTGAAGTCATTTTAACTGAGTCAATGTGGGAAAAGTTTTATCTGGCTGCTATTCTGGCAGTTTTCATGGTAAAGGCTCAACATCTGAGGGCCTATTTAAACAATAAGCCAGACTTCACTTTTTTCTTATTCGCATTGGGTATTTTGGTGGAAGCACTATTATTTCAGGTGACGAGTTATACCCCGCCAAACAACAATATTTTCTTTCACAGCTTTGCTTTTGCCTTCTTATTAAGTCAATTGCAAAACAAGTTTAACTTTAGTCAAATCAAGAACTTAGCTCCAATCTTAGTCTTGGTCATGATTTGGTGGTCTGGCACGTATTCAAAATATATCATCAGAATCGCAAAAAGAGCCTTGCCTGAATCTAGTTCTGTAGATTACGAAGAGATTTCGCGAAACAGCTTCATGATCAAAGAGGAAAGCAATACTGTAAAGCGCTCAGAGTGGATTTTCTCAGACCTTCGAGCTTTCCGCGGAATTTACATGCCAGAATCCACTGTTAAGGGAATAGAACGTGTGATGCAGATGTCAGAAATTAAAAAGAATTCTCCATCCGTACTTAACATGACCGAGCTAACTCCTCTTGCATATGAGATAGGCTTTGAATTAGAAAAAGGGAAACCTCTCTGGTACCACAAAGGGGTAGGAATATTCCAACCCCAAGTAGATGAATATGTTCAGGAAATAAAAGACGGGAAATATGAAATGGTACTTTTCGAATACATACCTACACTAAACAATTTCTATCCAGATGAAGTAAGAGAAGCATTGAAGGAGTACTACCAATTGAAGGATAGTTTCCTTGCTCCAAGGACTCCTACCAATGCAGATATTGAGGTTTACGTCAGGAAAAAATAGTTAAATCCTTAAAGTAGATCAAAAGGTAAAAACTAACAACCCAACCCAATATGGCCATCTGAATAAAGCGGTCTTTATAGAGTACTTGAGTAGGTGATCCAGTGTCATTCTCTACTAATCCCAGTTGCAAATAGCGCAGGATCCCTACTAATACAAAAAGTGCTGTATAGAATAAACGATAGGTCCCCATTCTCTCGATCACTTCTGGAGACATGCAGTACATAAGATAGCTGACAAAAATAACTCCAGCTACCAGAGATAACGCAACATTAAGAAATTCTAGAGAATAGGTTTTGGCTACTTTTCTCATATCTTGCCCAGACTCTTGTTTGATGATGAGATCGTCCCTTCTTTTAGCTACAGCCATCAATACCGCCAATAAAAACACCATGACGATGATCCATTGAGAAAGTGGTACATCTGAGATAATCCCACCAGCCTTAATTCTGAGCACAAACCCAATTGCTACTATAACAATATCAATGATCGATATCTCTTTCAATTTTAGGGTATAAGCCAAGTTCATTAAAAAATATATCAACAAGACAAAGGCAAATTTCAACTCTACTAAATAGGCTATTGTGCCTCCACTCAGTACTAGTAGCCCAAAAATCATTATCGCTGCAGAGATAGAAATATCCCCTGAAGCAATTGGTCGTTCCTTCTTCTTTGGATGTAATCTATCCGCCTCTACATCCTTCAAATCATTGATTACATAAATTGCACTAGCGATCAGGCTAAAAGCCAAAAAGCCCAGTAATAGATTGGGATAAAGGTTGTAGTCTGTAAGTTGACCTGAGAAAAATAGTGGGATGAAAAGAAAAGAATTCTTCACCCAATGCTTGATACGAATTAATTTTAATACTTTCAATGGTTAGTATTTGGTTTATTTCTTTCGGCAAAGTAAACAAAATATCAAATTAGCGGTATCAAAAATCCTATAGTTATGACATTAAATAATCAATCTTCTAAACTACCTCATTTTCTTATCATTGGAGCAGGGAAATCTGGAACTACTGCATTAGAAGCTTATCTTAATCAACACCCTGATATTTATCTACCTGCAATAAAAGAACCGAACTTTTTTGCATATGAAAAGCACCATGCTGAGGATTTTAACGACCAAGAAACCATAGATCACTTTAACAACTCAATTACTGATTGGGATTCTTACCTTCAATTATTCAAAGATGCAGCAAATGATCAGGTGATAGGTGAGATTTCCAACACTTATCTTTGTATGTCTGAATCACTTGCAAACATTAAAAATCATCTTCCTGACACCAAATTGATTGCTGTAATCCGACAACCCGCAGAAAGAATATATTCAAGGTATATGCATCTCCTTAGAGTTGATAAAGCGCCAGAAGGAAATTTTGATGAAGATGTGTTGGACAAATCATCAATTTGGTGGCAAAGAGCAGATTTAATCAACGAAGGTTTTTATTATCAACACCTCAAACGGTTTTATGAGGCCTTTGACTCAAAACAAATCAAAGTATTCTTACATGAAGATCTGCTATTCAATAGAGACAAGACGTTGGCTGATATTTGTACATTTCTAGATGTAGATCCATCATTCACTTTTAACTCTACAACGGCCTATAACAAGTCAGGTGTGGTCAAGAATCAATTTTTCAACAAATTAGTCGGAAATAAGAGTGTCTTAATCAAAGGCCTTAAAGGAATATCACCAGCCGTTTATTCCAAAATCAAAGGGAATAGAGTTTTAAAGGACACTATTGAACGTCTTCGAAATAAGAACATTAAAAAAAAGAAAATGTCAGGAGAGGTCAAAAAGCAAATCACAAACATTTACAAAGAAGACATCAAAAATCTTGAGGGTCTTATTGAACGTGATCTAAGCAGTTGGCTCAATTAACACTTAATTTGGCCCAAATGGGTTTGTGTTCTGAATAATCGAAATTGCTTAATGTTTTGAACTCCATAGATCGGATGGAGTGGGAATAAAACAAATGGTCAATTCTAAATGCCAATAAAGGAATTTTACTGTAGTAAGTAAGTCCCAAGCCATTTCCAGATTCTTTTTGTCCATTTGCGAACCGAGAGGCTAATTGTTTATAAGTGTAGCTGTACTGATTGTCATTAAAGTCCCCTACAACTATAATTGGGATATCAGAATTATCAATAAAAGCCGAAATTGTGTTCAACTGATTCTGTTTGATTCTATTGGTATTGGTGTAAGTATCATAAAAGTAGCTCAGAATATTTCGATTTCCTCTCCTACTCAAGTGTAATTCCATTGAATTCAAATGCACATTTATCAATCTTATGGTGTCCTCTTTGATTTTCAGATCTGTATAAATGGCTCCATTATATCTATTTTCGGATTGAACAATAATTCCTGCTTTTACAATTGGAAACCTCGAAAAGGTGATCAACCCTCTATTTAAACCATTGTCGTGTCTTGGACTAGACATTAAATAATACTGATAACCAAGCTCTCCAAATCGGGTTATTGAATTGTAAATTTGAGAGTTCTGATCATTAAAAAACTCTTGAAAGCAAATAACATCCGGATTTAAATCCTTGCATAAATTTTGTACTCCCAACACATCTGAGTTTAAATAGGGATCATTATAGCCTTCCTGAAAAACATTTCTAACCCGAAAAAAACTTACATTATAGTCTAAAACTGCAAGGTTCATCGAAGAAGAATCATCCACAGCTTTACCACTTATGGAATAAAACCCGGAAAAAACCCAAACAGATATAATCATTACAGCCATATAAAGAAGGTACCAACTTCTTTGCTTGTAGAACATCAACAAGGTGAAAACCAACATCAACAAAGCCAGTATGGGCAAAATAACTGAGGACAAGTTGGTTAATGGAAAATAGGACGGATCAATAAATGTTAAAACAAAAACAGTTAGAAGAGAAACAGCCCCTACAGCATAAAAATTCTTGAAACACACAATTAAACAATTACGGGTAGAAAATATGACTTTGACAAAAAACAGGTCAATACATGTATTATAGCAACATTAAGATCGCTCAGACAAAAAGAAATGAAAATTAAGAAACCTTAGCTTTCAATTGTACTGTAGAATAAACAATTTTACCAATCCAATAAAAATCTAAAATAATGAAATCTACCTTAATCTTAAACTGCATCCTTCTTGCCTTTTTTCTATTTACCTCATTTCATAGTAAAGCGCAATGCGATTGTGACCACACAATCAACCCTAGCTCCAATCTTCAAGTCCTAAATGGAGATGATTTTAACTACCAACCCGGTGACACCTTCTGTTTGATGGGTGGTCAGTACAATGCTCTTAGATTGATAAATTTTAAAGGGACTGCCGAAGCTCCGTTAACTTTCATCAATTGTGATGGTGCTGTCAACATTGTCTCTGACCAATATACCGGAATGCAATGGAGAGAGTCCGCCTATGTAAGAGTGACTGGTACAGGAGACGAAAACGAAGAATACGGTATTAAAGTAAGCGAAACACCAACTGGTCGGGTAGGTATTTCAGTTACTTTCCTAAGTACAGATTTCGAAATTGATCACACTGAAATTTCAGGAACTGGATTTGCCGGCATCATGGCCAAAACAGATCCAGAATGTAATGATGATAGAACATGGAGAGAAAATTTCACCATGTACAATATTATTGTTCGTGATAATTATATTCATGATACTGGTGGAGAAGGTATGTATTTGGGCGGATCTTTTGGTTATGAAACAACTAGTAAAAGTTGTGATGGAATAGATGATCCTTTCGCTCATTTTATGGTAGGTACCAAAGTCTATAACAACTACATTGAGGATACCGGATGGGATGGTCTTCAGGTGTCATTGGGAGATGAAACAACAGAAGTCTACAATAACACTATCTATGGTTATGGTACCAGTAAGGAAAACAACCACAATGCGGGTATACAATTAGGTTCTGGATGTACTGGGAAATTCTACAACAACAAAGTCATTCAAAAACCAGATTATGCATTGGAAGATCAAACAGGTATTCAAATCATCAATGCGCTTTCAGGACTAACTTTTTTCAACAACGTAGTAGCCTACTCTGGTGAGTTCGGTATCTGGATCCACCTTAGATTCAGTGATGCTTCCATTGATCTGGACAAGTCCTACAACTTCATCAACAATACCATTATTGAACCAGGAGGAAACTCAGGAGGAAATTACGGTACGGGCATTTTTTGGAACACTTGTATTCCAAATGGTGGAGATTGCAGAGACTATATCAAAAATTATTTTGCTAACAATATCATCGTAGATCCCGGAATCAATCTGGACAATAGTGGTTTTTGGAAAAGTGCAGAAGAGGCTTTTATCGATTACAATGCAAAAGCACTGAGAGAAACAGCGGTCAAAGTAACTAACCTCTTTGCTAGAACTACTGCATCTGGAGTCAACAACCTTACTGCTGACATCAAGTTCGCAGACCCTAGCAATGACAATTACAGCATTTTAGAAGGATCAACTGCTATAGATGCAGGTACGGATGTGAGTAGTTATGGAGTTTCATTCGATTTCAACAATGGTGCACGTCCTTTCGGGTCTGGGTTCGATATCGGTGCATTCGAGTTTGGTGCCACTAATCAAGCCCCCATAGCCAGTATCAGCGTAGACAAAGAAACAATCAACTCAGGTGAAACTGTTAGCTTAAACGGAACTGCTTCTTCTGACCCGGATGGAAGTATTATAAAATATGCATGGACAGTTAAATCTGGCCCCTCTAGCCCTACCATACAAAATGCTGATCAAGCTTCGGCTACTGTTACTATCAATGAACCAGGTGAGTATGTCATTTCTTTGGAAGTGACCGATGATTTAGATGCCTCTGCTAGTGATGAGATCACTATAACAGTGGAATCAGCTCCTTTATCTGTCGGTGATGCATTGAATAACCCATCATTGATCACATCCATCTACCCTAACCCAACGAATTTCGGTATAGTTAATCTCGAATTGAATAAAGAATCAGGTAGCCTAATTGATATTGAAGTATTCTCTATAACGGGCGCTAGCCTTTTTAGAAATAGAATAACATACATTGAAAATAATACTCAAGTAAACCTTTCTCACCTTATACAAGGTGAAGGCAGCAATATGGTCATGATCATGATTAAAGGTGACAATGACTATGCTGTAGAAAGAATTATTTTAAAATAATACAACCACAACACAAACGAAGGTTAATCTTTGAATTAAAAAAGGAGCTCATTGGGTTCCTTTTTTTAATTCAAAGTTCATCAAGAAAAAGAATTCTTTAAAAACAACCTATCTAAACCATGAAATCTACCTTAATCTTAAACTGCATCCTTCTTGCCTTTTTTCTATTTACCTCATTTCATAGTAAAGCGCAATGCGATTGTGACCACACAATCAACCCTAGCTCCAATCTTCAAGTCCTAAATGGAGATGATTTTAACTACCAACCCGGTGACACCTTCTGTTTGATGGGTGGTCAGTACAATGCCCTTAGATTGATAAATTTTAAAGGGACTGCCGAAGCTCCGTTAACTTTCATCAATTGTGATGGTGCTGTCAACATTGTATCTGACCAATATACCGGAATGCAATGGAGAGAGTCCGCCTATGTAAGAGTGACTGGTACAGGAGACGAAAACGAAGAATACGGTATTAAAGTAAGCGAAACACCAACTGGTCGGGTAGGTATTTCAGTTACTTTCCTAAGTACAGATTTCGAAATTGATCACACTGAAATTTCAGGAACTGGATTTGCCGGCATCATGGCCAAAACAGATCCAGAATGTAATGATGATAGAACATGGAGAGAAAATTTCACCATGTACAATATTATTGTTCGTGATAATTATATTCATGATACTGGTGGAGAAGGTATGTATTTGGGCGGATCTTTTGGTTATGAAACAACTAGTAAAAGTTGTGATGGAATAGATGATCCTTTCGCTCATTTTATGGTAGGTACCAAAGTCTATAACAACTACATTGAGGATACCGGATGGGATGGTCTTCAGGTGTCATTGGGAGATGAAACAACAGAAGTCTACAATAACACTATCTATGGTTATGGTACCAGTAAGGAAAACAACCACAATGCGGGTATACAATTAGGTTCTGGATGTACTGGGAAATTCTACAACAACAAAGTCATTCAAAAACCAGATTATGCATTGGAAGATCAAACAGGTATTCAAATCATCAATGCGCTTTCAGGACTAACTTTTTTCAACAACGTAGTAGCCTACTCTGGTGAGTTCGGTATCTGGATCCACCTTAGATTCAGTGATGCTTCCATTGATCTGGACAAGTCCTACAACTTCATCAACAATACCATTATTGAACCAGGAGGAAACTCAGGAGGAAATTACGGTACGGGCATTTTTTGGAACACTTGTATTCCAAATGGTGGAGATTGCAGAGACTATATCAAAAATTATTTTGCTAACAATATCATCGTAGATCCCGGAATCAATCTGGACAATAGTGGTTTTTGGAAAAGTGCAGAAGAGGCTTTTATCGATTACAATGCAAAAGCACTGAGAGAAACAGCGGTCAAAGTAACTAACCTCTTTGCTAGAACTACTGCATCTGGAGTCAACAACCTTACTGCTGACATCAAGTTCGCAGACCCTAGCAATGACAATTACAGCATTTTAGAAGGATCAACTGCTATAGATGCAGGTACGGATGTGAGTAGTTATGGAGTTTCATTCGATTTCAACAATGGTGCACGTCCTTTCGGGTCTGGGTTCGATATCGGTGCATTCGAGTTTGGTGCCACTAATCAAGCCCCCATAGCCAGTATCAGCGTAGACAAAGAAACAATCAACTCAGGTGAAACTGTTAGCTTAAACGGAACTGCTTCTTCTGACCCGGATGGAAGTATTATAAAATATGCATGGACAGTTAAATCTGGCCCCTCTAGCCCTACCATACAAAATGCTGATCAAGCTTCGGCTACTGTTACTATCAATGAACCAGGTGAGTATGTCATTTCTTTGGAAGTGACCGATGA